>NZ_JAOEGB010000018.1 GCF_025420585.1 Planotetraspora sp. A-T 1434 | reverse complement strand
CAAGATCGACCGGGATGCGACGGCCCGGCTCTGCGCCGTGTCCGAACCCGTCGACGAACCACCCAGGCCGGGGCTCGAAACCGGGCTCGCGGCCGTGTGGGCCGAACTGCTGGGATGCCCGCCGCCCGGGCGCGGGCAGAGCTTCTTCGCCCTCGGCGGCGACAGCCTGCTCGCCACCCGGCTGGTCGCCGTCGTGCGCGACCGGTTCGGGGCCGACGTGCCGCTGCGGGACCTGCTGGCCCGGCCGACCGTCGCGGACCTGGCCGTGGCCGTGGGGGCGCGACTTGATCCTGACCTGGACCACATGGACTTCTGGGCGGACTTCGAGGAGGGTGAACTGTGACTGCCCGTGGTGGTGCGAGGCTGGTCGAAGAACTGCGGGCGCTCGGAGTGCGGCTGTGGGAGGAAGACGGCAGACTGCGCTTCCGCGCCCCCCGTGGCGTACTCACGGAGAGCAGAAAGGCCGCCCTCTCCGAGCACAAGGACGAGGTGCTCGCGCTGCTGGGTGAGGCGCGCGGGCCCGTCGCGGTCCACCAGGCGGAGCGGCGTCACGAACCGTTCCCGGTGACCGACGTGCAGGCCGCCTACCTGCTCGGGCGTGGCGAGGCGTTCTCGTACGGCGGGGTCGGTTGCCACGGTTACGGCGAGCTGGCCTTCCCGGGCGGCACGCTCGACGCCGGCCGGCTGCAGACGGCGTGGAACGACCTGATCGCGCGGCACGACATGCTCCGCGCGGTCATCGAACCGGGTGGGGCCCAGAGGGTGCTGCCCGAGGTGCCCGAGTACGTCATCGAGGTCGCCGAGCGCCCGGCCGTCTTCACCCGGGGCGAGCTGGACCACATGGTCTACCGCACCGACGCCTGGCCGCTGTTCTCGTTGAAGGTGAGCCGCGAGCCCGACCGCAGTGTCCTGCACTTGTCCATAGATTTCCTCATCTGTGACTTCGTCAGCATCCAGGTGCTGCTCGACGAGCTGGCCGCGCGCTACGAGCGGCCGGACGAGCCGCTGCCGCCGCTGGAGATCACCTTCCGCGACTACCTGGAAGCCGAACGCCGCACCCACACCGGCTCCCGCTACGAACGCGACCGTGACTACTGGCTCGACCGGATCGACGACCTGCCCCCGGCCCCGGAACTGCCGATCCTGCCCCCCGCGCCGGGAGCGGCGAGGTTCGCCAGGCACGAGCTCACGCTGTCCGCGGACGAGTGGTCCGGCCTGCGCGAACGCGCCGCCCGGCACGGGATCACCCCGTCGGGCGCGGTGCTCGCCGCGTACACGGAGATCATCGGGCTGTGGAGCGCCAAGCCGCGGTTCACGGTCGACATCACGCTGCTCAACCGGGCGCCCGTCCACCCGCAGGCGGACCTGCTGGTCGGCGACTTCACCTCGGTCAGCCTGCTCGCGGTCGACCAGGACGCGGACGCGCCCTTCCACGACCGGGCCAAGGAACTGCAGGCCACGCTCTGGGCCGACCTGGACCACCGGCTCTACTCCGGCGTCGAGGTCCTGCGGGAGCTGACCCGCCGCCGCGGCGGCGCGGCGGCGCTCATGCCCGTCGTCTTCACCAGTGCCATCGGCCTGCGTGGCGAGAGCACCCAGCGGGCCTTCCCCGATCCCGGGTACGGCATCAGCCAGACCCCCCAGGTCTGGATCGACTGCCAGAACATCGAACGCGGCGCGACCCTCGTCAGCAACTGGGACGTCCGCGAGGGCGTGCTGCCCGAAGGCGTCGCCGAAGCCATGTTCGCCGCGTACGAGGAACTGTTACGCGCCCTGGCCACCGGCGACGACCGCTGGCTCGAGGCCGCGCCCGCCCGGCTCCCACAGGAGCAACTGCGTCGCCGCGCGGCCGTCAACGCCACGGGCGGGCCCCTGCCCGAAGGCCTGTTGCACGACGGCGTGCTCGCTCAGGCCCTCCGCACCCCCGGCGCTCCCGCCGTCATCGCCGACGGCCGGACCCTGACCTTCGCCGAGCTGACCGCCCGCGCCGCGGCCGTCGCCGCCACCCTGCGCGACGAGCACGCCTGCCGGCCGGGCGACCTGGTCGCGGTGGTGGCCGACAAGGGCTGGCAGCAGGTGGTGGCGGTCTTCGGAGCCCTGATGGCGGGCTGCTCCTACGTCCCCGTGGACACCTCCCAGCCGCGGGCGCGCCGGGACGGCATCATCACCGCCGCCGGAATCCGGGTCGCACTCACGCAACGCGACCTCGCGTACGACGAGTGGCCCTGCACGCCCGTCGCCGTCGACGACCTGACGTCCGGGGAGGCTCCCGCGGCCGAGGTGACGCCTGACGCGCTCGCCTACGTGATCCACACGTCCGGATCCACCGGCATCCCCAAGGGCGTGATGATCACCCATCGGGCCGCGCTCAACACGGTCCGCGACATCGACGCCCGGTTCGCGGTGGGGCCAGGCGACCGGGTGCTCGGGCTGGCCGGCCTCGGGTTCGACCTGTCGGTCTACGACCTGTTCGGGCCGCTGGCGGCCGGAGGCTGCCTGGTCCTGCCCTCTCCCGACCGGCGCGGCGACCCGGCGCACTGGGCCGAGCTGATCGCCGAGCACGGCGTGACGTTGTGGAACTCGGTCCCCGCGCAACTGCAGATGCTGCACGACTACCTCCGGGCCACCCCGTCCGTCACCCTGCCGACCCTGCGCGTGGCGCTGCTGAGCGGCGACTGGATCCCCGTGCCGCTGCCCGACCAGATCAGGCGGCGGGTTCCCGGGCTGGCCGTGGTCAGCCTCGGCGGCGCGACGGAGGCCGCCATCTGGTCGATCATCTATCCGATCGACGAGGTCGATCCCTCGTGGCGGTCCATCCCCTACGGTGTGCCACTCACCAACCAGACCTTCCACGTGCTGGACCGGCGGATGCGGCCGTGCCCCGACTGGGTGCCCGGTGAGCTCTACATCGGTGGGGCCGGCGTGGCCGAGGGCTACCTGAACGATCCCGAGCGGACCGCCGCGCGCTTCGTGACCCAGGCGGGCGAGCGGCTCTACCGGACCGGTGATCTCGGCCGTTACCTGCCCGACGGGGTCATCGAGTTCCTCGGCCGCGAGGACTTCCAGGTGAAGATCCGCGGCCACCGGATCGAGCTGGGCGAAATCGAAGCGGCCCTGGCCGCCCATCCCGATGTGGCCGGATGCGCGGTGGTCGTCGACGGCACGCCGCCCCTCGACCGCAGGCTGACCGCTTTCGCCGAGCCCGCGCGCCGCCGGCCGCCGCCGCTGCCCGCGATCAGCGCGGACGCCGCCGAGCTGCGCGCGGCCGTCGAACAGCCGGATTACCTCGACTATCTGCGCGTCCTCGACCAGGTGGCGCTCGGCGTGATGCTCGACGCGTTCCGCGCGGCCGGGCTGTTCGAGGGCGGGCGCCACGGGATGGACGAGATCTACGCCGCGACCGGGGTGCTGCCCAGGCACCGGCGGCTGGTCCGCCGCTTCCTGAACGCGCTGGTCGAGGAGGGCGTGCTGACCGAGCTGGACGGCGCGTACGAACTGGTCAAAGCGCCCGACCGGTCATGGCCCGATATCGAAGGCGATCGGGCACTGCTCGACTACTTCCGCACGGCGGGCGAACACCTGCCCGCGCTGCTGCGCGGCGCCGAAAATCCGGCGGCGCTGCTGTTCCCCGAGGGCCGCCTCGAGATCACCGACACTCTGTACGCCGGAACGCTGTTCAACCAGTGGGCCGGTCGCACCGCCGGGCAGATCGTGGCGCAGCTCGCCGCCGGGCAGCCGGAACCGGTCCGCGTCCTGGAGGTAGGCGCGGGCGCGGGCGGCCTGACGGCCGAGGTGCTGGCCGCACTGGACGACATCTCGGAAGGCACGCCCGCGTTCGCCGACTACCTCTACACCGACCTGTCGCCGTTCTTCCTCGGCGAGGCGCGCCGCCGGTTCGCCGGACGAGACGACATCCGGTACGCGGCGTTCGACCTGGACGAGGACATCCGCACGCAGGGACTGACCCCCGGCTGCGCCGACGTGATCGTCGCCGGGGACGTGCTGCACGCGACCCGGGACGTCGCGGCCACCCTCGGCCGGCTGCGCGAGCTGCTCGCGCCCGGCGGCTGGCTGGTGTTCGTCGAGATGACCCGTGACCACCACCAGATCATGGCCTCGCTCGAAGTGCTCGTCCGCCTCGACGAGGAGACCGGCGACTTCCTCGACCAGCGTCGCGGAACTGATCGGACGTTCCTCAGCGCGGCGGAATGGGCGTCCATGGTGTCCGGCGCGGGCGGCGAGCCGGCCGCGTGCCTGCCCACGGGGGATGGCCCGCTGGCGGAGATCGGCATCCGCGTCTTCGCCGCCAGGTTCAAGGCCGACAGGGCCAGGCTCGACCCGGTCCACCTGCACGACCATCTCGCCGAGCGGCTCCCCGAATACATGCTGCCGCGCCTGCAGATCGTTGATTCGCTCCCGTACGGCAGCACCGGCAAGATCGACCGGGCCGCGCTGCAGGCGTGGCTCACGCCCGCGGTGGAGCAGGCGGCCGCCGCCGGAGGTGAGGAGCCCCGCACCGACCTCGAACGCCGCGTCGCCGCCATCTGGTCCGAGGTCCTCGGCGCCCCCGGCGTGGCCCGCGACCAGGACTTCTTCACCCTCGGCGGCGACTCCCTGCTGGCCGCGCGACTGATCGGCCGGGTGATCGAGGAGATCCCCGAGGCCGCCCGGGCGTACTTCGACGAACTCCTTCGCCACATCCTGGAGCACCCGACGGTCGCCGCCCTCGCCACCCACCTGACCAGCCACGCCACGACCTCCACCACGACCTCCACCGCGGGCGCCGCCGAGGAGAACGCGGTCCTCACCCCGCTCGGCGGCACCGGCCCGGGGCGCTACCTCGTCGTCGGCGCCACGGACGAGGTCCTGGAGGTCCTGCGCGACCTGGGCACGGCCTGGCGCGTCACGACCGAAGGCGACGCCGACCGCCTGCTCGCCGACGCCGTGGCCGCGACCCCCGGAGACGCCCCTGTGAGGGTGGTGGGCTGCGGGGCGGGCGCGCCGCTGGCGCTCGAACTGGCCAGGCACCTGTCCGAGGCCGGACACGACGTGGCCGGGCTGACCCTGGTCGAGCCCGAGATGGGAGCGGCCAAGCCGGACCTGTACGCCGGAGACGTCACGCTCGTGGGAGCCCCGCTGGCCTGGTGGAGCGATGTGTGCCTCGGCGAACTGCGGATCCACGGCGCCGACGACCTGTGGGAGGCCCTGCGATGATCGCCGTCATCGGCGGCCACGGCCAGGTCGGCGCCCACGCCGTCGCCCAGCTCCGCACCTGGGGGGCGGGACCCCTACGCGTCGGCGGCCGCACCGCGCCGGACCGTGTGGACGCACTCGACCCCGCCGGCCTGGCGGCCTTCTGCGCCGGCGCGACGACCGTGCTCAACTGCGCGGGGCCCGCCGCCGTGATCGGCTCCCGCGTCGCCCGGGCGGCGCACGCGGCCGGAGCCCGCTACGTGGACGCGTCGGGAGACGACGCCCTGCACGCGGAGCTGAGCCGGCTCGCCGGGCCGTGGACGGCGGTCGTTTCGGCCGGGATGATGCCGGGGCTGAGCGGGCTGCTGCCGCACGTTCTGCTCTCGGGCTTTCCCGAGGCCGAAACCTTGACGGCCCACGTCGGAGGGCGCGACACGATCACGGAGGTCGCGGCGGTCGACTACCTCGGCGCCGACGCGTACGGCGAGGCCATGGCGGCGTGGCGGGGCGACCGGCGGGTGCCGGGAGCGTTGCGCACGCGACAGGCCGTTCAGGTGCCGTTCTATCCGGAGCCGATCACCGCTGTGCCGTACCTCAGCACCGAGACGGAACGCGTGGCCAGGCGGCATGGGCTGCGGGAGGTCGAGTGGTACTCGGCGTACGCGGGGAACCGCGTGCTCGCCGCGCTCTACGGGCGGGCGTCGGCGGACGAGTTGCGTGCGGCGGCGGAGCTGGACGCCTTCGGGCATGAGCGCTACCAGCTGCTGGTCCTCACCGCGAGCAGTGACGACGAGTCCAGGTCGCTCGTCCTGCGCGGGACCGGTGCGAGCGCACTCACAGGGACGGCGGCGGCCCTCGCGACCTGGGCCGTGGAACAGGGTGACGTGCCGCCCGGGGTGTGGCATCTCGCGGAGATTCCGCACGGTCCATCCCAGATCCTGGACCGTCTGGCAGGCTGCGCCGCCGTCGTGGCCTGTGACCTGCATGTCGACGCCGGTGTCGAGGAGGGCGTGCTGTGAGTGGTCGGCCGAGGGTCGTCGTGGCGGGGACCAAGTTCGGGCAGGTGTACCTGCAGTCGTTCCGGCGGCCGGGGTTCCCGTTCGAGCTGGGGGGAATCCTCGCGCAGGGCAGCGCGCGGTCGAGGGCCTGCGCCGAGCACTACGGCGTGCCGCTGTTCACCCACGTCGACGACGTCCCGCCGGACGTCCGGCTCGCGTGCGTGGTGATCAGGGGCGGACTGCTCGGCGGGGCGGGCGCCGAGGTCGCCCGGGCGTTGATGGAGCGCGGGATCCACGTGTTGCAGGAGCACCCGCTGCACCACGACGAACTGGCCGAGTGCCTGCGCACGGCGGCGCGGGAAGGCGTCGTCTACCATCTGAACTCGTTCTACGTGCACACCCCGCCGGTCCGGCGCTTCATGGCGGCCGCGGCCGAACTGCTCAGCCGGCAGCGGCCGCGGTACGTGGACGCCGCGTGCGGGTTCCAGGTGGCGTACGCGATGCTCGACATCATCGGCCAGACCCTCGGCGGGGTCCGCCCGTGGGGGCTGGCCGAGCCCGCGCCGCCGTCGCCTGAGCTGGCGAGGCTCGCCCGCACGGGGGCGCCGTTCCGGGCGCTGGACGGGGTGATCGCGGGGGTGCCCGTGACGTTCCGGGTGCAGAACCAGCTCGACCCGGCCGACCCCGACAACCTCGCGCACCTGCTGCATCGGATCACGCTGGGCACCGAAGGGGGGCACCTCACGCTCGTGGGCACCCACGGGCCGGTCACGTGGAGTCCCCGCCCGGACTTCCCGCAGCAGGTCCAGGACTCCAGCACGGGAACCGTCCACTTCGCCGAACCGGACGACGCCGTCGCCGACCATCTCGACGTGCCGAGCGTGTTGCCGCTCGGCGATCCGGTCGCGGCGAGCCATCGGCGGATCTTCGACACCGTGTGGCCGCAAGGCGTCGAGCACGCGCTGACCGAGCTGCGCGACGCGGCCCGCGCGGGGGAACCGCCCGCCCGCCGTGGTCAGTACCACCTCACCCTTTGCCGGATATGGCAGGACATGACCAGCAAACTCGGCCCACCCGAGCTCCTCCACGGCGAGACCGCCACCCCCCTCGCACCCGACGACGTCGCCGCCCTCGCCAAGGCCGCGGGGGAGGGGGGCGCGTGAACGACTGGCTCCGGGCCTACGCGCCCCGTCACGCGCCGCGCGTCCGCCTCGTGTGCTTCCCGCACGCCGGCGGCAACGCGAGCTTCTACCACTCCTGGCACGCCCACCTGCCGGAACACGTGGAACTCCACGCCGTGCAGTACCCGGGCCGCCATGACCGGGTCTCCGAGCCGCTAATCCGGCGGATGGACGAGATGGCCGACCGAGCCGCGAAGGCGATCGCGCCGCTGGCCCGGCGCGGGCCTGTCGTCCTGTTCGGGCACAGCCTCGGCGCGTCGGTCGCGCACGAGGTGGCGCGACGGCTCGCCGTGCGCCCGGCCGCGCTGGTCGTGTCGGGGCGGCCCGCGCCCGACCGGCTGCGCGACACCGCCGTCCACCTGGCCGATGACGACACACTGTGGGCCGAGATGGGACGGCTCGGCGGCACCGAGCAGGAGGCGCTCGACCATCCGGTGCTCCGCGAGCTGACTCTGCCGATCCTGCGCGCCGACTACGAGGTGGCCGAGACCTACCAGCCGCCCGCCCGGGAGCGGCTCCCCGCGCCGATCATGGCGTTCATCGGGGATCGCGACGTCGAGGTGAGCGAGGACGAGGCGCGGTCCTGGTCCGAATACACGCGGGGCGGGTTCCGGCTGGCCGTGTTCCCCGGCGGGCACTTCTACCTGGTCCCCCGCGAACGGGACGTGGTCGCCGCGCTCGTCCGGACATGCGCGCCATGGGGAGGCGACGGCCCGTGATCCCCGCCGCGTTCGGCTACCGGCGCGCCGGCGACCTCGCCGACGCCCTCATCAGGCTTGGTCAGGGCGGGGTGACCGTGCTGGCGGGAGGCCAGTCGCTGCTGCCCGCCCTGAAGGCGCGCACCGCCCGCGCCGAGACCCTGCTCGACATCGGGCACCTCACGGAGCTGTCCCACATCACCGACAACGGCTCGCACCTCGCCATCGGCGCGACCACCAGGCACTGCGACCTGGCGGCCAGCGACCTATTGCGGGAACGGCTACCGTCGCTGGCCGGAGCCGCGGCGCTGATCGCCGATCCGCAGATCCGGCACATGGGGACGATCGGCGGGTCGCTCGCGCACGCGGATCCGGCCGCCGACCTCATCCTGGCCGGAATCGCGCTGGACGCGAGCGTCGTGCTGGCCCGCCGGGACGGCGTCCGGGTCATCGCCCTGCGCGACTTCGTCCTCGGGGCGGGCCGTACCGCGATCGAACCGGGCGAGCTGATCACCGAGGTGCGGGTCGCACCGGACACCGGGCCGTGGAGTCACCGGAAGTTCCACCGCGACGCGCTCGAATGGGCGGTCGTCGCGGTCGCCGTCTCCTCCGGGCGCGTCGCGATCAGCGGCCTGGCGCCGGTCCCCGTGCGCGCGCCCGGCGTGGAGGCGGCCCTCAAGCGAGGCGCGGGAGCGGCCGAGGCCGCCGCGCTCGCCGACGCGGGCACCGACCCCCCGACCGACCGCACGGCCGGCGCCGACTACCGCCGCCACCTGGCCCGCGTCCTGACCCGCCGCGCGCTCATCGAGATCGGAGTCGCCCCGTGACCGAATCCGGCAGCCGAGAAGACGTCGAGATCAAGCTCTCCGTGAACGGGCGGCCGGTCGCCGCCGCCGTCGAGCCGCGCACCACCCTCGCCGGGCTGCTGCGGGACGAGCTCGGGCTGACCGGAACGAACATCGGGTGCGACACCACCTCCTGCGGCGCGTGCACGGTCCTGCTCGACGGACGGGCCGTCAAGTCCTGCACCGTGGTCGGCGCGCAGGCCCACGGGCGGTCCGTCGTCACGATCGAGGGGCTGGCGGACGGCGACCGGCTCCACCCGGTCCAGCGGGCCTTCCACGAGCACCACGCGGTGCAGTGCGGCTTCTGCACACCCGGCATGGTGCTGGCCGCCGTGTCGCTCCTCGGCTCCGCGCCCGGCCCGCTCACCGAACAGGACGTACGGCTCGCGCTCAAAGGCAACCTGTGCCGCTGCACCGGCTACCACAACATCATCCAGGCCGTCCTGGCCGTGGCGAACACCCAGGCCGTTCCGGCCGTATCGAACGGAGATGAGTGACGGATGTACGTCCTGGGGATCAACATCGGGTTCCACGATTCGTCGGCCGCGCTGCTGCGCGACGGCGCGCTGCGCGCGCTGTTCGAGCAGGAACGGCTGAGCCGGCGCAAGCACGCGGTCGGGCAGCCGCCCGTCGAGGCCATCGCCGCCTGCCTCGCCATCGAGGGCATCACCCCGCACGACCTCGACGCGATCGCCATCGGCTGGGACTTCCGCGATCTGCCGCTCGGCCGGAACAAGCGGTTCACCCCCGAGGGCCTGCGCGCCATGCTCTTCCCCGGCCACGACGACCTGACCCTCCCCCCGGTCCGGTGGATCGCGCACCACGTCGCGCACGCGGCCAGCGCCTACTTCAGCGCGGGCGTCGACGAGGCGGCCGTCATCGTCGTCGACGGTGCGGGGGAGACCCAGGCCAGCTCGCTCGGAGTCGCCCGGGACGGCCGGATCACGCTCACTCGCGAATGGGCGGTCGACCAGTCACTCGGCTTCTTCTACAACGCCGCCGCCGAATGGGCCGGTCTCGGCTACTGGGGCACCGGCAAACTCATGGGGCTCGCCGCCTACGGCCGGCCATGGCCGGGCATGCCGCTGCGCGCGGCCGACGGCGGCTACGAGCTGACCGGTGAGCCCCCGGCCGGGCCGGTCAAGGTCGGCATCACGGGACCGCTCACCGCGTACTACCCGGTCGTGTCGGCCGCCGTGAAACCGGCGTTCGCCCAGTTCTTCCCGTACGCCGAGCGGACCGGTGAGGAGCCCGTCGCCTACGCGGACTTCGCGGCCAGCGTCCAGGAGGCCCTGGAGGAGGCGGTGCTCTCGATGGCCGAGCACGCGCGCGCCGAGACGGGGCTGCCGGTGCTGGTGCTGGCCGGCGGCGTCGCGATGAACTGCACGATGATCGGCAAGCTGGTCGACAGCGGGATGTTCGAGCGCGTGTACGTGCCGCCGGTGCCGACCGACGCCGGGGTGTCGCTGGGCGCGGCTCTGGTCGTCGCGCAGGAGCAGGACCCGTTCACTCCGACCGCCGTCGACCACGCGTACTGGTCCGGCGACCTGACCACCGAGGAGGCGCGGGTGGCGGCGTCCGCCGCCGGCCTCCCGTACCGGGAACCGGGGGAGGACGGGCTGATCGCCTTCGCCGCCGCGCGGATCGCCGAGGGGAAGCTGGTGGCGTGGGCGCGCGGTCGCGGGGAGATCGGGCAGCGGGCCCTCGGGGCGCGCAGCATCCTCGCGGATCCGAGGGACCGGCGCAGCCTCGAACGGCTGAACGTGGTCAAGGGGCGGGAGATGTGGCGGCCGGTCGCGCCCAGCATCCTCGCCGAGCACCTGGGCGAACTCATCGAGGGACAGGTCGGCGATCCGGCCAGGTTCATGCTGGCCGCCTCCCGGGTGCGGCCCGACGTGCGGCTGCGCGTCCCGGCCGTCACCCACGTGGACGGCTCGGCCCGGCCGCAGTCCGTCCATCGTGACACCAACCCGGCCTACTGGGCGCTCATCGAGGAGTTCCGGCGGCTCACCGGCGTCCCGGCGGTGATCAACACGTCGTTCAACCTGTCCGACGAGCCCATTGTGAACAGCGCCGCGGACGCGGTGGCCACCTTCGTCCGCGGCAAGGAACTCGACCTGCTGGTCCTGGGCGACCTCCTGGTCGCGCGGAGCGACGAGGAGCTACCGGCGTAGCTCCCCGGTCCGCCAGCGGTCGCGCAGGCGGCGGATGAAGAAGTCCCGGTTGACCCAGTAGATCTCCAGCCAGATGCGGTCCGGGTCGCGGAGCCAGATCTGCGACCCGGCCTCGTGCGCCGACGTGGTCACGCCGCTGTGCTCGACCCCGGCCTCCGTGAGGTGGGCGGCCCACAGGTCCAGGTCGTCCCGATCGGGGACGTGGTAGGCGAAGTGGTGCAGCCCGACCCGTGACTCGTCGAAGACGTCGCCGTCGATGCCGGCCAACGGACGGCCCAGCACCACCGACGCGAACGACCCCGGGTGGACGAGGGTCACGAACCGGAATCCGGACTCGGGCGGGATCACGTCGTTGACCTGGATCATCTGGAACACCTTGCAGTACCACTCGGTGCTGCGCTCGATGTCGGTGACCGTGAGGTTCAGGTGGGTGCGGCCGTCGAGGCGGAGCGTCACAGCGCAGCACCCTCGATGACGGACCCCTCGATGACGGACCCCTCGATGGCGGCCCCTTCGATGACGGACATGGTCGGCGTAAGGGTGACCGACGCCAGCCGCAGACCCGCCCCGGCGAACAGCCCGGCGAACTCCTCCTCGGTGCGCGTGTGCCCGCCGAACAGCGCCAGCGCCTTGACGTCCATGACCTTGCCGACGTCCCAGCCGTCGCCCGGCGTCCGTACCGACTCGATCACCAGCAGGCGGCTGTCTTCCCGCATCGCGGCCCGTACGGCGCGCAGGATCGCGGACGCCCGCTCGTCCGGCCAGTCGTGCAGGATCGTCTTCATCAGGTACGCGTCGGCGCCCGGAGGTATGGCGCCGGAGAAGAAGTCGCCGCCGCGCACCTCGCACCGGTCGGCGACGCCCGCCTCCGCCAGGACGGCCGGGGCGCGCTCGGCCACGTGCGGCAGGTCGAACAGGATCGCCGACATCGCCGGGTTGCGCCGGAGCACTCCCGCCACGAACGTACCGTGCCCGCCGCCCACGTCCACCAATGTCGTGATGCCCGACCAGTCCACGGCCGGGACCACGGTCCGGAGGACCAGCGGGTTAACGCTCTCCGCCGACCGCTCGAACCGGTCGCACTCATACGGATGGTCCGCGCACCAGTCGTAGTAGCCCATGCCGTACAGGTCGTCGAAGGCCGTGCGGCCGGTGCGGATGGCGCCGGTGAGCCGCGCCCACGACGTGACGTCCGGAGGCATCAGCGGGAAGCACTCGCGGACCGAGAACGGGTGGTCCGAGCGGAGCGGCTCGGCCAGCGGAGTGAGCGCGAACGTGCCGGGGTCGAGTTCGGTGAAGACGCCCCGGCCCGCGAGGGCCCGCATGGCGCGGAGCAGGGTTGGCGCGTGCGCTCCGGTGGCCGCGGCGATCTCCTCGACGGGGCGCGGGCCGTCCACGAGCTGGTCGGCCACGCTCATGTCGCACATGACCCGGATGGCGAACGGGACGATGTAGTCGGCCAACTCCGTCAGCTCGGTGACCGCCTGGATGTCGACGCGGGGCCGTACCGGCATGAACCCTCCCGTTCACAGCGAAAAATACTGGTTACAAGATACGAGAAACGACGGTTTTGGGATAGCGTCGAGAGCATGCACATCAACGTGTTCACGCAGTGCTCCCCGTCCCCTCAGTTCAAGGGTTTTTGGCGGCACCAGGCCGATCGGACGGCCACCGGCTACCGGTCGCTGACCTACTGGGTGAGCCTTGCCAGGAAGCTGGAGCTGGCCTGCGTGGACGCGCTGTTCTTCGCCGACGTGCACGGCGTCTACGACGTCTACGAGGGCTCGTGGGCCCCGGCCGTGCGGCACGCGGTGCAGATCCCGTCGATCGATCCGGTGCTGGTCATCCCGGCCGCCGCGGCGGTAACCGAGCATCTCGGGTTCGCGGTGACGTATTCGACCACCTACCACCCGCCGTACGAGTGCGCGCGGCTGTTCAGCTCCCTGGACCACCTGACCGGTGGCCGGATCGCGTGGAACATCGTCACGTCCTATCTCAGCTCGGCCACGCTCAACGGGCTCGGCGAGTATCTCGACCACGACGACCGCTACGACCGCGCCGATGAATACCTCCAGGTCGTGCGGGCACTGTGGGAGGACAGCTGGGACGACGACGCGGTGGTGCGCGACCCGGACAGCGGCACCTTTACCGACCCGGACCGGGTGCGGGAGATCGGGCACAAGGGGCGCTGGTTCGAGGTGCGCGGGCCGCACCAGTGCGAGCCGTCGCCGCAGCGCACCCCCGTGCTGTACCAGGCGGGCGCGTCGGCGCGCGGGCTGACCTTCGCGGCCCAGCACGCCGAGGTCGTCTTCCTGACCCTGCCCGACCCGGCCGGGGGCGCGCCGCAGGTCGCCGCGCTGCGCCGGCGGGCGGCCGAGCTGGGCCGCGACCCGCGATCGATAAAGATCCTGCAGGGGTCGATGGTGATGGTCGGCGAGACCCGGCAGGAGGCGCGCCGCCGCGCCGAGGAGTACGTGAAGCTGTGGGACGGCGAGGGCCAGCTCGCCAAGTGGTGCGGCTGGATGGACTTCGACCTGGCCGCGTTCCCCGGCGAGACGCCCGTGTCGGAGATCGCCTCGAAGGGGAGCCACAGCTTCGTCGGCTTCCTCAAGCGCCTCGGCCCCGAGCGCGAGTGGACGGTGGACGACGTGCGCTACCTCGTGTCCACGGCCCGGCGGCCCCGGCGCAACAGCCCCGTGACGCTGTTCGGCACGGTCGAGGAGGTGGCCGACCGGATGGAGGAGTGGCAGAGCGTCGCCGGCGTGGACGGGTTCAACCTGATCCCGTGCCCGACCACGCAGGGCATCGACGACATCTGCGACCTGCTGATCCCCGAGCTGCAGCGGCGCGGCCTGTTCCGCACCGCCTACGACCCCGCGCAGGTCACCCTGCGGCAGCGTTACACCAGCTCGTAGAGGCGGTGGAAGCGGTCGCCGATCGGCAGCTCGCGGGCGTCGGCGAAGCCGGCGGCCCGCGCGTAGCGGCGGACCGTGTCCGGCCGCATCACGGTCCCCGTGCCCGCCGAGTCCTCCCCGGCCAGGCATGCCGGCAGGCAGTGCAGCACGCTCGTGCCGTACTGGAACCGCTCGATCTCGTCGCCCGGGGCCGTGAACCGCGGCGCGACGCGGGCGTCCAGCACGAGCGCCACCCCGTCCTCGGCGCGCAGCGCGCGGCAGGCCGAAAGGACCGGCACGGGACGGCTCATCTCGTGCAGCGTGTCGAACACGCAGACCAGATCGTAGGAGCCTGAGACGGTCGCGGCGTCCGCCGCCTCGAACGTGACGCGGGACGACACCCCCGCCTCCGCCGCGTTGCGCTCCGCGTCGGCCAGGATCGGCTCGTCCAGATCGAATCCGTGTACGGTCGCCAGCGGATACGCGGACGCCAGCGCGATGGCCGCCCACCCCGCCCCGCACCCGACGTCCGCGATCAGCGCGGGCGCGGAACTCAGCCGGGCGTGCAGCGACGGCAGCACCGAGGTGAGCCAGCCGGGCAGGAAATGGGTGAACAGCGCCCGGTTGGCCCCCGAGTGCCCCGCCCGCCAGTCGTCGCCGTAGATGTCGTCCGGGACGCCCTCACCGGTCCGGTACGCCTCCAGCAGGCTCGGCAGGGCCGCCGCGACCCCGCCCAGCGGAAGGGTCGTCAGCGACACCATCGACAGCGGGCTGCCGGACGACAGGAGAACGACGGCGTGCTCGGGTGGCAACGCGTAGCAGCGTGACCGGTCACCGGCGAGGGCGTCCTCCACGTTGAGGAACCCGGCGACGGCCTGCTGCTCCAGCCATTCTCTGGCGTACCGGGGGGCGATCCCGGCCCGCGCGGCGAGTTCGTCCGGGGTCGCGGGCGCCTTCGCCAGGGCCTCGTACAGCCCGAGCCGCACCCCGAGATAGCAGGCCAGCAACTCCTGCGTGTGCAGCATGGCCGTGAACAGCCGGACGCTCAGCGCCCGGGAGGACGCCGTCACGCGGCCGCCACGTCTCCGCGTTCGCCGAGCACGTTGACGACGTGTCCCGCCACCGACTCCACCGTGGTGATCAGACGCGCCGTGGCCTCGTCGATCGGGGGCAGGTCGAACTCGTCCTCCAGCGTGAACGCCAGCTCCAGCAGCGCCAGCGAGTGGTAGCCGAGGTCCTCGACGAGCCGCGACGCGCCGTCGACGGCGACGCCGTCGGGGTTGGGGGCGAGCTCGCCGACGATCTCGGCGACGTAGTCGCGGATCTCCTGCTCTGATCGGACGGTCGTGGACTCGGTCATGAGATCTCCTCAGCTATAACGGTTCCGGGAAGGCGGTCCTCGGCGAAGTCGCGCCACAGGCGTCGGCGCTTGGGTTTGCCGCTTGAGGTGCGGGCGATCGAGCCGCGTGGCGCGTCGAAGAACACCACCTCGGCTCCTTCGGCGCGGCGGCGCAGCAGCGGTCCGGCGGCCGCCAGCCACTCGGCCCGCGCCTGCTCGAAGACGACGGCCACGGTGGGCACTCCCGAGCGGTGACCGAGAAGGGCCGCCATCCGCAGCGGCGGCACCCCGGCCTGGCTCAGCGCCAGCTCCAGGTCCTCGGCGAACAGCGCGCGCCCGCGCAGCTTCAGGCTGTCGCCGAGCCGCCCTATCACGTAGAGCTGCCCGTCATGGACGAACCCGGCGTCGGCCGTGCGCAGCCCGTCCTCGTGGCCCCTGGCCACGTTGGGGCCCCGGACGACGATCTCCCCGACCTCGTCCTCGCCCAGCGCGCGCCCGTCGTCGTCCTCGATGGTCACCTGGACGCCCGGGAGCGGACGACCGCAGCCGGTGATCGGCTGGAGGTCGGCTCCTTCGAGCTCGGTTCCGTCGCGCTCGATCCGGCCGCCGACGCGCAGCGACCGGGGGCGTACGCGCAGGGTCGTCCACTCCTCGTCCGGGTCGAGCCCGGTGACCGCGAGCGTCGCCTCGGCCAGGCCGTACGCGGGCTGCAGGGCGCGCCGGTCCAGACCGTACGGGCCGAGCAGGGCGCAGAAGCGCTCCAGCGCGGCGTCGTCGACGCGTTCCGCCCCGACGATCACCGTGCGGAGCGCGGAGAAGTCCATGCCGCGCAGCTTCTCCGGCGTGACCCGGCGGGCGACGTACCCGAGCCCGAAGTTGGGCATCGACGTCAGCACGGCGCCGGATTCGCCGAAACAGCGCAGATAGCGCGCCGGGTCGCGGACGAAGTCCTCAGGGCGCATCAGCCACAGGTCGCTCCCGTTGACGATGGGCGTGATCAGGCACCCGATCAGTCCCATGTCGTGGTGGACGGGCAGCCAGGAGGCGGTCGCGTCGTCCGGGGTCATCCGCAGCCAGGCGCGGATCGAGGCCACGTTCGCGGCGAGCGCGGAGTACGGGATCTCGACGGCCCCGGCGGGACCGCTCGACCCGGAGGTGAACTGCAGCAGCGCGAGCTCGCCCATGGCCGGTTCGAATGACGGCTCGCCGGGCGAGGAGGCCGTCATCTTCTCCACCGGCAGCAGCGGGATCGTGCCGGCCTGGCCGGCCAGGGATTCTGCCACGGCCAGGTCGGTGACGAGCAGGGCCGGTTTGGCGGTGGCCAGCAGACCCGTCAGATGCGCCTGGTATGCGGCGCGGTCGCCGAACGCCTGAGGTGGGGCGATCGGCGAGGGCGTGGCGCCGGCGAGCATCGCGCCGAACAGCGTGCCGACGAAGTGCGGCCCGGAGTGCTGGACGATCGACACGACGTCGCCCGGCCCGACCGACCGCTCCCGCAGCGCCGCGGCCACCGACCGGGCCAGCGCGGCCAGCCGGGGATAGGGCCACAGATCCCAGCCGCCTCCGGGGTCGGCGAACCGGATGCCGTGCGAGGGGTCGGGGTCCGAGATCCAGCCCAGCAGGGCGTCCTGAGCCTGCATGTCCCCCCCAACGGATGCCAAATGCGATATACAACGTCTATCGGATCAACTTACTAGATACAAGAACTTACGGCGGATGTCGCTGACCGGTATCATCCGGAGCGGTGAACGAGACACTGTCCCGGACGACCGCGCTGGCCGCTGTGATCGCCAAGACCGCGGACGAGACCGAACGCGCCCGCCAGGTCCCCGCCGCCCTGATCGACCAGCTCGCCGCCGCGGGATGCCTGCGCATGATGGTCCCCGTACGGCACGGCGGCGACGGCCTCCCGCTGCCCGACGCCCTCCGGGTCCTTGAGGAACTCGCCCGGGCCGACGGGTCCACCGGCTGGCTGGTCGGGCAGATCACGCTCGCGCAGCTCGTCTTCGCCTGCTTCCCCGAACGCGCCCAGCAGGAGGTCTACGCCGGCGGGCCCGACGTGCTCGGCGCGGGAGCGGTCGCCCCGAAGGGCCGCGCGTCGGCCACCGGCGACGGCTGGAAGGTCACCGGCCAGTGGCCGTACGTGACCGGCTGCCCGCAGGCGAGCTGGGTCTATCTCAACTGCGTGGTCCTCGACGGGCGCACCCCGCGCGTGCTGCCGGACGGCACGCCGCAGACCAGGATCGTCCTGGTCCCGGCCGCCGACCTGACCATCCAGGACACCTGGCACGTGCTGGGCCTGCGGGGCACGGCCAGCCACGACGTGCGTGCCGGCGCGCTCGACTGCCCCGGCTGGCGCAGCTTCAGCCTGCGTGGCGACGAACCCGGCGACCGGCGGGCCATCTTCTCCATCGCCCAGGCCGGGCTGCTGATCGCCGCCGTGGGGCTTGGCATCGCCCAGGGCGCGCTCGACGAGATCGCCCAGCTCGCCGCGGACGGACGCAGGCGCGCGTTCAGCCGCACCCCGCTCGGCGCGTCGCAGGTCTTCCAGGACCGCCTCGGCGACGCGTACGTGACGCTGCGCGCCGCCCGCGCGCTGCTCCACCAGGAAGCCGCGACTGCCTGGGCGATCGTCTCCGCCGGGCGGGCCGCGGAACCGCTCGACCGGGCCTGCCTGCGCGCCGCCGCCGCCCGGGTCACCGGGTTCGCGACCGCCGCCGTGGACACCGCCCACGCCCTCGCGGGCGGCGCCTCGGCCTACGAGTCCTCCCCGCTGCAGCGCCGCCTCCGTGACATCCACACCGCGACCCAGCATTTCGTCAACGGCAGGGACTTCTACGCCACGGTCGGGGCGCTGCTCGCGGGCGAACAGGTGGACCCGAACACCTTCTAGCCGGCGCCTCTAATCGGCGACGGACAGGACCTGTTTCGGGCAGCGGGCGACGGCCGACAGCACGCGGGTCTCCAGCCCGGCGGGCACCTCGTCGCCCGCCACCAGCATGACCCGGTCGTCGTCGTCCGACACGTCGAACAACTCGGGGACCAGGCCGACGCAGACGGAGTGGCCCTCGCACACCTTCCTGTCCAGGCTCACGCGCATCGCACGACCTCCAGGATCGGGAACATCATCGTGGGCACGGTCCGCTCAAGCCGGAGCCCGGCCCGCTCCAGCAACTCGCAGATGTGCTCTTCGGTCCGCGCGCCGCCCCCGACCATGCACAGCAGCAGCAGGTCGTAGAGTTTGCCCACGTCGAAGTGGTTGCCGGGCCGTACCACCGGCTCCAGGATGAGCAGGCGGCTGTCAGGGCGCATGGCGGTGGCGACCGCGCGCAGCAGCACCACGGCCCGCTCGTCGTCCCACCCGTAGAGGATCCGCTTCAGCAGGTAGGCGTCGGCGCCGGCGGGCACCGGGTCGGTCAGGAAGCTGCCGCCGACACACGCGCAGCGCTCGGTCACGCCGTACTCGGCCAGCCGCTTGGGCGCCCCGGTGACCACGTGCGGCAGGTCGAAGATCGTCCCGTGCAGACTGGGGAACCGGGCCAGGATGCCGCCGAGGAACGCGCCGTTGCCGCCTCCCACGTCGACCAGCGTCTTGAACGCCTTCCAGTCGTAGGCGGGCAGGCTCGTGCGCAGCTCCAGCCGGGTCGCCGCCTGCTGGGAGGCGTCGAACGCGGCGCTGTCCTCCGGGTTCGCGGCCATGTACGACCAGTAGTCCTCGCCGTAGACCTGGTCGAAGGCCGCCTCGCCGGTGCGGATGCTGTGGTCGAACCTGGCCCACGCCTCCACGTCGGGGATGAGCAACGGGTAGGCGTCTCGCAGCGAGACCGGATGGTCGGAGCGCAGCGGCTGGGCGCGCGGCGTCAGGTCGAACAGGCCGGGAGCGGTCTCCGTGAAGATCCCCTTGGACGCCAGGGCTCGCAGCGCCCGATGCAGCGAGGGCGCGTGTGACCCGGTGGCGGCCGCCAGGTCCTCCACCGTGCGGGGCCCCTCGGTCAGGTGGTCGGCGACTCCGAGGTCGCAGACGGCGCGGATGGTGAAGGGGATGATGTAGTCAGCCAGTTCCGTCAGCCGGAACACCGACTCGATGTCCACCCGGGGACGTCCCGTCATACTGGTTCTCCTTCCACGAGCGTGAGCGTGGCCGTAGGGGTGATCCGCGTCAGTCTGAATCCGGCGCGGTCCAGCAGGTCCGCGAGTTCCGCGCTGTCGCGGTGCCGTCCGCCGGTCACGGCGAGGGTGTGCACGTCGACGAGTTTCGCCACGTCGGAGCCGTCACCCTGGGCGATGACGGCCTCAAGCAGGAGCACCCGCGCGCCGGCCGTCCTGACGTTGCGGAGGATCCTCTCCGCATGCTCGTCGTCCCAGCCGGGCAGGACGGTCTTCAGGACGTACAGGTCGCCGCCGGGCGGCACGGTGTCGAAGAAGCTGCCGGCGACCACCTGGAGGCGGTCGCCGCCGTCCACCGCGTGCCGCACCACATGGGGAAGGTCGAACAGCACGCCGCGCAGGCCGGGGAAGCGGGCCAGCAGCCCGGCGAGGAACGCGCCGTTGCCGCCGCCCACGTCGACCACCGTCGTGACCGCCGACCAGTCGTAGGCGGGCATGACCGTGCGCAGGTGGATGCCGTTGAGGCCGGCCATCCACCGGTCCACGGCGAGGCTCTGTGCCGGGTCGGCTGCGAGATGGTCCCAGTAGGCCGCGCCGTAGGCGGGACGGCCGGTGCGCAGCGCGGTGGTGAGCTGTCCGAGGGCGTGGATGTCGGCGGGCAGCAGGGGATAGGCGGCGCGCAACGACAGCGGGTGGCCGGTGCGCAGCGGCTCGGCCAGCGGGGTCAGCGTGAAGACCCCGGGATCGGTCTCCGCGAAGATCCCGCGCGAGCTGAGGGCGCGCAGCGCGCGGGTGAGCGCACCCGGGTGCGCGCCGACCGCCGCCGCGAGTTCGCCGGCCGTACGGGGACCCGTGGCCAAGTGGTCGGCCACGCCGAGGTCGCAGACGACCCGCAACGTGAAGGGGACGATGTAGTCGGCCAGTTCGGTCAGTTCGGTGATCGCCTGGATGTCGATACGGGGAGGCATCTGACCCTTACTCGTATCTTGTGTTTGAATTCAGGAGAGACACTAGCTTGTATCTCTTCTCTTTTGGAGGCCTGATGCTGCCCGGATGTGTCCCCTGGCCCGAGAATCTGGCGCAGCGCTACCGCGCGAAGGGGTACTGGCGAGGCGAGGTGCTCGGCGACCTCACCCGTGGCGCCGACCCCGCCAGGACCGCGGTCGTGACCGCCGGCGGCCGGTACACCTACGGGCAGCTCGACGCCTGGGCCGACCGGCTCGCCGCCGGGCTCGCCGATCTCGGCGTGCGGGCCGGGGACCGGGTCGTCGTGCAGCTGCCGAATTCGATCGAGTTCGTGGTGACGTGCCTGTCCCTGTTCCGGCTCGGCGCGCCGCCCGTGCTCGCGCTGCCCGCGCACCGGCGCAGCGAGATCGGCTATCTGTGCGAGCACACCGAGGCCGTCGCCTACATCTGCCCCGACGCGATCGGCGGCTTCGACTTCCGGGAACTGGCGGCCGAGGTCGGCACGCCGCACCTGAAGCAGGTGCTCGTCATCGGAGACGCCGGGCCGTACACGCCGTTTGAGGAGGTCACCGGCGAGCCGCGGGACCTGCCCGCACCCGACCCCGGCGACGCCGCGTTCTTCCTGCTGTCCGGGGGCACGACCGGCCTGCCGAAGCTGATCCCCAGGACCCACGACGACTACGCGTTCCAGCTCCGCGCCACGGCCGAGGCCATGGGGTTCGGCGCGGACGGGGTCTACCTGGCCGCGCTGCCCGCCGCGCACAACGCCGCCCTCGGCTGCCCCGGCGTGCTGGGCGCGCTGCGCGCGGGCGGCACCGCCGTGCTGGCGTCGAGCCCGAGTCCCGACGAGGTGTTCCCGCTGATCGCCCGTGAGGGGGTGACGCTGACCACGCTGATGCCCGCGTTCCTGCCGCTGTGGATGGAGCTGGCCGAGCTGTACGAGACCGACCTGTCCGGCCTGACCATCGAGGTCGGTGGCGCGCAACTCCCTCCCCACGTCGCCGAACGCGTGCGCCCCGAGCTGGGAGCGACCCTCACCCACTGGTTCGGCATGGCCGAGGGCGTGCTCTGCTTCACCCGGCCCGGCGACCCGCCCGAGCTGCCCGTGCGGACGCAGGGCACCCCGCTGTGCCCCGACGACGAGCTGAGGATCGTCGACGACGACGACCGGGACGTCCCCGATGGAGCGGTCGGCGAGCTGATCGTCCAGGGCCCGTGCACGCTGCGCGGCTACTACCGCGCGCCGGACCACAACGCGCGAGCGTTCACGCCCGACGGGTTCCTGCGCACCGGCGACCTGGTCAGGCGCACGCCCGGAGGGGAACTCGTGGTCGAGGGCCGGATCAAGGACGTGGTCAACCGGGGCGGTGAGAAGGTTCCCGCGGCCGAGGTCGAGGAGCACCTGCTGGCCCACCCCGCCGTGAAGGACGTCGCCGTGATCGCGGTCCCCGACCCGACGCTGGGCGAGAAGACCTGCGCCGTGGTCGTCGCCGCGCCGGGTGAACAGCCCACGCCGGCCGAACTCCGGGACTTTCTGACCGAGCGCGGCCTCGCCGGCTACAAACGTCCCGACAACGTCAGGTTCGTGGACGCGCTGCCGTACACCGGAGTGGGGAAGGTGGACAAACCCGCGTTACGTGCCCGCTTCGAGTGAGCGCCAGACCTTCTCCGGGGTCGCGGGCATGTCCAGGTGCCGTACGCCGAGGTGGGCCAGGGCGTCCACCACGGCGTTCTGCACGGCGGGTGGCACGCCCACCGCGCCCGACTCGCCGAGCCCCTTCACCCCCAGCGGGTTGCCCGGGGCCGGGGTCTCCAGGGTGACGGTTTCGAAGGACGGCAGCTCGGCGGCGGTGATGAAGCCGTAGTGGGCAAGTGTGGGGTGGAGCGGCCGCCCGTCGCCGGCGTAGGAGACCTCCTCGGTGAGGGCCTGCCCGACCCCCTGCGCCAGCCCGCCGTGGATCTGCCCCTCCGCGAGCAGTGGGTTGAGAATCGTGCCCGCGTCATCCACGGCGACGATCCTGCGGACGTGCACCCGTCCGGTTTCGGTGTCCACCTCGACCACCGCGAGATGAGCTCCCGAGGAGCAGGTCCCTCCGGAGGGGGTGTAGGTGGCTTCCGCCCGCATAGGAGGCACATCCGCCCACGGCAGATGCTCGCGGGCGCGGTCCAGGAGGGCGAGCGCGGCCTCGCGGACGGCCAGGCCGCCGGTCTGCAGCGAACGGGAGCCGCCGGTGCCGCCTCCGGCCGCGAGCGCGTCCGTGTCGCCCTGCCGTACGTCCACCATGTCGACCGGGACGCCGAGGACGTCGGCGGCGAGCATGGCCCAGGCGGTCTCGTGGCCCTGCCCGGTGCAGCCGGTGCCGGCCCACACCTCGAAACGCGTGCCGTCCCAGGCGGCGGTGGCGTGCTCGGGACGGGCGTCCGCGCCGGTCATCTCGGCGAAGACCGACAGGCCCACGCCGAGTTGCAGGGGGTGGCCACTCTCCCGGCGCCTGGCCTGCTCGGCGCGCAGCCCGGCGTATCCGGAGGCGGCCAGCAGCCGGTCGAGCAGCGCGTGGTAGTCGCCGCTGTCGTAGGCGGCCCTGGTCAGCGCCGTGTGCGGGAACTCGTCGATCAGGTTGCGCCGCCGCAGCTCGGCCGGGTCGCAGCCGATCTCGGCGGCGAACCTGTCGACCATCCGCTCCAGCGCCGCGACCGCCTCCGGCTGGCCCGCCCCACGGTAGGACCCGACCGGCGCGGTGTTGGTCACCACGCACTGCGCGGTGAACCTGGCCTTGGCGATCCGGTAGGGACCGGTCAGCATGGTGCGCGTCCAGAACGGCAGGACCGCCGCGATCCTCGGGTACGCGCCGACGTCCTGCAGCACGTTCAACTCGTAGGCCAGCAACCGCCCGTCCCGCGTCCCCCCGAGCGTGGCCTCCTGCACCTGGGCCCGGCCGTGCCCGCCCGCCACCAGGTTCTCGCTTCTGGTCTCGGCCCACCGCACGGGCCGGCCGAGCCGCCGGGCGGTCCAGGCGGTGAGGATGTCCTCAAGGCCCGGGAACGCCTTCGCCCCGAAGGCGCCGCCGACGTCCGGGGTCACGACGCGTACCGACTCCTCGGCGACACCCAGCGTGGCGGCCAGCTTCTCCCGCCACAGATGCGCCGCCTGGCCCCCCGCCCGGTAGGTCAGGCGTCCGTCGTCCCAGCGCGCCACCCCGCCCCGCGTTTCGAGCGGCGCGGCCGACAGCCGCTGGTTGACCATGCGCAGGCTGACCACGACCTCGCAGCCGGCGAAGATGTCGGCCCGCCCGGGCGGCCGCGCGAAGGTCAGCTTGAGCGCGACGTTCGTCCCCGCGTCCGGGTGCAGGAGGACTCCGCCGCCGGCCGACTCGGCCGGGTCGACCACGACCGGCAGGTCCTCGTAGCCGACCTCGACCAGCGCCGCGGCGTCCGCCGCGACCGCCGCGGTGGTGGCGACCACGGCCGCGACCGGCTCCCCCACGTAGCGGACGACCTGCCCGGCCAGCAGCGGCTGCGGCATGGCCTGGTTGATCGTCCCGACCTCGGGCGGCACCGGCGGCACGTCCACGTCGTCGCCGGTCAGCACCGTGACCACCCCGTCGAGCGCCGCCGCGCGGGCCGTGCCGACGCTCACCCGGGCGTGCGCCCGCGCCGACCGCACCAGCACCAGGTGCAGGCACCCGGGCACCGCGAGATCAGCCGTATACGTTCCCCCCGAGGTCAGTAACCGCCGATCCTCCACCCGCCGCACCGGCTGCCCGATCAGGCTCATCCTTCTCAACCTCCTGTACGGCTATCGCGGTCAACGCCAGCCCTGGCGACACCAGGAACCGCCCCGAATAAGTGGGAAACGGCGGCACGAGCACAGCGGCCTCGAACCGTCCGGCGGGCGGGTCGAACCAGACCTCGGCCTCGTCGAAGCCGAGCCACCTGCCGGTTGCGGGCGCCCACACCTTGTAGACGCTCTCCTTCGCGGAGAACAGCAGGCGGCCCCAGGCGCCCCCCGTGGGAAGGGCGCGGAGCTCGGCGGGGAGCGCGATCCGGCGCAGGACCACGCTGGGCAGGGGCTCGTTGGGCTCCGCGTCGATGCCGATCGCGGTGAACGCGGAGGAGCGGGCCACGGCCGCCGCGCAGTAGCCGCGGCAGTGCGTGATCGAGCCCACCACGCCCTCCGGCCAGCGCGGGGCCCGGTCGGGACCGCGTGGCACCGGGACGGGGCCGACCCCGAGCCGGGTCAGCGCCGTCCGCGCGCAGTGCCGCCCGGCCCGGAACTCCAGAGAACGCGACGACCCCGGTGGGCGCCGGTCCGGCGGGGCCGCGCTCTCCTCCGGCAGCGGGAGGCCGGCGAGAGTGAAGTCGTCGAGCCACGCGGTCGCGACCTTGTCCGGCAGCAGGGCGCCGATCACGGCTTGACCGCGAGCGGGATCGTCGCGTACGCGCGGAACAGGGCACTCGGGAGCCGGACCGGCTCGCCGGCCGGTTCCAGGCGCGAGAATCGCGCGGCGAGCCGCCGGAAGACCTCGCCGCCCTCGACCCGGGCGAGCGCGGCCCCCAGGCAGCCGCGGACGCCGCCGCCGAAACCCACGTGCGGGTTGGGGGTGCGGCCGATGTCGACGCGTTCGGGACGGCCGAACACCGCCTCGTCGTGATTGGCGCAGCCGAGCAGCAGCAGCACGGTCCGGCCGGGCCGGATCACGCGGTCGCCGATCTCGATCGGTTCGAGTGCCAGCCGGGCCGTGTACTGGATCGGCGCGTCGAACCGGACGAACTCCTCGGCGGCCGTCGTGGCCAGCCCGGGCTGGTCGCGCAGCCGGCGCCACTCCTCCGGCTGCCGGGCCAGGGCGGCGCAGCCGGTGCTGACCATGTTCATCGTGGTCTCGTAGCCGGTGAAACACAGGAACACCACGTTGTCGACGATCTCCTCGCGTTCGCCGCCGGCGTGCAGCAGCCGCGCGAGCAGGTCGCCGCCGGGGTCGGGGCGGCGCGTGTCGAGCAGGTCCTCCACATACGCGCGCAGCCACGCGAGCGCGGTGTCCGCCTCTGCCCGGTCGCCCTCGGGCAGGAACGGAGTGAACGCCTTGCCGAGAGCGGCCGACCTGGGCCAGATCTCGGCCCGCGCGCCGCCGGGGATGCCGATCAGCTCGCACACCACGCTCAGCGCCAGCGGGAACGCCAGCCCGGCGACCGCGTCGAGTTCGCCGGTGTCGAGGCCGGGTTCCAGCAACTCGTCGGCGAGGAGGCCGATCCGCTCGCGCATCCGCCGGGCCGTCCCCGGGCTGAAGGCGCGCACCACGACCGTGTGCACGCGGCTGTGGTCGGCCACGGACATGGTCGGGATGATCCGGCCGAACACCTCGCCGGCCAGGTTGGCGTCCATCTGGAACTGCGGATCCTCGCGCGGGAACTCGTTGCCCAGCCGCCGGTCGCGCAGCAGCGCGGCCACGTCGGCGTGCCGGGTGACCCCCCAGCTCGCGGGGCTGACCCGGCACAGCCGCCCGCCCGCCCGCAATTCGCGGTACACCGGGTACGGGTCGGCGATCACGGCCGGGTCGAGGACGTCGAATCGGGGCGGAAGAGGCATCAGCGTGGGTCCGCCGTCACCGGGACCGACGCGTACGACCGCAGCGTGCCCCCGGTCTCCCGCACGGGCGGGGCACCGGGCGACAGCGGGCCGAACCGGCGGAGCAGCGCGCGGAACGCGACGTCGGCCTCCACCCGCGCCAGGTTGGCGCCCAGGCAGAGATGGGTGCCGCCGCCGAAGGCCAGATGCGGGTTGGGCGACCGGTCGACACGCAGGCCGTCGGGATCGCCGAACCGGGCGGGGTCGCGGTTGGCGCTCCCGATCAGCAGGACCAGCACCCGGCCCGCGCGGATCGCGCGGCCTCCCACCTCGACGTCCTCGCGCACGAGCCGGGCCACGCCCTGGATGGGGGAGTCGTAGCGCAGGAACTCCTCCACGGCCCCGGGGGTGAGATCAGGATCGTCGCGAAGGAGCTTCTGCTGATCAGGATGGTCGAGCAGGGCCGCGCAGCCGGTCGAGATCAGGTTCGTGGTGGTCTCGAAACCCGCGAAGAACGCGAAGACGGCGTTGTCCACGATCTCGTCGTGGCTCAGGCGGGCGCCGTCCTCCTCGGCCGCGAGCAGCAGCGACAGCAGGTCGTCGCCGGGGTCGGCGCGCCGCCGCGCCAGCATGTCCCCGAGGTACGCGCGGAGTTCCTCGACGGCGACGTCGGCGGCCGCCCGGTCGGGTTCGGCCACGATCGCGGCGAAAGCCCGGCTCAGGTCGAGGGCGAGCGGCCTGATCAGCGCGTCGTCCGACTCGGGGATGCCCATCAGCGCGCACACCACCATCACCGGCAGCGGGAACGCGAGATCGGTGACGGCGTCGAACGCGCCGCGCTCGGCCGCCGGGTCGAGCAGCGCGTCCACCATGCGCTCGATGCGCGGCCTGGTCCGCCGGACCAGGGACGGGCTGAACGCCTTGCCGATCAGGCGGCGCAGCCGGGTGTGCGCCGGTGGGTCCCGGTAGAGGATGATCCGGCTGAAGAACCGTCCGGCTGGACCGTCCCCCGCCGACATCCGGTGGTACTGCTCGGGAAACTCGCTGCCTAGCCGGGGATCGCGCAGCAGCGCCGCGACGTCGTCGTACCGGGTGACGCCGTAGCTGGCCGGGCCCATCCGGCACAGCGGCCCGGCTGCCCGCAGGTCTCGGTACGTGGGGTACGGGTCGGCGAGCACGGCCGGTTCACGGGCGTCGAACTTCGGTGGCAGGCCCGCTGCGAGCGAAGGCATGGTTGCCAGTATCAGCGTTCCGCTTTTCCTGAGCAATGGGGAAGAAATACAAGAAACAAGTACTACTCATCTCCGACTCGCGTCGCTAGGCTCGTGGCCAGATGCAAGATTCAAGATAGGGGGGAGGGGACCGTTGGGGTCTCCTGTCATCGTCGAAGCGGTCCGGACTCCGATCGGTAAGCGCGGTGGCGCCCTGTCCGGCCTGAAGGCGGTCGAACTCCTCCGGCACGTCCAGATCGAGGTGATCAACCGGGCCGGGATCGACCCCGGCGAGGTCGAGCAGATCATCGGCGGCTGTGTCACCCAGGCGGGCGAGCAGAGCCTGAACGTCACCCGTAACGCGTGGCTGAGCACCGGCCTCGACTACGGCGTGGGCTGCACCACCGTGGACACCTCGTGCGGCTCGGCACAGCAGGCCAACCACCTCATCGCCGCGCTCATCGCGGCCGACGCGATCGACGTCGGCATCGCGTGCGGCGTCGAGTCGATGAGCCGGGTCCCCGTCGGGGTCAACCTCTACCAAGGCCCCGGACACTACAAGACCGCGGACTACCCCTGGGACGACCCGCCCAAGGCGCAGTTCGGCGGGGCGGAGCGGATCGCCGCCCGGCAGGGCCTCACCCGCGCGGACCTCGACGACTACGGGGTAATCTCGCAGCGCCGCGCGGCGGCCGCCTGGGCGGAGGGCAGGTTCGACCGCGAAGTGACCCCCATCGCCGGGGTCACCCGCGACGAGGGGCTGCGCGAGACCACCCGGGACGGGCTGGCCGGGCTCACCCCCAACGTCGAGAACGGCCTGCACACGGCGGGCACGACCTCGCAGGTGTCCGACGGCGCGGCGGCGATCCTCTGGATGTCGCAGGAGTACGCGCGAGCGCGCGGCCTGCGCCCGCGCGCTCGGCTCCTCCACCAGGTCGTGGCCGGCGCCGACCCCTATTACCTGCTCGACGGCCCCACCGCCGCCACCCGGAAGATCCTTGAGAAAGCGGAGATGTCGATCGCGGAGCTGGACCTGTTCGAGGTCAACGAGGCGTTCGCGTCGGTCGTCCTGTCCTGGGCGGACGCGCACAAGGTCGACCTGGACCGGGTCAACGTCAACGGCGGCGCGATCTCCCTCGGCCATCCGCTCGGCTGCTCCGGCACCCGCCTGCTCGTCACCGCGCTGCACGAGCTCGAACGCGCCGACCTGTCCATGGCCCTGGTCACCATGTGCTGCGGCGGCTCGCTCGGCACCGCCTCCATCCTGGCGAGGACATGATGGCCGCCTTCGACCAGGACGCGCTGCCGGACGGGCCGCTGACGGGACTGCGGGTGCTCGACGTCACCAAGGTGTGGGCCGGGCCGATGGCCACCGCGCTGCTCGCCGATCTCGGCGCGGACGTGATCCGGGTCGAGATGCCGGGCAACCGGGAAGGGCTGTTCCCGCCCGAGATCCCCGGCACCGGCCTGGCCTGGTTCCGCCAGACCACGCAGCGCGGCAAACGCAGCCTCGCCCTGGACCTGCGCGCCGAAGGCGCCGCCGACACGCTGCTCGGGCTGGTCGCGGACGTCGATGTGCTGGTCGAGAACTACCTGCCCGGCACTCTCGCGAGACTCGGCCTCGGCTACGCGCGCTGCCGCGAGGTCAACCCCGGCCTGGTGTACGTGTCGATCTCCGGATTCGGTCAGTACGGCCCGCAGTCGCGTCGCCCCGGCTACGACCCGATCATCCAGGCGGCCTCCGGCTGGATGGCGCTCAACGGCGAACCGGGCGGCCGGCCGCTGCGCTCTCCGACGTTCATCGCCGACGACCTGGCCGCCCTCTACGCGGTGATCGGCGCCCTGTCCGCGCTGCGCCACCGGGACGCGACCGGAGAGGGCCAGCATGTGGACGTGGCGCTCCTCGACGCGCTGCTCGCCACCAGCGACGGTTACCTCACCCTGGCCGCCGCGGGAGCTCAGCCCGGACGGCAGGGCGACCAGACCGACATGGTCGTCCCGGCAGGGGTGTTCCGCTGCGCCGACGACGCGTACGTCTACCTGGCCGCCGCTCTCGACAAGCACTGGCGGCTGTTCGCCCAGGTCATCGACCGGCCTGAGCTGGCCCGCGCCCCCGGCTACGCCACCAACGCCGAACGCGTGGCCAACCGCGAAGCCGTCAACGCCGTCATCGGCGCGTGGTGCGCGACCAGGACCGCCGACGAGGTCCAGGCTCTGCTGGACGCGCGGGGCCTGACCGCCCAGCGCGTACGGGATCTGGCGGAGGCGGCCAAAGACCCGCACGTGCTCGAACGCGGCATGTTGTGCGACACGACGCTGTCCAACGGCACGGTGGCCCCCCTCACCGGGCCCGCGATCAAGTTCTCCCGCACCCCCGCCCGGATCAGGTCGGGCGCCCCCGAACCCGGCGCGCACACCGGCGAGATCCTCGCCGATCCCTGGAGTGAGCGAAGGAGGACGCCATGACCGACGACCGGATGGCACTGGTGACCGGAGCGTCCCGCGGCATCGGCCGCGCCGTGGCGCTGCGCCTGGCCGCCGAAGGCTACGCCATCGCCGGCTGCTCGACCAGCGACGGCGAGGCCGCCCGCAAGACCCGGGCCGAGGTCGAGTCCATGGGCGTGCCCGCCTGGTTCGCGCCCTGCGACGTGCGTGACGTGACCCAGGTCGAGGAGTTCGTCAAAGCGGCCGAGACCGCACTCGGCCCGGTGACCGCCCTGGTCAACAACGCGGGCATCACCCGCGACCG
The DNA here is from genome assembly GCF_025420585.1 of Planotetraspora sp. A-T 1434. GTDB lineage: Bacteria > Actinomycetota > Actinomycetes > Streptosporangiales > Streptosporangiaceae > JAOEGB01. The sequence continues at coordinate 138,816 of NZ_JAOEGB010000018.1, read as the reverse complement.
GCCGGCCGTGCTCATGTCGCCGCAGGAGTGGGGCGACGTCGTCGACACCAACCTCACCGGAACCTGGAACACCTGCCACGTCGTCGCCTATCGCATGCTGAAGCGCAAGACCGGTTCGATCGTCAACCTGTCGTCCATCGCCGGTGTGTACGGCAACGCGGGCCAGACGAACTACGCCGCGACCAAGGCCGGGATCGTCGGCCTCAGCAGGTCGCTGGCCAAGGAGGTCGCCCGCTACGGGATCCGGGTCAACGTGGTCGCCCCCGGGTTCATCGACACCGACATGACCGCCGAACTCGGCGAGAAACAGCGCGCCCAGGCCCTCGGCCGGATCCCGCTCGGCCGGTTCGGCGACCCCGCCGACGTCGCCGATCTGGTCGCGTTCCTGCTGTCCGGCCGCGCCGCGTACATCACCGGCCAGGTCGTGCAGGTCGACGGCGGGATGGTCTTGTGAGCACGGCGACGCCGCTGCGCGCGATCGACAGCGCCGAGGTGAGCGAGGGCACGGTCCGCGCCGTGAAGAAGGTCGCGGCCGACGACCCCTACATGCCGGGCCACTTCCCCGAGCTCACCGTCTATCCGGGCGTGTTCACGCTGGAAAGCGTCCAGCAGGCCGTGGCCGAGGCCGTCGGTCCCGTACGGCTGGCCAGACTGCGCTCGGCCCGGTTCCTGGCGCCGCTGCTGGCGGGCGACAGCCTGGTCGTCGAGGCGGCGATCGAGCGTGCGGACGACGGGCTCGAGGTGAGGGCGCGCTGCGCCGACGGGACAGGGCGGACCACCGCCAAGGTCAGCGCCCGCTACGAGCAGGGCTCCAGGGCCGCGACGGATGTAGGGGCCCGGCTCGACCGTCACCGGCCTCGGTCCGGGGAGCTCCGTCTCGATCACGATGCGATCCGGGCGGTTCTCCCGCACCGGCACCCGATGATCCTGCTGGACCGGATCGAGCACGCGGCGCCCGGGGAGCGTCTGGAGGCCGTCAAGGCGGTCAGCGGCTGCGAGCCCTGTTACCAGGGCGACCAGCCCGGCAGCGAGTACCCCGCCAGCCTGCTCCTCGAGTCGTTCGGGCAGGCCGCGGCCGTGCTGTGGCTCCTGGGAGCCACGGAGTCCGGGCTGCCCATGTTCACCGCCGCCAGGGACGTCGTGTTCGAACGGCCGGTCCTGCCGGGCGACGTCGTGCGTCATCTGGTCCGGCTCGATCAGGTGGTGGACGGTGCGGCCTTCGCGAGCGGGGAGAGCTTCGTCGGTGCGGACCGCGTCGCCGTCGTCACCTCGATGATGGCGGTCGTCCGCCCGGCGCTGACCCTAACCAACGGCAACGGAAGGAACCATCATGAGTGACCACACCGAACACCTGGAAGAGCTGCGCGAGATCGTCGCCGAGGTGCTGGAACTCGAGCCCGAGGAGGTCGCCGACGCCGGCGACTTCGTCGACGAGTACGACGCAGACTCGCTGCGCGCGATCGAGATCCTCGCCCGGATCGAGAAGAAGTACAAAGTGGACATTCCGCAGTCCGAGCTGAACGACATGCGGTCACTCAAGGCCGTCTACACCGTGGTGGCCCGTTACGCCGGATGGCGGGACTGACCTTGCGCGCCCGTGTGGTGGTGACGGGCCTCGGGCCGGTGTCCAGCATCGGCATCGGGGTCACGGCCTTCCGCGCCGCCCTCAGGGAGGGCCGGTCCGGGATCTCGCCGATCGAGAGTTTCGACGCCGAGGGGTTCCCCTACCGCGACGCGGGCGAAGTCAAGGACTTCCGTCCGGAGACCTACCTCACCCGCCTCAGCCCCGCGGCCTGGGGGAGGTCGGCACAGCTCGCCGCGGCGGCCGCCAGGCTGGCCGCGGCCGACGCGGGGCTGCCGGACGACGCGTGCGCGGACGCGGGAGTCGTCATCGGGACGACGAGCGGAGAGTCGCAGGTCGTCGAATCGCTCGTGGCGCAGCAGGTCGCGGGCGGCTTCGCGGCGATGGACCCGGGCACCCTGCGGCAGTTCCCCGCCGAACGGCTGGCCGCCGGAGTCGCCACGGAGCTCGGCCTCGCCGGCGAGGTGCTCACGCTCGCCACGGCCTGCTCGGCCAGCAACTACGCCGTCGGGTACGCCTTCGACTGCGTGGCGCGCGGGGACGCCGACCTGATGTTCGCGGGGGGCGCCGACTCGGTGTGCCGATGGGCACAGGCCGGATTCCACCGCCTCGGCGCGCTCACCGAAAGCGCCTGCCGCCCGTTCGACAAGGGGCGGGCCGGGATCATCACCGGCGAGGGCGGTGCCGTGCTGCTGCTGGAGAACGCCGACCACGCCCGCGCCCGCGGCGCCCGCGTCTACGCCGAGGTCCTCGGCTACGGCGTCAACTGCGACGCCCGGCACATGGTCGCCCCCGACGAGGACAGCATCGCCGCCTGCATGCGCCTGGCGCACCAGGACGCCGACGTGAAACCCGACGAGATCGACTACATCTGCGCGCACGGGACCGGCACCCCGGCCAACGACCTGGTCGAGGCCCGTGCCGTACGGCAGGTGTTCGGCGAGCGGATTCCGCCCGTCAGCTCGATCAAGTCGATGCTCGGCCACACCATGGGCGCCGCCAGCGGCTTCGGCGCGATCGCGACCACGCTGGCCATCGCCGACGGATTCCTGCCGCCCACGATCAACTGGACCACCCAGGACGATGAACTGCCCTGGATCGACCCGGTGCCCAACGTGGCCCGGCCCGCCACCGTGCGCATCGCCCAGAACGACGGTTTCGCCTTCGGTGGGAACAACGCCATCACCGTCTTCGGAGCCGCCCGATGATGATCACCGGTCGTGCCGTGCTGGCCCCCGCCGGCGATGCCGACGCGACCCCCCTTTACGACGATCTGCCCGCCCACAGCGCCCCCGTGCTCGCCGGCTTCAGCGTGCGCGAGCGGCTCGGCCGCAAGGGGACCAGCACGTTCGACCGGGCCACCGCGCTCGCCGTGGTCGCCTGCGGCGAGGCCCTGCGCGACGCCGGCGTCGACCTCACCACCGTCGACCCCGCCCGAGTCGGCCTGGTCCTCGGGACCACGGTCGGCAGCCTCGCCTCGACCATGGACTTCTCCAGGGAAACCCTGGTCCAGGACAAACCGTACCTGGTCAACCCCATGCAGTTCCCGAACACCGTGATGAACTGCGCCGCCGGCCAGTCCGCCATCTGGTACGGCCTCCGCGGCGTCAACGCCACCGTCGCCGGCGGCCCGATCGCCTTCCTCCAGGCGATGAGGTACGCCGTACGAGCCATCGAGAAGTCCCAGGCCGACACGGTCCTCGTCGGCGCGGTCGAGGAATTCACCCCGCACACCGCCTGGTCGTCGGCGCTGAGTGGGACAGTGGCTGCGGGGGAGGCCGCCACCGTGTTCGTCCTCCGCCGCGCGGTCACCGGCATGGCCGAGGTCCTCGCCACCGCCGCGGGTTTCACCCCCGCGGACGGCCCCGGCGCCCTCCCCGGCTGCGTACGGCGAGCCCTGGCGCAGGCGGGGGCCTCGCCGGAGCAGGTCTGGGCCATGGCCACCGGCGATCACCTCGACGACGGTGAAGCCGGCGCGGTCGAGGCGGCGCTTGGCCGCCGCCCCCTCGACCTCAGCCCGCGCGCCCGTTACGGGGACTGCGGCGCGGCGGCCGGCGGCCTGGCCCTGGCCGCTGTCCTCGACCGGCGTGCCGACGCCCCCGCGGACGCCGTCGCCGTCGTGACCGGCCGAGCCCGCGACGGCGCGGTCGCGGCGGCCGTGATCCGGACGGTGCCGGAATGAGTGTGCGTGTCGCGGCCACTGCCGTACGGACCTGCTTCGGGGACGGGCCGAGCACGTTCGCGGCCCTGTCGCGGGGCGCGTGCGGGGCTGCCCCGTTGCGGCTGTACGACCCGGCGGAGACCCGTGTCACCCATGGCTACGAGATCGAGGGCGGGCCACGGCTGTTCCGGGCGAGCCGGTGGCTGACCACGTGCGTCGACGAGGCGCTCGCCGAGGCCGGGGTCGACCGATCTCAGCAGCGGGTGGTCGTCCTGGCCGGGACGGGGCTGCGAGAGTTGTCCGCCGTCGAGGCGCTCGCGACCGGCGGCGCCGGGGCGGAGGGCTTCCCGGCGGAGCGGCTGCACTTCGGTCCGGCCCTGACGCTGGCGGGGGCGTGCAGCGCGGGCGGGCACGCCTTGGCGCTCGCGCAGGATCTGCTCGAACTGGGGGAGGCGGACGCCGTCGTGGCGGCGGGCGCCGACGCCATGACGGCGTCCATGCTGGCCATGATCGGCCGGGTCGCGGCGGAACCGACGACCCGGGTCCGCCCCTTCGACCGGGACCGCACGGGTGTGCTGCTCGGAGAGGGCGCGGCGGCCGTCGTGCTGCTGCCGGACGACCACACCACCGGGGGCCCGGGCCCGCGCGTGCTGGCGACGGGGCTGTCGTGCGACGCGGGACACGAGACCGCTCCGGACCGGGCCGGAATCCTGCGGGCCATGCGGGACGCCTTCGCCCGCGCCGGACGCGCTCCCGGCGAAGTGGACCTGGTCGTCGCGCACGGCACCGGCACCGAGCTGAACGACCCGGTCGAGGCGCTGGCACTGACCGAGCTGATGGCCGGACACGCGCCGCTCGTCACGGCGATCAAGGGCGCGGTCGGGCACACCTCCGGCGGATCGGCGCTGCTCAGCCTCGTCATGGCGACGTACTGCATGGAATCTGGCGTCGTGCCGCACATCGTCGGCCTGCGCGACCCGCTGCCGGAGGCGGCGGCCCTCAACCTGGTCCGCGACCGGCCCGTCGCCGCGCGGCCGCGCCTGGTCCAGATCGACGGTTTCGGCTTCGGCGGGGTCAACGCCGTCACCCTCCTGGAGGCGACGTGATCGAACTGGACGTGCACGCCGCCGTCGCCGGCTCCGCGGATGTCGATCCGGCGGCGGTGCTCGGCCGCAAGGGCCTGTTCGGCAAGGACCGCGCCACCCTGTTGGCGCTCTGCGCCGTCCACGAGGCGCTGGACCTGCCGCCGAAGACCCCCCGCTCGCCGGCCGAACCCGACCCCGGTGTCGCGGTCGTCGTCAGCTCGAATCTCGGAAACGTGGGGGTCGTCAGCGAAATCGCCCGCGGCCTGCGCGCCGACGGCGTCCGATCGGTCAGCCCGATGCTGGCGCCGGGCGCATCGAGCAACGTCATCGCGGGGGCCATCGCCATCTGGTTCCGCTTCGGCGGCCCCAACCTCACGGTGTGCTCAGGCGCCGGCGCCGGGTTCGACGCGATCTGGCTCGCGGGCGCCCTGCTTCAGCGGGGCCGGGCCCGGCGGGCCGTCGTCGTCGGCGTCGAGCCCGACGACGAGGACGCCCTGGCGTTGCACAGCCTGCGCCACGCCGGACCCGCCGAGAAGCTGACCGGCGGCGCGGCATGCCTGATCCTCTCGGCGAGCACAGGCACATCCGCGGCGACCGCCACCGTCACGTTGCGGGACTACGGGCCGCCCCCGGCGTCCCCTGCCGTGAACGCTGCCGTGAACGCTGCCGTGAACGCTGCCGCGGACGCTCACCCGGACACGCCGGCGGACAGCGCGCGTTACGGCGCGGCGGGCGTCTTCGCGGTGTGCGCGGCGGTGGCCGACGTCAGGGCGGGCGGGCCGCCCAGGCACCTGTCCTGCGGGGACGCCGCCGACGGATTCCGCACGCTCCGCGTGGGCGGGTCATGACGACGACGCACCAGCTCACGCCCGGCTCGCCCGGCGGCCGGACCGTCATCCTCGTCCACGGGATGGAGGACAACTGGCGGTCGTGGCTGCCGCTCGCCCGGCACCTCGATCCGGCGTGGCGGGTGCACGCGCTCGAACTGCCGTGGAACGCCGGGTCGGACCACGAGTGGCGTCGCCACGGAAGTCCGGGGGCCGTGCTCGGCGAGCTGCTCGGGACCGCCGAGGCCCGGCGGGCGTTCCCGCACGTCGACCTGCTCGTAGGACACTCCCTGGGTTCCAGCGCGGTGCTCGAACTGCTCACCGAGGTCACCACCCCGGCCATGCTGATCGCGCCGTTCTACTGCCCGCCCGAGATGGCCGTCACCTGGCCGGTCTTCGACCGGGCGCGGGCCGACTTCTTGCGCATCATCGACCAGAGCCTCGAACTGCGGCTCTCCCGGCGGCTCAGCCGGGTCGAGCCGGACGTGGGCGAGGCCATGCTGGCGAAGGTCCGCGACCGGATCGGGCCGATCGGCTTCATGGCGATGTTCGAGGCGTTCCTGCACACGGCACGGCTCGACCTGGGAGCCGTGACCGGGCCGGCACTCGTGCTCGCGGGGGATCGCGACCACGCGATGGGGCCGGCCCGCGCCGCCGCGCTGCGCCGGGAGCTGCCGCACGCGGAGTTCGTCGTGGAGCCCGGCTTCGGCCATTTCCTGCACGTACGGCATGCCGAGGTGGCCGCCGCCCATCTCCGCGCCTTTCTGAAAGAGGTGACCTCATGACCGCCATGCTCATCCCGGGGCTCGGCCGCCCAGGGTACGAAGGTGCGAATATCCGGACCTGGGTTGGATTCAAGCACTTCGACTACCTGGTCGAGGAAGCCGTCCTGCACTGGTTCCGCGACCGCGGGCTCGGCCCGGCCCGGCTCTACCACGATCACGGTCTCGGCCTGGAGCTCGTCGACTGCTCGATGCTGCTCCCGGCCGTGCTCGACGTGGACGACGTCGTCTCGGCCGAGGTCTCCCAGACGAAACCCGGGCGATTCGCCGTACGCCTGACCACCACCCGCGACGGCGCCACCGTGACCGTCTGCCGGGCCAAGGCGACGGTCGCCCTCGTCCGCGAAACCGACCCACCGGCGGCCGGCCCGGCGCCCGCCGACCTCGTGAACCTGGTCACCGAATCCACCCCAGGGGCCGAAGCCCGGCCCGCCGCCGGGTTCTCCTGGTCCTACCGGGTCCCGTACTTCCACTGCCACTTCTCCGACCGCGTCGCCCACTCGGCGTACGCGCGGACCCTGGAGGACACCGTGGACCGCTTCCTCTACGACCGCGGCATCGGCGTCGGACGCCTGCTCGCCGAGCGCGGCTGGATCCCCGTCGTGTCCCGCTCGCGGATCACGATGCTCGCCGACGCGCACCTGGACGACACCATGACCGTCACCTTCTCGGCCGGCGACATCATCGGGGGCGTCACCTTCGACGGGCGAATGGACTGCTACGCCCAGCGTGGCGACGACCCACCCCGGCACGTGGCGACCGCCACGATCCTGCACGGGTACGCGATCAGCCGCGGACCGGACGCCGGCACCCTCGCCACGCTCGACGACGACGTGCTGAAGGCGCTCCAGTGAGGCCGGGGCGCGGGCCGCGGGTGCACTTCTCCCTCCGCAGCCCGTTCAGCTGGATGGCCATCGAGCGGCTCCGCCGCGAGATTCCCGACGCGCACGATGTCGTGGAGTTCATCCCGTTCTGGGACCCGGACCCCGAGACCGAGCGCCGCCTGGCCGCGCGCGGCGGGGAGTTCCACTACCAGCAGATGAGCAAGGCCAAGCACCTGTACATCCTGCACGACACGAAACGGATGGCCGCGCGGCTCAAGCTGGACATGCGCTGGCCCGTCGACATCGACCCGTGGTGGGAGATCCCGCACCTGGCCTTCCTCAGGGCCCGCGACCTGGGCGCGGAGGCCGCCTTCTACACCGAGGTCACCGAGGCCCGCTGGACCCGCGGCGAGAACATCTGCGACCCGGCCGTCATCACCGCCATCGAACACCGCTGCGGCCTCGACGGCGCCGGCCTCGCCCGCACCCCGGACGACTCCGAGCTGCGTGAGCGGGGCGTGGACTGCCTGTTCCGGGCGTATGAGGACGACATCTTCGGCATCCCCTACTTCCGCGTCGGACGCGAGCGCTACTGGGGTCTCGACCGGTTCGACTGGTTCCTGGCCGACCTGCTGCGCACGCTCGGCGACCGGCGCTTCGACACGGACACGGCAGGCGGCTGTGGATAGCCCGACGACAGAGCACGTCAAACGGCAACTCGTGCTGGCCCTCCGGCTGTTCGCGGTGAACGGGTTCGACGAGGGCGCGGGCGGGCACATCACGGCCCGCGACCCGGAGCGGCCCGACCGCTTCTGGATCAACCCGTTCGGCCGCAGCTTCGCCCACGTCGCCGTCGCCGACCTGCTCCTGGTCGACCACACGGGCACGGTCGTCGAGGGACAGGGCAAGGTCAACCCGGCCGGGTACGCCATCCACTCGGCCATCCACGCGGCCCGCCCCGACGTGCACGCCGCCGCGCACAGCCACTCCGTGTACGGCCGGGCCTTCGCCACCCTCGGGCGCCTCCTTGATCCGATCACCCAGGACGCGTGCGCGTTCTTCGAGGACCACGCGGTCCACCAGGAGTTCGGCGGCGTGGTCCTGGAGGGCAAGCAGGTCGCCGCGTCCCTGGGCGACGCCAAGGCCGTGATCATGCGGAACCACGGTCTGCTGACGGTCGGCGGCACGGTCGAGGAGGCCGCCTGGTGGTTCCTGGCGATGGACCGCTGCTGCCAGATCCAGCTCATCGCGGAAGCGGCCGGGAAACCGCACCTCATCGACCCGGAAACGGCCCGCCTCACCCGCGGGCAGATCGGCACTCCCGGCACGGCCCGGCTCAATTTCCGCCCTTTACGCGAGCACATTCTGACGATATTTCCTGACATTTCTTGACATTTTTGAATGAACGGAGTCAATATGGCCGTACTGCTGGACGGATTTCCCCGTGAGGAAGTCGCCCTTGTCGACGACACCGGGTCGTCGACCTGGGGTGAGTTCGCGGCCCGTGCCGATCTGTGGTCGGGGGTTCTGCGCGGCGCCGGGCTCCGTACGGGTGACCGGGTGGCCGTGGTGCTGGGTAACCGGCGGGAGACCTACGAGGTGCTGTTCGGCTGCCTGCACGCGGGACTGGTCGTGGTGCCGATCAACTGGCGGCTGACCCCCCCGGAGATCGCCTACATCCTGGCCGACTCCGAGGCCGCCCTCGTCGTCACCGAGCCCGCGTATGCCGCGAACGTCGCCCAGGCCTCAGGGGGCGTCACCGTACTGGACTGCGAAGCCGACCTCGCGGACCTGCCGTCGGCGGACGGCGAGCCCGTGGCGGGGGCGACCCTGCTCTACACCTCGGGGACGAGCGGACGCCCGAAGGGCGTCGTCACCACCCTGCTCAAGGTGGGCGCGCCGATCGATCGGGTCGCGGCGACCGCGACCGCCCTCGGGGACTGGCTGGAGATCCCGCGAGGTGGCCGGAGCCTGCTGGTCGGCCCCTGGTACCACTCGGCGCAGCTGTTCTTCACCCTCTACCCGCTGCTGCGCGGCTGCTCGGTGGTGATGCGCCGCAAGTTCGACGCGGCCGAGACCCTCGCCCTCATCGACCGGTACGGCGTGACCATCTCCCACCTCGTCCCCACCCAGTTCATCCGCATGCTGCGCCTGCGCGACACGACGTTCGGCGGCACGAGCCTGGTCCGGATCTGGCACGGCGGCGCGCCCTGCCCGCCCGCCGTGAAACGGGACATGATCGACTGGTGGGGCCCCGTGTTCCGGGAGTACTACGCGGCCACCGAGTCGGGCATCGTCACCCTCATCGACTCGCCGGCCTGGCTCAAGAAGCCGGGCAGCGTCGGCCGGTCGCTGCCGCCCAACGAGGTGGTCATCGTCGACGCCGACGGGCAGCCGGCGCCGCGCGGCGTCGAGGGGCGGGTCGGCATCCGGCGTAACCCGAAGCGGTCCTTCAGCTACCTCAAGGCCCCCGAGAAGACGGCCGAGGCCTACGTGGCGCCCGAGGTTTTCACGGTCGGCGACGTCGGCTACCTCGACGACGAGGGATACCTCTTCCTCACCGGGCGGTCCGTCGAGATCATCGTCTCCGGCGGGGTCAACATCTACCCGGCCGAGATCGAGGCCGCGCTGCTGGCCCACCCCGGCGTGCGGGACGCGGTCGTCATCGGCGTCCCGGACGCCGAGTTCGGCGAACAGGTCAAGGCCCTCGTCGAACGCGAACCGGGCAGCGAGGTCACGGCCGCCGAATTGGACGCGCACTGCCGGACCGAGCTCGCCGGGTTCAAGGTCCCCCGCTCGTACGACTTCGTCACCGGCCTGCCCCGTGAACCCACCGGCAAGGTGGCCAGGCAGGCGCTGCGCGAGCCGTACTGGGAACACGCGGGACGGCGCATATGAGCACCCTGCTCGCCGATCCGGCGACCTACGCCGAGAGCGTGCCGTTCGAGGAGTTCGCCCGCCGCCGCCGCGACGATCCGGTCGCCTGGGTCGACGAGCCCCAACTGGTGGCGCACGCGGCCGACGGCACGGCCAGAACCCGGCAGGGGACCGGTTACTGGGCGGTGACCAGGCACGCGACCGCGCACGCCGCGTCCCGCGACCCGGCGCTGTTCTCCTCGGCCGAACGCGGCGCGTTCCTCGCCGACCCGCGCAGCCGCGCCGACCTGGAACGCAACCGGCAGCTGCTGATCAACATGGACGCCCCCCGGCACACCCGGATCCGGCGGCTGGTCAGCGCGGCGTTCACGCCGCGGGCGGTCGCCCGGCTGCGCGAATCCGTCCGCGACCACGCGGCGACCCTGGTGAAACAGCTTTCGGCGGCGGGCGGCGGCGACCTCGTCACCGACCTGGCCGCCGAACTGCCGCTGCTGGTTCTCACCGACCTGCTCGGCATGCCCCGCGAGGACCGGGGGCTGCTCTACACCTGGAGCAACAACCTGGTCGGGTTCGACGACCCGGAATTCGGCGGCGGCCAGATCGACGTGTACGCGCGCACGTTCGCCGACGCCTACGCCTACGCGGCCGAACTGGCGGAGTCGCGCCGCCGCGACCCGGGCGACGACCTGTTCACCCGGCTGGTGGCCGCCGAGGCCGACGGCAAGCAGCTCACCAGACGCGAACTGGCCCAGATGTGGCTGCTGCTGGTCATCGCGGGCAACGAGACGACCCGGCATCTGATATCCGGATCCGTACTCGCCCTGCTCGACCACCCGGCCGAGCGTGACCGGCTCGCGGCCGACCCCGGCCTCGTTCCGTCGGCCGTCGAGGAACTCCTGCGCTGGGTCACCCCCATCATGCAGTTCCGCCGTACGGCGACCCGCGACACCGTCCTCGACGGCCGCCGGATCTCCGCCGGGGACAAGGTCGTGTTGTACTACATTTCCGCCAACCGGGACGAGCGGGTGTTCGGCGCCCCCGACACCCTGGATCTCGCGCGGACCCCCAATCCGCACCTGGCCTTCGGCATCGGCCCGCACTTCTGCCTCGGTGCTCACCTGGCCCGGCTGGAGGCCGCCGAACTGCTCCACCAGCTGCGCCCCCTCCTGCCCGGACTGCGCCTCGCCGGTCCCGTGCGGCGGATGCGCTCCAACTTCATGAACGCCATTACGTCCATGCCCGTCGAGTTCACTGAGAGGTAGTGATGTCGTTACATCTCTACTGGTTCCTCCCCTCGCACGGCGACGGACGGGACCTGGCCGAACGCCGTGGCGGGCCGCGCTCCACGACCATCACGCGGCGCAAGCCCACGCTCGGCTACCTCGGGCAGGTGGCGCGCGCCGCCGACCAGCTCGGATTCGAGGGTGTGCTGACCCCCGCCGGGCTGTTCTGCGAGGACGCCTGGGTCGTCGCCTCCGCGCTCGCCGCTCAGACCGACCGCCTCAAATTCATGATCGCCATTCGGCCCGGCCTCGTCGCGCCGCTGCTGGCCGCCCAGATGGCGGCCACCTTCCAGCGGATCTCCGGCGACCGGCTCCAGTTCAACGTGGTCATCGGCGGCGACCCCGACGAGCAGCACCGCTTCGGCGACTGGCTGGACCACGACGCCCGCTACGAGCGGGCTGGCGAGTTCCTGCGGATCCTGTCCGGGGTGTGGGACGGCAAGCCGTACACCTTCGACGGCGTCCACTACCAGGTGCGCGACGCGCTGCTGACCAGACCGCCCGCCGTGCCGCCCACCGTGTTCCTCGGCGGTTCGTCCGGCGCGGCGCGACAGGCCGCGGCGGAGCACGCCGAGGTGTACCTGACCTGGGGTGAGTCGCCGGGAGGGCTGGCCGGGATGTTCAAACAGGCCAGGCAGGAGGCCGAGGAACACGGGCGCGCCCTGTCGTGCGGCACCCGGCTGCACGTGATCACCCGGGAGACGGCCGACGAGGCGTGGGCGGAGGCCGACCGGCTGATCGCGGGCCTTGACGCCGAGACCATCGCCGCCGCGCAACGCCGGTTCGCGGCGTCGGAGTCCGAGGGCCAGCGGCGGATGGCCGCCCTGCACGGCGGCGGCCTGGAGATCTACCCCAACGTCTGGACAGGGTACGGCCTGGCCCGCCCAGGCCCGGCCGCCGCACTGGTCGGCAGCCATGCCGAGGTCGCCGACCGGATCGCCGAGTTCCACGCGGCCGGTGCCGACCACCTGATTCTGTCCGCGCAACCGCATCTGGAGGAGGCCTACACCTTCGCCGAGGGCGTCATGCCGATCCTGCGCGCGCGGGGGCTGCTATGACGCCGTTCCACGTGCTCGTCGGCAATCCGAAACCGCACTCGAGGACCCGGCAGATCGCCGTGCACTCGGCGGACGCGCTGGGGGCGTCACTGGGCGGGACGGTCGGCGAGCCGCGGCTGATCGATCTGGCCGAGCTGATGGCCGACCTGCTCGGGCAGTGCAACGGGCGAGGTGGCCTGGACGAGATCCTGACCGCGGTGCGGACGCCCGGGGGGTTGCTGCTCGTGGCCAGTCCCACGTTCAAGGCCGCCTACACGGGACTGCTGAAACTCTTCATCGACCTGCTGCCGAAGGGCGGCCTGCGGGATGTGGTGGCCGTGCCGCTGATGACGGCCGCCAGCCCTCGGCATGGTCAGGTCGCCGAGACCATGCTCCGCCCGCTGCTGGCGGAGGTCGGCGCGAGCGTGCCGACTCAGGCGCTGTGCCTGCTCGAAGCCGAGTTCGACGCGCTCGACGGCAAACTCGGCCCGTGGCTGGAGCAGGCCGTGCCGGTGCTGCGGCGTTCACTCGGCTGATATGGCTCCCCGGCGGCGCAGCCGGCCGATCCACCCCTGTGCCGTGTGACTGGGGACGTCGTAGTGCTTGGCGACTCCGGCGATGCTGCCGGTGTCGGCGTAAACCGCCTGCAGTTCGTCCGGATCGGGCATCTTGCGGTATGCCCTGGCGCCGGGAACCGCCATCGCCGTGGCCGCCGCGCGGCGTGTGCGGCGCGGGCGCGCGGGGGCCTGGGCGGCCGGCGGCGCGGGGGGCGTCAGCGGCGCCGCGGGCGACGACTGGGTCGCGAACGCGCGGGCCAGGCTCTCCAGATCGACCGAAGGAAGGTCGCCACTAGTGAGGTCGGCCCCCGCGGTGGCCCGCACGGTCAGCTCGACGACGTGGGGCTCCCCGTGGACCACCTCGATGCGTACCACCATCTCTGGCCGAGTCGCGCGGGCCGCCTCTTCGTCGGCCTCCGGCGCGATCGTCACCGTATAGCGCTTCACAGTCTCTCCCGGAACCTCAAACAGGACTCATAAGACCAGTGTGAGGCCCCCGTGGGGAAGCTGCAAACGCGATAGTGCTAACAGGATACTCCAATCGGGGGCCCCACCTCTAACCGTACGCGGTAGAGGAAGACCAGATGGTCACGAACAGGACCCACATCGGGGTCCGACGAGTGCCGAGGCCAGATGGCCGACCACGTACCGGTCGGCGGGCGGGGCGAGTCTGGCCAGGTCGTGAAGGGACGAGACGTACGGTCCCGCGGACGGCCGCGCCGTGGGCATCCCAGATACGGGATAGAAGAGCACCGCGGTCCTCGGCTGTGCTTCGGTGAGCAGCACGATGACCCGGTCGCGCAGCACGGCGGGCATCAGGATCAGGTTGCTTGTGCTGGTGCTGTGCTCGCTGTCGCACATGGTGTCCACCAGGAGCGTGGAGCCGTCCAGGCGGATGCCCGGGTTGAGATCGGAGAGCAGCAGCGGCAACCCGCCGTTCGCCAGTCGCGACATCCGATAGCGCAGGTCGGCCTCCAGCACGTCGCGCAGGCGCGCGCGCGTCTCCCAGGTGTGGGTGCGCACGGCCCAGGTGGCCGGACACGGGCGGGCCGTCGCCGGCCGGGGCCGGCAGCGGGTGACGTGAACATGTGACGCTGAGTCATGGCCGACGCCGGGCCGGTTATTTGAATTCTTGACGAAAAATAGGCCGGCAAGCGCACTCGCAATTGGTGCGACTTTGAGCTGAAGGCTCGCGGGTTGTTTTGTCTCAATTAACAACCGCATAACCATCTCGGACTCCTGGGTCGGGGGCCTGCCCAGCTAGATACAACTATCACCCGATAAACAAGGCGGTCAATGCTCGCGAATCCCTTTCGACGGCCTGGTGTCCATTCAGTGGAGGGGCGTCAGACGGTGCTCGGCGAACGTAGCCAGGTGCCGATCCCGCGAGAGCTGCGTGAATGGCATCGATCGCCGTCAGGTGCGGTCGATCACCGCTTCCTCTGCGACAGGGAAAACTGAGGGCGTGTCTCCGGCCTGATCACTTCTGTTCACGCTCGCGTTACATCGGCGACAAGCTCAGTGCGCTCCGCGCGCGAGCGGGTGCGAGTTACTCGGTGAGCTTGAACGTCATGGCCGCGTCAGCGGAGGGCGGGGGCCTGCTCGGCGGGGGCGCGGCGGAACAGGAGCCCCTGCACCGGAACGGTGACGGCCCTGCCGAGCCGGACCTTCGCCAGGCGGGCCAGGACGACGGCGGCGACCAGCGTGGCGGCCATGACGGCCATTCCCGTGGTGCCCAGGGTGAGGCGGGGGCCGATGCCGTCGCAGAGCCAGCCGAGCAGGGGGCCGCCGATCGCGCCGGCGCCCGCGCTCACCACGCCCTGGACGGCGATGACGCGCCCGCGCATGTGGTCGGGGCTGTCGAGCTGGACGCGCGCGCCGAACGTCGTGTCGATGATCACGGCGCCGACGGCGATCGGGGCCATCAGGGAGGCGAAGGTCGTCATACCCGGCATGATTCCGCTAGCGGTCTGCGCGACGCCGGTCAGCAGAGCCGTGGTGAGCAGCAGGCCCAGCGTGAGGTGACGACGGCCGGCCGCGATCACGCCTCCGCCGACCGTGCCGATCGCGAAGATCGTCGACAGCAGGCCGTACCCGCCCGCTCCCGCGTGTAGCGGGCCCGCGCTCATGGCGGCCATGGTCACCTGGTAGTTGCGGCCCAGGCTGCCCAGGACCAGCGCCAGGGCCAGCAGTACGGCGAGCCGCGGCGTGCGGAGCACGTAGGAGAGCCCGGCGCGCACGCCGGC
This sequence comes from Planotetraspora sp. A-T 1434, assembly GCF_025420585.1. Lineage (GTDB taxonomy): Bacteria > Actinomycetota > Actinomycetes > Streptosporangiales > Streptosporangiaceae > JAOEGB01. The sequence goes on along the minus strand of NZ_JAOEGB010000018.1, from coordinate 123,555 downwards.
CGCGCTCGCCTCGGTGGGCGCGAGCCGGTGCATCTCGGAGGAGCGCATGGCGGCGATCGCCGCGATCACGGCGAAGAAGCTCGCCGCGTTGATGAGGAACAGGCCGCCAGTGCCGGTGAGGGGGAGGAGCACTCCGGCCAGGCTCATGCCGAGGATGCGGCCCGCCGAGTTGATGACCGAGCCGAGCGCCATGGCGTTGGGCAGGTCCGCCGGAGGGACCACCTCCGCGCCGAACTTGCCGAGCGCCGGGCCGCCGATCGCGCTGACCACGCCGCTGGCGAGGACGAGGCCGTAGATCGGCGTCATCGAGGTGGGACCGCTCATCGCGACGCAGGCGACGGTGGCGGCGACGATCGCCTGGGCGATCTGCGTGACCAGCACGACCGGGCGGGTCGGGAGCCTGTCGGCCAGGGAGCCGCCCCACAGCCCGAGCAGCAGCGTGGGAAGCGCCTGAAGCACCAGGCTCAGGCCCACGCTGGTCGCCGAACCGGTCGCGGACAGGATGAGCCAGTTGACCCCGAGCACCTGCATCCAGGTGCCCGTGACCGAGACGAGGTCGGCCCCTGCCCAGAGCCGGTAGTTGTGGTGGTTGAGAGATCGCAGCGTCGCCGCAGGTAAAGGCACGGTTTTGCCCCTCTTTAGGCCTTCTCGGGAGTCCGAACACCGTGCTAAGGGGCATAGATTCCGATTTGTCGTAAATGTGCGATATATCACGCACTTGTCATGGTTTAGAGCAGGCTCTCAAGCTCGCGGCGGGTGCGGCGACAGACGGGATCCGGGGAACGGCGCGAGGAGTCCTTCCTGCCATGGGCCTGTGAGGAACTGGCGCGCGGTGCGCCGCCAGGCCGGGAGGCGCTCGTCGGCCGGGACCTCGTCGTCGAGGCCCAGCGCCGCGTCGTGGGCGCGTTGCACCGCCAGGTGCGAGTCCAGGTCGGTGCCCCAGAGCGTCACCACCTCGCTGTCGGAGAGCAGGACCTCGTACAGGCCGACGAGCCGGTGCCTGTAGTCGGCCAGGATGGCCGCCCGCTCCTCCCGCACCGCCGCCAGGTAGTCGGCCGCGGCGCCGGGCCGTACGGTGGCGACCTCGTAGAGGAAGAACGGCGCGGTGTACCGCTCGGCCCGCAGTCGCCGCAGGTCGGGGGTGCCCTCCACCGCCCCCATCGGCCGTGAGTAGGCATGATGGCGCAATCCGTCGATGTCGGAGAGGAACAGCCGGGGATCGACGTCGTCGTAGATGTTCATCATCTGGCGCCAGCCGCCGTCCCAGCCGCCGGCGCAGTCCCACAGCGTCACGGCCTTGAACTGGACGTGCCCGGTGATGCCCACGGCGTAGAACGCGCCCACGAGGTCGATGTCGCTGGAGCGCACCGACAGTCCGCTGGTCAGCTCGGACGCGCCGGGGTCGCGCTCCTCGTCCTCCCGCTTGTAGCGGGTCAGCCAGCTGAGGTAGTCCAGCGGCCGCCGTGACTCCATTGGATGGAAGTAGACCTCTTCGAGCAGGTATATGCCGCGGCGCACCGTTGACCCCTCTCCGTACGCACCAAGCGCTTGCTTGATATGCTCACGTTCATGCGCTTCGGAGTCAACCTGGGGCTGCTCCACCCGGCGGTCTGGACGGACGTGGCCGTCGCCGCCGACGAGCTCGGCTACGAGTCGGTGTGGCTGCCCGAGCACCTGGTCCTGACCACGGACATGGCCGACTCCGGCTACCCGGGGGCGGCGGACGGGCGCCCGCCGGTGCCGCCCGAGACGCCGCTGTTCGACGCGCCCGTCTTCCTCGCCTCCATCGCCGCGCGCACCCGCCACGTGCTCCTGGGCACCTATGTCTACCTCTTCGGGCTGCGGCACCCGCTGGTCGCGGCGCGGGCGTTCGGCACGCTCGACTGGGTGTCCGGCGGGCGGGCCGTCGTGGGCGTGGGCGCCGGGTGGATGGCGGCGGAGTGGCGCGCCCTGGAGCTCGACTTCGCCACCCGCGGCGCACGTCTCGACGAGGCGATCGAGGTGGCGAAGCGGCTGTGGACCGAGCCGGTCGTCGGCCATCGGGGCCGGTTCTACTCCTTCGACAAGGTCGTGTTCGAGCCGAAGCCGATCTCCCGGCCCCACCCTCCGCTGCTCGCGGGCGGGGAGAGCGCCGCCGCGCTGCGCCGTGCCGTACGGCTCTGCGACGGGTGGATCAGCATGCCGCACACGCTGGAGAGCGCGCGGCCGCAGATCGAGCGCCTGCGGCGCATGCTCGACGAGGCCGGTCGCGATCCCGGGCCGTTCCAGCTGACGGTGAGCGCCTTCGAGGCGCCGCCGGAGCAGGTCGCGGCGTTCGAGGAGCTGGGCGTCCACCGGCTGATCGTCCGTCCCGCGCGGCGGTCCCGGCAGGCGGTCGAGCAACTCGCCGCCTTCGCCGGCCGCTACGGCGTCTCTCCGGCTCCGGGTCAGTAGCCGCCCTGGCGGTCGAAGATCCGGCGCGGGTTCTCGACCAGCATCGTGTGGATCTGCTCCTCGGTCACCCCGCTCCGCCGGAGCGCGGGCAGCACGTCCTGCGAGATGTGCAGCATGTGGTAGTTGGGGAACATCGCCCGCTGCGCCGCCACGTCGACGCGGTCGCTGAAGCAGAACGCGTCGTGCGAGAGGACCATCCGATCGGCGTGCCCGCGATCGCACAGCGCGGCCACCGTCGCCACCCGGCTCTCGAACGGGCAGATGCTGTCCACGCCGAACCGGTCCATGCCCAGGTAGGAGCCGTTCGCGATCAGCTCCTCCAGGTAGGCGAGGTCGGTCGAGTCCCCGGCGTGGCCGATCACGACCCGGCTGAGGTCGACGCCCTCGGCCGCGAAGATCTTCTGCTGGTCGAGGCCTCGCCGGGTGCTGGACTCGGTGTGGGTGGAGATCGGCGCGCCGGTCTCCCGGTGCGCCTGGGCCACCGCGCGCAATACCCGCTCCACGCCCGGGGTCACGCCCTGGTGGTCGGTGGCGCACTTGAGGATCCCGGCGCGCACACCGGTGCGGCCGATGCCCTCGGTGATGTCGCGCACGAAGAACTCGACCATCCGCTCGGGGCCGCCGAAGATCGTTCCCGGCCCGCGATGCGCGAAGTAGCCCGGCAGGGCGTCGTAGGTGTAGACGCCGGTCGCGACGATGATCGTGATGTCCGTCAGCTCGGCCACTCGTTGCACGGCCGGGACGAACCGCCCGAGGCCGATGACCGTGAGGTCGACGATCGTGTCGACGCCCGCGCGCTTCAGCGCGTTGAGCTTGCCGGCGGCCTCCCGCGCGCGTGCCTCCTGGTCCCAGCCCTCGGGGATGTCGGGCCAGTTCCACAGGATCTCCGGAGACAGACCGAAAACGTGCTCGTGCATGAGCGTCACGCCCAGGGCGCGGGTGGGCACGGCTCCCCGCACCGTCTGGACCGTGTTCGCCATGACCGCCGTCACGATCGGGGCACGATCGGGAAGGCCGGGTGGTCGAAGACCTCGTTGACGCGCAGGCCCAGATCGTCGGTCTGCTTGAACGGGGACCCGGTGTAGAGCGTCCCCGCGTCGAAGTAGGTCCAGGCGAAGGACAGGCGGGGCGTGCCGTACGCGTTGGGGGCGGCGCCGTGGATGGTCAGCGCGCTGTGGACGGTGGCGTCACCGGCCTTGAGGTCCAATGGCGGCGAGAGCTCCAGATCGGCTATCCACGGGTGCTGGCTGATCGCGTCGTCGCCGTCCCTGGCGAACGACCGGCCGAGCGAGCCATAGAGGTGCGAGCGGTCGTAGAACCGCAGCGAGCCCATGCCGGCGGGGATGTCGACCAGGGCGAGCCAGACGGTCAGCATCGAGGAGCGGTCCATGGGAAACCAGGGGAAGTCCTGGTGGAAGGTGGTCGGCCCGTGCGCGCCGCCCACCGGCTCCTTGACCAGGAGGTTGTTGATCTGCAGCCGCACGTCCGGCTCGCCGGGCAGCAGCCGCGCGGCGTTGCCCGCCATGACGGGGGAGAAGACCGGCGCGGCGAAATCCTCGTCCGCCTCCGCGAGGCCGCGGTTCTGGCCGAACGCCTGGGCGACCGCCGAAACCGACACGGTCCCACTCGCCCCCTCTCGCGAAGCCCCGTCTCGTAAAACAGAGTGCAGTTCGCGGGCTTTCCGGGCCATTCGCTCGATCAGGCCGGGCTCCACCAGCGCGGGCGCGTGGAGCCATCCGTGCTCGGTGTAGAAGGCCGTCTCCTGGCCGCTGAGGCGGCGGACGGGGTCGCTCATCGGGTCCTTTCCACTGCGTCAGGTGCCCGCCAGCGCCTCGACGACGGGCAGAAACTCGCCGAGGTCCTTTTCGTTGTGCAGGACGAAGTAGTTGAGCCCGTGCTCGTCGCGCCAGTGCCGCAGCTTGTCGATCCGGTCGATGACGCCGCCGGGCAGCACCTGCGGCGTCTCCGCCTGCGGTCCCACGTTGGCCGCGCTCCAGCTTTCGAGCCTGTCCTCGTCGCCGACCTGCTGGACGCTTGTGCCGATGTCGAGCGCGGCCCAGCGCTCTCCGGCGGCTTCGCGGATGATCTCGATCTTCTCCGTGAACGCCGCGAGGCCGGTGTCGCTCTCGTCCGGCGCGCTGCCGTCGGCCCGCATCCGCACGGCCAGGTTGATCGCGTCCGCCTCGCGGGCCGCCAGCCGGAGCATCCGCGGGCCGCCGCCACCGAGCAGGATCCGCGGGTGCGGCCGCTGCGCCGGCAGGGGATCGCACTCCAGCTCGTCGATCCGGTAGTGGCGGCCGGCGAAGGAGTACGGCCCGCCCCGCCACAGCCCCTTGAGCACCTGGAGCGCCTCGGCGAGCCGTTCGATCCGATCGGCCGGTGGGGCGAACGGCAGCCCGGCCTTGTCGTAGTCCGCCCGCATCCAGCCGGTGCCGATTCCGAGCTCGAGCCGGCCGCCGGAGAGGAGGTCGACGGTGGCCGCCTCCTTCGCGAGCGCCACGGGGTGCCGGTAGTCGTTGGAGAGCACCATGGTGCCCACCCGCAGCCGGGAGGTCGCGCAGGCGGCGGCCATCAACGCCGGCATCGGCGCGAACCGGGGGCCCACGAAGTGATCGGAGACGAAGAGCACGTCGAACCCGGAGTCCTCCAGGATCCGCGCCTTGCCGGCCCACTCCCGGCCGCTGCCGGCCAGCCGCACGACGGCGCCGAACTTGAAGGGACGGCGGGTCGGACGCATGCGGCTCCTTCTGGCTGTTCTCCCCGGTTTTGGCCGAGCGCTTGCTTGGCACATCCTAGGATCGGGCGTGCCCGCGGTCAACGATATGGACAAGCGCTTGCTCGGCTAACTAGCATTCGGGCATGCCTGGGCATGTCATCGCGGCGGACGTGGGCGGCACCTTCACAGACGTCGTCCTGGTCCGGCCGGACGGCACGCCGGTAGTCGCCAAGACGCTGAGCACCCACGAGGATCCGGCGGAGGGCATCCTGACCGGGGTCCGGTCGGTGCTCGAATCCTCCGGGACCGGCCCGGCCGAGGTCGGGCGGTTCGTCCACGCGACGACGCTCGCGACCAACGCGATCCTGGAGCGCACGGGCGCCCGGGTGGCCTTCGTCACCACCCGCGGCTTCCGCGGCCTGCTCGCCCTGGGCCGTTACGCCCGGGTGGAGGAGGACCGCTTCGACATCCTCTTCGAGCCGCCGCCTCCGCCGGTGCCGCTGTCGCGCTGCTTCGAGGTGACCGAGCGCCTCGACGCGCGGGGCGGCGTCCTGGTGCCGCTCGACGAGGCGGACGTGCGCCGGGTCGCCGGGCGGATCGGCCGCCTCGACGTCGAGGCGGTCGCGATCTCCCTGCTGCACTCCTACGCCAACCCGGCCCACGAGCGGCGGGTGGCGGAGATCCTCGCCGAGGCGCTGCCGGCGGGCGTGTCGCTCGCCGTGTCGTCGGAGATCTTCCCGGAGTCGCGCGAGTACGAGCGCGCCACCACCACGCTGATGTCCGCCTACGTGGGCCCCATCATGGTGCGCTACCTCGGCCTGCTCGAACGGCGACTGCGGGACATCGGCATCGGCGCCCGGGTGCAGGTGATGGAGTCGAGCGGCGGCGTCCTGTCCGCCGCCCTCGCCGGACGGCGCGCGGTGGCCACCATCGAGTCGGGACCGGCGGCAGGAGTGGTCGCCGCCCAGGCGGTGGGCCGGCGGCTCGGCCTGCCCGACGTCATCTCCTTCGACATGGGCGGCACCACGGCCAAGGCCTGCGCGATCCGGGGCGGCGTCCCCGACCTCACCCGTGAGTTCCACGTGGGCGGGAAGGGCAGCTTCGGCGGGCGGCGCGCGGGCACGGGCGTCCCCATCAAGATCGCGGCGATCGACCTGGCCGAGGTCGGCGCGGGCGGCGGCAGCGTCGCGTGGGTGGACGAGGGCGGGGCGCTGCGCGTGGGCCCCCGTTCGGCCGGATCGCGGCCCGGACCCGCCTGCTACGGCCTGGGCGGCGTCAACCCCACCGTCACCGACGCCAACCTGCTGCTGGGCTACCTGGACCCGGGCAACTTCGCGGGCGGCACGCTGACCCTCTCTCCCGAGCGCGGGGCCGAGGCGATCGAGCGCGTGCTCTCCGTGCCGCTCGGCGTGACGCCCGAGGCCGCCGCCGCGGCGGTCCACGACATCGCCAACGCCGTCATGGCCGCTGCCGTCCACGTCGTCACCGTGCAGCGGGGCATCGATCCCCGGGCCTATCCGATCGTCGCCATGGGCGGCGCCGGGCCGATGCACGCGGCCCGGGTGGCCGAGAGGTTCGGCATCGTCAGGATCGTCGTGCCGGCGGCCTGCGGAGTCGGCTCGGCCGCCGGGCTGCTCGCCACCGACCTCGCCACCGACCGGGTCGGCACCCGGGTGGTCGCCCACGCCGACGCCGACATCGACGCCGGCATCGGGCCCACCTACGCGCGGCTCACCGCGGAGGGCCTGGCGGACCTCGGGGTGACCGGCCGGGACCCCGGCGTCGTCGTCGAGCGCACCATCGACATCCGCTATCGCGGCCAGGCGCACGACCTCAACATCGCGTTGCCTCCGGGGGAGCTGACCAAGGCGGTGCTGGACGGCGTCGTCGAGCGGTTCTACGAGCGTTACCTCGCGGCGTACGGCATCGCGCCCCGTGACCCCGTCGAGTTCGTCGGCTACCGCGTCCGGGTCACCCGGCTCGTGGCTCGAGACGCCGCGCAGGCCCACCACGTCGCGCCGGCGGCCGGCGCCACCGGCGCCACCGGCGGCCCGGCTCGGAGCAGGCCCGCGTGGTTCGCCGAGGCGGGCGGCTTCGCCGACACCCCGGTCTACACCCGCGCCGCCCGGCGCGGCCTCCCTCCCCTGGCCGGTCCATTGCTGGTCGAGGACGCCGAGGCCACCGTGGTGGTGCCGCCGCGCTGGACGTTGACCGTCGACGCGACCGACACCATCACTCTGAGCCGGGAGCCGTCATGACCACTTCTTCGGGCAGGGACGCGCTGACCGCCGAGGTGCTGCGTCACTCGCTCATGGTCGCCGCCGAGGAGGCCGGCATCGTCGTCATCCGGTCGGCCTACTCGACCTTCATCGTGGAGGGCTCGGACGCCTCCGCGGCGATTCTCGACCGGCATGGGCGGCTGATCGCCCACTCCGTCGCCACCACGCTGATGAACAGCATGGCGCTCTCGGTGGCGCTGCCGGAGGTGCTGGCCGACCACCCGGCCGAGAGCATGCGCCCCGGCGACGTCTTCGCGCTCAACGACGCCTACCGGGGCGGCATCCACACCAACGACATCCTGGTCTTCCGCCCGATCTTCGTCGGTGACACCGTCGAGTACTTCAGCGGCACACTCATCCACGTCTCCGACCTCGGCGGCGCCTCCGCGGGCGGCATGGCCGCCCTGGCCACGGACATCTTCGCCGAGGGCCTGCAACTGCCCCCCGTACGGATCGCCACGGCCGACGGGCTCGATCCGGTGATGGAACGGCTGCTGCGGCTCAACAGCCGCACCCCGGACCTGGTCATGGGGGACGTGCGGGCGCTGATCGCCGGGGCCGGCACGGCGGCGCGCCGGATCGAGGAGCTTCTCGCGGAGTACGGCCCGGCCGAGTTCCGGCGGAGCGTGGCGGACTACCTCGACTACACCGAGGCGCGGACCCGCCGCGCGCTCGCCGCGCTGCGGCCGGGCACCTACCGCTCCGAGTACGCCATCGACGACGACGGCGTCCACCCCAGCCTCCACCCTGGCGCGCCGCCGCTGGTCGTGCGGGTGGCCGTCACCGTCGCCGGCGGCTCGGCCGTGATCGATTTCGAGGGCACCGACGCGCAGGTCGCGGCGGCGGTCAACTCCAGCCTGTCGCAGTCGCTCGCGGGCGCCGTCTTCGCGATCCGCTGCTTCCTCGACCCCACGCTGCCGATGAACGCCGGAGGGCTCCGCCCGCTCGACATCCGGCTCCCGGCCGGCTCGCTGCTCAACGCGCAGTCGCCGTACCCGTGCGGCGGCCGGTTCCTGCCGGTCTACGCGGCGATCGAGGCGATCATGCAGGCGATGTCCGAGGCGGCCCCGGACCGGGCGATCGCCGCGTCTGGGATCCTCCAGCCGTTCAGCATCGCCGCCCGGCAGGCGCCGTACTGGATCCATCTGGCCTACGACTTCGGCGGTGTGGGTGCGCGCGCCGGGAAGGACGGGCCCGACGCCACCGGGGTGCACTTCGGCATCGGCCGCAACTCCGTCCCGCAGACCGAGCCCGTCGAGACCCGCTGCCCACTCGTGGTCGAGGCGGTCGAGTTCATCCCGGACTCCGGCGGACCGGGGCGATGGCGTGGCGGGCTGGGCAGCCGCACGACGTTCCGGCTGCTCGCCGACGCGGACGTCACCACCCGCGGCGACCGGTTGCGGACCGCCCCGCCCGGCCGGGACGGCGGCCGCCCCGGACGCCTCGGCGGCTTCTTCCGCCGGACGCCGGACGGCACCGTGGAACGGCTGCCCGCGAAGAACAACAACGCGCACTTCCGGGCAGGTGAGGCGTTCATCGTCGAGACGACCGGCGGAGGCGGCCTCGGCCGGCCGGAGGAGCGGGACATCGAAGCCGTCCGGGCCGACGTCGCGGACGGGCGGGTGACCCGGCTCGGGGCCGAGCGGGACTTCGGCGTGGTGATCGGCGACGACGAGTGAGCGGCGACCTGGCGGAGGACTTCCGGCACCGGCCCGGCGTCGCCGTGGTGGCGGGGGCCAGCGGCGGCATCGGCGGCGCGGTCGCCTCGCTCCTCGCGCGGCGCGGCAGCGATCTGGCGATCACCTACCGGAGCAACGCCCGCGCGGCCGCCGATGTCGTCGCGGACGCCCAGGAGAGCGGACGCAGGGCGGCGGCCTGGCGGCTCGACCTCGCCGACGACGCCGCTGTGGCCGCCTTCCTCCACGAGGTGGCGGCGGCCTACGGCGGCATCCACACGATCGTCTACGCCGCCGGGCCGCACGTGCCGATGAGGCACCTCTCGGGGGTGAGCCCCGCCGAGTTCCGCCGGCAGATCGAAGGCGACGCGGTCGCCTTCTTCAACCTCGTGCAGCCCGCGCTCCCGCGTCTGCGCGCGACCCGGGGCAGCGTCGTCGCCGTGACGACGGCCGCGACGCGCCGGTTCCCGGTCCGGGACGGCCTGTCGGCGGGCCCCAAGGGGGCGGTCGAGGCGCTCGTGCGCGGCCTCGCCGCCGAGGAGGGACGCTTCGGGGTCCGGGCGAACTGCGTGGGGCCGGGCATGCTGACCGGCGGGATGGCGGCGCGGCTGATCGAATCAGGCGAGCTCGGCGAGCGGGCGCTCGAAGTGACGCGCGCCAACATCCCGCTGCGCCGGTTCGGCAGCACCATGGACGTCGCCGAGGCGGTCTGCTTCCTCGCCAGCGACCGGGCCGGTTTCATCAGCGGCCAGGCCCTCGACGTCGACGGCGGCTACGGCGCCTGACAGTCAGGATCGCTCGTCCCACTCGACCGGTAGCGTGGCCAGGCCGCGTCCGGTGACGCTGCGCCGGTAACGGATCGGTTCGCCGGCCACGAGTCGCAGGCTCGGCAGCCTGGCGGATAGCACCTCCACGGCGATCACCATCTCCAGCCGGGTGAGCGCCGCCCCGACGCAGTGGTGGATGCCGTAGCCGAAGGCCATGTGCTGGGCGGCGTTGGGGCGGGTGATGTCGAACCGCTCCGGATCGGGGAACACGGTCTCGTCGTGCCCGGCCGAGTCCTGGCTCACGAAGACGAACGAACCGGCGGGTATGGTCACGCCGTCCACCTCGATGTCGGTCGCGGCGAGCCGGAAGATGCCGGTGGCGGCGCCGTCGAAGCGCAGTGCCTCCTCCACCGCGTTCGGGATGAGCTCCGGCGTCCGGGCCATCTCGGCCCAGTGCCCGCCCCCGAGCAGCCGGTAGGCCGCGTTGCCGATGCCGTTCGGCACGGTGTCGTTGCCGCCGAGCAGCAGCGCGCTGATCTGCTCGACCACGTCGAGGTGGTCGAGCCCGTGCGGAGGCGCGCCCACGGACCCGGCCATCAGGCCGGCGAAGTCGTCGCGCGGTTCCGCGGCACGGCTCCGGATCAGCGCGTCCACATAGTCGAGGTAGTCGAGGAAGCTGCGGGCCAGCGCGGGCTGCCGGGCCGGATCGTGCCGGGCGAGGAAGAGCTGGAACCAGTCCTCCACCCACTGCTTGACCTGGTGCTCGTCCTCCCGCGGGATGCCGACGAAGACGCTCATCAGCCGTGCCGGCGCGAACGTGGCGAAGTGAGCGGCGAAGTCGGCCCGGCCGTCGGCGACGACCTGGTCGACCGACTCGTGGACGAGCCCGCGGTACTGGTCGGCGAGCGCGGAGACCGCGCGGGGGGTGAAGGCCCGCGACACCGCCCGCCGCAGCCGGGTGTGCGCCGGCGGGTCGACGTTCGCCACGAACCGGCTGAGGAAGGCCCCCCGGCCGCCCAGCAACTCGCGTACCTCGCCGGTCAGCCGGGTCGACGCGGTGAGGATGCCGCGGGAGGAGAAGCGCTCGTCGTCGGCCAGCGCGGCGCGCACGTGGCCATAGCGCGTGAGCACCCAGGCCTCGAGGTTCTCGCTGTAGAACACCGGCCGCTCGCGGCGCAGGCGGCGCAGGAACGGATACGGATCGCTGACGTGCCATTCGGATGTGACGTCGTAGTCGTCGGCGGTCGCAGCGGCGGTGAGGGTCACGCCGGCCTCCTCAGGCCCAGTGGACACAAGCAAACGCTTGGTTGATTCTACACGGCACGGAGGTGATCGAATGCGTGGCCCTGCCGCTGCCGCTCGTCGGGGGAGTGGCGTCGCCGCTCAACCGCCCTTGGTGATCAATGACTCAGCCGGGCAGATGGGAACGGTCGTCGTAGGCCAGGAGCCGGTAACCGTCAGGGGCGCGCCGCCAGGTGGTGATGGAGCCGTTGCCCGCCAGGCCGTTCCCGGCGATGGCGAGGATGTCGGCGTCGGTGAGCCGTTCGAGGATCTGCCGGAAGAACAGCACGACCGCGTCGTGGGCCACGATCAGCACACGACGGTGCCGGTGGTCGGCCTCGATGTCGGCCAGGACGCCGCGGAGCCGCCCGGCGACATCGAGGAACGACTCACCGCCGGGCGGCCGATAGCGCAGGGTGTCGCGAGCCTCCTTGGCCGGTTCGCCGGGAAACCGCTCCCGTACGACAGCCGGGTGCAGGTGCTTGAGCCGTCCGCGGTCGCGGTCGCGGAGCCGTCCGTCGACTCGATGGCAGGGCAGCGGCCGGCCCGCGGCGCCGAGCTCCCGCTCGGCGACCTGCCAGGTCTGCCCGGCCCGCAGGTACGGCGAGCACCACACCATGTCGGGGGCCTCGTCCTCGGCGAGTGCGGCCAGCCACCGGCCCACGGCGGCTGCCTGCCGTTCACCGAGATCGGTCAGGGAGATCGCCATGTCGTCGGACGGGATGACCGTCGTCCCGTCGATCTCGGCGGCGGCGAAGGCGGCGTTGCCGGTGCTCTGGCCGTGTCGCACCGCGTACAGCAGGCCGGCGGGGCCGGACCGCTCGGGGTGCGGGCAGGTCGTCACGATGCTCCTCCAGCGGGGTCAGCGGCGGGGGCCGCCGTAAAGCGAGACCCGCTCGTCCTTCTCGTGGTCGAACTCCTCGGTGAGGAAGAGGTCGCGCCGCCAGGGCGCGCAGGCGATGTTGACGGTCCACTCTTCGTAGTACCACTCGATGCCGGCGCCGCTGAAGCGGAAGTTGGCCCGGTAACGGGCCCGCTCTCCCGGACGGAGGAGGAACACCTGCCCCGGGTGCCGAGTCGCCGGATACGCGGCCCACACCGGAGACCGGACGACTCGGAGCCCCGACGGCGGCGCTTCCTCGAACCGCAGCCCGTTGAGCCGCCCCGGCAGGGCGTGGGCGCTGCTTGCGCTGGTGGTGGCATATCCGGTCCGGTCCTCGGCGAGCACGTCATGGAGGAGAAGAGGCCCGTCCGGCATCGGCGGCAGCTCCAACGCCGAGGGGATCTCGCGCCGGCGCGCGGCCTCGCCCGCACCGCGCCCCCGCTTGGTCCACCGGACCATGACCCGCTGCACGATCACCATGTGCGGCCGACCAGGGCGTCGATTCCCCAGCCGCCACCGACCCAGACCTCGCAGCCCGCCGTACGCAACAGGGTCAGGACGCGCAGGACTTCCGCTGCTTCGAACACGGCACGAGCCTGTCATCCGGACCCTCCGGAGGTCGATCGATTTTCGGCTCTCAGCGACGGAATCATCAGCCATTCACGGGCCCTGCCGAGATGGTCATCGGTGAGCCCGGTGCGGGGGTCGACTTCCACGAGGAGGAAGTCGCTCACGCCGGGGTGCCGGGTCAGGTACTCGTGATCCGCCTCGACGAGGTTGTCGTCGAACCAGACGAACGGACGGTGCCGGACGTAGCGGGCGATGCCACGGGTCTTCATATGCTCGCCGGTTAGCGACGCCGGATCGCCCATGACCGGTATCACCGGCAGGTACGGCAGGCCGATGCGCGGGCCGATCTCCTCGTTGGCCCGGTCCTCCCAGGTGGTGGCCCATGCAAGCTCGGCGCCGGTCGCTTCGGCCAGGTTCCGGAGCCGGGAACCGTCCCGTGGGTCGAGCAGGACCTTGTACGGCTCGCCGTCCAGGACCCCGTCGTAACGGCGGAAGCGCGGCGACGACCTGCGGGAGGGGTTGAGCACCCCGTCCACGTCCAGCAGGATGAGCGGCCTCATCAGGCGCTCAGCGTCGGGCCGAGGGCATGCTCCAGGGTCTTCACGGGACGGCCTTTCTTACGGCATGGACAAAGGGGAGAAACCCACGCGGTTACCGTAGTGCCAGACCAAGATTCAACGGGCGTCGTCACGGTGAGCGGGGCGTCCGTTCTGCTGTCGGTAGAGGGATGGGGCGCGTGGAGCTGATCGCGGCCGGCAGGACCGCCCTTGCGCCGAGCCTTGCTCCGTGGGCTGGCTCGGGCCGTACGGTCGCCGAGGGCCAGGTGTCGGCAGCGAGGCTCGCCGCGGCGGCGGAGTTCCGGATCGCCGACCCGTCGGTCTCACCCGAGGAGGCCGACGTCGTCCGCCGAGACCTCGCCGGTCTTCCCGGCTGGGTCGAGGGGTCGGCCCGGGTGGTCTGACCGACCCGAAGGCGCTCGCTGGAGGGGACATCCTCGATTCTGGTCACCCACGGCCAACCACATGACGGCCGACCTGCACACCGGCACCAATGAAATCGCAGGTCGCGGGGTAAGGAGGGTGATGCCGCAGGTCTAACCCAAAGGAATTGAAATGACAAGTCGTTGTGGGGCAAGTGGGATTTCCGGCGTGGCCGTACGGCTATTGCCGTTGACCGCGCTCGCGATCGTGATGTCGGGGGCCGTCACGTCGCCGGAGGCGGATGCGAGCGCCGCGTGGCCGCAGGGCTCGCATGGTCAGCAGGGCAACGGCAACACCCACAACGAGAACGGCAAGCGCCACAAGAGATATTCGGCGGTGAAGAGCCCGACCATCATGCGCGGCACGCAGCAGATTTCGATCAGTGTCAGTGAGAAGACCTATACCCAGGCCGCTTTCTGCAAGAAGACGCCACACGCCTGCAACATCTCGCAGAAGGTCCAGCCGTTCAACTAGCTCCGCGTGATTTCCGGGCGGCGCCCAGGACATGGCTTACCCCGTGGGAGGCGAACCGGTCGACGCGCCCGACGGCGTAGCCCGCCTCCTCGATTGCGATCACGGTGGCCCGGGCGGGGTGACAGCCGCCGCAGGCCTGCGACCACACGGGGGTCACGAGGCTCTCAGCCATCGCCGCGAGCGGGTTGGCCGACCGCACGTGCTCGTAGAACCGCAACTCGCCACCGGGCCTGAGGACTCGCCCGATCTCGGCCAGGGTCCGGCCGAGGCGCCGTGCCGTACAAAGGACGAGCGAGCAGACGACGGCGTCCACGGACTCGTCCGGCAGGGGAAGACGGCTGAGATCGGCCGGGGTGACCAGATCGACCGGGGCGGGGGCGTCCGAGCAGACCGTCCTGACCGTCGGAAGCAGGAACGGGTTGGGTTCCGCGACGACGATCCGGGTGACGGCGTCCGGGTAGCAGGTGAACTTGACGCCGTCGCCCGCGCCGATCTCCAGCACCGTCCCGGTGAGACCCTCAAGGAGACGCCGGCGCTCCTCCGTCGGCCGCGTGGACGGGCCGTGACCGGCGTACACGGAACGCGGATGGTGGAACTGCTCCATGCCGCGACCATGCCGCGGCCTCATGTCCGGAGGTCGGTCCTGCCCGAGCGAACGCGTCGTCATGAGGCCACTATGGAGGCGCTCGTCACGCTCCGGCGGCGTTCCTGACTGATCCCTGACGGCCGATCCCGGTATCGCCACGCGTTTTTGACGCCGGCCGATCGAGGGGCCTACGGATATATACGCTTTCTTGACGTCATGATCACGGAAATCCTCGTCTGACCTCAGTAGGGTGCTTTGCGTCTTTGTGTGCGCTTGATGTGAGGTGACGGGTTGGCCGGGTCGGTGCAGTCCGCGACGGCCGGGGACCGGTCGCTGCGGGCGTGGCTGCTGGACGGGCTCCAGCAGGGGGACCTGAAGGCGGTGGGGCCGCACGGGCCCGAGGCTCCGCACAAGCAGCACTCGTGGTGGCAGGTCATGTGCCTCACGGGCGTCGACTACTTCTCGACGCTCGGCTACCAGCCGGGGATCGCCGCGCTGGCGGCGGGGGCCCTGTCGCCGATCGCCACCCTGCTGCTCGTCCTGCTGACCCTGTTCGGCGCGCTGCCGATCTACCGGCGGGTCGCCGTCGAGAGCCCCCACGGGCAGGGCTCGATCGCCATGCTGGAGAAGCTGGTCCCGCAGTGGTGGGGCAAGCTGTTCGTGCTGGTCCTGCTCGGCTTCGCGGCCACCGACTTCGTCATCACCATCACCCTGTCGGCCGCCGACGCGACAGCCCACATCCTGGAGAACCCGTTCGTGCCGGGCTTCCTGGAGGGCCACCAGGTCCTCGTCACGCTGGTGCTCGTCGCTCTGCTCGGCGGGATCTTCCTGAAGGGGTTCCGCGAGGCCATCGGCATCGCCGTGGTGCTGGTGGGTGCCTATCTGGTGCTCAACGCCGTCGTGGTCACGGTCGGGCTGCTCCATGTGCTGCGCCAGCCGGACCTCGTCGTGAGCTGGCAGAACGTGCTGACCACCGACCACGGCAGCCCAATCGGCATGATCGCTGTCTCATTGTGGGTGATGCCCAAGCTGGCGCTCGGCATGTCCGGGTTCGAGACCGGCGTGGCCGTGATGCCGCTCGTCAAGGGCGGCCTCGCGGGGCGGATCAAGGGCACCAAACGTCTCCTGACCGTCGCCGCCCTGATCATGAGCGTCTTCCTGATCTTCAGCAGCTTCGTCACCGCCGTCCTGATCCCGGCGAAGGAGTTCGGCAAGGGCGGCAAGGCGAGTGGCCGCGCCCTGGCCTACCTCGCCCACGGCTTCCTGGGCGACTGGTTCGGCACGCTGTACGACGTCAGCACGATCGCGATCCTCTGGTTCGCGGGCGCGTCCGCGATGGCTGGGCTGCTCAACCTCGTGCCCCGCTACCTTCCCCGGTACGGCATGGCCCCCGACTGGACGCGGGCCGTACGGCCTCTGGTGCTGGTCTTCATGGTCATCGCGTTCGCCATCACGATCATCTTCGGCGCCGACGTCGAGGCGCAGGGCGGCGCGTACGCCACGGGGGTTCTGGTGCTCTTCATGTCGGCCAACGTCGCGGTGGCCATAGCCGCGGCGAGGGCGGGGCAGGTCAGGCTCCTGATGGCGTTCTCCCTGATCGGCGTGGTGCTGGCCTACACGCTGGTGGCCAACGTCTTCGAGCGGCCGGACGGCGTCAAGATCGCTTTCTTCTTCATCGTCGCGATCATCGTCACATCGCTGGTCTCGCGGGCCACGCGCTCCACCGAGCTTCGGGTGACCGAGGTCCATCTCGACCCGCTGGCCGAGCGGTTCGTCGTCGAGGCGTTGGGCGACACCCACCTGATCGCCAATGAGCCGCACGAGCGGAACCAGGCCGAGTACAACGACAAGCTGCGCGAGCAGTGGCTGAACCACCGTCTGCGCAGCTCCGAGCCGGTCATGTTCGTCGAGGTGACCGTGCCGGACGCCTCGGAGTTCGAGACCGAGCTGCGGGTCCAGGGCGAAGAGCGGTACGGCCATCGCATCCTGAGGATCGAGAGCTCGACGGTCCCGAACGCGCTCGCCGCGCTGCTGCTCTACCTCCGGGACCGAACCGGCCGGGCGCCGCACATCTACTTCCACTGGGCGGAGGGCAATCCGATCGTGGCCATGCTCCGCTATCTGATGTTCGGCGGGGGAGACGTGCCGCCGCTGACCCGCGAGGTCCTGCGGCAGGCCGAACCCAACGTCGAGCGGCGCCCGCACGTCCACGTCGGCTAGGCACCTCGGCTGGACACCACGTCGGTCAAACAGGGGTCGGCGCGCCGCTCAGCTGAGCTCTGGTCCTTGAGGCGGCCGCGCGGGTTACGTGACGCATCAACAAAAGGCCTATCATGACCATCATGACGGAACCGCGATGGCTTGATGAGCGGGAGGCCCGCATCTGGCAGGCCTATCGCGATGTGCGCCGCGAGCTGCAGAGCGCGCTCGAACGGCAGCTCGTCCGCGACGCGGGTCTGTCCGGTGCCGACTACGCGCTGCTCGTACCGCTGTCCGAGGCGCCCAAGGGTGCCTTGCGGGCCCGTGACCTCGGCCTGTCCGTCGGCTGGGACCGCAGCCGGCTGTCGCACCAGGTCGGCCGGATGGAGAAGCGGGGGCTCGTGGCCCGGGAGGAATGCGCGGAAGACGCCCGGGGCTCCATCGTGCGGTTGACCGCCGCAGGCCGGTCCGCGATCGAGGCCGCCGCGCCGGAGCACGTGGAGACCGTCCGGCGGTATTTCTTCGATCCGCTGACCGACGAGGAGCTCGACCAGCTCGGTGACGTGTTCCACCGGCTCCTCGCCAGGCTCGCCCAAGACGACGCCTGAGCCGTGTCAGCTCGCGGTCTGGTCAAGCGTCGGCACGCGGTCTGGTCAAAACGGAAGTCGCCGTCCCCCCGGGCTCCGCAGGTCCAGAGCCCAGGAAGCCCGTCTCGGTCGATGACGGCGAGGGCGGCCGCGGCCAGTTGGCCGTGAGTGAGTGAACGCGGCCAGGCCGCATGGCGGTCGGCTCGGCCTTCCCGCCGACTTCCTGATCAGCCGTGACGGGCACGTGCTCGCCGTCAAGTACGGCGAGCACGCTTATGACCAATGGTCTGTCGACGAACTGCTCGACCTGGCGTCCCACCCGCCGCGTCGGACGCCATGGGATGACGCACGGCGGCGGCGACCTCGGCGACGGCGCCCACGCGGTTTCTCGCGGAGCACAGAAGAACTCGCGGGCACAAAGAAAACGCCCCCGGTAGTGGTCTACCGGGGGCGTCTCCCTTACCTGCCGTCTACGCGCTCTTGCGCCGCTGGGCCCGGAGGATGGCGAGACGCTCGTTGAGGACCTCCTCGAGGTCCTCGATGGAGCGCCGCTCCAGCAGCATGTCCCAGTGGGTCCGGGGCGGCTTGGCCTTCTTCTGCTGGGGCTGCTCGGCGTCCATCC
Source organism: Planotetraspora sp. A-T 1434 (assembly GCF_025420585.1). GTDB lineage: Bacteria > Actinomycetota > Actinomycetes > Streptosporangiales > Streptosporangiaceae > JAOEGB01. The sequence goes on along the minus strand of NZ_JAOEGB010000018.1, from coordinate 105,502 downwards.
GGAGAGCCGGGGAGCCGCAGCTGCGGCACTCCCAGGTCGCGGGGATCTCCGCCTCGGCGGCAAGCGGTACGGTGGTGTGATGGCCCTTAGGGCAGGTGTAGGACACCTCCTGGCGCGGAGCCAGATCGGTGTTGCGGTCGTTCTCGTAGCTGGTAGCGCCGAGCCGGGTACCGCGAAGTGCACGCTCGCCCATGTTCTAAGCCTCCTGAGGTCCCCGCCTTAGAGGGGTTTGTCTCCACCGCGTACAACGCTTGATACCGTGTGTGGATTCCCACCAGAGACCTGATCCAATCGCGCTTTTTCCGGCGCGCACGGCTCAGATGTGCTCTGGCACCTCATTGCCCGCCTCGCGGATGGCCTTGGGCAGGTTGACGGCCATGAGCATCACGAAGCCGATGATGAAGAACACCACAAGTGAGACGATCGCCACCCGGTAGCTGTTGGAGAACTGCAGCGCCAGCGTGACGGTCAGCGCGCCGATGAAGGCCGACCCCTTGTCGCTGATCTGCAGCAGGCTGAAATACTCCGCCTCCCGGCCCCGGGGGATCACGTGGGAGTAGAGCGACCGGGACAGCGCCTGCGTGCCGCCCAGGACGAGGGCGATGGCGAAGCCCATGGCGTAGAACTGCGTCGCGGCGCCCTCGCGGAGGAAGACGGCCACGACGACGATCGCCGTCCACACCACCAGGCTGCCCAGCACCGTCCGCTTGGTGCCGTACCGGCGGGCGAGCAGGCCCAGGAACAGCGCGCCGAGGAACGCGACGAGCTGGACCATGAGGATGGCGGTGATCTGCACGGTCTTGCTGAGCTTGAGCGCCTCGGAGGCGTAGGCGGCCGAGTTGCCGATGACCGTCTGCACGCCGTCGTTGTAGATCAGGTAGGCCACGAGGAAGAGCAGGGTGCCGGGGTAGCGGCGCAGCTCGGCGAGGGTCCGGCCGAGCTGGCGGAAGCTCCCGCCGACCGAGCGCAGCGCCGTGCTCTCGTGCGGCGGCACGGGCCGGTTGCGCAGGGCCAGCAGCGGGATGATCGTGAAGATCGCCCACCACAGCCCGGCCGACATCATGCAGATCCGTACGGCCATGCCCTCGGACAGCCCCAGGGCGTCGTGCTTCAGGAACAGCACGAGGTTGAGCGCGAGCAGGAGGAAGCCGCCGAGGTAACCGATGGCCCAGCCGCGTGAGGAGACCGCGTCGCGCTCGTCCGCGGCGGAGATCTGCGGCAGGAACGAGTCGTAGACGACGATCGACGCGCCGTAGGAGACGTTGGCCAGGATGAACAGGACGCCGCCGAGGAGGTAGCGGTCACCGGCGACGAAGAACAGTCCCAGGGTCGCCAGCGCGCCGGCGTAGGCGAACCCGCCGAGGAGCTCCTTCTTGCGGCCGGTGTGGTCGGCCAGCGCCCCGACGATGGGCAGCAGGACGATCTGCAGCAGCACCGACGCCGTGAGGACGAGCCCGAAGAACGCCGCGGGCCGGATGTCGGCTCCGAGCACGTCGACGAAGCCGAGACGGTTCGTGGCGAGCCTGTCGAAGTCCCGCACGCACGTGTCCGCGGGCATGGACGGGAAGTCCTGGCGGCAGGCCGCGGTCTTGGCGACCGGGATGAGGTAGGGCCCGAGGAAGACCGAGATGATCGTGGTGTAGAAGGCCGAGTTGGCCCAGTCGTACCAGTACCAGCCGCGTTGCTCGCGCCTGCGCGCCTGGGGCGTCTCGGCTTCGATGACCAGGGGGGCGGTCATGGTTCTCCTTGCCTAAGTGGCCTAAGTAGGCCTGAGGGTCTCGCGAGGGTGCCACTGCCCTCGGCGGTCGAGCACGTCGCGCAGGCCGGTGATGTTGTCGGTCATGATCCCGTCGACGCCGAGGTCGAGCAGGCGTCCCATTGTCACGGGGTCGTCGATCGTCCAGACGTGGACCTGCATGCCGATGGCGTGAGCCGTACGGACGAGGGAGCGGCTGGTGACGCGCAGGCCCCGGAAGCCGATCGGGATCTGGGCGCACGGCACCCCGGCGCGGGCGAGGCCGGTCAGGAGCCGGCCGTAGCCGCCTCCCAGGGCGGCGGTGCGGAGCGCGGCGACACCTCGGGGGCCGAGCGACGAGCAGACCTCACGGCCGATCGCCTTGCGGGCCTGGGCGAGCCGCAGGTCGGAGAACGACGTGAGGCAGACCCGGTCGTAGGCGCCGGTGCGGCGGATGGCCCGGGCCAGCGGCAGGATCGCCGGGGTCTCCTTGACGTCGATGTTGAACCGCACGTCGGGCCACGTGCCGAGCAGCTCCTCGATCAGCGGGATCTCCTCGGCGCCGCCGATGCGGGCCTTCCGGACCTCGCGGTAGGGGAGCTGGGAGATCCGGCCGGCGCGATCCGTCACACGGTCGAGGGTGTGGTCGTGGAAGGCGAGCAGCACGCCGTCCGCGGTGGCGTGAGCGTCGGTCTCCAGGTAGGAGTAGCCGAGGTCCACGGCCCTGGAGAAAGCGGACATGGTGTTCTCCCGGCCCTCCGCCGCCCCTCCGCGGTGCGCGAAGGCCAGCGGCCCCGGGTGGTCGAGAAACGGGTAGCGGCGCTGCACGAGCAGAGTATGCCGGTTGCCAGGCCGTGCCGTCAGCGAGCACCGGTGAAGATTTGGGTCACGAGCTCCCCATTGAGACCCATTCCTGCCGCCTGACCTCGGCGATCACGATGGCGGCCGCGACCGCCACGTTGAAGGAGCCGACCCTTCCGACCTGCGGGATGTAGACGACGCCGTCGGCCGCTTCGAGCGAGGCGGGGGAGCAGCCGTGGTCCTCGCTGCCGAGCACCAGGCACACGTCTCCGCCCAGCTTGGCCTCCGGCAGCGGTACGGCGTCGCCGGTCAGCTCGACGGCGACGACGGTGAACCCGTCCTCCTTGGCGGCCCTGACGGCCTCGGAGACCGGGACGGGCTCGTGCCACTCGACGAGCCGGTCGGTGCCGAGCGCGGTCTTCTGCGCCTTGGGGTTCGTCGGCGGCGTGGCGTTCCCGGCGAGCCAGATCGTGTCCACGCCGAAGGCGGCGGCCGTGCGGAAGATCGACCCGACGTTGAACGGGCCCGTCACCGACTCCACGATCAGCGCGAGCCGTCCCTGGGTGTTGCGGCGCCAGGTGCGGTTCAGCCGCTTGACATCGGTCGGCCGCAGTTGCCTGCGCGGGTTCGGGGTGCTCATCGGGCGGGTGTCACTTTCCGGGCCGTCACTTTCAGGATTCGGTAGGCGGCGCGGGAGGCCGGCCGGGTGGTGGGCCAGCCCTGGTCGCTCAGCCAGCGTTGCAGGGAGTCGGAGCCGAGGTGCTTCTGGACCACGAGGTGGGCCACGCCGTCGGGGCTGAGCCGGTCCAGCCATCGGGTCAGCATCTCGTGAAGAGCGGGCTTGCCGATGCGGATCGCGGGGTTGGACCAGATGGCCCGGAAATGGACATCGTCTGGCACGTCGTCCACGTGAACCGGCCTTACTTTGTCAAGGCCGGCGCTTTTGGCGTTCCGCTCGCACAGCTCGACCGAGCGGCGGTTGACGTCGACCGCCCAGACCGTCGCGCCGGGCGCCCTCGACGCCATCGTCAGCGCGATCGGGCCGTAGCCGCAGCCCAGGTCGAGCAGGTCGCCCTCGGCGGGCGGCGGTGGCACGGTCTCCAGCAGCACCCGGGTGCCGGCGTCGACCCGGTCGGGGGAAAAGACCCCCCGGTCGGTCTCCAGCCGCAGGTGCAGATCGGGGAGGACCAGGGTCACCTGGCCGGGACGGCTGGCCGCCTGGGGGCTCTCCTCGAAGTAATGTGCCACGTGCCCAAACGTACCAATGCCCGGGAGCCGGTGATCCCGTGTCCAAAGGGGAAGAGGACCTTCGATCTGGTTTTGGGACAGCGCTCGTGCCCCGAAGCGTCCCCGCGGCTCAGGGCGCGGGATTGACGGCGAGCCCCACACCGAGGCGAGCGAAAAGCTCCAACTGGTCGAAGTAGTTCCGGCAGCTGACGATGAGCCCGTTCTCGACGGTGAAGGCGGCGCACATGCGGACGCTGACGCCTCGGCCGGTCGGCTCCAGCACTTCACCTCCCGGCAGGAGCAGCGGACCCCGATGCGTACCGGTGCACATGCCCTCGACCACCACGATGTCACCGAATGCGTACGTGCTCCAGACCGTCACACGAGCGTCCGGGAAGGCGTCCAGGAACAGGGCGTAGTAGGACGCGACCTCTTCGTGACCCTCCGCCTGGCCTGCCGGGCCCACCCTGACGACGTCGCGGCTGAACCACCGCATCGTGCCATCGAGGTCGTGATCGTTGAGCGTCCTTATGGCCTGGTCGACGATCTTCTCGGCGTCTGACATTGCGAGCACCCCCCCGTCGCGCATGTGGGGGTTCACGCTACCGATGCCTCCGCAAGCCGGGGCCAAAGGGCTTTTACCGGAAACTGAACCATGGTGAGTCACCGCTTCCGCGTGCCGTTCACAGGGCCGTTCACAGGGCCGTTCACAGGGCCGTCCCTAGGGCCGTTCACAGGGCGGCGGACCTTGTGAACTTTCAGGGCAGCCGGGCGCCCAGGAGCATGGCCGCCCCAGCGAGCAGGAGCCCGGCGACGATCGCGGCGATGAGGAACCGCTGGGTGACCTCCTGGTGGACGACTTTGTAGCCGAGTGACGTGCCGATCTGCGCGTACACGTCGCGGAGTTCGCTGCCCGACTCGGCCGTGTAGGCCCGGCCGCCCGTGCCGTCCGACAGTGACTTCAGCGTGGCCTTGTTGACCGGCACCTGGATGGGCCTGTTGTCGATGGTCACCGTGCCCTCGGGCGTGCCGTACGCGATGGTGGAGACGGGCACCTTGGCGCCGGTGGACGCCTCGATGGCCTCGTTGACCGACCGGCCGGAGGTGTTGTCCCCGTCGGACAGCAGCACGATCGCGGAGGGCGGCGGGTCGGTGACCGCCCGCTGGTCGAACGACCTGATCGAGTCGAGCGAGTTGAACACGGCCTCGCCGATCGCGGTGCCGGGCCGCGTGGTCAGGTTGGAGATCGCGGTGTTGACGGCCGTGTGGTCGGTCGTGGGGGAGATCACCACGGCCGCCGACCGGGCGAAGGCCACCACGCCGACGTTGAAGCGTTCGGGCAGGTCGTTGACGAACTGCTGGGCGGCCTGCTTGGCGGCGATCAGCCGGGTCGGCGGGACGTCCCCGGCCTCCATGGACAGCGAGATGTCCACGGCGATCATGATCGTGGCGCGGTCGCGGGGCACCCGGACGGCGTCCGCCGGTCTGGCCGCGCCGAGGATCAGCAGGCTCATCATGACCAGGAACAGCGCCGCCGGGACGTGCCGCCGCCAGGCCGGGCGCTCGGGGGCGACCAGCGACAGCAGCGCCAGGTTGGTGAAGCGCACCGTGTAGCGGCGGCGGGCGAACTGCAGCGCGACGTACGCCGCGGCCAGCGCGACCACCAGGACGAACAGCCAGAGCCAGCCGGGCGATAGGAAGATCACTTTCCTCCCCCTCTTGTGGCCGTGCGGCGTATCAGGTGGGAGGTGCGCCGTTGCCGCAGGACGAACTGGGCGATGTCGAACACCCAGTCACGGTCGGTGCGCAGGACCAGGTGCCCCGCCCCGGCGCGGCGCAGCGCGATCCGGGTCGACTCCCGCTGCTCGGACGCCGCCTCCGCGTAGCGCTCCCTGATCTGCCTCGACAGGAAGATGTCGCGGGTGCGGCCGGACTCCGGGTCGGCCAGCGTCACCAGGCCGACGTCGGGCAGCTCCAGCTCACGCGGGTCGATGACCTCCACCGCCAGCACCTGATGGCGGGCGGCCAGCCGGCGGATGGGCCGCTCCCAGCCGCCGGGGTCGTCCAGGAAGTCGGACACGATCACCCTCAGGCCGCGCCTGCCGTGGGCGGCGGACATCATCTCGACCGCCTGCCCGAGGTCGGTGGCCCCCCGCGCGGGCGGGGCGCTCAGCAGGGAGTGGAGCAGCCCGTACAGCGGCGGCCGGCCGGGCCGCGCCGGGTAGCGGTGGACGTCCTCCCCGTGCAGGATGTAGGCGCCGAACCGGTCGCCGATCCGGCTCGCCAGGAAGCCGATTGCGCCCACGGCCGAGATCACCAGGTCGCGCTTGGCGACGTCGGCGGTCCCGAACTCCATGCTGGCCGACAGGTCGACGAGGGCCCAGGTCTCCAGCTCCCTGTCGGCGATGAGGTCGCGCACGTGGGGCGTGGTGGTGCGGGCGGTGACCGCCCAGTCCATCCGCCGCACGTCGTCCTCGCCGGGCACGTAGACGCGGGTGTCGCCCAGCTCGCTGCCCGGCCCCGGGATCAGCCCCTGGTGCCCGCCGTGCAGCAGCCCGTCGAGCCGCCGCACCACGGTCAGCTCCAGCCGCCGCAGCGCCTGCTCGGGCGTCGTGGTCACCGGCCGCTCACCGCTCCTCGTTCGCTTCGGGGGCCGCTCGTCCCCCGCGTGCCGCTTCGCTCACCGCGTCGGATTCCCTCCGTGCTCACCGGCCGCTCACCTGTCCTCCCGCCGGTCCTCCCGCCGCGGCCCCGGGTTGCTCCACACGACGAGCGGCGGTGGCACGGCCTGCAGGATGCGGCGCACCACGTCCTCGGCGTCCACGTCGTCGGCCAGCGCGTCGAAGGTCAGCATCAGCCGATGGGACATGACGTCGACGGCGACGTCCTGGATGTCGTCGGGCAGCAGGTAGTCACGACCCCGGAGCAGGGCGAGCGCCCGGCCGGCGGCGATCAGGCCCAGCGTCGCCCGGGGGCTCACGCCGATCTCGATCGTCTCCTCCAGGTCGCCCAGGCCGTACTCGGAGGGGGCCCGCGTGGCCATGACCAGCCGTACGACGTAGTCGGCGACGAGCTGGTGGACCGAGACCTCCTCGGCCAGGTCCTGCAGCTTCAGCAGCCGCGCCGGGTCGAGCACGGGGCGGGGCACCGGCGGGCGGACGCTCATCCGGTGCAGGATCTCCAGCTCCTCGTGGGCACTCGGATGGGCCACCCGCACCTTGAACAGGAACCGGTCGCGCTGCACCTCCGGCAGCGGGTAGACGCCCTCGGACTCGATCGGGTTCTGCGTGGCCAGCACGATGAACGGCCTCGGCAGCGGGTGCGTGCGCCCGGCCAGCGTGACCTGCCGCTCGGCCATGACCTCCAGCAGCGCCGACTGCACCTTCGCCGGCGCGCGGTTGATCTCGTCGGCCAGCAGGAAGTTGACGAACACCGGACCCAGCTCGACGTCGAACCGCTCGGAGCTCGGGTGGTAGACGCGGGTGCCGATGATGTCGCTCGGCACCAGGTCGGGGGTGAACTGGATCCGGGCGAACGTGCCGCCCACCACGGTCGCCAGCGTGGAGGCGGCCAGCGTCTTGGCGACCCCCGGCACGCCCTCCAGGAGGCAGTGCCCCCGTGCGAGTAGGGCGACCAGCAGCCGCTCGACCATGTGGTCCTGGCCGACGATGACCCGCCGGACCTGGGTCATGGCGTCGTGCAGCACCTCGAGGTCCGCCTCCGATTCCTGGGTCGCCACGGCCTTTCCCGGCTCCGGGTCACTGCGTTCATCGGCAACGGTCATGCACGTTATTCAATCGTGACTCGGCGGGAGAATCCATTTCTTGCTCATTTGCCCGTGCGACCGCATGGACACACACCTCGCTGGTGCGTGTGTTTTCATGAGGTGATGGTCACTCCGCTGCAGTACGGCGACCCGCCCCACCTGGGGCCGTTCGTGTTGCAGGCGCGTCTGCGGACCGCGCCGGCCGGGCTGGTCTACCTCGGCCAGGCGCCCGACGGTCGGGCGGTTTCCGTGGCCGTTCTCACCAGCGGGGCGGCGCTCGACGCGGCCGCCAGGGACCGGTTCGTGACCGCCATCAAGGAGGCCGAGCAGCGCCGCACAGGCATCCGCGGCTGGGGCGCCTCACTGGTCGAACGGGTCCGCGGCCGGGTGGCGGCCGACTCGCCCCCGGTCGTGGCGATGCAGGACGGCCACGCCCCCTGGGTGGCCGTGCCGTACGTGCCGGGAGGGCCGGGCGCGGAGCGGTTCCTCGACCCGGTGATGGTCTCCGGGACGCTGATCGGCGAACGGCACGGGCCGGAGTTCGTGCCCCACTGGCTGGGCGACCGCGACCCCGCGCTGCCCGCTCCGCCGGCGCCCGCTCCGCCGCCGGTCTCGACGCGCCGGTCGGTGGTCCTGGCCTCCGCGCTGCTGGCCACGCTGGTCCTGGTGCTGATGGTCGTGCTGTGGCTGCTCGTGTTCCGCGGCGACGAGGATCCGGCGCCGCCCCGGCCCCTGCCGGCCACGAACTTCGTCCCCACGCCGCCGCCGGTGCCGACGTCGCCGGAGCCGCGGCAGCCCACACCGAGCCCCTCCGGGGGCGGCACGGGCAGCCGTACGCCGATGCCTCCCGGCAACGACGACCAGGGCCAGGACATCTGAGCGCGGGGCCCCGCGCGACGGCGGCTAGTCTCGGCATGGTCAAAAGAGTCTGAGGTCAGGACCTGGACTGGACCAAGAGGAGGGCCGCGCCGCATGCAGGCCGGACAGATCGTGCTCCTGCTTCTGGCGGCGCTCGCCGCGGGCTGGGTGGACGCCGTCGTCGGCGGGGGAGGGCTGCTGCAGCTTCCGGCGCTGATCCTGGCCGGCCTCTCTCCCGTTCAGGCGCTGGCCACCAACAAGTCCGCCGCGATCTTCGGTACGGCTTCCGCCGCGGTGACCTACGCCCGCAGGACGAAGTTCGACCGGGCGGTGGCCGTGCCGTCCGGGCTGCTGGCCGTGGCCTTCGCGGGGCTCGGCGCCGCCTCCGCGGCCCTGCTGGACGCGGCGGTGCTCAAGCCACTGGTCATGGTCGTGCTGCTCGGGGTTGCGGCGTTCGTGACGCTGCGGCCGGCGTTCGGGCGGATGCCGCACCCGCATCTGCGGACGCGGGGCCGGGTGGTGGCCGCCGTCGCGGTGGCCGGGATGGCGATCGCCTTCTACGACGGCATCCTGGGGCCAGGGACCGGCACGTTCCTGCTCATCGCGTTCACCTCGATTCTGGGCATGGACTTCGTGCACGCCTCCGCGACCGCGAAGGTCATCAACACCGGCACCAACCTCGGGGCGCTGATCGTCTTCGGTCTCCAGGGTCACGTGCTGTGGGGGCTCGGGCTCGGCATGGCGGCCTGCAACATCGCCGGGGCCCAGATCGGCGCCCGCATGGCGTTGAAGCGCGGGGCCGGGTTCGTGCGGGTGGTCCTGCTCTGCGTGGTGACCGCTCTCGTCCTGAAGCTCGGCTACGAGGAACTCGCCCCCCGCTTGTGAAGATTGACGAACCGGTCAATCGAGCATAAACAGCAGTACTGTATCTTGATGGGGCAAATTGTGACTTAGGTCCTAAAACCACATATGGTGCGAGATGGGGGATCGCGTGCCATGCAGGTGCCGAACAGGCTTTTGAGGACGGCGCTTAAGCACGCCGGGAAGCGCGGGGGACGGCGCCGGTTCACGGACCGGTGGGCCGCTCTTTCGTCGTTGGCCGCCATGGGTCCGCCCCTGACTCATGGGGGATCCTCCCCGGAGACCGGGACCCTCCTCCTGACCCTCCCCCTGACGGTCCCCGTCCACGTGTGCGTAGTGGAGGCGATCGCCGTCGTCGTGCTGGCGGCGACCGTGTGGAAGGTGACCAGGCGGACCCGCCGGCTCGTGAAGGGCATCTGCACGCAGCTCTCGGAGATCAACGACAGCGACCGGCACGATCACGTGTCCTTACCTCCCGGCCAGGATGAGATCGTCCAGCTCACCCGCAGCGTGAACAAGACCCTGGACCAGTGCGAGCGTGAACGCCAGTTCTCCTCGGACGTCTGCCACGAGCTCCGCACCCCGCTCGCCGGGCTGCGCCTGGAAGTCGAGGAGGCGCGGCTCCATCCCGACCACACGGATTACGACCTCCTGCTCGGCCGCGTGCTCGGCAACCTCGACCGCGTGGAGGCCATCATCGCCGACATGCTGGTGCTCGCCAGGACCCGATCGGGCCAGGACGCCGATCCCGAGCTCTTCGACCTGGCCGAGGTGGTCAAGGAGGTGGTCAGCGGGCGCGTGGACCGGGTGCCGGTCAGCGTCAGGCTCATCTCCGGAGTGGTCGTCTGCGGCGTGCGCGAGCACCTGTGCCGCGTGCTCACCAACCTGCTCGACAACGCCCAGCGGCACGCCGAGAGCGCCGTGGAGGTCGAGATCACGCGTGGCCGGGACGGCTTCGCGGAGCTGGTCGTGTCCGACGACGGGCACGGCATCCCGGAGCGGGACCGGGAACGGGTCTTCGAGCGTTTCACCCGCTTGGAGGAGGGCCGCCGCCGCGACGGGAAGGGCACCGGCCTCGGCCTGGCGCTCGTCATGGACGTCGCCCGCGCGCACTCCGGGTCCATCCACGTGGAGGACTCTCACCTCGGCGGCGCGCGATTCCTCTTCCGCCTGCCCCTCGCGGTTCCTCCCCGGACCGACAGCCTCGGGGGAGACTTCGCGGACGAATGACGTGGACCTGATAGACGGCGCGCCCACTCGCCGTCTTCGGGCTCGCCCGGCGAGCGTGCGCGCATGCCCACTCGCCCCCGCCCCCCTCACGTCCCCCCCACGTCACCCCCGCCCTCCTGCCGACGTCGAGGTGGCCTGGCGATCGAGGGAGGTCACGCGTGGGCGCGGGGCGGGGGAGCCGTGGTGGACGCCTCGCCCGCGGCCTGCGTCCGAGGTGACCGTACGGCCGGAGCCGCGAAGGCGACGAACAGCGCCAGGACGGCCGGGACGAACAGTGCATAGGGAAGGGTGAGCAGCTCAGCGGTCCCTCCGATCAGCACCGGCCCCGCCAGGAAGCCCGTGTAGCCGAGGCTCGCCACGGTTGCCAGAGCGCGCCCCGCCTGCGCGGGATCGCGATGCCCGGCGGCCGAGAAGACCTGCGGGATGATGCACGACAGCCCCGCGCCGAAGAGGCCGAAGCCGATCACGCCCGCCACCGGCCGGCCGATCAGGAGGGAGATCGCGAGCCCGGCGGCAGCGAGTGTGCCGCAGCACCGGACGAGCATCACGGGGCCGAGGCGGGCGGCGAGCCGGTCACCGGCGAAACGTCCCGCCGTCATCATGATCGAGAACGCGGCGTATCCGGCGGCCGCGAAGCCGGGTGAGGATCCGAGGTCGTCGCGCAGGTAGACCGAGCTCCAGTCGGCGGAGGCTCCCTCGCCGACGAGGCAGCAGAACGCCAGCACACCGAGGAACAGGGCCCCGCCCGCCGTCCGGCGCCGCCGTACAGTCACGGGGTCCAGCGAACGCGGTGCCCGGCCGTCCGCCGGCTCGGTCAGATGGCCGGCCGCCACGGTGCCGGAGGGTGGCGGGTCCGTGGGCGGCGGCGTGTGGCGGCGGGGATCGTCTCGCATGGCCCAGCGGGACGAGAGCAGGGCGATGGTGAGGACCACCGCCCCGACGACGGCGAAGGTGACGCCGGGGCTGACACCCGCGTGGGCGAACAGGCCGCCGGCCGCCGCCCCGGCGAACCCGCCGATGCTGAACACCGCGTGGAACGAGGACATGATCGGCTTGCCGTACGCGCGCTCGACCACGACGGCGTTGGCGTTCATCGCGACGTCGAGCGTGCCGTGGACGGCGCCGAACAGGAACAGGGCCAGGGCCAGCGTGACCAGGCCGGGCATGTAGGCGGGGATCACCAGGACGACGCCCTGGGCGAGGGCCATCGGGATCATGACCCGGTCGCTGCCGTACCTGTCGACGAGACGGCCGACGACCTGCATGCCGGTGATCGCTCCCGCCGCGATGCCGAGGAGTCCGAGGCTCAGCCGGCCGTCACTCAGATGGAGGCCGCTCTTGATGGCGGGTATGCGGGCCGTCCAGGTGCCGATGGCCATCCCGGCGAGCAGGAACAGCCCGAAGACGGCCACGCGGGCGCGGAGCGGGGACGGCCGGGCGGGGGAGAGGAGAGCCGTGAGAGCCATGTCGGGACGCTCCAGGGGTGGGGCAGTGGGGCAGTGGGGCAGTGGTATCCGTGGTCACGGGGTCGCGGGGAGGGCCTGGACAGCGCGGACGGCGCGGACGGTCACTCCCGCGGCGGTCAGGGCGTCGTGCTGGTCCTGGGGGATGCCGTCGTCGGTCACCACCACATCGAGCCTGTCGAGCGGGCAGACGGCGCCGAAGGCGGTGCGGGTGAACTTGCCCGAGTCGCAGGCCACCAGGACGCGGCGGGCGGACATGATCGCGGCCTGCTTGATGGCCACTTCGGGCAGGTCGTGGGCGGTCAGGCCGTGCTCCGCCGACAGGCCGCAGCAGCCTATTACCGCGGTGTCGAACCGGAGGGCCCTGATGGAGGTCTCGGTGAGCGGGCCGACGAAGTTCATCTCGCCGTGCCGCACCTCGCCTCCCGGCAGGACGAGGCGGATGCGCGGCGCGGTGGCGAGCTCCTGAGCGGCCTGGAGCGCCAGGGGCAGCACGGTCAGGCGGCGCTCGCGGATCGCCCGCGCGACCTCCAGCACCGTGGTGCCGCCGTCGAGCAGCACGGCCTCGCCGTCGGCGAGCAGGCCCGCGACCTCGGCCGCGATCCGCCGCTTGGCGTCGGTCGCCTCCCGTTCCCGCACCCCGAAGGGCGGTTCCTCGCCGCGCAGGAGCAGGCTGAGCGCGCCTCCGCGGACGCGCCTGACCACGCCCTGCTGGGCCAGCTCGTCCAGGTCGCGCCGGATGGTCATCTCGGAGACCTGGTAGAGGGCGGCCAGCTCGGCGACCGAGACGCTGTCGGACGTGCGCAGCGCGCCCATGATGGCGCGTATGCGGTTGGCACTCTCCATGTGTGCATTTGAACATGGTGGTTGTGCGCAAAGCAAATGAATCTACGTTGTAAAGGTGGCAGACTGGACGCATGCGCGCGAGCCGGTTACTGTCCCTCCTGCTGCTGTTACAGACCCGCGGCAGCATGAACGCCTCAGAGCTGGCCGCCGAGCTGGAAGTATCGGTCCGTACGGTCTACCGCGACGTGGAGGCTCTGTCGGCGGCCGGCGTGCCGGTCTACGCGGACAGGGGGCCGCTCGGGGGATATCGGCTGCTCGACGGGTATCGCACTCGGCTGAACGGGCTGACCGCCGAGGAGGCGTCGTCCCTGTTTCTGGCCGGCCTTCCCGGCCCCGCCGCGGAGCTGGGCCTGGCGGACGTCGCGGCGGCGGCCGAGCTGAAGCTCCTCGCCGCGCTGCCGCCGGAGCCACGCTCCCACGCCGCCAGGATGCGGGAGCGGTTCCACCTCGACGTGCCCGGCTGGTACCGGAGCAGCGACGACGCACCGTTCCTGACGCAGGTCGCGGAGGCCGTCTGGGAGGACCGCGTGGTCCGGCTCCGCTACCGCCGATGGGGGCCCTCCGAGGTCGAGCGCCTGATCCACCCCTACGGTCTCGTCCTCAAGGGCGGGTCGTGGTATCTGGCGGCCGCCTGCTCGGAAAGCGTCCGGACTTATCGGGTCAGCCGGATCATCGGGGTGGACGTCCTGGATGAGCGGTTCAAGCGGCCGGCGGATTTCGACCTGGTCGCGTTCTGGCGGGAGTTCGCCGCCGACTTCGCCTCCCGCATGTACACTGCCCACGCCGTCGTACGGCTCGCACCGGAGATCGAGGGCCTCCTGCGGTACACGATCGGCGACGACGTCGTCGACAAGGCCCTGGCCGACGGTGTCACCGACGGCGACGGCTGGACCCGCGTCATGCTTCCCATCGAGTCGATCCGGCACGCCCGGTGGCAGTTCCTCCGCCTCGGAGCATCCGTCGAGGTCCTGGAACCGCCCGAGCTACGCGATCTCATGGTGCAGGCCGTGTCGGAGCTTTCCGGCATGTACGGCATCGGCAGCCCCGACCCTGCCCCGACGTCATTGCGCACCTCGAAGCCGGGAACGTCCCGGTAGAAGGGGCGTCGGTAAGAAGCCTGTCATGACCCCCAAACGACGTTGATTTTGACCTGTCTAGGCGATGCTGAGCGGGCATGACACCATGTGGCGCCCAGGTTGCTGGCGGCGGCCTGGAGGGCACGGGCGGCCGTCGAGGCATCACATCGTGCCCCGGGTGGAGTGGAGGCGCGCCTCCGGGTCTGGTCACGCTATCGGGAGGTCAGCACACAGAACTCATTGCCATCGGGATCGGCCATCACTACCTGACTGACCTCGCGCCGGCCGATGTCGATTCGAGTCGCTCCGAGGGAGATGAGACGGTCGACCTCCGCTTGCTGATCACCGTGCGTAGGTGGAGCAAGGTCGAAGTGCAGTCTGTTCTTCCCGGTCTTCGACGCCACTGGCGGACCGCCCCATGTGATCTTCGGACCACCGTGCGGCGAGCGGATGGCGGTCTCCTGGTCCTGGTCCCAGACCAACGGCCAGCCCAGCGCTTCGCTCCAGAAGTACCCGACCTCCTGCGAACCGTCGCACGCGAGCGCTCCGATGAATCCGCAGTCAGCGAGGAATTTGTTGTCCGGCTCGATGACGCAGAACTCGTTGCCTTCGGGGTCGGCGAGCACCACATGACCCTCCTCCGGGCGTTGCCCGATGTCGATGTGCCGCGCACCGAGTCCGAGCGACCTCGCCACCGTCTGCTCCTGGTCCTCGAGGGACGTGCTCGTCAGATCGAAGTGCATCTGGTTCGGGCCGGTCTTCTTCTCCTGGGTCGGAAGACATCGGATCCTGAACCCGGTGTCATCGCTCGGCAGGAGCGTGATGCCATCGTGGGGGTCGTTGGCCATCTCCCAGCCCAGGACTCCGGCCCAGAAGCGCGCGAGACGGAGCGGGTCGTTCGCATCGAAGCAGAGCGCGACGAGCTGAGAAGTCATCCGCATCTCCAATCTGCTACACAATCGACGGCGATGAAACTCTGTGAAAGCTTGATGTCCATGCGTCTCACGCTATGGGCGGGGGAGGCTTCGGCTCTCTATTCCTGATCGGTCGCGTGTGGATCTTGGCGACGCATGCCGGGACGGTGGCGCCCTCGTCATGGCGGCGGGCCCGGTATGAGCTCGGGCTCTCGCCGACCAACTCGGTGAACCGCGAGCTGAACGATCCCAGGGATGTGCATCCGACCGCGAAACAGACCTCCGTCACCGTCAGGTCACCTCGCCGCAGCAGGGCCTTGGCCCGCTCGATCCGGCGCGTCATCAGGTAGCTGTAGGGCGTCTCCCCGAAGGCGGCGCGGAAGCTGCGGGAGAAATGGCCCGGCGACATGAGGGCGGCGCGGGCCAGCGCCGGAACGTCGAGCGGCTTCGCGTAGTCGCGGTCCATGAGGTCACGGGCTCGGCGCAGCCGGACAAGGTCCTCCAACGTCACGCGACCAGCATCCCACAGCACCGATCGCCGCCGGCGGCGGCGATTCTGTGGCTGTAGCTGGTGGTTGCTGCGACGGCTGTCAGCACGGCGAGGCCGATTGCGCACCCACCTGGCGGGACATGTTCACCAGCCCGGAGGTAAGGCCCGCATGAGTGTGTTCGATCTGCCGCATGTCGATGCTGGAGACCTCGCCTTCGTATTGCGGCAGGGAGAGACGGGCTCGACGGCGTTTCGCCGATTGCCACTCCAACTTCGCGCCCAGCTATGCCACCGTGGTCGGACTCCTACGGGCCTAATTTACTTTGTAAAGGCGGAGGGTTCGGTTGACTCAACCCATTAGCCTCCAAAACCAAGCAGCCAGGGCAGCACCCCACGAAAAATCGGCGTCGGGCTCAGCGCTCTTCGGCGCGGCTGGGCCCGTCCTGGCCGCGCCGGTGCGGGTGGCCGGAGTTTTCGGTGTGGTGGGGGAGCGAACCTTCGACTTGAACGGTGTCGGCCCGGTACGGCTCTCGCGGGCGGAGCCGTACCGGGCCCGGATCGGGTGTCAGCGGTTGACGCTGGCCATGCCGGTCTCGTCGTACCGCTGGCCGGACACACCGGACGCGAGCGAGTTCAGCACGTCGAGGTCGCCGGAGCCGAGTTGGATCTCCGTGGCCGCCGCGTTCTCCTCGAGGCGGTTGACGCGTTTGGTGCCGGGGATCGGCACGATGTCGTCGCCTTGGGCGATGACCCAGGCGAGCGCCACCTGGGCGGGCGTGGCGCCGATGTTCGTGGCGACTTCGCCGACCTTGGTGGCGAGCGTTTGGTTGGTGGCGAAGTTGTCGCCCTGCCAGCGGGGGTTGTGGCGCCGGAAGTCGTTGCCGGCGAGATCGTCGGGGTTGGTGTAGGCGCCGGTCAGGATGCCGCGGCCCAGGGGGCTGTAGGCGACCAGGCCGATGCCGAGCTCCCGGAGCGTGGGCAGCAGCGTGTCCTCGATGTCGCGAGTGAAAACGGAGTATTCGTACTGTCCGGCGGTGATCGGGTGGACGGCGTGCGCCCGCCGTACCGTCTGGGGGGCGGCCTCGGAGATCCCGAGGTGGCGGACCTTGCCGGCCTCGACGAGCTCCTTGAGTGCTCCCCAGGTGTCCTCGACCGGGACGGCCGGGTCGACGCGGTGCTGGTAGTAGAGGTCGATGTGGTCGACCCCGAGGCGGGCGAGGGAGGCGTCGCAGGCCCGCCGCACGTATTCGGGGCGGCCGTTGACGCCGACGCGGGTGCCGTCGGGCCGCCGCTCGATGCCGAACTTGGTGGCCAGCACGACCTCGTCACGGCGGCCGGCGATCGCCTTGCCGACCAGTTGTTCGTTGGTGAACGGGCCGTAGACATCCGAGGTGTCCAGGAAAGTGATCCCGAGGTCGAGCGCCCGGTGGATCGTGGCGATCGACTCGGCGTCGTCGCCGGGGCCGTAGAACTCGCTCATCCCCATGCATCCGAGCCCGAGCGCCGGAGTCCGCAGGCCCTGGCCGAGCGTGTGCCGCTTCATCGTTCCCCCATCAGTTTGTCGTAAATTTCAATCTTGTAGTCGACGTGGGCGAGGTCGTCCTGGAGTTGCTCGATCTTGGCGACGACCTCGGCCCGGTGGGCTAACAGCAACTCCTTGCGGGCCGCGTAGGTGTCCTCCCCGCGGCGGGCGAGGTCGGCGTATCGGCGCAGCCCCGCGATGGACATGCCGGTCCCGCGCAGGCGGCTGAGCAGGCGGATCCAGTCGGCGTCCCGGTCGGTGTAGCGGCGGTGGCCGTTGCCGCCGCGCGGGGGCGGTTCGAGCAGCAGGCCTGTCCGCTCGTAGTAGCGGAGCGTGTGGGCGGTCAGCCCGGTGCGCTCCGCGACCTGCGCGATCGTCATGCCCTCGTCCATGGGGACCAGTCTGCGAGTTCGAGCGCGGTCTAAGTCAAGCCGGGGGTCCTATCGAGCGAAGCCTATCCCGGCGCCAGAGGCGTGGGCTGGAGGGAGTGGCGTGAAAGCGACGCCGGCTTGAAGGCGCCGCTGACCTGAGCGGGACTGTGGGAGGTCGCTCCACCGGCCGTTCCTCCGCCGGGCCGGGAATGTCGGTGGTGGGCGGCAGGATGTCGGCATGGCGTCATGGCAGACGATCGAGCAGGAGATCCCCGAGCTGGCCGCGAAAGTCCGGTCGATCATGGGGAAGCACAAGCACAAGACGATGGCCACGCTCCGCAAGGACGGCTCGCCCAGGATCAGCGGGACAGAGGTGGAGTTCAAGGACGGCGAGGCCTGGGTGGGGTCGATGCTGGGAGCGGTCAAGGCGCTCGACCTGCGCCGGGATCCGCGGCTGGCGTTGCACAGCGGGTCAGACGATCCGGACGAGGCGAATCCCGGTGCGTGGAGCGGTGACGCGAAGCTGGCGGGCAGAGCCGTCGAGGTGGCCGACCCGGAGGTCCATGCCCGCTATGGGGGGCCGCCAGGGCAGGAGTTCCACCTGTTCAGAATCGACGTCACCGAGGTCGTCGTCACTCGCGTCGACGAGGCGGGGGAGCACCTCGTGATCGAGGTGTGGCACGAGGGCACCGGCCACCGGGTGATCCGCCGCAAATGACCCGCCACACGTCGCAGCCGACCGCCGGGCCTGTCGGCCTGGTGGGCCTGCGTGGTGGGCCTGGTCGGTGTGGTCGGTGCCCGCGAGTCTGGGGGCGCCGTCAGTGGACGCTGAAACCGCCGTCGACGCAGATGGCCTGGCCGGTGACATACGCGGAGGCGTCACCGGCCAGGAAGATCGCGGCGCCGGCGAAGTCCGTGGGGATCCCGTTGCGGCCGATCATGGAACGGGCGGCGAGGGCCTCGACGCGCCCCGGCACGGCCTGGGCCGGCTCGGTCAGCGGGGTGAGCACGAATCCGGGGATGATCGTGTTGCTGGTGACGCCGGCCTTCGACCAGGCCTCGGCCTGCGAGCGGGACAGGCCGCAGATGGCCGCCTTGGCCGCTCCGTAGACGCCGCTGTCGCCGAACGCGCTGATCGACTGCTGGGAGCCGATGTTGATGATCCGGCCCCAGCCGCGCTCGGCCATGCGCGGCCCGAAGTGCTGGCCGAGAAGGAACGGGGCGGTGAGGTTGACCGCGATGGTCTCTTCGTAGTCGTCGGGAGTGAGCTCGGCCATGGGCCGGCGGATGTTGTTGGCGGCGTCGTTGACGAGGATGTCGATGTCGCCGAAGAAGCCGGCCGCTTCGGCGCACACGCGGGTGACGGCCGTACGGTCACCAAGGTCGGCGCTGATCGCGGCGGCGCGCACACCGTGCTCCTCCAGGCGGTGTACGGCTTTCGCCAGCTCCGGCTCGCGGCGGGCGACGAGCACGATCGCGGCCCCGGCGCGGCCGATCGCCTCGGCCATGCCGTACCCGATGCCGGAGCTCCCCCCGGTGACCAGGGCGACGCGGCCCGCGAGCGAGAACAGCCCCTCGATGTACGACGACATAACCGGGCAAGGTAGCAGCCACCATGTCCAGGCATCGGTTGAGGCCCTATCTGTGCCCGAGTAGGCGTGCCGCTATGGCGGGGAAAGGTTGCGTGTGGCGGGTTCGGGTGGGGTGTGGGTCGCGCCGGGTCAGGGGGCTTGGTGGTCGCCCGCGTGGTCTTCGGCTTCCATCTGGCGCATCGCCTCGTGGATCTTGCCCATGACGGTTTCCATGGTGCGCAGGGTGCCGGTGTCGAGGCGCTCCAGGAGGCGGCGGTATCCGGCGGCTCCGGCGTCGAGCATCTCGGTGGTGAGCCGGCGTCCGGCTTCGGTGAGCTCTACGCGGCGGATCCGCCGGTCGTTGGGGTCCTCCCTGCGGGTGGCCAGGCCCTGGGCGACGACCCGGTCCACGATCCCCGTGACGGTGCCGAGGCCGACGCCGAGGTGGCGGGCCAGTTCCTGACCCGAGGTGGAGCCCTGGTAGGACAGGAGCACCACGACCTTGAGCTGTTGCATGGTGAGGTTGGAGGCCATGATCGGCATGGACCGGTCGCGGGCGAAGAAGCGGCCGAGGCCCCGCTGCAGTTCGGCCAGCCTGGCGATGATCTCCGGCCGGTCGGTGCTCTGGTCGTCGCCGGAGCCCTGCACGGGGGTGAAGGCCGCGCCTCGCGTTGGGTCCTGCATGGACTGCTGCGCGGCTTCCTCATGGGGCTCGTCTGCGGTGGGCTCCTGCTGCGCGGGCCAGGTCGCGGGCCGTTCCACTGGCTCGCCGCCTGTGCGGCCGCGCCGCCCTGCTCGACAGTCGCTCACGTTCACCTCTCGCGAGAGGTTACCAGGACTTAATGGGCAAAGCTAAATGTTCGTGCCAAGCGAAGTGTTATGGTGGCCGAACGTTCGTCGGTGTCGTATGAAGGAGCTCGTCGAATGACCTCCCTGGCCAGGCTCAGCCTCGCCAATCGCAGTCTCGTCATCATGATTGCGCTTGTGCTGGGCGTGTTCGGCGCCTTCGCGATCCCCTCGCTGAAGCAGCAGTTGTTCCCGTCGCTGGAGTTCCCGGCGGCGTTCGCGGTGGCGAGCTATCCGGGCGCGTCGCCCGAGATCGTCGAGGAGCAGGTCACCAAGCCGATCGAGAGCGCCTTCCAGGGCATCACCGGCGTCACCGGCATCACCTCGACCTCAAGGGAGGGCGTGGCGCAGATCCAGGTGGCCTACGACTACGGCACCGACATCGACGGCATGGTCGGCAAGATGCAGCAGGCCGTGAGCCGGGTCAAGCCGCAACTCCCGGCGAGCGTGGACCCGCAGGTCGTCGCGGGTAGCACCGACGACATCCCCGTAATGGTCATCGCGGTGGGCGCCGGCGACGACCCGCACGGCATGCTGGACAAGCTTGAGCGGGTGATGGCACCGCAGTTGCGATCGATCGCGGGCGTGCGCGACGTGACCGTGAGCGGCGCGCGGGAGAAGCAGGTCGTGATCACGCCGGACCAGGGCAAGCTCGCGCTGCTCGGCCTGTCGGCGGCCGCCATTCCGGACCTGCTGCGGTCGAACGGCGTGGCGATCCCGGCGGGTAGTCTCACGGAGGACGGCAAGTCGCTCACCGTGCAGACCGGCGACCGCGTCCAGACCGTCGACGACCTGAAGAATCTCTACCTCTCTCCCGCCGCGCCCACCGCTTTCGCGGCCGGGCAGTCCCGGACGCCGGGCATTCCGGGCATTCCGGGGAAGGTGCCGGTGAAGGCGCTGCCGAAGCCGAAGCCGGTCAAGCTGGGCGATGTGGCTACAGTCGAGGTTCGGGACGCGACCGCCACGACGCTGACGCGGACGAACGGCAGGCCCAGCCTGGGTGTGTCGATCACCATGTTGCCCGACGGCAACGCGGTCCAGATCTCCCACGACGTGAACGCCGCGCTGCCGGCTCTGACCCGCGCGCTGGGCGACGCCTCGGAGCTGACCGTGGTGTTCGACCAGGCGCCGTACGTCGAACGCTCGATCGAGGACCTCACCACCGAGGGCCTGCTGGGCCTGGCCTTCGCGGTCCTGATCATCCTGGTGTTCCTGCTGTCGGTCCGGTCGACGCTCGTGACGGCGGTGTCGATTCCGCTGTCGGTGGTGATCGCGCTGATCGCTCTGTGGGTGGGCGACTATTCGCTCAATCTGCTGACGCTGGGCGCTCTGACCATCGCCGTGGGCCGGGTGGTGGACGACTCCATCGTGGTGCTGGAGAACGTCAAACGACACCTGACGTACGGCGAGCCGAAACGGCAGGCGATCATCACCGCGGTGCGTGAGGTGTCGGGGGCGGTGACGGCCTCGACACTGACGACGGTGGCGGTGTTCCTGCCGATCGCGTTCGTCGGCGGCCTGGTCGGCCAGCTGTTCGGCCCGTTCGCGATCACGGTCACGGTGGCGCTGCTGGCGTCGCTGCTGGTGGCGCTGACGGTGATCCCCGTTTTGGCGTACTGGTTCCTCAAGGCTCCGAAGCTCACGCCGCAGGAGGCGGAAGCCGTACGGGAGGACGCGGAGCGCAAGGAGCTGCGTAGCCCGCTGCAGCGGGCTTATGTGCCGGTCCTGCGGTTCGCGACGCGACGGCGGGTGTTCACCTTGCTGATCGGCGTGTTGATCTTCGTGGGGACGATGGCGCTCGCGCCGAACCTGCGGACGAACTTCCTCGACTCCTCCGGTAACGACACGACCCAGATCAGCCAGCGGATGCCGGTCGGGACCGACCTGGCGACGACGGACGCGGCCGCGAAGAAGGTGGAGTCCGTCCTGGCCTCGCTTCCGGAGGTCAGGTCCTACCAGGTCACGGTCGGCGGGGGCAACCGGTTCCTCGGCGGCCTGGGCGGCGGGGCGGACCGCGCGTCGTTCTCGGTCTCGATCGCGGAGGGAGCGGAGACTCCCGTGGTGGAGCAGACGCTGCGGGACCGGCTGAAGGCCCTGCCGGGCGTCGGAGACATCACCGTCGGCGGGCAGGGGGGCGGGTTCAACTCCGACCAGCTGCAGGTCATCCTGCAGGGCTCCGGCACGGCCGAGCTGCGGACGGCCGCCACGACCGTGCGCGACGCGGTCAGCGGGATCGCCGGTCTGCGGGACGTGGCGTCCAACCTGGAGGACAGCGCGCCGCGCGTCGAGGTCCACGTGGACCGGGAGAAGGCCGCGGCGAAGGGGCTGACCGAGGCCGGGATCGGCCAGTTCGTCGCGCAGGCTTTCCGCGGCGCGCCGATCGGCTCGCTCGACCTGGACGGGCGGTCGAGCGACATCGTCCTGCGGGGTGGTGACGCGCCCGGCGACCTGGCCGCGATCGAGAAGATCAAGATTCCCACGGCGGGCGGCCTGATCGAGCTGAGCGATGTCGCGAAGGTGATCAAGGCCGGCGGTCCCACGCAGGTCACCCGGCAGGACGGTGAGCGGACCGCGACCGTGTCCGGTGCGGCAGACGCCTCCAACCTGGGCGCGATCACGGCGAAGGTGACCGAGAAGCTCAAGACGCTGTCGCTGCCGGTGGGGGTGAAGTACGAGATCGGCGGCGCGAGCTCCGACCAGCAGAAGGCATTCTCCGACCTGGGCATGGCGATGCTGCTGGCGATCGCGATCGTCTTCATGATCATGGTGGCGACGTTCCGCAGCCTGGTGCAGCCGCTGATCCTGCTGGTGTCGATTCCGTTCGCGGCGACCGGCGCGATCGGGCTGCTGCTGGCGACCGGCACCGCGCTGGGCGTCCCGGCGCTGATCGGCATGCTCATGCTGATCGGCATCGTGGTCACCAACGCGATCGTGCTGATCGACCTGATCAACCAGTACCGCGCGCAGGGCCTGGGCATCGTGGAGGCTGTCATGGAGGGCGGCAGGCGGCGGCTGCGGCCCATTCTGATGACCGCGATCGCGACGATCTGCGCGCTGACTCCGATGGCGCTGGGCGTGACGGGCTCGGGCGGATTCATCTCCCGGCCGCTGGCGATCGTCGTGATCGGCGGGCTGATCTCGTCGACGCTGCTCACGCTGGTGCTGGTGCCGACGCTCTACACGATGGTCGAGCGGGCCAAGGAGCGGCTGCGCCGTACGCCCAAGGCTCCGTCGGGCGAGCCTGAGGTCACGGTCTACGACGAGGAGGCCCTGGCCCCGGCCAAGTAAGGCGACGCCACCGGGAACGCGGGCGACGCCTTCTCACCGGGCCGACCGACCGGGTGACCGTGGTGTGACCGGCGTGACGTCAGTGGCGGCCATGCCGGTGGGCGCTGGTCGCGTTATCGCGCCGGACTTATCCCGCCACGTTCGAGCGGGAATCCACGCGCGTGCGGCGCCCGCTGTCGGGACCCCGCCCGATCCCCGGGGTCCCGACCTCCACATGTGTGAGCTGCCGGGCTACGGAAGCTGGTCGAGGATCCAGGAGCAGAGCTCCTCGGTGATCGTGGTATGCCCCTCGTTCTTGGACGCGAGGGTGCCTGACCCTGCTGACCAACGCGGTGGCCGCCTGGACGCCCGAATAATTCCAGAGCGGTGCTGGAGCTGCGTTCCCACGGCCGGGACGTGCCGGACGAGATCCTGTCGCATATCTCGCCCGGCCACAGCGACAACATCAACTTCTTCGGCGTCATCAACGTGGACGTGGAGGCGGAGCTGGCCAAGCTCGACACCAGCGGCTGGCGGCCGCTGCGACCCGCGCAACTGCGCGAGCTCGGGCTGACGCCCTAACCGGCCGGCTGGGCAGGGCGAGGTGCCGAGGCCAGCAGGAGTCCGTACGATGCTGTGCGGCCATGGCGACAGGTTGCGCCAAAACGGGACATGACAGGCGGGGGGCATGCGGTGAGGCGACGCTGGTGGACGGTTGTCGTGCCGCAGGCCATCACGCCACATCTCCCCGGCGCACAGCGAGAGCATCAACTTTTTCGGCGCCTTCGATATCGACATCGAAGGTGAACTCGCCCAGCTCGGCCCGACCGGGTACCGGCCGTTGCGGGTACGTGACACCTTGTTCTGACCGCCGGACAGGACAAGGTGCCCGGACGAGGAAAAGAGGCCTGGCCCCGTTCCTCGTCGAGGTGGTCTCGCTTTATCAAACTGGCAGGGCGATCACAGGACGAGCATGAGTTTGCCGCCGGGGCGGCGGGATTGGCTGAGCTTGGCCGCTTCCTGGATCTGGCCGAGGGTGTAGGTGCGGGCGACCGGTACGACCAGAATGCCTTCGCCGGCGAGCCTGGCGAACTCATTCATCTGGTCGTAGCGTATCTCGGTGGTGATCCGGACGCCCAGTTCGGCTGCGGCGGCAAAGTCCGAGACGGTGAGGACACGGTCGGGATCCCCGGTCAGCTCGATCAAGGTCGGTAGCGAGCCTCCGGCCGGGCTGGGCTTGTCCGCGCGGTCGATCCGGCCCCCGGTCGGCGCGGTGTCCAGGGCGCGGTCCACGGGGCCTGGGGTCAGTGCGCTGACGCGTTCGGCCATGCCCTCGCCGTAGGCGGTCACCTGGGCGCCGATCTCTTCCAGGGCGGCGGCCCGAGTCGGCCCGGCTGTGGCGATCACCCGAATACCCCGGTGCAGCGCGAAGCGCACCGCCGCCTCACCCACGGTGGTGCCCGCTCCGTGGACGAGCAGCAGCTCACCCGGCTGGACGCCGAGGTCGTCGAGCGCGCGCCACGCCGTCTCGGCCGCCATCGGCAGCGCGGCGGCCTGCTCGGCGGTTACGCCCTCGGGAATGCGTGCCCAGGCCGGCATCAGCGCGTACTCGGCGGCGCCGGCCGTCGGGCCGTCGAAGGTGGCCGGGCCGAACACGCGGTCGCCGATCTGGACGCCGGTGACGCCCTCACCGAGCGCGTCGACGGTGCCCGCGACCTCGAGGCCGAGCCCGCGCGGCAGCGGCGGCAGATGGTCGGCGAGGAGACCGTCGACGACGTGCCAGTCGGCCGGAGTCAGGCCGCACGCCCGCACGGCGATCCGGATCTGGCCGGGTCCCGGCTCCGGCTGTGGGACGTCGCGGAGCACGATCACGTCCGGGGAACCGAACCGGTCGAATTGCAGAGCTTTCATGACGATCTCCTGGCTGATAACAGCATCTGTTGTCATTGACAGTACCAGCTGATAACAGCTCCTGTTGTCGTACCCTGGTGGGTATGCCACGATGGGAATCCGACGCACAGGGCCGGCTCGAACGCGCGGCGCTCGAGCTGTTCGAGACGCAGGGGTTCGAGCGCACCTCGGTCGCGCAGATCGCAGGCGCCGCCGGTCTGAAGGAGCGCTCCTTCTATCGCTATTTCCCCGACAAGCGGGAAGTCCTTTTCGCCGGCAACGAACTCGAGGCCCACCTCGTCGCCCAGGTCGAGGCGGCCGACCCGGGCCTCACCCCGATCGAGGCGCTGCTGACCGCGCTGGGAACAGCCGAGGAGATCTTCCGCCCACGCGACTTCCTGCTGCGCCGGGGAAGAGTGATCGCCGCCAACCCGGCACTGGCCGAGCGCGATCTGATCAAGCTCGTCGACATCGCCGACGCGCTGGCACCGGCGCTCGAGCGCCGCGGCGTCGAGCCCGGCAAAGCACGCTTCATCATCGACGTGGTGCTGGCGATCCACCGGCGCGCCATGCCCCGCTGGCTAGCCGAGCCCGACACCACCCTCGCTCAGCTCATGGCCGAGGCCACCGCCGAGCTGCGCGAGGCGGTCACGCTGCCAGCTCCGACAGTCCGCTGAGTCGACTGTTGCCTGCAGGGTTGGCTCTTCGCGCCCGTGTAATGCTTCAGGGCCGCGACTCGTGCGCGTTATCCGGTAGGTCGACCGAATCGAGGGCGACGATGGCGGCGACCGTAACCAAACTCGGCACTCGGCTGACCGCACCCGGCAAGACCGGCGGGCCGACCGTCCGCGCCGCCATCGACGCCTTCCTCGACTCCCCGAAGATCAGGACGAACCCGAACACCCTTCCCGCCTACACGAACGTGCTCGATCGGGCCGCCGAGACGCTCGGCCCGGACCGAGCGCTGGCCGACGTCGCCGACGACGAGATCGCCGTGGCGCTCACCGCGCTCTGGGGCACCGCGAAGCGGCGACCTGGAACCGCAACCGCGCCGCCGTCGGCTCCTGGCTCACCTGGTGCGCGGCCAAGCAGCACTGGACCGCACCCATCCTGCCGGATTCGGCCGAGCGGCGGCGCGAGAACAACGACGACACCAAGGCCGTGTCCCGCTCCCGGATCGATCGGCTGTGCCGACACCGCGACGTGCCGGTGCGGGAGAAGACGCTGTGGCGGATGCTCTACGAATCCGCCTCCCGCGCCAGCGCCGTGCTCGCCCTGAACATCGAGGACCTCGACCTGCCCAACAAGCAGGCCCGGGGTCACCGTCAAGGGCGGCGACACCATGTGGATCACCTGGGGCACCGACACCGCCCACCTGCTGCCCCGGTGGTCGCAGGCCGCCAACGCGGCCCGCTGTTCCTGTCCGAATACCGCCCCGGACCGCACCGCCGCGCCACCACCGACCCGGACGGCATCTGCCCGGAAACCGGCCGGGCCGGCTGGGCTACGACCGCGCCCGGATCCTGCTCGGCCACTACGGCGACGGCCTCCGACTCCAGCAAGGGTCCCCCTGAATGGTGATTACGTAATCCGCCACCGGGTCCTCAAGCCGTAGGGCGGCGGAGCGAGCGGGTGGCGGGGGCTCAACGAGTGGCCGGGCTCAATAGGATGAGGCAACGTGAGTGCGAAGCCGCGTATCCCGAATGTCCTGGCCACCCGCTACGCGTCGGCGGAGCTGGCCCGCCTGTGGTCTCCCGAGCACAAGGTCGTGCTGGAGCGCCGGCTCTGGCTGGCGGTGCTGAAGGCCCAGGCCGATCTCGGGATCGACGTGCCGGAGCAGGTGGTCGCCGACTACGAGAAGGTCGTCGAGCAGGTCCACCTCGCCTCGATCGCCGAGCGTGAGCGGGTCACCCGGCACGACGTGAAGGCCCGGATCGAGGAGTTCAACGCCCTGGCCGGGCACGAGCACGTGCACAAGGGCATGACCTCGCGCGACCTCACCGAGAACGTCGAGCAGCTGCAGATCCGCGACAGCCTTCTGCTGGTCCGGGGCCGGGTCGTGGCGTTGCTGGCCCGGCTTGGACGGTTGGCGGCCGAGCATTCCTCGACGGTGATGGCGGGCCGGTCGCATAACGTCGCCGCCCAGGCCACCACGCTCGGCAAGCGGTTCGCGACGGCCGCCGACGAGCTGCTGGTGGCGTTCGGGCGGCTCGAGGACCTGCTGGAGCGCTACCCGCTGCGCGGCGTCAAGGGGCCGGTCGGCACCGCGCAGGACATGCTCGACCTGCTCGGGTCCGCCGAGCGGCTGGCGGACCTGGAGGACCGGGTCGCGGCGCATCTCGGCTTCTCGCGGCGCTTCACCAGCGTGGGCCAGGTCTACCCGCGTTCGCTCGACTACGACGTGCTCACCGCTTTGGTGCAGCTCGCCGCGGCGCCGTCGTCGCTGGCCAAGACCATCCGCCTGATGGCCGGGCACGAGCTCGTCACCGAGGGCTTCAAGGAGGGCCAGGTCGGCTCGTCGGCGATGCCGCACAAGATGAACACCCGCTCCTGCGAGCGCGTCAACGGGCTGACCGTCATCCTCCGCGGGTACGCGTCGATGGCGGGGGAGCTGGCGGGCGACCAGTGGAACGAGGGCGACGTGTCGTGCTCGGTCGTCCGCCGGGTGGCGTTGCCGGACGCGTTCTTCGCGTTCGACGGCCTCGCCGAGACCATGCTGACCGTGCTCGACGAGTTCGGCGCGTTCCCGGCCGTCATCGAGGCCGAGCTCAACCGCTATCTGCCGTTCCTCGCCACCACCAAGATGCTCATGGCGGCCGTCCGGGCCGGGGTGGGCCGGGAGACCGCGCACGAGCTGATCAAGGAGCACGCCGTCGCGTCGGCGCTGGCGATGCGCTCGCGAGGGGCGGCCAACGAGCTGCTGGACCGGCTGGCCGCCGACACCCGTTTCCCCCTCGGCCGGACCGAGCTCGACGCGCTGCTCGCCGACCGCATTTCCTTCACGGGCGCGGCGGCGGGTCAGGTGGCCGAGCTGGTGGAGCGGATCGGCCAGGTCACCGCCCGGTTCCCGGGCGCCGCGGCCTACGCCCCCGGTGCGATCCTGTGACGGCACGCCGTACGGCCCACGTGTGGTGATGGTGAGGGAGCTGCGGCGCGTCGCCGAGGTGGTGGACGCCTCGGGCGACGACGACCTGATCGTCTGGGCTGCGCAGGGGATGAAGCCGGGCGTGCGGGCGTGGGCGTCCGGCGACGCGGTCGCCGTGGCCAGCCCCGCGGCGTCCAGGCGTGACCGGCTCGCCGTCAGCGGCAGCGCCGCTCACGCCATCCCGCTCGTACGGCACGCGCTGGCGGAGTCGGGCCCGTCGTTCCGGCCGTTGGGCGACGCCGCGCTGGTCCACGAGGTGGTCCAGGGGATCGACGAGGTGGAGCTCATCGGCGGTTTCTCCTGGATGTTGACCACCTCGCTCACCTCCAGGGAGGTCGTCGCGGACGCCCGCGGCGTCGCCTGGCTGGGGGAGGAGGATGAGCCGGACGTGACCGACCTGCTCAAGACGGCTAATCCCGACTCCTACGCTATGCCGGGCATTCCCGAGGTGCGCCGATGGGCGGGGATCCGGGACGCCGGAGGGGAACTGGTCGCCGTCGCGGCCGACGCCTGGTCCGCTCCCACCGTGGGCCTGCTGGCCGGCGTGGCGACGGCCGTGTCCGCGCGCGGGCACGGCCTGGGGGAGCGGGTGTGCCGGTTCGTCGTCTCGGCGCTGCTGGCGGAGCACGGCAGAGCGGCGCTCATGGTCGACGACTGGAACCGGGCCGCGATCATCGTTTACGAGCGCCTCGGCTTCTCCCGGCGCGGCGTCGCCGCCGCCGGGGTTCGCGTATCCCCATCGGGGGCCGCCGCTTCGCCGGCGTCGCGGTGACGGGCAGGCTGGAAGGCGGGTGTCACGATGCGTCTTACGGTTTGGCGGCGACCTCGCCGAGCACGGTGAGCTCTGAGGGGGCCGGGACGGTCAGGTACTGGCCGTCGGGGCGCCACTCCCAGACCTTGACGATGCCCGGGTCGACGGGCTTCATGCCGTCGAAGAATCGATCACGCCGGCTCGGCGGAGGAAGATTACGCGGCTTCGGACGGGCGGTTCACCGGCTGCCGTTGGAGCGCGCTCAGCACGTCCGGCAGCTCGCACAGCGTCGTGATCTTTATGACGGATTCGGGCGCGGGCTCGCTCCGGTAGCGGTCCAGCCAGACGCCGTGCATCCCCACCTTGGTGGGGCCGACCGCGTCGAGCATTAGGTTGTCGCCGACCAGGAGGACCTCGTCCGGCCGCAGGCCCAGCTTGGCCGCCGCCGCGAGGTAGCACTCCGGGGCCGGCTTGAAGTTCCCGCCCAGCGAGTCGGGCGTCAGGACCGGCTCCAGGCGGTCCATCAGGCCGATCCGGCGCAGCTTGGCCTCCTGCTGGACCGGCGCGCCGTTGGTGAGCACGCCCAGGGTCAGGCCGGCGCCGCCCAGGGCGTCGATGACCTCGGCGGCGTCCGGGAACGCCGCCCAGGCTTCCTCGTAGTGCACGAGGAAGCCGGCGTAGGCCGCGTCGAGATCGCCGGGGACCGGCAGGCCGAGCCGCCCGCAGAACTCCCGCAGCCGCCTGCGCCGCTGCTCGGCGAAGGAACACTCACCGGCGTGCCAGGCGGGCAGGTGCTTGTTCTCCAGGTCGAGCCAGAGCGCCGGGGTCTCCATCAGCAGCTGATGGCCCGGGGAGACCGACTCGGTCCAGCAGGTCGCGGCGTACGCCACCGCCCTGCGATGATCGAAAAGGGTCTCGTCGAGGTCGAACAGAATGGCCCTGATCACGAAGCCATCGTGGCCAGCGGGTGTTTCAGCGACGTTTCACACGCATAAAAGGCCCGGCCATTTGACTCCACAGCCTTACTCCGGCCGTCCGCGCGTCGTGGCGGCCATCCCTGACTACGAGCGGCGGATGACCGGGTACGGCTCGCCGTGGCCCGCTCATGATGGGACGCCGCCCGGCTTTCGCCGGGTGGCCGGAGGGAATCTCACCGTCCGGCCACCCGGGAATCGCGTCTGGCCGGGGATCTTCCGGGGCTTCCGGCGGGAGCCTCCTCGGAACGGCTCAGGCGCGGCGGTCCGCGTTGGCGTGGATCGCGTCACGGACGTACGTCGCCAGCCCCTCGGCGACCGTCTCATAGTTGGCCGCGAACCGGGGGTCGGCCACGTACATGTCGCCCAGCCCCCTGTGGATCTCGTAGGAGCAGTCGTAGAACCACCGGCTGATGTGCTCCCGATGCCGCTCGGCCGCGTCCACCGCCTGGTCGCTCCCGGCGGGCAGCCTCGCCTCGAACGCCTCGGTGAACCCCCGCATCACCTCCGCCCCTTCCTCCTTGATCCGCAGCCAGTCGCCCTTCGTGTACGCGGCCGTACGGCGGCGGCTCTGCTCGAACGCGTCGCTGCCGCCCCACCGCTCCTCCGCCTCCTGCGCGTGCTCATCCGGATCGAAGTCGCCGAACACCTCGAACCGCTCCTCCGGTGTCAGGGAGATCCCCATCGTCTGTGCCTCCATCGCCAGTTCGACCGCCGCCACCATCGACTGGAGCCTTGCGATCCGCTGCCGCAGCAACTCGTGCTGGCGGCGCAGATGCGTCAACGGGCCCGCGCCGGGCTCGTCCAGGATGGTCGCGATGTCTTCCAGGGAGAACCCGAGCTCACGGTAGAACAGCACCTGCTGCAGCCGGTCAAGGTCAGGCTCCGTATAACGCCGGTATCCCGCGCTCGTCCGCTCGCCGGGCGTCAGCAGGCCGATCTCGTCGTAGTGGTGCAGCGTCCGCACCGTCACCCCGGCGAAAGCGGCCACCTGCCCGACCGAGTAGCCCATGGTCTCCCTCCTTTCCGCGCCCCAGCGTGCCACCTCCCGCTACGTGAGGGTCAAGCCGGATCGAGACCGTTAGGCGTCGACCACCAGATCCAGCCGCCCGAGGTGCTCGGGGTGCCCCAGATGCTCAAGGTGCTCTAGGGCCGCGATCAGGGAAATCTCGGCATGAAGGAATGATCAGGCCAATAGGAGCCGGGCGGCCAACCGGGGGAGCGCCTCACTGATCGGCTCGTGGATCACCTCGTCCGCCAGGCCGTCGTACGGCGTCGGCTCGCCGTTCACGATGATCAGCCGGGCTCCGCCCTCGGCCGCGATCCGGACAAGGGACGCGGCGGGCTGCACCTGGAGCGACGTGCCGACCGCGACGAACAGGTCGCAGTCCCCGGCCGCCTCGACGGCCCTGCCCAGCACGCCCGAATCGAGGGCCTGACCGAACATCACCGTGGCGGTCTTCAGGATCCCGCCGCATGACAGGCACGCCGGGTCACCGTCTCCCGCCAGGACCCGGTCGATCGCCTCCCGCGTCGTCGACCGCGCCGCGCATGCCGTGCACACCGCGCCGAACATGTTCCCGTGCAACTCCAGCACCCGGTCCGGCGGCGACCCCGCCCGCTGGTGCAGGCCGTCCACGTTCTGCGTGACGATCCACACATCCATGCCCGCGGCGGCCAGCTCGGCGAGGGCGCGATGACCCGCGTTCGGCTCGGCCTTCCACGCCGGATTGTCCCGGCGGAACAGCCATGAGCGCCGCCTGATCTCCGGGTCGCCCATGTAGTAGTCGTACGTCACGAGCTTCTCGTGGTCGGGGTCCCTGCGCCACAGCCCACTCGGCCCCCGATAGTCCGGAATGCCGGACTCGGTGGAGATCCCCGCGCCCGACAGTACGGTCACCTTCATTCCAGGATCGTACGCACTCCCAGCGGATCCACGCCCGGTTGATTTGCTACGGTCCGGGCTGTGGTGGTCATCGCGAACGCGCGCGTCGTCACTCCCCGCCGGGTGCTGGATCCGGGCTGGATCGTCATCGAGGCAGACACGCTCAGGTGACCACCGCCGCGGAAGAATCGTGGGCGTGCACCTGGAGGGCCCCTTCCTCAACCCCTCGAAGAGGGGCTCACACCACAGCGAACACCTCCTCGATCCGGACCCGGCGACGCTGAGGCACCTGATCGAGGCCGGAGACGGCACCGTACGCGTGGTCACACTCCCGAACTGCCCGGCGGCATGGACCTGCTCCGCCAGGTCACCGCGGCGGGGGCGATCGCGGCGGTCGGGCACACCGAGGCCGGCTCCGCCCTCACCATGGACGCCGCCGTACGGCACGCAGTGCGGCGCATCGGCATTCCCATCGTGGACGCGGCGGTCGCGGCCTCCACTACACCCGCCCACCTGCTCGGCATCTCCGGCCGGACGGGTGCGGTCCAGCCCGGAAAAGACGCCGACCTGGTCGTCCTCAGCGAGACGCTGCACGTGGAGGCGGTGATCGCGAGCGGAGAAGCGGTCCACGGCGGCCTGCCCACGCCGTGACACAGCCGCAGGCCGGCCGGCGTCACCCCTGCGGCGGACCGCCTTCCGCCGGCCGGCCGTCCGTGGCCCGGCGCTCCTCCTTGCCGCGCAGCAGGGGATGCCACCGCATCGCCACTTCGAGCTCCCCGGGAAGCTCGTCGCGGTAGCGGCCCAGGGTGGACAGATCGCTGTGCCCGAGGACCCTGCGCACCGCGTCCATGTCCGTCCCGTCCGCCAGCAGGTGGGTCGCGGTCGTGTGCCGCAGCCCATGGGGGGTGACGCTGCGCCGCCGCCCGGGCTCGATCCGCTGCTGCACCCGGTCGATCACCCCTTGGACGTCGCCGCGGGCGAGCCTGCGGCCACGCCACGACAGCAGCAGCGCCTTCTCCTGGGCCTTCTCCGGGCTCGCCGCCCGCACCGTGAGATAGGCGTCGAGCACCTCGGCCACATCATGGGGGAGCGGGACGTCCCTGGTCTTCCCGCCCTTGCCGAAGATCCGCCAGTAGCGCACGCCGTCGTTGGTGTAGAAGTCCTCCACGTTGGCCCTGACCAGCTCCGACACCCTCGGCCCCAGCGTGGCGAGCACTAACACGATCAGCGCGTCCCGGACGTCGGTCCGCTGGTCACGCCTGCGAGCAGGCTCGGCGGCGGGGGAGCGGGCGGCCCCGATCAGCCCCTCCGCCTGCTCCTTCGTGAGCGCGCGGCGCTCGGCCCGCAGTCCGCCGCGCTCCTTGGCGGTCACCGACGCGGCCGCCATCGGGTTCAGCTGCACCCAGCCGGCCGACGCCGCGTGCTTGAACAGCGCCGACACCGACCGGCGGAACCGGGCCTGCGACGCGGCGCTCTGCGGGCTGCCGCCGGGCTCCTTGCGGCGCTCGTCAGGCTTGCGGGCGAAAGCCAGCAGCACCGCGTCGACGTCCTCCCCGGTCAGATCGTCCAGCACCCTGCCCGGACCGGCCAGCCGTACGAACGTGGCGACGTCACGGGCGTACACCTCGGCGGTCGCGGGGGAGAGCGCCCCCGTCACCGTCTTCGCCCGGACCAGGTCCACGTAACGATCGGCGGCCTCCTCCACGGTGAGACGGTTCAACTGTGCGGGCAGCATGATCAATACCGTATCGGGAGCCACTGACATTCGCCCCGCGCATTCCGTCCCTGAACTCGGAGCCCGGGGGAGCGGCCATGACGCTCGGCACTACTGCGCCTCACACACGCATTTCGGCCGCCGGCGTGTGCTCCCGGCCGGTCGGCCGATGACGCGCCGTGGACGGCAGGGGGATGGTCGATCAATCTACGGGTGCCGGGTGCTCGCGAAACCGTCCAGGGCGGCGCGGACTTCCTTGCGCATGGTGTCACTGCCGGTGTGCCCTGAATCGTCCACCACGACGAGGCGGGCGCCGGGCCACGCTTGTGCCAGTTGCCAGGCGGTCTCCAGCGGAGAGCCCAGGTCGAAGCGGCCGTGGATGAGCACGCCGGGGATGCCGGCCAGCTTGTGCGCGTCGCGCAGCAGAACGCCTTCCTCCAACCATGCGGCGTTGGAGAAATAGTGGCTGCAGATGCGGACGAAGGCCGCGAGGGCGGCGGGTGGCCGGTCGCTGTAGGCGTCCGGCTTGCCGTTGGTCTCCAAAGAGATCACTGTGTCCTCCCACGTCGTCCAGTCACGGACGGCCTTGGCGCGGACGGCGGGGTCGGGGTCGGACGTCAGCCGTGCGTAGGAGGCCAGCAGGT
The DNA here is from genome assembly GCF_025420585.1 of Planotetraspora sp. A-T 1434. Lineage (GTDB taxonomy): Bacteria > Actinomycetota > Actinomycetes > Streptosporangiales > Streptosporangiaceae > JAOEGB01. Next base: position 71,655 of record NZ_JAOEGB010000018.1, on the reverse strand, counting down.
CGCCGTCGCGTACGCCCTCAGGGACACCCTCCCGGAAGCGCTGCCACTGCTCGGGAAAGAATCGGCCGACGCCCCGGTAGAGCCAGTCGATCTCGGAACGGCGGGTCATGGTGATGCCGGTGAAGACCATCTCCGACACTCGCGCGGGGTGCGCTTCGGCGTAGGCGAGCATCAACGTGGACCCCCATGACCCGCCGTAGAGCAGCCACCGGTCGACACCGAGGTGCTCGCGCAGCCGTTCCATGTCGGCGACCAGGTGGTGTGTGGTGTTGGTGGTCAGATCGGTGGTCGGGTCGCCGGCGTGGGGGAGACTCCGGCCGCAATTACGCTGATCGAACAGGATGATGCGGTAGCGCTCGGGGTCGAAGCCGCGACGCTGGCCCGGTGTGCAGCCCGAGCCGGGGCCGCCGTGGACGACCAGCGCAGGCTTGCCCTCGGGATTCCCGCAAACCTCCCAGTAGACGAGGTGGCCGTCGCCGGTGTCCAGGTGCCCGTGGTCGTAAGGCTCGATGGGGGGATACATGGACCCGACTATAAGCGGTCAGACAGGGGACAGGATTTCGTGAGAAAGGACAGCTTGAGAGCACTTCAGGACGCGTATTCAATCCCATGCCGGACCAGAAGGTTAATTGTCAGCGGCGCGTAGCACGGTCCTGTCATGGCAGCTCCGCGGGGGGCCGATTGTCGAACCAATTCCTCTGGCGAATCCACACCGGAGCTGCCCAGTGGGACGAATGGATTATACCGAACAGAATTCACCTTCTGTCTGGTATCACCTTTATAAGGCTTCTATGAATGCTTCCGCTTCGGACTGTCCCATTCCGGTTTCGCCGCGGACGAGGAAAACCGCCTGTTCGGCACGGCCCGCGGCCTTGAGTTGACGGGCGCGGGAGGCCAGATCGGGACGGGCGGGGTCGCCGACCGGGACGGCCGGGATGACCTGTCCGGACGCGAGGGCTTCGGCCAGGGTTTTCGCCTCCCTGAGTCCCAGGCCTGTGGCCTCCCGGATGACCTTGATCGCCTCTATCTTCCTGCCGGCCGCGTAGAGATGCCGTACATGGTTCTGCAGGTCGGCGGAGACGGGCGGCGGGAGCGTCGCGCTGCGCCAGCCGAGTTGCGTGCTGGGACGCGCGCCGGCGCGGACGGCGAAGAACACCACCATGACCAGGCCCAGAAAGATCAGGCCGACTAATCCAACGACGAGAAGCTCTGTCACACCGAGGCCGGACATGCCGTGATCGTACGGCCTGGCGCGCCTCAGTGGTGATCACTTGGCGGCTTACGTCCCGTCTCGTCCATATCTCCGGGACGCGTCTTCGGGAAAACGACCGCCGTCCACGAGCGTAAGGTGCGCGTTCACCTGATGATCAGAGCCCCCGGTCGCGGTGTCACCTCGATGCTTGATAAGGAACATTATGTCAAGTAAACCTCAGAAGGAGTCCCCCATCAGGGCTTCATCAGCGGTAAGTTCTCCCGCCTCACGGCATGGCGTCGGGCACTACCCTTTCATGCATGGCTGGCCGGAAGTCTGCGCCCCCAAGGCCGATCGCACCAGGGGATGTTGTGGCTGCATTCTCTGAGTCCCTCGATGAGTGGACTGCCGCGCAGATCACTGATCTCAATCCCGACTGGAAAACGGCCGGAGTGCTTGAGCTGAACTGGTCCGGCCCAGAGCCCGAATCAGTGACCGACCTCGGTGAGGTGTCGGCCCTTGTGCTGACCCACCACAACTGGGCAGGCCGGCCGTCTCATTGCAACTACGAATGGGTTCTTCCGCGCGGTTACAAGGTCATCGGCAAGCTGCCGCTTTTGCGCACCAAGCCGTCATCGAGCTACTCCACCGGGTGGTGGCTCGGCGAACAGCTCGCCCGCCAAAGACGCTGGGACAGAGGCGAGCGCGAACCTTGGTCTGATCCGCGCGAGATGACCCGCACAGGCGCCGAGATCAACCAGGCGATGAACGAGCTTGCTGGGCCTCGTCGCGACATTCGCAGCTTGTCCGTCACAGAGGTCGAGTCTCTCGACTGCGACCGGCTTGCCGAGCATTTCCCCGCGCTGGTGCTGCTTTCGTTGTCCGGCAACCTGGGCCTGCTCTCCCAGGCATCGAGTCTCAACCGGCTGGCGTCGCTGCGAAGGCTGCACATCACGGACCTCTTCGGGATGAGCAAGTCCGATCGTCTACTACCTAAGTGCGTTCCTGCGCTGGAGCTGCTGTGTCTCCACAGCGTCCCGCACGAGTACGCCGTCGCCATGCGGGCGACCTGGCGCCCGGAGATCCCGCATGGCACGTTCGTCGAGATCACCGCTGCTCGCAAGCCCGAGTGGGTCGCGGAGAACCGGGCCAACCCCTTGCGTGACTGGGACGGTCGCGAGCACATCAGCGGAACCTGCTACAAGGAGGCCGTCGCGCAGTACAAGGAGACGCGGCAGGCGGTCATAGCGGTGCTTTCTGGCCACTCTGACGAGAACCTGCCGGCTCAGCTGGTCCAGATCGGCCGTGAGTACGGCATGGGCTTCAACGAGCTGGATCGTCGAACGCGGTTCATCGCGACCGACGAAAGAGAGGAACTCTTCGCCGCCCTCGACTTCATCGTGAGCGACGCCGAAGCAACCCTCGGCTTGGCCCTAGGCGCGGTGAGAGGAAGCCTGGCCGCGGGCGTGGACGCCGTTCGCGACTGGTAGCCGGCCGAGGTCCCGCATTCGAGCGCAGCCGTCGGTCTCCCCCGGCATTTCGCGTGGCACCGCCGGGCCGCCTCCTCCGGGGATGTGCGGGCCGCCGAACCGGCGTAACTCTCGGCATGTGCCGGGCCCACGCGTCGCGCTACGCCGGCAGGAATGGCCGCGGACCGGTTCCCCTCCCCGTCTCGGCCGCCCCGGCTCCCCCGCCTCGGATGGCCGTCATCCCTGGTCGGCGGGGTTGTCCGGCAGGCAGAGGGTGATGCCGCGCGGCACGACCTTGATCTTCACGCGCTTGACCTCTCCGCGCGCCCCGCCATCCAGCTCGTACGCCATGGGGGTGCTGAGCTTGACGGAGATCTTGCGGGCCCGGGTGACGCGGACGAACGGGGAGTCCTCGGCGCGCCCGGCGCTCATGCGTCCGAGGGCGCGCGCCCACTGGATGGGGCCTTCGGCGGTGGAGACACCGACCTCCAGCCAGCCGTCGTCGGGCCGGGCCTCGTCGAAGACCTCGACACCGCCGGTGATGGTGCCGACGTTGCCGACGAGCACGCAGCTGGCGTCCCCTTCGAACCAGTCCGTGCCGTCGATCTTGATTTTCATGGGCGTGACGGCGCCGCCGACGTGCCGCAGGCCGGTCCAGACGTAGGCGAGCCGCCCGAGGCGGTCCTTCAGGCCCCGGTCGGCGTCGGCGATCATCTCGGCGTCGAACCCCACGCCGGCCATGACGGCGAAGTGCTCACCGTTGATCTTGCCGAGGTCGAGCTTGACGCGGCGGCCCTGGAATCCGATCCGTACCGCCTCGGGCAGATCCTGCGGGATGCCGAGGTTGCGGGCGAGCAGGTTGGCCGTTCCCGCGGGGATGATGGCGACCGTGGCGTCGGTGCCGGCGAGCGCGTCGACGCAGCGCTGGACCGAGCCGTCGCCGCCCCACACGAAGATCAGGTCCGCGCCCTTCTTGAGGGCTTCGCGGGCCTTCTTCGGGGCTTTCTTGCTTTTCGGCACTTCGTACCACAGCAGGTCGCCGACCTCGTGGTCCGCGATCACTTTGCGAAGCTCGTCGAGCCCGCCGCCGAGGGACTTCTTGCGGTGGGCGATGACCGCGACGCGTGGAGCCTTGCCGTGGGCCGACCGCGTGCGGGACTCGGGCTCGGCGTGGCGCCCGGTGGCCAGGTCGTCCGCCGGCTGTGCGGTGGCGGGTCGCCCGTCGGCCGGATCCTTGGCCGGTCCGGCGTCCGGTTCTGGAGTGGCCGTTTGCGTGGTCGTTTGCTCGGTGGCCGGGTCTTCGGCGGCCTGTCGATCAGCGGGAGACAGCATGCGGCACCAGCTACCCACCGTTAGGCGAGTTAGGCGTGCCGCCAGGTCATGGCCGGGCCACGGCCATCGGGCCGATCACTCGGGCGAGTCCCGCAGTTCGTAGTCCAGGGTGAACACATGGCTGCCGTCTTCGCGGCGCTCGATCCTGCCTTCGCCCCGCAGTCCGGACAACTCCCCCGTCCCGGATGTGGGAACGATCTGCCACCGCATCCACTGGGCGCCGTCGTCGCTGCCCGCGCTGTGTTGCAGGACGAAGGTGCCCTTTCGGCCGCCGAGGGTTCCGTCGAGGTGTTCGATGCCGACGTACGCGACTGGGCCGGCCGCGGTGGCGACGGTGAGGATCTCGGTGGTGCTGGTGGCCTCGAGGTCGCCGTGGAACGCCTTGGTGATCAGGATCCGGCCGACCGTCGCGCCTTCCCGTTCCTCCGTGGCGAGCTCGTTCCAGCCGGTGATGTCGAAGGTGCCTGTCGCGTGGTTCGTCATGCCCCTACCTTCGCGCCCATTCCTGCCATCTTCTGTCAGGTAGGGGCGGTCAGGGCCCCCGACTACGAGCACCTGGCCGCGCTGTAGCGCCCCGCTTCTGATTCCCGTCTGGTCTCGGCGGCGTGTCAGACAGGGCTCTCTTTCCCGGCCACGGTCATGCCCCGGAGCAGTGCGGGGAGCTGGCCGAGGGCGTCCGCCATGGCGAGGACGTCCTGATACTCCCGGACATGCACGATCTTGCCGTCGCGGACGCGGAGAACTGTGACGAAATGGGCCGATGCCTGGCGGCCGGTGGTGAGGATCGTCCCGGTGAGCTCGTATTCGGCGATGATCACTTCGGGGTCGGCGGTCTCGTGGACGACCACGTCGCGGAACTCCTCGAACCGGACGGGGAGGGCGTCCCGGCCGGCCTTCGCGATCGCGTCGAACGCGGCGCGGCCCTCGATCCGCCGGGGCCTGCCGGGCGGGTTGAACGGCCACTCCACCACTACGTCGTCCGCGTTGAGGTCGCCCACGTAGGGCTCCCCCGCTGAATGGTCCCCCGTGTGGTCTGGCGTGTGGTCGCCGGTTCGGTCGTGGGCCTGGTCCGGGGATCCGGCGAGGACCGCCTGCTGCCAGCGGGTGAAGGCTTCGCGTGGGGTCAGGGTCATCGAGGGTCACGGTTCCTTCCGTCGGATCGTGGATCTGTGGCTCAGGGCGGCGTGCCGTACAATCGGAGTCGTGACTCCGAATAGAAGATACGGAGCGGCGACTCCGATTGTCAATGGCCCGCTTGCCGATGGCTGAGGAGAAGCCGCTGCGCGCCGACGCGCGGCGAAACCGAGCGAAGATTCTCGAGGCGGCCGAGGCCGTCTTCGCCGGACAGGGCCTGTCGGCGTCGACCGAGGACGTGGCGAAGGAGGCCGGTGTCGGCGTCGGAACCGTCTTCCGGCATTTCCCGACGAAAGAGGCGCTGATCCAGGCGGTGTTCCTCGGCCGGGTTCGCCGGCTCGCCGAGAAGGCCGCGTCGTTGTCGGAATCCGACGCGGGAGCGGCGTTCTTCGCGTTCTTCACCTACGCGGTCGAGCAGGCCGCCACGCAGAGCGCCTATGCGGAGGTTCTGGCCGAGGCCGCCGCCGTAAAGGGTGGTGATGGGGAGCCGTCGCCTGTTGGGGCGGAGTTGGCGGCCGCCCTGGAGGCGCTGCTCGCGCGGGCCCAGCGGGGCGGGGCCGTACGCCTGGACATCGGCGTGGCGGAGCTGATCGCGTTGCTGATCGGCGCGTCACGGGCCGCCGAGCACGTGGAACCGGAAGTCCGGAGCCGGATGCTCGACATCGTGTTCGACGGGTTGCGGTCGCCTGGGTGACGTGCGGGTAATTCAGGCGAGAAACTTATCTGAATGCTGCGAACCGGCTCACTTTGCCGCGAGTCATGACAGATGATCGGAGGCATGCGTTTTCCCCGACCGGCCGTTCGCGCGGTGTACGGCCGAGCCGTCCAGGCGGGACGGGCTGTTCGAGGACTGCCCCGGGGATGCTGACGTCTCCCTTTCCCTCCCATGAGGACCGGAGGGCCGCCGACAAGGTGTTCGGCTCCGCCGCGACCGCTCCGAGGCGGGCACGGGCCTTCGTCAGATGCCAGCTCGGCAGGTGGGAGCTGCCGCAGCTCGTCGACACGGCGGAGCTGCTGGCGTCGGAGCTGGTGACGAACGCGGTGCAGGCCACGAACTCGGTGTCGAGCGTTCCGATCGCCTCGTCGATGTTCCCCGTGACGCTGCGCATGGTGGCGCTGCGGCTGAGTCTGTCGTCGGGGCCGCGCAGCCTGTTCATCGAGGTGTGGGACGGCAGCGAGCGCGAGCCGGTGCCCGCCGAGAGTGGGGAATGGGACGAAGGCGGCCGCGGGTTGACCCTGGTGGGCAGCCTGGCGACGAAGTGGGGACACTACACGGCGCCCGACCGGGGGAAGATCGTTTGGTGCGAGCTCGCCGTCCCACTCCCCCGCACGCCGGACTCCGTTACGAAACCGCCGCCCAGCTTTGGCGCCCAGGGCCTCAGCGCCCTTGAATCGCCCGACTTCTTGGACTCACCGGAGTTCGTGGGTTCGCTGGAGCCGCTGGAAAGCCTTGGTCCATTTGGGGCCGAGGCCGGTGAGCCGCATGCGTCGCTGCCGCGGCGGATGCGGCGCAACCCTCGGGGCAGGCGCGCCGAGGGCCCCGACGCGGCCACTCTGCTCCGCGTCCTGGAGGGGCTGCGCAAGCTCGACCTCTCCGACAGCACGCGGCGATCCGACAGTACGCAGCAAGGGGACGGCGACTGACCGACGCCGCGGCCCGATGCGCATCCGGCGTATCTTTTGTCTTTGGCTCAAGTGAGGCTTAGCGGGTGGATTCGCGGTTGAAGAGCTTCTTCGACCAGAGGTAGCCGCCGAGCGTGATGACGACGCACCAGCCGACCGCGATGACGGCGTTGTTCCCGATCGGCGTGCCCATCAGCAGGCCGCGCAGGGTCTCGATGAGCGGCGTGAACGGCTGGTACTCGGCGAACCAGCGCAGCACGGTGGGCATCGAGTCGGTCGGGACGAACCCGCTGCCCAGGAACGGGAGCAGCAGCAGCGGCATACCGACGTTGCTCGACGACTCGACGGTCTTGCTGGCCAGGCCGAACGCGACCGACAGCCAGATGAAGGCGAAGGCCATCATCACCAGGACACCGATGAGGGCGAGCCATTCGCCGGGCCCCGCCGACGGCCAGGAAGCCGATGAGCAGCGCGACGCCGGTGACCGCCGCGATGCTGAGCATCGTCTGGATGAGGCTGCCGATGACGTGTCCGGTGAGGACGGACACGCGGGCGATGGCCATGGTGCGGAACCGGTCGACGATGCCCTCGGTCATATCCATGGCGATCGAGATGGTGGTGCCCTGGACCGCGGCGGTGATCGTCATCAGGATGATCGCGGGGGTGACGTAGTTGACGTATTCCGCACGTCCGCCGGAGACGCCGCCGAGCCCGGCGCCGAGCGTGCCGCCGAAGACGTAGACGAACAGCAGCAGGAAGACGATCGGCATGCCGATGAGCTGCAGTGTCATGGACGGGTAGCGCACCATGCGCTTGAGGTTGCGGCGAAGCATCGTCGCCGAGTCGGTCAGGGCGTACGACACAGTGCTCATCGTGCGGTCACCTTTTCCTTGTTGCCGGTGAGAGCGAGGAAGACGTCGTCGAGGTCGGGGGTGTGCACGCTCAGCGAGTCGACCTCGACCCCGTTCTGGTCAAGCCGGTCGAGCAGCGCCTTCAGCGACCTGAGGCTGCCGTCGTGCGGTACGCGCAGGGCGAGCGTGTCGCTGTCGCGGGACACCTGGCCCACGGCGCGCGCGGCGGATTCGAGGTCGCGCTCGTCGGCGAACCGCAGCAGGACGTGGCCGCCGGGAATGCGCCGCTTGAGCTCGTCCGCGGTGCCCTCGGCGACGATCTTCCCGTGGTCGAGCACCGCGATTCGGTCGGCGAGCTCGTCGGCCTCCTCCAGGTACTGGGTGGTGAGGAAGATGGTGACGCCACCCGCCACGAGCTCCCGCACGATCTGCCACATGGCGCGGCGGCTGCGCGGGTCCAGCCCGGTGGTCGGCTCGTCAAGGAAGATCACCTGCGGTGAGCCGACCAGCGTCATCGCGAGGTCGAGCCGCCGCCGCATCCCGCCGGAGTAGGTCGCCGCCGTCTTCTTTGCCGCGTCGACGAGGTCGAACTGTTCGAGCAGCTGGGCGGTCCTGCGCCTGCCCGCCTTCCGGCCGAGGTGGTGCAGATCCGCCATCAGGGTCAGGTTCTCCTGACCGGTCAGCAGGTTGTCGACCGCCGAGAACTGGCCGGTGACGCCGATCGCGGCACGCACCGCGTCCGGCTCGGCGGACAGGTCGTGACCCGCGATCCGCGCGCTGCCCCCGTCGGCGCGGATCAGGGTGGACAAGATCTTGACTGTGGTGGTCTTGCCGGCGCCGTTGGCGCCGAGTAACGAGAAAACGGTGCCACGTGGCACGTTCAGGTCGACGCCGTCGAGCACGACGTGGTCGCCGTACGACCGGCGCAGTCCGGTCGCCGTGATCGCGGATTGGGATGGCATGGTCATGAGAACCCCTTTCGAGGTCTGGTCAGGAACGGCGGACGGTGATGTCGCCGAACGACGTGTGCGCGCGGACTTCGACGGTCTGCTCGGACTTCTCCGGTGCTTCGCTGAGACCGTCCAGCGAGTTGTCCACCCGCCCGTGCGAGGTGTTCAGGTCGAGCCATGCGGCGGTGCCGGCGGCGACACCGATTTCGAGGTGGCCGGTCGAGGTGTGCAGCGTGACGGTGTCGCGCGTGACCTGGCCGACGCGAATGGTTCCGTTGGAGGTCCTGGCTTCCACCATGGCGTCGGCCCGGTCGACGGAGATGTCGCCGTTGGCCGAGCGCACCTGCAGTTCGCCGGTGACGGTGCCGATGCCGGTGTTGCCGTTGGAGTTCTTGATGACGGCGGTGCCGCCGATCTCGCCGATGTGCACGCGCCCGGTGCCGGTGGAGACGTCGGCGTTGCCCGCGACCGTTTCGACGGTGATGTCGCCGCCGGAGGTGGCCAGTCGAAGCGGTCCGGTCCGGTCGAGGCGGAAATGCCCGACCGACGCCTTGAGCCGGCACTCCCCCAGCGTGCCGACGCCGCGCAGGTCCGCTACCGACAGGTCCGCGTGCACGTGCGAGCCGGTGGGAAGTTCGATCAGCACGTCGACCGACCTGGTCTTCTTGGAGAAGTCGAGCAGGCGGGCCTTCGGCCCACGGACCGTCAGCGTGCCGTTGGCGTACTCGACTCGCGTCTTCTGCGCGGCGTCCACATCGGACTCGTCGGACTCGTCGCTGGGCCGCACCTCGACGACGGTGTCGGTCCGGTCGCTCGCGATGATCTGCACGTCGCCGACGGAGAGCTCGATCGTGGCGGTAATCGGTTCAGGCGTGGCGAAAACAGGCATGGCTATCCCCTCGGAATGAGTCAGAGGAACATCTCCGCTGGTCGGAGATGTACGAAGAAGGTGGTTCTGGGTGTCGGAGTGGGCTAGCGAGCCCAGCCGGTGTAACGCTGAGCGCTGCGCTTGCCGCGCCGGTCGGAGCCGTGGTCGCGCTCCGGGGCACGTAGCGCGGTCGAGGCGGCCCGCACCAGCCAGGCGTTGAGTGAGCGGCCTTCCTTGCCCGCCGCCTCCTCGATCGCGGCCTTGAGCTGTTCCGGGAGGCGGACGTTGATCCGTGCCACTGGGCCGTCCTCGAAGCTCGCCGCGGCGTCATCAGCCGACACCGCGGCCAGATCGGGGGTGTCATCGAGTGGCTGCTCCGCCTGCCTAACCGTCACGACGAAGTTCGGGTCACGTCCACGCAGGTGCACCTGGACCGAACCGGGAGCCAGGTCTCGGGTGATCTCGTCGGCGGCCGCCGACAACGCCTCGAGCAGGGTGAGCCGGATCGCCGACTCCATCGTCACGGTCAACCGCTCGATCAGCACACTGGCGTCACCCTCACCGGTCTCGACGGCGGTTAGCAGCTCGCGACCGAGGGAGGCCACATACGGGGTCAGGTCCATGGCATCACTATGGCACGCCATGGTGCCATCGGCAAGCCATATTGGCTCAGATTGGCACCACTCTGGCTCAGGCTGGATGTTCAGCTGATCACTACACGACAGACGGACTCCCGAACTCGCACGTCAGAGGGGTGCGGTCGTCGCGCCAATGCCCTTCAGATGCGCGGGGCGGAGCCGAAGCCTTCCGGATCGCAGCCGCATTGATCACCGGCGCCCCGCATTCGGGGGACGGCGCTGTGGCTTGCCGTACCTGGGTGCGGATGCGAAGGAGCCGGGTGGCCACGTTGGGTCGTGGACACCCGGCTCCTCATGGTTCGTGCTGCTCTCTTGCGGGTTAGACGGGGCGGGTTTCGGGAGCGCCGGCCAGCGCCGTCTCCGCGTCCGCGTCGGCCTGAGCGGGATCTGCCTGCGGGGCCGGCTGTACGGGCAGGCTGCTGTTGCGGAGCCCGGCCGCCGCGATGACGAGGCCGACGAAGACGACGGCTCCGACGCCGCCCACGACGTTCAGGCCGCTGGTGAAGGCGGCGCGTGCGCCGTCGAGCAGGGCGGTGCCGAGCTGGCCGGGCAGCTGCGCCGCCGCGGTCACGGCCGCCGTGATGCTCTCACGGGCGACGTCGACCACGTGGTCGGGAACGCCCGCCGGGATGGTGTCGGCGAGCCGGCTGCGGTAGACGACGATGCCGAGGGTGCCGAGGGAGGCCACGCCGAGGGCGACGCCGAACTCGCCGCCGGTCTCCATGATGGACGCCGCGGATCCCGCCTTCTCCGGAGGCGCGGACCCGATGATGAGGTTGGCGACCAGCGCCATCGGAAGCGCGATGCCGCCGGCGGCGAGGACGAGCCCGGTGACCAGCACGCCGACGCCGCCGACGCTGTGGACCTGGGTGAGCAGGAGAAGTCCGGTGCCGCCGATGGCCAGGCCGATCGCCATGATGTACGCCGGGTTGAGGCGGCGGGCGAGGGCCGGGGACAGCAGGGATCCGAGGACCATCGCGATGTTCTGTGGGATCAGCCAGAGCCCGGCCTTCAGCGGGGAGAGTCCGACGACCATCTGCAGGTAGAGGGCGGACAGCAGCGAGGCGCCGGCCATGACGATCCCGCTGAGCAGCATGATGGCCAGCGAGGTGCTGAAGCCGCGGTTGGTGAAAAGGCGCAGGTCGAGCAGCGGGCTGGTCAGCTTGCGCTGCCGCCGGGCGAACACCACTCCGAAGACGGCGCCGGCGACGATGGCGGTGACGGGTATGACCTGCCAGCCGTGCCTGGCGGCCTCCTTCAGGCCGTAGATGATCGGCAGGATCGCGGCGAGTGACAGGGCCACGCTGGTCAGGTCGAGCCTGCCGGCGCTGGAGTCACGGTACTCCGGCAGCATCGCCGGGCCGATCACGAGGAGCAGCACCATGAACGGCACGCCGAGCAGGAACGCCGAGCCCCACCAGAAGTGCTCCAGGAGCAGCCCGCCGACCAGGGGGCCGAGGGTCATGCCGCCCATGAAGCAGCTGAACCACACGGCGAAGCCGATGGCCATCTGCTGCGGGTTCTTGAACATGTTCCTGATCAGGGCCATGGTCGAGGGGCCCAGCATGGCTCCGGCGATGCCGAGTAGTGCCCGGGTGGCGATGAGCATTCCGGGACTGGTGGAGTAGGCCGCCGCCACCGAGGCGGCGCCGAACAGCACCGCGCCGATCAGCAGGAGCTTGCGACGCCCGATGCGGTCCCCCAGCGTGCCCATCGTCACGAGGAATCCCGCGAGCATGAACGAGTAGATGTCCATGATCCACAGCTGCTGGGTGGAGTCGGCCCCGAGGCCTGCGCTGAGGTGGGGCAGGGCCAGGTACAGCACGCTGACGTCCAGGGACAGCAGCAGGGTCGGCAGGGCCAGCACGGCCAGCCCGATCCACTCCCGTCGCCCGGCCCGTGGGCCGGCGTCGACAGTCGTCGCAGTCATTTGGAACTCCCTATGGTGGGCTACGGATGATCGTTGATTCCTGGTGGTCAGCCGCGCGCGGGCGGCGATGCGTGAGTGAGAACGGCCGGGCGGGCGGGCCGTACGGAACCTCTGCGGTGGCCTTTCGCCGATCTTTCGCCGAGTTTTCTGCTGCTTCGGCGTTTTTCACGGGTTTCGCGGGTGCGGGTTTCGCAGATTTGGCGGCTTTCAGCGGTCGTTCGGCGGTGCTGGACGCGAACGATCCGGTTCGCCGGTTCGGTGGCCGCACCGGGAGTCGCAGGGCGGCGTAGTGAGCCTCAGCGGACTGTCACCGCGGTCGCCGGGTTGACGCGTAGTCGCGGTGGGGCTTCGCCGGGAGTGGCTCGTTGGCGGGGCTTGGTGGGGGGGTTCCTGATAGCCCCGCCAACGAGGTTTGTGGGCGGCCGCACCGCGCGTCGGGACACGGGTCGGGACACGGGTCGGGACATCGTCCGACCTGGCCGACCTGGCCGCCTGCGTCGGCGTGGTCTGGTCTGGTCTGGTCGGATGTGCCCGGTCCGGCGCGGCGGGGCCGCGTGCGATTGCCGCTCGACGGTTGGAGGTCGACGGTTGGAGGTCGACGGTTGGAGGTCGACGGTTGGAGGTCGACGGTTGCGGGTCGGGACGGTCGCTCGTCTTCCGCGTCGTTGCGCGGTTGGTCGTGCGGTTGGTCGTGCGGCGGTTAGGCGAGGGAGTGGGCGAGCCAGGTCTGCCAGGCCTGCTCGGTCTCCTTCTCGTCCGCGTCGGCGGAGAAGTTGTGCTGCTCCACGAACACCATGTCCTGATATCCGTGGCCGAAGGTGAGCAGCGAGTCGGTCGTGCGGGCGACGACGAACTCGTGAGAGTCGGTGAACTCCACGACCCCGCTTGACGCCGGCAGCCCCTCGACCGTGAGCCGCACCTGGTCCCCCGGGGCAGCCGTGCCGGTCAGCCCGAGCGCGCCCCCGAACGCCGCCCAGACGCGCTCCTTGTCGGTGAGCTGCGGGCCGGGAAGGAACAGGTTGAACGTCGAGGTCCTGCCGGGGAAGTGCTTGAGGTAAGTGGCGAGCTTCTTGAGGTAGATGCCGTCGCCCTTGGACAGCGCGTCGTACTCCGCCTCCCAGTTGTCGCCGAGGAAGCCGTTGTGGACGAACCGGAGCACGGTGCTGCCCCCGTCGCGGGCCTCGATCAGGTATTCGAACGCCATGAACGTCCCGTCGGGGTTGCCGACCCCCCGGTAGGCCAGGTGCTTGGACGGCTCCCAGGCGGTGACGGTCGACTCGCTGGTGACGCCCATGAGGGTCATCCGGACCGCGCCGCCCTCGCCGGGATCGACCTCGTTGCGCCCCATGAACCAGGAGTCGATTCCCGGTCCCTTGGCGATCGCGTCCCACACCTGCTCGGGCGTGGCCTCCAGGACGATCTCCTCACGGACTTCGAACTCGTGCGGCATATCAGAACTCCTTGGTTTCGGTCTGGGTCATGTCGTGGGTGATGCTCGGGTGGACGGCGACGATCACGCGGTGGTCCCGTCCGCCGGGGGCGGCGTCGTCGTGGTACTTGCCGACGAGCGTGGTCACCGCGCTGGCCAGTTCCTCGGCGAAGGCGGCCCGGTCGGCGGCCGTGGCGAAACGCACCCGGCCGTCGATCGCGAAGGTCGCGACCCTCTTCTTCGCCTTGGCCGCGCCGGTGATGAGTGCGCCCACATCGCGGACGAGCTGGGAGGCGACCGCCAGGAGCCAGCGTGCCGACAGCTGGTCAGGCGAGCGGTCTGGGTCCGGGGCCACGGCGGCGAGCGCGGTCGGCGAGATCACGTAGGACGCCGCCGTGGCGCGCATCACCCGCTCGGTGACGTTGCCTTTGCGGCGCTCCTCCACCAGCTCGACGAGCCCGTGCTGCTCAAGCGCCTTGAGGTGGTAGTTGACCTTCTGCCGCGCCAGGCCGACCTTCGCGGCCAGCATCGTGGCCGACGCCGGCTCGGCCAGCTCGGCCAGCAGCCGGGCCCGCACCGGGTCCAGCGAGACCTCGGCCGCGGCCGGGTCCTCGATCACCGCCACTTCGAACATGCCGCAACACTCTCACCGACAAGAGTTATTGTCAAGACTCTGGAAGTTGTCGGCGAGATCGGCTTAAGGGCTCAGGGCGCGCAGAGCCGCCAGCGCGCTGTGGGGAACGGATGGCACGGGAAAAGTGGCTGGTGCCGTACGGCTGGGAACGGCGACGGGAACGCGCAACCGAACCCCCGGGCGGGAACGCCCGGCCGGGAATGGCGCTTCGGCAGGGGATGGCTCTGGCCGTGCGGCTTAGGGGACGACGGTGACGGGCCAGCGGCCGGCGCGGACCAGGCGGACCGCGACCGAGCCGATCAGACGGTGCCCCGCCTGTGCGGAGGCGCCCACGACCACGGCGTCGGCTCTGACCTCGTCGGCGACACGTCCAAGGGCGGCCGAGGCCTCGCCGCGCTCAGTTCTGAACGTGTACTGGACCGGGCTGGCGCTCGACCTCGCGAACTGGGCGAACCGTTCGCGCAGCTCGGTTGCCACCTGCTCCCCCGCCGCGGCGGCGGACGCCGACGCGTCGGGCACCAGGGCGCTGAGCGTTCCGAGGTCGGTGACGTGGACGAGGATCACCTCGGAGCCCTGGCGGCGGGCGAGTCCCCAGGCGTAGGCGGCGGCGCGGAGCGAGTTGTCGGAGCCGTCGACGCCGACGACGATGACCTTGGGACCGTCCGTACCCAGCTCGAAGGCGCTCATGTCCGTGAGCCTATGGCGGCCCGGCTCGCGGCCCGAGCCGGGGGTGCCTGCCGTACGGGCTGAATAATCGCTTGCGGAAATGTCGGGGCGGTTCGTTAGTGTCTCGACGTGTGGCTGACCAACCTTTGATTTTCGCTCGTGGCCTGGTCAAACGCTTCGGGGACTTTACCGCCGTCGATGGGATCGACCTGGAGGTGGCGCCGGGTGAGGCGTTCGGCTTCCTGGGGCCCAACGGGGCGGGGAAGTCCTCCACCATGCGAATGATCGGATGCGTGTCCGCGCCCACGTCTGGCGAGTTGCGAATCCTCGGGATGGATCCGGTGCGTGACGGGGCCACGATCCGGGGTCGGCTGGGGGTGTGCCCGCAGCTCGATAATCTCGACCCCGACCTGACGGTCCGGGAGAACCTCACGACCTACGCGCGCTACTTCGGACTGTCGAGGGCCGAGGGCCGCAGGCGGGCCGACGAGCTGCTGGAGTTCGTGCAGTTGTCCGATCGCGCCAACGGGAAGGTCGAGCCGCTGTCGGGCGGCATGAAGCGGCGCCTGACCATCGCGCGGGCGATGGTGAACGAGCCCGACCTGGTGTTGCTGGACGAGCCGACCACGGGCCTCGACCCGCAGGCCCGCCATCTGCTGTGGGAGCGGCTGTTCCGGCTGAAGCAGCGCGGGACGACGCTGGTGCTGACGACGCACTACATGGACGAGGCCGAGCAGCTGTGCGACCGGCTCGTCGTCATGGACGGCGGGAAGATCGTCGCCGAGGGGTCGCCGCGCTCTCTCATCCAGAGCTACTCCACGGCCGAGGTGGTCGAGCTGCGCTTCCCGGACGGGCTGGACGGCAACGCCGGTTACGCGGCCAAGCTCGATGGGGTGGGTGAGCGGGTCGACCCGCTGCCCGACCGGGTGCTCGTCTACGCCGACGACGGGGATTCGGCCGTGGCCGAGGTGCACCGGCGGGGCCTGACGCCCGCGAGCGTGCTCGTGCGCCGCTCGACGTTGGAGGACGTGTTCCTTCACCTGACCGGCCGGACGCTGGTGGACTGACATGACCGCTGGAGCTGTGCATCCCACGGTCGCCGTGCTGGAGCGTCATCTGACCCTCTACCGGCGGCTGTGGCAGGCGTCGGTGTTCTCCTCGTTCGTCCTGCCGGTGCTGTTCCTCATCAGCATCGGCATCGGCGTGGGCCGATATGTCGGATCTATTCAAGATGTCGATTACCTGTCGTGGATAGTGCCGGGCGTGCTCGCCTCGACCGCGTTTCAGATCGCCATCGCTGAGTCGACCTTCTCGGTGCTTGGCGACTTCAAGTGGGTGCGGGGCTACCACGCGATGCGGGCCACACCGGTACGGCCGGCCGACATGATCGGTGGGCACCTGCTGTATCTGGTGTTCCGGGTCGAGGGGGCCGTTCTCGCGTTTCTGCTGGTCGTGGTGTTCTTCGGTGGGCTGCACTCGCCGTGGGCGCTCGTCACCCCGCTCGTCTGCGCTCTTCTCACGGTGGCGGCGGCCGCGCCGGTGACCGCGTTCGCCGCCAGCATCGACCATGACAGCTACTTCGCGCTGCTTTTCCGGTTCGTGGTGATTCCCTCGACGCTCTTCGCGGGCGTGTTCTTCCCCGTGGAGCAGCTCCCGGCGGTGGTGCGGCCCGTGGCGTACGTGTCGCCGCTGTGGCACGCGGTCGAGCTGTGCCGGGCGGCCACGCTCGGGCGCGCGCCGGCCTGGCCGGTCGCGGCGCATGCCGGATATCTGCTCGCGTGTTCGGCCGTGGGTGTCTTCCTGGCCGTCAGGGCGTTCCACCGGAGGTTGGAAGACTGATGATGACCACGCTGGTGGCGTCCCGGGTCTCGCCCGGCAGGGTGAGCGCCGTGATCAGCCGCAATGTGGGCGCGCTGCGCTCCGGACCGTCCTACTGGATCGTCCTGGTGTCCGGGTTCTTCGAGCCCCTGCTGTACCTGCTGTCGATCGGCGTCGGCGTCGGCGCGCTGGTCGGCGACCTGACGGTCGGCGGGCGGACCATGTCATACGCGGCGTTCGTGGCCCCCGCGATGCTGGCGGTGTCCGCGATGTCGGGCGCGCTGGCCGAGACGACGTTCAACTTCTTCTTCAAGTTGAAGTACATGAAGACGTTCGAGGCGGTGCTGGCCACTCCTGTGCGGCCCATCGAGGTCGCGATGGGCGAGCTGACCTGGGCGATGGTCCGCGGCTCGGTCTACACCGGGATCTTCCTGGGCGTCATGGTGGCGCTGGGGCTGACCACGCCCGGCTGGGCGCTGGCGGCCTTCCCCGCCACCGCGCTCGTGGGGCTGGCCTTCGGGGCGGTCGGCATGTGGATCAGCACGCTCATGCGCGGCTGGCAGGACTTCGACCTGATGAGCACGGGCCAGTTCGCGCTGTTCCTGTTCTCCGGCACCTTCTCCCCCGTGCAGAACTATCCGCTGGGCGTGGAGATCCTGATCCAGCTGACGCCGCTCTACCACGCGGTCGAGCTGGTCCGCGGGCTGTGCACCGGCGTGCTCGGGGTGGGTCTGGCCGGCCACGCCGCCTATCTGGCCGTCATGGCCGTGGGCGGGCTGTGGCTGGCCGCCCGCCGCATGGAGAAGAGGCTGTGCGTCTGAGTCCCGTTCCGGGCGGCCGATGTCTGTGACGATCAGAGACGGATCCGTAACTGTCGGTGGCAGGTCGTACGGTTGCGTCTGACGCCGGTCGGTGGTGGCCGGCGCCCCGTCGCCCGACCGGCGTGTGCCGGCGGCGCTGTCGTCCGCATGGAAGGGATGGCCCGGATGACCGAGATCCCCGAGCGCAAGCTCGAACTGGTGCGCAAGCTGCTCGCGGTGGCCGAGCATCCCAACACCAGCGAGACCGAGGCGGCCATCTACCTGGAGAGAGCCTGCGGCATCATGGCCGCCTACGGAATCGAGCAGGCCATGCTCGCCGATGCCGGGAAGGTGGCCGACGAGGTCGGGTGCATCACCATCCGGGTGGGCAACCCCTACCAGCCGGACCGGCGGACCCTGCTCGCCGGTGTGGCGGCCGCGCTGCGTTGTCAGTCGATCTACCGCAAGATCGGGCAGGTGTCGGAGGTGCAGGTCGTCGGCTACCGATCCGACCTGGCCCTCGTCGAGATGCTGTTCACCTCGCTGTGCCTTCAGATGGCGTCGGGAGTGCTGCGGGTCGCCGCGCCGCCCGGGCACACGACAATCAGCTACCGCAAGAGCTGGATGGCCGGATACGTCAACCGGGTCTGCGAACGGCTGCGCGCCGCCGAGCGCAGAGCGGCGCAGGAGGCGGAGCCGGTCACCGGCCGGTCGACCGACCTGGTGCTGCTCGACCGCAGGGCCGAGGTGAGCCGCGTGTACCAGCAGATGTTCCCGCAGGTTCGCAAGGCGGGACGGCGGGCGCTCTCGGACTGGGCCGGCTGGTCCAGCGGCCGGGCCGCCGGTGACCGCGCCGACCTCGGTGGCAGCCGCCTCAGCGCCCGGCCCCGATCCTCTATCGGCTCCTGAACGCACCAGCAAGGGTTCTGTGGGGCAGCTCGCCCCGGTGGTCGGCGGCCCTGCCACGCGGTGGCGCCCCCCTTGGCGCCCGGCCGCGATCGGCGACCGGCTCCTGACCGGACAAGCGGGGTGCCCGAGGGGCGCTCCGGGGGTGGCCGGCCCGGGGGCCGTGGGGCGACATGCGGCGGGCCGCCATGGCTCACCGGCGCGGGATACTGCAGGCATGTATCAGGAGCGGGCGTCGCGGGTGCCGGGCGCGGTCCTGTGGCGGCTGACCCTGCCGGCGTCGGGCTCGGCGCAGCGGGTGCTGCCGGACGGCTGCATGGATCTCATCTGGGCCGACGGCGAACTGCTCGTGGCCGGGCCCGACACCGAGGCGCACTTGGTGCCGGGCTCGCCGGGCGCTCGGTATGTCGGGCTGCGCTTCGCCCCCGGCAGGGGTCCGGCCGTCCTGGGAGTGCCTGCGCACGAGCTCCGCGACCGCCGGGTTCCGCTGTCGGATCTTTGGCCGTCCGTGCGGGTCCGGCGCCTGGCCGATCAGGCCGGCGCGGTCGCGGACCCGGGCGCGGCCCTGGAGTGGGCCTCCGCCGGAAGGCTCCGTGAGGCAGCCTCCCCTGACCCCGTGATGGCCGGCGTCGCGGCGGGTGTCGTGGCCGGTGCACCCGTGGCAGACATGGCCGCCGAGGCCGGCATCAGTGAGCGGCAGCTGCACCGGCGCTGCCTGGCCGTGTTCGGCTACGGCCCGAAGACCCTGGGGCGGATCCTGCGGATGAACCGCGCGGTCGACATGGCCCGCACCGGTATGCCGTTCGCGGACGTGGCGGTAGCCGCCGGATACGCCGACCAAGCCCATCTCGCCCGGGAGGTGAAGGCGCTGGCCGGAGTGCCGCTCAGCACCCTCCTCAGCTAGTGCCCCTACCCTCATCGATCGGGCCGTCCCACACGGGCATCGGACTTCGGCAAACGGGGCTCCCGCATCAGTCGGGGCGGCCCTGCCCAGCTTGCCGACAACGGCTATCCTGCCCGGCCGGCGCAAGTCCGCTTCAATCGCGGCGACGTAGTCGCCGAAACCGGCGGGGTTGGCACCCGGGAAGGCGTGGTCGAGGTATCGCTTCCATAGCCGGACGCTGCGCAGCAGATAGGAGTCCGGGGCCGGGACGGCGGGCTCAGGTGGTCGGCAGTGCCGCGAAGAGTTCGACGCTGTTGCCGTCCGGGTCGTGCACGATCGCGTACCGCTGGCCCCAGAACGCGTCCCACGGTTGCCGGTGCCCTTCGTAACCCGCGCCGACGAGGTCGGTGTAGACGCGGTCCACCTCGGCGGGGTCGTCACAGCGGAAGGCGAGCCCGATCCGGGGACTCCCGCTGGGGGGCGTCCACCCGGGGTCGAAGGAACGGATGGTCTCAGTGGTGTCCCAAGCGAGCCGCGGCCCGCCGGGCAGAGTCACCTCTACATGGGGCTCGGTGTCGGCGCTCGCCGGGATGTCCAGGCCCAGGCGGCGGTAGAACGCCAGTGACTTGCTCAGGTCGGCCACCACGAGGCCGATCAGATCGAAGGAAGGTGCCATGAAGCCCACGCTAGGGGCCTCGCCGTACCGCCGTCTTGAACGAATCGGACACTCCACGGCGCGGCCGGCCACGGGGCGATGTCGATCCGGAAGTCGTCGTCGATCAGCTCTGGGGGGCCTGATATCACCGGATGCTCATCCCCGGCCAGCCTCTGACCCGCCGGTTCGCCGAGACGCTCGTCGCCAGCCTGCTCACCGGGATGGCCGGCCCATGAGCGGTACGGCAAGCTCCCACGGCCCGCCCTCATGGCGGTCACGACCGACGCGAGTGATCAGGCAGGAGCGGTGAACGGGGTGACGGCGACGACGGCTGTCACGGGCACGGGGCCGTAGATATGCGGGAACGCCTCGGTCGTCCCCTCGGGAACCTCATACTTCACCGGACATCCGAGGCGGTCCTCTTCGATCGTCAGGAGCACCAGCGGCTCGGTGACGTGGCGGTAGAAACGGCGCGCTACGCCCTCGGCCTGCTCCAGGTCGGCGGAGGCGTGAATGAACCCTTCCTCCTCCAGCGTCCGGCCCAGCGTTGACACCCGGTATTCGCCCGTATTTTCCGCCTCGGCCCAGTCTTCGGCCAGTGCGAGGTGCACAATCATGGCTCGACCCTACCGACCTTACGGGGTCAGCTGATCGCCCTGAGCGCGCGGGCCACCACATCCCTGGCCCGATCACGCCCTTCCGGGCGCGCCTCCACGACGTCCTCCAGCCATAGGCCCGACAGCACGGTGGTGACGAAACGGACCTCGGACCGCCCGTAGGAGTAGCCCGCCCGCCCGAGCACGGACGCGACGATCTCCTCACAGCCGTCCGTCCACCCCCGCGCGATGCCCTGCAGGGCCGGGTCGCGGCCCGCCTGCAGATAGAGCTCCCACAGGCCGAGCTGCCTCGGCCGGTCGAGCGCGTACACGTCGGCCAGCACCTCGGCGAGCCGCTCCGGCGAGCGGTCGCGCACGGAGTCGAGGGAGGCGCGCATCGAAGTGAGCTCCCGGTCCACGAGCAGGCCGAACGCCTGGGCGACCAGTTCGTCGCGGGAGGAGAAGTAGTACGTCGTCGCCGCGAGCGGGATCCCGGCCCGCCGGGCGACCGCCCGGTGCGTCACCGCCGCGAAGCCGCCTTCGGCGAGCAGCGCGACCGCCGCGTCCAGCAGCGCCTCCCGGCGGCGCAGCGCCCGTTCCTGCCGCCGCCTTCCAAGAGCCGCCGGATCCCCGCCGACCGCCTCACGCGCTGTCGCGCCTCCCGGGCCACTGCCTGCCTCGGGACCCGCCGTGCGAACAGGCTCCCTGGCCGGGTCACGGACCGGGTCACGGACCGGGTCACGGACCGGGTCACGGACCGGCGTGCCGGGCGGTACGGGCGGCGAGTTGGCCTGTTCGGGCACGGCCCGGTTGCTTTGCTGTGCGTTCATATCGCGACGACGCCTCAGTGCGACCCGGCCAAGTTGAGCACCACGACGCCACAGATGATCAGCACGATACCGGCGACTTTGGTGAGGTTCATCCCCTCGCCGAGGAACAGCGTGCCGATGAGGGCGATCGCCGCGGTGCCTATGCCCGCCCACACCGCGTAGGCGATGCCGACCGGCATCTGCAGCTTCAGAGTCCAGGCCAGCAGGATGAACGAGGCGACGTATCCGGCGACGACCACCACGGTCCAGGCGACATGAGACAACCCGTCGCTCAGCTTCAGGGCGGAGGTGGCCAGGACCTCCGAGGCGATCGCGGCGGCGAGCAAGAGCCAGGCCATGGGGGATCCTCCATAAAAACGGTACGCTTGTCCCAGATTAGAGGTTGAGCTTCGCGGGCGACAGAACCGGCCCCAGCGGGTGCCCCAACATGCCAATCGGCCCAGTGGTCGCGTCTGCCAGGGAGACGTGCCGCCGTGCGCGCCGCCGGAGCCCGGTGTCTCCCGGCCGCCTCCGCGGTGGGGGGCGTGGGGGCCTGCCGTACGGCGTGGCCACTTGGCGTGGGGGTCGAATGCGTGTTCTACTGATCTCCATGCGTCGCGACGCCTCTTCCGGCTCCGGGGCCGCCCCCGGGGTCCAGCAGTCGCTCCTCGACGGAGGACCCGCGCGGCCCCGGATCGAACGGCAGGCCGTCACCCGCGTCTTCGGCGACATCACGTGCTACGAGGTGCCGGCGCGGACCGCGATCGACCGCGTGCCGGAGGCCGCCGAGCTCCCCTACCGGTGGGCGGTGAGTCCCTACCGCGGGTGCGAGGCCGGGTGCCGCTACTGCGCGGCCCGGCGTGGTCACCGCTACCTCGGGCTCGACGCGGGAGAGGACTTCGCCTCCCGGATCGTCGTCAAGACCAACCTGGCGGACCGGTTACGCCGCGAGCTGGCCGCCCCGCGCTGGGACGGCGATCCGGTCGCGCTCGGCCTGAGCGGCGACTGCTACCAGCCCGCTGAGGAGACCTACCGGCTGATGCCCGGCATCGTCCGGGCCCTGGCCGACGCCGGGAACCCGTTCACCGTGCTGACCAAGAGCCCTCTCGTCCTGCGCGACCTCGACCTGCTGCGCGACGCCGCCAAGGTGACGCAGGTCGGCGCCGCCGTGTCGGTCGGGTTCGTCGACGACCGCATCCGCCGGGCCGTCGAGCCGGGCGCGGCCACCCCGCAGCGGCGGCTGGAGGTCTGCGCCGCGCTGAACGACGCGGGCATCCCGTGCGGTGTTCTGATGGCGCCGATCCTGCCCCTGATCACCGACTCGGCCGATCACCTGCGGTCCACCGTGCGACGGGCCGCCGAGGCGGGCGCGGTCAGCGTGACGCCCGTCGTGCTTCGCCTGCCTTCCGGCGCCCGCGAGTCCTACCTGGGCTGGCTCGAACGCGAGCACCCCGGGCTGGTGCCCCGCTATCAGGCGTTGTACGGCAAGGGCCCCACGGCGGACCCCGACTATCGGAGCCGGATCGCCGAGCAGGTCCGGGGCCTGGCGGCGGCCTACGGCATCGGCCAGGACACCCGCCGCTGGCGCCGCCGCCGCTCCCCGGCGAGGCAGCTCGCCCTCGTCTGATGGCCGGTACGTCGCCGAGCTCGCCGGCGCGAGGGCTGCGCCGGCACCTCGGGGCCCAGCCTGCGGCGCGCCGACCTGGCGGCCGCTGACCTCGTCCGGTCACCTCACGGCGGTGCGGGGAAAACCGGTCGACCGGGACGACGGGAGATCGCTAGCGTCGGCGGCATGGAGCTCTTCAGCGACGCGGACCTCGACCGCTTCGTCACGGATGGATTCCTCAAGATCGAGGAGGCGTTTCCCCGGGAGGCCGGCGACCGCGCCCGCGCCCTCATGTGGGACATGATCGGGCTGTCCCCGGACAGGCCGTCGGAGTGGACGAAGCCCGTGATCTGGGCCACCGACCACACCGGTGCGGGCCCGTTCGGTGAGGCGATCCGCAGCCCCCGGCTCTCCGCCGCGCTGGATCAGCTCGCCGGACGGGGTGGCTGGGCGCCGCGCGGCAGCGTGGGCAACGCGCCGATCCGGTTCCCGCACCCGTCGGACGCCGGGGACACCGGCTGGCACATCGACCAGAACGACCCCGGCCCGAAAGGCGCGTGGGGAGTGGTCACCGGCAGGCCGCGCACCATGCTGGCCCTGCTGCTGTTCTCCGAGGTCGGCCCGGACGACGCGCCGACGCGGATCCGGGTCGGGTCGCATTTCGACGCCGCCCGGGCGCTGGAGCCGTACGGCGAGGAGGGGCTGCCGTTCTTCACCTCGGGCCCGATCCTGGACGAGGCCAGCGCCCACCGGCCCCTGGCGTACGCCACCGGGCTTCCCGGCGACGTGTACCTGTGTCACCCGTTTCTCGTCCATGCCGCGCAGCCGCACCGGGGCGCCCGGCCGCGGTTCATGTCCCAGGTGCCGTTCTTCCTCGCCGAGCCGCTGCACCCCGGCGCTCCCACGCCGCTGGGCCGGGCCGTACGGCTGGCACTGGGCTGACGGCTCACATCATCGGCGTCGGCCGCGCAAGCCGGTCCCCCGGCGCCTACGACTCCAGGGCGCTGCCCTTCTTCCACTGCTTGAACGGCATCTGCCAGAAGCCCCAGCCGTTGTTCCACTCCAGGATGCGGGTCGTACCGACGATCTTGACGACGTCGCCGCGGTGGAAGTTCTCGTAGAACCACTTGGCCTGGTCGGGCCGGGCGTTGACGCAGCCGTGGCTGACGTTGGCACGGCCCTGCGACCCGACCGACCACGGGGCGCTGTGGACGTACTCGCCGCTGTTGGAGATGCGCACGGCGTGGTTGACGACCTCCTTGTAGTACCCGGGGTCGCCCTCCTTCTTGCCTGGGGAGATCATCGTCACGGGGTTGCCGCGTTCCATCGTGAGATGGATGCCGCTGGTCGTGGTGTACTCGCGGGTCGTCGCCTTACCCGCGCTGATCTTCATGGTCTGCACGGTCTTGCCGTCCCGCTTGACGACCATGATGTGGGTCTTGGTGTTGACCGTGCTGATCCACGCCGCGCCGATCTTGATCGTCGTGGTGTGGTCCTCGGTGCCGTACATGTCCTTGCCGCCGTGGACGCCCGCGAGGTGCGCGGTGAAGGTGACCTTCTGGTGGGCGGGCCAGTACTTGGCGGTCCGGTACATGACCAGCCGGTCGTTGATCCAGCGCCATGCGCCGGTGACGGGCTTTTCGGCCTCGATCTCGAGGGCCTGCTCGACCGCGGCCTTGTCGGTGACCGCCTGGTTGAAGGTCACCATGATCGGCATGCCGACGCCGACGGTCTCGCCCTTGATGCCGGGCGTCACGTCGGCGACGGCCAGCTCGTATTTGGGCTTGAGCGTGCTGAACTGGCTGGTCGCCGTGGTGGGGCCGCCCGCGCCGCTGGCCTTGGCCGACACCGTGTAGGTGGTCGACGGCTTGAGCGGCTGCTTGGAGGTCCACTTGGCGTGGGCCGAGTCGAACTCGCCCTCGACCGACTCACCGCCCGCCTGGACGGTGACCTCTTCGAGTGAGCCGTTGGCCGCCGTGACGACCACGGACTTGTCCGGGCGGACCTTGGCGCTGCCCTTGACGGGGCTGATCTTTATGGAGGGCCCGGCCGGGCTCTGGGTCGTCGCGTCACCGGGTCCGCCGCCCCCCGGCGACCCGGGCGTGGCGGATCCGCCGGAACATGCCGTCAGAACCGCGGCCATGGCCACGGCGACTCCGGCGATCGGCAACCTCGAACCAAAGTGAGCGCTCAGCACAACCTCTCCCCCATGGGCGCAAAGGGCACCTCAAGACCCTATTAGGGGATGCCTATTATTTGTGCTATTTCAGGATGAGTTAGATCACAGTTCGGTCCCGAAGTGGGTAGAACCCGTTTAGACAGGGTAAGGTCCGCGCCAAAAAGGATCAATCCCCCAGTCAGTGATTTATCCCCTGCCGGTCAGGCCACGTGGAAACGGCACGTCAGGACACAAGAGCCCGGCACCTCGGACACGTCCGCGCGGCCGCTCTCAGGACGTGTGGAGCCGGTGGGTGAGGCCCGTGTGGCGGCGGCCCGCTCCCCTCGTGCGTACGGCCTGCGCGAGCGCTCGCCGGGACCCGACGATGACCACGAGCTTCTTCGCCCGGGTGATGGCGGTGTAGAGCAGGTTGCGCTGCAGCATCATCCACGCGCTGGTGGCCAGGGGGATGACGACGGCGGGATATTCGCTGCCCTGGGAGCGGTGGATGCTGACCGCGTAGGCGTGGGCCAGCTCGTCGAGCTCGTCGAAGGAGTAGTCGACGTCCTCGTCCTCGTCGGTGAGCACGGTCAGCTTGCTCTCCTCCAGCGACAGGCCGGTGACCACGCCGACCGTGCCGTTGAACACTCCCGCCGCGCCCTTGTCGTAGTTGTTGCGAAGCTGGGTGACCTTGTCGCCCACGCGGAAGACCCGCCCGCCGTAGCGCCGCTCGGGCATGCCCTCCCGGGACGGCGTCAGGGCCTCCTGCAGGGCGATGTTGAGCGCGCCCGCCCCGGCGGCCCCGCGGTGCATCGGGGCCAGCACCTGCACATCGCGCCGGGGGTTGAGCCCGAACTTGGCCGGGATCCGCCGGGCCACCACGTCGACCGTGAGGGCGGCGATCTCCTCGGGCTCCTCGCAGGGGAACAGGAAGAAGTCGGGGAAGTCCCGCACCAGCGGCTGCTGCCCGGTGTTGACCCGGTGGGCGTTGACCACCACCCCGGACTCCTGGGCCTGGCGGAAGATCTGCGTCAGCCGTACGCGCGGGATCTCGGGAGCGGCGAGCAGGTCGCGCAGGACCTCGCCGGCGCCGACCGAGGGAAGCTGGTCGACGTCGCCCACGAACAGCAGATGAGCACCGGGGGCGACGGCCTTGACCAGCTTGTTGGCCAGCAGCAGGTCGAGCATCGACGCCTCGTCGACCACGACCAGGTCGGCGTCGAGGGGGTTGTCCCGGTCGAAGGTCGCGTCGCCGCCGGGCCGCAACTGGAGCAACCGGTGCACGGTCGTCGCCTCGTGGCCGGTCAGCTCCGCGAGCCGCTTGGCGGCCCGGCCGGTCGGCGCGGCGAGAATGACCTTGGCCCGCTTCGCCCTGGCCAGCGTCACGATCGAGCGGACGGTGAAACTCTTGCCGCAGCCCGGCCCGCCCGTGAGGACGGCGACCTTCTCGGACAGCGCGAGCCGTACGGCCTGGGCCTGCTCTGGGGCGAGGTCGGCGCCGGTCCGGCCGCGCAGCCAGTCGAGGGCGGTGGGCCAGTCGACGTCGGTGAAGACCTTGAGCCGGTCGTGCCCGGAGGACAGCAGCCCGAGCAGGGTGCCCGCCAGGGACCGCTCGGCCCGGTGGAACGGCACGAGATAGACGGCCGGGACGGTGCTCTCCCCCGCGGGGACCTCCTCCCGGACCACCCCTTCCTCGGCGACGAGCTCCTCCAGGCAGGCGGCCGTCAGCTCGGCCGACACCTCCAGGATCTTGACCGCGTCGGCCACGAGGTTGGGCGCGGGCAGGTAGCAGTGGCCGTCGTCGGCCGCCTGCGACAGGGTGTAGCGCAGGCCCGCCTTCACCCGCTCGGGGCTGTCGTGCGGGATGCCCACCGCCTGCGCGATGGTGTCGGCCGTCTTGAAGCCGATGCCCCACACGTCGTCGGCCAGCCGGTAGGGCTCCTTGCGGACGACGTCGATCGACTCCTCGCCGTACTGCTTGAAGATTCGCACGGCGATCGACGTGGACACCCCGACGCCCTGCAGGAAGATCATCACCTCTTTGATGATCTTCTGTTCCTCCCAGGCCGCCGCGATCATCTTCGTGCGCTTGGGGCCGAGGCCCGGCACCTCCACCAGCCGGGCGGGCTCCTCCTCGATCACCCGCAGTGTGTCGGTGCCGAAGTGGTCGACGATCCGCTCCGCCATCTTCGGGCCGATGCCTTTGATCAGCCCCGAGCCGAGGTAGCGCTGGATGCCCTGAATGGTCGCCGGCAGCACGGTGGTGTAGGACCACACCTCGAACTGCCTGCCGTACCGGGGATGAGACCCCCACCGGCCGGTGAGCCGCAGCGACTCGCCCACCTGCGCCCCGAGCAGCGGCCCGACGACGGTCAGCAGCTCGTTGCCGCCGCGCTCGGTCGCCACCCGCGCGATCGTGTAGCCGGTCTCCTCGTTGGCGTACGTGATCCGTTCGAGCACGCAGTCGAGGAGGGCACCGGGCGGCCTGCCCGCGGGATCGCCTGAAGAGCCGCCGGGAGGGGTGGTCATGGGTGGCATTCTGCCCCAGCCCGTGCGTCGCCGCGCCATCCCCGGCATCAGCGAACTCACCGATGATCGGGCGCTAGCCTGGTGCGATCGCGACGCGGAGGGACTGCGGCAATGGCTCTGGAGGGGTAATGGTTCTGGAAGGGACGGCCCGCGCGCTGCTGCGCAGGCTGGCGATCGAGCAGGCGGACGCGAGGGTGCCCTCGCTGGTCGCGGCGCTGGTCCGGGGCGGCGAGATCAGCTGGTTCGGCGCCCGCGGGCGGGTCGGGGCCAAGCCCCCGGAGGAGACGACCCAGTACCGCATCGGGTCCCTCACCAAGACCATGGTGGCGACCATGGTGATGCGGCTGCGTGACGAGGGCCAGCTCGACCTGCTCGATCCTCTCGACAAGCACGTGCCCGGCACCCCGGTCGGCGACGTGACGATCGCGCAGATCCTCTCCCACACCGGCGGGCTGACCGCCGAATCGCCCGGCGACTGGTGGGAGCGCACGCCCGGCGTCTCCGTGCCGGCGCTGCTGGCCGCCCTCGGGCCGGAGTCGGCCAGGCACCGCCCGGGCCGCCGCTACCACTACTCCAACGTCGGCTTCGCCCTGCTCGGCGAGCTCGTCGCGCGCAAGCGGACGGCGCCCTGGGAGGAGGCCGTGCGGGAGGAGATCCTCCAGCCGCTCGGCATGCGGGACACCACGCCGCGCCCACGAGCGCCGCACGCGACCGGCTACGCCGTGCATCCCTGGGCCGACGTGCTGCTCCCCGAGCCGGAGAACGACCACGGGGCGATGGCCCCCGCCGGGCAGCTGTGGTCGACCGCCGCCGATCTCGCCCGCTGGGCGGCCTTCGTCGCCGGGGAGACCCGCGGCGTCCTGCGGCCCGAGACCGTCGCCGAGATGCGCGAGCCCGCCATCGTCGAGGACGGCGACGCCTGGACGCGCGGCTACGGCCTCGGCCTCCAGCTCGTACGGCACACCGGCCCGGGCGGCGCCCGCCGGCTGGCCGGGCACGGCGGGTCGATGCCCGGCTTCCTGTCCACGTTCTGGGCCGACCCGGCCGACGGCGTCGCCGTGCTGTGGCTGGCCAACGCCACGTCCGGGATCCGCGGCCCGCTCGACACCGACCTGCTCGACATCCTCGCCCAGCACGAGCCGCCGCTGCCCGCCGAGTGGGCGCCCTCCCCCGTCGACGAGGACCTGCTGGCGCTGACCGGGCCGTGGTACTGGGGGCCCACCGCGTACGTGCTGCGGGTCCTGCCGAGGCGGGGGCTGTCGCTGAGCCCCGTCAACGGCCACGGCCGGGCCTCCCGCTTCGCCGCCCAGGCCGACGGCACCTGGCTCGGCCTCGACGGCTACTACGCCGGCGAGACCCTCCAGGTCGTCCGCTCCCCCGCGGGCGTGCACCTCGACGTCAACACGTTCGTCTTCACGCGCGAGCCGTACGGCACGGCGGCCGCCGTGCCGGGCGGCGTCGACCCGGAGGGCTGGCGGTAGCCCCCGCCCAGCTCGGGTAGCCCCCGCTCAGTTCGGGTAGCCCCCGCTCAGTTCGGGTTGCCCGCGTGGGTGAGGGTCTCCCAGGCCAGGAAGTAGTTCGCCCCGGCGGGCCGGTACTTCTGCACGACCTGCAGGGTGCGCGGCATGCTGTAGCCCAGCCGGCCCGCCAGCGCGTTGTAGCCGACCTCGAACACCGGGCCGATGCCCGTGTTCAGCTTCCCCCCGCACAGCCACGAGGGGACGGCCGCGCCCAGCTCGTACTGCGAGTGGAAGCCCATGGCCAGCCTGAGCCGCTCCTTGCCCTCGGCGTACAGGTCGAGGCCCTGGATGCGGGCCGTCTCGGCGACGTGGATGGCCGCCTCGATGCCCCAGCCGGTGTGGCCGAAGTCGCGGCAGGTCTCCTGCGCCAGACCGTCGACGAAGGTCGTCTGACCCTCCCAATAGTTGATGATCTCCGCTGACGTGTCGTACTTGCTGCCCGGCGCCTGCTTGGGCAGCGGCCCGTCAGACTTGAGGTAGATGTAGGCGGGCAGGCGGCCCCGCCACGTGGAGACCGCCTTGTCGAAGGCCGTCTTGTCGTCGAGGAACACGGCGATGCCGATCGCCGCGTCCGTCATGATGAGCTCCCAGTTGCCGTTCTTGTCCCGCGCGGCCGTGCCGCCGACCACCGGCAGATAGACCGTGCGCAGCTTCGTGGCGAACCTCGCGGCGTTGGGCCAGCTCGAATACGTATGCTTGATCAGCTCCGCGGCCCGGGAGAACGACGCCCCCGCCCACCCGGTCTGGAGCGGCGCGTTCGAGTTCGTGTGACTGGTGATCACGGCCGACCAGGCGTCCATGATCTCGATCGCCTTCTTGGCGTAGGCCGCGTTCCTGGTGAGATACCACAGCAGCGCGTCGGTGTAGGCGGCCAGGGCGTCGCCCCGCTCGTCGGAGCAGCCGTAGTTGGGGTTGGAGCTCGGCCCGCACTCGACGACGGCCCGCGGCTTGGCCTTGTAGGAGAGCGAGGCCAGCGGGCTGGCCTTGACCTGTGCGAACGCCGACTTCCACGGCTCCGCCGTCAGCTTGGCGCGGACGAAGTCGAGCTGCGCCCTGCTCACCAGCACACCCGGATGCGTGAACGCGGCCGGGGCCCTGAGGGCGGCGTGCGCCCCGGGGGCGGCCTTCGCTCTCGAAGACTTCGCGTCGGAGGCCGAGGCGATGCCGGGCAGCAGGGCGAGGCCGGTGAGGACGGCCAGGGCCGCGGCGGTAACGGATCCGCGCACCGATCGGGGCACGAGACACTCCTTTTGGGGGACCGTAAATGCCCCAATCAAAGCGATCTACCAAAATGCCCGTCAACCGGACGAGGAAGATTTCCTTACCTTTAACACGGACATCGGGACCCCTTAAGGAAGCGCCTCGCCGGAGGGGTGCGTCCGCCGCCCTGGCCAGGGGGACCGTGCGGGACCTTTCGGGGCCGCGCGGGGCCGGTCGGAGTTCGCTGGGAGCGAAACCCGGCCAACGGCCTGCTGCTCCGGACGCGTCCCGATCCAGACGCTCCGGCGCTCGCCGGCGGCCGGTGGCGTCGCCGTACGGCCCCCGCACGGGGCGGTGACCTGCGAGATCGCGGCTCAGGGATCGGCGGCGGGACGTCACTGCCGCCGGGGCGCGCTCAATCGCCGCCCAGCGCGGGGATCCGGAGCGGCCCGGCCGTGTGCCGGAGTCCCCGACGTGACGGCCTTCGGCACGGCTCACCGGGCCGCCGGGTCGGCCGCCACCGGCGGGCGGCGCCGTACGGCCCGGGCCCGCGAGAGGGGTTCCCTACCCCGATCATCAGCGGCTTTAACGAGGACGTGACAAGTAAAACCTGACTTGTCCTTACTTGACCGGTTTCGGTCTGTCTATTACCTTTTAGGCAACTCGGGCATACCTGTCCAAATCTCTGGTCAAGGGTGCCAGCCTCAGACCGACGCGGTCATCCAGCCGGATGGCCGCCCGGCCGCCGAGTCCGCGTCCGCGCGGAGCCGGGGACCCACCTCTCCTGGGGTGAATCGGCACCTAGTGCCGTAGGGCGTCTTCCAGCCCGAACCCGTCAGCTAACCCGGTAGGCGGCATGGAAGCAAGGGAGTAGACCCCACCATGCGAGCCCTCAACACCTGTATTCGTGCTGCCCTTGTCAGCGGCGCACTCGCTTCGGCGGTGCTGGCAGGAACCACGGCGGCCCACGCGGACGTCGCCGACACACCGCAAGTCACCGAAGTCGGCTACTCGAACGTCACCCCCCTCGCCCAGGCGGCCGTCGGACTGCCCAAGGTCAGCCCGTCCCAGCTGTTGAGGCTCGCCCAGAGCCAGGTCGGCATCAGGGAGAACAGCCTCGGCGGGGGCACCAAGTTTCAGGCCTGGTACATGTCCACCCCCCGCGCCCAGCAGACCCTCGCCCGCGACGGCGGCACCCTCTCGGGCTACGCCAACGCCGCCTGGTGCGACATGTTCGTCTCCTGGGTCGGCGACAGGCTCGGCATCACGCCCGTCCTGGGCTCCGACTCCTACACCGTGCAGCACGCCCGGTGGTTCGCCGCCAACAACCGCTGGGGCACCGCTGCCACGCCCGGCGCCGTGGTCTTCTTCGGCTGGAGCGGCGGCAAGTCCTTCGACGACATCGACCATGTCGGCTTCGTCATCCGCGACAACGGTGACGGCACCATCCAGACCGTCGAGGGCAACACCGGCAACGGCGCCGTCGAGGTCCGGACCCGGTCCACCGACTCCGTCGTCGGATACGGCTACCCCTACTACACCGCGACCGACAAGGCCTGACCTCGCCTTATCTCCGCAGTACGGCCGGCACCCGGCACACACTTTTCGCCCTCCCACCGAAACGCGCCCGGACGAACAGTCCGGGCGCGTTTCGTTCAGCCGGGAGGCACCCGAAGGATGTCGCCTGCGAGCACCGGTCAAGCGGTGGTGTCGCCGGCGAGGTGCCCGGTCAGATGCTCGGCGAGCCGGTCGAAGAACTCGATCCACCCGGCCCTGGACTGCTCGGCGTGCGCCTCGTCGGTGTTGACCCCGGCCTGGTGGAACGTCATCTCGGTCTTGCCGCCGAGGTCGGCCAGGTCGACGGTCACGACCGAGGCCAGGTCTCCGGCCGTGTTGTCCGGATCGCCGGTGGTGAACACCAGCCGGGCGGGCCCCGCCACCTCGCGATAGGTCCCGTACAGCGGGATTTCCATCCCGTCGCCGGAGACCAGGATCGCCCGCCACTCGCCGCCCGGCGCCGGCTCCATCGTGATCTTCGACAGCGGCGTGGTGAAGGCGCGCGGGCCGAACCAGTGCGTGAAGTGCGCGGGGTCCGTCCACGCCTGGAAGACGAGCTCGCGGGGCGCGTCGAACACCCGGGTGATCGTGAACTCCGCGGTCGGCGCGGATTCGTTCGACGTCTCGGTCATAGCGGTTCCTCTCGGGGGTGGGTGGGTTTCGCGGCGGCCGAAGGGCAGGCTGACGCGGGCCCTCGGTGTGCGCTCCGGACGGGCCGGGCCCTGTCAGGTGAGTACGGCGTCGAGCCAGGACTGCCAGGAGGCCTCGGCCTTGTGCTGGTCCGCGTCGAAGAAGAGATGGTGCCCGAGGACGACCACATTGCCCCGGGCCGGGCCCGAATGGATGAACCGGTACAACGCGTCGGGAGTACGCACGCCGAGGAAAATCGGGTGGTCGACGTAGTCCACGACCCCTTCGACCTCCCCTCCCACGGGGTCCGATCCGTCCAGCGTGATCCGCGCCTTATCTCCCTCGGCCACGGTGCCGGACAGCCCGAGCTCACGCGTGAAAGCCTCCCATGCCCGCTCCGGGTCGGTCCCCTGCTGCCTGATCGCGAAGACCGGCGTCGCGCTCCGGCCGGGGAAGTAGGTGAGGTACTGGACCAGCTTGTGCAGGTACATGTCCCAGCCGGTCTTCATGGCCTCGTACTCGGTCTCCCAGTCGTCGCCGAGGACGCCGCTCTGGACCATCCGTAGCACGGTGCCGCCGCCGTCGCGTCCTTCAAGGAGGTACTCGATCGCCATGAAGCTTCCGTCGTCGGGCTCGGCGCCGCGGTGCGCGAGTCGTTTCCCGGGTTCCCAGGCGGTCACGGTGTTCTCCTGGCTCTGGCCGCCCAGGGTCAGCCGTACGATGCCGCCTTCGCCGGGCTCGACCACGTTGCGTCCCATGAACCAGGAGTCCACTCCCGGGCCGGTGGCGATCGCCTCCCACACCTGCTCAGGGCTGGCCTCCAGCTCGACTTCCTTGCGCAGTTCGAACGCGCGGCCCATCTCAAAACTCCTTTGTTCCCGTTGTGGCTGCGGCCTCAGGGCCACCATCATGCCCCGTTGAGCGCGCCGGACTCGCCTTCTCCGGCGCAGTCGAGGCCGGCGTCCGGCGCAGCGGGGGCCGCCTTCTCCGGCGCGCCGGGGGTCGCGCGGACGTAGCGAGCCGCCAGCGCGCGGATGTGCTCCACGAGCTCCGCGGGTTCGGTCACCTCGAAGTCGAGGTCGAGCAGGCCGAGATGGACGGCGAGCGTGTGCACGCTGTCCGCGCCCGTGACCAGGACGCAGGTCCGCCCGTCCAGCGCCTCCACGACGCCGACCGCGGGGTTGACGCGCTCGGACACGACCTCGGCGGGCGCGTGCACGACGACCCTTGCGTGATGACGCCACGCCGCCGCCGAGACCCCGCGCGCGACGTACGCGGCGGCGCCGCCCTCGGGCGGTTCGCGGGGCGGGAAGCGCGGGCCGGTGGGCGTTCGCGGCTCCACACGGTCCACCCGGAAGGTCCGCCAGTCCTGGCGGTCGACGTCCCAGGCCACCAGGTACCACCGGCGGCCCCAGGAGACGAGTCGGTGCGGCTCGACCGTGCGGAGACCGGCCGACCCGTCGTGGCCCCGGTAGTCGAACCGCAGCCGCTCCCGGTCCCGGCACGCGGCCGCGAGCGCGGTCAGCACGGCCGGGTCCACTTTCGGGCCCGGACGGTCCGCCGGCACGGGCTCGGTGTAGGCCTGCACCGCGTTGACCCGATGCCGCAGCCGGGACGGCAGGACCTGTTCGAGCTTGACGAGCGCCCGCACCGACGTCTCCTCGATGCCGGCGACGGTACCTCCGGCGGCGGTCCGCAGCCCGACCGCCACGGCCACCGCCTCCTCGTCGTCGAGCAGGAGCGGCGGCATCGCGGCGCCCGCTCCCAGGCGGTAGCCGCCGTCGGTGCCCCTCGTCGCGTGCACCGGATATCCGAGGTCGCGAAGCCGTTCGACGTCGCGGCGGACCGTCCTCTCGCTCACCTCCAGCCGCTCCGCAAGGGCCGCGCCCGGCCAGTCTCTCCTGGCCTGCAACAGCGACAGCAGACGCAGCAACCGCGCCGAGGTCTCCAACATGGCTTCAAGTCTGCCCAGACTTCAGGACAGGACCTGACCGGAAGGGTCCGTAGCGTTGTGGTCATGAGCGAGAACACCGAAATCACTCCGCTGATCACCCCTTTCCGCATCGCCGTTCCGCAGGCCGACCTCGATGACCTCCGCGACCGGCTGGGCCATACCCGCTGGCCGGACGAGATCCCCGGAGCGGGCTGGGACTACGGGGTTCCCGTGGAGTACGTGAAGAGGCTCGCCGAATACTGGCGCGACGGGTACGACTGGCGGTCCAAGGAGGCGGAGCTCAACCGGTACCCGCAGTACACGACCGAGATCGACGGGCAGAACATCCACTTCCTGCACGTCCGGTCGCCGCATGAGGACGCGCTGCCGCTGATCCTCACCCACGGGTGGCCCGGCTCGATCGTGGAGTACCTCAAGGTCATCGAGCCGCTGACCAACCCCGAGGACCCGGCGCAGGCGTTCCACCTCGTGATCCCGTCGCTTCCCGGCTTCGGCTTCTCCGGCCCGACCAGGGGCAGGGGCTGGAACCGGTACCGCACCGCCAGAGCATGGGCCGAGCTCATGCGACGGCTCGGCTACGGCCGCTACGGCGCGGCCGGCAACGACGGCGGCTCGTTCGTCTCACCAGAGGTGGGCCGGGTCGATCCCGAGCACGTCGTCGGCGTGCACGTCACACAGATCTTCTCCTTCCCCTCCGGAGACCCCGCCGAGTTCGAACAGATCACCGAGGAGGAGAAGAAGGGCCTGGAAGTCCTGCAGTGGTTCTACGACAACAAGATGTCGTTCAACATCCTGCACTCTCAGCAGCCGCAGACCCTGTCGTACGCGATCTACGACTCGCCCGCCGGGCTGCTGGGGTGGAACTCGCAGCTGTTCGGCGACACCGTCGACATCGACGACGACTTCATCCTGACCAACACGATGCTCTACTGGCTGACCGGCACCGCGACGTCGGCGACCCGGTTCTACTACGAGGACGCGCACGCCGAGCACCCCACGGAGCCCACGACCGTCCCGATCGGCCTGGCGATGTTCGGCGGCGACTTCGTCTCCATGCGGACGTTCGCCGAGCGAGACCACAAGAACATCGTGCACTGGAAGTCGTACGAGAAGGGCGGGCACTACGCCGCCCACATCGTCCCGGAGGTTCTCGCCGACGACCTGCGCGCCTTCTACGGCGCGCTGCGCTGACTCCTGATTCGCCGGCCCTCATGGGCGGGTGGGAGGTCTGTTAGTCTGCCCGCGTGAAGCGCGCCGCCATGACGACGACGCCGGAGTTCGTCCCGGCGCGCTGACTGTCTTTGTCCGAAGCCCCGGGGCGAGTGCCCCGGGGCTTCGCCGTACAGTCGGCATCGTCGGCCAGGGTCACTCGCCTCACCAGATCGCGAGGAGACCCACCCATGGAGACCACCGTCTTCCACACCGCCTCGACCAGTGCGGCGAACACCGCGGCGACCGCCGGGCACGACCACCGCAGGCTCGGCCGCGAGCTGGACCTGTTCGACACCGACCCGCTGATCGGCGCGGGCCTGCCGTACTGGCTGCCCGCGGGCGCGGCCGTACGGCACACCCTGGAGGAGTACATCCGCGAGGGCCGAGCGCCGGGCGGGCTACCGCCACGTCTACTCGCCCGTCCTCGGCAAGCGCCGTCTGCCCCGCCGGGCGGCCGTCACCCGGTGAAACCGTGGCCATGGCGATCTAGGCGCGTCTCTCGCCTGTTTCGTAGGCCACCTGCGAAACAGGCGATTGCGACTTAGTCGATCGTCATTGACATTAGGCAGGCAAATACCTGCATAATGGAGGCGTGAGCCTCGAAGCGAGGGCGATGGACTCGGTCTTCAAAGCGCTGGCCGACCCCACCCGACGACTCCTGCTTGACCGTCTGCGTGAGCACAACGGCCAGACACTGAGCGAGCTGTGCGAACGATTGGACATGGCGCGCCAGTCGGCGACACAGCATCTCGACATCCTTGAGCGGGCCAACCTCGTGACCGTCGTACGACGCGGACGGGAACGGCTTCACTACCTCAACCCGACACCCATTCACGAGATCGAGGAGCGCTGGATCTCGGGGTTCGACAAGCCCCGCCTGCAAGCGATCAGTGCCATCAAGAACCAGGCAGAGGAGTACGCCATGACCAACGGACGCACGTCCGTGCCGACCTACGTCTATGTCACCTACATCCGCGCACGCGCGGAACAGGTGTGGCAAGCCCTGACGGACGCAGACCTGACGGCGCGCTACTGGGGACACGCCAACGTTTCGGACTGGCAGCCGGGCTCGACCTGGGAGCACCAACGCGTCGACGGATCAGGCGTCGTCGATGTCGCCGGTCGAGTGATCAAGGCCGATCCCCCAACGCGCCTGGTCATCACCTTCGACGACGCCCCCGACGCCGAATCGCCAAGAGAACCGTCGGTTGTCACCTTTCTCGTCGAACCACACCAGGACATCGTCCGCCTCACCGTGACCCACGAAAATCTCCCCAACCAGGAGATGCACAGCGGCGTCTCGCACGGATGGCCAGCCGTGTTGGCGAACCTCAAGTCGCTGCTTGAGACCGGCGACGTCCTCCCACAGGCGCCATGGGAGATATCCCCCGCACAGGCCTGAGACGGCATCGGCCGCAGCCCTCCCGTATTCACAGCCGGAGGGCGTCGGGGCCAAAGTCACAGCGTGATCTTCCCGTGTATGGCTGGCGGGGGTCCGCCCGCTCGGGTCGGCACCGGGACCTCCTGTGCCTCGACTACTCACGCCGGTTGATACTGGCATCGCAGCGGCGTCCTGCGGCGGATGTCGGCGGCCTAAATACGGTCGTTCAGGCGCAACTCGGCCGTGACCGCGCGCTCGCGGAGCTGGGCCGCCTCCCCTCTGGCCACATCGAGCTGGGCCCGCAGGTCGGCGAGGCGAGCGCGCTCCAGGGCCAGCTCCGCCTGGATCCGCTCCCGGGCCGCGGCAGCCGTACGGGCCTCGGCTGCCGCGCGTTCCGCCTCGTCGGCGGCGGCCTGTTCCCGGGCCACGGCCTGAGCCGCCTCGGCCGTGGCCCGGGCCGCGTCCGCGACCGCCACCGCGCGGGCCGTCTCGGCCGCCTCCGCTCGGCCGAGCGCCCGATCACGCTCGGCCTCGGCGAGCGCGACGGCGCGGTCCCGTTCGGTTTCGGCGCGTGACACCGAGCGGTCGCGTTCCGCCTCGGCCGCCTGGGCGCGGGCCACGGCGGCGGCGCTCGCCTGCTCGGCCTCGCGGTGTGCCCGCCGGGCCAGCTCGGCCTGCTCACGGGCGCTCGCGGCCTCCGCCTGTGCCCGGTCCCGCTCCTGACGTGCCTGTACGGCTTGCGCCGTCGCCTCGCCGACCTCGGCGGCGGCCTTCTCCGTCCGCTCGGCGAGTTCGCGCGTGGCCCGGTCGCGGGCCGCCTCGGCCGAAGCGGCCCTCCGGTGGGATTCCTCCGCCTCCTGCCGGGCCCGCCGTTCGGTGGTGGCCGCCTCTCGCAGCGCGGCGAGTGCCTGCTCGCGCGCCGTCTCGGCGTCGGTGAACGCCGTGTCCCGCTCCGCGTTGGCCTCCTCGACCAGGCGCCGCATGTCCTCAGCCTCGCGCCTGGCCTCCTCCGTCGCCGCGCGGGCCAGCCGTACCTGCTCCATGGCCTGCTCACGCTCGGTGCGGGCGATGGCGACGCGGGTGTGCGCCTCGGCCTGGATCGCGCTCAGCTTCGCCTCCACGCCGGCCGGGCTCAGCTCCTCCGACAGCACCTGGGCCAGCGGCGCGATGGCCGCCGCGAGGCCCTTCTCCATGCGCTCGTAGAGGTCCTCGACCCGGGCCAGCGCGCCCTCGAGGCCCGGGGTGGCTCGGCGCATCTCGCGCTCCCGCTTCGCCGCCGCCTGGCAGTCGCCCTCGGGGCAGTACTCCTTCGGCCTCCCCCGCCCGGCTCGCTGCTCGATCACCGCGCCGCAGTGCTTACACGCCGTCGTCCCCACAGGCATCGTCACGCCCATGATCGTAGCGATTTTCTGGATTTCTGGAAATAGAAATCTGAAAACAGCGATCCGTTGCGCAGCTGAGACGACGGATAACTTGGGAGATTGCTAATTCTCGCAAGTTATCTGTACAGGCCGCGTGCCGCAGGCGCACGATCTTGGTGTCCTGTTCTCACGAGAACTGACGTGCGTCTCACCGAAGTTGGCGTCATCTGAGGATCCGTCCCACCCCGGTCGGCGTGCCGGCCGTCCCCCGTTCGGGTGGACCCTGCATCCCCCGCCCGGGCGCGCCCGCTCTCGGCGCGGCCATCGAGGCGCTCCTGGCCACGATCGGCAACCACAACATGGCCAAGGCGTACGCGATCGCGCTGCGCGAGCTCGTCGGCGAGTTCGGCGAGTTCGGCGAGCAGGCGCCGCTGATGCACCTGGAAGGCGAGGCCGGCGCCGACCCGCTGGGGCCAGGCGGCCGCAGGCACCTTCAACGCCCGTCTGGACGCGCTGCGCTCAGCCTCTCCTGGTGGCGCGATCAGGACTGGCTGAGCGGTGACCCGCTGCGCCGCATCCGCAGGCGGGCACGTACCCCTGACCGCACCAGGGCCCTGGACCGCGTCCAGATCGAGGCCCTGCTCACTCGGCGGAACCTGGTCTTGCGCGAGCGCACCTTTTTCGGCTGCTCTACGAAAGCGCGGCGCGGGCTCAGGAGGTCCTGGCCCTCGACATCGCCGACCTCGACCAGCGCAACCGCCGTGCCAAGGTGTGGCGTAAGGGTGGCGCGGTCGACGTCATCGTCTGGCAAACGCCCACCGCCCGGCTGCTGCCCCGCCTGCTGGACGGGCGCCGCACCGGCCCGGTGTTCCTCACCGACCGGCGCGCCCGCGTTGCGTTGCCGCCGGCCGACGTCGACCCCGGCTCCTGCCGGGCCCGGCTGTCCTACCGCCGCGCCGCCGAGCTGTTCGAGCAGGCCACCGCTGAGCTGACCGGTGGGCCGTGGACACGCTGCACAAAGCTGCGCCACAGTGCGCTCGCCCATGCCGGCCGGACTGCCGAGTACCACCGCAAGCAGATCCGCGAGGCTCTGGGGTTCCGGCCGTCGACTGTCGCGGACGAGAAGGTGCTGGCCGAGTGGCTGGCCGTGGA
The DNA here is from genome assembly GCF_025420585.1 of Planotetraspora sp. A-T 1434. Classification (GTDB taxonomy): domain Bacteria; phylum Actinomycetota; class Actinomycetes; order Streptosporangiales; family Streptosporangiaceae; genus JAOEGB01. The sequence continues at coordinate 32,212 of NZ_JAOEGB010000018.1, read as the reverse complement.
GGTCTGCCCGGTCGAGCTGGTGGAGGACCGGCAGCGCGGGCCGATCGCGCGGGGACGCCGCCGGTCGGTCTACGTCGGCCGCGCCGGGTGGAACTCCGGTTGTCCGGCCGGCCGGTACACGTGCACGCCGGCGCCCCTTGCGTCGGTATAGGAGCTGATGACCTCGAGCGCGGCGGCGGGCCCATCGTCAGGAAACAGCCGCATGCCCTGTCCGAGAAGCACGGGGACGACCAGCAGCGTCAGTTCGTCGACGAGGCCGGCGGCGAGCAGCGAGCGGATCAGGGTTGCGCTCCCGTGTACCTGGATCTCGCCCGATGACGATTCCTTCAGTTCCCTGATCGCCGCGGTCGCATCCCCGGACAGCAGCGTGGCGGGTCCCCACGACGGCTTCTCGAGACTGTTGGATGCGACGTACTTCTGCGCCCCGTTGAGCGCGACCCCGATGGGGTGCGCCTGCATCTCCGGCCGGGTGCCCCAGGTCTCGGCGAACATCTCGTACGTGCGCCGCCCGAACAGGAACGCATCCGCCCGCTGATAGGTCCTGGTGATCATCTCGCCAGTGTCATCGGCGAATGCCCCGAGCGCCCAGCCGTCCCGCGTGAACCCGCTCGCCAGTTCCTCGGGAGTCGCGTGACCGTTGCCCTGCATCACACCGTCCACGGTGATCTGCGTCATCGTAGTCAGCCTCATGTGTGCATCGTGGCCGCACCAGGCGCTCCGTGCCAACCATGCGTGCCGAAACGGCAACAATGCGCCGCAGCTGACCGGCCTTCTCCGGATGGCACAGAGAAGGTTGATCCGGTTGTCTCGAAGTCGGCCTGGCCGAGGGCGGCGAGGCTGCGGATGTGGCAGGCGTAGGCGCCGATGAGCCCGGCGCGGCCCAGGCGTCCATGTCGCGGGCGGTGTCGGCCGCCTTCCGGATGTCGCCGCGCGCCGCGGCCAGCAGGGCGTCGATGAGGCGGCCCGGCCAGGTCACCTCGCCGCCGTCTGGGACCGGTCGGTGTTCACGGTCACCAAGTTCGACCGGTTCGCCCGCCAACATGGCCGAGGCCAACGACATCCTGACCGGACTGTCCGGTCGCGGTGTCCTGTTCGGGCTGGGCGGCTCTGTCTACGACTGAAACGACCCGTTCGGCCGACTGTTCCTGCAGACCCGGGTTCGTTGGATTTCCGCGATTGCTACCGGGCCCCGGGATCCGGGGCTTGCCGACCGGCGCCCTGGGCTACTGTTCTAGAACAGTCGAGAGAGAGAAGACGATCATGGGCGAGATGTCCTGGTCCCGTCGGCAGGGCGTCACGGTGCCGGCCGCCACCCGCGCGATGAACGACCCCGGCGCCACCGGCCGGTTCGGAACCTACGGCGGGCGGCACGTGCCGGAGTCGCTGATCCCGGCCTGCCACGAGATCGAGGCGGCGTTCCGTGAGGCCTGGAGCGACCCCGAGTTCCGCAGCAGGCTCGACACCCTGCTCGCGGTCTACGCCGGCCGCCCCACTCCGTTGACCCCCGCCTGGCGGCTCTCCCATGAGCTCGGCATCACCCTGTTCCTCAAACGCGAGGATCTCGCGCACACCGGCTCACACAAGATCAACAATGTGATCGGCCAGGCGCTGCTCGCTCACCGGATGGGCAAGGAACGGCTGCTGGCCGAGACCGGCGCGGGCCAGCACGGCGTCGCAACGGCCACCGCCGCGGCGCTCCTGGGCCTTAAGGCGACCGTGTTCATGGGCGAGCGCGACATCGAACGGCAGGAGCTCAACGTTCTGCGGATGAACGTGCTGGGCGCGGAGGTCGTGCCGGTCACGACCGGGAGCCGCACCCTCAAGGACGCCTGCAACGAGGCGATGCGGCACTGGGTGTCGTCGGTGGACAACTCCTACTACTGCATCGGGTCGGTGATGGGCCCGCATCCCTATCCGTGGATGGTGCGCGAGTTCCAGCGGGTGATCGGTGAGGAGGCCCGCGCCCAGTGCGCCGCCGAACTCCCCGTCGGTGTGCCCGACTACGTGGTCGCCTGCGTCGGCGGCGGCTCCAACGCCGCGGGCACGTTCGCCGGCTTCGTCGACACCACTGCCCGGCTCATCGGGGTCGAGGCCGAGGGCGGCGCGGCGGCGACCTTCGGCAGGGTCGGGGTGCTGCACGGCTTCCGCTCGCTGGTCCTCCAGGACGAGGACGGGCAGGTGACGGAGGCCCATTCGGTCGCGGCCGGCCTCGACTATCCGGGGATCGGCCCCGAGCACGCCCATCTACGCGACGGGGGGCGCGCCCGCTACGAGACCGTGAACGACGAAGAGGTCGTCCAGGCGCTGCTGTGCCTGGCCCGCACCGAGGGGATCCTGGCCGCGCTGGAGTCCTCGCACGCCGTGGCCTGGGTGATCCGGGCCGCCAAGTCCGGCGAGATCGCGCCGGGGTCGACCGTGATGCTGACTCTCTCCGGGAGGGGAGACAAGGACATCGCCTCCATCAAGGAGCTGCTGTGACCGAATCCCTGGAAGAATTCCTGATCGCACGCCGTGACACGGGGCGTCTCCTGCTGGTGCCCTATGTCACCGCCGGGGTCACCCCCGGGTGGACGGACATCGTCCACGCCTACGCTGACGCCGGAGCCGACGCCGTCGAGCTGGGCTTCCCCTTCTCCGATCCCATGCTGGACGGCGTCACGATCCAGGAGGCCTCCGACCGGGCGATCGCGGCCGGGACCACGGTCAAGGGGATCCTCGAGGAGGTCGCGACGCTCGACGTCGACGTGCCGCTCATCGCGATGACCTACAGCAATCTGGTGGTGCAGCAGAGCACCGCGGAGTTCTGTGCGGCGCTCACCGCGAGCGGGCTGCGGGGGCTGATCGTGCCCGACTCGCCCCTGGAGGAGGTCGGAGAGCTGGCGGACGCCGCGGCGGCCGAGGGCCTGGATCTCGTGCTGCTCGCCGCCCCGTCCTCCTCCCGGGCCAGACTGCGCGAGATCACCGAGCGCAGCCGGGGCTTCGTCTACGCCCTGACCCGCATGGGCACCACCGGCGAGCGCGGCGAGATTCCCGAGCAGGCCGTCCGGCTCGGCCGCGAGCTCAAGGGACTCACCGACCGGCCGGTCCTGTTCGGTTTCGGGGTCTCCAACCCGGCGCAGGCCGCCGAGCTGGCGGGTCATGCGGACGGCGTCGTGGTGGCTTCGGCGCTGATGCGCAAGCTCCTCGACGGCGCCCGGCCACGCGAGCTGGGAGACTATGTGGCGAGCATTCGACGCGCACTCGACCATGGAGCCAGATGAGCAGTACGCCCCGCTACCGCGCCATCGCGGACGACCTGACCCACAAGATCAGGTCGGGCCACTACCGCGCGGGCGAGGCGTTGCCCGCGCAGCGTGAGCTCAGCGCCTTCTACGGCGTGACGATGATGACGCTGCGGCAGGCGTTGCAGGTCCTCAGCGGCGAGGGTCTGATCGTCCAGCGGGCCGGCCGCGGCACTTATGTGACGCCGGCCAGTGCGGAGTACCCCCTCGACACGCTGCGCAGTCTCGGCGACGACCTACGCAGGCAGGGTTACCCCCTGCGGACCGAGGTGCTGTCGGCCGTGATCCGGCAGGCCCCGCGCTCGCTCACCCGGCTGGTGGGCGACGCGCCGACCGGCCGCCGGGCCCTCCGGCTGGCACGCGTACGGCATCTGCTGGGCCGGCCCGCCGTCCACCAGATCTCCTGGATCGTCGAGCCGCACGCCTCGGCGATCAAGGGGACCGATTTCGCCGAGACCCCGCTGTACACCGCGCTCGCCGACGTCGGCGCGCGAGTGCACCGGGCGACTGAACGGGTCAGGCCGGCCCTGCTCACCGCCCTGGTCGCGGCGCGGCTGCAGCACCCGGCGGGCAGCCCGGTCTTCGTCAGCGAACGGGCGACCTATGACGACCAGGGCGCCCTGGTCGTCATCGACCACGCCACGATCCTCGGCGAGTGGATGGAGATCAGGGCCGAGCGCAAGACCACGGACCTGTCGCTGCACTGGGTCTCCCAGCGCTGACCGTTCACGGTTTGAGGAGAAGATCCAGACGGCGACCCACGGGCGTGTATCTGCTCAAGACCGCTACCGCCGCCCTCGACCCGCACGGGACCGGCTGGACGCTCCACTCTTCAGCACCTGGCCGCCATCCACTCACAGCACGAACAAGGAACGTTGCCGAGTCACCTCCGAAGCGCTGGAGGGCAAGCTGGGGCGGAGGACGGCCGCAGACCCAGATGATGCAAATTCTGTGTCACACTCCGCCCGCGCCCGGGCGGCAGCGGTTTCCCTGTGACTGTCCGCAGGCGCTCAATCCCGAGCAGGTCGGCGCTCGGCGAGGTGGCCCCACGCTGATACGACAGCGATGGAGAAGACCAGCAACACAGCGCTTCCGGCGATGTCGAGCACGTAGTGGTTCCCCGTGATGAGCACGACTGCCGCCATGCCCAGCGGAAAGATCCAGGACAGCAACGCCAGTCGCGGATGGGAGGCCCGCAGCGCATACCATACGGCATACGCGCACCACAACGACCACCCCACGTGCATGCTGGGCATCGCCGACAGGTTCTGGCCGTTCTGGATCTCTCGTGAGGCATGGCCGCCCAGGATGTCGTGCTCGGCAATGATGTCGACGACGCCCGGTAGGGCGAACCGTGGGGGCGACATGGGCAGCGCCCAGTAAACGGGCAGCACGAGGACGGCCATCGCGACGAGGGTCCGGCGGACTTTGATGTAGACATCGGCGTGCCGGACGAAGACCCACACCAGCACACCGATGATCGCGAGGTAGTACAGGCGGTAGTAGTACACCGCCGGCTGGATGAGGGCTGGATGCTCGGTCAGCCACTGGTTCGCCCTCAGTGCGATGTCCAGGTGGAGGGCCCGTTCTATGGATTGCAGGGCCAGAGCGTTGGCGGTGGCGGCTGCGACGTCTCTCCCGACTGCGGCATGAAGCCGCGAGAAGAGAAGGATCACGAGCAGCAGACCTGCCGCTTCGACGAGTGGTGCGGGGCGCCCACCCATCCTCCCGGCAAGTGCGGCTGACCGGGCACGTGCGACCAGGCGTGAAAACCGGCCGGCGGCCACCTCACGTAGGGTCACGCGGGTCACCCTAACTCAGTCCGCTTCGGCATGGATCATGTCAGCCGATGAATGTGTGGCGGGCTGAAGGCCGGCTATGCCAGCGCGAGAACCAGGCGGATGGCCGCGTACAGCTCGATCTTCGACCTGCAAGGCACGACGGCTCCCTTGCGGGCTGTTGCACCTCGATGCTTTCACCGCAACCAGTCTTCGCATCCGAATACCCGCAGATCATTGCCCTAGTGTGACTGATCGCAACACCACACTGGCGATCAATCGCCGTGGACGATCGGGGCCGGGATCGCTTCTTCGACGAGCTGATCCGCACTGTCGCGCCCACCTGTATCTGGAACGCCCACACCTGGAGTCACAAGTGGGACCCGTGATCAAGTGGATCACCGAGGAGCTTGAAATCTCCGCGCGAACCTCGAGTCGGGCAGCTACGTCGCCACTGGCAGTCAACGTCCCGGCGAGAAACCTAACTCCAGGCTCAACGAGACACGATGGTCGGCGGCTAGGCTCCGAACGGCGAATGATCCTTACGAGGAGCTGAGATGCCCGGCCAACCGAGCACGCGCTGACGTTGCAGGTCACTCCTGACCTGTCACCGCGTGCTGCATCCGAACTGCGGCACAGCACACCTTCCCCTGCCCTGATCCTGCGGGACGGGCACCGTTCTCAGCGACTCAAGGACCCCTGTGCCGTTCGTTTCTCCTGCCGTGCTCGCGCGCCCGTCAGTGCGAGGCCGTCGATGAAGGCATCCGTCTCACCTGCGCCGAGCCTGTGGCGGGACGGTGACTTCCGCAGGCTCTGGATCGGCCAGACCGCCTCCCAACTGGGGGCCCAGGCCGGCCAGGTCATCCTGCCGCTCATCGCCGTGGTCGCGCTCAGCGCCGACACCCAGCAGATCGGCGCCCTCCGCGCCGTCCAGCAGGCGCCGATCCTGCTGCTCTCACTCTTCGCCGGCGCCTGGGTGGACCGCCGGCGCTCCCGCACGGTGATGGTGGTGGCCGACTTCGGCCGGACCGTGGTGCTGGCCGTCGTGCCCGTCGTCTACCTCCTCGACATGCTCGACATTCCGCTGATTGTCCTGGTGGCCTTCCTTGTCGGTGCTCTCACCGTGTACTTCGACGTGGCCTACCAGACCTCCCTCGTACGACTGGTGGAACGCGGCCGGCTCGCCCAGGGCAACAGCGCGCTCGAAGGCGGCAGATCCGCCGCACAGATCACCGGCCCCGCGATCGGCGGCGCGCTGGTGTCGCTCCTCACCGCACCTATCGCCATCGTGGTGAGTGCGTTCTTCTTCGCCTTGTCCTTCCTGTCGATCCGGCGGATCCGCCGTCCCGAGCCGATGCCCCGGGCCGCCGTACGGCAGGCGCGCGTCTGGCGGCAGATCCACGAAGGTCTTCACCTCGTCGTCAGCGACGCCTCATTGCGCGCTGTGGGGATCTCCTCGGCCCTCTTCCAGTTCTCCTTCGCCGCCCTCATGACCATCTACCTGCTCTTCCTGCCGCGCACACTGCACCTGCCGGGCGCCGCTGTCGGGCTCGTGCTGGCGGCGACGGGCCCGGGCGCGCTGGTGGGTTCGCTGCTATCGGCCAGGCTGCCGGCGCGGTACGGCTACGGCGTCGTGCTGGTGTCCGCCGCGTTGCTCGCCGATGGCGCGATGCTCTGCGTCCCCGCGCTGCACGGATCCTCCGCCGTCACGATTGCCGCGCTCATGGCGGTCAACTTCCTGTTCGGCGTCTTCAGCCAACTGGTCGACGTCACCGTCGTGACGGTACGCCAGGCCATCACGCCCGTCCCGATCCAGGCCCGGGTCGTGGCGACGATCAACTTCGCCGGCATGGGGCTGACCCCACTCGGTTCTCTTCTCGGCGGCTATCTGGCCGGCGCGCTGGGGCTGCGCAGGAGTCTGTTGCTGACCGCCGTCATGCTGGCGCTGTCTCCGCTGTTCATGGCCCTGTCCCCTCTCGCCCGCCTGGGAAGGGACCTTCCCAGCACGGTGAGCGGCCCCGACGGCTGATACCGGGTCAGCTTCAGCGGCTTCGGCTCCGCCGGCGCCCCGGCCGGCCATGCCTTCGCGCCGACTTTCTGGACTGTCGCCCGATGATCCACTCCAACAACGGCGCGAGGGTGCCGCGGCGGTTCCGCATGTTCCTGCACGGGCGGGCGAGGATGTCGCCCGGCTCTCCCCCGCTCAAGCATCGCAACCTCAACGTGCTCGGCCACTACAGCTTCACCGCGTCCGTCCCGCGCGGAGGACTGCGGCCCCTGCGCGGCCCGGACGCGGTCGGGCTGGACGATGATGACGATGGTGGCGAGGACGTGTAGTTTCGTCAGTCCGCTGGCCGTGTCTTCAGTGCCCCCCGCGATCGAGGGCGGCGACCTCGCGTACGGCCTCGGCGATGGCCCGGAAGTCTTTTTTGAGGATCGCACCGTGGTTGCTGGCGACCTTCGCGCCGATCTGGATGTTCGGGTTGTGGGCGGTCACCGTATCGAGGCTGGTGCGTATCCGTTCCTGCTCATCACCGCGGCTTCCGAAGGACGTCCCCGAAGCGACCACATACCGCACCGGGACGGTGATGTTGTCCAGCACGGGGCCCAGCTCGCGCTCGCGGGAGACCCTGCCGAGCTCGATGTTGCTGTTCGCCTGCTGTTCGGCGGTCATCCGCGGGGCCAGGCCCGTCGGGCGCAGCAGCGGCAGGAACCAGCCCAACCGCCGGAACAGCTTCCGGATCCGCTGCTCCATGGCCTCGTCCAGCCAGTCGTACGGGAACGCGCCGTCGACCAGTACCGCGCCCAAGGCACGCTCCGGATTCCGGCTGGCCCAGTGCGCCCCGACGAACGCCCCGTAGGACCAGCCCACCATCAGCGCCCGGTCCACACCCCTGGCCGCGAGAACGGCATCGACGTCCCGGACGGCTGCCTCGAAGGAATAGTCCGCCGAACGCTCCGATTTGCCGCGGGCCCGCTCGTCGTAGGTGATGTGCCGCCACCCCGTCCCCAGTTCAGCGATGACCCGCCGCCAGTACCCCTGGGTGGCGAACTGGCCATTGAGGTAGACCACAGGGATACCGGGACCGCCGGTGTCGGTGACGGCCAGGGCCGTATCGTCAACCTGCACCATGCCGGTCCACTTCGAACTGGTCGAGGAAGTGCTGTTCTTCGTCATGTGTTCCACCTGATCGCGTTAGGCGTCTTGTACGACTTCTCCAGGGCCCTGCACGTGGATCGCAGGCTCCGCGGGACGGACGGCCGCGCCCTCGGCGACGACCGACAGGATCTCGATCGCGGTGGGCCCGGCCGGATAGTCCTGGTTCTGCTCTTTCAGAGGCTGCGGGCGGTGATGTCGCCGTGGGAGGTGGTGGCGCGGATGTCGAGTTCGGCGGTGCCATCGTTCTTGAGGGCGTTGCTGACGCGGCCGTAGTCGGTGCCGGCGTCCAGGGTGGCCGAGACGCCGGCGGCGGCGGCGACCGAAATGTCGCCGGACTGGGTGCGGAGCACGACCGTGCCGCGCACGGCCTCGGTGATCCGGATGTCGCCCCTTGCGGTGCTGATCTCCGCGGGACCGTTGAGCCGGCCGACCTCGACGTCGCCGTCGATCGCAGCGAGGCGGACGCTCGCGGCCTCGTCGATCTTGATCTGGCGGTGCGCGCCTTCGAAGGCGACGTCTCCGAGGCGTCCGACGCCGCGGAGCTCGGCGCTGGCGGCCTTGGCCTCGATGCGGGAGCCGGCGGGCAGCTGGACGGTGACCTCCAGGGATCCGGAGGGGCCGAAGAGCTGGTTGTTGGGGGTCGAGGCCGTGATCCGCAGGACGCCGTCGGCATAGGCGACGGTGGTCTGCTCAGCGGTCTTGGTGTCGCGGCTCTTGGAGGGGTTGGCGGGCAGGACCTCGACGGTGGTGTCGGCGCGGTCTGCGGCGATGAACTGGATGCGTCCGGCGGGGATGTCCAGGACGGCGGAGATGGGGGCGGGGGTGTCGAACTTCTGCATCGTGCTCTCCCGTGCTCGTTCGTTGTTTCTGACGATGGAAACGCTACGTTGCTTTCCAGATTCAGGCAACATGCCTGTTGCACAGAATCGATATTTAAGCAGTTAGAGACCGAGAAACTGTTGCAACGGTCTTGAGGATAACGCAACGTCAGCTGCTTGATCATTGCAATGGATGAGAAGTGAACGCTATAGTGGGGGGATCAGGGACCGCCACGAAGGATCACCAAGGAGATCGCGATGCCGGGAGGCAGGCTCACCCAGCAGGAACGACAGCAGATCGCGCTGGGGCTGGCCGACAGCCTCCCCTACGCCGAGATCGCCCGGCGCCTCGACCGTCCGACCTCGACGGTCACGCGTGAGGTGATGCGCAACGGCGGCCCCGCCGCCTACCGCGCCGACCTGGCCCACCGCGCCACCGAACGCCGCGCCCACCGGCGCAGGCCCGCCCCCTCCCGAGGGGCGGGGTCAGTCCCCCAGCCGCACGGACGCGACGCCGAGGCCGTGGCCGAGTACGAGGAGACGTTGACCACCGTCCTCATGGCTTCGGGCCTGACCAAGATGCCGGCCCGGGTGCTGACCTGCCTGTTCACCACCGACGCGGGCAGCCTCACCGCGTCCCAACTCGCCCAGCGCCTCCAGGTCAGCCCGGCGTCCATCTCCAAAGCGATCGCCTTCCTGGAGAGCCAGAGCCTCGTCCGCCGAGAACGCGACGAACGCCGCCGCGACCGCTACGTGGTCGACGACGAGCTCTACTACCAGGCGACGATCGCCAGCGCCCGATCCAACGACCTGCTCGTCGAAACCGCACGCCAAGGCGTCGCCATCCTCGGCCCCCACACCCCCGCCGCCACCCGCCTGGAGAACATCGCCCGCTTCCTCGACTTCATCAGCGAAAGCATCACCCGCGCCGCCGAACAGGCCCGCGAAGTCCTCCACACCAAACCCCGAACAACCTCAAACGACACCGCCCAACCAAGTGCAGACCACGGATAGACAGCCGTCTCGATCGTCACAGCCGTGAGACGAAGCCAGCTGCGTCCTCGGGAAACTTGGGGTTCCACCACGGCAGCCGTCCGCACGTGAAACCCTTCGAGGGCGGCCGCTGGTGTACAGCAGCAAGTAACCCCCAAGGTGCCTGGCTCGGCGGCGGCCGGGTCGCCGCCGCAGCACAGCAAGGCCCGGCCAGCAGGTCGCCGCCGATCGCGGCGGCGGCGCACCAGGCCCGGTTGATGGCCGGCGACCACGAGGGCGGGCTGGCCGGCCCGGGTTCTTACCGCAGCGGACGAACCGCGTGTTCAGCGTGGTGATGAACTTCAGCAGGTCGATCGTCGCGCCGGCGCCGTACACGGTCACCAGGATCCGGCGCCGGTGCTTTGGCGGGATCTGCGCGATCGCCGCGGCCAGCACCTCGATGTGGTCGGCGATCGTATTGGCGCCCGCGTTTCCCGGGCGCAGCATAAGACTTCTCGTTCCGCGGATGCATCCGTAGGCTCACAGGGGATCCTCCTGGGCCGACGGCACCGCCGTACGCGGCGCGCCGCCGCTTCGCGAGGAGGTTGTCCGTCCACAGCGGACGTTAGAGGAAGAGGAAGCTACCCGTTCCTTTCCACTCTCAACGTATAGCGCACCGGGGGGCTTGCGGCAAGACCCGGGTCGTGCCGCAGAATCGCTGGCCGAGGCCAGAACCTGCGGAAACGGGGGTTGCGAAGTGCGTGTGTTGCTGTCGACGTATGGGTTACACGGGGACGTCGAACCGATGGTGGACTTTCGGTGCGGTTGCGGGAACTCGGCGCGGGGGCGCGGGTGTGCGTGCACGAGCGGCCGCCGTGGCCGGCGCGATCCGCACCGAGGGGGCGACGGTGGCCGCGAAGCCACTGCTCGACGCGATCAGCCGAGAAAGGCCGCCAGTGTCCGCGTGAACCACGCGGGATCCCCGAGCCGGGAAAGCGCCTCGTCCACCTCAGATCGGAGCTGATGACGTGAACCCCCTGACCACCAGCGCGTTTGACCTTCCCGACCACCTTGCCGCCAAGGCCGACCCGACGCTGATCGCCGGCGATGAGCAGCACTTCGCGGCCATCGCGGCGAGCCTCGAGCAGTCGATCGCCGACCTGTCCGACCGCCTCGATGCCGAGCGGAGGGCGCCCGGCGGCAAAGGCCGGCAGGCGATGGACCGGGACATGGAGATCCATCGGCTGACCGCTCGCCTGCGCGCCCTGCGTCGCTTCGGTTTGGACCTGTGCCTCGGACACATCGTCAGCGCGGACGACCCCGAGCCCGTGTACATCGGACGACTCGGCCTCACGGACAGCGCGGGTCGTCGGCTGCTGCTCGACTGGCGTTCCCCCGCGGCTGAGCCGTTCTTCGGAGCGACCCACGCCAACCCGATGGGTCTGGCGAGCCGCCGCAGGTATCGCTGGACCCGCGGCCGGATCAGCGACTACTGGGACGAGGTGTTCACCTCGGACGTGTTCGAAGGGCACGCCGCGCTCGACGACCAGTCCGCCTTCATCGCCAGTCTGGGCGGCAACCGGTCGGCCCGGATGCGAGACGTGCTCGGTACGATCCAGGCCGACCAGGACGCCATCATCCGCGCGGGATCCCGCGGCGCTCTCGTCGTCGACGGCGGTCCGGGCACGGGGAAGACCGTCGTCGCTCTGCACCGCTCCGCCTACCTCCTCTACTCCGACCCTCGCCTCGGTCACCGCCGGGGCGGCGTGCTGTTCGTCGGTCCGCACCAGCCCTACCTGGCCTACGTCGCCGACGTACTCCCCAGCCTCGGAGAGGAGGGCGTACAGACCTGCACCCTGCGGGACCTCGTCTCCGAGGGAGCCGCAGCAGCGATCGAGGCCGACCCGAACGTAGCCCTCCTGAAGTCGTCCGCGAACCTGGTGAAGGCGATCGAGACAGCCGTAAGGTTCTACGAGAACCCGCCCACCAAGGGGATGACGGTCGCGACCCACTGGTCCGACATCTGGCTGAGTGCCGACGATTGGGCCGAGGCGTTCGAAGCGCCAGAACCCGGTACTCCGCACAACGAGGCGCGCGACCAGATCTGGGATGAGCTGCTCACGATCCTGATGGACAAGCACGACGGCGACGCCCCGGCCGACCTGCTCCGCAAGTCGCTGCTGCAGGACAGGAATCTGCTCACGACCTTCAACCGCGCGTGGCCGCTGATCGAAGCGGCTGACCTCGTCGGAGACCTGTGGTCGGTACCCGCCTACCTGCGGATGTGCGCTCCCTGGCTGAGCCCCGATGACGTTCAGACGCTGCAGCGCGGGGATGCCCAGGCCTGGACGGTGTCCGACCTGCCGCTCCTGGACGCGGCACGGCAGCGGCTCGGCGACCCGGAGTCGTCACGACGTAAGCGTCGGCACAACGCCTCTGTCGCCGCCGAACGGGAGCACATGGCCAGGGTCGTCGACGACCTGCTCCAGGCCGATGACGACGGTGAAGGTGTGGTGACGATGCTGCGAGGACAGGACATACAGGACGCCCTGGTCGACGAGACCGCATTCCCCAGCACCGACCCGGATGTGCTCGCCGGCCCGTTCGCGCACATCGTCGTGGACGAGGCTCAGGAACTGACCGACGCGGAGTGGCAGATGTTGCTGCTCCGCTGCCCGTCCCGGAGCTTCACCATCGTCGGGGACCGTGCCCAGGCCAGGCACGGGTTCACGGAGTCGTGGGAGGAACGGCTCGAGCGGATCGGACTCGACCGGATCAACCTGGCCTCCCTGAGCATCAACTACCGGACGCCGGAAGAGGTCATGGCGGAAGCCGAGCCGGTCATCCGGGCCGTGCTCCCGGACGCCAACGTGCCGACCTCCATCCGCAGCAGCGGCGTCCCCGTCGTCCACGGATCCGTTTCGGATCTGGGCTCGATCCTCGACACGTGGCTCGCCGCGCATGCCGACGGAATCGCCTGCGTCATCGGCGATCCCACGTTCCGGTCGACGTCCCGCGTGCGGTCGCTGACGCCGGAGCTGTCGAAGGGGCTCGAGTTCGACCTGGTCGTCCTCATCGACCCAGAGGCGTACGGCAAGGGCGTCGAAGGAGCGGTCGACCGCTATGTCGCGATGACCCGAGCGACCCAGCGACTCGTCATCCTCACAAGCTCCTGACGTCGGCCAACAGCTCGTCGAGCTTGTGCGGGACAACCTCACCACGGCGCCAAGGGCGCGGGGGCGAATCAAACGCGACTTCACTCACTGTGGGTGAGGTCCCCGGCGTGCTCTGGTCGCCCGCATCCGGCTCCGATAGCGCGCCTCTAATGCTGATGGGTCACGGTGGCGGCCAAGACAAGAGAGCACCCGGAATGGTCGGACGCGCACACCGCTTCGTGACCACTTGCGGTTTCGGCCGTCCGGCCACCAGTCGGGCGCCGATACCGCTGTCGCGTCTCGACAGAGCGTCACGTCGAAATGGTCTGCGACCACGGCGTTCTACCGCGACGGACACATCCGGAATGTAGTTCCGTATATACCAGATGAACGCCCCTGAACGGTGTTCCGATACGCGCAACGGCTAGCGCGGTAGGCGCAGTCCTGAGATGAGGAGTTCGACCAGCCGACGTGCGTCGTAGCGGGGATTGTTGTCCGCACCGATGCAGAGGTTCCCGACACCGCGCATGAGTTCGTAGGCGTCCACGTCGGAGCGGATCTCGCCAGCCACGGCTGCGGCTTCGAGCAGCTGGGCGCACACGGGCACGAGCCGGTCGAGGAAGTAGGCGTGCAGCGTGTCGAAGCCGGCGTCGTCGGACTGCAGCACGGCAGCGAGTCCGTGCTTGGTGACCAGGAAATCAACGAACAGGTTGATCCATCGCGCTAGTGCGGCGTGAGGACTCGCGCTGCTCGCCAGGAGGGCTGGACCAGCCTCGGCGCAGGCCTCGACCTGGTGCCGGTAGACGGCGATGATGAGAGCCGCTCGCGTCGGGAAGTGGCGGTAGATCGTGGCCACCCCGACTCCCGCCCTGGACGCGATGTCGCGCACCGGCGCTTCGACGCCTGAGGTCACGAAGACTGCTGCGGCGGCGTCGAGCAGCGTCCTCTCGTTCCGCCGGGCGTCGGCCCGCTTGCGCGGGGCTGGATGCCCTGCGCCCCCGTCGCTGTCCTTCAACGCGGTTCCCTCCGCTACCGAACTTGTCAAACGGAACAACGTTCCCTATCGTTATCGGAACAAGGTTCCGATTGCTCATGATGCCAGAGCAGCGGCCGACAACCAAGCCACGCCTTGTCACCACGCTTCACCACAGTGGAGGAACACGGTCATGCATTACCGCACATTGGGCCGCACAGGTGTGCAGGTCAGTTCCCTCGTGCTCGGCGCGATGAACTTCGGCAAAATCGGACGCACCACCCAGGACGAGGTCACCGCTATCGTCGACGCCGCCATCGAGGCGGGGATCAACCTCATCGACACCGCCGACAGGTACAGCGACGGCGAGTCGGAAGAGATGGTCGGCAAGGCCATTGCCGGTCGCCGCGAGGACATCGTGCTGGCCACGAAGGCGAGCATGCCGATGGGTGACGAGCGCAACCATCAGGGCAGTTCGCGCCGCTGGTTGGTCTCCGAGCTGGACAACAGCCTGCGCCGCCTCGGCGTCGACCACGTCGATCTCTACCAGATCCACCGGTGGGACCCGGGCACCAGCGACGAGGAGACGCTGTCGGCTCTGACCGATCTGCAGCGCGCGGGAAAGATTCGCTACTTCGGCTCCTCGACCTTCCCGGCGTACCGCCTCGTGCAAGCCCAATGGGCCGCCCGAGAAAACCACCTGAGTCGTTACGTCACCGAGCAGCCCAGCTACTCGATCCTGCAGCGCGGGATCGAGACCCACGTACTGCCCGTGACCGAGCAGTACGGGCTCGGTGTGCTGGTGTGGAGCCCGTTGGCCTCGGGCTGGCTGTCGGGCGCGATACGCGACGGCCGGGAAATCGCCACCAGCCGCTCGACGTTCATGCCGCAGCGCTTCGACACCTCCATTCCGTCCAACCGCGCCAGGCTTGACGCAGTCGAGCGGCTGGCGAAGGTCGCCGACGAGGCCGGTCTGACGATGATCCAGCTCGCGCTCGGTTTCGTGACCGCGCACCCGGCCGTGACCAGCGCGATCATCGGCCCCCGCACGCTGGACCACCTGCACTCGCAGCTCGCCGCCGCAGACACGGTGCTCTCCGCCGACATCCTTGACGCCATCGACGCGATCGTCGCGCCGGGCATCGACCTTGCCGCACACGAGAAGTTCGACACTCCGCCCGCCCTGCTCGACCCATCGCTACGCCGCCGCTGATCGCTCATGTACGAGTGGCCGCCAGCGGCGGACGGGCGTTCCGCGCTAGGACGGTTACCCAGGGCGGTGTGCCCGCATCCCAGTGCACCCAGTGGGTGTCGCCGCCCTTGGACCGCGGCGGAGCGCGCCGGTTCTCCAGGTCGAGGTCTTCGGTGTTGAGGGAGAGGATCTCGGCAGCGCGGGCGACCGGTCTCGTACAGCGTGCGCCACAGGGTTTCAGCCGACGCCGAGCGCCTCGCGCAGCCCCGGGCTCGGTGGCGAGGCCTCGTCGGGAGAGCCGGGCGTCCGTCGCAGGAACCCGTCCACCACCTCGTAGTGCCCGATGCCGCGCAGCGGCGGCGAGTAGACATGGATCGTGACCGCACCCGCCTCGTGATCCATCCGGTGGATGCCGGTCCCGGGAAAGGAGAACGACTCGCCTGCTCCGTAAAACCCGACCTGCCGCGTGCCTGCGATCGAAAGCCCCTCGTTGGACACCCTGCCCGCCAGCACGTACACGCCGACCGCCGATCCGTCGTGATCGTGGAAGCCGGTGTCGCGAGCCTCCCACCAGGTGTTGAGCCAGGCAATGGAGTGCTCGTCCGACCACAGCAGCACATAGCCCCCCGGCCCGCTCCGGGGCAGCTCGCCGATGTCGACGAACTCCGCGGCCCGACGGGCGAGCTCGGCGCACTCCTCCGGCTTGTACGGCCGGTGGGTGGTGGCGAGGGCGGCGAGTTCGGCGCGCATGATCCCCACTTTCTCTACTGGAAATAGGTAGAACATACCACGAATCTCTATGAGGTGTAACGACGCGAGGTGAGAGTGAGTTGAGATGCGGCTGCCCGCCTTCATCAAGCCGTCGACGCCGCCGGCCTGGGGCGGGTAGCGCAGCAGCAAGCCGTGCCAGCACAGCTCGCGTTGCACGGCGTCGACGGTGCTGGCTACTCGGGGTCGTGCCAGGGCAGGAAGCGGGTGCTCGACCCGGTCGTGCGGGCCCGTTTCATGGAGACCGGTACCCTGGAGGACTTTTTGATCGGGTGCGAGCGTCTCCGCGCCGACCTGACCCCGACCCTCACCGAGAGCTGGCCGCGCGGGTGGCTGTTTCGAGGTGGTACTGGTCGCAACGCCTCCGATCGCTGGGATTCGCCGAGATGAAGCCGCGCCGAGCGAGGCCGCCTGTCACCCGTCGCCGGTGGGAGCGGCCGGCTCGGTGACCGTCACCTGGGCCGGGCGCAGGAGGAGGTCGCCGACCCGGTAGCCATGGGCCAGGATCTCGCTGCATATCGCCTGGTCGACCCCGGTGGAGTACGCGTGGAAGATCGCCTCGTGGCGTTCGGGGTCGAAGAGCTCGCCGGGCTCGCCGAAGGACCGCAGGCCGAGAGCCGCGAGCTCGGCTTCCAGCACCTCGGCGACCTGCCGGAAGCCGTCGTGGACCTGGCCGAGCTCGCGGGCCCGGGCGATGGCGTCGAGCACGGGCAGCAGGCCGCGCAGGACGTTCGCCACCGCGATCTCGCGGACCGCCAGGCGGTCGCGCTGGACCCGCTTGCGATAGTTGTCGTACTCCGCCTTGACCCGCTGCAGGTCCGCGGTGCGCTCGGCGAGTTCCGCCTTCAGCTTCGCTGTCAGCGACCGCGCGGGTGGCTTGCCCGCCGCGGTCCGCGGCGCCGGAGCGGGCACTCCGCCGGCCGGTGCCGGCGCACCGGCCAGGATGGCCTTACGTCCTCGGGTCCCCTCAGGGAGCGGCGGCAGGCCGGCACGCGGCCGGCCTCCGCGCCGGGAATCAGACGGGCGGCTCATCCGGTGCCTCCCTGTCGTTTGTCCTCATCGACGATCTCCGCGTCCACGACGTCCTGTTCGCCGGTCCGCTGCTGCGCGCCTTCATCCGCACGCGCCTCTCCAGCGGCGGCTCCCTGCGCCTGCGCGTACATCGCCTGGCCCACCTTCTGGGCGGCCGCGGTGGCCTTCTCGGTGGCTTGGCGGATGGCGGTGACGTCCTCGCCCTTCAGCTTGTCCTTGAGGTCGGCGACCGCGGCCTCCACTTCGGACTTCACATCCGCCGGCACCTTCTCCGGGTTGTCCCGCAGCAGCTTTTCGGTTGTGTAGACGAGCGTCTCGGCGCTGTTGCGCGTCTCGGCCGCCTCGCGCCTTCGGCGGTCCTCGTCGGCGTGCTGTTCGGCATCGCGCACCATCCGCTCGATGTCCTCCTTCGGCAGCGCCGAGCCGGCGGTGATGGCTATCGACTGCTCCCTGCCGGTGCCGAGATCCTTGGCGGACACGTGCATGATGCCGTTGGCGTCGATGTCGAAGGTGACCTCGATCTGCGGGATCCCGCGCGGGGCGGGCGGCAGGCCGGTCAGCTCGAACATGCCGAGCTTCTTGTTGTACGCGGCGATGTCCCGCTCGCCCTGGTAGACCTGGATGGCCACGGACGGCTGGTTGTCGTCCGCCGTGGTGAACACCTCCGAGCGCTTGGTCGGGATCGTGGTGTTGCGCTCGATGAGCCGGGTCATGATGCCGCCCTTGGTCTCGATGCCGAGGGACAGCGGCGTGACGTCCAGTAGCAGCACGTCCTTGACCTCGCCCTTGAGCACCCCGGCCTGCAGCGCGGCGCCGACCGCAACCACTTCGTCGGGGTTGACGCCCTTGTGCGGCTCCTTGCCGCCGGTCAGCTCCCGGACCAGATGGACCACGGCCGGCATCCGGGTCGAGCCGCCGACCAGGATGACGTGGTCGATGTCGGAGACCGCGATCCCGGCGTCCTTCACCGCCTGGTGGAAGGGGCCCTTGCAGCGGTCCAGCAGGTCGTGGGTGAGCTGCTGGAACTGCGCGCGGGTCAGCTTGTCGTCCAGATGCAGCGGGCCCTCCGCCGAGGCCGTGATGTAGGGAAGGTTGATCGTGGTCTCCGTGGCGGCCGACAGCTCGATCTTGGCCCGCTCGGCGGCCTCGCGCAGCCGCTGGACCGCCATCTTGTCCTTGGACAGGTCGACCCCGTAGCCGTTCTTGAACTGCTTGACCAGGTGATCGACGATCCGCTGGTCCCAGTCGTCCCCACCGAGGTGGGTGTCACCGGCGGTGGCCTTCACCTCGACGACGCCTTGGCCGATCTCCAGCAGCGACACGTCGAACGTTCCGCCGCCAAGGTCGAAGACCAGGATGGTCTGGTCGTTCTCCTTGTCCAGTCCGTACGCCAGGGCCGCGGCCGTCGGCTCGTTGATGATCCGCAGGACCTTCAGGCCGGCGATCTCGCCCGCCTCCTTGGTCGCGGTCCGCTGGGCGTCGTCAAAGTACGCCGGCACCGTGATGACGGCGTCGTGGACGCCCTCTCCAAGGTAGGCCTCGGCGTCACGCTTCAGCTTCTGCAGCACCCGGGCGGAGATCTCCTGCGCCGTGTACCGCTTGCCGTCCACGCTCCCGGTCTCCGGGAACCGCCAGGCGGTCTCCCCCATATGGCGCTTCACCGACCGCGCGGTGCGCTCCACGTTGGTCACCGCCTGACGCTTGGCGACCTCGCCGACCAGCACCTCACCGCTCTTCGCGAACGCCACCACGGAAGGCGTCGTCCGCGATCCCTCGGTGTTGGCGATGACGGTCGGCTCACCGCCTTCCAGCGCGCACACCACCGAGTTCGTCGTGCCGAGATCGATACCGACCGCTCGTGCCATCTCAGGCCTCCTTGGTCGCTCCCCCTGACCGCCTCCCCCGTGGGCCGCCCGTGGTGCCGGATACAGCGCGGCCACCGCGCTCACCTCCGCCGAGGACCGTCATCAGCGGGCAGCGCTGTGACCTGCGAGTACGGTCAAACCCCCCCTGAAACTTGTATAAAACTTCCAAGGGAGACTGGTCAAGACGTCCGGATTGGGCTATACAGCCAGGCGCTCCTGTAGCTCGCCGCCACCCCAGCGTGGGGAAGCTCGTGATGTGCCCCCACAGGCGGGCACCGCCGTGCCCCAGCGACCTTGGAAGGCATGTGTGATCGGCGGGTCAGTGTGAGAAGCGGCTGAGCAGCAGCGCCAGCCGCCGCTCGTGGTGCTCGCGCGGCAGCCTGCCGCCGCGCATGAGCGTTATCAATCCGTGCAGGCCGCCCCAGAACGTCTCGGTGAGCAGGCCGAGGTCGTCCTCTGCGGCCAGTGGCCGTACGGCTTCGCGCAGCTCGTCAAAGGCCGCGTGCAGGGCGGCCGGTGCTTCGGGGGTGGCGAACGGCAGGTCCACCGTCTGGTTGAACATGGCGTCGTACAGCGCGGCCCGCCGCTCGGCGAACGCGGCGTAGGCGGCGCTGACGGCGGCGAGGGACTGGCGGGGGTCGGACGCCGACATGCGGGCCGCGCGCAGCTCGGCGGCGAGGTCGGCGAAGCCCTCCACCGCCACCGCCGCCATGATGGCGTCCTTGCCGTTGAAATGGCTGTAGAGGACGGGCTGGCTGTACTCGACCCGTTCAGCGAGGCGGCGGGTCGTCACCGCCTCCCATCCTTCGGCCTCGGCCAGCTCCCGGGCCGCCGCGATGATCAAGCGGCACCGGTAGTTCGTCGCTGACCTGCGAAAACTCACCCCATCACCACCGCACCCTCCCAGGCTGGCCGTGCTGGTGCACGCCAAAGCTCCGCCCCGGCCCACGCATAACGAGCCAGGACATTAACCGGTGCGGGTGGTGCCCCGCTGGCCTGCGCAATAGCGTCGGAGATATGGCGGATGAGCTTGAGCAGATCTTTTCGCGCGAGGTGGTTGTCGGGGTCGCCAACGTGGACGTGCCCACGGAGGAAGGCACTATCAGCGCCCGCATGGTCGTACAGGACGTCACCGGGATCGATCGGGAGACGGGGCGGGAACGAAGGCTCCTGCTCATCTACGAGCCGGATTCGGTACCGGCGATAGCCGATACCCTTCGTCAGGGAGTGGAGAAGGCGAAGAGCGACGTATGAGACCCTGACAGGAAATGGACAGAGCGTCCTATACCAGACAGAAACCTCATTCTGTCCGGTATGGAGTTTGCCACCCGTAACGATCGTCCTCCCCACGGCGACAGGCAGGTATGCGGAGGGGGCGTCCAGCGCCTGCAGCCGCCGACCGCTCCGGTGCTGGGCGCGGCGGCGGGCGCGGTTCTTGCCCAGGTTGCCACTCCAACCCCGGAAGGTGTCGCGACGGGCATGGTGTGGTCGGCGAACATCCGCACCTTGCGGCACGTGATCGAGACCCGTACCGCCGATGGCGCCGAGGAGGAGATCCGCCTCGTGTTCGGGCAGGTCGCCCGGATCATGCGGGACGAGGTGGCCGCCCTGTTCGGCGACTTCGAGGTGACCGAGACCGGGGCGTGGGTCCCGTCGAAGTGGCGGAAGGTATGAGGGAGCAAGGGGCGTGCCATCTCTGCGGCAACCGCGACGGCGCCGAGTTCCGTGCGACGTTCGGCGTCTTCTATGACGGATGCGAGCGCGCAGCTGGCGTTCTGCGCAAATGGTCGCTCAACGGCCTCCACTGGGGCGACCGGCCCAGCGAGATTTGCCCGTGCACCCAGCACGCGTACGAGCAGAACCGTACACGTCGGCGGAGTGGGACGCCTTCATCGGCGGCGTCCACGACGGCGAATTCACCCTGGCGACGCTGGCGCACACACGATGGCTCCCCCGCGACGTAGCCGCCGAGGGTGCCGGGCCCGTCCTGCCTGCCGCCACCGCGAGCGTGATCGCCAACCTCGGCAACGTCTGGCCCGAGCTGACCGCCCAGTCCTCGCTGATCGAACAGGTCGTCACCGCCGAAGAGGAGCACGCCCGCCAACAGGGTTCCCTTGTGGACGCAGGCTGGCTGCGGTTTGACTTCGCGCACTTCTCCGCAGTCGATCCCACCCAGCTCGCCGCGGTCGAGGCACTGGTCAACGACCACCTGATGGACGACCCGGAGGTGCGCATCTGGCACACCACCCGCGTCGAGGCCGAAGCCGCAGGCGCCACCGCGCTGTTCGGGGAGAAGTACGGCGACCAGGTCCGCATCGTTGACATCGGCGATATCTCCCGTGAACTTTGCGGCGGCACCCACGTCGGCCACGGCGCCGGCGCCGGCCCCGTCCGCGTTTTGGGGGAATCGTCCATCGGCTCCAATCTGCGCCGGATCGAGGCTCTGACCGGGCGGGACGTCCTGCTCTACTACGACTCCGAGCGCCGCCTGCTCCAACAGGTGGCCTCCCTCCTTGGCACCCGTCCCAAGGACGCCCCGGATGTCTTGCGCAAGCGGCTGGGCGCCCTGGCGGAAGCGCAGGACGAGCTCGGACGGCTCCGGGCCGAGGAACTGCGACACCAGGCCGTGCTACTCGCCGACACCGCGCAGCAGTCCGGCGGCGGCTGGATCGTCGCGCAGAAGGTCACCGGCATCGCCCCTGACGAACTGCGAGCCCTGGCCACCGACACGGTGGCCCGCGTCCATGGAGGCCACTCCGCGGTGGTCCTCGGCCTGGAACACGAAGGTAAAGCTGTGCTGGTCGCCGCCGTCTCCTACTCTGTCCTGGACAGCGGCATCGAGGCGCAGCAGATCCTCACGGAAGCTGCGCGCGTCGTCGGAGGCGGAGCTGGAGGCAAGCCAGGCGTGGCGCAAGCGGGAGGCCGCCGCCCCGAGGCTCTCGATCAGGCGTTGATGACTGCGTTCCAGGATGCCGCACGGCTGTTCGCCTAACGGATTGAGCGCAACTATCGGAGGCACTATGGGGTGTGAAGGAGGTCGTCATGTGGTCAGCGGTTAAGCGCGACGACGGCTCTCTCGTGGTGCCCGTGCACGTCGGCACCCCTGAGGGCTGGCACGCCGACGGTGCCGTCATCGTGACTCCAGGCGATCCGCACTACGACCTCCACGCCGCGACCGCCATCACCTTCTCCGGGCTGGCCGGCGACCCGCAGGAGGACGCGGCCCTGCTCGCCCGCTGGGAAGCACGTTTCGTCCAGACCGAGCGCCCGTAACCTCCACAACGCACGACCAGCCGTAGTGGTGCAGCTGCTCACAGCGTCACAGCCGAGACCTGGTACTTGGGTCCCGCGCGCCGGAGGTTTCCCCGAGCGTGGTGAACGGGCCTTCGGGGTTCAGAGCATCATGCCGAGTACGGCCAGAGCGTTCGTGGTGGGACGGACCCCCCTGGGCCGGTGCTGGTCGGGGACTGGCACGGTCTCCGTCCTCATCGCGTCCTCGGAGAACGACTTGCAGCTTCTCCTCTTGAGCGCGCAACGACCGCGCCGACGCCTGCGAGGCCGGGGCTCCGCTTCGGCGTCGGCTGTCGCAGTGCGGCGGTATCAGAATGTGGTGCGTGGGTCGCACCACCTCAAAGAGCCACCCTCCGGGTTGACGTCGGGGCCGTGGCAGAGCATCACCGACCGGATGCGACCGAAGAAAACCGAGTCGCTCACGCACTGCCGGCCCGGACCCGCCTGCACGTTGATCGTTCTCCCTGCCGTCGTCTCGTACTCGGCTCCCACGAAATCGTCGTCGGCCTCCAGATCGCAGACCGTGATGTCCTTGCGGTCAGCACTGACGTCGACCGAGCCGTTTCCGTTCATGAGCCGGGCTCCCCACGGCTCCACGTCTGCTGAGGCTCCCGAGGCCCCCGCGAGCATCGAACCCGCGACCAGCGCAGCCAGGACCATCATCCGCCGACCGGGCATCTCTCCCATTTCCTTTCGTCCATCGAAGTCAGACAGTGGACGCCCGCGTTCGGGCCGTACACTCATCGGGCGTGCAGGCCTGCCTCAAGGGGGCCAGGTCCAGTCGGACGCGACGTCCGCACCGACGAGACTCACGCCGAGGCGTTGGCCGCCCTGTGACGCCCTAAGCGTGGTGACGGGTCTGCAGGCCACGGGTTCGGTGACCAGCGGGGCCTCAGCCGGGAAGACAGCCTTCGAGGAGCCTGAGTGCAGAAATTAGCGGTAGCGATGATCACGGGTTGTTATCACAGATAGTGAGTGATTATCTGCGATAGCGCCGGTGCCGCCCTGGGGGTACTTCCCGCCGCGGCCGGGCGGCTCCCCCTGCTTATCTGCGTTAGACCGGTGGTCGACGTCATCGTCTAGGCACGGCCACCGCCCGGCTGTCCTGCCGACACAAAGAGCCGTGGGTGTTTAGTTACGCTCTTACAGCGCGACGGCCGGATCCTCTTGGAGGTCATGGCCTCCCAGAGCCGCCCGTACGCTGCCGAGCGTGTCGACGCCGTGGACCCGGACGCTCTGCGCTACGCCCGGCCGAGATAGGTTCTGGCCCTCGCTTTCGCGATCTTCGCTGAGTGGTGTCCGTTGGGGCCGCCCGATCGGGCGCGGGCGGTACCGGACGGCGTCTCCGGCGGCTACTGGGCCGACAATATGAAGATCGCTCGAGCGCGACTCAAGGCGCTCGATTAGTGTGCTTCGGGTGGAACTTCGGCAGGAACTCCGGGAGCAACGCGGACAACCAGTCGTCACCGGGATCGCGATCGCGTTCATCGGCTACACGAGCACCTTCGGCGTCGTCCTCGTGGGGCTGCGGGCGACCGGCGCGAGCCCGGCCGAGGCGACCTCCGGGCTGGTCGCGCTCTGCGCCTTCCTTGGCCTCGGCAGCCTCTGGCTGAGCCGCCGCACCCGGATGCCGATCACTCTGGCCTGGTCGACGCCGGGTGCCGCCGTGCTGGCGAGCGCGGGGCAGGTGGCGGGCGGCTGGCCCGCGGCCGTCGGCGGGTTCGCGGTCGCGAGCGTCCTGGTGGCCTTGACCGGGCTCTGGCCGCGGCTCGGCTCCCTGGTGTCGGCGATCCCGGCGACGATCGCACAGGCGATGCTCGCCGGTGTGCTCGTCGAGCTCTGCCTGGTGCCGGTGAAGGCGCTCGCGTCCCATCCCTGGCAGGTCGCGCCGATCCTCCTCACTTGGCTGATCGTCGTGGTGACGGCACCGCGCTGGGCCATCCTCGCTGCGTTCGGCGTCACCGTGATCGTGGTCGGTGTGCTCGCCGCCACCGGCGACGGGCTGCACGGGCCGTGGCTGCCACAGCTTGTTTGGACGACTCCGGGCCTAACCTGGGCGGCGCTGATCGGCATCGCCCTGCCGCTGTACGTCGTGACGATGGCCGCGCAGAACGTGCCCGGCGTCGCGATCATGAGCTCGTTCGGGTACCAGGTGCCGTGGCGGGCGGCCATGGGCGTCACCGGCCTTGGTAGCCTCCTCGCTGCCCCGCTCGGCGGGCACGCCGTCAACCTCGCCGCGATCAGCGCGGCCCTCCCGGCGTCGCCGGAGTCGCACCCCGACCCGGCGCGGCGGTGGAAGGCGTCCCAGGCGTTCGGCATTACCTACCTGGGGATCGCCGCGGGCACCACCGCGCTCACCAGCTTCCTCGCCGTCGCCCCGGTGGAGGTCGTCGGCACCGTCGCCGGGCTCGGCCTCCTCGGGACGCTCACCTACTCCCTGACCGCGGCGCTCAGCGGAACCGGTGGCCCGGCCGAGAGCACGGCGGCGACCGTCACATTCCTGGTCGCCGCCTCCGGAACGACGCTCGCGGGCGTCAGCTCGGCCTTCTGGGCGCTCGTCGCCGGGCTCGCTGTCCGGCTCGCGTTCCGGGCGCGAGCCGCGAGCCCGGAGTCGGCACCGGCGCAGGACGGATCGGCGAAGCCCTGACCGGGATCAGGCTCCGGACCGGACGCCCGGCGGCAGGTTCGGAGCCTCCTCCGACAGGGTCACCCAGACCTCGCCGCCGATAACCTCGGCCCGGTGCGTCCGGACCGATCGCTCGGCAGGCGAGGAGTCGACGGCTCCGGTCCGCAGGTCGAACCGCGACATGTGCAGCGGGCACTCCACGAAGCAGTCGTCGACCCAGCCGTCGGTCAGCGCGGCGTCCTGGTGGGTGCAGACGTCGTCGAGGACGTACACCTCGCCGCTCACGGTCAGGAACACCGCGAGCGGCGGTGACACCGACGTGATCCGGCGGCCCTGGTCCGTGGACAGGTCAGACAGGGAACAGACCTTGATCGGATCAACGGCCATGGGCGTCCTCCGCCAGCTCGACGGAGTGGTTCTGGTACCGGACCTTGTCGCGGTAGGTCTTCTGTAGCAGCGGGTTGTCGTCGGGGAGGAACGCCAGGCTCAAGGTTCCGGCCACCTTGATCCCGCACGCGGCCAGCCCCTCGGCCTTCTCCGGGTTGTTGGTGAGCAGCGTGACCGAGGCGACCTCGAGGAAAGCCAGGATCTCCGCGGCCCGGTCGAACGACCGGGCGTCCCGCTGGAACCCGAGCTGCGCGTAGGCCTCGGTCTGGGCGACTCCCTC
Organism: Planotetraspora sp. A-T 1434; assembly: GCF_025420585.1. GTDB lineage: Bacteria > Actinomycetota > Actinomycetes > Streptosporangiales > Streptosporangiaceae > JAOEGB01. The sequence goes on along the minus strand of NZ_JAOEGB010000018.1, from coordinate 6,634 downwards.
GTCACGCAGGCGCGCCGTCAGCAGCTCGGCCATGCGGCCGTTGCCCTTGCCGTCCTGGTCCAGCCAGATGACGAGCCCGGCGCGCTCCTCGTCGATCTTCTCCTGTGCCATCGCCATCTGCTCGCGGCAGTCGCACTCGATGCCGTTGAAGACGTGCGCGGTCGTGCAGTGCGAGTGGACCCTGCACAGCACGTTCTCGCGTCCGGCGATCTCCCCCTTGACGATCGCGATCGACTCGCTCTTGCCGTCGTAGAACAGGTACTCGGTGAAATCGCCGTACTTCGTGTGCAGCGGCCCTTGCGCCAAAAGAACAATCACATGGATCCCATCTTGTCTGGATGATCAACCGGTGCGGAACAGGTGGGACCGCGCCATGACCAGCGGGTGCGGGGCCTCCGCGAAACGCTCCGTGGCCTGGGCGTACCGCTCCCGCATCGCCTGCCACGCGTCCGGCGTCTTCGCCTCGAGCCGGTGGTCGCGGGAGCCGAGGCGCAGGCGGGAGACGCGCCGGATCCCCAGCGCGGTCGACGTCGTGCACACGCCGACGCTTTCCCCGGCGGCGAGACGATCGGCCAACTCCGCGAGGGGGACGTCCCGCTCCTCGACCGGCTCGCCCGCCTCGGCCAGCAGGTCCAGGACGGTCCCGCGGGTGACGCCGGGCAGGATCGCGCCGAGCCCCGGGGTGACGATCCGGCCGTCCAGGAACAGGAAGACGTTCATGGTCGTGCACTCGGCGATGTTGCCTCCGCCGTCGAGCCACAGGACCGTGTCGCAGCCCGCCTCGTGGGCGTCCCGCATCGCCAGTGCGGAACTCGTGTAGTTTCCGGCGGTCTTGACGGCGGCGAACATCGGGACCGTGCGCGGCATGTGCTCCTCGACGAGCACGCCGAGGTCCGCGATGACCGGGTCGAACGCCTTCACCAGCACCGCGAAGACGAACCTGCCGTCCCGCAGCGGCATGACGTCGCCGCTGGCCGCGAACACGATCGGCCGGACGTACAGGCGCGTGGTGACGCCATCGTCGTTGGCGCACACCGCATGCTCGATCGCCTCAGTGAAAACCTCGTAGTCCGGGCACGGCAGCGCCAGCGCCGCGCACGACGCACGCAGCCGCTCGTGATGGTCGCGTGCCCGGAAGACGAGGACCGACGTGCCGTCGGCGTAGGCCCGCATGCCTTCGAAGACCGAGAACCCGAACTGGATACCGTCCGCGCCGAACTCGGCGAGGTCCCCGACGGCGTTCCCGGTCAGCGCCGGCCGCTCGTAGCCGTCATCGGCGCCGCGCGAGACCGCGACCGAGGGCAGCCACAGGTGCCCGCTCACGCGGGCATGACCGGGCAGACGCCCGCGGCGGTGTCGTCCCGCTCCCAGCGCCCGCCGATCACGATCATGAGCTGGGACTGGGACAGGTTGTTGAAGTGGACGTCCCGGTCCGCGGTGTTGGCGATCCACGCGTCCGGATGGGTGGTGAGGAACCGGCCGACGAAGGTTTTCGCCATGACCATGCCGAGGTTGCGTCCCGGGCAGCTGCGCCGGCCCTTGCCGAACGGCATCACATACGGCTCGGCCCCCTTGGACTCCGGCAGGAACCGCTCCGGCTCGAAGGCGTCGCCGTACTCGGCGTGCACCGCGTGGATGTTCGGCATCACCCGGGTGCCCTTGCGCAGCACGTACTTGCGGCCTTCGACCTCCATCGCGAGATCCTCGATCACCTTGTTGTTGATTACCGACCCCGGCGGGCTGAGCCGCAGCGACTCGCTGACGCACGCCTCGACCAGCTCGTTCCGGCGGGACTCGTCGTCGGCGTAGGCGATCGCCTGGCGCCACTTGGCGTTGTCCGGCTGGAGGACATACCAGAGGGTCGCGAGGATGGTGTTCTGGACGGTGTCCAGACCGGCGATCGACGCCGTCAGCAGGTCGTCCCGGATGATCTCGGTCGCAATGCCGAGCTTTTCGTTGCCGAGCGCGACCTGCTCCCAGACAGTCCCCGGGCCGGGGGTGCCGCGCAGGACCTCCGCCAGGTGGTTCTGCAGCTGCCGGATGTTGTGCTGTAGCCGCCTCGCCTCGCGGGTGACCGGCCAGGTGGCCGCCGGGAAGTGGACCCGGTTCCAGAACCGGTTGGAGTAGAAGCGCAGATGGGTGAAGGTCTCGTTCAGCGCGAACATGAACGGGACCCGCGACACCCGGCCCGCCTTGTCCTTGTAGGCGACCGTGAGGCGCATGGCGTCCCGGCCCCAAACGAACTCGCCCATGACGTCCTGGGTGTAGTCGCCCACGATGCGCTTCAGGTCGATCGGGGCGCCTCCGCCGAACGACGCGCACAGCTCGGCCGAGCGCTTGGCGGCGATCCCGCCGATCCGCTCCTGGTCAAAACCCTTTCCGAGATTGCGTTTCCGGTCGCCGAAATGCTCGGTAGTTATTTTTTGGAACGTCATCGCCGACGGGGACAGCTGGCCGAAGGAATACAGCGCGGGCGTGTCCCGATCGATGTTCTTCCCGGTGATGGCGGGGTTGACAAGAACCTCGGCGGTTTTCCTGTTGACCCCGTAAAGCTGGATGTCGAAACCGCGGATGCTGCCGATGAAGTCGGTGGCGGGCCGGTCCAGGTACAGATAGTCGCGGGTCTTGTTCCGGTTGATCAGGCTGGACACGTCCGTCTCGGAGCCGATGAGCGGATAGGTCCTGCTGAAGACGACGCCCTGCTTCTCGTAGTACCTGCGTTCGCGTACCGTGCGCGCGGCCTTCGCGGCCAGGGCCAGGGTGGCGGCGCCTGCGGCCGCCACGGGGACATAGACGACAGGCCTCATGATCTGCTCCTCAACACCAAAAGGTTTCGGGCAGGCGGGCACTCTAGGAGAGAACAGGCGAATCCCTTGCGGGAATGGGTGGCATGCTCCCCCTTATGCGTTCATCCAGATGAACGAGCACCGAGATGAACAAGCACCAGCCCCATGCTTCCGCGACGCTGCGGTCAAATCATTTGACCGGCTCAATATACAAGCGCCTTACCGATATTCGCAATGGGCTGAATGGCGCAATTTCTCCAGGGGCTATAACCGGCTCTCAAGGGCGTCCCGCTCCGCGCACAGCCGTTCGCACTCTGCACCGTCGAGAGCGCCGTGCCACACCCCGCCGGTCTTGATCGAGCTCCCGACGATCGCGCCATCGGTGTGCGCGAAGATCCCGGCGAGGTTCTCCGTACGCACCCCCGACCCCGCGACCACCGGCAGTTCGGTCGCCTCCCGGATGACCCGGAGATGCTCCGCGTCGGGCACGTCCCCGAGCCGCGAGCCGGTCCCAATGAGCACGTCCGCGCCGAACCACGCGGCGTCCCTCGCCTGCTCGGCGAGCGACCGGTCCGCCGTGATCGCGTGCGCCCCGAGCTTGACCTGCACATCGGCCCATACCGTCACGTGCTCCGCGCCGATCGCCCGCCGGTACCGCATCACCGCCCCCGCACGTCCCTCGACGAACCCCTCGTTCGCCACGTACGCGTTCACCCACTGATTGGCCCGCACGAACCGCCCCCCGCCCGCCACCGCAACGGCAAGTGACCGGTCCACGGCGTTCGCCAGGCAGTTGACCCCCAACGGCACGGAGACAGCGCGTCCCACCTCGGCCACCGCGACGGCCATCGCCGCCGGCGTCTCCGGCCCGATCTCCTCGGGCTTGAGGAACGGGATGTCCCCGCCGTTCTCGACGATCAGCCCGTCGAACCCGGCATCGACCAGGATCCGCGCCTCCCGGATCGCCTGCCGGATCGCCGCTTCCATCCCGGCCTCCGCCCGATACCCGGGCGCCCCCGGCAGCGGCAGCAGATGGATCATCCCCATCAGCGCAAACCGCCGCCCGAACAGCATCTTCAGATCCCCACGCCCCGCGAGTCCCACCACATTCCCGATCATGCCACCCCTGCCGGACATCCGGTCGCGGTCCTCGGCAGAGCCGCGCACCTCGACGGTACAAACCAGAACCCCGCCAGCCCATGGTCGAGACCGGATCGTGTTGGTCGACTCTCCGCTTCGAAAGTGCCTCCAGCCGCCGGGTATGTCCGGCCCAGAGTCGCGACATCGTCCACGTGTCGGCATTAGAAGATGAGCCGGTCGACGATGGCCGTGCACAGGCGGGGGTCGGTGAAGCTGACCCGGCTACCCCGTTCAGCACCTGTGCATTTAAGCCAGGACCGACCCAGTCACCGGCTGACCCCCGACACCGAACGACGGAGGGCCCGGATCAACGCGATCCGGGCCCTCCGTCGTCTTCTCAGCTCCACGCGTCACTCGAGGAGTGCATCGCGGCCCACAACCCCACCGGGGTCTGTCCAGTGAACCGTACGTCCCCCCTGGCGCGGAATCGCGTTCTACCAGGTCCTATACCTCACCTATACCGGCGTGTCCGATGCTCACCCGGAGCCGATTTTCGGCTGGCACGAACTGGAGGGCTGGATGCTGGACAAGGGTCTGAGACGGCTCATGAAGGAATTCATGGGACTGTCCGTCGTTGCTGTCATGCTGACGGCGTTAGGTATTTCGACGGCCACACCGGCGTTGGCGGCACCGACGCCCCTGTGGGGTACGGTCATCGGTTCGAACGAAGACGGGCGACTGGAAGTGTTCGCCCTCAGTGGCGATGACACTCTCTACGCGAACTTCCAGCTTCCCAGCGGCGGCTGGAACGGCTGGCAGCGCCGTGACCACGTTCCTGCTGGTGTCGTGACCCAAGGGCCGATCGTCAGGTCGAACAAAGACGGCCGCATGGAAGTGTTCGCCGGGACCGCGGACGGCAGGCTCTACCACATGTGGCAGCTCGCCCCCAACGGCGGCTGGAGCGGCTGGGCACAACTCGGCAAGTGGGATTTGATGACCGGCCTCTCGGTGACCACCAACCTGGACGGCCGCATCGAGGTGTTCCTCTCGGATGGCGCTGACCTGTGGTCGGTCTTCCAGACCTCGGCCACGTCGGGAACCTCCTGGGCATCGCTCAACCTCGGCAGGCCGACCTTCACCTGGTTGAACAACGGCGCGGTGGCCGCCGCCCAAAACGGTGACGGCCGGCTGGAGGCGTTCGCTGTGGGTTGCGGCATAGCAACCCCGACGAATTCGTGCGGCATGCCGGGCATCTACCACAAGTGGCAGCGCTCTCCTGGTGGTGAGTGGAGTGGCTGGTTGCCGATGAGTCACTGTAATGAGACCACTCTGGCGTCGATAACCACCGCTAAAAACAAGGATGGAAGACTGGAACTCATCGAGATAATGCCGACCAACAATGTGTACAGGGGAGACTTCTGCCACCAGTGGCAACTGACCACCGGCGGCTGGTCGAACTTTGACAACCGCGGTAACGGCGAAATCGATACGACGGCCCCAGTGGCGATCGCCGACAACGAGGACGGACGCCTCGAAGCGTTCACGGTTCGCGGTGACGGCACTATCCAGCACATGTGGCAGACCGCAGTGAACGGCGGTTGGAGCGGGTGGGACAGGCTCGGTACCTTTACCGGATTCACCCGCTCAGGTCTCGGCGCGGGCCGCAACAAAGACGGCAGGCTTGAGGTGGTCGCCATTCGCGGCAACGGTCAGCCCTACCACATCTGGCAGACCGCAAAGAACGGCGGCTGGAGCGACTGGGCACCACTGGAAGCCAGCTGAGCCCGACGAGTAGATCAGCGGATCGAACGGGTGGGCCGCGCGCGGAGGTTCCTGCTTGGGGGTGAGACCAGCCGCGGCCCGGCCTTGCTCGCGGTGGTGGGCGGTATCGGGGGCCCGCCGACCACCGCGACGGCTAGGGAAGGATGGCAGCGGACGCCGACCAGAGAGACCTCCGGGAGGCGTTCGCTATAGGGGTCAGCTGAGCAACGGCCGTGAATCCAACGAAGTTGGTCTTGAGCTGGGATTTCTCCGGTTTCCCTGACTGGCGTTGATCTCTGTCGCTACGGTTCGTGCCGGTTCCGGTACTTCGTAGGGGTTGGCGGGATTGGCGACACGGTTCTTTCTCTGTTGATCAGATTGAGCGGTTGCGGTCGTTCCCGGATATTGGGCGAGATGAACTGATCCGGTTCTTCACGCTGACGCGGGCGGATCTGGAGTTCGTCGACAACCGGGGTCGCGGTCGGGGCCTGAGGCCCGGATGGGGCTGGCTCTGCAGTTGTGCACGCTGCCATGGCTGGGGTTCGTTCCGGAGGACCTGCAAGGGGCGCCGGCCAGCAGCAGCCCCCGCGCCCGGTACGACAGCCGCCCATCTCTGGCGGTCGCGTACGGCGCCCACACCCACGGCTCGGCGTTGCCCACCCCGCCCGGAATCGCGGCCCGGTACAGCGTGAAGGCCGACCGCATCCGATCGCCCCGGCCAGGGACGCCGGTCAGATGGACGTAGCCGGTCTCGCGCAGCTCGCCGACCGTGCGGCCGATCGCGGTGTGCCCTTCCACCCCCGGGCCGCGCGTGCGGGCCAGGTGCTCGACAGTGAAGGTCCACCCCGGCCGGTCGCACCACCGTTCGGCCAGCAGCCCGCGGGCCCGGTAGCTCAGCCGGTCATCGAGCGCCGCGGCGCGGGGTACTTTGGCGAACGGCGTCAGCCGGGCGGCCGTGTCGGTCACTGTGGCTCCCTGTGGAACTACGGGGGTCCTAACCGACCGAT
>NZ_JAOEGB010000017.1 GCF_025420585.1 Planotetraspora sp. A-T 1434 | reverse complement strand
CCCCTAACCCCGGCCGTGATCATGCACAGGTTCCCGCGCATGGCAGCCCACCAGCGCCATCCGTGCCCGTGATCACGCATGATTTCCCGGGGACGACCCCCTGCCAGCCCTGTCCGCACCCGTGATCATGCATGGGTTCCTGTACGGCCCGCGTCTTTGGCGGCGCGGGCCGCTCGGGCCACGATGTCCTCGCAGATGGCATGAGTGATCAGAGCGTCATCCGCCGAGACCGTACGGCCCTCGCGGACGGAGCCGAGGAACGCGTGGCAGATCTGCTCGATGCCGCGCTGGCGCGTCGCGGAGGCCCAGTCGGGCCGTCTCGTCAGGGTCTCCCCGCCGGCGTAGTCGATCACGTCGCCGAGGTTGACCACCGCGCGCTTCGCGCCGCAGCCCATGACCTCGCAGGTCTCCTCGGCCGCCCCGCTGACGCGGCTCATCAGGCCGATGGCGGTGAAACCGTCCCCGTCCAGCGTCAGGACGACGTGTTCCAGGAGCCCGTCCCGCACCCGCGTCCTGATCGCCATACCGGTGACCTGACCGGGGACGAGGAAGCGGAGCGTGTCCACGACGTGGATGAAGTCGTCGAAGACCACGGTCCGGGGGTCGTCGGGGTGGTTCGCCCGGTTCTTCCGCATGACGATCAGGTCTCGCGGGCGCTCTCGCAGGCTCGCGTATCCGGGGGCGTACCGCCTGTTGAAGCCCACCATCAGCGACCTGCCCCGGTCGCGGGCCAGCCGTACGAGCTTCTCCGAGTCGGCGAGGTCGTAGGCGAGCGGCTTGTCGACGTAGACGTGCACCCCCGCGTCCAGGAGCGCGGTGACGATCGGGACGTGCGCCTCGGTGGCGGCATGGACGAACGCCGCGTCGATCCCCGTGTCGACCAGCTCCGCGACGGACGTGGATCTGGACCTGATCCGATAGGCGTCGCCCAGCCGGTGGAGGGTTCCCCGGTCGCGCGTGCACAGGTGCGGCTCGATTCCGGGCGTCGCCGCCAGCACCGGCAGGTACGCCTTCTCCGCGATGTCCCCCAGCCCGATGATCCCGACTCTCATACCGGAAGCCTATAGCCATTGCTCAATCACACTTATTAAGTGAAACTGAGTACATGGGACGACGAGCACCGGAGCTGGGCCGGTTCACCGATGTCGCACTGCTGGTTCTGGTCAGCCTGGCCGAGGGCGACAAGCACGGCTACCGGATGATCCAGGACATCGAGGAGTTCTCGGGCACCTCGCTGGAGCCCGGCACACTGTACGGCGCGCTCATGCGGCTGGAGGAGCGCAAATGGATCGAGGCGCTCCCGGCGGCCGAGCGGCGCCGGCCGTACCGGATCACACCTGCCGGCCGCGACGCGCTGGGCGAGCAGCTCGCGACGCTGCGCCGGATCGAGCAGACGGGCACGCGCCGCGCGCGGCCCTCCTGGGGGGTGGCGTGACATGCGAAAACTGGGCGGCGCGGTGATCGGGCTCTACCCCCGCACGTGGCGTGAGCGGTACGGCGAGGAGGTCCGGGACCTGCTCTCCACGCGGCCGGTGCGGCTCCGCACCCTGGCAGACCTTTCGTTCGGCGCGGTCGACGCGTGGTCGCACCGTGGCCTCATCCCCGGAGGAGGGCGTTCCATGAAGATCCGCATCCCCGCCGCCGCGCTCCTCGGAGCGGGCGCGCCGGCACTTCTGACCTTGTGGGGCCAAGCAGCCCGTGACCTGCCCAGCCTCAACGCGACGGCGGCGGGCAGGGTCCCGCACGTCCTGGCGTCGATCTCCTCGACGGCCTTCGTGGCGGGGATCTTCATGGCCGTCCTGGCGGTGGCGCCCCTGCTGGTGCACGCCGCCGCCCGGACGATGCGGTCCCGCGACGGCGTGCCGGTCGTGGTCCTCACCATGGCCCCGTTCCTGGCCCTGCCGGTCGGCTTCTCGCTCTTCGCCGAGGCCGGCGACGGTCTGGCGCGGGACCCGCTCGGCAACGCGATCGCGGGCGGCTTCCTCGCGCCGCTGGCGCTGGCGCTCGCGCTGGTCCTGCCGGCCATCGCCCGCCTGGACCCCGTGCTGGCACTCAGCACGCGCTCGGCCGGCACCGTCCAGGCGCTGGCCGCGGGGATGACGGCGTTCGCCTGGCTCCCCTCGATAGCTCTGATGATCCTCGGCTCCCCGAGTATGTCCCCGCGGTTCCTCATCGCCGTCGCAGCCGGCGCCCTGTGCAGCCTCGCGATGTGCGCGACCGCGATGAAGGTCTCCCTGCGTCATCGAGAGGCAGTCATGGCTCCGGCGGCCGCGCCCGCCTGATCAGCGCGTACGCCACTGGGCGATGACGGCCTTGAGTGCCTCGTCCAGGGGCGTGGGGGTGAGGCCGAGGGCGGCCTCGGAGGCCGAGGAGTCGAGGACGAACGGCCGGTCGAACTGGTAACGCGTCTCCTTCAACTCCCGGATGAAGGGGGCCACGAGACCGGCCGCCTGGATCAGCGGCCACGGGATCCGCCGCAGGCGCGGCGCGGGAGCGCCGGCGAGCGCGCACAGGCGTTCGGCGATCGTCCGGATGGTCACCGCCGGGCTCGTGGGCACGTGCCACGCCCTGCCCCACGCGCGCTCGTTCCCGGCCACCGCCACCAGGGCGCGGGCCACATCAGGCAGATAGGTCCAGCTGTGGGGGACGTCGGGGTCGCTCAGCACCATGGCCGGCTTGCCGGCGAGCAACGGCGGGACGAACCGCTCCCCGAGGTACGACTGGTCCGAGGCCTGGGGGCCGTAGTAGTCCGAGCCGCGCACCTCCGTGGCCCGCACCCGGCCCGCCTGCTGAGCGGCGAGCGCCTGCTCCCACATCGCGGCTCGCACGCGGCCCTTGGTGCCGGTCGACGCCAGCGGCAGATCCTCGGTCATCGGCCCGTCCACGGGGCCGTAGCCGTACAGGTTGCCGAGAATGACCAGCCCGGCCCCGGTGGCCTCGGCCGCCTCCAGGAGCGCGTTCGCGATCGGCGGCCAGTCCACGGGCCAGCGGTGATACGCGGGGTTGGCGCAGTTGTAGAGCGCGTCGGCTTCCTCGGTGAGCCGCCGCATCGTGGCCGCGTCCCCCGCCTGCGCGGCGACCAGGCTGATGCCGGGCCTGACCGGGCCGGAGCCCGACCGCGTGACCACCACGACCTCGTGTCCCTGGTCCGCCAGCAGCTCGGCGACCTGTCCGCCCACCTGGCCGGCTCCGACGATGACGTGCTTTCCCATGTTCACACCTGATTCCAGACGAGCCGAAGAACGGCGTTGAGGATGTAGAGCGCGGCGAAGACCGTGCCGGTGGTCACCAGGCCGGAGGCGACCAGGGCGACGGCCCCGCCTCCGAACCACAAAATCTCCAGCACTGCGCGGGCGACGCCGGTCAGCGGGACGACCGGGTCGTTGGCGGCTCCGAAGATCGCCCATACGGCGATGAAAAGGGCCGGGCCGCCGAGACCGGCCAGCAGCCGCAGGGCGAGATGCGAGCTCACAGTGAAGCCCCAGTAGCCGACCGACGCGAGGACGCCCAGCTCCAGAAAGAACATGAGCGCGGCGTTGGTCCCCTTGGCGACGGTAAGCATCGCTTCTCCTTAAGTTCATTGCTCCCTTATGAGAGCAATGCTCTCGCTTGAGAGCGACACCCGTCAAGAGCACTGCTCTTTTTTCTAGTCAGTGCTCTGATAACCTGAGGCCATGAACGCGAGCCGTACCGCGCGCGAGCGGGTGAGAGCGGAGCTGGTCCGGGAGATCACCGACATCGCCCGGCGCCATCTCGCCACCGACGGCGCCGGCGGGCTGTCGCTGCGCGCCGTCGCCAGGGACATGGGAATGGTCTCGTCGGCGATCTACCGGTATTTCCCGAGCCGCGACGACCTGCTCACCGCGCTGATCATCGATGGGTACAACGCGATCGGCGAGGCCGTGGAGGAGGCCGACGCGGCCTGCGCGCGGGACGACTTCGCCGGACGGTGGCTCGCGGTCTGCCGTGCCGTACGCCACTGGGCGCTGGCGCGCCCCCATGAGTACGCGCTGCTGTACGGCTCGCCGGTGCCGGGTTACCGCGCTCCCGAGGACACGATCGAGCCGGCGAGCCGGGACACGGTGGTGTACGGGCGGATCATCTCGGAGGCCTTCCGGGCGGGACGGCTGTCACCGCCGGAGATCTGCCCGTCACCTCCGGGCGTGCTGTCATCGGACGCCGAGGCCGTGCGGACGCTCATGCCGGGCGTCTCCGACGACGTCGTGACGCGGGCGATCATCGCCTGGACGGGACTGTTCGGCATGGTGAACTTCGAGCTGTTCGGCCAGTTCAACAACGTGATCACACACCGTGACGAGCTCTTCGACCACAACATCGTGTGCCTCGGCCACCTGATTGGCCTCCAACCCGCCCCCAACCCTTCGGCGTGATCATGCGCAGATTCCTGGACATGGCGCTTGACCTGGCGGAACTCCGGCCGTGATCATGCAGGAGGTCCGCCACCTTCACTGGCATGAAGCGATGAAGGCGACACCCGTGGATCTCATGGATGCCGCCTTCACTGCATGGTCATGAATGCCTTTTGGGCAGGTCGGAGACCATTTGAAGGAACCTGTGCATGATCACGCCCGAGGTGTGGGCAGTTCACGGGCCACGTCGGGGAAGCTGTGCATGATCACGCCGGGAGGTGGGGGCGGGTGGCGCGGTTGACGGCGGAGATGATGGCCTTGAGGGAGGCGGTCGTCGTGTTGGCGTCGATGCCGACCCCCCACAGGACCTGCGCGCCGTCCGGGCCCTGGATCTCGCACTCCACGTAGGACGCCGCCTTGGCGTCGGTTCCCGCGCTCATCGCGTGCTCGGTGTAGTCGAGGACCCGCACGCCGATCCCGACTCCGGCCAGCGCGTCGCAGAAGGCCGAGATCGGGCCGTTGCCGACGCCCTCCACCTCACGGATCTGACCGTCGACCCGGATGTCGGCGCTGATCGCGTCCTTGTCGTCGACCGCCGAGGAGTTGCGGTGCGCCAGCAGACCCAGGCGGCCCCACGGCCTGGCCGGGTTGGGCAGGTACTCGTCGGTGAAGGACTCCCACATCGCCGCGGCAGTCACCTCGCCGCCCTCGGCGTCGGTGCGGGCCTGGACGACGCGGGAGAACTCGATCTGCAGGCGTCGCGGCAGGTCGAGCTGGTGGTCGGCCTTCATGATGTAGGCCACGCCACCCTTGCCCGACTGGCTGTTGACCCGGATCACGGCCTCGTAGGTGCGGCCGATGTCCTTCGGGTCGATCGGCAGGTACGGCACGGCCCAGGTGAACTCGTCCACCGGGACCCCGGCGGCGGCCGCGTCCCGCTCCAGGTGCTCGAAGCCCTTCTTGATGGCGTCCTGGTGGGAGCCGGAGAAGGCGGTGTAGACCAGCTCGCCGCCCCACGGGTGGCGCGGGTGAACGGGCAGCTGGTTGCAGTACTCGACGACGCGGCGGATCTCGTCGATCTCCGAGATGTCGACCTCGGGGTCGATGCCCTGGGAGAACAGGTTCATGCCCAGCGTGATCAGGCAGACGTTGCCGGTGCGCTCGCCGTTGCCGAACAGGCAGCCCTCGATGCGGTCCGCGCCCGCCATGTATCCCAGCTCGGCGGCCGCGACCGCCGTACCCCGGTCGTTGTGGGGGTGCAGGGACAGCACGATGGAGTCCCGGTAGGCCAGGTTGCGGTGCATCCACTCGATCTGGTCGGCGTACACGTTCGGCGTGGCCATCTCCACGGTCGCCGGCAGGTTGACGATCACCTTGTGGTCGGGGGTGGGCTGCCAGACGTCGTTGACGGCGTTGCACACCTCCACCGCGTACTCCAGCTCGGTGCCGGTGAAGGACTCCGGCGAGTACTGGAAGGAGATCTCGGTGTCACTCTCGGCGGCCAGCTTCTTGCACAGCTTCGCGCCCTCTACGGCGATGGCGGTGATGCCGTCCTTGTCCTGGCCGAAGACGACCCGCCGCTGCAGCGTGGAGGTCGAGTTGTACAGGTGGACGATGGCCTGCCGCGCGCCGCGCAGGGACTCGAAGGTCCGCTCGATCAGCTCGGGCCTGGCCTGGGTGAGGACCTGGATGACCACGTCGGAGGGGATCCGGTCCTCTTCGATGATCTGCCGGATGAAGTCGAAGTCGGTCTGCGACGCGGCAGGGAAGCCGACCTCGATCTCCTTGTAGCCCATCCGCACCAGCAGCTCGAACATCTTCAGCTTGCGGTGGGCGTCCATGGGGTCGATCAGGGCCTGGTTGCCGTCACGCAGGTCCACCGCGCACCACTGCGGCGCCTTGGTGATGACCTTGTCCGGCCAGGTGCGGTCCGTCAGCCGGATCGGCTCGAACGGGGTGTATCGGTGGAACGGCATGGGGCTGGGCTGCTGCTGCGAATTCATCATGCTCCTCGTCGGACGCACGGCGACCCTGGAATGACACGGGAACGACACGGGGAAGGACACAGGGACACTGCCCGGATCGTTGAGAAATAGGTCGCCGGTGGAGAAAACCAGGGGCGGCCGACGCGCACGACTCGCACCGCGGCGAGGGAGCCGGCCTCTTACAGGCCCTCGCCGCGGCGGATAAGAAGGAGTCCGCGCAGCATGCCATGCAGACTAGCAGACGCCGGAAACGCGGCGGAACCTCCGAGCCCGCCGGGGGCCCCAGGAGAGCATTCCGGAAGGTCAGTCAGGGATCAGCACGCTGAGGCAGGTGACACAGCCTTCCAGCTTCTCGAACTCGCCGATGTCCACGGTCACCACGCCGAGGCCGCGCTCCCGGAGCATCGCGGCCGTCCGCGGCGCCGAGGCCGCCATCAGGACCGTGCCGCCTCCGAGCAGGACGACGTGCGAGCCGGACTCCTCCGGAGGAACCAGCAGGTCGGGCAGGTCGACGTGCTCCGGGTCGCCGATCAGCGCGCCGTCGGGCAGCGCCGTGACGGCCGACTTCAGGTGAAGCACGCCGCGCAGGTTCACCGGTACGACCTTCTTGCCGGGGAGCGCGGCGGCGAGCTGGGCGATGCCCTCGTCGTTCGTCCGCGCCGACCGGCCGGCGTAGATGGTCTCCCCCGCCTGCAGCACGTCGCCGCCGTCGAGAGTCCCCGGCTCGGTGATCGTGACCGTGTCCAGGCCCAGGTCGCGTACGGCTCTCGCCGCCGAGGCCACCTCGGCCCGCCGCTCGGGCGCGCCCGGCCGGGTCAGTACGGCGAGGCGGTCGCAGACGACGACCGTGTCCTCCACGAAGGGCCCGTCGGGGAGGTCGTCGGCGGGCTCGACCTCGACCGGCCGCCAGCCGTTGTCACGAAGGGCCGCCACATAGGCCGCGTGCTGGGCGGCGGCCAGCCCGGCGTCCACCATCTCACGCTGGATGTTCGTGACGATGCCCTCGGCCAGCCGTGGCCCCGGCCGCCTGACCAGTGCGGTTCCTCCCATAAGTCTTGATTCCTATCACGCTAGGGTGACTCCAGACGAAGGGGGTTGAACATGAAGGACAACGAGATCCTCGGGCAGATCAACGAGCTCATCGACGAGGAGCACGCCCTGCGCGAGCGGCTGGCGGCGGGCGAGGTGACCAGCGAGGAGGAGCACGCGCGCATCAAAACACTGGAGGAGGACCTCGACCGCTGCTGGGACCTGCTCCGTCAGCGCCGCGCCCGCCGGAACGCGGGAGAGGACCCGGACAACGCCGCCCCACGGCCGGTGAGCGAGGTCGAGAACTACCAGCAGTAGAGCCACATCGGCACGCCGAGCACGCGGCGTGTGCGCGCACCCGCGGGTCCGGCGACGCCTGGCCCGCGTCGCCGCGGCATGTGGGCCAACCGTGGCCGGGGACGAAAACCGTTGGCGATCCGCCGCTCCGGTGTTGTTGGCTTGTTCACATGCAGATCGAGCGCCTGGACTTCACCGCCCCCGGTGATCGCCTGACCGGGCTGTACGCCGTCACGCAGGCCGAGGACCTTCCGGGGCCGACGATGACCCTGCGCCACTTCCAGATGACGATCGAGGGCGGCTGGTCCAGGGAGCGCGGCGAGACCTGGGTGGCCGTCCGCGAGGGTCAGGTCCTCGGCGGCTACACCCTCCACTTCCCGGAGGCGGACAACACCCACCTGGCGCTGCTCCACCTGCTCAAGGTCCACCCCGGCCACAGGCGGCGCGGCCTCGGCGGCGCGCTGCTCGATCACGCCATGACCCGGGTCAAGGCCGAAGGCAGGGGGGTGCTGGTCGGCTCGGCCGCCGCCGACCGGCCCGGCGCGGCCTTCGCCAAGGCACACGGCTTCTTCCCCGCCGCCACGGAGGCGCGGCGGGTGCTCGACCTCCGCACGGCCGATTGGTCCGGCCTGGAGCTCATGCGGGCCGATGCCGTACGGCACGCGCGGGACTACTCGGTCGAACGGTGGATCGGACCGGCGGGTGACGAACTGCTCGACGACATGGCCCGGCTGATGAACGGGATGAACGACGCGCCCCTGGAGGACCTGGACATCGAGGACGAGCACTGGGACGCCGAGCGGTTCCGGAGACACGACGAGGTGCTGGCCGGCGCGGGGCTCGCCGTCTACACGATGATGGCCCGGCACACGGCGACCGGCGAGCCGGCGGGCTTCACCCGGCTCGCCGTGGACGCCCAGGAGCCCCGCGGCTGGGCCCGGCAGTTCGACACCTGCGTGCTGCGCCCGCATCGGGGCCGCCGGCTGGGCCTGATCCTCAAGCTCGCGAACCTCACCTGGTTCCACGCCTGCGAGCCCTCGATCGAGCAGGTGGCCACGTGGAACTCCACGTCGAACCCGCACATGATCGGCATCAACGAGCAGATGGGCTTCCAGGTGCTCGACATCTGGAACGAGTGGCAGCTTCACCTCTGACGTCCCAAAGGGGGTCGCCCGCTTCTGCACGGCGCCGGTCCTCGGGGCGGACCTGGACGGCGACATCGCCTACCTCGTCACCAACGGCCAGTGCACCAGGGGCTCCGGGGGCGGCGCGGACCCGGTCTACGGGATCGCCGCCCCCCGGCGGCTCCTGGTGGCCCGACCTCGCCCTGAGCCGTGCCAGGAACGCGGTGCCGCCCCTGCGCCAGCCGGGAGCCGGGCGCACACGGTGAGGAAGCGAGTCGGCCATGCGCAGGGCCAGGTCCGTGGACTCCTCCGCCGGAGGGCTGCTCCGCGAGGTGTCCGGCGAGGCCAGAGGCGTTCAGGCGTTCGATCGCTTCCTCTCTTCCGATGGTAACCGAGCTTCCCCTACAGGCCGATCCAGGCGCTTGCGGCCACGACCAGGCCCAGCGTCACGACGGTGACGGTGAGCTCCGCGAGGGCGCCGACGGCGAACGGCCGGAGCCCCTGGCGGCGGATCGCGCGGAAGTCCGTGCTGAGGCCGACGCCCGCGAACGTGAGCAGGAACGCCCAGCGCGAGAGGTTGCCGAGCGAGGTCAGGTCGGCCTTGGCGATGGCCCCCGCCGTCGCGAGCGCCGACACCACGAGGAACCCCAGCACGAACTTGGGGAACTTCGCCCACAGGAAGGCGGCCCGGTTGCCGACCGCATGCGCCTGGCCGCGCGCCGCCCAGAAGAGGGCGAAGCCGAGCACGACGAAGCCGATCGTGGCGTTCCGGGTCGACTTGGCCAGGACGGCCACCTTCGCGGCCTCGTCCGAGTACAGCGCGCCCGCGGCCGTGGCCTCGGCCGTGTTGTCCACCGCGAGACCCGCCCACAGGCCGAACTCGTGCGCCGACAGGCCGATGAGGTGCCCGATCGCGGGGTAGGCGAACAGGCCGAAGGCCCCGAGCGCCAGGATCGCGGCGATGGCGAAGGACGCGTCCTCGTCGTCGGCGTCGATCGCCCCCTTGCCCGCGATGATCGCCGACACCCCGCAGATCGACGAGCCGATCGCGAGCAGCGAGATCAGCTTGGGCCCGAGCCCGAACCAGCGGCCGATCAGCACGACCACGCCGATGGCGACGAACAACTCGATGACGACGAGGGCCAGGCTGACCCCGCCGAGCTTCAGCACGTCGCCCAGCAGGAAGCGGGCGCCGAGCAGGACGATGCCCAGCTTGAGCCAGAACTCGTAGGTGGCGATTCCCGGTTTGAAGATCGGGTGGATGCCGACGGTGTTGGTGATGATCAGGCCGAAGACGATCGCCCACAGGACGTACTCGATCTTCGGGAACGACCAGCCGTTCGAGGTGCCGATCTCGGTGAACCAGGTCTCGGCCAGCTTGCCCGCGTATCCAATGACGGCCAGCAGGACCAGACCGGGGACCAGGCCCACGGCCTTGCGGGCGAAGTCGGAGGAGGACGCGGGGACGGCGGAGGGAGTGGCGGCGTGCGTGGTCACCAGCCCACCTCCGGGAGGACGCCGGCGACGGCCGCCAGCACGATCAGGGCGGCGACGCCGACGGAGATCCAGTCGAGCAGAGGTGTCCGGTCGCGGCGGGGATCGGACGCCGCGGCCTCCTCGGCGAAATGCTCGCCGGGCTGCGGCTCCTCGGGCGGGTCGGACAGGACAGCGGGGTCCTCGGGCGGGTCGGACAGATCGGCGGGGTCCTCGGGCGGAGGTGTCTGAGATGGGGGTGTCGTCGCTGACAAGGCGGGCTCCCTTGAGGCTCCTTGAATGGGGGGTGAACGCGACACCGGCAGCATAAATTCGCTAATCCCTACTCGTAAAGAGGGTATTTTCCCGGCTTGAGGATGACGTCCCCGCCCTCGAACGTCACGGAGCCGCGTGTCGCGGGAAGGACGCCCATGACCGTGTTGAGCAGGGTCGTCTTGCTGACGCCGTTGCGGCCCATCACGCACGTCAGCCGGCCTGCGGCGACCTCCAGGGAGACCCCGAACAGCACCCGCGCCTGCCGTACCCGCCCTCGAACCCCTCAACGGACCGCATCGCCGGCGTCTTTCCGCGCCCGACCCAGATAGATCTCCTGTCCCCCCGGATCGGGACCGGACCTGCTCGACCGATCCCTCCATCAGCCCGGCGCCCTCGTGCAACACGGTCACCCGGAAGGCGCACTTCCTTTGGAAGTCCATGCGGTACTCGACCACGATGACGGTGTGGTCGTGGGCGACCTCACTTGAAGGACGCGACATCACTGTCGCCGTAAGCGTGTTGAAACCGCATCCGGCTTCGCCTCGGGGATTTGCTGACGAGCGTGCCGTATTCCGTATGCCCGAGCGGGGTGCATTTCTCTCCGAGAACCTCCATTCCCGTTGGCCGCGGCGTCCGCCTTGATGATTTTGTTGGCCGTTCTGGGGAACACATAGTCGCTGCCAACGAAGGAACACACTTTTTATTTCCCCGTTCCTTCAGATAGTCGAGGCCGGGACGATCTGCTGGTTGGTCGTCGCGCCCGTGTAGAAGATGTACGGCGAGCTCTTCAGCCCTCGTATTGCATGGGTGCCACAGCAGGACCTTGCGCTTCTGGAACACCGGCAGCATCGCCTTGCGGCTCGCGAACGTCCGCCCGCCGAAGACTGTGGCGACCTTGTCCTGGGCGATGAGCTTGGTGGACTTCTCCGCGAAGGTGGCTCCTCCTTGTCGATACGGCCCCCGCACCGGCCCGTCTGCCGACAAGGCGAATGGGTGAGATTTCCCGATAAAACCGGAATGTTAACAACTCATTAGGGAAGGCTCACCGGCCATCCCGATACACGCACGAAATGAGCAGGTAACGCAAGGGAAACGGCGCTTACCTATCGTCCCGCCATGCGGCTCACTCCACACGAACAGGAACGCCTCCTCATCCACGTCGCCGCGGGCGTGGCGCGCGACCGCAAGGAGCGCGGCCTGCGGCTCAACCATCCCGAGGCGACCGCGATCATCGCATCCTTCCTGCTGGAGGGCGCCCGCGACGGCCACACCGTGGCGGAGCTCATGGACGCCGGCCGCAAGGTGCTCCGCCGGGAAGACGTCATGGACGGCGTCCCCGAGATGCTGGAGTCCGTCCAGATAGAGGCCACCTTCCCCGACGGCACCAAGCTCGTCACCGTCCACAACCCGATCTCATGAGCACCGCGAGCGCGCCGGGCGCGCCGGGCGAGATCGTGTACGGCGAGGCGCCCATCGAGCTGAACCCGGGCAGGGAGCGGATCACGCTTCGGGTGGTCAACACCGCGGACCGTCCGGTCCAGGTGGGGTCGCACTATCACTTCGCGGCGGCCAACCCTGGCCTGGCGTTCGACCGGAAGGCCGCCTGGGGGACCCGCCTCGACATCCCGGCCGGTACGGCCGTCAGGTTCGAGCCGGGCGTCGAGCGCGACGTGACGCTGGTGCCCCTGAGCGGCGGCCGGATCGTTCCGGGCCTGCGTCCGGAGTGGGCGGGGCCGCTCGACACCGGTCGCCCGGACGGCGCCGCCAGAGACGGAGACGGCGAATGACCCGCATCGAGCGCTCGCGCTACGCCGCCCTGTACGGCCCGACCGCCGGGGACAAGGTGAGGCTGGCGGACACCGACCTGTTCATCGAGGTCACCGAGGACCTCTCGATGGGTCCCGCCGGAGCGGGTGACGAGGCGGTCTTCGGCGGCGGCAAGGTGATCCGCGAGTCGATGGGCCAGGCCCGGACGACCCGCGCCGAGGGCGCCGCCGACCTCGTCATCACCGGCGCGGTGATCCTCGACCACTGGGGCGTCGTCAAGGCCGACATCGGCGTGCGCGACGGCCGGATCGTCGCGATCGGCAAGGCCGGCAACCCGGACACCATGGACGGCGTGCACCCCGGCCTGGTCATCGGCCCGTCGACCGAGATCCTGGCGGGCAACGGCAAGATCGTCACAGCGGGAGCGGTCGACTCCCACGTGCACCTCATCTGCCCGCAGATCCTCGACGAGGCGCTCGCCTCGGGCGTCACCACGATCATCGGCGGCGGCACCGGACCGGCCGAGGGCACGAAGGCCACCACGGTCACCGGCGCCTGGTATCTGGCCCGCATGCTGGAGTCCCTCGACTCCTACCCGGTCAACGTGGCGTTGCTCGGCAAGGGCAACACGGTCAGCACCGAGGGCCTGATGGAGCAGCTCCGCGCCGGGGCGTCCGGCTTCAAGCTGCACGAGGACTGGGGCACGACCCCCGCCGCGATCGACGCTTGCCTGAGGGTGTGCGACGCGACCGGCGTCCAGGTGGCCATCCACACCGACACGCTGAACGAGGCCGGGTTCGTCGAGTCGACGCTCGATGCCATCGCCGGCCGGGGCATCCACGCCTACCACACCGAAGGCGCCGGGGGCGGCCACGCGCCCGACATCATCAAGGTCGCCTCGCACGCCAACGTCCTGCCGTCGTCCACCAACCCGACCCGGCCGCACACGATCAACACGCACCACGAGCACCTGGACATGCTCATGGTCTGCCATCACCTCAATCCCTCCATCCCGGAGGACCTGGCCTTCGCCGAGTCGCGGATCCGGCCGACGACGATGGCGGCCGAGGACGTCCTGCACGACATCGGCGCGATCTCCATGATCGGATCCGACTCCCAGGCGATGGGGCGAGTAGGCGAGACGATCATCCGTACCTGGCAGACCGCCCATGTCATGAAGAAACGCCGGGGCGCCCTGTCCGGCCCGGCCGACAACCTGCGCGCCCGCCGTTACGTCGCCAAATACACGATCAATCCGGCCATCGCCCACGGGCTCGACGGCGAGATCGGGTCGGTCGAGGTCGGCAAGCTGGCGGACCTCGTCCTGTGGAGCCCGGCCTTCTTCGGCGTGAAGCCGGACCTGGTCGTCAAGGGCGGCGTGATCGCCTACGCCCAGATGGGCGACGCCAACGCCTCCATCCCGACTCCTCAGCCCGTGTTCCCCCGGCCGATGTTCGGCGCCGCCCCGGTCACGGCCGCCGCCACGTCGCTGCACTTCGTGGCCCCGCTGGCCATCGAGGACGGCCTGGCCGACCGGCTGGACGTCCGCCGCCGCCTGGTCCCCGTGGCCGACGTGCGCGCCCGCCGCAAGGACGCCATGCCGCTCAACGACGCGCTGCCGTCGATCGAGGTGAACCCCGACACGTTCGAGGTGCGCGTCGACGGAGAGGCGATCGAGCCCGCCCCCGCCGAGGAACTGCCCATGGCCCAGCGCTATTTCCTTTTCTGAGAAATGGGTTCTGAGGCATGGGTGCTCAGGCCCGGTGGTGAAGCACGAGGACAGTCGAGCGGACAGGAGGAGAGGCGAGATGCACGGTAGGTCACCCGGCGACGCGGCGATGCTCCTGCTGGCCGACTCGCGGCTCCCCGCCGGGGGCCACGCCCATTCGGGGGGCGCCGAGGAGGCCGTACGGCTCGGCGCGATCACCGGCCCGGACGATCTGGCGCGGTTCCTCCGGGGGCGGCTCGCCACCGCTGGGCTCGTCACCGCCGCCCTGGCCGCCGCCGCCTGCGAACTCGGCACCGCCACCGCCCCCCGGACCGCCCGGAACGAGTGCGGCCCCAACACGGCCCCACCAGCCACGGACGAAGCAGACGTGGACGGAGCAGACGCGGACGGAGCAGACGCGGACGGAGCAGACGCGAGCCGACCGCATGCAGGCGAGACCGGCGGGGAGGGACCACGCGCCAGCCGGCCAGACGCCCAGGGCGCCGCGGACGGCGGCGAGTGGGTCCAGCGGTGGCGGCAGCTCGACGCCGAGGCCGACGCCCGCACCGCCTCCCCTGCCCAGCGGGAGGCGAGCCGCACCCAGGGCCGCCTCCTCATCCGTACGGCACGCGGCATCTGGCCGTCGGCCATCCTCGACACGCTGACGGCGGCCATCCCGGAGGGGGCCCACCATCCCGTCGCGGTGGGCGCCGCGGCGGCGTCGGCGGGCTGCGACCCCTACCAGGCGGCCCTGGCGGCGGCCTACAACGCGGTGACCGGACCTGCGACGGCGGCCGTGCGGCTCCTCGGGCTCGACCCGGTGACCGTGCACCGCCTCCTCGCCGACCTGGCTCCCGCGCTCAACGACGCGGCCCACGCCGCCTGCGCGTCGCTCATGGACGCGGTGGTGACGGAGCCCGTTCCCCGCGATTCGGCGGCGCGGGACTCCGCGACGCCGCGGGTAGCGGGCTGGCAGTCGTTGCCGGGGCACTGCGCCCCGGCGCTCGACCTGCTCGCGGAAGGCCACCAGAACAACCCGATGAAGCTTTTCGTCTCCTGACGGCGACCGAAGCTCCTGAGGGCGAACGAAGCGATGCCCAGCGAAGCCGTACCGGCTTGAAGCGGAAGGACAGGTCCTCACCATGGGCGCTCACCACGACGACCACCACGACGCGGCGGATCCGCGCGGGCGCGCGCTGCGCCTCGGCATCGGCGGCCCCGTCGGCAGCGGCAAAACCGCCCTGGTGGCGGCCCTGTGCCGCAGCCTCGGCCCGTCGCTGCGCCTGGGGGTCGTGACGAACGACATCTACACGACCGAGGACGCCGACTTCCTGCGCCGCGCAGGCGTCATCGACCCGGAGAGAATCCTCGCCGTGCAGACCGGCTGCTGCCCGCACACGGCGATCCGCGACGACATCGCCGCCAACCTCGACGCGGTGGAGACGCTCGAAGAGCGGTTCGGAGAGCTCGACCTGGTGATCGTGGAGAGCGGCGGCGACAACCTGACCGCCACCTTCAGCCGGGGGCTGGCCGACCGGCAGATCTTCGTGCTGGACGTCTCCGGCGGCGACAAGGTCCCCCGCAAGGGCGGCCCCGGAGTGACCACGGCCGACCTGCTCGTGGTCAACAAGACCGACCTGGCCCCGCTCGTTGGGGCCGACCTGACCGTGATGTCCCGCGACGCGGCAGCCGTACGGGACGGCAGGCCGGTGCTGTTCACCTCGATCAGGGAGGACAAGGGCGCGCACTCGGTCGCCGAATGGGTCTCGGGCATCATGGGTGCCTGGCGGCACCAGCGCGAGCAGAAGCATGCCCACACGCACACCCACGACCAGACCCAGACCCAAGACCATGACCACGACCAAGACCAAGACCACGATCATGACCACGCGGCCCCGACCGTGACGCCCTGACCGCCGTGACCGTTCCGACCCGCCCGACCCGCCCGAGCAGCCCGACCAGCCACACCGGCCACACCGGACCACCCACGACGGACGCCCCCACGGCGCGCCCCGGCCCGGCGTCGGTCACGGCGCGGGCCGTGATCACGACCGCGGCCGGTCCCGGCGGGGCCACCCGGCTGGAGACGCTGCGGTCGGATCCCCCGCTCACGCTGCGGCAGACGGGTCCGGGCCTGGTGCATCTGGTGTCCACGGCGGCCGGTCCCCTCGGCGGGGACCGGCTGGAGTTGCGGATCGAGGTCGCTCCCGGCACCTCCTTGGAGGTCCGCTCTGTCGCGTCCACGCTGGTGCTGCCGGGCTCCTCCCCCGGCGACTCCTGGATGGTGATCGACGCCCAGGTCGGCGCGGGAGCCTCCCTGCGCTTCTCGCCGGAGCCGACCGTGCTCGCCGCCGGGTGCTCGCACCGCATGGCGGTACGGCTCTGGCTCGAGGAGGACGCCTCGGCGTTCTGGCGTGAGGAGATCGTCTTCGGGAGGCACGGAGAGCGGCCGGGGCGATGCCGCGCCCGGTTCGACGTGACCGTCGCCGGACGGCCGCTGCTCAGGCAGGAGCTCGTCGTCGGAGATCCGTCCACCGACCGCAGCCCCGCCGTGTACGGCGACGCCCGCTGCGTCGGCTCCACACTCGTGGCGGGTCCGGCCTGGACCTCGCCGGCCGTGCCGGACGGCAAGGCGGAACGCCGTGCCACGGTGGGAGACGGCTGGGCGGCCCTTCCGCTCGCCGGGCCCGGCGTGCTGGCCTCCGCCCTCGCCTCGGACACCGTCGAGCTGCGAGCGCGCCTCGAACGCGCCGAGAGCCTGGCCGCCCTCCACCCATCCCCCGCGCCGCAGCGAGCCGAAACCCCGGCTGCCCTCCACCCATCCCCCGCGCCGTAGCGAGCGGCATCGGGCGACTGCGGGCGTAGCCTGGTGATCGTGTCTGAACCCACCGCGCCGGTCGATGGCGGGCCGGGCAGGAGCGCCGCCAGCCTGCTTCTGGCCATCGGAGTGATCGTCGCCGGTCTCGCGCTGGCCGTCGCCGCCCTGCTGCCGTGGGCGGGGGTGACGGCCGAGTTCGGCGCCCTGAACACGGAGCTCACTCACGCGGTGCGCGGGGTCGACGACGGCAGCGGCTGGTTCGTCGCGGGCGCGGGCGTGATCTCCATGCTGCTCGGAGTCCTGGGCGTGGTGCGCAGCTGGCTGTT
This sequence comes from Planotetraspora sp. A-T 1434, assembly GCF_025420585.1. Lineage (GTDB taxonomy): Bacteria > Actinomycetota > Actinomycetes > Streptosporangiales > Streptosporangiaceae > JAOEGB01. Next base: position 159,706 of record NZ_JAOEGB010000017.1, on the reverse strand, counting down.
CACCGGGTTCGCCATCCTTCCCGGTGCGGTGGCCGCCTTCTCCCTGGCGATGTTCCTGACGGACCCGCAGGGCCTGGCCGACCGGTTGGACTTCCGGATCCCCGGACTGGTGGACGTGCATCCCTCCATCCAGTACGGCTGGTTCGCCGCACTCCTCGCCTCCGTCCTCGTGGCGGCCTTCGCCGCCGCCGCCCTCCTCCGCCGCCGCTGACCCGTCCCGTCCTCCAGCGCGCCGCCGCCAAGGTAATCACGCTGATCACCTGCCGCGTGCCAGGTAGCCGGAGCGGTAGCATCCTGGGTAGCATTGTTGGTGTGAAGATCAGTGTCAGCCTTCCGGAAGAGGATGTGGCGTTTCTCGACGAATACGTCACGCGCCATGAGGCTCTGTCGCGGTCCGGCGCCCTGCACGATGCCATCAGGCTCCTCCGCGCCGCGTCCCTCGAAGAGGAGTACGTGGCGGCCTTTGAGGAGTGGGACGCCGGCGAGGACGCCTCTGTCTGGGACGCCACCTCGGGCGACGGAATCTTCGATGCGCCGAGGTGACGTCTATTGGATCGACTTCGAGCCGTCGCAGGGCTCCGAGGCCAACAAGACCCGTCCCGGCGTGGTGGTCAGCAATGACGCCGCCAACCGCGCCGTCGAACGGAGCGGCCGGGGCGTTGTGACCGTGGTGCCCGTCACGACGAACATCGCACGGGTCCTGCCGTTCCAAGTGCTGCTGCCTGCCAAGGAATGCGGGCTCGCGAAGGACTCCAAGGCCCAGGCGGAGCAGGTCAGGTCGATCGCGCCGGGGCGGCTGCGCGAGCGGATCGGCCATCTGCCCGCGCCCGTGCTCAAGAAGCTCGACGAGGCGCTGCGCACCCATCTCGCCTTATGATTCCGCGACGGCCGCTACACGTACATGATTGGGAGCCGGCCGCGTCAGCGCAGCGACAGGTCGGGGAGGAGCTTGCGGACCGTCTCGATCAGGCTCTGCGCGACGTCCACGCCTTCCGCCGCCTCGTCGTAATCGACGTCATCTCCGGACGTGCCGGATACTCGATTTCATTGCGGCGCCTGCGAAGAGATCCGAAGCCTATGAAGAGGTCACCGAACTGTGCCCGGAGCACCTCCTCGACCACATAGTGACCACCCGCCGTGGTCGGCCTGAGACCTTGATGCGCCAGAACCGCGGTGCATGCCTGACGCGCCGCGTCGTACGCGAGAATGTAAGCGCTGTCCGGATCCTTTTCGATCAACGACTCCGCCGTCGCGATGACGCGGGCTGCGCGTTCAAGCCACGGATTTCCATCGGCCTGAGCGCCGGATACGGCTTGGAGGCGTCGGTCTGTGAGGAGACGTTCGATCACCGCTTCGCCCCGGCTCCACTTCACTGCCCAAGTCCTCCCTCGTCACCGATCACCCACAGAAGCGCAGACGACCGTATCTGCTGGATCAGCGGATCGGAGGCAGATTGCCAGCGCTCGTGGCTGACGACGACCGGGTTGACCCGCATTGTCAGCTTTCGCTCCGCCCGTTCCGCAGCTTGGTAGGCGGGCCCTCTCCCAGTTGCGCCGATCACTATCACATCGATGTCCCGCGGAGGCGGTCCAGGTTCGCCGCCGTAACGCGCGGCCCATGACCCGAAGATGCCAACCGCCGTCGCACCCTCGATAAGGGCGAATTCCTCGGCGATCACCACGTGCGGCCCGAACGTGAGCATGAGCATCTCAGTGAGCGGTCGCGCGTAGCGATTTTCGGCATTGGCGCTGAGCAGTCTCGCCCTGCCGATCCGCCGCTCCCGGACGAGATCGCTCTCCACGAGACGGCTCATCTCCCGTTGAGCGGTGGTCAGCGGGACACCCACCCGGGTGGCCAGTTCCGTCAGAGTGAACTCTTGGCCGGGATGGAGAAACAGCAGGGTCAGAGCCTCGGCCTGGTGGCGTGACCTGAAGAGTGGCAGCAGAGCCGGCGCTTCACTACGCATAAATGGAAGTTATCATCCACCTAAGTGGACTGACAGGCCCGAGAAATGGCACCTCGGGCGACCTGCCCACCCGCGCGAAGGACTCCAAGGCCCAGGCGGAGCAGGTCAGGTCGATCGCGCCGGGGCGGCTGCGCGAGCGGATCGGCCATCTGCCCGCGCCCGTGCTCAAGAAGCTCGACGAGGCGCTCCGCACCCATCTCGCCCTCTGATCAGTCGAAGAAGCCGGTGATCAGTCGTAGAAGCCGAGGCGGCGAAGCTGTTTGGGGTCGCGCTGCCATTCCTTGGCGACCTTGATCCGGAGGTCCAGGTAGACCCGGGTGCCGAGGAGCGCCTCGATCTGCCGGCGGGCGCGGGTGCCCACGTCCTTCAGCCGGGCGCCACCGGGCCCGATGACGATCGCCTTCTGCGACGGCCGCTCCACGTACATGAACGCGTAGACGTCGAGCAGGTCGTCACGGCCTTCACGGGGGGCCATCTCCTCGACGACCACCGCGATGGAGTGGGGCAGCTCGTCGCGGACCCCTTCGAGCGCGGCTTCCCTGATCAGCTCGGCCACCAGGATCTGCTCGGGCTCGTCGGTCAGCTCGCCCCCGGCGTACAGCGGCGGCGACTCGGGCAGGCGCGCGATGAGCTGGTCGGCCAGCACGTCGAGCTGCTCGCCGCTCTCGGCCGACACCGGGATGATCGCCTCGAAGTCCGTCAGGGCCGACACCGCGAGGAGCTGCCCGGCGATCTGCTCGCGGGACGCCAGGTCGCACTTGGTCACGACGGCGACGACGGGGGTCTTCTTGACCGCCGCGAGCTTCTCGACGATGAACCGGTCGCCCTTGCCGATCGGCTCGTTGGCCGGGACACAGAAGCCGATCACGTCGACCTCGGTCAGCGTGGACAGCACGAGGCTGTCCAGCCGTTCGCCGAGAAGCGTGCGGGGCCGGTGGAAACCGGGAGTGTCCACGATCACGAGTTGTGCGTCCGGCCGGTGGACGATCCCGCGGATGGCCCGCCGGGTCGTCTGCGGCTTGGACGAGGTGATGGCGACCTTGGTGCCGACGAGGGCGTTCATGAGGGTCGACTTGCCGACGTTGGGCCTGCCGACGAAGCAGGCGAATCCGGCTCGGAACTCGGCGTCCCGGCGGGGATCAGCGTTCACGTTAGATGTACCGGCCCTTCAGGGAGCCGTCCGGGGCCGCCAGGAACAGCGTGCCGTTGCCGAGGTCCTCGATGACGGCCAGGTCGTCCTCGGCCGGGTCGTCGGCGTCGGTCACCAGTGCGGCGGCCTCCAGTGACCGCGCCCCGCTGGACACGGCCATCGCGACCGCGACCTGGATTGCCGAGAGCTGGAGCGAGGGCAGCGCGACGCCGGTCGCGGCGTACGTCCGCCCGGTCTCGTCGCGCACGGCGGCCCCCTCGGGCGAGCCGTTGCGGGCGCGGGCCGAACGGGCCAGCGTGATGATCTTGTTATCCTCAGGGTCCAGCGTCTCTGTCACGGCTCAAGGTTACCGACCTTACGGGCCAGCACCCTGGTCAGCTCCGCCGTCCGGCTCGCGTCCGGCGGGTTCAGCCCCGCGTGGACGAGCGCGATGAGCGTGTGCCCGGCGCTCAGGACCACCAAATGCATCTCGTACGGATATCCCGCGACTCGCCCAGTCAACCGGCGGCCTTCCGCGTCCTGCCCGACGTACCCGAGGGGCAGGCGGGAGGCCGACAGGCGGCTCCCCGCCCCCGGAGCACCGCCGTCCGCCGTGACGCACCTCGACATCGCCTCGCGGAGCTCACCGAGATGGGCGGCGGCCCCGTCGCCCGCGTACGTCGCGAGCCCGACCCCGGCCAACTCCCCCACGTGCTCGCCCTCATAGGTCGCCGAGGTCGTCCCGAGGAGGCCGTCCCTGGGCGGCTTCCCCGCCGCCGCGTCGAAGAGCGTGCGGCACGCCCGGACGCGCGGCCGGAAAGGCGGTCTCCACCCGCTTCGCGCCCGGTCGGAGAACCCCTCGGGCAGGTCGACCAAGGATTGGAGAACGGCACGCGGTCCGGACGCCACCAGAGTGGACGCCCCACGGGTGTGAATCGTCCGATCGGCTCCGCAGCCCCCCACCGTGGCCAGGCCCAGCGCGCTCACGCCGACGACGACGGTCGCATGGAAGATCCGCATACCCGTCTCCCGTGGTCGGGGGCCCCGGTGTTCCTTCCCTCAAGGGACGGTCCACAATCAGCAAACACGTGACCACGTTGGGTAAACGGCAAGGGCTCTCACCCGGTCGGCACGGGTGAGAGCCCCTAAGACCCCAAGGGGGTGCCGGTGCGCCGCGAACCCCTCCCGGCGCGCCGGACCTCCCCTTCCAGACGCCCCGAACCCCTCCCGGGCGCCTGGAGACAACAGTGGCCCAGACGACTTGCAGAACACTTGAAGTACGCTTGCGCCGCCCGCCCACCTGGGCCTAGGGGCTTACAACCGGCGTGGGCCACGCTGGTGCGGTGACCACCGAACTCGAGCGGCGGCTGGACGCATACGTCGCGGGGGGCGCGCTCATGCAGCTCGCCACCTTGCGGCCCGACGGCTCCCCCTCACTGTCCATCCTCCGGTACCACGTGACCTTCGCACCGGACCGGCTCTACTTCGTCTCCCGCGAGGACCTGCCCCACTCCCGGGACCTGCGGTCCGACAGCCGCGTGGCGGGCAGCGTCGTCGGCGGCGTTCCCGGCAGCATTCCCACCGGTGTCGCCGGCGGCGGCGCCCGGGATGTCGCCGGGGATGTCGCCGGGAACGCCGGGGAACCGGTGCGGCCGACCGGCGCGGTGGCCTTCACAGGCTCTGCCCGCGAGCTGCCGCCCGGCGCCCAGGCCCCCCTCCGCCCTTCACCCGGCGAGCGCGTCTACCGGCTCGACGTGACCGAGTGGGTGCTCTTCGACGGCCCCGATCAACCGGGGCGCGTGATCCCGGCCAGGCCCTGACGAGCGGCGTCCACCCAGGCCGTGGCCCCCACCCCGGTCGCGATCTCCAGCGCGGCGCCGTACCGCTCGGCCGCCTCATCGGCCCGTCCCAGGTACGCCGCGAGATCGCCCAGCACCTGGGCCACCGGCCAGAGCGGGAGGAGTCCCGTGCCCTGGGTGACGATTCCGCGCGGGTAGGGCGCCAGCGCGTCGTAGGCCTCCAGCACCCGTTCCTTGTCGCCGAGCGCCATCCCGAGCAGCCCCCGGACGACGATGAACAGGCGGGCGTAGTAGTCCGGCCTGATCGGCCGTGGCCGCCCCGCCACCTGCCGCGCCTCGCCGGTACGGCCCGCCGCCGCGAGCGCCAGCGCGTACGGCTCCGCGGCCACGTCCCAGTGCTGGGCGACCAGCTCCGACTCGGCGAGCATGCCGGTGACGTCGCCCTGGAGGAGCCCAAGGCAGTAGCGGGACATGTAGGACAGGCCGACCTCGAAGCGCCACGCCCCAACACGCGAGTGCGCGTGGGCCCCCTCCCGGTAGAGCCGCTCGGCCTCGACGTACTCACCCGCGATCGCCAGCCGGAACGCCCGGTAGAAGGTGGCGAGGGAGCGCGGCATGGGCAGGTCGTAGCGCTCGCCGAGCCGCTCCGCCTGGTCGGCGTGCCGGTCGGCCTCCGGGAAGTCCAGCTCGGCCAGGGCACGCTGCATCAGGATCAGGTGGGCCACGACCTGCCCCGTCGCCATGCCGTTCGCCTCGGCGAGCCGGAGCAGCTCCGTGCCGAGGCGCTCCCGCACGGCCGGACTGTCGCCCCGGAAGGTGTGGAAGTGCCGGGCGTTCAGCGCCTTGACGAGGCCCTCGGGATCGCCGATCCGCCGGGCCATCGCCAGCGCCTCGCCGGCCGCCTCGGCGCCCCGCGTGGTCTGCTCACCCTCCAGTTCGAAGGCCAGGGACGTCAGCAGCGCGCAGCGGGCCGGGCCGTCCCCCTGCGGCAGCACGGCGAGCGTCTCCTCGATGACCCGGACCACCTCGCTCGACACCACGCCGTAGTCCTTGGTGCTCCACAGTGACGGCGCGTCGAAGGCCCCGACGACCCGCGCGATGAGCTCGGGATCGCCGTACGGCACGGCCAGCCGGATGGCCCGCTCGCGCATCTCCCGGGCGGCGGCGAGCTCGTTGCCGAGCGCCAGCGCGCGGACCCGCCGCATGATGAGCTCCAGGTCCTCCCGGCCGCCGAGGTCGATCGCCTGCCCCCACAGGGCGGCCGCCTCCCGGTAGGCGAAACGCAGCTCGGCCTGCTCGGCGGCCAGTGCGGCATAGCGGGCGGCCTTCGCGGGCTCGCCGCCTGCTGCGAAGTGGTGGGCGAGCGCGGCGACCTCGTCCGGGCGGAGCCGTTCGAGCACCGCGGCGACCCGGGCGTGGGTCCGGGTCTGCCTCAGGCGTGACATGTCGTCATAGAGCGTGTCCCGCACGAGCGCGTGGGCGAACCGGACACCGCCGCCGCCGGGCTCGAGCAGCAGGCCCGCCATAAGGGCGGCCTCGACGGCGTCGACCACGGCGTCGTCGCCGCCGCCGTTGACGGCCGTGAGCACGTCGACGTCGATGTCCCGGCCCATGACGGCCGCCTCCCGCAGGACCGTCTGCGCGGGCACCGGCAGCCGGGCGAACCGGCGGCGCAGCACGTCGCGAACCCCCGCGGGCACGACCGACGCGGCGGCCGTCTCCCCCTCCGAGGCGATCAGCCGGGCGGTCTCCCGGAGGAAGAAGGGGTTGCCCCCCGTGCGGTCCGCGACGGCGGCCAGCGTGGCGGCCGTGACCTCCGCGCCGGAGACTTCCGCGAGAAGCCCGGCGGCGGCCTCCTGGTCGATCCCGCGAAGGGCGACGCGGAGCGGCTCGTGGCGCGCCAGCGTGGCCGACGTGTCCGCCAGCCGGTCGGCCTCCTCATCCCGGAACGTGCCGACGATGACGACCGGCGCGTCCGCCAGGTCACCGGCCAGATGCACCAGGACGGCCAGGGTCTCGTCGTCGGCCCGGTGCAGGTCGTCGAGGACCAGCAGGAGCGGCGCGGTCCGGGCGGCGTCGGCGAGGTATGCCGCGAGGGCCCGGCGCAGCCGGAACCGTTCCGTCGTCAGGTCGGCCCCGGGTGCGAAACCCTCCTGGCCGACGGGATCGAGCAGCCGCGCGATCTGTACGGCGACCGCCTCGCCTGGAGCCACCGCCGCCGTGAGAGCGCGCAGGATCTCCGCCCAGGCCCATCCGGCGGGGGCGCCGCCCGTCTCCGGGCACCGGCCCACGGCGACCCGCCAACCGGCGCCGGCCCGTGCCGCCGCGGCCGCCTCGGCCAGGGCGGACTTGCCTATGCCCGCCTCGCCGCCGATCAGCGCGATCCCCCGGGAGAGGGCCAGCAACTGGGCCAGCTCGCTCTCCCGGCCGAAGAGGCGGTCGCGCCGCGCGGGCTCCGCGACGATCCGGCCCGCCGCCGGCCCCGCGTGCCGGCCTGGCACGCCCCCCGATCCCGAGACCGGCACCACGCTCAATCCCTGGGCCGGAACGGCGCCCGATCCCGAGGCCGGCACCACGCTCAATCCCTGGGCCGGAACGGCGCCCGATCCCGAGGCCGGCACCACGCTCAATCCCTGGGCCGGAACGGCGCCCGATCCCGAGGCCGGCACCACGCCCGATCCCGTGGCCGGCACGGGCCCGGATTCCGCTGTGGGCCCGTCCGCGACGAGCGCCGTGCCCGGAGCGGGCGGGGCCGGCTCAAGTGCCGGAGACTGCGCCAGGATATCGGCCTCCAGCCGCTGGAGCGCCGGGCCGGGATCGACGCCGAGCTCGTCCACGAGCATGCGGCGGGCCTCCCGGAGGGCGACGAGCGCGTCCCCCTGGCGGCCCTGCCGGTAGAGCGCGACGGCCAGCAGCCGCCACCCCTCTTCGCGCAGCGGGTGCTCGTCGAGGTGGGTGCGCAGGTCGGCCACGACGGAGCCGGGCAGACCGAGTGCCATCGCCGCCGAGGCACGCTGCTCGACGGCCATGGCGTGGAGCTCGCCGAGGCGGGCGATCTCCGTCATGGCCCACTCGGCGATGGCGAACTCGGGGTAGGCCGGTCCCCGCCAGAGCGCGAGCGCGCCGTCCAGCTCCTGGAGGGCCGTGCGAGCGTCCCCTCCGGCCAGCGACCGGGCCGCCTGCCGCACGAGATCCTCGAACCGCCAGGCGTCCACCTCCTCGGTCCGTACGGCATAGCCGGGCGGGACCGTGACCAGCACCCGGGCCGCCGTGCGTGCCGTACGGCCCGGCTCCAGGGCGCGCCGGAGGTTGGAGACGTAGGCCTGGATCGACGCCAGCGCGCTCGGCGGCGGCTGCTCGTGCCACAGATCGTCGATCATGCGCTCGACCGGGACGACCTGCCCCCGGCTGATCAGCAGGCGGGCGAGGACCGAGCGCTGCCGGGGACCGCCAAGGTCGATGGGCCCGTTCTCCCCGACCGCTTCGAACGCTCCAAGTACCCGGAAGACCGCCATGACGAGTCAGCGTACATATACGGACATTTCAATATCCAGATACCCGACGGGCTCAAAGTAGGCCTATTTCACGGCAAGGGGGGCCTTGCCGCTACTCCTGCTCGGCGGCGGTGGGGACGACCTCTTCCTCCGCCTCGGAGTGGTCGGCCCGCCGCACCACCACGGTGCTGATCTGGTTGCGGCGGCCGGCGAGATTTTCCGCCGTCAGGCGGAGCCCGCCGACCGTGGCCTCGGAACCGGCGATCGGCACACGGCCGAGCGCGTGGGCCAGCAGGCCGCCCACGGTGTCCACGTCCTCGACCTCGATCTCGGTGTGGAACAGCTCCGCCAGCTCGTCGACGGGAAGGCGGGCCGTAACGCGGACCGCGCCGTCGTCGAGCGGCTCGACCCGGGGGGCCTCCTGGTCGTACTCGTCGGCGATCTCCCCGACGATCTCCTCGATCACGTCCTCGATCGTCACGAGGCCGGCGGTGCCGCCGTACTCGTCGATGACGATGGCCAGGTGGATCTGCCGGGCCTGCATCTCGCGGAGCAGTTCGTCGATCGGCTTGCTGTCCGGGACGTAGGTCGCCGGGCGCATCAGCTCGTCGACCCTGCCGCCCGTGTCGCCGGTGTCCTGCATTCGGCGGACGATGTCCTTGAGGTAGGCGATGCCGACGACGTCGTCCTCGTTCTCGCCGACCACCGGGATGCGGGAGAAACCGCTGCGCAGGGCCAGCGAGAGCGCCTGGCTCAGGCTCTTTCCCCGCTCGATGAAGATGATGTCCGTACGCGGCACCATGACCTCGCGGACGAGCGTGTCACCCAGCTCGAAGACCGAGTGGATCATCTCGCGCTCGTCCGGCTCGATCACCCGGCGCTGCTCGGCCAGGTCGACCAGATCGCGCAGCTCGGCCTCGGAGGTGAACGGCCCCTCCCGGAAGCCGCGGCCCGGGGTCAGCGCGTTGCCGAGCAGGATGAGCAGCTTCGGCAGCGGGCCGAAGATGCGGGTCAGGCCGTACACGATGGGCGCGCTGGCGAGCGCGACGGGCTCGGCGTGCTGGCGGCCCAGCGTGCGCGGCGAGACGCCCACGATGACGTAGCTCACCAGGATCATGACCCCGGCGGCCACGGCGTAGGCCTGGCCGCGGTCGCCGAGCCAGTCGATGAACAGCAAAGTGGCGATCACCGTGGCGATCAGCTCGCAGCTCAGCCTGAGCAGCAGCAGCAGGTTGAGGTAGCGCGGGGGGTCGGCGACGATCGCCCGCAGCCGCAGGGCGCCCCGGCGCCTCTCCTTGACGAACTCCTCGGCCCGCACCCGGGAGATGCGGGTCAGCGCCGTCTCGGCACTCGCCAGAAGGCCGCCGACCACGATGAGGAGGACGGCCGAGAACAGCCAGCCGTTGTTCACGGCTTCCGCCGCACCTCCCGCCACGCCTCGAGCAGCTCGCCCTGCAGGCCGAACATCTCGGCGTGTTCCTCGGGTTCCGCGTGGTCGTAGCCGAGCAGGTGGAGGATGCCGTGGGTGCAGAGCATCTCCAGCTCGTCCTGGGCGCTGTGCCCGGCCTCGGCGGCCTGCTTGGCGGCCACCTGGGGGCAGAGCACCACGTCGCCGAGCAGGGCCGGGTCGGGGGAGGAGTCCTCCTCGCGGCCGCCGCCGGAGTTGGGCCGCAGCTCGTCCATGGGGAAGGCCAGCACGTCGGTCGGCCCCGGCTCGCCCATCCACTGCTCGTGCAGCTCGGCCATCGCCGCCTCGTCGATCACCAGGATCGACAGCTCGGCCAGCGGGTTGATGCCCATCCGGCCGAGGACGTGACCGGCCAGCTCCACGAGGGCCGACTCGTCGACCTCCACGCCGGACTCGTTGGCCACCTCGATGCTCACCGGATCTCCTTACCTGAGCGCTCGCTCACCGTCTGCTCCTGGAGCGCTTGGCGATCGCCCGCGGCTCCGACGCCATCGCCGCGTCGTATCGCCCGTAGGCGTCGACGATGTCGCTCACCAGCTTGTGGCGGACCACGTCTGCGCTGGTCAGCTTGCTGAAATGGATGTCGTCGATGCCTTCGAGGATGCCCTGGACGACCTTGAGCCCGCTCTCCTGGCCTCCGGGAAGGTCGATCTGGGTCACGTCACCCGTCACGACGATCTTGGAGTTGAACCCGAGGCGGGTCAGGAACATCTTCATCTGCTCGGGTGAGGTGTTCTGCGCCTCGTCGAGGATGATGAACGCGTCGTTCAGCGTGCGCCCGCGCATGTACGCCAGCGGCGCGACCTCGATCGTTCCGGCGGCCATCAGCCGCGGGATCGAGTCGGGGTCCAGCATGTCGTGCAGCGCGTCGTAGAGCGGCCGCAGGTACGGATCGATCTTCTCGTAGAGGGTGCCCGGCAGGAAACCCAGCCGCTCCCCCGCCTCGACGGCGGGCCGGGTCAGGATGATCCGGTTGACATGCTTGTTCTGCAGGGCCTTCACGGCCTTGGCCATCGCCAGATAGGTCTTGCCGGTGCCCGCGGGCCCGATGCCGAAGACGACGGTGTGCCTGTCGATCGCGTCGACGTACCGCTTCTGGTTGACCGTCTTCGGGCGGATGGTCCGTCCGCGCGCGGAGAGGATGTCGAGGGACAGCACCTCGGCCGGGCGGTCGGTCTTCATCCGCAGCATGCCGATGCTGCGCTCGACGGAGTCGGGCGTCAGCTCCGCGCCCGACGTGACCAGCTCCACGAGCTCCTCGAAGAGACGCACGACGACGCCGCTCTCCTCCGGGCTGCCCGTGATGGTGATCTCGTTGCCGCGCACGTGGATGTCGGCGCGGAAGGCCTTCTCGATGACCCGCAGCAACTCGTCACGCGAGCCGAGCAGGCTCACCATCGGCTGCCCCTCGGGGATGACGACCTTGGCCTGGGTCTTGTTGAATTCGTGTGACTCGGACATGGGCGGCCGTTACGGCCTGCTCGCCTCCCTAGTTCCCTACGGTCATGCTAGCCGTTCACCCCGGTGGCCACGCGAGGTCTCTGCCGCCCAGCACGTGCGCGTGGACGTGGAAGACGGTCTGCCCGGCGCCCGGCCCGGTGTTGAACACCACCCGGTAGCCCGAGCCGGCCACGCCCTCCTGGACGGCCACGGCGTGACACGCCTTGAGCAGGTCGTCCGCGAGGCCGTCGTCGGCCTCGGCCAGCGCCGCCGCGTTCTCGTGGTGGGCCTTCGACACGACCAGGACGTGCGTGGGCGCCTGCGGGTTGATGTCGCGGAACGCCAGCGCCCGGTCGGCCTCCAGGACGATCTCCGCGGGGATCTCCTTGGCCACGATCTTGCAGAACAGGCAGTCGGTCACGAGCGAAAGCGTAGCCGTTGCCAATCAGTGATGACGTTGAAAGATCCCCGCAAGTAATGTTGGTGTGCGACACTGCACCGAAAAACCCCCCTAGTGTCGGGCGAGGACACCACTGGGTCATGCCCCCTAATCATTCGGAAGAACGTAAACCCCCCGGGGATGACGAGCGTCCTACTGATGTGACCACCGAGACCCTCGTGGCCGACAGGTCGTTGGGGACGGTGCCCGTCGGGTGGGATGCCGACGTGGCCGTTACGGCGCTTTACAGCGCCCACTATCGGTCACTGGTGCGTCTCGCGGTGCTGCTGGTCCGTGATGTGGCCAGCGCGGAAGAGGTCGTGCAGGACGCGTTCGTCGCCATTCATGGGGCGTGGCGCCGGCTGCGGGACACCGACAAGGCACTGGCCTACCTACGCCAATCGGTCGTCAACCGCTCGCGCTCCGTGCTGCGTCACCGCGCGGTCGTCGAGAAGTACGCCCCGAAGGGGCTTCCCGACGCGCCCAGCGCGGAGAACGGCGCGATCGGCGAGCTGGAGCGCTCGGCGGTCATCGAGGCGCTCCGCGGCCTGCCCACCCGGCAGCGCGAGGCGCTGGTGCTGCGCTACTACGGTGACCTGTCGGAGGCGGAGATCGCCAACGCGATGGGCATCAGCAAGGGCGCGGTGAAAAGTCACACGGCCCGCGGCATGGCCGCACTACGGATGGCACTGGAGCAGTTCTCATGACCTTCCCCCCCGACGACGAGTACGGCGAGTTCCTGCGCCGTGCCATGCGCGCGGAGGCGGACTCGGTCGTGCCGTCTCCCGAAGGACTGGACATCATCCGCAGCCGCATCGAGCGGCGCGGCCTGCGGGGCATCTTTTGGTGGCGAGTGGGAGCCGCCGTAGCGGGGGCCGTCCTGGTGGCGGGCACGGTCGTCATGCTCGTCCCCGGCCTCCGCACGCAGGTGGGCCAGAGCACGGGCATCTACCAGGCGGGCGATGGCAGCCGGCTTCCCGACACGTCGGCCACCCAGCGGCCGCCGGCGTCGCCCGCCCCCACACTGGTGATCACCACCAACGGGACCGCGCACGGTCAGGCGCCGCCCGTCCCGACGCACAAGGCGGGCTCGACCTCCAAGCCGACGCCGTCGTCGACGCCGAACCCCTGCGCGTCTCCGGACGCCACGACGGGAGTCGTCGAGCCGGACTCCACGGCCTCGCCCTCGTGCCCTCCGGACGAGACCCCGCCCCCTCCGGCCCCCACGCCCTCGACGGCCACCACGCCGCCTCCGGCGCCGACCCCGTCGCCGACGCCGAGCCCGACGCCTTCGCCGACCCCGACCGACGCGGTCGCGGTCAACTCCGTCTCGGAGACGCCGACGCCGTAAGAATCAGTCCTTCTGGAGCACCGACAGGATGTTGCCGGCCGGGTCCTTGAACCAGGCGATGGCCGGTCCGCGCGCGCGGAAGATCCCCTTTTCGTCCACGCCCTCGTAGTCTCAAAGCTGACTCCGCGCCCGCTTCACCAACGACCACTGCGGGACAGCAGCACGGCGGCCGCCGCCACTCCGGCCGTCGAGGTCCGCAGCACCGTCGGCCCGAGCAGGGCCGGTACGGCTCCGGCGGCCCGGAACCGGGCGATCTCGTCGTCGGTGATTCCGCCCTCGGGGCCGACCACGACCACGATGTCACCCTTATCCGGCAGTGTCAGGCCGCTCAGCGGTTCGGCGGCCTCCTCGTGCAGCACGATCGCGAGCGCCGCCCCGGAGACGGCCGAGGCCACCTGGGCCGTCGTGGCCTGCTCGGCCACCTCGGGAAGGTGGAAGCGGCGGGCCTGCTTACCGGCCTCGCGCGCGGTGCTCCGCCAGCGGGCCAGGGCCTTGCCCGCGCGGTCGCCCTTCCACTGGGTGACGCAGCGGGCGGCGGCCCAGGGCACGATCACGTCGACGCCCGCCTCGGTCATCATCTCGACCGCCAGCTCGCCCCGGTCGCCCTTCGGGAGCCCCTGGACGACGACGAGGCGCGGCGCCGGCGGGTCGAGGTCGTAGCGTCTGAGCACCTCGGCCGTGAGCGTGTCCTTGCCCACGTCGGAGACGACGCACTCGGCGACCCGGCCGAGGCCGTCCGTCAGGTCGATCCGCTCGCCGGGGCGAAGCCTCCTGACGGCCGCCGCGTGGCGTCCCTCCGGGCCGCCGAGGACGATCCGGCCGGCCCCGGGATCGAGATCAGTGGTGTCCGCCAGGAACACGGGAACGCTCATGAACCCGCCTCAGCGGCCGTTGAACGCGTCTCTCAGGCGTGAGAAGAACCCTTGCTGGCCCGGGGAGAACTTCCCCGGCGGCCGCTCCTCCCCGCGTAGCTTGGACAGCTCCCGCAGTAGCTCCTCCTGCGCCGGGTCCAGCTTGGTCGGGGTCTCGACGGTGACGTGGATCAGCAGGTCGCCCCTGCCGGTCTCGTTGAGCCGCTGGACGCCCCTGCCGTACAGGGGGATGATCTGGCCCGCCTGGGTGCCGGGCCGTACGTCGATCTCCTCGGCGCCGTCGAGGGTCTCGACGGTGAGCGAGGTGCCGAGGGCGGCGGCGGTCATCGGGATCTGGACCGTGCAGTGGAGGTCGTCGCCCCGCCGCTCGAAGATCTGGTGCGGCCGCTCGACGATCTCCAGGAAGAGGTCGCCGGGAGGGCCGCCGCCGGGGCCGATCTCGCCCTCGCCGGCGAGCTGGATGTGGGTGCCGTCCTCGACACCGGCCGGGATCCTGACCTTGATCGTTCTGCGGGTGCGGACCCGGCCCTCGCCGGAGCACTCCATGCAGGGGTGACGGATCACGCTGCCGTACCCGCCGCACTGGGGGCACGGCCGCGAGGTCATGACCTGGCCGAGGAACGACCGGGTGACCTGGGACACCTCGCCACGGCCGTGGCACATGTCACAGGTGTCGGGGTGGGTGCCGGCCGCCGCGCCCGAGCCGTGACAGACCTCGCACAGCACGGCGGTGTCGACGACCAGCTCCCGCGTGGTGCCGAACCCGGACTCGGCCAGGTCGAGCTCGACCCGGATCGTCGCGTTGCGGCCCCGCCTGGCGCGGGAGCGCGGCCCCCGGGATCCGCCGGCCGAGCCGAAGAAGGCGTCCATGATGTCGCTGAACGGGAAGCCCGCCCCGAACCCGCCGGCTCCGGCCCCCGCCCCGCTGCTGAACGGGTCGGCGCCGAGGTCGTACATCTGCCGCTTGTTCGCGTCGGACAGCACCTCGTAGGCCTGAGTGATGTCCTTGAACCGCTCCTGGGTCTCCGGATCGGGATTGACGTCCGGGTGCAGCTCGCGGGCGAGACGGCGGTACGCCTTCTTGATCTCTTCCTGGCTGGCGTCACGGCGCACCCCGAGGGTCGCGTAGTAGTCCTTGGACACTTATGACCCCGCCAGGATCTGGCCGACGTAGCGCGCCACCGCGCGCACCGCACCCATCGTCACCGGATAGTCCATTCGCGTCGGGCCCAGCACTCCGAGCCGGGCCAGTTCCTTGTCGCCCGAACCGTATCCCGCGGCCACGATCGAGGTGCCGCGAAGTCCGGTGTACGGGTTCTCCGAGCCGATCCGGACGGTCAGCTCGGACAGGCCGCCGGTCTCGCCGAGCAGGCGCATCAGGACGACCTGCTCCTCCAGCGCCTCCAGCACGTCGCGCAGGCCGACGCTGAAGTCGGCCGCCGCGAGGTTGGCGGTTCCAGCAAAAACGATCTTTTCCTCGTGCCGCTCGACAAGTGTCTCAAGAAGCACCGACAGGATCGTCGCCGCCACGGGCCGATCCTTGGCCGGAAGCCGCTCCGGTACTTCGGCGACGGTCTCCGGCACGCTGGAGAGGCCGCAGCCGTCCAGGCAGGCGTTGAGCACGGCGCGGAGGTGCGCGATCCGGTCCTCCGCGACCGCCTCGGGCAGATCGACCACCCGCTGCTCGACCCGGCCGGTGTTGGTGATCAGAACGAGCATGACCCGGCGCTCGGCCAGCGGCACGATCTCGACGTGCCGGACCGACGACCTGGTCAGCGAGGGATACTGCACGACCGCGACCTGCCTGGTGAGCTGGGCCAGCAGCCGCACCGTCCGCATGACGATCTCGTCGAGGTCGACCACCCCGCCGAGGAACGCCTCGATCGCTCTGCGTTCGGCGGCGGAAAGCGGCTTGACCTGCGAGAGCCGGTCGACGAACAGGCGATATCCCTTGTCCGTCGGAACCCTCCCGGCGCTCGTGTGCGGCTGGTGAATGTACCCCTGCTCCTCGAGCGCGGCCATGTCGTTACGGATCGTCGCAGGAGAAACGCCGAGATTGTGCCTGTCGGCGAGGGCCTTGGAGCCCACCGGCTCGTTGGTGGACACGTAGTCCTCGACGATGGCACGCAACACGGCCAGCTTGCGGTCGTCGAGCAATGTGTCACCTCCCTGTGCGTGGGAAACACGAACTCTGGCACTCTGTGTTCCCGAGTGCCAAGTGTACGGCCAGCGCCCCCGGGGTGCGATAACACGATCGGCCATAAGGACGAGCAGGACAAGCCGACTGCAAATCGCTTACAAGCGGCATTCGCCAAACTCCCACCCATGACCGAAATTCCCAACCCGGGCCCCGGCGACGCCACCGTCCGGTTGCCGCGCCCTCCCGCGCCCGGTGAGCCGTACGGCGCTTCCTACCCGCCGGGCCCCTCATATGCCTCCGGCGGCCAGTACCCGCCCCCCTCGTACGACATGCCTGCCCCGCCTCGCGCGCCGGGCCCGGTCCGTCCCCGCCTTCTGTGGGTCTTCCTGGCCTGGGCGCTCTTCGTCGTCCTGCTGATCGTCGGCGTCGGCGGCTTCGCGGGCGGCCTGTTCTCCACGATCAACGACGTCGCGCCGGCCAAGACCTTCGCCGGCGGCCAGGCGGTCAGCGCCAGGCTCGACCCGAAGGACAAGCCGGCCATCTACGCCGCCGCGGACCAGCCCACCAACGTCTCGTGCGAGGTGCGGGGCGGCCAGGACGAGAAGGTCACGCTCACCCAGCCGAAGACGTCCCAGACGGTCGCCATCGGCGACAGGAAGTGGGAGTTGCTCTTCACCGTCGGCGTCCCGTCGGCGGGGACGTACCAGGTGAGCTGCGACGGCGAAGGCGTAACGTTCGGCGTCGGCAAGGAGCTCACCGCGAGCGGCGGAAAGCTCGGCGGGGCGATCGCCCTCCTGGCGCTCCCGTTCCTCGGCTTCCTGGCCGCCGTGATCGTGACCATCGTCGTGCTGGTACGGCGGAGCGCCAACCGGAGGCGCACGACCCCCCACTTGCCGTGATCATGCACAGAGTCCCAGGCTTGGCCTCCGACCTCGGCAAACCCAAGTCAGGATCATGCACGGGTTCCCGGTCGGCCTCGTCACGCAGGGGAAATCCCCACGTGATCATGCAGAGCGGGCCTGTCCGGGACGGCGGACACGGGCGACGGACACGGACACGGACAGCGGACACGAGCGCGGACGCGGACGCGGACACGAGCGTGGACACGAGCGGCGGACGCGGCACACGGGCGGCGGGTTCGCCGCCGCCCCGGTCGCTGTTTTGCTAGCGTTCGCGGCATGTATGGGCGGGACGTGCTTTCCGGAGACTGGCGGCGGCCCAAGCGGGGCCAGATCCCCACGGTCCCGGCCGAGCCGGACCTCGTGGTCGAGGACGCGGAAGGCCGGTTCTGCGGCGCGGTGGTGGCCTGCGACAAGGAGGCCGTCACGCTGGAGGACCGGTTCGGGCGGCGGCGGGTCTTCCCCCTCGCGCCCGCCGGGTTCCTGCTCGACGGCAGGCCGGTGACGCTCGTACGGCCGGCCGCCGCGCCCCAGGGCCCCAAGCGGAGCGCCTCGGGGTCGATCGCGGTCGACGGGCTGCGGGCCCAGGTCGCCAAGGAGAGCCGGATCTACGTCGAGGGCATCCACGACGCGTCTCTCGTCGAGAAGATCTGGGGTCACGACCTCCGGGTCGAGGGCGTCGTCGTCGAGTATCTGGAGGGCGTCGACGACCTGCCCGCCATCGTGGCGGAGTTCGCCCCGGAACAGGGCAGGCGTCTGGGCGTGCTGGTCGACCACCTCGTGCCGGGGTCCAAGGAGAGCCGCATCGCCGCCCAGGTCTCGGGGGACCATGTGCTGGTCGTCGGCCATCCCTACGTGGACATCTGGCAGGCGGTCAAGCCGTCCGCGCTCGGCATTCCGGCGTGGCCGAGCGTGCCGCGCGGGATTCCCTGGAAGGAGGGCGTGATCGCCGCCCTCGGCTGGCGGATGGATCCCCAGGAGGCATGGCGCCACATTCTCGGGCGGGTGAGGACCTTCACCGATTTGGAGCCCGAACTCCTCGGCCGGGTCGAAGAGCTGATCGACTTCGTCACCGAACCCGATTGAGCCCGTGCCGTACGTCCTTCTCCTCCGCCCACTGCGGCATGCCGCCAGCTAGCGTTGAAGACACAGGGAAAGGCCAGGAGGCTTCCGATGAGTGAGAGCCCGCACCAGCACGAGCCGGACCCATACGAGCCGCGGGCGCAGGAGCCGGGATACGGACAGCCGGGCACGCCCGGCTATGGCGCACCCGGATACGGATCCCCCGGCTACGGGGCGCCTGGGTACGGACCATCCGGTTACGGGGCGCCGGGGTATGGAGCGCCCGGTTACGGGGCGCCGGGGTACGGCTTCGGGGCGGGCGGGCCGTACGTGCCGGGGCAGTACGGCCCGCGGCCCGGCAGTGACGACACGACCATGGCGCTGCTGGCGCATCTCGCCGGGCTCGGCAACCTCATCATGTGGCCGTTCGGCATCGTCGGGTCCCTGGTGATCTACCTGACCCGCAAGGACCAGTCGCCCTACGTGCGTGACCAGGCGGCCGAGGCGCTGAATTTCTGGATCACTCTGACGATCGCCTTCGCGGCCATCACCACGGCGTCCGTCATCCTGATGTTCGTGCTGATCGGGTTCCTGGGGTTCCTGGTGCTTCCCGTCCTCTGGCTGTACGCGCTGGTCACCGGGATCCTCGCGACGATGGCGGCCAGTCGCGGGGAGAACTACCGCTATCCGGCGACGATCCGGTTCGTCACCTGACGCGGGCTATGTCAGGTCGAGGACGAGCCCGTCGGCGAGGAGCCTGCCGCGCAGCGTCAGCACGATCCGCCCGTCCCTGACCTCCAGCAGCCCCTCGGCCACGGCGCTGTCGCAGGCCTCCCGGGCCCCCGGCCGGAGGTCGGCCAGGGGGAAGCCGGTCGCGAGGCGCAGCTCCAGCATCAACCGCTCGACGGCCCGGTCCTCGGCGGACAGCACCTCGCGCGCGTGCGCGGGCGAGGCGCCGGAGGCGAGGCGGCCCGCGTACGCGGCGGGATGCTTGACGTTCCACCAGCGGGTGCCGCCGACGTGGCTGTGCGCGCCGGGGCCGACGCCCCACCAGTCGCCGCCGGTCCAGTAGAGCAGGTTGTGCCGGCAGCGGGCCTCGTCGGCGGCAGCCCAGTTGGAGATCTCGTACCACCGCAGCCCGGCCGCCGAGAGCATCTCGTCGGCGATGAGGTAGCGGTCGGCGGCCACGTCGTCGTCGGGCATCGGCAGCTCGCCCCGCCGGATCCGCACGGCGAGCCGGGTGCCGTCCTCGACGATCAGCGAGTACGCCGAGACGTGGTCGGGCCCGGCTGCCAGGGCCGCCTCCAGGGAGGCCCTCCAGTCGTCATCGGTCTCCCCCGGTGTGCTGTAGATCAAATCCAGGTTGACGTGCTCGAACCCGGCGTCCTTCGCCTCCCGTACGGCCTGCGCGGCCCGGCCGGGGGTGTGGTGGCGGTCGAGGACCTTGAGCACGTGTTGCCTGGCGCTCTGCATGCCGAAGCTCATCCGGTTGAACCCGCCGTTTCGCAGGATTTCCAGATATGCCGGGTCGACGGACTCGGGGTTGGCCTCCGTGGTCACCTCGGCGTCCGGGCGCAGGCCGAACTCCTTGTCGATCGCCTCCAGGATCCGCACCAGATCGGCCGCCGGCAGCAGGGTGGGCGTGCCGCCGCCGAAGAACACGGTCTCGACGGGCAGGCCCAGGTCCCCCAGCACGCGCCGGGCCAGCCGTACCTCCTCTATGGCGGTCTCCGCGTAGTCCCTCTGGGAGGCGCCGGGGCCGAGCTCGGCGGCCGTGTAGGTGTTGAAGTCGCAGTAGCCGCAGCGGCTGGCGCAGAACGGGACATGTACATAGAAACCGAACGGGCGTGATCCCAGCCCGTCGAGCGCGCTCGGCGGCAGCTCGCCGGAGGCGGGGACGGGATCGCCGTCGGGAAGCACGGAAGGCACGTCTCCAGTCTGCCGCCATTCTCCCGATGCCATTGACGCGCTGATCACCCCGGGTCTACGATCCTGCACAATTTAAAAGAAAGTTTCCTAATAAAAATCGCGCGCCAAGGAGACCACGTGCGCCGACTCCTCAAGCACACCCTCGTAGCGGCGGCCGTCGGCCTCGTGGCCGTCGCCGTGCCGTCGTCACCGGCCCAGGCACACCCCGACGGCTACAAGCGCGTCGCCTACTTCATCCAGTGGGGCATCTACGGCCGTAACTTCCACGTCAAGGACGTGGACACCAGCGGCGCCGCGGCCAAGCTGACCCACATCAACTACGCGTTCGGGTTCGTGGGCCCCGAGGGCACGTGCTACTCCGCCGACCCGTGGGCGGACTGGCAGCGCGGCGTCTCCGCCGAGGAGAGCGTCGACGGCGTCGCCGACACCGGCGACCAGCCGCTGAAGGGCAACCTCAACCAGCTCAAGAAGCTCAAGGCCAAGCACCCCGGGCTCAAGGTGCTGATCTCGGTCGGCGGCTGGACCGGGTCGAGGTACTTCTCCGACGCCGTGCTCACCCCCGAGTCCCGGGCCAAGCTGGCAGCGTCCTGCGTGGACCTCTGGCTCAAGGGCAACCTTCCCGGCCTGCCCGCCGGCGCCGGGGCGGGCGTGTTTGACGGCATCGACCTCGACTGGGAGTGGCCGGGCTCCTCCGGCAACGACGGCAACGTCATCCGGCCCGAGGACAAGCAGAACTTCACGCTGTTCCTGGCCGAGCTGCGCCGCCAGGCGAAGGCCTTCGACCGGCGCTCCGAGCTGACGGCGTTCCTCCCGGCCGCCGCCGCGAAGATCGACTCGGGCTTCGAGGTCAGCAAGATCTTCAACGTGCTCGACTTCGCCACCATCCAGGGCTACGACCTGCACGGCACCTGGGAGCCTCAGACCGGTCACAACGGCAACCTGCTGACCGACCGGCGCGACCCCAACCCCGTGAAGTACAGCGTCGACCAGACCGTGCGCGACTACGTCAGCCGCGGCGCGCCCAAGCGGAAGATCGTCGTGGGCGTCCCGGCGTACGGCCAGGGCTGGACCGGCGTGAAGTCCACCGGCGACGGCCTCTACGCCCCGGCCACCGGCGCCGCCCCCGGCGTCTGGGGTCCCGGCACCGAGGACTACAAGGTCCTGGCGGGCAAGCCCGGCAAGCACTACCGCGACCTGCGGACGGGCACCCAGTGGCTGTACGACGGCAACGAGTTCTGGTCCTACGACGACCCGGCCGTCCTGCTCCAGAAGGCCGCCTACATCCGGCTCAAGGGCCTCGGCGGCTCGATGATGTGGTCGATCGACGGGGACGACGCCAAGGCGTCCCTCACGTCGGCGCTCTACTCCATTCTGCGCTGACGTCCCGCGAACCCCCGCCCTCCGCAGCACGCGGGCGGGTCGCTGAGGGCCGGAGCACCTGGTTGGCTCCGGCCCTCTAGCTTTTCAGCACTCTGCCGGCGATCTTGTCCCACTTCTCACCGTGGCCCGGGTAGGCGATCAGCTTGCGCATCAGGTCCCTGTCCCCGTTGTAGGCCAGGAACGACTCGGCGATCGTCACACTGCCGGCCGGCCGTACCAGGACCTCGATCTCGTCGCCCGCGCCCAGCTCGCCCTGCTCGATCACGCGAAAGTACGCTCCCGGGCGGCCTGCCTCCGTGAAACGCCTGACCCAGCCGCGCTCGTCGAGCCAGTTGCGGAACACCACGCACGGCACGCGCGGGCCCATCACCTCGATGACGGCGCTCCCGACACGCCACCGCTCTCCCAGCAGCGCGCCGGTCACATCGGCCCCAATGGTGGTGAGGTTCTCCCCGAACTGGCCGTCGCGGAGCTCCCGGCCCATCTGGGGCTCCCACCAGTCGTAGTCCTCCCTGGCGTACGCGTAGACCGCCTGGTCGGGATGCCCGTGATGGGCGACGTCGGCGCGCTCGTCCCCCGCAAGGCCGTTCTCCCGTACGGCGACCCGCCCCGCGACGGCCCGCTTGTCGATGGCGGTCCGCCTGAGGTCGCCCGCCCACTCCGCGTCCTTGGCCCGGCCCACGTTCACTGAGACGATGCGCATGAACCGACGCTAACCCGCCGCCGTATAACGGGGCGAACCGATTTCGCCGATCTTACTTCTTGGTCTTGTCGGTGGAGCTCTCGGTGGACAGGGCGGCGACGAAGGCCTCCTGGGGGACCTCCACCCGGCCGACCATCTTCATCCGCTTCTTGCCTTCCTTCTGCTTCTCCAGCAGCTTGCGCTTGCGGCTGATGTCGCCGCCGTAGCACTTGGCGAGGACGTCCTTGCGGATCGCGCGGATGTTCTCCCTCGCGATCACGCGGGCGCCGATGGCGGCCTGGATGGGCACCTCGAACTGCTGCCTCGGGATGAGGTCCTTGAGCTTCTTGGCC
This sequence comes from Planotetraspora sp. A-T 1434, assembly GCF_025420585.1. Classification (GTDB taxonomy): domain Bacteria; phylum Actinomycetota; class Actinomycetes; order Streptosporangiales; family Streptosporangiaceae; genus JAOEGB01. The sequence continues at coordinate 137,303 of NZ_JAOEGB010000017.1, read as the reverse complement.
ATCTCGACGCCGTAGGCGTACGCCTTCTCGCGGTGGACGATGGCGCTGAAGGCGTCGACCGCCTCACCCTGCAGCAGGATGTCCACCTTCACAAGGTCGGCGTCCTGCTCGCCCGACGGCTCGTAGTCGAGCGAGGCGTAGCCGCGGGTCTTCGACTTGAGCTGGTCGAAGAAGTCGAAGATGATCTCACCGAGCGGCAGCGTGTAGCGGATCTCGACCCGGTCCTCCGAGAGGTAGTCCATCCCCTGGAGCTGGCCCCGGCGGCCCTGGCAGAGCTCCATGATGGCCCCGATGAACTCGGCCGGCGCCAGCAGCGTGGCCTTCACCACGGGCTCGTGGATTTCGGCGATCTTCCCCTCTGGGAACTCCGAAGGGTTGGTGACGATCAGCTCCCGCTTGTCCTCCATCACCACGCGGTAGATCACGTTGGGCGAGGTGGAGATCAGCGACAGGTTGAACTCCCGCTCCAGCCGCTCCCGGACGATCTCCATGTGGAGCAGGCCGAGGAACCCGCAGCGGAAGCCGAAGCCCAGCGCGGCCGACGTCTCCGGCTCGTAGACCAGCGCGGCGTCGTTCAGGCGGAGCTTGTCGAGCGCCTCGCGGAGCTCGGGGTAGTCGTCGCCGTCGATCGGGTAGAGGCCGGAATACACCATCGGCTTGGGGTGCTCGTAGCCGCCCAGCGCCTCGGTGGCGGGCTTGGCCGTGCTGGTGACCGTGTCGCCCACCCGCGACTGGCGGACGTCCTTCACGCCGGTGATCAGGTATCCCACCTCGCCGACGCCGAGGCCCATCTCGGACGGCACCGACTCGGGAGAGATGACGCCGATCTCCAGGAGCTCGTGCTGCGCCGTGGTCGACATCATCAGCACCCGCTCCCGCTTGGACAGGTGCCCGTCGATGACCCTCACGTACGTCACGACGCCGCGGTAGGTGTCGTACACCGAGTCGAAGATCAGCGCGCGGGCCGGCGCTCCGGCGTCCCCCACGGGGGCCGGCACGTTCTCCACAACGTGATCCAGCAACTCCTTGACGCCCATCCCCGTCTTTCCGGACACGCGCAGGACATCCGCCGGGTCGCAGCCGATGAGGCCGGCGATCTCCTCGGCGTACTTGTCCGGCTGGGCGGCCGGCAGGTCGATCTTGTTGAGCACCGGGATGATGTGGAGGTCAGCGTTCATGGCCAGGTAGAGGTTGGCCAGCGTCTGCGCCTCGATGCCCTGGGCGGCGTCCACGAGCAGGATCGCGCCCTCACACGCCTCCAGCGACCGCGACACCTCGTAGGAGAAGTCGACGTGCCCGGGGGTGTCGATCATGTTGAGGACGTGGCCGTTCCAGGGGAGCCGCACGGCCTGCGACTTGATCGTGATGCCGCGCTCGCGCTCGATGTCCATCCGGTCCAGGTACTGCGCGCGCATGGACCTGTCGTCCACCACGCCGGTGAGCTGGAGCATCCGGTCGGCGAGGGTCGACTTGCCATGGTCGATGTGCGCGATGATGCAGAAGTTGCGGATCAACGCGGGGTCGGTCTGGCCAGGCTGAGTGCGCACCGAGGTCCGTTTCAACAGGGTGGGTGAGTGCCGATCGGTCGAGCCGGGTCGCCTCGCGGTCCGCGGGCTCTCCCGTCAAGGGCTGGCGGACCAGCCACCCTCCATGGTGGCATGTCCCGATGCTTGCCTCGACCACCAGACGGGCCAACAGACCGGCCAACGGACGGACCGCCAGACGTGTGATCCGATGGACCGCCGTGGCTCTGGCCGTGCCGCTCGCGCTCGCACTCGCGGCGGCGGCCGCGCTGCGACTGCAGTTCACCGGCTCCCCCGCCCCCTGGACCAGGACGACCGGGCACGACGCCCTGTGGATGGGACACGCCTGGGTGGACGGCAGGCGCACCGCGGCCGACGTGGACGCCCTGGCCGTACGGCTCCGCGACAGCGGGATCCGGGACGTGTACGTCCACAGCGGCCCCCTGGGCTACGACGGCACCTTGCGGCCTGACAGATACCTCAACGCCGGAAATTTCCTGAAATGGTGGCGGGAAAGGCTGCCAGGTGTGCGCGTGTCCGCCTGGCTCGGCCAGAGCGTCAACGACAACGGGAAGAGGCATCTCGACCTGGCCGATCCGGAGGCTCGGGGGAAGGTCGTCGCGGGCGCCAAGGCGCTCACGGAGATGGGGTTCGACGGCATCCACTACGACTTCGAGCCCGTGTCCGACGGAGATCCGGCGTTTCTGAGCGTCCTGAGGGAGACGCGGCAGGCCATCGGCCCCCGGCTCCTGACGGTGGCGACCCAGCAGATCGAGCCCTTCCCCGGCGTGCGGTATCCGTTCCGGCTGATCGGCGGCCACGACAAATACTGGACGCCGGGCTACTTCCGGCAGGTCGCGGACCTCACCGACCAGGTCGCCATCATGACCTACGACTCGTGGACGCCGCTGCAGACGCTCTACGGCGGATACGTCGTACGGCAGGCCAAGCTGGCCATGGAGATCGTTCCCGAGGACAAGACCGTGCTCATCGGCGCGCCCGCCTACCACGACCACAAGCTGGCCCTGAGTGACTACGCCGAGAGCGTCGCGGCGGCCGCGGACGGCACCCGGCTCGCCCTGACCGAGCACGGCCCGCGGACCAACCTCGGCCTCGCCCTCTATGTGGACTTCGCCGCCACTGAGGAAGACTGGGCGGAATATCGGACCGGGTGGGTCCATCCGCGCTAACATGGGGCCACAGGCGATGGCCGGTTGGCGTGATTTGAGCGGCGACCCGGCCTGTTGGTATCCTGTTCAACTGCGTGTGGCGCGCCCTCTCACGAGCCCGCGCGCCCCATCCGACCAAGACTTACACTGAGGCTTTCTTCGTGGCGAACATCAAGTCCCAGATCAAGCGCAACCGGCAGAACGAGAAGGCCCGGCTGCGTAACAAGGCGGTCAAGTCGTCTCTGAAGACGGCGGTCCGCAAATTCCGCGAGGCCGCTGACGGCGGCAACGTCGACGAGGCCGTGGTGGCCCTCAAGGCCGCCTCCCGCCAGCTCGACAAGGCCGTCAGCAAGGGCGTCATTCACAAGAACCAGGCCGCCAACCGCAAGTCGGCGATCGCCAAGCGCGCCGCCGCTCTGCAGGCCGCCAAGTAGTCCACCCGGACTTCCGGCGCCGCATCCCCATAGCGGGGATGCGGCGTTTTGGCATGCACGGCGGGTGATTGTCATGATTCCGATATCACGGCGGCATCGCCGCAGCGCATCGCCTCCATAGCCCACCGTTTCGAGATCCCGTACGGACTTCCTGGAGTGGCCGTCCTGGGAGGCTTGCGGCTCTGGCGCGTATGGGGACGGTTCATGCGGGGGCGAACACCGTTGGTCGTCCGGCGCGCGTTGAGCGAGCCGCTGCTACTGATCGCCGCGCTCGGATCCGTCCTGCTTTCCGGCTGACCGCCGCTTCACGCATTGTCGCGCGTGGCCTCCCGCGACGCCGTCGCCGTGCCGTTCACCGGCGCCCGGGCACGGTTACCGCGGTCGATCCGTACGTCAGCGTCCGACGCGGTCAGCGGGAAGCCCGGCCGTACGGCTCAGGCCTCGGCGGGCACCGGGGTTCTCTCCTCGTCGGCGGCCGCGCGGACCTCGGGCAGCGCGAGGACGCCCAGGTTCGCGGCGGCCACCAGGGCCGCCGCCACGAGAAGCGGAACGGCGCTCCCCGCCCAGGCGGCGACGGGGGCCGCCACGGCGAGACCGAGCGGCCGGGCGGCGAAGGAGATGAGCGAGTCGAACGCCCCCACCCGGCCCAGCGCGTGCTGCGGGATCCGGCGCTGCATCACGGTGTCCCACAGGGGGATCAGCAGGCCCAGCCCGAGCATGGCGGCGAAGTACGCTCCCGCGACGACGATCATCGGAGCCGGGATCGCCAGGGCCGCCAGCGGGCAGGCGTAGAGCGAGGCCGACACCGCCGTCACGGCCAGCGGCCGCCGGATCGGCAGCCTCGGGACGAGGAAGATGCCGAGGACCATCGCCACCGTCCCGGCCTGCGCGATGACGACCCATGCGGACTCGCCGCCCAGACCCCGCACCGCGATGACGGGGCCGAGCGTCAGCAGGACGCCCGCCGCGAGGTGCCATACGCCGTGTCCGGCGACGCTGGCCAGGAACCACCGGTGCCTCCCGGCCTCCCGCCACCCGTCCTGGAGATCGGCGAGGAAGTCACTTGGCGCCGCCCGGCGGGGTTCCGTTGCGAGACCGCTCAGGGTGGCGGCGGAGCCGGCGAAGAGAACGCCCGTGATCACGAACGACCACCCCGCCCCCGCCCACAGGGTCAGCCCTCCAGCGACCGCCGGCCCCGCCATTTGAGCGAGGCCGCTGGTCACTCCCATTCTCGCGTTCACCCGGAGCCTGTCCTCCGCCGGAACGACGGCGGTGACGAGCGGTGACACGGCCGGAACACCGAACGCCACGGCCAGCCCGGCGAGCGCAGCCAGTGCCGCCAGCTCGGTGACCGAAGGATCGCCGAGAAGGAGCCGCAGGCCGATCGCGAGCTGAGCCACGCACCGGGCGAGGTCGGCCGCCATGATGACGCGCCTGGGTGGCAGCCGGTCGGCGATCACCCCACCGAGCGGCAGGAGCAGCAGCATGGGCGCCATCTCGGCGGCGAGCACGATTCCCAGGTCGACCGCGGAGCCGGTCGCCCGGATGACGGCCAGGGTCAGCCCGGTGGGGATGATCGCGGTGGCGAGCGCGGCGACCGCCCGGCCCGCGACAAGTCGTCCAATCATGCCGTCGAAGGTATTTTGCTGACGAATAATTCGTCAACTAAATATCCGCTGCCGTAGGATGGCCATTGTGGAGGACTCGGTCGACCGGCATATCGCCCGCTGGCGCGGCAAGGCGCCCTTCGACGAACGCGTCGAGGCGATCGTCACGCGGATGCAGTTCCTGGTGAAGCACATCTCGCAGACCAAGGACACCGCGCTGGCCGCGGTGGGCCTGCAGGACTTCGAGTACGAGACCCTCCACCGCCTCGGCTCCCGCGGCGAAGGCGGCCGGGCCACCCCGTCGGAGCTCGCCGCCGAGCTGAAGCTCTCCCCCGCCGGGATGACAGGGCGGCTCGACACCCTGGAGAAGGCCGGTCTCGTCCGGCGTATCCGCAGCGTGGAGGACCGCCGCCGAGTGGACGTCGAGCTCACCGAGCAGGGCCGCGCCACCTGGTTGAAGGCCATGGACGTGCGCGGCGAGGCCGAGGACGACATGGTCGGCGTCCTCAGCCAAGGCGATCAGGACGCCCTGGCCGCCCTGCTCAAACGAATGCTGCTACACGTCGAGAACCAGCCCCGCCGAACCGAGTGATCAGCGTCCTCGCCCCTGACGCGGACGCGTGTGCCACGGGCCGCCGAGCGAACAAGGACGCTCAGCGCCCGGTGCGGCTGGCGACGATGACCTGGACCGTCTTTTCCAGGGCGTACGCCGGATCGGTGCCGCCACCCTTGACCTGCTCGTCGGCGGAGGCCACAGCCTGCATGGCTGCCGAGATGCCCTCCGGCCCCCAGCCGCTGAGCTGGCGTTTCACCCTGTCGATCTTCCATGGGGGCATCCCGACATGGCTGGCGAGCTGTCCTCCCCTCAGGTTGCGGGGCGCGCCGCCGATCTTCGCCAGTGACCGGAGGCCGCCTGCGAGCGCGCTCACGATCAGCACCGGGGCGACGCCGGTGGCAAGGGCCCAGCGGAGCTGTTCGAGCGCCTCGCCGAGCCGTCCCTCGATCGCCAGGTCGGCGATGGTGAACCCGCTCACCTCCGCCCGGCCCCGGTGATAGCGGGCGACGGCCGCCTCGTCGATGTTCTTACCCGGGGTGTCGAACGCGAGCTGGCTGCACGCCGCCGCGAGTTCCCTGAGGTCACTGCCCACCGCGTCGAGCAGAGCCTGGGCGGCGGCAGGAGAGATCGTCCGGCCCTCGCGTCTGACCTCGGCCTTGATGAAGTCCAGCCGTTCGCCCGGTTTCGTCGGCTTCGCGACCGTGACGACCTCGGCACCCGCCTTCTTCACCCCATCGACGAGCGCCTTGCCCTTCACGCCGCCGGGGTGTGCCAGCACCAGGACGGTGTCGTCGGCCGGGTGGGCCGTGTACTTCACCATTTCGGCGATGACGTCCTTCGACAGGTCCTGTGCCGAGCGGACCACGACGACCGACCTGCCCCCGAACAGCGACGGAGACGAAAGCCGCGTCAGCTCCCCCGGCTCCACCTTCGCACCCAGAAGATCGTGGACCTCCGCCTCGGGGTCGTCCGCGCGTGCCGCCGCCACGATGGAGCCGACAGCCCGGTCGGCCAGAAGTTCCTCGTCGCCGACGACCAGGGTCACAGGTGCTGGGTTCGCCATGCTGGCAGCATGCCACGCCCAGCCGAACTCGACACAACCACCCATCGCAAGCAGCCCGCACAAACCAGCCGGTACATCAGGCGCGGTACATCCAGCCCCCGGGGCCTCGGCGGGGCCATACAGCGTCATCACGCGCATCCCCAGCGGCGACGGCCAGGCGGCCGGAGTGTGCGGTGGTCGCGGAGGAACGCCGGCGGGCGGGTCGGTACGCCTCATCTGCCTCTAGGGACGACGGCCAGGCGGCCGGAGTGTGCGACGACCGCAAGGTCTCCGGACAAGTCGGTCCGGTATGGACGCATGCCGAGCCAGCTCAGGCGGCGCAGTGTCAGGGGCGACGGATGGCCGTAGTCGTTGACCGCGCCCACGCTGATCAGCGCCGCCCTTGCCCGGGTGGCAGCGAGAAACGCCGGATCCTGTCGAGAAGACCCATGATGCGGAACCTTGAGCAGGTCGACCTGAGGAACTCCGGCGCGTAGCAGGGCGGCCTGCGCCTCGGTCTCGAGGTCTCCCGCGAGCAGCGCCGATCCGATGAGCGCCCCGGTCTCCCCGGACCAGCGCACGAGCAGCACGACACTGCCGTTGTTCGCGATCGCTCCCTCTCCCGGCCCTTCTCGAGCGGCTCCGGGAGCCGGGGCCAGCACGGTCAGCTCGACGGTCAGCTCGGCCGGTCCGAACCGCCACCGCGTGCCCGGGGGCGTCACCCACTCAGGGATCCGTCTCTCCCGCAACTCCCATGAGACACGGGCGCTCTCCCGTTCTGGGACACGTCCCGGGCTCACGACCACCGCGCCGACCGCCCGGCCACGGAGGACGCCGGTGAGGCCGCCGACGTGGTCGAGGTGCGGATGGGTCAGGACCATCAGAGGAACCTGATGGACGCCGAGATCGCGCAGGCAGCGGTCGGCCGGTCCCGGCTCGGGGCCGGTGTCGACCACCACCGCCTTTCCCGCGCCCGCCGACAGCGCCATGGCGTCTCCCTGTCCCACGTCGCAGACCACCATCAGCCATCCCGGTGGGGGCCAGGGCGAGGCGACGGGCCCGGCGATGAGGACGGCCAGCAGGACGCCGATCACCAAAGCGGCGACGACCCGCCTGCGCCCGCGACCGCGCAGGATGACCCAGCCCACGACAGCGGCTGCGACCAGTAGTCCGAGCCCCGGCATCCCGCCCGGCCAGTCAGCGGTCGCGGCGGGCAGGTCCGCGGCGCGCTCGGCGACGGCGATGATCCAGCCGACCGCCAGCCCGGCGGGGCGCACCAGAATCTGCGCCATTCCCATGCTCAGCGGCGCCAGCAGCGCCGCGGCGAAGCCGAGCACGGTGGCGGGTGCCACGGCGGGACCGGCCAGCAGGTTCGCCGGGATCGCCACCAGGTCGAGCCGGCCGGACATCAGGACGAGGACCGGCGTCACCGCCACCTGCGCCGCGGCCGGTACGGCTATCGCCTCGGCGAGCAACGCGGGCATTCTCATCGCCAGCCGATCACGCCATCGGGGCGCGATGAGCAGGATGCCGCCGGTCGCGAAGACCGACAGGGCGAAGCCGTACTGCCTGGCGAGCCCCGGGTCGAACAACATGAGGCCGAGCACGGTGGCCGACAGCGCGGCGAGGCCGTCCCTCGATCGGCCGGTGCCGAGCGCGATCGCGGCCACGGTGCCCATCACCAGGGCCCGCAGCACACTCGGGGACGGCCGTGCGACCACCGCGAACCCCAGCATCGCGGCGACCGCCACGACCGCTCGGACCGGGAGTGGCAGCCCGGCGAGCCTCGCGATCAGGAGCACGGCTCCCGCCACGAAAGCGAGGTTGGCCCCGCTGACGGCCGTCAGATGGCTGAGTCCGGCGGTCTTGAAGTCCTGCTTGACCTGGTCGTCCATCCGCGACACGTCGCCCACGACGAGGCCCGGCAGAAGGCCGCGCTCGTCAGGCGGCAGCACGTCACTCGCTTCCCGCAGCCCCGCGCGCAACGCTCCAGCGGCGCTCTGCAGGCTCGAAGGACCGGAGAGCGGCTCGGGCGGCCCGCGGACGAGAACCACGGCGGCGGTCAGCTCACCGGGCTCGGCGGGCCCCAGCCGCCCCCGCACCCGGACACGCTGGCTGGGCAGCAGACCTTTCCACCCGTCACCCGGCCCGAGAAGGATCACTGGGACATCCACGACGAACCGGGTCTGTGTGGTGGCGACCACGACCATCTGTGCCTCGATTACGGCGCTGTCCCGGCGGGCCACGCCACCGCGATGCGGCCGCACTCTGGGGTCATCGGTGATCACCACCTCCGCCGTGATCGTGGCTCCGCGCGCCGCGAGCTCCACCACCGGACCGCTGCTGACCGTGTGGACCTTGAATGCCACGACAGCCGCGGTCGCCGCCAAGCATGCGAGGACGGCGAGCCCCATATTGGCCACGGGACCCGTCCCGCGCGAGACGACCTCACCGTGCGACCGCCGCACAGAACTCCGACGTGCCCGTTCGAAAACCGCCCCCGGCGGCCGCCGCCTTCCCATGGCATACACCACGGCTGCGCCTGTGACCGACACCCCGGCCACGAGCCCGGCGACGACGGCCGCGCACCCCAGCAAGACGAGCGCGGTCGCCCATGAAGCGAGCGCCGGAGCCACGAGCACCACCGACGGAACATCGCCCAGCCACCCCTCCCGCGCCTCCCGGAAAGTCGGGCCGTCCAGGCGCTCCTCCTGCACCTCCCGGGACGTCATCTCAGCCGTCCGGTCATGAAGGCCCGCAGCGAAGCCCCGGCCATCAGGTGCACGGCGGGGGTCGCCGGTCATGCGGTGACCTTGTCTTTCAGCTCGGCGAACTTGCGTTCGCCAATCCCGGAGACCTCACGGAGCTGGTCGACGCTTCGGAAGCCGCCGTGGGCCTCCCGGAACTCGACAATGCGCTGAGCCAGGACGTCGCCCACGCCGGGGAGCCCGTTGAGCTGCTCGGCGGTGGCCGTGTTGAGGTTGAGCACGCCGCCCTCGGCAGGACCGCCCATCTGCCCGCCGCCCGGCGTGCCGGTCGCGGGCGCTCCCACCACGATCTGCTCCCCGTCGACCAGGCGTCTCGCGAGGTTGATGGCACCCGGGGTCGCGCCTTTACGAACCCCTCCGGCGGCCTCGATCGCGTCGACGACTCTCGACCCGGTCCTCAGCGCCAGTACGCCAGGTCTGCGGACCTTGCCCGTGACGTACACGGTCACGCTGGCCGCCGGGGACGGCGACGACGCGGCGAACCCTGCGGCGCTCACCGGGCTCGGCGGCGCCATCGGCGGCCCGACCGGCTCCGCGACGGGCTGCGACCGCCAGGCGAAGATGCCCGCGACCACCGCCGCAAGCAGGCCGAGAAGCACCAGCACCCGGAGTCCGGGCGTTCCCGGATCCAGCAGAGGCGCGGCAGAGCCGAGCTTCGCGCGCAACCGCTCGGACAGCCCCTCGGCCGGGATATCCACGGCTGGCTCCTCCTCTTCGTCGTACGGCTGAGGGTTCGCGACAGCCGTACTGACCTCATAGGGAGCGCCGAACGACGGCGGCGGCCCAGGCGCGGCGGGCGACGACCGGATGCGAGCGGCGGGCGGGTCCGCGCCCATCGGTGCCATCAAGCAGCGAAGACGGGCCTCGGCGACGGCCCGATGTGCCGGCTGCTGCGTTGTTCGCACGCCAGAGAACGTAGGGATACGGCCGGACCCGCTTCTCACCAGAACGCGGCTCTGGGGATAACGCTGGTTCTCCACAGGTCCGGCCCAGCCCGTAGCCGCCACTCGGACCGGACAAAGACCGGCTCCCATCTCGTCGCCTGGCGAGCCGGATTCGCTCGCAGGCGAGGCCCGCGCCAGGCGACGGCGACCTGGCAGACGGTGGGAACCCGCGCCGGAAGGTCACGCGTGCATGGCCGGAAAGCCGGACGGGATGGCGGGATGGCCGGGCGGTTTACCGTACGGGTGGGGAGATGGTCACGCCGAGCGTTCCTGGGCCGGTGTGGACGCCGAGGACCGGGCCCACCTCCACGACCGTCATGCGGACCAGCTTGGGCAGCCGCGCGGTCAGGCTTTCCGCGAGGGCTTCGGCACGCCCGGCGGCCATGAGGTGCTGCACCGCCACGTTGACCGGCTCCTCGCCGGCCGCCTCGACCGCCAGGCCCTCCAGGCGGGCGATCGCGCGGCTCGCCGTACGGACCTTCTCCAGAAGGGTGATCGTGCCGTCGCCCAGGTGCATCAGTGGCTTGATCGCCAGTGCGGATCCGACCAGGTTCCTGATGGCTCCGATCCGGCCGCCTCGGCGGAGGTAGTCGAGCGTGTCGACGTAGAAGAAGGTGCGGGCCGCGTCGGCGCACCTCCTCGCCGCCGACGCCACGTCCGCGAGCGGCGCTCCCGTACGGGCGGCCTGGGCGGCGGCGAGCACGGGAAACCCGAGGCCCATGGCGATGGACCTGCTGTCGATCACCTCGACGGGGATGGGCGCGTCTCGGGCGGCGATGCGGGCGGAGTCCACGGTGCCGGACATCTCTCCCGAAAGATGGATGGAGACAACACCTGAGGCGCCGCGAGCGGCGGCCGTTTCGTACGCGCCGGCGAAATGGCCGGGGGCGGGCCGCGACGTGGTGATCGGCGAGCGGTCACGAAGGGCGCTCGCCAACGCGGCGGCGTCGATCGGTGTCATGTCGTCGAACGTCCGCTCGCCGACAACCGCCTGGAGTGGCACCACGGTGATGCCCCATCTGGCCGTTTCGGACTCGTCCAGATACGCGGTGGAATCCGTGACAACGGCGACAGACGGCGACATATCGAGAGATTACCCGCTCCCGGCCGACCTGCCTGATCACGCAGCATATCTCCGCAGGTCACACCGGCGCATAAGGAGTCCCTGCGTGATCACGTGCAGCGGTGGGGCTGGTCAGGTGAGATGCGCGGGAATCCCTGCATGATCACGTGCGGGGGTGGGGTGGGGGTGGGGGTGGGGCTATTGGACGGGGGTGCCGCCGCGCCAGACTCGGCGGGGCTTGAGGCCGAAGGACCAGGCGAACGCGCCCTCGTGGTCGGCGTCCCACTGGACGATGTCGGCCAACCGTCCCGGCGCGAGGATGCCTCGGTCGGGAGCGCCCAGCACCTGCGCGCCGCCCAGCGTGGCCGCGCGCAGCGCGTCGCCCACGCTCATCCCGAACGCGGCCACCGCGAGGCTGATCACCAGGGACATCGAGGTGATGCCGCAGTGGCCGGGGTTGTGGTCGCTGCCCAGCGCCACCGTGATGCCCTGGGCGAGCATCCGGCGGACCGGCGGGAGGGCGCCCTGCTGCAGAGCGGTCCCCGGGCAGACGACCGCCGGCACGCCGTACCTCGCCATCATGGCGATGTCCTCGTCGGACGTGTGGTGCAGCAGGTCGGCCGAGGCGCAGCCCATCTCGGCGGCGAGCTGGACCGCCCCGCGGCGGTTGTACGCGCCGGCGTGGATGCGCGGCATGAGCCCGACGTTGCGCCCGGAGGCGAGCACCCAGCGGGCCTCGTCGGCGCTGAAGTGGCCGTCGTCGCAGTAGACGTCCACGCTGTCGGCCCCGGCGCCGGCGGCGTCCGCGCACCAGGCGGCGACGGCCTCGACGTAGTCGCGCTGGCGACCGAAATACTCCGGCGGCACGACGTGAGCCGCCAGGAACGTGACGTGCACCCGCGGCATCATCGGCTCTTTCTCGAGCTCGCGCAGCAGCCGCACGTCGGCCAGCTCGCCGTCACGGGTGAGGTGGTAGCCCGTCTTGGCCTCGACGGTCGTGGTGCCGCTCAGCAGCCAGTCACGCAGCCGCTCGCGGACGCCGTTGCACAGCGTCCAGGGGTCGGTGCCACGGGTCACGGTGACGGTCGAGCCGATGCCGCCGCCCGCCGCGTTGATCGCGGAGGCCGTGGACCCGCCGGACCGCATCGCCATCTCGGCGTACCGGTTGCCCGCGTAGACGGGGTGGGTGTGGGCGTCGATGAGGCCGGGCGTGACGAGCGCGCCGCCCAGGTTCTCCACGTGGTCGACGTCGACGATGTCGTCGACGACGCCCGGGACGCTCTGCGGCAGGTCGGCCGCGCGGCCGACCCAGGCGATCCGGTCGTTGTGCACGAGGATGGCCGCGTTGCTGCAGACATCGTGCCCGGTCCAGAGCCGACCGATGTTGGTGAGAAGGCGAACAGTCATCCGACCACCTGCCCGGCATCCGTGGACGCCGAATGGGCCCAGCTTGTGGGCGCCGCGCCCGCTGGGTCCGCTTCGTGTCCGGACGTCATTGGGGGGTCTCCTGCCTCATCGCGCACCGGTGATTGTGCGATGACCCTACCGCCAGGATCGTCAACCCGGGCGATTTCAGTTCAGTTACGTTATTTCACAGGTCCGCTTGATGTACAGGGTTATTGAGAAGAACGCCGGACCGCCTCAACGACATCATGGGGTCACTTCGGTCTCCCCAGTGGCACCGGCGGCTGTCCCCGCAGCTCGTGGCCGATGCCCGCGCACGCCCCCCACGTGTAACAGCACTCAGTGGTGTCATCTTGTTACCCGCGCCATAAGGTCTCGTTAAGCTTTCCTTATCGTAGCAAGGGTAAAGACCCAGAGCTACCAATGACACGCTGCTACCACGCGCGCGCAGGCGACTCAGTCAACTTCGGGCGATTTCAGACTGTTTCGACGGGCTTGGCCACCTTGTCGAGCTCGGCGAACAGCCCGCCCAGGACCCGGGCGTGCATGATCGTCCCGTCGCCCGTGTGCTCGAGCGACAGCACCTCGCCCTCGCTGTGCGCCCGCGCGACCAGGTCTCCCCTGTCGTACGGCACCAGCATGCGGACCTCGTGGTCGAGGCGGGGCAGCTCCTGCTCGATCATCGCCATGAGCTCGCCCATGCCGGAGCCGCTGCGGGCGGACACGACCACGCTGTGCCGCTCCTTCATCGTCAGCCTGGCCAGCACCACCGGATCGGCGGCGTCGGCCTTGTTGACGACCACGATCTCCGGGATCTCGCCGGCGCCGTCGATCTCGGCCAGCACCTCGCGGACGGCGGCGAGCTGCGACTCGGGGTCGGGGTGCGAGCCGTCGACCACGTGCAGGATGAGGTCGGCGTCGGCGACCTCCTCCAGCGTCGAGCGGAACGCCTCGACGAGCTGGTGGGGCAGGTGCCGGACGAATCCGACAGTGTCGGCGAGCGTGAACACGCGGCCCTCGGGGGTGCGCGCCCTGCGGACCGTCGGGTCGAGGGTCGCGAACAGCGCGTCCTCCACCAGCACGCCCGCGCCGGTCAGCCGGTTGAGCAGCGACGACTTGCCGGCGTTGGTGTAGCCGGCGATCGCCACGGCGGGCACCTCGCGGGTCTGCCTGCGGTGCCGCTTGGTCTCGCGGGCCGTGGACATCTCCTTGATCTGCCGCCGGAGCTTGGCCATCCGCTCGCGGATCCGCCGCCGGTCCAGCTCGATCTTGGTTTCACCGGGGCCGCGGCCGCCGATGCCGACGCCGCCCGCGGCGCGTCCGCCGACCTGACGGGACAGGTTGCCGCCCCAGCCTCGCAGGCGGGGCAGGAGGTACTGGAGCTGGGCCAGCTCGACCTGGGCCTTGCCCTCGCGGCTCTTGGCGTGCTGGGCGAAGATGTCCAGGATCAGGGCGGTCCGGTCGATCACCTTGACCTTGACGACCTCTTCCAGCTGCCGCAGCTGGCCGGGAGTGAGCTCACCGTCGCAGATCACGGTGTCGGCGCCGGTGGCGGCCACGATGTCCCGCAGCTCGCTCGCCTTGCCGGAACCGATGTAGGTGGCGGGATCGGGCCTGTCCCGCCGCTGGATGAGGCCTTCGAGGATTTCGGACCCCGCCGTCTCGGCGAGGAGCTTGAGCTCCTGCAGGGAGTTCTCCGCGTCGAAGAGCGTGCCGCTGGTCCACACGCCGACGAGGACGACCCGCTCCAGCCGGAGCTGCCGATACTCGACCTCGGTGATGTCTTCGAGCTCTGTCGAGAGACCCGCCACGCGGCGGAGCGCCTGGCGCTCTTCCAGCTCGTAGTCGCCCATGGCCAGGTCTTCGGGCTCGTTGCGCATATATGTCATCTCTACTAGACGAACAATCCGACACCTGTGGTGTCTTCCCTTCGATGGTGACACGACGCCCGCGAAAACCGCATCCCGTTATGTGCCCAGCTCGGCGAGGAGCCGCCCGCTCTCGGCGGCCCAGTGGCCCAGGCCGAGGCGGGTGTGGGTCTCATGGGCCTGCCGGGCATGGTCGCGGGCCACGTGGTGATCTCCCATCGCCTCCGCCAGCTCGGCCAGGACCAGGTGCGTCGACCCCCAGGCCGCGCCGCCCATGCCGCTGACGACGAGCCGCCCGGCGTAAGGCAGGAGCCTGCCGTACATGGCGGTCGGGTCGGGGACGCCGAGCCGGGCGGCCACGTGTCCCCAGATGACGGCGAGGAACTCGGCGGTCCAGTCCTCCCGGATCTCGGTGCCCCACCGCTCCACCAGATCGCGGGCGAGCGCGGGGTCGCCCGCGTCGAGAGCGGCCAGCACGGCGACGGGGCGCAGCGGCACCATCTCGGGGTCCGATGAGCGGGTGACGAGCCGCTCCACCAGCTCCCCGGCGCGTCCCTGCGCCCTCCTGCAGGTATACACCGTGATCAGCCCGGCGTAGTCGAGCCCCCACATGCTGAACCCCTCGATCAGGCCGCTGAACTCGCCCGCCAGCCGCTCGGCCTCCTCCCACCTGCCCTGGAGCGTGCGGCCGGCGGCTTCGGCGATCCGGACCATGGCGGTGAGCTCCGGGCGGCGCAGCTCGTGCACCAGCCGCTCGCAGCGCGCCAGGTCGCGGTGCCATTCGGCCAGCTCGCCCGCCTTGAGCAGGCTGACCATGTGGAACACCCGGCCCACCAGCTCGGCGGCGGCCGGAAGGTTGGACGCGGCGAGCATCTCCTCCGCGGCGCGGCGGCGCTCGTCCTCACGCTGGGGCACCCATGAGGCGAGCACGTAGTTGTTCAGCGAGCGGGCGAGGAGCTGGGGATCTCCCAGCCCGCGGGCGATGGCGACCGCCTCCTCGGCGTGCCGTTCCCCCTCGGCGCGGCGTGGGGAGTAGGTGAGCTCCATGCCGAGGTTGCTCAGCAGCGCGGCCCGTTCGGCGTCCTCGAGCGGCTCCCCGTCGTCTTGAGCACCGAGGAGGCCCTCCAGCAGGGCGATCATTTTCTCGTCGACCGAGCCGTAGGGCCGCCAGTTCCACACGGAGAGGCCGCCGAACACCGTGACGGCCTCGATCAGCGCCGCGCGCTCCCCGATGTCCGCGGCGAGCGCGATCGCCTCCTCCAGCAGGATCCGGGCCTGCTCGGAGTCCCCGATGAGCCGCAGAGCCCGCCCGCGCCCGATCAGCAGCTCACAGCGCCGTGCCGGGTCTCCGGGGCCGAGCGCGGCGATGGCCCTGCCCCAGAAGTCCACCGCCTCGTCGTAGGCGCACCGCGCGGTGGCCTGCCGCGCGGCCTGCACCGCGTAGCCGACGGCCTTGGCGGCTCCCCCGGCGCGGGACGCCATCCCGAAGTGGTGGGCGAGCACGGAAACCTCGACGCCGGGCAGCGTCTCCAGCGCCTGTCCCGTGCGCAGGTGCAGCCGCGCCTTCTCCACCCGGCTGAGGTCGGCGTAGAGCGCGTCCCTGACGAGGGCGTGCGAGAACCGGTAGTCGAAGCCGTCGGGAAGCTCCACGAGCAGCCCCGTGGCCACGGCCGGTTCGAGCAGCGCCATGACCTCCTCCGCCGGCGTTCCCGTGACTGCCTCCAGCACGTCGATGCCGATCTCCCGGCCGAGCACCGCCGCTGACCGGAGCAGCGACCGCGTCGGCTCGGGCAGCCGCGCCACCCGGCGGCCGATCACCTCGCGGACGCCTTCCGGCACGCCCAGCGACGCCGCGTGAAGCCGGTGCTCGCTGCCCAGCAGGCGCAGCAGCTCGCCCAGGTAGAACGGATTGCCGCCCGTCCGCTCGAAGAGCACGCCGGCGAGGGCGGAGTCGGCGAGGGCGCGCCCGCCGAGGTAGGACAGGACGTCGTCGCGGGTGAAGGGCGGCAGGGCGACGCGCTCGGCTCCGCGCTCCCTCGCCAGCGTGGCGAGCGTCTCGCGCAGCTGGTCGGGGGCTTCGCCCGGCTCGGGCCGCATGGTGGCGAGGACCAGCACGGGCACGCGGTGGAGCTCGCCGGCCGCGAACGCGAGCAGCCGCAGGGAGGAGGCGTCCGCCCAGTGTAGGTCATCCAGCACGACCAGGGCCGGGCCGCCCGCCGCCAGGCCGCGCACCACGCGCTCGTGCAGCTCGAAGAGCGCCGCCTGTCCTCGCCCGGGGTCGGCGCCGAGCGGTTCTCCCGCGAGCGCGTCGTCCGCTCCGAGGTCGCGCAGCACCTGCAGCCACGGCCAGAACGCCGGAGCGCCGGTGTCCTCGGCGCAGCGTCCCCAGGCGACGGCCACCCCGACGGCCGCCGCCTCGTCGGCGGCGGCCTCGGCCAGCCGGGTCTTGCCGATGCCCGCTTCGCCGGAGACCAGCAGCACGCCGCCGCGGCCCCGCCGTACGTCCGCGAGGCGCCGGGACAGGAGGCGAAGTTGCTCCTCCCGGGCCACGAGCCCCGTCCCGGACACAGGGGTGACGGGCTGAGGTGCGGCGGAGATGTGGGCCGGAGCACGGACGGCGTCGAGGACGGGAGACTGCTCGAAGACCGCCTGCTCCACCCGCCGCAGCTCCGGGCCGGGCTCCAGGCCCAGCTCGCCGGCGAGGAGCGACCGCACCCTGCGAAGCGCGGCCAGGGCGTCGGCCTGCCGTCCGGCGTGGTAGAGCGCGAGCACGAGCAGACCCCACAGCCGCTCGCGGTACGGATACGCCTCGACGAGCGCCTCCAGATCGGCGACGCACGAGCCGCCCTCTCCCAGCGCCAGCCGGGCCTCGAACCAGTCTTCGGTCGCGGACGCCCGCAGCTCGGACAGCCGCGCGACGACCGGCTGCGCGAACTCGTATCCGGAGAACTCGGCGAGCGGCTCCCCCCGCCAGGTGGCGAGCGCCCGGTCGAGCAGGTCGGCGGCCCTGCGGTGCGCGCCCTCCCCGAGCGCCCGCCGGCCGTCCTCGGCCCAGACGGTGAACCGGACGAGGTCCACCTGGCCGGGAGCCACGGCCAGCACGTATCCCGGCTCGCGGGTGAGCAGCACCTTCGGCGGCGTCCTCGGCGTCCGGCCGGGCTCCAGCGCGCGCCGGAGCTGGGAGATGTACGCCTGGAGCGTCCCCGTCGCGCTGGAGGGGGCCTCGCCCGACCACAGCTCGTCGATCAGCCGGTCGAGGGAGACCACCCGTCCCGGCTCCAGGGCGAGCATGGCCAGCACGGCGCGCTGCTTGGGGGTGCCCAGCTCGACGGCACGGCCCGCGGGATCCGTGACCTCGAGCGGGCCGAACAGGCGAAAGTCCATGGCTCCTTCCCAGTGATCCGGTTCTTAAGCCTAGGCGTCCAGTCGCCGGACAGCCGACTCCTAGCCGGCCACAGCTCCTTCACAAACCGTGCGCGGCACCGTATGGGGCGAAAGCTACGACGACATGCCACGACGACATGAGGAGAAAGCATGACAGCCATCGGAAACGACCTGCGGCGCGCGGTGCGGGGCGAGGTTCTGGCGCCCGGAGACGACGACTTCGAGACCGCGCGCCTGCCCTGGAACCGGTCAGTGGACCAGCGGGTCCGCGCGGTCGTGACGGTCGAGGACGCCGCGGACGCGGCCGCTGTCGTGGGTTACGCCCGCCTGGCCGGGCTCAGCGTCGCCACCCAGCCCTCCGGGCACGGCGCGACGACCGAGCTAGACGGGACGATCCTGTTGCGCACCGGCCGGATGCGCGGGGTCGAGATCACGCCCGAGCGGCGGCTCGCGCGGGTCGAGGCGGGCGCGCGGTGGGGCGAGATCCTGGTCGCCTCGGGCAAGCACGGGCTCACCGGCCTCGCCGGAAGCTCCCCCGTCGTGAGCGCGACCGGCTTCACGCTCGGCGGCGGCCTGAGCTGGTTCAGCCGCCGGTACGGCTTCGCGGCGGACGGCGTCCGGGCCTTCGATGTGATCGACGCCGAAGGGGCACCCGCCCGTGTGACGGCGGAGTCCGACCCGGACCTGTTCTGGGCGCTGCGCGGTGGCGGCGGCGACTTCGCGCTGGTGACGGCCATGGAGTTCGACCTGCACCCGGCTCCCGCCCTCTACGGCGGTCGCCTCGTGTGGCCGGCCGCCCGCGCCGCCGAGGTGCTCGCGGTCTTCCGGGAGGTGACGGCGGCGGCACCCGAGGAGCTGGCCGTGTGGTTCTCGCTGCTCCGGTTCCCGCCGTTCCCGCAGGTTCCCGAGCCGCTGCGCGGCCTGTCGGCCGTCGCGGTCGACGTGGCGTTCCTCGGCGAGACCCGCGAGGGCCGAGACCTCCTGCGCGGGTTCGAGCGGATCCCGGGGGCCGTCCTCGACACGCGGGCGGCGCTTCCGATCGAGGCGCTCGGCACCATCTGCGCCGAGCCGACCGAGCCCGGCGCGGGCCTGCTCCGCTCCGAGCTCCTGACCGGCCTCGACGACATGGTGACCGGAGACCTGATGGCCGCGGCGGGGGACATCGCGCCGCTCGTGTCGGTGCAGGTTCGTCACCTCGGCGGCGCGCTGAGCCGTACCGGACCCGGATCGGGCGCGTGCGGCCATGTCGCCGAGCCGTACCTGCTGGCGCTGCTGGGAATCATGATCTCTCCCGAGGCAGGGGAGGCGGTCAAGGAGCGGCAGGCGGCCATCTCGCGGGCGCTGGTGCCGCACACGACCGGGCGCAAGCCGTTCACCTGTCTCGGCTACGGTGAGAAGGCCGCGTCGGCGTTCCCCGGCGACGTCCTGGCCCGGCTGCGCGACATCAAGCGCCGCCGCGACCCGAACGGGCTGTTCCGCAGCAACTACCCCGTCTTGTAGATCTTGGCGTCGCCGGACCCGGTCTTCACCACGATCGTGCGCGGGGCGGACGGATCCTGGGTGACCTGCACGTCCCGGTCGCCCGAGCCGGTCTCGGTGGTCACGTTGTACGCCCCGGAGGGCACCCACACCAGGCCGTCCCCCGAGCCGGTCTCGGCGTGCACCTGGTCGGGCACGGCGGCGAACCTCAGCTTGACGTCACCCGACCCGGTGCTCGCCGAGACGTTCTTGCCGGCCAGCCCCCTCGCGTCGACGTCCCCGGACCCCGTGGAGGCGACCACCGGGCCGGTCAGCTGGCGCAGCGTGATCGTCCCCGACCCCGAGTCGATCTTGACGTCCAGTCCGCGCGGGACCTCGACCCGGTAGTCGATCCAGCAGTCGTGGCAGTTGTAGTCCAAGGTCAGCGTGCCCCCGCTGACGCTGTGCCCGTTCCGCGGCTTCTCGCCGCGCCAGTGCAGGGTCTCGGTGACGTGGACGCCGGACCTGTCCGACTCGTTCACCACGATGTCTCCGGACCCGGTGTGGGCGTCGAGGACGGCCACTTTGTCGGCCACGTCATAGGACTCGGTGGCCTGCTCCCCTCCGAAGTCCACCTTCAGGTCGCACGCGGTCAGGGCCAGCCCCGCGCCCAGGACGGTTCCGGCGACGATCAGCGTCTGCTTTCTCATGCCTCGATTGTTCGGTCCCGTACGGCTCCCGCCCATCGGGGAAGCCCCCGAGGGCTCCCCGAGGACTCCCGGGGCACTCCCCTGAGTGCCGCACCCCGCGTTGACCCTCCAGTAACGGGTGGAGTAGCGTCGATTCCACTATTCAGAACGATATTTCCGCATAGTGGAAAGGAGCCTCGATGGAAGGCGTTGAGATCACAGGCCCTCTGCTCGATCGCTTCGACGAGATCCTCACGCCAGAGGCCCTCGCCTTCGTGGCCACCCTCCAGCGCGAGTTCGACGCCAGGCGCCGGGAGCTGCTCGCGGCACGGCAGGACCGGCAGGCCGAGCTCTCCGCGGGCGGCACGCTCGACTTCCTTCCGGAGACCAAACACGTGCGCGAGTCGGAATGGCGCGTCGCGCCCCCCGCTCCCGGGCTGGAGGACCGCCGCGTGGAGATCACCGGCCCGGTCGACCGCAAGATGACGATCAACGCCCTGAACTCCGGCGCCAAGGTGTGGCTGGCCGACTTCGAGGACGCCAACGCTCCCACGTGGGAGAACACGATCAACGGGCAGCTCAACCTCCGCGACGCTCTCGACCGCGCCATCGACTTCTCCGCCGGCGGCAAGACGTACGCCCTGAAGCCGGACGAGGAGCTCGCCACCGTGGTGGTCCGCCCGCGCGGCTGGCACCTGCCGGAGAAGCACGTCCAGATCGACGGGTCCGACATGTCGGGCTCGCTGCTCGACTTCGGGCTCTACTTCTTCCACTGCGCCCAGCGGCAGATCGCCAAGGGCCGCGGGCCGTACTTCTACCTGCCGAAGATGGAGTCGCACCTGGAGGCGCGGCTCTGGAACGACGTGTTCGCCCGGGCCCAGGAGCTGCTCGGCGTCCCGCACGGGACCATCCGGGCGACCGTGCTCATCGAGACGTACCCGGCGGCGTTCGAGATGGAGGAGATCCTCTACGAGTTGCGGGACCACTCCGCGGGCCTCAACGCCGGCCGGTGGGACTACCTGTTCAGCGTGATCAAGAAGTTCCGCACCCGGGGCCGCGAGTTCCTGCTGCCGGAGCGGAACGCCGTGACGATGACCGCGCCCTTCATGCGGGCCTATACCGAGCTGCTCGTGCGCACCTGCCACAAGCGCGGCGCGCACGCGATCGGCGGCATGGCGGCCTTCATCCCTTCCCGGCGCGACCCCGAGGTCAACAAGGTCGCCCTGGAGAAGGTGCGGGCCGACAAGACCCGCGAGTCGGGCGACGGCTTCGACGGGTCCTGGGTGGCCCACCCCGACCTGGTGCCCATCTGCCGCGAGGTCTTCGACGGCGTGCTCGGCGAGCGCCCGAACCAGCTCGACCGGCTGCGCGAGGACGTCCACGTCACCGCCGAGGACCTGCTGTCGGTGTCCCAGACGCCGGGCCAGATCACCGAGACGGGTCTGCGCAACAACGTCGATGTGGCGCTGCGCTACCTGGCGGCCTGGATGGGCGGCCTGGGCGCGGTGGCCATCCACAACCTGATGGAGGACGCCGCGACCGCCGAGATCTCCCGGTCGCAGATCTGGCAGTGGATCCACAACGACATCGAGCTGGCCGACACGGGAGCCGTGGTGACCCGCGAGCTGGTCGAGCGGATCATCGGGGAGGAGCTTTCCAAGATCGCCGCCGAACCGGGATACGACGAGGAGCTGTACGCCCAGGCCACCGCGCTCTTCAAGGAAGTCGCCCTCGACGACGACTTCGCGGAGTTCCTCACCCTCCCCGCCTATGCCCGCATGCCCTGACATGACGGATTTCGTGGTCAGGAATCGTCCGCCTGAGCGGACGATTCCTGACCACGCATGGTGTACGCGCCAAAGCGTGGCCGGAAATTGTCCAACAAGCTGTTGGACAAATTCCGTGGGGCCACATCGTCGTCCTTCTCGACATGCTCGATGACCGACCCACGCGGGACTTCTACGCGGGTGCCGTGGCCCCTGCTCTGCGAGATGATTCGACTGAAGACGAGGACTCTCTCGACCAGCGGATCCGGGAAGGCGGGGCGATGCCCGCCACGGCCGACCGGACAGCGCTGCCGGCATCGATCGATGATCAACTCGCCGTGCAGCCGGTCGATACGAACAACACAGTTACGAAATCTCTGCTGGAGATGCGGGAGGAGGAACGGTACTGAAATGTCTCTCCAACGGCTCGCAGCGCGACTAGGGGAAGTCCTGACCCCGGACGCGGTGATCACGGATCCGGTGCGGTTGCGGACGTACGAGTGTGACGGGCTGACCTATCACCGGGCCACTCCCGGGGTGGTCGTGCTTCCGGAGACGGCCGAGCAGGTCGCGGCCGTCGTACGGCTGTGCGACGAGTTCGGCGTGCCGTTCGTGGCGCGGGGGTCGGGGACGGGCCTGTCCGGAGGCGCCCTCCCCCGGACCGACGGCGTGCTCATCGTCACCTCGCGCATGCGCCGCATCCTGGAGATCGACATCCCCAACCGGCGGGCCGTCGTCGAGCCGGGAGTGACCAACCTGGCGATCACCGAGGCCGTCAGAGACCAGGGCTACTACTACGCCCCCGACCCGTCCAGCCAGCAGATCTGCTCCATCGGCGGCAACGTCGCGGAGAACTCGGGCGGCGCGCACTGCCTGAAGTACGGCTTCACGGTCAACCACGTCCTCGGGATCGAGCTGGTCACCCCCGACGGGGAGATCGTCGAGCTCTCCGACCGCGATCCCGGCTACGACCTGCTCGGCGCGTTCATCGGCTCGGAGGGCACGCTCGGCATCGCCACCAAGGTCACCGTACGGCTGTCGCCGCTGCCGGAGTCGGTCACGACCCTGCTGGCGGCCTTCTCCGGCATCGAGGGCGGCGGCCAGGCCGTGTCGGCGATCATCGCGGCGGGCGTCGTCCCCGCCGCCATCGAGATGATGGACGCCCTCGCCATCGAGGCGGCGGAGGCGGCGGTCCGCTGCGACTACCCCGCCGGGGCGGGAGCCGTGCTCATCGTGGAGCTGGACGGGCCGCATGCCGAGGTGGAGCACCAGTTCGCCGCCGTGGAGAGGATCTGCCGCGAGAGCGGCGCGTTCGAGATCCGCGTGGCCGCTTCCGCCGAGGAGCGGGCCGCGATCTGGAAGGGCCGCAAGTCGGCGTTCGCCGCCGTGGGCCGGATCAGCCCCGCCTACATCGTGCAGGACGGCGTGGTCCCCCGCACGGCCCTGCCCGAGGTGCTGGCCGGGATCGACCGGCTCCAGGAGGAGTTCGGCATCCGGGTGGCCAACGTCTTCCACGCAGGCGACGGCAACCTCCATCCGCTGGTCCTGTTCGACGACGCCGTACCCGGCCAGGGCGAGCGCGCCGAGGTCGTCAGCGGGCGCATCCTCGACCTGTGCATCGACCACGGCGGCTCGATCACTGGTGAACATGGCGTAGGTGTGGATAAATCCCGCTATATGCCGCGAATGTTCAGCGAGGAGGACCTCGACACCATGCAACTCGTGCGGTGCGCCTTCGACCCGAAGGGCCTGTCCAACCCCGGCAAGGTCTTCCCCACGCCGCGGCTGTGCGGCGAGGTACCGGGGGTGCGCAAGGGCGTCCACCCGCTGGTGGAGTCCGGCCTGGCGGAGCAGTTCTGATGATCGTTCCCGGCGTGACGGTCCGCGCGGCAGACGGGGGCGACGCGGTGGCGGGCGTCCGGCCGCGCTGGGTGGCGCTGCCGGAGACGACGGAGGAGATCGCGGCGGTGCTCCGCGTGGCCGCCGACCACGACCTCGCCGTGGTCCCCGTCGGCGGGGGGACCACGCTGCACTGGGGGCCGCCGCCCGAGCGCTGCGACCTCCTGATCGACACCTGCTGCCTCAACGATGTGCTGGAACACGTCGCCGGTGATCTCGTTGTCAAGGTCCAGGCGGGGGTTACCCTCGACGCGCTGGCCGGGACGCTGGCCGCCGCCGGGCAGCGGCTCGCCCTCGACGCGCCGGGCGAAGGCGCCACGGTGGGCGGGACGCTCGCCACCGGCGTCGCCGGGCCGCTCAGGTTCCGGTACGGCACGGCCCGCGACCTGCTCATCGGCATCACGGTGGTGCTGGCCGACGGCACGATCGCCAGGGCGGGCGGCAAGGTGGTCAAGAACGTCGCGGGCTATGACCTGGGCAAGCTGTTCACCGGCTCGTACGGCACGCTCGGCGTCATCACGGAGGCGACGTTCCGCCTGCACCCGCTGCCCGCCGACAGCCGGTGGGTGACGACCTCGTCCGCCGACCCCGGCGTGGTGGGGGCGCTGGCCGCGTCTCCGCTCGAACCGGCCGCGATCGAGCTCGACCGGTCCGGCCCGCACGGTCCCGTGGTCCTGTCCATCCTGGTCGAGGGCGTGGCGGCGGCCGAGCGGGCGAAAGCCGTACAGGACCTGATGGGCGGGGACGCCCACATCGGCGAGGAGCCGCCCACGTGGTGGGGACGCCTTCCCGGCGACGACCTCCTGCTCGCCCTGCGGGTGCTGCCCGCCGCGCTCGAGGGCACGCTGCACGCGGTCGCCGCGCACGCCGCGCGCCTGAGCCTCGCGCCGCACGTCCGCGGCTCGGCCGGCACGGCCGACCTGCACGTGGCGCTTCCCGCGGAGTCGGATCCCGGGAAGGTGGCCGCCTTCGTCGCCGCCGTGCGGGACGAGATCCGGCCTGACGGCGGACGGCTGATCGTCCTGACCGCGCCCTCTGAGCTGGACTTCTGGGGCGGAACCGGCGCGCTGGGGCTGATGCGCAGCGTCAAGGCTCGCTTCGATCCCGATCGACGGATGTCCCCCGGCCGGTTCGTGGGAGGCATCTGATGGACCCCGAGCTGATCAAGGACTGCGTGCACTGCGGCTTCTGCCTGCCCACGTGCCCGACGTACGTCCTGTGGGGCGAGGAGATGGACTCCCCTCGCGGGCGGATCCACCTGATGGGCCAGCATGTCGAGGGCACGCCGGTCACCGGCGAGATGGCGGGCCACTTCGACGCGTGCCTCGGCTGCATGGCCTGCGTGACGGCCTGCCCCTCCGGGGTGCGGTACGACCGGCTGATCGAGCGGACGCGGGGCGTGGTCGAGAAGGAGCACGCGCGAACCCCCGACGACCGGGCGATCAGGGGGCTGGTCTTCGCGCTGTTCCCCTACCGGCGGAGGCTGCGCGCCATGCGCCTCCCGATGGCGCTGAGCAAGCGGCTCCAGCCGTTCCTGGAGCGGGTGAACCCCTCGCTGGGCGCGATGGCCGAGCTGGCTCCCCCGTCCGCACGCCCCGTACGGCTCCCGCCCGTCGTCAGGGCGAGGAGCCGGCGCAGGGCCACGGTGGGGCTGCTGACCGGCTGCGTGCAGGGCGAGTTCTTCCCCCAGGTCAACGCCGCGACGGCCCGCGTGCTGGCGCTGGAGGGCTGTGACGTGGTCATCCCCCGGCACCAGGGCTGCTGCGGCGCGCTGTCGCTGCACGCGGGCCGGGAGGCCGAGGCGAGGAAGTTCGCCAAGCGGACGATCGCGACTTTTGAGAAGGCCGGCGTCGACACGGTCGTGGTCAACGCCGCCGGGTGCGGGTCGAGCATGAAGGAGTACGCCGAGGTGCTGCGGGACGATCCCGGATGGGCCGAGCGGGCCGGGGCGTTACGGGTCCGCGACCTCGCGGAGTTCCTGGTCGAGCTGGGGCCGGTCGCCGAGCGCCACCCGCTGCCGATCTCCGTGGCCTACCACGACGCCTGCCATCTCGCCCACGCCCAGGGGGTGCGCTCCCAGCCCCGCGAGCTGCTCAGGGCGATTCCCGGGCTGGAGCTGCGGGAGATCGCGGAGTCGGCCATCTGCTGCGGGTCGGCAGGGACCTACAACCTGTTCCAGCCGGAGCCCGCCAGGGAGCTGGGCGACCGTAAGGCGGAGCGGGTCCTCGCCACCGGCGCCGACCTGCTCGTGTCCGCCAACCCGGGCTGCACCATGCAGATCGCGGCGTCCCTCCGGCGGACCGGCAAGGGCGAGATCCGGGTCGCGCACACCGCCGAGGTGCTCGACGCCTCCCTGCGCGGGAGGGGGAGGCTGTGAGCGTGCAGAGCGTCGACCGGGCGCTCGACGTGCTGGAGGCCCTCGCGGAGCAGGGCGGCCAGGCCGGAGTGTCGGAGCTCGCCGCCAGGACCGGCCTGCCGTACGGGACGATCCACCGGCTGCTCCAGACGCTGCTCGCGCGGGGGTACGTCCGGCAGGAGTCCGACCGGAGGTACGCCCTGGGCGGGGCGCTGGTCCGGCTCGGGGGCGCGGCCGAGCGCATGGTCGCCGTGTGGGCCGAGCCGTACCTCGCCAAGCTGGTCGAACTCTCCGGCGAGACGGCCAACCTGGCGGTGCTGGAGGGCGACTTCGTCGTCTACGTGGCCCAGGTGCCGTCGCCGCGCCGCCTGCGGATGTTCGCCGAGGTGGGCCGGCGGGTGCTCCCCCACAGCACGGCCGTCGGCAAGGTGCTGCTGGCCGAGCGCAGAGACGCGGCGGCGGTGTTCGAGCGGACCGGGCTGCCCCGCCGTACGGACCAGACGATCACCACGGTCGGCGCGATGCTGGAGGAGCTGGAGCGGGTCCGCACCCAGGGGTACGCGCTGGATCTGGGCGAGGAGGAGAACGGCGTGCACTGCATGGCCGTGCCGGTCCTGGACGGCGGGCGCGCCTTCGCCGCGATGTCGGTGTCCGGCCCCGCCGAGCGCATCGACGCGATCGACCGCGACGAGCTGGCGGGGGCGCTGCGGAAGGTGGCCGACGACTTCGGTGCTGCGATCTTCGGCTCCTGAGTTCCGCGGAGGGGGCCTCGCCGGGGAAGATGGCCGTATGTGTCGAAGCATCAAGACGTTGCGGCCCCCCTTCACCGACGAGGTCACGGAGGAGGACATCCACGCGGCGGCCCTGCAGTACGTCCGGAAGATCTCCGGTTTCCGCGCCCCGGCCTCGCACAACGCGGAGGCGTTCGAGCGCGCCGTGGAGGCGATAACCGAGGCCAGCACGACGCTGCTCGCCTCCTTGCAGGTCCGCGGCGCCCGCAGCTGACGGGCCCTTAGGGGGATTCGTCCTGCGGGTGGGAACCGCCTGAGCCTGTCCGGCGGAGTAGGGGTGAGACGAAGAGAGGATTCCCCCTATGAACGGACATGACGGGTGGTGAGGACGTCGGCCACCGAACAGGACACGCAGCCCTGGGATCGGCTCGTCGTTCCGCGAGCCCTGGCGGGTCAGGGCGGGGACGTGGAACCCGGCGATCCGGCCTCCGGCCATCCGGCGGCCAGAGCGGCCGAGCCCAGCGACGCGGGTTTGATCCGCGCGTCGCTGACCGACCCGGACCAGTTCGCCGGGGTCTTCGACCGGCATGCCGACGAGATCCACGCCTACGCGAGCCGCCGGCTCGGCCCCGGCTCCTCCTATGACCAGGGGCATGCGGACGACGTGACCGCCGAGACGTTCCTCGTCGCGTTCCGCAAGCGGCACCGGTACGACCTGAGCCGGCCCGACGCCCGGCCGTGGCTGTACGGCATCGCCGGCAACCTGATCTCCGGCCACCGCAGGTCGGAGGTCCGCAGGCTGAAGGCGCTGGCCCGGGCCCCGCACGACGGCGACCTCCACGAGGAGGAGCGCAACGCCGAGCGGGCCAGCGCGGCCGCCCTGCGTCCGGCGCTGGCGGCCGCGCTCGCGCGGCTGTCGGCGTCCGAGCGCGACCTGCTGCTGCTGGTCGCCTGGGCCGATCTCACCTATGAGCAGGCCGCCGAAGCCCTGAAGATCCCCGTCGGGACGGTGCGCTCCCGGCTGCACCGCATTCGCGCGAAACTCCGCCGCCATCTCCCCGAGGAGACCGCCCCGTGAACGACGAAATCGACATGATCAGCCAGGCCCGGCCGGAGGCCGCGCCCTACTCTGTCACGGCCAAGATGGCCGCCCGGCGCGGGCTGACCGGGGCCTCGGCCCCGGCGCGGCGGCGGAAGCCGTACGGCATCGCCTTCGCGGGCGTGGCCACGGCCGCGGCGGCGGGCGTCGTCGCGGTCGGTGTGCTCGCCCCGGCGCCGCACACCGGCACGCAGGGCATCGGCTCGCAGGCCACAGGCAGCCATGGCACGGGCGGCTCAGGCTCGGCCGTCGTGGCGCTACCGAAGATCTCGAAGATGTCCGCGGTCGAGGTGCTCGGCAAGGCCGCGCGGGCCGTGACCGACCTCAGCCCGCGCGACGACCAGTTCATCAAGGTGACCTCGCAGACGATGTACGGGGCGTTCGGGGGCGGCATGGCTGACGTCAAGACCGGCGAGACGGACAAGGAGACCCGCTACCTCTACCGATCGAAGCGCACGATCTGGCTCTCGGCCGACGGGACGAGGGACGGCGCGCTCAAGCGGGAGTTTCTGGACCCGAAGGCCTACCCGGGCTGGCCGATCCCGAAGGCGGCCTACGCGGAGCAGGGCGTCGAGTGGGACAAGCTGCCCGCCTGCCCCACTGTGCCGGACACGGCGTACATCGAGCTGAAGAAGCTCCCCACGGGTCCGGACGGCATGCGCGCCTACCTCTACTCCAAGAAAGGCAGCGCGTCCCCCGACGACGCCGCATGGACGGCCGTGGGCGACCTGCTGAGGGAGACCTACATGCCGGCCGCCCAGCGCGCCGCGCTCTTCAAGGCGGCCGGGACGATCCCGGGGGTCACGGTGAGCGAGGACGCCGAGGACGCCGCCGGTCGCAGGGGCATCGGCGTCGGGCGCGTGTCCAACGGCGTCCGGGAGGACATCATCTTCGACCCGAAGACCTACGAGCTGCTCGGGGAGCGCGGCGTCGTGGTCGACGAGAAGGAGGCGAAGTCGCCCGTCGGCAGCCTGGTCGCGTCGACGGCCCAGCTGGAGGTGTCCGTCGACGACACAGCTCCCAAGGTCGACGACCCCGCCGCCGGCTGCGCCTGACCGCGAGGCTAGGGCCGGTCAGGTAACCGTCGCCGTGATCATGCACGGTTTCCCGGGAAGCTCGGGGACATGGGATTCCCCGGATTGTGATCATGCATGGATTCCGCCGTACACGGTCTGATCAGGGCCGACAATGTCAGTGATCTGCGGTGTCCGGCCGTCGGGCGCACCCTCGTCATGCATGATCACGACGCACAAAGCGCCAGGTAGCGCGGCGCGTACGGGAATGCGTGCATGATCACGCCGCGCAAAGGGCCAGGCAGGACGGCGCGTGCGGGAACATGTGCATGATCAGCGGCAAGGGGTGGCGGCGTCGGACGGCCCGAGCTCCGCTACCGGCTCAGCACTGCTCCAGCATCGCCGCCTTGTCGGCCGTGGTCACCGGAAGGTCGTACTTGAGGGCGACCTGGGCGAACCGGACGGCGTACGAGCAGCGGATGCCCTTGACCGGCGGCAGCCACGACGCGGGGCCGGAGTCGCCCTTGGAGGAGTTGGTCGAGCCGTCCACCGGCAGCAGGTTCAGCGGGTCGTTGGCGATCTGCTTGCGCTTGCCGTCGCTCCAGCGGGACGCGCCCATCTGCCAGTCGTAGGACAGCGGCATCACGTGGTCGATCTGGACCTCGGCCGCGTCCTGTTTGCTCCACTCGATCGTCTTGCCGGTGTACGGGTCGTACAGCGTCATGGACGTCACGACGCAGTCGGATCCGCTCCGGAACTTGACCTCCACGCCGTCCCGTTTGAGCAGGTCGTTGCGGGTGTCGCAGCCGTTGTGGGCCCACGGGATGCCGTCTGCGTTGTCCGCCCAGGCGTAGCCGAACTCGTCGCGGTCGTAGCCGGTCTTCGGGCCGCGGCCCTTCGTCGGCACCTTGTCGATCAGCTTCCGGGCCGCGGCCCGGTCCTTGTCCGACTTGATCGGCGCCAGCCCCGGCTTGGTCCCCTCCGGATTGTCCAGCGGGTTGGCGCCCCGGCTGGTGCCGTCGCCGCCCTTGCCGTCGCCCTTGTCGCTTCCAATCCGTCCCGGCTTGTCGATGGAGAGGTCCCCCGCCGGACCACATCCGGCTAATACGGCCACCGCCACCGAGACGCCGACGAACAGCCGCGATCCACGCCCGCCGCCCAAATGCCACTCCTTAGGTATCGCTACTAGGTATAGCAATTCCCAAGGGATGGCAACAAATGCGCAATACGGGGGAAGCGGGATCTTCTAGGTCGGGATCCAGGCCTGCCAGACGATCTTGTTGGCCTCGGCCCACTTCCGCGCCGCCGCCTCAGCGGACAGCTTGTTCACGGCGATGTCGTACGCCACGGCGTTCTGGTCGTCGTTCGTCCATTTGAAGTTCTTCACCAGCTCGTACGCCTTGCCGCCGGTGCTCGCGAACCTCCGGCTGACGATCTTGTCCAGCAGGTAGGGCGGGTAGTCGCAGGCGATCTTCTTCGGGTCGGTGTCACACCCGATGGCGTACGGCGGGAGGTTGACCTTGACGAGCTTGAGCCGGCTGAACAGCCACTGGGGCTCGTAGAAGTACATGAGCAGCGGCGTGCGCTCCTCGCCGGCCTTCCGCGCCTCGGCGATCAGCGCGTCCTCGCTGCCCGCGTAGACCACCTTGTACGGCAGGCCGAGGTTCTTGATCAGCGCCTCGTCGTTGGTCACGAACGACGGGTCGCCCGCCAGGAACTGCCCCAGGTCACCGCTCTTGTCGGTCCTGAACAGGCCGCGGTACTTCGCCAGGTTCCGATAGTCCGTGATGTCGGGATACTTCTGCGCCATCCACTCGGGGACGTACCACCCGATGACACCCTTGTTGCCGGTCTCCCCTGCGGTGACGGCGACGTTCTTCTGCTCGATGTACTCCTTCTTGAGCTCGGGGTGCGCCCAGTTCTCGATCACCACGTCGACGGTCCCGGTCTCGAAGCCCTTCCAGGCGTCGGCCTCGTCGCTCTTCACCAGCTCGACGGTGTAGCCGAGCTCGTGCTTGAGGAGGTAGGCCACCACGGCGGCGCTTGCCTCGTACCCGACCCACCGGTTGAGGGCGAGCCGTACCGTCCCGGCGGGGACCGCGTCCGGCTCGGCCGCACCCCCTCCGCCACAGGCGGTCAAGGTCAGCGCGGCGGTGAGCACCCCGGCGAGGAGACGGAACCTCATCATGTGACCTCCCACCGGCCGAGTATTCCACGTATCGGCTACGGAGAGTGCCCATCTGCTCGCGATGCGTGCGGGCCACGACCAGGGCGCCAGATCACTTGGGGAGCCCGAGTGCCACGTCGTGATCTTTAGGTGACCAGAATGCCCCCGTCGACCGGAAGAACCACTCCGGTGACGTACGAGCCCGCGTCCGAGGCGAGGAAGACGGCGGCGGCGACCAGTTCGGCGGGATCTCCCGGCCGCCTCATCAGGACGCGCTGCTCGCCCATCCGGTCGAGGTAGCCGTCGGGGTACTGCTCCGTCATCTCGGAGTCGAAGAACCCGGGCTCCAGGCAGTTGACCCGGATGCCCCGGCGCGGGGTCCACTGCTGGGCGAGGTCGCGGGTGAGCCCGGTGACGGCGGCCTTGGACGCGCTGTACGCCGCCTGCGGCAGGCCGGCGGTCGTCTCCCCGAGCACGCTCCCGACGTTGACGATCGAGGACCCCGGCCGCATGACGCGCGCGCACGCCTGCGCCATCCAGTAGGTCCCGTGCAGGTTGATGTCGACCACCTGGCGGAACTGCTCGGGCGTCTCCCGCAGAGCCGGGACGGCGGTGCCGACCCCGGCGTTGTTGATCAGGATGTCGACCTGGCTGAACTCGGCGACGGTCGCGTCGACGAGAGCCTGGCACTCCTCGGGGACGGTGACGTCCGTCGCGACGGCGAGGCAACGGCGCCCGGTCTCCTCGACCAGCCGCCGGGTCTCCTCCAGCCTTTCCTTGCGACGGGCGCCGATCGCGATGTCGGCGCCCGCCTCGGCGAGCCCTCGGGCGAAGGCGACGCCGAGCCCCGACGACGCCCCCGTGACGATGGCCACCTTGCCATCCAACCTGAACCGCTCCAGCACCACGCCGACCTCCTAAGCCGAACGTGATTCTAGACCGCTCCGTCCGGGCGGTGGATCAGAGGCCGTACTCCTTGACGATCCGCTCGTGCCGCTCCGTCTCGACCCCGACCTCGCGGGCCAGGTCGAGCCAGGACAGCGGGTGGACCCACTGCTCCGTGGCGTCGTCGAGCACGGCGTCGAGCTCGGAGGGGGTCACGGTCGGCGGCACGGCGATCCAGCCGAACACGCCCGGCAGCCGCTCCCCGGTGGCCGGATGGGTGACGTGGTAACCCTCGTCGCTGTAGACCCACATCGGCCAGCCCCGCTCGGCGAGCAGCTCGTTGAACTCGGCCCACTCGTCCTCCGACGGGGCGGCCCCGTCGAAGAACCAGCTCGTGTAGCCGCCGGGCCACAGCATCGACACCCCGGCGAACGGGATGACGAAGCTCTCGCGCTCCTGCGGGTCCTCGGGGATCGGCTCCAGCGGCCGGGGGTCCACCACGATCACGTCGCCGGCGTTGTACTCCATGCCGCGCGGCTGCGGGATGGCGAGGCGGGCGGTCGCCGGACCGGTCCGTACGGCCAGCACCTCGCGCTGGCTGCCGTCCGGAGCCGGGAGGATGGCGCGGATGAGGTGCCACTCTTCCTCGATGGGCCCCTCCTCCGACTGGAGCGGCATGCCGAGCGTCGCGGCGGCGGCCCGGACGGTCGCCCAGTCCTCGGCGGCGGTCGCCAGGACGATCAACCGCCAGACGTCCTCCTCCTCGCGGTCCTCCAGCTCGAGCAGGGGACGCAGGATGTCGGCGGCCTTGGCGTTGTCGCCGAGCTGCTGGACCGCGCCGGACCACAGACGGCTGCCCTCCACCAGGGCGCCCGCCGCGACGGCCAGCTCCGCCTCGGCCGCGGTCTCCTCCCAGCGCTCGCGGGCCCGGTAGAGGCGGGCGAGGGCGAGGTGGGACTGGCTCTCCGGCAGGCGTTCCGCGAGCCGCTCCACCCGCTCGTCCTGCCCGGCCTCGATCAGCAGGCCCGTCAGGTAGGCGATGTCCTCCGGGTCCGCGGCGGCCGGGTCGCCGTCCACCATGGCCCAGTAGATGTCGGCCCCCGCGGCGGAGTAGCCGAGGAAGCCCAGCGTGGTGGTGTGGCGGCGGGTGGCCTCCAGGTCCGTGCCGGACAGCGGCCACAGCCAGCCGACCCAGCGCTCGGGGTCGGCGGTGCGGCCGTCGGCGGCCTCGAAGTAGGCGACCAGCTCATCCTGGGGGCCGGGCGGCGGCAGCTCGGGAGCCCGGTCCACGGCGGCGCGCAGCTCGGCGATCCGCTCGGGAAGACCGTCGGTGTTCTCGAGGTCGGCCAGAACGGCTTCCGCCTCGTCGGCGAGCAGCCGGGCCTGCCACAGGCCCTGCCGGGCGATGGCGAGGCGGCCCGCCGTCAGCGCCAGCTCGAACCGGGCGCGGTGGCCGCCCATCGTCTGGAAATAGGTGATCCACTGGCGCAGGATGCGACCGAGCTGCCAGGTGTTGGCGATGGAGCCGCTCCCGGCCAGAAGGGCGACGGCGCGGCCCCACTCCACCCAGTCGCGGGGGTGGTCGCCGACCACGTCGAGGTCGGGCAGCGCGTCCACGGCCTCCTCCGTGCGGCCGAGGGTGGCCAGGATGAGCGACTTGAGCAGCCCCTCGCGGCGGCCCTTCGCGACCGGGTCGTCCGGCTTGAAACCGGTCGCCGCCTCCAGCGCGGTCAGGGCGTCGTCCGCGCGGCCCACGGCGAGCAGCGCGCGGGCGGCGGTCGCCCCCAGCTCCCAGCTCGCCTCCCGGCCGGCCCCGCTCAGCCGTTCGACCGCGGCCTCGGCGTAACCTACGGCCTCGCCGGCCTGGCCGGCGTCGATGAGGGCGGCGACGTACTGCGTGACCAGCCCGGAGAACGCGAGCGACTCGGGCCCGACGCCGTCGAGGGCGGCGCCCAGGGCGGCCAGCCTGGCCTCCGCGTAGCCGGGGCCGTCGGTGTTCGCCTGGGTGATGGCCAGCGCCTCCACCGCGGCGGGCGCGGAGGGGCAGTCGCGGACGTCGTCACGGGCGGCGAACTCCACCAGCGCGGCGGCGTCCTCGAGCGCGACGGCGCCGTTGGCCCGGTCGCCGACGCGGCCGAGCACGTGCCAGTAGCGCGCGAACAGCTCCAGCCAGGGCTGGCCGAGCGTCTCCGCGTGCTGGGCCACGGCGGGTGCCACGACGTCAAGCTGCGCGTACCGGCCTTCCAGCGCCTGCGCGGGCACGTCGCCCAGCGCCATCGCCAGGCCGGCGTTGCCGGCTTCGTGCAGTTCCCGCTGGGTGCCGGCGACCCAGGCCCAGATGTCCACGTCCATGGGCAGCAAGTCTGCCAGTTCAGCGACCATGTCCCAAACAGCGCCGGGCCCTGGACGACGGCCTGCCTAAATCATGGGCGGATACTCTCCGGAGGCCACGAGTACGGCGGGGCCGGACAGGTAGCTGGTGTCCTGGTCGAGCGTGACGGTCACGGTGCCGCCCAGCACGCGGACGCTCCACGTCCCGGTGGACTCCCCGATCGCGTGCGCCGCGGCGACGGCGGTGGCGACGGCTCCCGTGCCGCACGACCGCGTCTCGCCGGAGCCGCGCTCGTGGACGCGCATGGAGACGGCGCGGTCGGCGACGGGGTTGATCAGCTCGATGTTCACGCCCCGGGGGTAGACCGCCCGGTCGAACTCCGGCTCCCGGCTCAGGTCCAGCCCGGCGACCGGGTCCGCGATGACACAGGCCAGGTGGGGGTTGCCCATGTTGACGTTGAGGCCGTGATATTCCCGTCCGTTGACGGTCGTACAGCTCTCGCCCAGGACGCGCGGCCTGCCCATGTCCACGGTGACGTCGCCGGTGGGGCCGAGCCGTACGCGCTTGACCCCGCCGCGGGTCGCGACGCCGAACTCGCCGGGCGCGGCCAGCCCGGAGTCGACGAGGTAGCGGGCGAACACCCGCACGCCGTTGCCGCACATCTCCGCGACGCTGCCGTCAGCGTTGCGGTAGTCCATGAACCACTCGGCCTCGGAGGTCTGATCGGCCACCTCGGGGCACAGCTTGGCCCGGACGACCCGCAGGACGCCGTCGCCGCCGATGCCCGCGCGCCGATCGCACAGCGCCGCGACGGTGGCGGGCGTCAGATCCAGCCGGGCGTCGGCGTCCGGCAGGATGACAAAGTCGTTCTCGGTGCCGTGCCCCTTAACGAACCGCATGTCACCGCATTCTAGGCGCTCACCGCTTTTCGCCGGTCACCGCGGCCTCTCGGCGGTCACCACGACCAGGGCCCGTTCGGGCAGGTCGGGGGCGTCGAACGGCAGCCACACCACGCGGGGATCTCGGCGGAACCACGACTCCTGGCGCCGGGCGAACCGGCGGGTCGCCCGCACGGTCTCCTCTCGCGCCTGCTCCTCGGTCCACTCGCCGTCGAGGAAGCGGAGGACCTGGGCGTACCCGAGCGCCCGGCTCGCCGTCCTGCCCTCGGCCAGCCCCTCCGCGGCCAGCGCGCGGACCTCGTCGACCAGCCCCGCCTCCCACATTCGGTGGACCCGCAGCTCGATCCGCTCGTCGAGGACCGGCCTCGGCACCTCGACGCCGATCTGCACGCTGTCGTACACCGCGTCGTACGACGGCATGGTCGCGGAGAACGGCCGCCCCGACAGCTCGATGACCTCCAAGGCGCGGACGATCCTGCGGCCGTTGCTCGGCAGGATCTTCTCGGCGGCCACCGGGTCACGGATCAGGAGCCGTTCGTAGAGCGGAGCCGGGCCGGTCTCGGCCAGCTCCTTCTCCAGCCGCTCCCGGATGCCGGGGTCCGTGCCGGGAAACTCCAGATCGTCGAGGGCCGCCCGCACGTAAAGGCCGGATCCGCCAGTGAGGATCGGCACCCGGTCACGAGCCTGGAGATTCTCGATCAGCGGCCGGGCCAGGCGCTGGTATTCGGCGACGCTGGCCGTCCGGGTGACCGGCCAGATGTCGAGCAGGTGATGCGGCACGCCGCGTCGCTCGTCGAGGGACAGCTTGGCAGTGCCGATGTCCATCCCCCGATAGAGCTGCATGGAATCGGTGTTGACGACCTCGCCGCCGAGCCGCAGCGCCAGATCGACGGCCAGGTCGGACTTTCCGGCCGCCGTGGCACCCACGACGGCGATCACTGGTAGCTGCCCCACACCGTCAAGTGTCCCGGAAGTTCAGATGTCCCAGTCCAGCGTGGGGGGAAGATGCCCTTCGAGCGTCAGCAGCCAGCGCTTGGACTCCACGCCGTCGCCGCCGCTGAATCCGCCTAGGCCGTTGCCCGCGACGACCCGGTGACACGGCACGATGATCGGGATCGGGTTGCTCCCCATGATCGACCCGATGCCCCGCGCCGGAACGCCGGTCCCGCTCCTGGCCGCCAGTTCCCCATAAGTCATGACTTGTCCGTACGGCACGGTCGTGAATAGCGTGCCGAGGACCTGCCGCTGAATGGGCGACATGAGCCGCCAGTCCACCGCGACGCCGAACTCCTTGAGGCCCCCGTCGAAGTACGCCTCCAGCTCCGCGCGGGCGGCGGCCGTACGGGCCGGATCGTCGGCGACGGCCAGCCCGAGACGGGAAGCGATGCGCGCCCGGACGGCCGGGTCGTCCTGAAAGGCCGTGGCCGCGACCCCCTCCTCCGTGACGGCCGCCAGCACGTCCCCCAGCTTCGTCGGCACGCTCCCGAAAGCGACGGTTTCCACCATTCCCCCATTGTCGCCCCCGTTGTCGCCCCCGTTGTCACCCCAGCGGCGACGGCGGCCACCGCCGGAAGGCGAGCGTGCCCTTTGTGTGAGGGCTACCGCCAGGGGGCCGGGCGACCGGCAAAGAGACCCCCCATGAGCGATCTCGTCCCCCTCGTCTCCTACGCGCGCATCTCCGCTGATATCAAGGGCGACGAACACGGCGTGCGAGGTCAGCACAAGGTCAAAACGGGGAAACCGCGCGGCGACACGGCTGGACGGTGGTGCAAGAGGACAACGACAAGTCGGCCGCCAGGGGGCGACTCACTGACGCCAGCAGAATCGCCTGCGTAGACTCATTGCCATGAGCGCCGGGCATGCGTATGAGGAGCTTCATCACCTGGTGGACCGGCTGTCACCGGACCAGGCGCGTCGCCTCCTGCGTTTGGTGAAGACAGACCCGGACTTGGCTGAGGCGGCTGAGGAAGAGCCGTCTGAGCCGGTTCGTCGTCGGAGGTTGTCGATCGCGGGGATCGGCGCCTCCGGTGAAGGGGATCTATCGGAGCGGGTCGAAGATCTGCTGGCGGAGCGGTTCGATCGGTCGACGTGACTGCCACGCTCCTGGACACAGGACCTTTGATCGCTGTTGTCGATCGGGATGACAAGCACCATGCCTCATGTGTGCGGCTCCTTGAGCAGTTGGAGGGACCGCTCCTTCTGCCTTCGAGCATCTTGATCGAGGCTGGTTGGACCATTAACAGGCACATGGGGCCTCGCGTGCATGCGCAGTTCCTTGATCTCGCGATCGAGGAGTTCGAACTTGTGGACCTACTGCCGGCCGATGTGCGGCGAATGGCAGAACTTGTCCGCCTGTACCGAGATGCTCGACTCGACCCCGCTGATGTGTCCGTGGTCGCAATCGCGGAACGACTGAACGTGGCCCAGATCGCGACGCTCGACCGACGTGACTTCACGTTGATCCGACCTCGGCATGTGCCGACGTTCGCACTTCTGCCGGAAGTGCTTGGCTGATCCGGGCACATGTGGGACGAGTGGCCGTAGCCGCCCTGGAGCAGGAGGTTTCCACAGGAAGCCGGAGGGGTGGCTTGACGTGAGCGACCGCACCCCGCGGGGCGGGCGGTAGGTTGGCGCGCGTTGCGCGGTCCTGTGGAACGCTCACGCGGGAGAGCTGTGGCGACGCTTCACTCAAGCCCTCCCCGCCGTCTTCGCCCGTCATCTCGGTATCTCACGCGCTGAGCTACGGCGGCGGCTACGCCTGTCCTACGCCAAGGTCGCCGAGTACCAAGCGCGGGGCCTGGTCCACTTCCATGCCGTGATTCGCCTCGACGGCCCTGACGGTCCTTCGGACGCTCCGCCCGACTGGGCGACCGTCCCCGTCCTCCGGGAAGCCATTCAAGAGGCGGCGGCGGGGGTGGCCGTGCCTGTTCCGAAGGATCGCCCGTCCTTCGTCGGCCGGTGGGGAACGCAACTGGACGTCGAACCCATCTATGTCGCCACCTCGCTGGAAGGGATCGCAGATCAGCGGGTCGCGTCGTGCATCGCCAAGTACGCGACCAAAGGTGCCGAGTCAGCCGGGACGGTGGACCGTCCCATACGGGAGGTCGCCGACGTCGTACGCCTCGACGTGACAGAACACGCCCGACGCATGATCTACACCTGTTTCGCCCTGGCCGACCGTCCCGAATACCGGCTTGTCCCACTGCGGCACTGGGCGCACATGCTCGGCTACCGGGGACACTTCTCGACCAAGAGCCGCCACTACTCCACCACGCTCGGCGCACTGCGCCAGGTTCGGGCGGATCACCAGGCCGAGCAGTCTCGGCAGCGGCGCGGCCTCCCTGATCCTGGCGAGCGGGAGACGCTTACGGTCGGGGAATGGCGGTACGCCGGAAGCGGGTACCGGAACGGCGAACACTTCTGGGCCGAGATGATCCGGCAACGCATCGCGACCGCGCGCCAGATCGCTCGCGAGCGGGAACGGCAGGAACCTGCCTGACTGCCGGAGCATACGTACGCGAGTGGCGCGCAAGGGCATGTAGAAGAGTCACTCATGGCGCAGGCCATCGGGGCAACGTCTCAGCCGTGCCGCTGAGACCACTCGGCCACTGTCTGCATTGGCGTCTGCAGCCTTTGGGCGATCCGTGTCTTCGTCGCACGGTCCAAGTTCTCCGGAAGCGCAGTGAAAGATGCCGGCAGGACATCCAGCAGTGAGAAAACTTGCTGACCGTCTCGCAGAGTCAGCAACAACATGCAGCGCCAATGCGGCGAGTACTCCGGCCGGTGGTCCAAGCGATGAACCAGCGCTGGCCACAAGTAGTGAGTCGCCTCTGGATCAGCGTGCTCGGCCAACCATCCGGCTCCGTGTTGACGGTTAAGCCCACGCACCATCGCCTCTTCATCGAGGCGAATGAGCTGGGTCGTGTTGACCGCCTTGACGGTACGCGGAATCTTCGAGGATGCCATGGCATAAGTATCCGCAGGCAGCTTCCGGGGGAATGCCTCCGGCGGGGGCGCTCCGGCTCCGGGGTGATCGCCAAGGCTGCTCGTCCCTGCCGGCGGAATGCGAAGCACCCGAAGGGCGAGCAAAGCGAGTTCGGCCGGCGGGGCCCCGGAGGCACGGCAGGCAACTCGTTCAGGCTGCCGATTCCGCCAACGAGCGGGCCAACTCGTCAGCCAGTTGGCCCATGCCGTGACTGCGGGCGCTCTCGATCATCATTGTGAGGTCGCTCGATACCCGACGAGACCGGACGCCGATAGCGTCCTTCACCGCGCGGCGTGCCTCGCGTTCGCTGTTCTCCAGGTCGCCTGCCCGCATGTTCAGGACGGCCAGGCGCGTACGACAACGCAGCCCCGTTCGGGTGCGGCCGGTGTCGAGTCTGGACAACGCTGACGACAGGCGTTCGTACGCGCGGGTGTCCTCATCGAGGGCAAAGAGTGCCAACCCGAGGGCGCTGTCGTGGTGGCCTGGTGAGACCGTGATGCGCTGTGCCCACTCGGGCGCTGCGGCTTGCTGAGGCTTGCTCAGCGCCTCCTCGGCCAGATCGACATGCCGTAGCCCTGCCTGCCGGTCATGGGCTGCGGCGCAGTGACGCGCGGCGACGGCGTGCAGGTTCGCGCGTTCGGCCGAACTGATCCGCTCGTCCCCGAGGGCCATACGAAGGATTTCGACTCCCTCGGCCGGACGACCGCTGTCGGTGGTGACGGTGGAGAGGTCCAGCATGACGTGCGCGCGGAGATCGCGGTCACCACCATGGGCCGAGTTGTCCAGCGCAAGAGTCAGAACTCGCGTCGCCGTGGATATGTCACCTGCGTCGTAGATCGCCCATCCGAATCGGTCGGCCAGCAAGCCGATCGCGGACGACAACCGCTCACGGATCGGCTGACTCATCGGCTTGTCCAGCAACTCGATAGCCCATTCGAGCGAACCGCGCGCCATCGCGGCTGCCATGCCTCCCCCATGGGCAAGGTCCATGCGCGTGTAGAGGTCGGCAGCGGCTTCCACGGCCTGGACCTCGGCGAGACCCACGCGAGACAGGCCTCTGCCTTCAAACCCGTCGAGAAGTCGGGCAAGCGGCTCCATCGCGGCAGACCCAACGGACGCCGCTGCGATGATCCCAAGAAGGTTCCTGCGCTTCATATCCTCCATATTGGAGGGTAAGCGCCCTTCCGTATTCGTTGCCGCAACAGGATGGGTTGCCGCAACGACAATTCCTAGGGCCTGCTGGTAACTGCGGACTATCGCCGGGGTTACTTCGCGGTGCCCGCGCTCCACGCGACTCAGATGACCCTTTGACATGCCGGTGCTCTTCGCCAGCCCGTCAAGGCTGACACCCTGACTTAGACGTGCCGCCCGTAGGTCCTGACCGGTTACCAACTTGGGATACGTCCTTCCTGTTGCGGCAACGCCCGTTGCGGCGACGACGCAACGGTGACTGTTCGCACACGGACGCTGACCATGGTGACGGGGCAAAAGCCGCCAGGTCAACGACAAAGGAGGCGGCGGTGATCGGCGCGATCACGAACGATTTCGACTCGACCCGTCCGAATGTCGCCCGGATGTACGACTATTACCTCGGCGGTAAGGACCATTACGCGGCGGATCGGGCGTGCGCGGAAGAGGTGATCCGCCATGCTCCGCAGGCCAGAGATATCGCGCTGGCGAATCGCGCGTTCCTGGGGCGTGCGGTGCGGTTCCTTGCCGGTGAGGCGGGGATCGGCCAGTTCCTCGATATCGGCGCGGGACTGCCGACTCGGGACAACGTTCATGAGGTGGCGCAGCGGGTCAATCCGGCGTCCCGCGTGGTCTACGTGGACAACGATCCCGTCGTGTTGATCCATGCTCGGGCGCTGCTGGCCACGGATGCCCAGACGCGTGCGATAGCCGGGGATGTGCGTAAGCCGAGCGACATCCTGACCCATCCGGACATGCACGCCCTGCTGGACTCGTCGAAGCCCGTGGCGGTGCTGCTGGTGGCGGTGCTCCACTTCATCCCCGACGATCAGGAGCCATATGCGGCGGTCCGGACGCTGGTGGACGCGATGGCCCCCGGCTCTTACCTGGTCGTCTCGCACGCGGAACAGACTCCGGAATTGCAGGGCGCGGCCAAGCGGTACGAGCGTGCGAATGCTCCTGCCGTGCTCCGATCGGTCGCGGAGATCAGAGGGTTCTTCGAGGGACTGGAATTGGTTGATCCGGGTCTGGTGAACGTGCGGCGCTGGCGGCCAGAGGTTGCGGACCCGTGGCAGGACCCGAATGTGCCCTTCTTCGGCGCGGTCGGGGTCAAGCCGTGAGCCGGGCGGCGGCGGTGCGCTCGCCTGCTGCGGTGATGGCCGAGCGGCTACGGGCCGAACTGGAACGCCGGGGAATCACGGCCGACGTCAATGAGGGCGATGGCTTGGCACTCGTATCGGTGTGGGTCCATCTCGTGGTGTGGTGCGAGTCGGGGCCGGACGGGTGGCGTTACCGGTGGTGGACGGGCCGAACCTCACAGCAGTCCAGGCGGTGGGTCTGGACATCGTGCCCGTCTACGGCGGTGGAGACGGCCGGACGCCGGGTCGCTGAGCGATACGCGGAGGTGCGGCGGTC
The DNA here is from genome assembly GCF_025420585.1 of Planotetraspora sp. A-T 1434. GTDB lineage: Bacteria > Actinomycetota > Actinomycetes > Streptosporangiales > Streptosporangiaceae > JAOEGB01. The sequence continues at coordinate 95,658 of NZ_JAOEGB010000017.1, read as the reverse complement.
TCATCCGCTGTCGGCGGTGGTGGCAGGGATGTCGGCCGGTGACGGGGTTCCGCGTCAGCGCGGTACAGAGCAGAAGTGATCTCTACGGAAGGACGGTGGGCACAGGTGATGGCGTCTCGGACGAGCAACCTCTTGGGTGTTGGGGTCGTCAATGGGCTGGAAGCCGAGTACCAGCCGCGTGGGCCGATGGTGTATGTCCGTGATCCCGCCGACGAGGGCAACGCATTCGTCCGGGTGAGCATGGCACGGTGGAGCCGCTTCTTGGCCTCGATCAAGGCGGGCGTGTTCACTCCGCAGCAAGAAGGCGACGAGGTCACGATCACGATCGGCGACCTGGCCAACGCCGGGATCGTGAAGTGCTCCCCCTACCTGGTGACCACTCGCCACACCTGGGACACCTTCGTCAAGGCGGTGAAGGGCGGCGAGTTCGACCCGGTGGACGCTGTAGCGGACACACGCAGCGACGAATGACGCCACGACGCGCGCCGTATCGGGCTGGTCGCTGATTGGCTGACCGGTTCGTCTGAGGCTGGCGCGGCGACGCGGTTGGATCCTTGCCCTTCCGGGTGGCGAGGATCTTCCCCCCGGTGACAGAGTCCCGCGTCGTCGCGCCTGTTAGAGGTCGGGGCCACGGTCCCGCACCACTCCTCCCCCGCCCCCGATAGCTGCCGACATCAGTGGCCCGACCGAGGTGTCAATGCCGTCTTCGCGTGTCCCTTCGCTACGACGTGCACCGTTCACCACACCCAACCGGAACAGACGGCGTTGACACCGACCGAGGGCCACGAACAATGAGGCAGCGGGGGCGGGGGAGGTACGGACAGCGCCGGTCCCCTGGTCGTCCCAACAAGACAAGGGCCGGGGACGTTTACATGTCACATGGTGGCACGGGGGACGATCTGGGAGATTCGCTGGTGGGACAGGCCCAGCGCGCTGCCGATGTCGCGAGTGGTCCAGCCCTGATCGATGAGAGTGCGGGCGGCCTTGCGGACGGCGTCGCGCTCGGCCTGTTCGGCGTAGAAGCGTGCGACGCGTGCGTCAATGACGCTATTCAGTGCGTCTGCCGCTTCCGGGTCGGCAGGAGCGAGGTGAATGCCGACGGTGCCGGGGGCGGGGTGGAGCAGATCTACCACGCAGTTCAGGACGTTGTCCTTGGTTTCTCTCCAGGTCGCGCCCTGGACCTGGATGACGTGGCCTTCTGGGAGGTTGCGAACGGTGGCCGTCCAGTGCTTGCCGGTGCGCGTAGCGGTGGCGTTGTAGCTGGTGGCGATTTCGACTTCGGCTTGGTCGAAGTCTTCGGGGATGTCGGGCTCGTCAAAGATGGCGTCGCGACGGTCATTCATGGAGGAACCGTAGGCCACCACGAGCCGTTCTGTCCATCAAGCTAGCCGCAATCCGGCTAGCTCATTTGCCAAGCCGGTGACGATGTATCCGATCACTGGAGTTCGCTTGTCGGGGACGCCGGTCGCGGGCGGCGGTGGGCGCGTACGGCCCCCCAGGGCCGCATGCGCAAGCCCGCCAGGCCGCCAAGCGGGCGGGCGGCCCGTGGCGCCCTTGACCCTGTAGTGAAGGTCCTCGCCACCGATCCCTGAGGCTGAAGCCGTCGATCTGATCACGTGTTCGGGCCGATGGCCGTGGCAGAGACATGCCCAGGTCAGACGCACAGGCCGCGTATTGCTGGCTCTGCTCCGCCATGGTTGGGAGCTCCAACATCTCGGCGCGGACATATTGCATTAAGACAAGTACTTGGGTTACCTGCTGCGCTGGGACAGTGAGGGCTTCCTGTTCGATCCGGGTGAGGGGACCCAGCGGCAGATGGTCCATGCCGGGGTGAGCGCGCACGACCTGACCTGGATCTGTGTCACCCACTTTCATGGCGATCACTGCCTGGGTGTGCCGGGAGTCGTACAGCGCGTCGCCCGCGACAAGGTCAGCCATCCCGTCCAAGCGGCGTATCCGGCGAGCGGCGAAACCTACTGGCAGCGGCTGCGACACGCCACCGCCTTCGCCGACACCGATGTGATCAGTCCGCGACCGATCTCCGGCGACCTCGCCCAGTGGGCCGCCGGAAGTTCCTGTCGGAGGAGTCCGCGCTGGCCGCCGACTACGGCCATCTCACGGCGGCCCAGGCCGGGCAGGTCGCCGCGGCCTGCGGCGTCCGCCGGCTCGTCCTGACCCACTTCTCCGAACGGTATTCCCACGCTGACGAGCCCCGCTTCGTCGAGGAGGCCGGGAAGGCGTACAGCGGCGAGATCGTCGTGGCCCGCGACCTCATGCGGATCCCCGTCCCGAAACGACTCCCCTGACCTCGTGGGGCGGAGCCGCCTCAGACTCGGCAGATGATCTCACCGTGCAGGATGGCGAACCAGCCGTCCTTAGCCGCCCCCCACTGCCGCCAGCCGCCGGCCATCCTCTCCAGGTCGGCCCGAGTGGCGTACCCGTGGTCGAGCGCCTGGCCGGCGATGGCCGAGTCGGTGACGCGGCTGGCCCACAGCCCGCTCCACCAGGCGCGATCGCCGGGGGTGGCGAAGCACCAGACCGAACCGCCGGCGGTGACCTCGCTGAATCCGGCCTCCCGGGCCCACGACAGCAGGCGGCGTCCCGCGTCGGGTTCGCCGCCGTTGGCGCGGGCCACCTGGCGGTACAGGGCCAGCCACTCGTCCAGGGCGGGCACCTGGGGATACCAGGTGAACGCCGCGTAGTCCGAGTCGCGCGCCGCGACGATCCCACCGGGCTTGCACACGCGGCGCATCGCGGTCAGCGCGCCCACCGGGTCGGCGACATGCTGGAGCACCTGGTGCGCGTGGACGACGTCGAACGACCGGTCGGGATACGCCAGGCGGTAGACATCACCGACCTCCCACGTGACGTTCGCCAGTTCCCGTACGGCTCCCGCCTCGGCGGCCTGCGCGATGACGCCCCCGTCGGGATCGATGCCGGTGACCGCTCCCGGGGCGACCAGTTCGGCGAGATCAGCGGTGATGGTCCCGGGGCCACAGCCGACGTCGAGCAGCGACATGCCCGGTCGCAGGTGAGGCAGCAGGTACGCGGCCGAGTTGGCGGCCGTGCGCCAGGCATGCGAGCGGAGCACCGACTCGTGGTGGCCGTGCGTGTAGATGGCAGACGATCCGGACATGTTGCCCCCTTCTACGGCTGGCTGACGAGGCGAGCCTAGTAGGGAGTACCACATATCGAGAAGTATTGTCTCATTAAATGAGACAACACTTAGGGCTTACTCTCCTCGACCAGCCATCGGGCGACGAAGTAGCCGACACCGTAAGGCGCGTCGTCGTAGAGCGACCCACCGAGGCGGCGTGTCGCCCGGCGGGCGCCCTCGACGGGTTCCGCGGCGCCGGCCAGGACCTGGAACGCGGCCCTGCCACCCACCCACAACTCCTCGGCCACAGCCGGATCGATCTCCAGGAGCCGGCCGGCCTCGGCGCTCGCCATCGCGTCGCCGAGCATCCGGTTGTACGGCGCCGCCAGCGGGTGCAGGTATCCGGGGGATTTCTCGGTGAGCCTGGCCGAGCCGTCCCCCATGGCGAGCAGCGCGACCCGGTCGGCCGATCGAGCGATCTCCCGGCCGAGCGCCACGCAATCGCCAGGAGACGCGTCGGCCGCGATCGCCTCGAACCGAAGGTCCGGCAGGACACCCGCAAGAGTTCGCTCGACGAGCCAGCGGCCAATGGTCAACGACAGCGGGAGGACGGGTTCACCCGCACCAACGCGGACATCCGCACCCCACGGTCGCATGGTGCCGGAGGCGTCCGCAGGATGGCGCGCGGACCTCTCCGCGCCTCCGACCACCACGAGGAGATCGGGCCGGGCCTCGGCGAGCGACCTGATGGCGGAGTCACATGCCGCACGGAGATCGTCGAGCTCGAAGGAGGCGGCACCGGCGAGTTCCGGCACGATTAGCGGGGGATGCGGACATACAGCGGCGGCGACCAGCACCCCACCACCTTATTTCGGGAAACGCGGTCGTCATGCGGCTGCGGGGATCCACACTGAGAGCGATAACGAAATAGACGCGGAACAATCACGGAAGAATTACGGCATTGTCGGACTTTTCCCCCTCACCGCGGCACCGGCGGGCCCGTACGGGTCTCGCCGTGGCGGGTGTCACCAGCGTCATCGCCATCGCCGGTCTCGGGATCACCATGGCCGCCGTGACACGTCACGACGCCACCCGTGAAGCCGAACGCTCCTGGGCACCCCAGCGAGGCGTGTTTCCGGCCGACACAGGGCCCGTTGAACTGACTCCCCGCCCCACGGGAGCCGTCGGAGCCATGGCCGGAGGCGCGCTCGGCGCGGAGCCGTCCCCCTCAAGTCCACCATCTCCCCCAACCGCGCCGTCCCTCTCAAGCCCGCCGCCCGCGACGCCCTCGCCCTCCGCGCACCGGCTGCCGGACAGTCCCAAGCCGCCCCCGGCAGGCCGTACGGAACCTCACGTGCCCGTCGCCGCGCCACCGAAGAGGTCCAAGACGTCCGAGACATCGAAGATCCCGAGACCCCGCCCGAATCCGGAGCCGCAGCCCAAGCCGGAACAGCCGAAACGGATGGCGCAACCCCCCGACGCGCCGAAGCAGGACCTGCCACGACCCGACGGACACCCACGGCCGGGACGGTTCCCGGATCCCTGCGCGACCTACGACGGCCTGCGCCGGGACTACTGTTACCAGGTGCTCGACGGCCTCACCGGAGGCTAGGTCGTGAGCGGCGCGGGAGCCGCGCAGGCGGCCGCGGGCTCGGGAGCGGGAGCCGGGCGGCCGATGGTCGGCATGCCGAGGCTGACCGTGTTCACCGACTCGTTCACCGGCTGCCCGGAGCGGGGCCGTCCCTGACGGGACTCCCAGGCGTCGCCGGCACGCGTACGGCGGACCGACAGCACCTTGTCGGCCACGAGGTGGTGCGGCGCCGCGTAGGTCACCTCGACGGTCACCATGTCCCCGGGGCGGGCGTCCACGGCGGCCAGGTGCACGAGGCGGTTGTCGGGAGCGCGGCCGGACAGGCGGTGAGTGGCGTCGTCCTTGCGGCCCTCGCCCTCGGCGATCAGGACCTCGAGGGTGCGGCCGGTCTGCTTCTTGTTCTCCTCCCAGGCGATCTCTTCCTGGAGGGCGACCAGCCGCTCGTACCGCTCCTGCACGACGACCTTGGGCACCTGGCCGTCCATCGTGGCGGCGGGGGTGCCGGGACGGATGGAGTACTGGAACGTGAAGGCGTTGGCGAAGCGTGACCGCCGCACGACGTCGAGGGTCTGCTGGAAGTCGTCCTCGGTCTCGCCGGGGAAGCCCACGATGATGTCGGTCGAGATGGCGGCGTCGGGCATGGCGGCGCGGACCCGCTCGATGATGCCGAGGTAGCGGTCGGAACGGTACGACCGCCGCATGGCCTTCAGCATCCGGTCGGAGCCCGACTGGAGCGGCATGTGGAGCTGGTGCATGACGTTCGGCGTCTCGGCCATGGCGGCGATGACGTCGTCGGTGAAGGCGGCGGGGTGCGGCGAGGTGAAGCGGACGCGCTCCAGCCCCTGGACGTCGCCGCAGGCCCGCAGCAGCTTGCCGAAGGCGAGCCGGTCGCCGAACTCGACGCCGTAGGTGTTGACGTTCTGCCCGAGCAGCGTGATCTCCAGGACGCCCTGGTCCACCAGGGTCCGGATCTCGTTGAGGATGTCCCCGGGGCGGCGGTCCTTCTCCTTGCCGCGCAGCGACGGCACGATGCAGAACGTGCAGGTGTTGTTGCACCCGACCGAGATCGCCACCCACGCGGCGTACGCCGACTCGCGCTTGGTCGGCAGCGTCGACGGGAAGGTCTCCAGGGATTCCTTGATCTCGACCTGGGCCTCTTCTGCGATGCGCGCCCGCTCCAGCAGCACCGGGAGCGACCCGATGTTGTGCGTGCCGAAGACGACGTCCACCCAGGGGGCCCTGCGGACGATCTCGCCCTGGTCCTTCTGCGCCAGGCAGCCGCCCACGGCGATCTGCATGCCCTCGCGGGCGAGCTTGATCGGCCTGAGGTGACCGAGGTTGCCGTAGAGCCGGTTGTCGGCGTTCTCCCGCACGGCGCACGTGTTGAACACGACGACGTCCGCCGTCTCCCCCTCCGGGGCGCGGACGTATCCGGCGTCCTCCAGCAGCCCGGACAGCCGCTCGGAGTCGTGCACGTTCATCTGGCAGCCGTAGGTGCGCACCTCGTACGTCCGGGTCGCGCCCTCGGTGCCCTGAGTGGTCACAGTCATCGCAATACAAGGTTAGGCGCTCCCCCACCCCTTCCCGTACCGCGCACAACCGATCACGATCCGTTCGATTCATACGACCCAGCGCTATATCGCCAGCTAGGCTGGCGTCCGCGAACGCGTGCGACAATGACAACGGACCGATGCCGAGAGTAATGAGCCGCGATCAAGCTCACGCTCGACCCCGCCGCGCTCGCCGAGCTCTGAACGCCTGGGACATAGTCCCGGGTGGCCGGCGGGGCAGGCCGGGAGAAATGTCCCGGTACGCAGGTATGAACGGGCTGTGATGCGATCGGTACCGTGTGGTTAGTGACTTGACGATATTGACAGCTTTACGTTGTTGACCATGACCGAGACCAGTGGTTCTGCCCCACTTGTCAACCTCGCGGCCGTCAACAAGCACTTCGGCGATCTCCATGTGCTGAAGGACATCGACCTGAGTGTCGCCCGCGGCGAGGTGGTCGTCGTCATCGGTCCCTCCGGTGGTGGCAAGTCCACGCTGTGCCGGGTGATCAACCGGCTGGAGACCATCGACTCGGGGACCATCACCTTCGACGGCCGGCAACTCCCGGCGGAGGGCAAGGCGCTCGCGAACCTCAGGTCCGAGGTCGGGATGGTGTTCCAGTCCTTCAACCTCTTCTCCCACAAGACGATCCTGGAGAACGTCACCCTCGGCCCGATCAGGGTGCGCGGAGTGCCCCGGCAGCAGGCGGAGCAGCGGGGCATGGAGCTGCTCGAACGGGTCGGCATCGCGTCCCAGGCCGCCAAGTATCCCGCCCAGCTCTCCGGCGGCCAGCAGCAGCGCACCGCCATCGCCCGCGCGCTGGCGATGGACCCCAAGATGATCCTCTTCGACGAGCCGACCTCGGCCCTCGACCCCGAGATGGTTCAGGAGGTGCTCGACGTCATGGTCGGCCTCGCCCGCGACGGCATGACGATGATGGTCGTCACCCACGAGATGGGCTTCGCCCGCCGGGCCGCCCACCGGGTCGTCTTCATGGCCGACGGCCAGATCGTCGAGCAGGGCGCGCCCGCCGACTTCTTCACCAGGCCCAGCACCGAACGAGCCCGGGACTTCCTCTCCAAGATCCTCACGCACTAATCCCCCGAAAGGTGACGCAGATGCGATTCGGAGCCTGCCTACTGGCGCTCGCGGCCCTGGCCACCAGCCTCACCGCGTGCGGCAAGTCGGGAGCGAGCTCGATCGTCGACAAGGCCAAGGACGACAAGAAGCTCGTCATCGGCATCAAGGTCGACCAGCCCGGCCTCGGGCTGAAGAAACCCGACGGCACCTACGCCGGGCTCGACGTGGACGTCGCCAGGTACGTCGCCAAGGAACTGGGCGTCCCCGAGAGCGGCATCACGTTCAAGGAGGCCCAGTCGGCCAACCGCGAGCCGTTCATCCAGCAGGGCCAGGTCGACATGGTCGTCGCCACCTACTCGATCACCGACGACCGCAAGAAGAAGATCTCCTTCGCCGGGCCGTACCTCATCACCGGGCAGGACATCCTGGTCCGCGCGGACGACGCCACCATCACGGATGTCGAGTCGCTCAAGGACAAGAAGGTCTGCGGCGCGCAGGGCTCGTCCTCACCGAAGCGGCTGGCCGAGAAGTTCGGCGCCGAGTGGGAGTCCAAGAACCTGACGCAGCAGCAGGGCTACGCGGCCTGCCTGCCGCTGCTGGAGAGCAAGCAGGTCGACGCCATCTCCACGGACGCGACGATCCTCGCCGGGTTCGCCACGCAGTTCCCCGGCAAGTTCAAGCTGATCGGCAAGCCGTTCTCGACCGAGAAGTACGGCATCGGCATCAAGAAGGACGACAAGTCCGGCCGGGACGCGATCAACAACGCGCTGGAGAAGATGTTCAAGGACGGAAGCTGGCGCAAGGCCATCGACGCCAACCTCGGCGAGTTCGGCAAGTTCTTCACCTCTCCACCGCCCGTCGAGCGTTACTGAGGTGGAGGCCGTCGTCGAAGAGCTTCCCGTCATCCTCCAGGCGTTCTGGCTGACGGTGAAGCTCACGGTGGTCAGCGGGGTCATCTCGCTGGTGTGGGGCACCGTGCTGGCGGCCATGCGGGTCAGCCCCCTGCCGGTGCTGCGGGGGGCGGGCACGGTGTACGTCAACATCCTCCGCAACACCCCGCTGACCCTCATCATCGTCTTCTGCGGCCTCGGCCTCGGCACGGTGATGAACGTCCAGTTCTCCGCGGACGACCTGTCCATCAACAGCTTCTGGCTGTCCACGATCGGGCTGTCGGCCTACACGGCGGCCTTCGTCTGCGAGGTCCTGCGGGCCGGCATCAACACGGTGCCGCTCGGCCAGGCGGAGGCGGCCCGGTCGATCGGCCTGACGTTCCCGCAGACGCTCCGGTTGATCATCCTTCCCCAGGCCTTCCGGGCGGTCATCGCGCCGTTCGGCAGCCTGCTCATCGCCCTGATCAAGAACACGACGGTGGCCGCCGCCATCGGCGTCGCGGAGGCGGCGCTGCGGATGAAGAACCTGTTCGACGCCCACGGAGACGCCGTCATCCCGATCTTCCTCGGGTTCGCGGCGGGCTTCGTGGTGCTGACCCTCCCCGTCGGCCTGCTGTTCGGCCGGCTGGCGAGGCGCATGGCGGTGACGCGATGAGCCGGGCGCCCGGGACACAGGCAACCGTGCTCTACGACGCCCCGGGCCCCCGGTCGCGGCTGCGCAACAGCGTCCTCACGCTGGTCTTCTGCGTGGTCCTGCTCCTGCTGGCCTATCTCGTCTGGACCAAATTCGAGGAGAAGGGCCAGTGGGACGGCAAGCTCTGGAGGCCGTTCCTCCAGGCGGACACCTGGACCGAGCTGATCCTCCCCGGCCTCTGGAACACCCTCGCCGCCGCCGCGGTGGCCGCCGTCCTCGCCCTCGTATTCGGGGCCGTCTTCGGCATCGCCCGGCTGTCGGACCACCGGTGGGTCAGGGCGCCGGCGGGCGTCGTCGTCGAGCTCTTCCGCGCGATCCCGCTCCTCATGCTGATCTTCTTCGCGCAGTACGGCGGGAGCCTCGCCGGCCTGGTCGTCACCGAGTTCACGGCCGTGGTCTTCGGCCTGACGCTCTACAACGGGTCGGTGCTGGCCGAGATCGTGCGGGCCGGCATCCGGGCGGTCCCGCGCGGCCAGTCGGAGGCGGGATACGCGACGGGCCTCCGGAAAAACCAGGTCATGCGGCTGATCCTGCTGCCCCAGGCGGTGACCTCGATGATGCCGGCGATCGTCGGCCAGCTCGTCGTGCTGCTCAAGGACACCGCGCTCGGGTTCGTCGTCGCCTACGCCGACCTGCTCAACGCGGGAGCCCGGGTCGTCCCGGCCAACTTCGGCAACCTCATCCCGTCGGTGATCGTCATCGCGGCGATCTACATCCTGATCAACCTCGCCCTGGGCTATCTGGCCAACCGGCTCGAACGGCGGAGCCGGCGCAGCCGCAAGGCCCCCGCCGCGCCGGTCGTGCGAGAGGTCGCCATGAGGTGAACTTTTGCCGTGTCGCTGCTTGGAGCCCGCCGTACGGCGCCTCGATATTGAGCGGGTGTGGCGTGGCGTTGCCGTGTTGACCGGCCTGGTGACCAGCATCGGGGCCGCGTTCCTCGCGGGCTGCGGGAACGCCGGCACCCTGGTCGTCGGCGTGCGTGCCGGATATCCCGGGCTGGTCACCCGCCTTCCGGACGGGGGATTCACCGGCTTCGACATAGCGATAGCGCACGACGTCGCCCGCCGGCTCGGCTACCGCGACGACCAGATCGTCTACACCGACGACACTGCCGGGGCGGACCTCGTCGTCGGCTCCGGCGGCCCTCGCTACGTCGCGGGGCCCTACCTCGTCACCAGCACCGACATCCTCGTCCGCGCCGGAGATTTGTCGATCCGCGGAACGAGGGACCTCGCGCGCAAGCGGGTCTGCGCCACCGATGCCTCCGCCAGGCGGCTCGTCGGCAGGTTCGGCGTGAAGTGGAAGAGCGCCTTCCTCGCGGAGGCCAACGTGCCGGCCGCCTGCGCGCCGCTGCTCGCCGACGGCAGGACCGACGCCATCGTGGCCGACGCCCCCGTCCTCGCCGGGTTGGAGGGGCAGTACCCCGGCCGCTTCCGGTTCAGCGGCAAGCCACTGTCCGCCGAGAAGTACGGCATAGCCGCCGGGTCGGCCTCGCTCCGCGACCAGGTCGACGAGGCGCTGCGCCATATGTTCGACGACGGCACCTGGAACCAGGCGGTCATCGATTACCTTGGAGTCCTCGCCACGCGTTACACCTCTCCCCCGGCCCTGGAAAAGGGATAATCGCGCCCGCGCGGCCCCCGTTTCCGGCAGGATGCCGTCATGCCCCCATGGGAGTCGCCGATCTCGACCGCCGATGTCGCCCGCTCCGGGTTGCGCCTGGGCTTCCCCACGGTGCTCGGTGACGAGGTGTGGTGGGAGGAGGACCGGCCGGCCGAAGCGGGCCGCCGGACCGTGGTCCACCGCGCCGCCGACGGGACCCGCCGCGAGCTGCTTCCCGCGCCCTGGGACGCCCGGACCCGCGTCCACGAGTACGGCGGGCGGTCGTACGCCGTCGTCCCCGGGCGGGGCCCCGGAGAAGGCTCCGGACAAGGCTCCGGACAAGGCCCTGGAAGAGGCCCTGGAAGAGGCCCTGGAAGAGGCCCCGAAAAAGGCATCGTCTTCGCCCACCACGCCGACCAGCGGCTCTACCTCCTCGACGGATCCGGCGAGCCCCGGCCGCTCACCCCCGAGCCCGACCAGCCCTGCGGCCTGCGCTACGCCGACCTGCTGGTCCACGAGGGGCCGGACGGGCCCGAGGTGTGGTGCGTCCAGGAGCGCCACCACCAGGACGCCAAGGTCACCCGGTCGATCGTCTCCATCCCGCTGTCGTCGGGCGACATCGTCGAGCGGGCCTCCGGCAGCGACTTCTACGCCTCCCCGGCGATCTCCCCCGACGGGGAGCACCTCGCCTACATCTGCTGGAACCACCCCCGGATGCCGTGGACCGGCACGGAACTGCGGATCACCAGCGTCACCGACGGCAGGTCGTGGACCATCAAGGGCGGCATCTCCGAGTCGGTGCTGGCCCCGTCATGGCGGGACGACCGGCACCTCTACCTCATCTCCGACTGGTCCGGCTGGTGGAACCTCTACCAGATCGGGATCTTCGGCACGTCGTCCCAGGCGCTCTATCCGGCTGAGGAAGAATTCGGCGGGCCGCTGTGGCAGCTCGGCGGCCGGCCGTACGTCGTGCTCGGCGACGGGAGGCTCGCGGTCCTGCACGGACAGGGAGACCTGCGCCTCGGCATCCTCGACCCCGGCACCGGGGTCCTCACCGACCTCGACGTGCCGTACGAGGGATGGGTGCAGGAGCTCGCCACCGACGGCACGACCCTCGCCGGGATCGCGTACGGCCCCCACGTGCCACGTTCAGTCGTCCGGGTCGACACCGTGACGGGCCGGGTCGAGGGGCTCCGGCGCGACGTCGCCGAGTTGCCCGACGTCGCCTACCTGCCCACGCCCCGGTCCGTCGACATCGAGGGCGGGCTGGGCCGCCGGGTGCACGCATACCTCTACCCGCCGGCCAATCCCGAGCACGCCGACGAGGGTGCCTCGCCGTACGTCGTCTTCGTGCACGGCGGGCCGACCTCCCACGCCATCACCGAGCTCAGCCTGGAGAAGGCGTTCTTCACCAGCCGCGGGATCGGCGTGCTCGACGTCAACTACGGAGGCTCCAGCGGGTACGGCCGGGCCTACCGGGAGCGCCTTCGCGGCCAGTGGGGCGTCACCGATGTCGAGGACGCCGTCGCGGCGGCCCAGTGGCTCGCGGCCGAGGGACTGGCCGACCCCGCGCGCATCGCCATCCGCGGGAGAAGCGCGGGCGGCTGGACGGTCATGGCCGCGTGCTGCGCGTCCGGAGTCTTCGCGGGAGGCGTCTCCGTCGCGGGGGTCAGCGCGCTCGCGCCGCTCGTGGCCGGGACGCACGACTTCGAGTCGCGCTACGTGGAGTGGCTGGTCGGCCCTGAGTCGGCGTACGGCTCCCGCGAGCCGCTGGCCCGCGCCGACCAGGTGACCTGCCCGATGCTGCTGATGCAGGGGCTCGCGGATCCCGTCGTGCCCCCGTCGCAGTCGGAGACCTTCGCCGACCGGCTGACGGCCCGGGGCGTGCCCTGCACCTACCTCACGTTCGAGGGCGAGGCCCACGGGTTCCGGCGACTGGAGAGCAAGACCGCCGCCCTGGCCGCCGAGCTGTCGTTCTACCTGCAGATCTTCTAACGGATCTTCCAACAGGTCTTCAACGGGTCTCTCAACGGGTCTTCTAACGGGTCTTCTAACGGGTCTTCTAACGGGCGAACTCGGTGGCGCGGGACTCCCGGACCACGGTGATCCGGATCTGGCCGGGGTAGGTCAGCTCCTCCTCGACCTGCTTGGCGACGTCTCGCGCGATCACCTGGGCCTGGATGTCGTCCACATTGTCGGGCCGCACCATCACGCGGATCTCGCGGCCCGCCTGCATGGCGAACACCTTGTCCACGCCCTCATACGACTGGGCGATCTCCTCCAGCCGCTCCAGGCGCTTCACGTAGGCCTCCAGCGACTCGCGCCGGGCACCGGGACGGCTGCCGCTGATCGCGTCGGCGGCCTGGGTCAGCACCGCCTCGACCGTCCGGACCTCCACCTCGTTGTGGTGGGCCTCGATCGCGTGGACGACGTCCTCGTGCTCGCCGTACCGGCGGGCGATCTCGGCTCCGATCAGCGCGTGGCTGCCCTCGACCTCGTGGGTGAGCGCCTTGCCGATGTCGTGCAGCAGGGCGCACCGCTTCACCAGATCGCGGTCGAGCCGCAGCTCGGACGCCATGATACCGGCGATGTGCGCCGACTCGATCAGGTGCTTCAGGACATTCTGCCCGTAGGAGGTGCGGTAGCGGAGCTGGCCGAGCAGCGTGATCAGCTCCGGGTGCATCTCGGTGATGCCCAGCTCGACCAGGGCGTCCTCACCGGCCCGGACGCACAGGTCCTGGACCTCGGCCTTGCTGCGGTCGTAGGCCTCCTCGATGCGCTGTGGGTGAATTCGGCCGTCGAGGACGAGCCGTTCCAGCGTGAGCCGGGCGGTCTCCCGCCGCACGGGGTCGAAGCAGGACAGCAGCACCGCTTCCGGTGTATCGTCGATGATCAGATTGACGCCCGTCGTGGACTCGAAGGCCCGGATGTTGCGGCCCTCCCGGCCGATGATGCGGCCTTTCATCTCATCGCCCGGCAGGTGCAGCACGCTGACCACTGATTCGGCGGTCTGCTCGGTCGCCACCCGCTGGACGGCCAGCGTCACGATCTTGCAGGCCCGCTTCTCCCCCTCCTTACGCGCCTCGCCCTCGATCTCCCGGACGATCAGCGCGGCCTCGCGCTTGGCCTGGTTCTCGATCTCCTTGACCAGCTCGCCCTTGGCCTGGTCGGCGGTGAGCCCGGCGACCCGCTCCAGGATCTCCCTGCGCCGCTCCGCGACCTGGTCGAGCTCCTCGCGGCGGTCGGCCAGCTCGGTCTCGGTCTCGGCCAGCTTCCTGGCCCGCTCGGACTGCCTCCTGGCCTCCTCGTCGAGCCGCTGCTCACGCTCGGCCAGCCGGTTCTCGCGGCGCTCGAGGTCGGAACGGAGCTCCTTGAGCTCGCTCTTGAGGATGCGCGACTCCTCCTCGACCTCCTTGCGCATCGCGGCCGCGCTCTCCACCAGAGACTCGGACTTCTTGACCGCGTCCAGCTCGGCCTTGGCGCGGATCTCCTCCGCCTCCTGCCTCGCCTGCTCCATGATCTCGGCCTTGACCTCGGCCAACTGCTCCGGAGACGGCCCGGCCGGCGTGACGACGCCCGAGGTGCGGCGCATGACGATGACGAGCGCGGCAATCGCCACGAGAGCCAGCATCACCACCGCAACCGCCAGAACGATCACGATCGTATTCATGCGCGCCCACGCCTCTCGCCTCGCGACTTTCCCGCAAGCGAAGGGTCACACGCGCAGCACGGCAGAGCCCGGTGGCGTCACCAGGACAAATATCGTCGCGATAACCGGGCACCCGGCATCTCGTCCGTCGTCGTTCACCGTTATGGCAATCCGCGCTGCGCGGAGTAACTCCTCACTGCGGTCGAGATTAAGCGTCAGAGAGGTAACGAGCAAGCAAAGACCGTCTGTCAAGCGACATTCGGCCTGGCATGCTTGCTCATCCGAACTCCTCGGGTAGGTCCTCCGCCTCCACGCCCTCGGCTTCGAGCGCCTCACGGACCACGCGGAACGCCAGGCCGGGCGAATACCCCTTGCGGGCGAGCATCCCGACCAACCGGCGGGTCCGCGCCTTCGGCTCCACGCCGCGCGTGGCGGCCAGTTTCCGGGTCACCAGCGTGCGGGCGGTCTCGACCTCCTGATCCGGATCGAGCTGCTCCACCGCGTCCTTGACGGTCTCCTCGTCGACCCCGCGATGCCGCAACTCCTGGGCGAGGGCCCGGCGCGCGAGCCCCCGTCCGTGATGCCTGGAGCTCACCCACGCCGCGGCGAACGCCTCGTCGTCGATGAGCCCGACCTCGGAGAACCGTTCCAGTACGGCTTCCGCCGCCTCCTCGGGCACCTCCCGCTTGCGCAGCGCCTCGGCCAACTGAGCTCGCGTCCGTGGGGCCATCGTCAGCAACCGGAGGCAGATCGCCCTCGCCACCGCCTGAGGATCGGCATCCGGCCCCTCGCTCGCGAGGGAGCCCTCCTCCGGCCCGTCGGGCGACCAGCCTGACCGCTTTCCCCGCCCCCGGCTTCGGCTCCCACCAGAGCTTCCGCTCCGTTGCCGGCCCCTGGCGCGCGATGCCCTCTCACCGGATCGTTCTCCGGCCCGCTGGCCGGATCTCTCGCCGGATCCCACACTGGCCCGCTCGCCGCCGACTCCTCCTGTGCCACCGACGCCACTCGCGCCGCCGGGAAGGTCGCCGTGAGGGCCTGTGCCCTCGCGACGCCGGATCTGCTCGCGGAGGTCGTCGAGCGCGGCGGAGGATTCCCGTGCGCGTGCTTCTCGGGAAGCACCAGGGAGATCCCAGGGGCCGGAGGTCCAGTCCCCCGGCCCGATCTCGTCGGACGGGCCGGGGTTCTCGTCGCGCCTCATGGCTGTGATCAGACGTCACCCGGCTTGGGCGCGGCGGCCTTCGCGCCCCGCCCGGACGCCGGAGCCGCCGGGGCGGCGGGAGCGGCGGGAGCGGCGGCGGCCGCCTCTGCCGGGGTATCCAGGCGCGGCCCGACCCCGAGCTTCTCCTTGATCTTCTTCTCGATCTCGTTGGCGATGTCGGGGTTGTTCTTCAGGAAGTTGCGGGCGTTCTCCTTGCCCTGCCCGAGCTGGTCGCCCTCGTAGGTGTACCAGGCACCGGCCTTGCGCACGAACCCGTGCTCGACCCCCATGTCGATGAGGCCGCCCTCGCGCGAGATGCCGATGCCGTACAGGATGTCGAAGTCGGCCTGCCGGAAGGGCGGGGCCATCTTGTTCTTGACGACCTTCACCCGCGTCCGGTTGCCGACGGGCTCCGTGCCGTCCTTGAGCGTCTCGATCCTCCGGACATCCAGCCGCACCGACGCGTAGAACTTCAGCGCCTTACCACCCGTGGTGGTTTCGGGCGATCCGAACATCACGCCGATCTTCTCGCGGAGCTGGTTGATGAAGATGGCGGTGGTCCGGGTCTGGTTGAGGGCGCCGGCGACCTTGCGGAGGGCCTGGGACATGAGGCGGGCCTGGAGGCCGACGTGGCTGTCGCCCATCTCGCCCTCGATCTCGGCCTTCGGCACCAGCGCCGCCACCGAGTCGATGACGATGATGTCCACCGCGCCGGAGCGGATCAGCATGTCGGCGATTTCGAGGGCCTGCTCACCGGTGTCCGGCTGGGAGACGAGCAGCGCGTCCACGTCGACGCCGAGCTTCTTCGCGTATTCCGGGTCGAGGGCGTGCTCGGCGTCGATGAACGCGGCGATCCCGCCGCCCTTCTGCGCGTTGGCCACGGCGTGCAGCGCCACGGTCGTCTTACCCGAGGACTCCGGACCGTAGACCTCCACGATCCGGCCGCGGGGGAAGCCGCCGATGCCGAGGGCGACGTCGAGAGCGATCGCGCCGGTCGGGATGACCTCGATCGGGGCACGCGCGTCGTCGCCGAGACGCATGACGGAGCCCTTGCCGAACTGCCGCTCGATTTGCGCGAGGGCGGTCTCAAGGGCCTTCTCGCGGTCGTTGATTGCCATTGGGTGCCCCCTGGAAGGGTCGTCGTCTGCTCGGTCACCGGAAAGCTACGGGGTGCCACCGACATTTTTCCTGAGCTTCCCGCATTCGCGCCTCAGAAGCTCGCCGCAGTCTGCCGCACCCCGGCGGCGACCCCTTCAATATAGCCGAACGACTGTTCGATCACCTACCGAACACGCCATCGCCCGGCACCCCAACTCCGCCGTTACATTCCCGGGCATTACCTCCCAGTGGTTGTTTGCCTACTGACCTGCGGCGATCCTTAGATGAAAGCCGGATCCCCCTCCCCAAGGCGGCCATGTGACGAGCACCAGCGCGTACGGTCCGCAGCGCCGTACCCTCCTGGAGGCGCTCGCGGGGCGACTTCCCGACCACGGCCTCGTCGGCCAGCTGCTCGGCGGGGACGATCCCATGCTGTGGGTCTGGCACCCCCGGACCGGCAAGCAGACGATCGTCTTCGCCTCGCCCGCGAAGGACGGCTGGCTCTTCCTGTGGTCGCCGGACGGCCAGGAGGACGCCGAGGATCCCGGCCTCGCGGCCGAAACCATCAGCAAGCTCCTCTCCAGCACCGGCTGACGCGCCCGATGAGCGAGCCTCTCGCCGTTGACGGGGCGGGCAACGCGCTGGTGGCCTTCCATCGCGTCGCGGAGGATGTCCGTTTCGACCACGCCTTCAATGACGCCCCACTGCCGGCGTCCTTGGTCGCTCTCTGGTGCGGCGACCGGCTCCTGCTCGTGTTCGACCGGTTTCGCGGGCAGTGGGAGCTGCCCGGCGGCATGATCGATCCAGGGGAGACGCCACGCGAGGCGGCTGTGCGCGAGTTGCGGGAGGAGACCGGTCACGAGGTGGCCGACCTGGACTTCGCCGGGTATGCCGAGTTCCTTCTCAGAGGCCGCGCGGAATACGCAGCCATCTACACCGCTCAGGCCACGCCGCAGTCCGGCTTCACTGCGAACGACGAGATCGCCGACCTCACGTGGTGGGACGGCCGCGAATCGCTGCCCGGCAAGGTCCAGATCATCGACGTAACCCTTGGCCGCCTTGCCGCAAGGCTTCTGTCAGCTTGACGCGGGCGCCGGTGCGGAGGACGGCCCTCTCGTAGATCCGGGCCCCGGCCAGCAGCATGACGACCACGGCCACCACCATGAGGGCCGCCGACAGGGCGACCTCTCCGACCGGCACCTCGGCCGCCGCCGTGCGCACCGGCATGACCATTGAGGAGAACGGCGGCACCAGCGACAGGATGTGGGCGACCGTGCCCGTGGGCTGGACGGCGGCGAGATACGCCACCAGGTAGGTGAGAGTCATCAGCATCGTCATCGGCGTCAGCACGGTGTTGAGCTCCTCCTGGCGGGAGACCAGCGAGCCGAACGCGGCGGCGAGCGCGGAGAAGAAGGCGTAGCCGAGCACGAACCACAAGACCGCGCCGATCACGATGCCGGCCATGTCCGGCGGGAGATCGGCGGCGAGCCCGGTGGCGGCGGACGCGCCCAGGCCGGCGCCGATGACGACCCCAAGGTTGATCAAGCCCAGCGCGCCCAGGCCGACGATCTTCCCGCCGAGCAGCTCCCACGGCCGTACCGAGGTGAGAAGGATCTCCACGATCCGGTTGCCCTTCTCCTCGACGACGCCCATCGCGACGTACATGGCCGAATAGATGAGCAGGAAGAACAGCACCAGCACCAGCAGTGTCGCGATGCCGGTGCGCACCCCCTTGCCGGTCCCCATGGACTCCACGCGCAGCGGCGTGATCTCGAGGCCGGCCGCCTTGATCCGAGCCTCGCGATGCGCGCTCTCCAGGATCAGCCCGAGTCCCCGGTCGAGCTCGCCGTCGGCCAGGACCTTCTGGTCGTCGATCAGGGCGGCGTCGGCGTCCCCCTCGGTCACCCCCTTGCGTGCGGCCGCCTCATCCGGATATTTCGTGAACTTGACCTGGCCGACGGCGGCGGGGACGGCGCCCACCACACCGACCGTGTAAGTGTCGGGACCGGAGAACAACTTCGGCACGAACGCCGCCGCGACCACCAGCGACGCGCTGATCGCGAGGCTGATGAGGAAACCCTTCGTCCTGATGCGCGTGCGGATCTCCCGCCGCGCGACCAGCAACAGCCCGTTCATGCGACAGCCTCCCTGAAGATCTCCGCGAGCGTGGGCCGCTGCCATCCGAAATGCTCGACCGTTCCTGCCTGTACGGCGGTGCGGAGGATCTCCTGATCGTCCCCGCCCTCGCTGATGAGCACCTGGCGATCGCCTTCGGCCGTGACTCTGCCCGGCAGCCCGTCGGCCCAGCCGGGGGACGCACCCCGGACGATGACCTTTATGCGGCCCTCCCTTTCGCGGAGAGCGGCGACAGCCCCCGAGGCCACCATCCACCCGTGCGAGATGATGCCGACCGAGTCGCAGAGCCGTTCGACCAGGTCGAGCTGGTGGCTGGAGAAGATCACCGGCACTCCGGACGCGGCCCTGTCCTTGAGCACGCCGGCCAGCGCGTCCACCGCGAGCGGGTCCAGGCCCGAGAACGGCTCGTCGAGCACCAGGACCGCGGGGGCGTGCACGAGCGCGACCGCGAGCTGGACGCGCTGCTGGTTGCCCAGGGACAGCGCCTCCACCGCGTCGTCGCGCCGCCCGGCCAGCCCGAGCCGCTCGAGCAGTTCGCCGGTGGCCTGGCGGGCGGCGGCCTGGCCGAGCCCGCGTAGCCTGCCGAAGTATTCGACCTGGTCGGCCACCTTCATCTTCTGGTAGAGCCCGCGCTCCTCGGGCATGTAGCCGAACCGGCGGCGGTCCTCGTATGTCAGAGCACGACCGGAATGGCGCACCTCGCCCGAGTCCGCCTGGAGCACCCCCATGATGATCCGCATGGTGGTCGTCTTGCCTGCGCCGTTCGCACCGACGAAGCCGAACATCTCGCCCGGCCGTACGGCGAAGCTCACCCCGTCGAGCGCGGTCGTGTCTCCGTAGCGTTTGCGCAGTTCCTGGATTTCAAGCACGGGGGATCCCTTCAGTGATCCGGCGGAGCACGTCGGTGTAGGCGGTGAACGCGTCCCGTCCGCGGTCGGTCAGCGAGAGCCACGTGCGCGCCCGCTTTCCGACGAAGGTCTTCTCCACGCGGATGTATCCGGCCTCTTCGAGCGTGAGGATGTGCTTGGAGAGCAGGGAGTCGCTGACCTCGATCGTGTCGCGCAGGAACCGGAAGTCGGCCTTCTCCGCCGCCGCCAGGGCCGCCATGATCGACAGCCGGACCGGCGCGTGGATGACCTCGTCCAGCTCGTGTCGCGGGTGCGTGGTCATCCCTTCCCCAGAATCCGCCACCCGGCATACATCGGGGGCAGCGCCGCGATCACGGATATCGCGACGAGAGCGGCGATCCAGCCGGGCGAGGGCCGTTCCGGCATGAGGAACGTGCCGAAGACGAACACCAGCAGCGTGGTCACGGTGTATGCCGCCGTCACCGAGCGGCTGGTCCGGTTGAAAAGCCGGTCGTGCACCCGCCTTCGCACGCAGTAGACACACAACGCGATCGTCAGCGCGACCCAGCCCACGCCCCCGGCAAGCGGCACCAGGCCGCGGCCGAGGAACATGGCGGGCCAGTAGGCCACCGTGGCGACCCCCATGATCAGGAACATCCAGCCGCCGCCGCGCGCGGAATGCCGGATCCGCTGATCCACCCGGCCGATCTCCTGCAGTGCCTGGTCAGGGGAGAGTTCTTCGGCGTTCATTCGCTTCCTCCTGGCTCATGTATTCAACACGATAACAAGCACTCAACTACCATTCAAGTAGATGAGCGCGAGGAAGCTTGACCGCAAGCGGGGGAAGGGAGTCAGCGAAGCCTGGCGTCCACCTCGACGACCTGGCAGACGGCGTGCCAGACCTGCTTGGCCGCCACACCGTCGGCGAGGGCCTGCTCGACCGTCCGCCCACCCAGACCCGCGATGACGTAGTCCCTGGCCCACGACTCCGCGTATGCCTCGCCGAAATGGCGGTGCATCCGGTTCCAGAAGTCAGTGAGGCGCATGGTTCCAGTATGGCCGCCCGTTCAGAGCACTCGCGTGCCGTACATCTCGCCGAGCGGGTCGGCGAGCAGTTCGAGGCGCGCGCCGTCCGGGTCGCGGAAGTAGATCGAGGTGCCGCCCTCCTCCTGGTACGGCACGCCGGCGGCGTCGAGCCTGCCCCTCAGCCGCTCCCAGGTGGACGGCTCCACCGAGATCGCGATGTGGTGCAGCCCGCCCAGGACCTCCTTGTACGGCTCCAGGTCGAGCCCCGGGAGGTCGAAGAACGCCAGCAGGTTGCCGTTGCCGATGTCGAAGAAGAAGTGGTTGGAGCCCCGGTAGTCCCGGTTCTCGAAGATCTCCGTGAGAGGGAACTCCAGGAGCTCGTCATAGAAGCGGATCGTGCGGCCGACGTCGGATGAGATCAGCGCGAAGTGGTGCAGACCCCTCGCGCTGCTCGGGCCACGGCGCTCGCTCAGGTAGCGCCCGCGGATGCGCTCGCGCTCCGCCTCGATGGCCGCGTAGTCAATGTCCATGCCTACATGGTCGCAAGGATCTCCTCCACGATGCCGATCGTGGTGTTGGGGTGGAGGAAGGCGAACCTGGCCACGGTCTCGCCCTCCCAGCCGGTGGGCGTGACGAAGCCGATCTGCCCCGCGAGCAGGCGCTCCGACCAGCTCCGGTAGTCGTCGTGCGTCCAGCCCCTCCGCCGGAACAGCACGGCCGACAGCGTCGGCTCCCGGATCAGTTCGAGCTTCTCGTTCTCCCTGATCAGGTCCGCGCTGCGCCGGGCGAGGGACAGGGCCTTCTCGATCGCCTCCGTGTACGCGCCGACGCCGTGGACGGCGAGGGAGAACCACAGCGGCAGGCCGCGGGCGCGCCTGGTCAGGTGGTAGGCGTAGTCGGTGGGGTTCCAGTCCTCCTCCTCACCGGTGTGCAGGACGTCGAGGTAGGACGCGTCCTGCGTGTGCACCGCCTTGGCGAGGCGCGGGTTCCGGTACAGCAGGGCCGCGCAGTCGAAGGGCGCGAACAGCCACTTGTGCGGGTCGACGACGAAGGAGTCCGCGTGCTCGATGCCGTCGTACAACCCCCGCACCGAAGGGGCGAACAGCCCGGCTCCGCCGTACGCGCCGTCCACGTGGAACCACAGGTCATGCTCCCGGGCGACCTCGGCGACGCCGGCCAGGTCGTCGATGATGCCCGCGTTGGTGGTGCCGCAGGTCGCCACGACGGCGATCACGTCACCGGCCTCGTCGCCCTCCAGCGCCGCGCGGAGGGCCTCGCCGGTGAGGCGGTGGTCGCTCGTCTTCACGACCAGCGGGTCCACGCCGATGATGTTGAGCGTGTTCGTGATCGAGGAGTGCGCCTGGTCGCTCACCGCGACGCGCGGCCTCCCCGCCGTACGGCGGGCCGCGTCACGCGCGACGACCAGAGCGGACAGATTGGCGGCGCTCCCACCGGAGACGAAGCAGCCGCCCGCCGTGCCGGGCATGCCCGCCTTGTCGGCGATCAGGCGCAGCACCTGGTTCTCCGCGGCGATCGCGCCGGAGGCCTCCAGCCAGGAGATGCCCTGCAACGAGGCGCAGGAGACGACCATGTCGAAGAGCAGCGCGGCCTTGGTGGGGGCGGCGGGGATGAACGACAGGAACCGCGGGCTGTCGGCCGAGATGACCGAGGGAGCGAGCTGGTCGGCGTAGATGTCCAGCACCTTGGCCGGATCGTTCCCTTCGGCGTTGATCAGCCCCGCGAGTGCTATGTCCAGCTTGTCCTTGACGCCGGGGTGGTCCAGCGGGACGGGATCCATGGCCAGCCGGTCTCTCATGTAGGAGAAGACCAGATCGGTGAGCCGCTCGTCGTAGTCATGCACCGGGCAAGTATGGGGAGAAACAGGGTAAAACCGGTAAATAGCCCCACCGGGGCACGTGGCAGGCCGTATGGACACGGCGCTTTCTATCGGTGGCCCGATGCATGATGGGCGGGTGAGCGCGCTCGACAGCTTCAGTCCAGTGACCAGGGAATGGTTCACCGGCGCCTTCGCCGCGCCCACGGCCGCGCAGGAGGGCGCGTGGTCGTCCATCGCCCGCGGCGATAACACGCTGGTGGTCGCTCCCACCGGTTCCGGCAAGACCCTGGCCGCCTTCCTGTGGGCGATCGACCGCCTGGCCGTCGAGCATGCCGCGTCTCCTGTCGTGACCGACGAGAACGCCGCGGCTCCTGTCGCGGCCGGCGGCCCCGCGCGGCGGGGTGGGCGGAAGACCGGGGAGCGCGAGCGGCTGTGCCGGGTGCTGTACGTCTCCCCCCTCAAGGCGCTAGCGGTCGACGTCGAGCGCAACCTGCGCGCGCCGCTCACCGGCATCAAGCAGACCGCGCGGCGGATGGGCCTGCCCGCGCCGGAGATCTCGGTGGCCATCCGGTCCGGCGACACCACGGCCGAGGACCGCCGCCGTTTCGCCACCAGGCCGTCCGACATCCTGATCACAACGCCCGAGTCGCTGTTCCTGATCCTCACGTCCCAGGCGCGGGAGGCGCTCCGCGGCGTCGAGACGGTGATCATCGACGAGGTCCACGCGGTCGCCGCCACCAAGCGCGGCGCGCACCTGGCGCTGAGCCTGGAGCGGCTCGACGCCCTGCTGCCGGAGCCGGCCCAGCGCATCGGCCTGTCCGCCACGGTCCGGCCGGTCAGCGAGGTGGCCACCTTCCTCGGCGGCTCCCGCCCGGCCACCGTGGTGCAGCCTCCGTCGGAGAAGGTCATCGAGGTCGACGTCGTCGTCCCGGTCGAGGACATGACCGAGCTGGCCCCGCCCGCCCCCGGTTCGGACGGTGAGCCCTCCGAGCACCGGCGGAGCATCTGGCCGCACGTGGAGGAGCACCTGCTCGACCTCATCGAGGCGCACCGGTCCACCATCGTCTTCGCCAACTCCCGCCGTCTGTCGGAGCGGCTGTGCACACGCCTCAACGAGCTCGCCTGGGAGCGCCGCTCGGCACCTGACGCGGGCCCCGGCGCGGACCCCATCGCCCCCGAGGCCGACCCTGCGCACTGGTCGGCGACCCTCGACCACCTGCGCGACCAGTGGTCCGGCGGCCGGAGCGACGGGGAGGGGCCGCCCCGGATGCCGGCCGAGACGATGGCGCAGGCAGGGGCCTCGGGCGGAGCGATACCGGAGATCGTGCGGGCCCACCATGGGTCGGTCTCCAAGGAGGAGCGGTCCCACATCGAGGAGGCGCTGAAGTCCGGCCGCCTGCCGGCCGTGGTCGCCACGTCAAGCCTGGAGCTGGGCATCGACATGGGCCTGGTCGACCTGGTGGCCTGCGTCGAGGCGCCGCCGAGCGTGGCGAGCGGGCTCCAGCGCATCGGCCGGGCGGGGCACCAGGTCGGCGCCGTCTCCCGCGGCGTGATCTTCCCCAAGTATCGCGGCGACCTCGTCCAGACCGCCGTCGTGGCCGAACGCATGAAGACCGGCCAGATCGAGGAGCTCCGCTACCCGCGCAACCCCCTCGACGTGCTCGCGCAGCAGATCGTGGCGATGACCGCGCTCGACGAGTGGACCGTCGACTCCCTGGAGGCCGTCGTCCGGAAGGCCGCGCCGTACGCCACGCTGCCGCGCACCGCCCTGGAGGCGACGCTGGACATGCTCGCCGGGCGATACCCGAGCGAGGAATTCGCCGAGCTGCGGCCGCGAATCGTGTGGGACCGGGTGACGGGGACGCTCCAGGGCCGCCCCGGCGCGCAGCGGCTGGCGGTGACCAATGGCGGCACGATCCCCGACCGCGGCCTGTTCGGCGTCTTCCTCGTGGGAGACGGTGCTTCCAGGCCCGCCTCCGGCAGGACGCCCTCCCGGGTCGGCGAGCTGGACGAGGAGATGGTCTACGAGTCGCGGGTGGGCGACGTGTTCGTCCTGGGCGCGTCGTCCTGGCGGATCGAGGACATCACCGCCGACCGCGTGCTCGTCTCCCCCGCCCCCGGGCAGCCGGGCAAGCTGCCGTTCTGGCACGGCGACGCTCCCGGCCGGCCCGCCGAGCTGGGCCGCGCCATCGGGGCGTTCCTCCGCGAGCTGTCCACCTCGGGCACGACGGACGCCCTCCGCGCGGCGGGGCTCGACGAGTTCGCCACCGGCAACCTCGTCTCCTACCTGGCCGAGCAGCGGGAGGCGACGGGATACGTGCCGGACGACCGCACGCTCGTCGTGGAGCGCTTCCACGACGAGCTGGGCGACTGGCGCGTGGTGATCCACTCGCCGTACGGCGCGCGGGTGCACGCCCCGTGGGCGCTGGCGATCGGCCGGCGGCTGCGCGAGCGGTACGGCGTGGACGTGCAGGCCGTCCACTCCGACGACGGCATCGTGCTGCGCATCCCCGACACGCTCGACGAGGCGCCGACCGACGTGGCGGCCTTCGACGCGGAGGAGATCGAGCAGATCGTCACGGAGGAGCTCGGAGGGTCGGCGATGTTCGCGGCGCGCTTCCGCGAGTGCGCCGGGCGCTCCCTCCTGCTCCCGCGCCGCACCCCCGGGAAGCGGACCCCGCTGTGGCAGCAGCGCCAGCGTGCCGCCCACCTGCTCGGCGTGGCCAGCAAGTACGCCACGTTCCCCGTCGTCCTGGAGACCATGCGGGAGTGCCTGCAGGACGTCTTCGACGTGCCGGGCCTGGTCCAGCTCATGCGGGACATCTCGGCCCGCCGGGTGCGGGTCGTCGAGGTGGAGACCTCCCAGGCGTCCCCCTTCGCGGCCTCGCTGCTGTTCAACTACATCGGCGCCTTCATGTACGAGGGCGACGCGCCACTCGCGGAGCGCCGGGCGCAGGCCCTGACCCTCGACACGGCGCTCCTCGCCGAGCTGCTCGGCCAGGCCGACCTGCGCGAGCTGCTCGACCCCGACGTGATCGCGGAGGCCGAGCGGGAGCTCGCCCGGCTGGACCGGCCGCTCCGCGACGCCGAGGACCTCGCCGACCTGCTCCGTTCTCACGGCCCCTTACTGGCCGAGGACGTCTCGATCCGCGAGGGCGACCCGGCCTGGCTGGCCGATCTGGAGAGAGCCCGCCGGGCCATCCGGGTGCGCGTCGCCGGCCACGAGCAGTGGGCGGCGGTCGAGGACGCCTGGCGGCTCCGCGACGCCCTGGGCGCACCGCTCCCGGTGGGCGTTCCCCAGGAGTTCCTGGAGGCCCCGTCCACCGGCGGCACGGGCGGGTCCGGGTCAGTGCGGCAGGGGCCCGCGCCCGATCCGCTGGGCGACCTCGTGGCCCGCCACGCGCGCACGCGCGGGCCGTTCTCATCCGGTACGGCCGCGGCCCGCTTCGGCATGGGCGTCGCCGTGATCGACGACGCGCTCCGCCGCCTGGCCGCCTCCGGGAGGGTCGTCTCCGGCGAGTTCCGGCCCGGCGGGCGCGGCGAGGAGTGGTGCGACGCGGGCGTGCTCCGCCTGCTCCGCCGCAGGTCGCTGGCCCGGCTCCGCAAGGAGGTCGAGCCGGTCCCGCCCGAGGTGCTGGCCGCTTTCCTCCCGGTGTGGCACGGCATCGCGCCGGGCCGCACGTCCGCCGGCGGGTCCGCGCGATCGATGGACGCCCTGATCAGCGCGATCGAGCGGCTCCAGGGGGCGGCGGTCCCAGCCTCGGCGCTCGAAACCCTGGTGCTGCCGAGCCGGGTGCCCGGCTACTCCCCCGCCCTCCTCGACGAGCTCACCGCGTCGGGCGAGGTCATCTGGGCGGGCCAGGGATCGCTGCCGGGCGGGGACGGCTGGGTCTCGCTCTACTTCGCCGACACCGCTCCCCTGCTGATGCATCCACCGGCCGAGATCACCATGACCCCGCTGCACGAGCAGGTGCTGGAGATCCTGAGCGGAGGCGGGGCGCTGTTCTTCCGCGAGCTGTCCAACCGGACCGCCATGCTGGACGACACGGTGCTGGCGGCGGCTCTGTGGGATCTGGTCTGGTCGGGCCGGATCACCGGCGACACGCTCGCTCCGCTCCGATCCACCCTGGGCAGCGGGCGTCCCGCCCATCGGCCCCCGGCGAGCCGGCGTCGCCGCGCCGTGCTGCCGACGAGGAGCGGCCCGCCGACGGTGAGCGGGCGATGGTGGCTGCTGCCCTCTCCAGCCGAGGACGGCACGCAGAGGGCCCACGCTCAGGCGGAGGTGCTGCTCGAACGGCACGGCGTGCTGACCAGGGGCGGCGTCACCGCCGAGCGGCTTCCCGGTGGCTTCTCCTCCGTCTACCAGGTGCTGCGGGCCTACGAGGAGAGCGGCCGCTGCCGCCGTGGCTACTTCGTGGAGGGCCTCGGAGGAGCCCAGTTCGCCCTGCCGGGGGCGGTCGACCGGATGCGCGCCATGTCGTCGACCACCCCTGCCCCTGAGGAAGACCTGTGGGCGACCCCCGCGGCCCCCTCCCCCCGGCGAACCATCGTCCTGGCCGCCGCCGACCCCGCCAACCCGTACGGCGCGGCCCTGCCGTGGCCGGACCGGGCCGGCGACGTCACCCACAAGCCGGGCCGCAAGGCCGGAGCGCTGGTGGTGCTGGTGGAGGGCCGCCTCGTGCTCTACGTCGAGCGTGGCGGCAAGACCCTGCTGTCGTTCGGGGCCGAGGAGGACCTCCGGCCCGCTGTGGACGCCCTGGCGCTCGCCGTACGGGAGGGCGCGCTGGGCAAGCTCACCGTCGAACGCGCCGATGGAGCCTCCATCGCCGACTCCCCGCTGGCCGCGGCCCTCGAAGCCGCCGGCTTCCACCCCACCCCGCGCGGCCTCCGCATCCGCGCCTAGCAGGGCCTAAGCAGAGCGCTGAGCAGCTGACCCGGCGCGTCAGTCTTGAAGGCCGGTTCGGGGGGCGGCGGACAGCAGGGTGAGCGCGGCCTGGCGGGCGTGCTCACCCGCGGCGGCCGGGTCGTGATGTGCGGCGACGACGGTCGCCCCCTCGACCAGCATGAGCAGCTGCCGACCCAGAACGTGCGGATCGGCGGCGCCGGCGCGGCGGGCGATGCCGGTCAGCAGTTCGAGGTAGCGGTCCAGGTGCCGCGCGGTGATCGCGCGCACGGGGTCGACATGGTGCTGGGCGGCCGCGTTCAACATCGCGCAGCCGCGGAAGACCGGGTCGTCGTACCACTGCTGGAGGGCGTCGAACAGCGCTGCGAGCTGGTCGCGGGGGTCGTCACCGGCGGCCGCGGCGGCCTCTGCCAGCCAGCTCGTCACCCGCTCGCTGCGCGCTTCCAGCATGGCCTCCACGAGGCCGTCCTTGCTGCCGAAGTGCCGGTAGAGCGTCTCCTTGGACACCCCGATGGAGGCGCACAGCTCGGCGACGCCGATGCCGTCGAGCCCGCGCTCGTACAGCACCGGGGTGACCGCCTCCATCATGGCGGCGCGAGTGCGCTCCGGGTCGATCGTCGAGCCCTTGGGAACTGGCATGCCACAGATCGTACCGTTCGGTTCGTTCTGCTGCTAGCATCCGAGTTCGTACCGATCGGTTCGACCTTTGGGGGCTGCCATGCCAGACTTCGTCGCCTCGCCGCGCGACCGGGGTGTCCCGGTCCGGAATGCGGCTGGCCGCGGCGGCTCCCAGTGCCGGGACCGATGACGAGGACGGCGCCCCGGACGGCGCCCCGGACGGCATGGCAGGCGGGATGGCAGGCGGCCCCGCTGGCGCTCGGCACCGCTTCGGCGCTCGGGCTCGCGCGCTTCGCCTACGGGCTGCTCCTGCCGGCCATGCGCGACGACCTGCACTGGACCCTGACCGAGGCCGGGGCGATGAGCGCCGCCAACGGGATGGGCTACCTCCTCGGCGCACTGGTGACAGCCGTGCTCGTCCGCCGCTGGGGCACGGCCTCCGTCTTCCGCGGGGGGATGGCGCTCACGGCCGTGTCGCTGGCCGCGACCGCCGTGAGCGACGCTTATCCGGCGCTGCTGGCCGCGCGGGCCGCTGCCGGGTCGGCGGGGGCGGCGGTGTTCGTCGCCGGCGGTGTGATCGCCTCGCGTGTCGCCGCCCGCGCCGCCTCAGGCGCGCCCATCACGGTGTACTTCGCGGGCACCGGGCTGGGGATCGTCTTCAGCGGCGCGACCATCCCGGCACTGGGAGAGCACTGGCGTCTGGCCTGGGTCGGCCTGGCCGTCGCCGCCGCGCTGGCAACGGTGGCGAGCTGGACCGCCGCGCATACGGACAGGGACGCTCAGGCCGCGACGGCCGGCCGGGTCCGCGTGCGCCCGCTCTGGGGAACCGCCGTGGCCTACCTACTGTTCGCCGCCGGATACATCACCTACATCACGTTCTTGTCCGCCTACCTCGACGACCGGCACGCGCCGCCCGCGCAGGTGGTGCTCACCTGGACGGCGCTGGGACTGGCCGTCGTGGCGGCGCCCGCGCTGTGGAACCGCCCGACCGCCGAGTGGCCCGGCACCCGCACCCTGTCCACCCTGCTCGCCGTCCTCGGCGGCGGCGCGGCCCTGGCACTGACGGCGCCGGCACCACCGGTCATCCTCGCCTCAGCGCTCGTCTACGGGGCGACGTTCATGGGCGTTCCCGCCGCCGTCACCGCCCTCATCAAGGGCAACACCCCGCCGGCGGACTGGACCGCCACACTGGCGGCCTTCACCATGCTGTTCGCGGCCGGCCAGACCGTCGGCCCGTGGATCGCCGGCATCGTCGCCGATCAGACCTCGACCGAGGCCACGCTGGTGTGGACCGCGGCCCTGTGCGCCGTGGCGGCTGTGGTCGCCGCGACGGCCGGCCGTACTCGCCCCTCTGCCTCGGACCAGGGCACAGACCAGGACGCGGACCAGGACGCGGACCAGGACGCGGACCAGGACGCGGACCAGATACAAGCCCAGCAACGATAGGGAGCACGATTGTGGCGACTTTTGTCCTCATCCCCGGCATGTGTCATGGCGGCTGGTGTTTCGAGGAGCTCACCCAGCGGCTACGCGACCAGGGGCACCGCGCCTACCCGCTGACGTTGACCGGGCTCAGCGAGCGCAGCCATCTGCTGCACGGCGGAGTGAACCTCGACACGCACATCCAGGACGTGACCGGCGTTCTCGCGGCCGAGAACATCCAGAACGCGGTGCTGGTCGGCCACAGCTATGGGGGCATGGTGATCACCGGAGTCGCCGACCGCGCGCCCGGACGGGTGGACTCCCTGGTGTACCTGGACGCCGTGGTGCCGGAGCACGGCGACTCCTGCTGGACCCTGGTCTCGGATCAGGAGCGGCGATGGTACGTGGACGTGGTGGAGACCGGCTACGCGGTGCGGACGCTGCCGTTCTTCGACGCGCGGGCCACGCCCCACCCGCTGGCCTCGCTGCTCCAGCCGCTCCGGCTCACCGGCGACCTCGCGCACATCCGCCGCAGGGACTACGTGTACGCGGCGGGGTGGGACGGCCCGTCCCCGTTCACCCCGGTCTACGAACGGCTGCGCGAGGACCCCTCCTGGACGACGCACGCGCTGGCCGGCGGGCACAACCTCATGCGGGACGCGCCGGAGGGCCTGGTGGAGATCCTGGGTGAGGTCGTTGAATCACTAAAGCGGACCAATGAGGCACCGCCACGGCCTTGAGACGATCTATGGTGGAGTCCGAGCGCACAGGAGGCAGGCATGGGCTGGACGGCCGCCAACATTCCTGATCAGTCGGGCAAGACCGCGATCGTGACCGGAGCCAACAGCGGCATCGGCATGATCACGGCTGGAGAGCTGGCCAGGCGGGGCGCCCGCGTGGTCGTCGCCTGCCGCGACACGGCCAAGGGGAAGGACGCGGCGGCGCGGATGCGTAAGGCCGCGCCCTCGGCCGACATCCGGGTGGTCCGGCTCGACCTCGCCGATCTCTCCTCCGTGCGGCAGTTCGCCGCGACGTTCTCCGAGGACTCCGAGAACGCCGTCGACATACTCGTCAACAACGCGGGCGTGATGGCTCTGCCGTACCGGGTGACGGCGGACGGGTTCGAGATGCAGTTCGGCACGAACCATCTGGGCCACTTCGCGTTGACCGGGCTGCTCCTGCCCGCCCTGCTGCGGAGCTCCGCACCGCGCGTGGTGACGGTGGGCAGCAACATGCACAAAGTGGGGCGGATCGACTTCGATGACCTGCAGGGTCAGCGCCATTACCGGAAGTGGCGGGCCTATGCCCAGTCGAAGCTGGCCAACCTCCTGTTCATGTACGAGCTGGACCGTCACGCCTCTGGGACGTCGCTGGTCAGCGTGGCCGCGCATCCCGGCTACGCGGCCACCAACCTCGCCAGCGCCGGCCCCGCGATGACCGGGAACAAGCTGGAGGGGCTGGCCAACCGGCTGGGGAACGTCCTGCTGGCCCAGAGGGCCGAGATGGGCGCCCTGCCCCTCCTCTACGCCGCGACGGTGCCCGAAATCCGTCGCGCGAGCTATGTCGGCCCGGACGGCTTCCTGGAGCAGCGGGGCTATCCCACGATCGTCGACACGGCGGCCGCCGCCCGTGACGAGGACGTCGCCCGCCGTCTCTGGGACGTCTCCGAGAGACTCACTGGAGTCCGGTACGCCTTCCCGGCATGACGACTACGCGCTGAAGACCTCGGCTGGGGACTCCAGCCTGGTCTTGAGTGCCCGGAGAAACAGGCCCGCGTCCCGCCCGTTGATGAGGCGGTGGTCGTAGCTAAGGCCGATGTTGGCCACGCTCCGGCTGACCACTTGGCCTCCTTCGAGCTGGAGCACCGCCTGCGGCGAGGTCACCGCGAGGGCGCACACGTGGCCCGGGAAGATCAGCGGGATGGCGAGCGTCACGTCGCCGTCGTGGTGCAGGGTGACGGCGATGTTGGCCCCGGCCAGGTCGTCCTCGCGGAAGTCCCCGGTGAGGGCGGCCAGCCGATACTCCATCAGGCGGCTCGCGATCTCCTTGATCGACCTCCGCCCGGCGTCATGGATGACCGGGACGTAAAGGCCTGCTCCGGTGTCGATCGTCACGCCGACGTGGGGAGCCTCCGCCAGCCTGGCCGACTCCTGGTCCACCAGCGTGGCGTAGAACAGCGGGAACTCCTCGTGCATCCGCGCCACCGCGTGCGTCACGAGCTCCGGCAGGCCGACCGGCCGCCTGACCTCACGGGTCAGCCTCCCCGCCAGTTCCAGCGCCGCGCCGACGTCCGTCTTCACCACCGTGTACGCCGTCGGGATGATCTCGTGCGAGGTGCGCACGGCCCTCGCCACCGCACGCTGCACTCGGGACAGCTCGTACAGCAGGCCGGCGGCGGGCGTGGTCCCCTCGGCCGAGGGGGTGCCCTCCGGGCGCGTGCTCGCCTCGGAACGGGTCGCGGCGAGCCGTTCGATATCCGCGCGGCGGACGACGGACACGCCGAGGGCGCGCACGTCCGCCAGGTCGATGCCCAGCTGGTCGATCAACGCCTGCGCGGGCGCGGTGATCAGCGGTTCGGCGCCGGACGCGCCATTCCCCGCCGCGCCGTCGCCCGCCGCGCCATCCCGAGCTCCGCCGTCCCACGACCTGGCGTGCCCCGCCCCGCCGTCCCGTGCCCCGGCTTCGGAGCCGGGCCGGACCTCCTCGCTCGTCAGCCGGGCGATGAGCGCGCCGGGCGGGCAGTCGGCGTTGAGTGGGAGGGCCTGCCAGAGGAAGCCGTCCTCCTCACTGACCAGCTCCTCCGTCGCCTTGGAGGTCTCCAGGACCGCGACGGGGTCGCCGGCCTTGATCTGCTGGCCGTCCTCGACGAGCCATTCGATCAGGATGTAGGAGGTGTCGTTGTTGTTGAGCTTCGGCACCCGGATATCAGTCACGCAGGGCCTCCAGCACCGCGTCGTGAATCGTGGACTCCTGCACGAGCACCCGCCGCTCCAGATGAGCGGCGGTGGGGATCACGCTGTCGGCGGAGTGGACGAGCGTCACCGGCCGCCGGAGATCCTTCCACATGAGCCGGTGGATCCGCTGGGCCACCTCGCTCCCCCAGGTCCCGCCCGCGGTGCCCTCCTCCGCCACCAGTACGGCTCTCGCCCCCCGGAGAGCGGGAAGCAGCGGCTCGGCGTCGAATGGGTAGAGCCGCGAGGGGACGAGCAGGCAGCACGTCACCTCGTGCTCCAGAAGGAGCGTCCGCATGGCCCGGACCGCCCGGTCGACCATCCCGCCGGGGGCGATGATCACGCAGTCGGCCGCCGACGGGTCGTCGAGGAAGACCCGGGCGACGTCGGTCCCCGGCACGAAGTCGTGCCGGAACAGGTCGCCGACGTCGTGCATGCGCAGGGTGTAGAGGACCTTGTCCTCGAAGAACACGGACGGCCCGCCCGACGCCAGCATGGCGGCGAGCACTGCCCGGTTGTCGTGGAGCGGCGACATCTCGTAGACCGACAGCCCCGGCACGCCGATGAAGTGCTTCTGCATGCTCTGGCTGTGGGTCGGGCCGTAGCCGCGGCCGCCCCCGGTGGGGCACCGGACGACCATCCGCATCGGGACGTGCGAGCCGTACATCGAGACCGACTTGGCGGCGAAGTTGACGATCTGGTCGAAGGCCAGCGCCACGAAGTCGCCGAACATGATCTCGACGATGGCCGCGTCACCGCACAGGGCGAGCCCGGCGGCGAGGCCGGTGATGCCGGACTCGCTGATGGGCGTGCCGAGCACCCGATCGGGAAACCGGCTGGACAGCCCCTTGGTGATCTTGAAGGCGCCGCCGTACGGGTCGAGGATGTCCTCGCCGATCACGTACGCCGAAGGGTCGGCCTCCAGCAGGCCGTGCAGGGCGGCGTTGAGGTTCTCCGCTACGCGCACGGATCCCACCCCGAGAGCGGACGGGCGGAGACGTCCTGGACGATCGCCGCGACTCGGGCGCGCTGGGCCTCGTCCGCGCGGGCGAACTGCTCGGGATGGGCCTCGGCGTAGAGGCCGTACCAGTCGCGGGCCCGCGCGTGCTCGACGACCTCGGGGGGACGGGTGTCGTCGCCCTTGCTGTGCGGGCCGAGCCGATGCGTGACGAACTCGACGACCAGTGGCCGGCCTTCGAACCGCACCTCCGCCACGAGCGGCGCGAGTTCGTGCCTGATCGCGTTGAGATCGGAGGTCTCGATGCCGTGGTGGCGCACGCCGAACGCCTGGGCGCGGGAGCGCACGGTCCCGGCCATCTGGCGAGCCGTGGGCGTTGACTGCGCGATCCCGTTGTGCTCGACGACGATCAGCAGCGGCAGCCGCCAGAGCGAGGCCAGGTTCAGCGCCTCGTAGACGGCGCCCTCCCCCCAGGTGCCGTCGCCGATGTAGACGCAGGCCAGGGCTCCGGGCGCGGTGCGCTTCAGGTGCAGCGCGGCTCCGGTGGCCACGGGGAGGCTCTCACCCTGGACGCCGGTGGACACATAGCGGTCCCGGAGGATGTGCTGGCTGCCGCCCACCCCGTTGCAGACGGCCCCCTCCCGTCCCATGATCTCGGCGAGCAGCCCCTCCGGGTCGTCGAACCTCGCGAGGTAGTGGCCGTGCCCCCGGTGGTTGCTGAACACGTAGTCCGTCTCCCCGAGCAGCCGCCGGAGCGCGACGGGGACGTACTCCTGGCCGACGCAGGTGTGGGTCGTGCCGTTGAGCTCGCCCCGGCCGAAGAGGTCGAGCAGGGCGAGCTCGAAGTGCCTGATCAGAAGCAGCAGGTCGAGGTCTTCGTCGGCCGCCCGAGGGAGCCGGACGAGTGTTGCGGCCGGCTCCGTCACCGGCGGCTGCCCGCCACGTCGGACCGTCCGGCCTCCACCGAGTCGCCGATCGACTCGAGGACCCCGGCGATCGTGGGGGTGTCGAAGAACACGTCGAGCGGCACCTCGATGCCGAGGCGCTTGCGCATGCGGGCGATGATCTGCGTGATGGTCAGAGAGTGACCGCCCAGGTCGAAGAGGTCCTCCTCGTCACCGATCTCGTCGATGCCGAGCACCTCCTGCCAGATGGCCCTGATCTCGTCCGCGAGGCTCGCCGGTTCCGTACGGCCTGCCACGATCTCCCCCAGGACAGTGTCCGGATTTTTCATGATTGCGGTGAGGTCCTTCGCTATTTGGGTCACAAGGACGCTTGAGCTGTACTGCATGATCACGGTGAGGCCGTCGGGGCCGTCGACCGCCTGGAGGTGCAGAGCACTGCGGACCGCGTGGTTGAAGACCGTCCAGTCCACGGCGGCATCCAGCTCGGCGAACCGTGGATCCGCCCGCCGCTTGCGGTAACTCACCGAGACGGGGGCCAGTGCCGTACGGGGCCGGAGCCCCCGGACGGCGCGGGCGACCGGCACCGGGCGGAACCGGTACATCTCCCGCAGGTCCCCATGGAGCCGGACGGCGAGGGCGGCGACCGTCATACCGGGACAGGGCGTGGACGACACGGGAAGCTCGTTGACGAACAGCCCGATGTGGTCGCGGACCTCGGGCGTCCGGGTGGACACATCGATCGCGCAGACCGGCTCGGCGTTGCCGTACGCGAACAGGAGCGCGTGGACGCACGCCAGGAACACCTCGAAACGGGAGGCGCCGGGCACGTCGGGCAGCTCCGCCCGGAAGGTGTGCACGAACCCTTCGGCGGCTCCGCGTGAGGGCGCGCCGGACAGTCCCGGCAGGGCGACCTCGCCCGGCTCCCGCCAGTGCTCGCGCCAGTAGTCACGGGCCGCGTCGAGGTCGGCGGCCACCCGGTCGCGCTCCGCCTCGGCGTGCGCGGCGTACGACACGGGCAGGCGGACGAGCGGAACGCCGTTGTAGAAGGCGGCCAGGTCCCGGACCAGCACGTCCTTCGACTCGCCGTCGAAGACGAGGTGATGGGCCACGAAGATCAGGACGTGGCGGGTGGGCGAGACGCGGGCCAGCGTGATCCGCGCCAGCGGTCCCCGCTCGACGTCGAACGGCCGCAGGGTCTCCTCGCGCACCAGCTCGTCGAGGTCGCCGGCGACCGTCACCCTGATCGGCGGGCGGGCGCCGGGGACCTCGACCAGGATGCCGTCGCGCTCCTCGATCGCGCTCGACAGGATGGGATGCCGCCGGATCAGCGCCTCGCACGCCTGGATCAGCGCGCAGGGGTCGAGCGGGCCGTCGAGGGTGATGAGCAGGGGCATGTGGTACGCGGAGCCCGCGCGGCCCATCCGCTCGGTGATCCACATCCCCACCTGGGCGAACGACACCTGCGCCGGCGCGGCGTCCGTCCCGGCGCTCATGACCCCGCTCCCGACACTGCTTGTGACCCTGCTTGCGACGCTGCCCGCAGCGCTCGCTTGTCCACTTTGCCGCTGTGGTTCCTCGGAAGGACGTCCATCCTGACGATCTCGGCGGGGATCTCGTGCTGGGCCAGCAGGTCGCCCAGGAAGGCCCTCAGCTCCACGTTCGGCACCTCGGCCCGCAGCACGACGGCCGCCGCGACAGCCGTGCCGAGCACGGCATGCGGAACGCCGTAGGCCGCCGCCTCGATCACGGCGGGATGCCGGTGCAGGGCGTCCTCGACCTTCAGCGTGGAGACCTTGAACGCGCCCGACTTCACGACGTCGCTCTCCCGGTCGACCAGGTAGAGGTAGCCGTCCTCGTCGAGGTAGCCGAGGTCGCCCATCCGGATCCAGCCCTCGCGGAAGACGTCGGATCCGGAGTCGTTGTAGTAGGAGCGGGGTGCGGCCGGTGAGCGCATCCAGACCTCGCCGATCTCACCGGGAGGGACGGCCTCGCGCTCGGACGACCAGATCCGGACGCCGCCGCCCGCCGCGGCCCTGCCCACGGATCCGGGACGGTCCGGGTCGAAAATCATGATCGTCTGCGCCGGGGCCGCCTCGGTCGAGGTGTAGTAATTCGTGATCGTCGCGTTGGGGAACATCTCGGTGAGCCCCGTCGCGACCGCCGACGGCAGCGGCGCGGCGGCCGAGCCGAGCAGCAGCACGCTGGACAGGTCGTAGCTCACCCGGTTGCCGAGCAGCTCAATGGCCATCGCCGGCACGACGAAGACCGTTCCAGCCTGATATTTCTCGATGAGTCCGGCGAAACGGCCGGGCGTGAAGCGAGGCAACGTCACCACGGCCGGATGCGCGTTCAGCGCGTTGAACAGCATCATCTGCCCGGCGTTGGTGCCGATCGGGAAGGCGTGGACCAGGTGCCGGGAGTGGGCGAACGCCCTGCGCCGCGGCTGCCGCTGCGCGCCGAATGCCAGGTTGGCGTGCGTGGCGGCGACGCCCTTGGCCCTGCCGGTGGTCCCGGAGGTGTAGAGGATCTGCGCCACGTCGCCCGGCCCGAGCGCCACCCCGGGCGCCTCCGACGAACCCTTCGGAAGCTCGTGCAGGTCGGTGATGATGAGAGACGTCGAGCAGTGCGAGGCGATCTGGCCGATCTCCGCGGGCGGCATCCGGTCGGAGAGCGGCACGGCCACCGCGCCCGCCTTCAGCACGCCGAGGAACGCGACGGCGTAGTCCATCCAGGCCGCGCCGGGGAAGACCAGCCCCACCCGGTCGCCGTGGCCGACGCCGCGGGCGAGCAGCGCGTTGGCGACGGCGTTCGACCGCTCGTCCCACTCGCCGAAGGTGAGCTCCCCGGACCCGTGCACGATCATGGCGACGCCACCCGTCTCGGCGGCGGCACGGGCCGCCAGGAGGTCGGGAAGCGTCGGCACCTCGAGCGCGGTTCTCATTATGTCCCCGATAGATCGGATGAATTGCACCCGGCCAGCGGGCCGGGACCCGGCTTACTGAAAAGATTCTTTCCAGTTAGGTCGAGGCCAGTCTGGCATGCCGGGCGGACCCCGGACAAGGGGTTGGGGTCAGTCAGCGGCGGGGACTCTCGTTGATCGATAGGGCTTGTGAGTCGACCCGAGGCGTGCCAGACTTGCGACGACCTCTAATTGCAAAGATTCTTTCCAGTTAGTCTTGCCGGGGCGCCTACCTCGGCTATTTGGGCTGCATTCATCCGACCACTTGGGGGCTCACGCCGGTGGAGATGCTTGCCATTTCGGAGATCCCGCTTTCCCTCGGACAGGAACGGCTCTGGTTCCTGCACGAGCTCAACCCCAGCGACGCGTCATACAACATCTGCGTAACCGAGAGGCTCCACGGGCCTCTCGACGCGA
Organism: Planotetraspora sp. A-T 1434; assembly: GCF_025420585.1. GTDB lineage: Bacteria > Actinomycetota > Actinomycetes > Streptosporangiales > Streptosporangiaceae > JAOEGB01. Next base: position 58,228 of record NZ_JAOEGB010000017.1, on the reverse strand, counting down.
ACGCGCTGGAGCGCGCCCTCGACGCGATCGTCCAGCGGCATGACGTGCTGCGCACCCGCTACCCGGCGGTGGACGGCCGTCCCGTGCAGGTGGTCGAGGCCACCGGGCTCACGCTGGAGCGGGTGGCCGCGGAGGACGAGGCTCGGGCGGCCGCGCTGGTCGCCGAGGTCACCAACCGCCCGTTCGATCTGGCCCGCGGCCCGGTGATCAGGGCCCGCCTCATCGGCTTGGCCCCCAGGGAGCACGTCCTCGTCATCGTCCTGCACCACATCGCCGGCGACGGGTGGTCGCTGGGGATCCTGCTGCGCGAGCTGGCAGCCCACTACGAGGCCTTCCGCGACGGCACGCCCCCCTCGGTCCCCGAGTTACCGATGCGATACGCCGACCACGCGATCCGCCAGCGTGCCGAGACCCATGACGGGTCGCTCGCCCACTGGAGGGAGCTGCTGGCCGGGGCGCCGGTCCTGGAGCTTCCCGCCGACCGGCCTCGTCCCCGCGTCAGGACCTCGCGCGGCGGCTGCGTCACCTGGCGGCTGCCGTCCTCTCTGACCGGCCAGCTCGTGCGGCTGGCCAGGTCCGAGCGGGTGACGCTCTACATGCTGCTGATGGCGGCCTTCCAGACCCAGCTCTGCCGCTACTCGGGCCAGACGGACTTCTGCGTGGGCTCCCCCGTGGCCGCCCGCGAGGACGAGGACACCGAAGGGCTCATCGGGCTCTTCCTCAACACGCTGGCCATCAGGGCCGACCTCTCCGGCGATCCCTCCTTCCGGGAGCTGCTCCGCCGCACTCGCGCGACCGTGGTGGACGCGTTCGTCCACCAGGACACGCCGTTCGACCGGCTCGTCACCGAGCTGAGGGCCGAGCGCGACCTCAGCCGGACGCCGGTCTTCCAGACGCAGTTCAGCCTGCGCAGCGAGACCAACGAGGGCCTGACCCTGGCCGGGATCACCGCCGAGCGGTACGACCCCGGCTTCCAGCAGTCGAAGTTCGACCTGTCGCTGGAGGTCCTCCCGTCCGGCGGCGGGCTCGACGCGTTCTTCGTCCACAGCGCCGACCTGTTCGAGCGGGAGACCGTCGAACGGTTCGCCGCGAACTTCGAGACCCTCCTGTGGTCCATCGTGGCCGACCCCGGCGCGCCGGTCTCCGAGCTGGACCTGCTCGCCCCCGCGGAGCGGGCCGTCCTGACGGGATGGAGCGCCGGCTCTCCCACACCAGAGCCGCCCGCGCCCACGCTGGCCGCGCTGGTCGAGACCACCGCGCGCCGCTTTCCGGCGACGGTGGCCGTCCGGTACGGCGAGGCCGCGCTGACCTACGCCGAGTTGGACGCGAGGGCGGGCGGGCTGGCCGCGCGGCTGCGTGAGCTGGGCGTGGGGGCCGACGTCCCGGTCGGCATCTGCCTGGAGCAGTCGCTCGACCAGGCGGTCGCCATCGTCGCGGTGCTGAAGGCGGGCGGCGCGTATGTGCCCCTTGATCCCGAGCAGCCCGCCGAGCGGCTCAGTCACATGCTGGACGGCGTCGCTGTGGTCATCGGAACCGCGAACCTCCCTGTCTTCGCCGGTCCGGTCATCGGCCCCGACGATATCGGGACGATGGACGCCTGGCCGCCGCCCGCGCCGGACGACCTGGCCTACGTGATCTACACCTCCGGATCGACGGGGCGCCCCAAGGGCGTCGCCGTACAGCACCGGCAGGTCATGAACTACCTGGCCGACGTGCGCGACAGGTTCGGCGTCACCGAGGGCGCGAGCTTCGCGCTGCCGCAGTCGCTCACGTTCGACTTCGGCATGACGGTGTTCTACCTGTCGCTGATGACCGGGGGCACCGTACACATGGTGCCGTCGCGGATCTCCGCCCCCGAGCTGGCCGCGCGCATGCCGGAGGTCGACTACCTCAAGATGACGCCGTCCCATCTCGCCGCGCTCGCGGCCGACGTGGACGTGCGCGAGCTGATGCCGAGGCGGCTGCTGATCCTGGGCGGCGAGGGGTCGAGCTGGGAGTGGACCCGCGAGCTCGCCGCTCTCGGAGAGGTGGTCAACCACTACGGCCCCACCGAGGCGACTATCGGCGTCACGACCTACCGGGTCGGGGCCGACGTCGATCCGACCGGTCCGACCACCCCCATCGGCCGTCCCCTCGGCCACGCCAGGGTCCTCGTGCTAGACGCGCACCTGCGGCCCGTGCCGATCGGCGTGGCCGGCGAGCTGTACATCGGCGGCGACCGGCTGGCCCGCGGCTACCTGGGCAGGCCCGATCTCACCGAGGCGGCCTTCGTCGAGTCCGGGCACGGCCGGATCTACCGGACCGGCGACCTCGCGCGCTGGCTCCCGGGCGGCGACCTGGAGTTCCTCGGCCGCCGCGACCACCAGGTCAAGATCCGCGGCTATCGGGTCGAGCTCGGCGAGGTGGACGAGGCCCTGCGGCTCTGCCCGGGCGTCGCCCACGCGGTGACCGAGGCCCGCCGAGGGGAACTCGTCGCCTACCTGGTGGGCGAGCGGGCGAGCGTCGCGGAGCTGCGACGGGAGCTCGGCACGCGGCTGCCCGAATACATGATCCCCACCCGCTACGTCTGGCTGGACGAGCTGCCGTTGAAGGGGCACGGCAAGGTCGACCGCGCCGCCCTGCCCGAGCCTGAGGACGAGCGGCCCGACCAGGACGTGCCGTTCGAGCCTCCGGCCGGCGAGATCGAGGAGATCATCGCCGCGGCCTGGTGCGACGTGCTCGGCCTGCGCCACGCGGGTGTGCTCGACGACTTCTTCGACCTCGGCGGCCATTCGCTGCTGGCCGCCCGCGTGGTCGCCCGCCTGCGGCGCGAGCTTCCCGCCCACCCGATCAGCCTGATGGACCTCTTCCAGCGGCCCACTATCAGGCAACTGGCGGAGCTCGCCACAACCGGCGGCGCCCCGCGCGGCCTGCTGTACGAGCTGACGCCACCAGGTCGCGAGGCCACGCTCAGCCTGGTCTGCGTGCCGTACGGCGGGGGCAGCGCGGTGGTCTACCAGCCGCTGGCAGACGCGCTGCCGGAGACCTGCGCGCTGTTCTCTGTCGCCGTGCCGGGCCACGACCTCGGGCTGGCGGAGGAGCCCCGGCCGCTGGAGGAGGTCGCGGCGCGATGCGTCCAGGAGATCCTGGAGAAGGTGACGGGCCCGGTCGCGCTGTACGGCCACTGCGGCGTCGGCGGCGCGCTGATCGTGGAGATCGCCCGTCGGCTGGAGGCGAGGGGCCGAGCGGTCGAGGCCGTCTACATGGGCGGGATCTTCCCGTTCGCCCGGCCGACGAAGGGCCTGATGGGCCGCTGGGCCGCCGTCACCCGGCTGGATCGCCTGCGCAGCGACCGCGCGCAGATCAACTGGCTGACCGCGCTCGGCGCCGACCTGTCGGGCCTGACCGAGGACCAGAAGGCGTTCATCATCCGCAACATGCGGCACGACGCCCGCGAGGCCGAGGACTACTTCACCCGGCTGATCGACGCCGGGGTGGAGAAGCTGTCGGCGCCGATCATCTCGGTCGTGGGCGAATACGACCCCGCGACGGACTACTACGAGGAGCGCTATCGAGAGTGGGGCTTCCTCACCGGCACGACGGCCCTCGTCGTTCTCGACGAAGGTGGCCACTATTTCCTGAAATATCGGGCTGAAGAGCTGGCGGCCATCGTCACCACCACCCACGACGGGCTGGCCGAGGAGAAGCCTCGGGGGCCGGAGCCGACGCTGCGCCGGTTCCTGACGGTGGCGACGGGCCAGATGGCGTGCCTGGTCGGCTCGACGCTGACGGAGTTCGCGATCCCGGTATGGATGTACCTGCGGACCGGGTCGATGGCCCAGCTCGCCGTGCTCCAGGTGCTGGCGGTGATCCCCGGGATCCTGGCGGCCCCGCTCGCCGGGGCGGTCGTGGACCGGTCGAGCCGGCGCGCGGTGATGATCGCGGGCAACTCGGCGGCGCTGGGGATCCAGGCGGCCGCCGCGCTCCTGCTGTGGACGGGGAAGCTCGCCGCCTGGCCGTTGTACGTCCTGCTGGCGGCGCTGTCGGTCGCCCTGACGTTCCAGCGGCTGGCCTTCACGTCGGCCGTACCGCAACTCGTGCCCAAGCGCTACCTCGGGCATGCGAACGGCGTCGCGCAGATGACGCTCGGCGTCGCCCAGTTCGTCGCGCCGCTGGTCGCCGTGGGCCTGCTCTCGGTCGCCGGGCTGAAGGGCATCCTCGTGCTCGACGTCGCCGGGCACGTCGTGACCCTCACCGTCCTGGCGCTGGTGGCCTTCCCTGCGACCATGGCGCACCGGCGACGGGAGACGGTCGGACGCGAGATCGCCGAAGGCTTCCGGCTCTCGGTGGGCAACCGGAGCTTCCGCGCCATGGTGATCTTCTTCGCGCTGCTGTCGCTGGGGCTGTCGCCGGTGTTCATGATGTACTCGCCCCTGGTCCTGTCGTTCGGCACGCTCGCCGACGCGGGCGCGATCGCGCTGGTCGCCGGGGTCGGCGCGGTCGCCGGCGGCCTCACGATGGCCGTGTGGGGCGGCCCCCGCCACAGCCGGATGCGCGGCCTGCTCCTGGCCACGCTCCTCATCGCCGTCTCCTGCCTGGTCGTCGGCCTGGACACGTCGCTGCTCCTCATCGGGATCGGCGCCTTCGGAGTGTCGTACGGCCTGGCCCTCGTCAACGGCGTCTACGCGACGATCATCCAGGTGAAGGTGCCCCAGCGGTTCCACGGCCGGGTGTTCGCGCTCAACCAGATGGTGGCCTGGTCAACGATCCCGCTCGGAGTCGGCGTGATCGCCCCGCTCGGCGTCCGCCTCCTCAGCGGCATCGGCGCGATGTACGTCGTGTTCGCCGCCTTCATCGCCGTCGTCGCGCTCGGCGCGATGGCGGCCCCCGTCCTGGCCCGGTTCGACGACGAGGTCCCGGACGCGACCCCCGACGACCTCGTGGGTCTCCAGCACAGAAAGGTAAACGATGCTCAAGGAAAGACTGGCCGAGCTGGTGTCGGAGTCGTGTGACGGGCAGATCACGGCGGCCGAGGTCCTGGAGGCGTCGGTCCCGCTGTCCTACCTCGGCGTCACCTCCCTGGCCCAGATGCGGCTGATCGACGCGGTCGAGCGGGAGTACGACGTGGAGATCGACCTGGGCGGGGACGTCTCCTTCCTCGACAGCGTCGAAGGGCTGGCCGCCTGGGTGTCGGCGGCCCGGTGATCGCCTTCTCGGGCGCGCGGTCCGGCACGGCCCCGCTCACCTGGGGACAGCGAGCGATCTGGGACACCATCGAGCGGACCGCGCCCGACGACCACTACTTCAATTTCGGCCGGGTGCTGGAGGTCCCGCGCGGCGCGCGGCCCGCCTCGGTCGCCCACGTGTCGCGCGGGATCGGCCTGCTGCTGGAGCGGCACGAGTCCCTGCGCACGCTCGTCGGGCCGGGACCGTGCCAGGACCTGCGCGACCGCGGCGAGCTGGCGGTCCGGATCGTCGCGGACGCGGACCCCGCCGAGATCCTGGCCGAGCTGACCGCGAACGCCTTCGCCTACGCGTCCGAGTGGCCGCTCCGGGTCGCGCTCGTGACGCGCGGCGACGAGGTCACCCACGTGGTGCTCGCCTTCTGCCACATGGCCTCCGACGGCCTGGGCGCGGAGGAGGTCGTCCGGGACCTCAGGCTGCTGCTCCTGCGTGGCAGGCTCCAGGGCGGCGCTCCCCCGCAGCCGTTCGACCTGGCCCTGTGGCAGGAGTCGCCGGCCGGACGGCGGCAGGCGTGGAGCGCCGCGTCCTACTGGGAGCGCGAGCACCGCAGGATGCCGCCCACGATGTTCCACGTGCCGTCGGGCGGGGCCGAGCTGCCGCCGATCTGGCGGGGCACGCTGAACTCGCCTGCGATCGACCTGGCCGCCCAGCGCCTCGCCGTACGGCACGGCACGAGCACCTCGACGGTGCTGCTCACGGCGGTGAGCGCGCTGGTCGCGGAGGTTACCGGCCACGAGACCGTGGCCGTGCTGCCCATCGTGAGCAACCGCTTCCGCGCCGACACCCGCACCGCCGTAACCACGCTGTCGCAGGAGGGGCTGTTCGTCCTCGACGTGGAGAAGTCCCGGTTCGCCGACCTGCTGGCCACCGCCCACCCGGCGGTGCTGCGCGCCTACCGGAGCGCCTACCACGATCCGGCCGACCGGGAGCGGATCGTCGCCGAGACCAGCCGGGACCGGGGCACGCCGATCCATCCCTACTGCTGCTTCAACGACATGCGCTTCACCGAGCAGGCCGTCGACCGCGACGAGGCGCTGATCCGGCAGGCGCTGTCGGAGTCGTCGCTGACCTGGCCGCTCAGCCAGGAGCAGCTCAACTGCCGGTTCTGCGTGCACCTGTCGGGCGCGATGCAGGTCTCGCTCACCGCCGACACCCGCTGGCTGTCCAGGCAGGACATCGAGCGGTTCCTGTTCGGGCTGGAGAGGCTGATCGTCGAGGCGGCCCTGAGATGAGCCTTGACATGAGCCCCGCGATGCCCGCTGAGGTGGCCCCTGAGGTGGCCCCTGAGGTGGCCCGTGAGATGACCCGTGAGATGACCGAGGTGCGCGCCTACGCCACCGCGACCTCGTGCGCGCAGGGCGAGGCGCTGGAGTTCCGCCTGGAAGGGGACGGCTCGCTGGGCGTCGTCGTACACGACGCCACGAACGACGCACTGATGCTGACGGCGTCCGTGCGCGGGCCGTCGTGGGTCCTCGATGTGCCGCCGGACTGGCCGAGCTCGCTCTACCGGGCGCGATTCGTCAGCGGACCGCCCGAGCCCGGCGTGCTCGTCTCCCGCGCGTCGGGCGACCTTCCCGGTTCCGGCGCGTCTCCCGACAACGAGGTCTATTTCGTCGTACGGCAGGCCACGCCCGGCGCGACCTCCCCCATCCTGGTGTCCATCCCGTTCGCCACGTGGCAGGCGTACAACCGGGCGGGCATCCCCGGCGAGAGCGTCTACTGGAACGAGCAGCCCGACCGCGCGGCGCGGGTGACATTCGACCGGCCCGGTGGCGGCCCGCCGCCCGAGCGGTGGGAGGACGGCATGCTCCGCTGGCTGGGCCCGGCCGGCTACGTGGCCGAATACTGCTCCGGGCTCGACCTCGACCTCGGCCTCCTGTCTGCCTACCGGCTGTTGATCGTCAACGGGCACGACGAGTACTGGTCGGCCGAGATGCGGGACGCGTGCGAGGAGTTCGTCCGGCGCGGCGGGAACATCGCGTTCTTCGCCGGCAACACCTGCTGGTGGCAGATCCGGATCGAGGGCCGGACCATGGTCTGCCACCGCGATCCCGTGACCGACCCGGTGGAGGACCCGAGTCTGACGACCGTCGAGTGGTCGAGCGCGCCCGTCTCCCGCCCGGAGAACTCGCTGACCGGCGTGAGCTTCCGCAACGGCGCGGGCACGTGGGGGCCGGACATGGCGCTGATGCGTGAGGAGGCCTACACCGCGAGGTTCGCCGGGCACTGGGTGTTCGAGGGCACGGGGCTCACCGACGGCGACAAGTTCGGTCAGGGCGCGCTCGGCTACGAGACCGACGCCGCGGAGTTCACCGAGGTCCTGGGCGTGCCGCGGGTCACCTGCCGGGACGGCACGCCGCCGTCTTTCGTCGTGCTGGCGACGGCCGACCTGCGGCACTGGAGCTCCGGCGGCCAGGGCGGCTGGGCGACGATGGGCGTCTTCTCCTCCGGCCGCGGCACGGTCTTCAACGCCGCCACGATCAACTGGGGCAACACCCTCCACGACCCGGTAGTGGAGCGGATCACGAGAAACGTGGTCGATCGGCTGTCCCGGCCCGCCGTACCGGCCTGGGAGGTGATCGGGCCGGTCACCGACATCCGCGCGCTGGCCGCTTCCGGCTCGGCGCTCTACGCCGTGGGCGCCGGCGACACGCTGCTCACCCGTGAGTTGTGCGGGCAGAACCTGAGGTGGCTGCCGATCGGCTCGGCGGGCGGCGTGCACTGCCTCGACGCCCCCCGCGAGGCCGCCGCCGGGCTCGGCACCGGCCTGTACGGTGTGACCACCGACGGCGTGCTCCGCTACCGCGAGGCGCGCCCGGAGCCGGCGGACTGGATCGATGTGGGGCGCGTCCCGCCGGGAACGACGGCCCTGGGGGTGAGCGACTCCACCTTCTTCGCCGCCACCTCTACCGGCCGCCTGTGGGCCGCCACCTTCACCGAGACGGCGGCGAGCACCACGGTCGCGGCGGAGACCACGATGACGCCGCCTCCGTGGCGCGACATCGGCGACGCCGGCGGCGCCATCTGTCTTAGCGGCAGCAACGGACGTTTGTACGCTCTCGGGGACGACCACCGCGTCCGCACCCGTCTGCCGGTCAACGGACCGGCAGAGTGGTCCGACCTCGGCGAGGCGCCGGACGCCGCCGTCCTGGCCGCCCACGCGGGCCGCCTGGTGACGGCGGGCGGCGGCCAGCCCCTGCGGTGGCGGACCGTCAAAGGCTGACGGGCCGGCGGCATGACGCGCTCAGACCATGACCGGCGTCAGAGCGTGACGGGGCCGTAGATGGCGGCGCGGGCCCGTCGGGTCATGGCCCAGTAGCGGTCGCCGTAGGACCAGTGCCACCACTCGGTGGGGTAGTTGACGAGGCCCGCGGCCTCCAGTGCGACGCCGAGGACCTTGCGGTTCTGCCGGGCGTCCGCGCTGATGTTGGGCGCGGCGGTGTAGCAGGCGCCGTCGCTCTGCTCGGGGTTGTCGTTGACGGCCGTGCCCATGTCGAGCTCCGTTCCGTCGTCGTCGCAGAGGGTGAGGTCCACGGCCGCGCCCGCCGTGTGGGGGGCCACCTCGACCGGAGAGACGTACCGGCTGGCCGCGCTGTGCAGCTCCCCGGCCGACATTTCCGGATACAGCGCGCCCAACTCGGCCTTGTACTCCTCGAAGTACCGGCTCTGCAGCGAGATCGGCCGGTAGCCCTCGACCACGACGATGTGGCACCCGCCGGGAAGGCGGCTCTGCGCGTCCTCCAGCCGGGCCAGCACGCCTTCCCGCAGGTGGGCGTAGGCCCCTTCGGGGTCGGCGAGCCGTCTGTCGAGCCGGAGCCGCCCCCGGACGTCGCACAGCGGCTCCCCGCACTCCTCGACGGGGATCGAGGTCACGCGGGGATCGGAGATCAGAATGGGCATGGTAAGCAACCTACCGTCACACGGTGTCCGAGAAGACTTCCTCACGGGCCCGCTCCAGCGCCGCGACGATCGCACCCCGGAGCACCGGGTTGCCCTCGACCCGGGTGCACGCGACGGCCGGCCTGCTGGGGCACACCCGCGCGACGCACTCCTCGACCCGGGCGGCGAGCTCGTGCCCCCCGGCCCGGCCGACGTCGCCGCTGAGGACGACGAGGGTCGGGTCGAGCACGACGGACACCGCGGCGACGCCGACCGCGAGCCGTCCGGCCAGCTCGTCGATGAAGGCCCAGTTGCCGGTGGCGAGAGCCGTACGGACCAGGGCGGCCACACCGTCGTCCCGGCTCACGCCGTGGGCCGCGGCGAGGCCGGCGAGCGCCTCTCCGCCGATGAGGCGCTGGAAGGAGCCGGACTGCGGCGCGGTCACGTCGGTCGGGAGCGGCTCCCCGGGGACGGGCAGCCAGCCGATCTCCCCCGCGCCGCCGGTGATGCCACGGTGCAGGCGGCCGCCGAGCATGACGCCGAGGCCCTGGCCGACGCCAGCCCAGAGGATGGCGAAGTCGTCCACGTCCTCGGCCGCGCCGTACGCCTGCTCGGCGAGGGCGGCCAGGTTGACGTCGTTCTCTATGATCACCGGCTTGCCGAGGAGGGCCCGCAGGCCGCCGAGGATCCCCACGTGCCAGGCGGGCAGGTCGAAGGAGTAGCGGACCTCACCGGTCGCGGGGTCCACGACGCCGCGGGTGCCGATGACGAGGCAGCGGAGCTGGGAGAGCTCGACGCCGGCCGACTCGCACGCCCGGAGGACGGCTCCGTGCACCATCTTCACCGGGTCGCCCGCGTCGGTGGGGTCGACCGTGATCTCGGCGACGATCGTCCCGGTGATGTCGGCCACGCCCGCGGTGACGCTGTCCGGCAGGACCTCCAGGCCCGCGACGTAGGCGCTTGCCGGATTCACTCCGTAAAGGGCGGCGTTGGGGCCGCGCCCTCCCGGCCGCTCCCCGGCCGCCGTCACAAGGCCGCGGGTCTCCAGCCTCGACAGGAGCTGGCCGGAGGTGACCTTCGAAAGCCCGGTGAGCTCTCCCAGCTCGGCCCTGGTCAGGGGCCCCTTCGAGAGGAGCAGTTCCAGTGCCGCCCGGTCGTTGATCTGGCGTAACAGCCGAGGTGTACCCGGTCGTAGAGGCACTGGCTGGCTCCCCTCTCGTCACGATCCGCTAACGCAGGTTTTTTTTAAGAAAGTTTCTTGTTAGTTTAGCGGCAGCCACTCCGGAGGCAAAGCGATCAAGAGGTGAGCGGCCCGCCGACTCCCCCATATGTGCGCATCCCTGGATCGAAAAGGGAGAAACGAACGTGAAAATCACGAAAATCGCGGCGGCGACCACTGCCACCGCTGCCCTGGCCCTGGGTCTCGCCGCTTGTGGAAGCGGGGACTCCACCGACACCAAGCCGACCGCTGCCGCGTCGGCGGCGGCCAGCGGTCCGAAGTTCGCCGGCCAGACTCTGACCGTCTGGCGTCTCGGCGCCCCCACCGACGTCTTCCAGAAGTACATGGACGACCTGGGCGCCAAGTTCAAGGAGCAGACGGGCGCCGACGCCAAAGTCCAGTGGATCCCCTGGCCCGACGCGCAGAAGAAGTGGACCGCCGCGCTCGCCGGCGGTGAGGGCCCGGACGTCACCGAGTTCGGCAACGACCAGGTCGCGGCCTGGGTGCAGCAGGACGCGCTGGCCGACATCACGGACGTGACGAAGAACGACGCCGATCTCCAGCAGATCCCGCAGAACCTGTGGAGCTACGAGACGATCGACGGCAAGGTCTACGCGGCTCCCTGGGGCGGCGGCACCCGCGCCGTCCTCTACCGCAAGGACTGGTTCGACAAGCTGGGCATCACGGTCCCCAAGACCTGGGACGAGCTCATCGCCGCAGGCAAGAAGATCGTGGAGAAGGAGGGCAAGGACGTCGACGGCTTCGCCTTCAACGGCGGCTCCGACGCGAACATGTCCCTGTCGCCGTTCGTCTGGTCCGCCGGTGGCGACTTCGCCGCCTTCGAGGGCGGCAAGTGGGTCGGCAAGCTCACCGACCCGGCCTTCAAGGAGGGCTTCCAGTTCTACACGGACCTGGTCGCCAAGGACGGCGTGTCCGGCAAGGGCCGCCTGACGCAGAACTCCGTGGACATCGCCCAGCGCTTCGCCGCCGGCAAGGTCGGCATGTACGTCACGGGCGGCTGGGACATCGCGTCCATCAAGGAGCAGAGCAAGGGCAAGATCGACGAGTCGAAGATGGGCTTCTTCTCGCTCCCGGCCAAGGACGGCAGTGGCCCGGCCCCGGCCTTCCAGGGCGGCAACGACATCGCCATCTGGAAGGACACCAAGAACCTCGAGCTCGCCACCGAGTACCTCAAGCTCGCCGCGGGCAAGGAGTTCGGCGTCCGGTACGCCAAGGAGGGCGGCCTGCTTCCGCTCTACCCGGACGCGCTCCAGGAGATGGGCAACGACCCGGCGCAGAAGCCGTTCACGGACACCTTCAAGGTGGCCAAGGGCTTCCCGGCCAGCCCGAACTGGGCCGAGGCCAACGACACCAAGGCGGTGCTGCAGAACGCGGCCCGCGCGGTGATCGACGGCAAGAAGACCGTCGACCAGGCTCTGGCGGACGCCAACACCGAGCTTGAGACGATCCTCAACCAGTAGGGATCATGACCCAGACGTCAACCATCGCACGGGGCGGGGGCCACCCCTCCGCCCCGTCGCGGCGGCACACGACACGGCCGCCGCGCGGGTCCGGCCTCCCCAACGGGGCGGTGCCCTACGTCCTCCTCCTGCCCGGCCTGCTGATCATCGGCGCCCTTCTGCTCTACCCGCTGTACCAGATGGTCGACATGTCCTTCCACAAGGTGGGACTGCGGCAGATCAAGGCCACCAACCCCGCGCCCGCCGAGTTCGTGGGGCTGGACAACTACGACACGGTCCTCGGCTCCGACCTGTTCTGGTCGTCGCTGCGCAACACGGTCGTCTTCGCGGTCGTCACCGTGGCGCTGACACTCGTCCTCGGGACCCTTGTCGGCCTTCTGCTCAACAAGCTCGGCAAGAAGATGTCGACGTTCGTCATCATCGGCATCATGGCCGCGTGGGCCACCCCGCCCACCGCGCGGGCCATCATCTGGAAGTGGCTGTTCGACCCCTCCTCGGGCGTCGCGAACTGGGCGCTGAACCTCCTCCCCGACGGGCTGTCCAGGCTGCTCTTCGGCCGGGCGGACTGGAGCGAGTACCCCTGGTTCAACGACACCTTCACGCTCTACCTCGTGCTCACCATCGCGGTGGTCTGGGCGTCGTTCCCCTTCATCGCGGTGTCCGTCCTCGCCGGGCTCAAGAGCATCTCCGCCGAGCTGTACGAGGCGGCGACGATGGACGGCTCGACCGGATTCACCACGTTCAGGAAGATCACCTTCCCGCTGCTGAAGCCGGTGTTCTCGGTCCTGACGGTGCTGTCCATCATCTGGGACTTCAAGGTCTTCACCGAGCTGTACCTGCTGAACGGCGGCACGGTGAACCGCGACGCGTTCAACCTGTCGCTGTGGGGCTACGCCGAGGCGTTCAGCAATCCCCCGAAGATGGGCCTGGGCGCCGCCATCGCGGTCGTGCTGACGGCCATCCTGATGGTGATCACCTTCGTGTACGTCCGGCAGATCGTGAAGACGGAGGACGTCCGATGAACCCTCTCGTCCGCAAGAGGATCAATCGGGCCGCGCTCAACGCGGCCGGCGTCGCGGTGTTCCTGTTCGCGGTCTTCCCCGTCTACTGGATGGTGGCCACGGCCTTCAAGCCGGATGACCAGATCTTCACCACGAGCTTCATCCCGTTCCCGAGCCCGCCGTCGATGGACCACGTGTCCCGCGTCCTCACGAAGGGCGTCGCCGGCCACTCCATCTGGCGCTACCTGGGGAACAGCGCCATCGTGGCGCTCAGCGCGGTCGCGATCGGTGCCGTCTTCGCCCTGTTCGCGGCGACCGCGGTCGCCCGGTTTCGGTTCCGGTTCCGGACGACGTTCCTGATCCTGCTGCTGATCGTGCAGATGGTGCCTGCCGAGGCCCTGCTGATCCCGCTGTTCACCATGGTCAAGCGGCTCGGCCTGTACGACCAGTTACCCGGCCTGATCGTGATCAACGTCGGCCTGAGCCTGCCCTTCTCCGTCTGGATGCTGCGGACCTTCGTGGCCGCCGTGCCGAAGGAGCTGGAGGAGGCGTCCTGGATCGACGGCGCCAGCCGGTTCACGACCTTCTGGAAGGTCCTGTTCCCGCTGGTCGCTCCCGGACTGGTGGCCACGAGCATCTTCTCGTTCATCACCGCGTGGAACGAGTTCATCTTCGCCCTCACGCTGATCGGCGACCAGGGCAAGTACACCATGCCGATCGCGTTGCAGTTCTTCGTCGGCCAGCGGTCGACCGACTGGGGCGGGATCATGGCCGCCTCGACCCTGATGACCATCCCGGTCCTCATCTTCTTCCTGCTGGTCCAGCGGCGCATGGTCTCCGGCCTGGTCGCGGGCGCAGTCAAGGGATAATCCCTCTCCGGGCACCGGTACGGCTACCGCCCCACGAGGGCGTCGCCGTACCGGACGTGCCCGCGACCCATACCAACACCTCTAGGTAAGGACAGCATGTCTGCCTCTTCCCGCGTGCCCAGTGAGCTGCATCGTCTCGCGGCCGGCACGCTGCTCGTGGCCTTCCAGGGCACGACCGCCCCCGACTGGGTTCTGCGAGGGCTGGAGGGTGGCCTCGGTGGCGTCACCCTCTTCGGCTTCAACGTGCGCGGCGCGGATCAGCTCGCGGCCCTCACCGGAGAGCTGAACGGCGCGGGCCGCCCCGTCATCTCCCTCGACGAGGAGGGCGGCGACGTCACCCGGCTGGCCTACCACACCGGGAGCCCCTATCCGGGGAACGCGGCGCTGGGAGCCGTCGACGACGTGGACCTCACCGAGCGGGTCTATCACTCCATCGGCTCCGACCTGGCCCGCTGCGGCGTGAACCTCGACATGGGCCCGGTCGCCGACGTCAACACCGCCGACGACAACCCGGTCATCGGCACCCGGTCGTTCGGCTCCACCGCGGAGCTGGTGGCCAGGCACACGGTCGCCGCCATCCGCGGCCTGCAGTCCCTCAGGGTCGCCGCCTGCGTCAAGCACTTCCCCGGCCACGGCGCCACCCGGCAGGACTCCCACCTGGAGATCCCGCTCGTGGACGCGTCGAGGGAGCTGCTGTGGGAGCGGGAGCTGGTCCCGTTCCGCGCGGCCATAGAAGCGGGCACCAAGTCGATCATGACGGCCCACGTGGCCGTCCCGCACCTGACCGGAACGTCTCCCGCCACGCTCAGCAGCGAGGCGCTGACGACCCTGCTGCGCCAGGAGATGGGCTACGACGGCGTCGTGGTCACCGACGCCCTGGACATGCACGCGATCACCAAGAGCGTCGGCCTCGGCGGCGGCGGCGTACGCTCCCTCGCCGCGGGATCCGACCTCCTCTGCCTCGGGCCGCTTCCCACACCGGACGAGATCGAGCGGATGCTGGCCGAGATCGTCGAGGCCGTCACCTCCGGCTGGCTGCCGTTGTCCCGGCTGGAGGAGGCCAACGAGCGGGTGGCGAGCCTTCGGGAGTGGTTCGCCTCACCCCGCCCCGACGCGGCCGAGAACAACGTCATCGGCCTCGACGCGGCCCGCCGCGCCGTCTCGCTCTCGGGCTCGGCGTCACCCCTGGTCGACCCCTTCGTGATCGAGGTCGACACGCCGCCGACCATCGCCGTCGGCGACGTGCCCTGGGGTGTCGCGCCGTGGCTGCCCGAGGCCGAGATCGTCCGGGTCAAGCCTGACGAGGCCGACCCCGCAGCGCTGCTGGAGCGCGCGACCGGCCGCTCGCTGATCATCGTCGTCAAGGACGCCCATCGGTACCCGCAGAGCCAGGGGTTCGTCTCCGCACTGCTCGCGGCCCGCTCCGACGCGATCCTGGTCGAGATGGGCCTGCCGATCTGGCGCCCCGAGGCCGCCGCCTACATCGCGACGTACGGCGCGGCCCGCGCCAACACCCAGGCGGCCGTCGAGCTGCTGACGGCCTAAGCGTTGACGGCCCAGCGTTTACGGCTACGACGCGAAGATCTCCTCACGGGCCTGTTCGAGCGCGGCGAGGACGGCGCCCCGGAGCACGGGGCTGCCGTCCACCTCGCTCGTGACCACCTGGGGGCGGATGGGGCAGATCCGGGCGACCGCCTCCTCCACTCGGGTGGTCAGGCTCGCGCCTCCCGCGAGGCCGATCTCGCCGGCCAGCACCACGAGGCCCGGGTCGAGCACCACGCACACCGACGCGACGCCGAGGGCGAGCCGGGAGGCGATCTCGTCCAGCATCCGGTCGCCGTCCGTCCCCGCGGACACGGCCGCGGTCACCCGGTCGGCCGCGCCGCCCTCGGCGAAGCCGTACTCCCCGGCGAGCTCGGTCACGGCCTCGGCGCTGATGAGGGACTGGAGGCCGCCGGCGAGCGACGGCATCCGCCCAGGCGTCGCCTTGACGTCCTCAGCCAATGGGACGCCGGGAACCGGCAGATAGCCGATCTCACCCGCGCTGCCGGAGCGGCCCCGGTGCAGCCGCCCGCCGAGCACGACCGCCAGGCCGATGCCCCGGCCGACCCACAGGAGGACGAAGTCGTCGACCTCCTGGGCGGCGCCCTTGGCCCGCTCGGCGATCGCGACCAGGTTCACGTCGTTCTCGATCGTCACGTCGCGGCGCAGATCCCTGGCGAGCGCCTCGTGGATGCCCTCGTGCCAGTGCGGCAGGTCGAAGGAGAACCGCACGTCTCCGGTGCGGGGGTCCACGACGCCGGGCGTGCCGATCACGACACCGCGCAGCCGCGACAGCGCGACCTTGGCCGACCGGCAGGCCTTCACGACCGCGTTGTGGACGATGGACACCGGGTCGTCGTGGCCGTTCGGCGAGGCCGTGACCTCGGCGACCACGTCGCCGTTGATGTCGGCGATCGCCGCGGTGACCGAGTCGGGGC
Source organism: Planotetraspora sp. A-T 1434 (assembly GCF_025420585.1). Lineage (GTDB taxonomy): Bacteria > Actinomycetota > Actinomycetes > Streptosporangiales > Streptosporangiaceae > JAOEGB01. The sequence continues at coordinate 42,076 of NZ_JAOEGB010000017.1, read as the reverse complement.
CCACGTCCAGCCCGGCGACGTACGCGCATGACGGGATGACGCCGTAGAGAGCGGCGTTGGGCCCGCGGTTCCCGGCCTGTTCACCGACGACCTCGACCAGGCCGCGCTCTTCGAGGCGGGCCAGCGTCTGGGAGGCGGTGACCTTGGACAGCCCTGTCAGCTCGCCGATCTGGCCCCGCGTCAGCGGTCCCGAGGCCAGCAGCAGCTCCAGGGCGGCCCGGTCGTTGATCTCCCGGAGCAGCCTGGGCACCCCAGGTCGTCGCTCCATGCTCCTGCTTTCTATGGTGGGCCCCCGTCGCGCTCCAACAATCTGCGCTGGCAAATCGTCAACAAAGTTTCCTGCAAGCTTAGCGAGCGAACAAGCATGTGGAACGCTGTGGACCGGCTCTCATACCTCTCTGACCAGACACGAGGAAGACTCATGTGGAAGAAGCACTGGGCCCTGGTTTTAGGCGTGCCGCTGCTCTTCGATCTGTTAAGAGTTTTCCTACCCTCTCTCATCACTTTGTACGGCAGAGCGGGCGATACGCCACCGGAGCGGATGGGCCTGTTCGCGGCGGCCTGGTTCGCGATCCCGTTCGCCGCGATCCCCCTGTCCCGCCTGGTGACGCCACGCTGGATCCAGATAGGCGGCGCGGCCCTGCTCGTGGCGGCCCGCCTGGGCCTGCAGGCGACCGGCGGCGGCCCGCCCCAGCTCTACCTGGCATCCGCGGGCGTGTCCGCGGGTCTCGTCTTCCTGTACGGCTCCGCCCGCACGACGGAACGCGACGTCGTCCCCACCGCGCTGATGGCCGGGCTCGCCGCCTCGATGATCCTGCATATGACGCTCGACCAGGTCGATTTGGTCTGGCGCGACGGCCCGCTCCCCTGGCTCGCCGTAGTCATGATCTGCGCGCTCTTCCTCTGGTCGGTACGGCTTTCGCCCCCGTCCGGCGATCTCGCGCCCGCCGCCGTCTGGTTCGTGTTCGGCCCGGCGCTCCTGCTCACCGGCATGTGCTTCGGCGGCACGGGCTTCCTGGTCGACCAGACGGAGTCGCACTCGGCGCCGTTCACCGCCCTGTCCGTCGCGCTGCGGGTCGTGGCACTCTGCGCGGCCGTCGTCTACGCGTGGACGACCCGGTGGGGCTGGTGGGCCGGGCTCTTCCTGGTCCTCGGGGTGGCGCTCGCCGAAGGCGGCGTGACCGGCGTGCCCACCCTGGTGGCGGCGGCCGCCCTCGGCGCCTGCGTGGGCCTCGCCGGGCTCGGCACGACGCCGGGGCGGAGGAACGGCGCGGCGCTCCTGGGCGGGATGGCGGTGTTCCTCGTGGCCGCCTTTCTCTATTACGCCGCCTATGACGCCGATCTGGGCTTTCCCAACTGGCCGGTGCCCGTGGCGGTGGCCGTACTGGTCACCGTGATCGCCGCGCGGACGGCCCGGCGGCATGGGGCCGAACCGGTGCGGCGGGCGCCGAAAAAGTGGATCCACGTATCGGTGTCGCTGGGCCTGCTCGCCGGGCTGACGACCTGGCAGACCCTTCCGGCCGGGCGGGAGACCGGAAAGGCGGAGCTCACGCTCGTCGCCTACAACATCCGGATGGGCTTCGGCCTCAGGGGGACCCTGGACCTCGACCGGATCGCGGCCTGGGCCCGGACCAGGCACCCCGACGTCGTGCTGCTCAGCGAGGTCGACCGGGGCTGGCTGCTCAACGGCGGACACGACGACCTCGCGCGGATCGCCAGGGGCCTCGGCATGCGCTACCGCTTCGCCCCCGCCGCCGGTCATCTGTGGGGGGACGCGGTGCTCACCAACCTGCCGGTCCGGGAGGTGACGTCGGTCCCGCTCGGGCGGCACGGCCACCCGACGGGCGCGCAGGCGCAGTCCATTGTGCTGAGCGTCGGCGGGCGCCAGGTCGGGATCGTCAACACGCACCTCCAGGCTCCTCCGGGACAGGCTCCCGAGGTCGCCGCCATCGTCAGGCGGCTGGCGGCGGGCGCCCTGCCCCGTGGGATGGGGTTCGCCGAGCCCCGCCCCGTGATCCTGGCGGGCGACCTCAACACCACCCCGTCGGACCCCGAGATGCGCGTACTGGAGGCCGCGGGGCTGTCCGACCCCCTGATCGCGCTCGGCGATCCCCTCACCTCGCCCGCCGACCGCCCGGTGAAGCGGATCGACCACGTGCTGATCGGCCGGGGTCTGGAGGCGATCGAGGCCGACGCGCCGCGGGTGCCGTTCTCCGATCATCTCCCCGTCGTCGTGAGGCTGCGCCTCACCTGAGGTCAGGGCGGCGCGTCCCCCCGGGCGGCCTCGTGCTCGCGCACCTCGTCGATGTCGGCCAGCTTGCGCATGCCGTACACACTGCGGGCCATGCGCGGGTTGGCCGCCATCCGGTCCGCGTTGCGCGCGATGAACGACCAGTAGCCCGTGGTGTACGGGCAGGCGTCGTCTCCGGTCCGCCGGTTGGGGCGGTAGCGGCACTCCCCGCAGAAGTCGCTCATCCGGTTGATGTAGGCGCCGCTCGCGGCGTACGGCTTGGTGGCGAGCACGCCGCCGTCGGCGTGCTGGGACATGCCGACGACGTTGGGCGTCATCACCCAGTCGTAGCCGTCAACGAAACAGCGGTGGAACCAGTCGCTGAGCTGACGCGGGTCGAACCCACGCTGGAGCGCGTAGTTGCCCAGCACCATCAGGCGGACGATGTGGTGGGTGAACCCGTGGTCGCGGACCTGCGCGAGCGCCCACGACAGGCAGCGTGCCTCCACCGCGTCGGCGTCGAGCTCCGCGAACCACCGGGGCAGCGGGGTGTGGGCGGCCAGCAGGTTCTCGTCACGGTAGTCCGGCCCGAGGTGCCAGTAGAGGTGCCAGATGTAGTCACGCCAGCCGATGAGCTGCCGCACATAGCCCTCGACTCCGGCCAGCGGCGCCCTGCCCCGCCTGTAGGCCGTCTCCGCCGCCCGGACGCACTCCATCGGGTCGAGCAGGCCCAGATTGAGCGCGGGCGACAGCATGCTGTGCGCCATCACCCGGTCGCCGGAGAGCATGGCGTCCTGGTGGGGCCCGAAGGCCGGCAGCCGGTGGGCGACGAAGTGCGCCAGCGCCTCGGCCGCCTCGCCCCGGGTGGCGGGGAAGGCGCGCGGCGCGTCCCTGCCGACGAAGGACACCTCACCGTCGCGTTCCCAGCGGTCGAGGTCGCGGCGCACCTCCGCGTCGATCTCGTCCTCCTCCGGGCACCACGGCGCGGGGATGCCGAGACCGCGCGGCGGCGGAGGCTCCCGGTTGTCGGCGTCGAAGTTCCACCGGCCTCCCACGGGTTCGTCGCCCTCCATCAGCACGTCGAGCCGCCGCCGGGCCTCGCGGTAGAAGTCCTCCATGAGCAGCCTGTGGCGGCCGCGCCCGGCCGCCCAGGCGGCGAAGTCCTCCTGGGATGTGGTGAAGCCCCGCGCGGGCAGTACGGCCACCCCCTCCAGGCCGGAGACGAAGGCGAGCGCCGCGTGGCTGGTCGGCTGGCAGACGCTCAGCTCGCCCTTGACCCGGTCGAGCGCCTCACCGTACGTGCGGGTTCTGGCGAAGACCGCCTGGTCGCCGAGCTCGGCGGCGCGGTGGCGGAGGGCGGAGAGCACCAGATGGGCCTTCTGCCGGTGGAAGCGCCTTCTCCGCAGCACCGACCGGGCCTCGACCAGCAGCACCGGCTGGTCGGGAGAGTCCAGGAAGTGGTCCCCGAGCTGGTCGGCGAACAGCCATCGTCTGGTCGCTTTCCCCATGCTTCAGGCTACGACCGTGCCGGTTGACGACATTGATGGGGCCACTTGTCAGGTTGCCGTCTAACCAGTGCCAACCAGGCGGGATAATCGACTACATGCGACTTTCTGCCCGTGTCGACTACGCACTCCGTGCCGCCGCCGAGCTCGCCGCCGCGGGCGAGGGACCCACCACGGTGGGCGAGCTGGCCAAGGGGCAGGAGATGCCCCCCAAATACCTGGAGAACATCCTGCTCCAGATGCGCCGCGCCGGCCTTGTCCGTGGCCAGCGGGGTCCAGAGGGGGGCTACGTCCTGGCCCGTCCGGCCGGCCAGATCTCCCTGGCCGACGTGATCCGCGCGGTGGACGGCCCACTGGCCAACGTCCGCGGAGAGCGTCCCGAGCACGTCGGTTATCTGGGCGCCGCCCAGGCCCTCCAGCAGGTGTGGATCGCGCTGCGGGCCAGTGAGCGGGCCATCCTCGAAGCGGTCACGCTGGAGCAGATCGCCAAGGGCGAGCTGCCGCCGCGGGTGACCGAGCTGTCGTCCGACCCCTCCGCGTGGGACTCGCACACGCCGGTCTGACATGCCCGAAGGTGACGCATGCCCGAAGGTGACGCCGTCTACCGGACGGCGAAACGGCTGAGGGAGGCGCTCGACGGCCGGACGCTGACCCGGTCCGACTTCCGGGTGCCCCGGCACGCCACCGCCGACCTGCGCGGCCGAGCCGTCCTCACGACCGTCCCGCGCGGAAAGCACATCCTCACACGCGTGGAGGGCGGCCTGACGGTCCACACGCATCTGCGGATGGACGGAAGCTGGCGGGTCTCCCCGGCCGGACGCCCGGCGCCCAGGGGCGATGTCGTCCGGCTGATCCTGGCCAACGCCCAATGGCAGGCCATGGGGATCAAGCTCGGAATGGTGGACCTGGTCCCCACGGACCGGGAGGACCGGGTCGTCGGCCATCTCGGGCCCGATCTGCTCGGGCCGGACTGGGACGCCGCGGCAGCCGTACGGAACCTGCTGGAAGACCCCGGCCGCACGATCGGGGAGGCGCTCCTGGACCAGAGCGTCCTGGCGGGGATCGGCACGATCTGGCGGGCCGAGACGCTGTTCGGGGCCCGTCTGTCGCCGTGGCGCACGGTGGGGTCGATCCCACCCGGTGATCTGGAGTCGCTGGTGACGCTCGCGCACGAACTCATGGACACGAGCAAGGACGCTCCGCTGCCCGTCACGACGGGCGACCTTCGACCGGGGCGCTCACTGTTCGTGTACGGCAGGGCGCGCCGCCCTTGCCGTCGTTGCGGTAATCCGGTCAGTCGCGGAGAGATGGGCGCACAGCCGTACGAACGGCTGATCTACTGGTGCCCGGCGTGCCAGCCAGGCTGATCAAGCGGCGACCATGTCCTTGACCTCGGGGAAACCACCGAAGTCCGGACCGGCCGGGACGGTCTCCGGAATGGGCAGCCGCTCGTGCTCCGGCACATCGGCCAGAACCGGGGCAGCCTGAAGCTCGGCGAGCGCGAACTGGTCGGAAACCTCACGCAGCACCTGGGAAAGCGGCACGCCGAGCGCGCCACAGATCGAGGCGAGCAGCTCCGAGGACGCCTCCTTCTGACCGCGCTCCACCTCGGACAGGTAGCCGAGTGAGACACGGGCCAGAGTCGACACCTCGCGAAGGGTGCGATTCTGCCGCACCCTCAGCCGCCGCAGCACGTCACCGAGCAGCTGACGCAGCAGGATCATCTGTCGCTCCCTCCCCAGCGGGGGCGCCTTCACGACGCCTCGCGCGGTGGGCTCATTTCGCCCGTTCTTCGAACGCCCTTCGTACATACTCCTCGCCGTCATCATTGGTTCGCTCGGCCCCTTCGCCGGGCGTGCGCCTGACTTGCTCCTCGCCGATGGCTCACGGACCTCACTCACAGCTCCACCGTACCTGTAGAGAGCAACACCGCGGCAGACCGTGGTGAGCATGTTCGCTGGGGACGTAACGCGGTAATCACCCGGAATGTTCCCCCAAATTTGCCTCCAGCACACCTCTAAGCAGGTCCAAAGCCTCCATACATGTCGTCTTTCTGATCGCGTCGCGGTCCCCGTTGAGGCGTACGTCCCGGTGCCAGACACGGCCGTCCGGGCCCCACAGGGCGATGTGGACCGTGCCCACCGGCTTGCCGTCCTGCGTGTCGGGACCGGCGACCCCGGTCACCGCGAGGCCGTAGTCGGACTTTGTGAGATTGCGCACTCCCCCGGCCATCGCCTCGGCCACGTCGGGATGCACCGCGCCCTCCTTGTCCAGCAGGTCACAGGGCACATCGAGCAGGGACGACTTCAGCTCGGTCGCGTACGCGACGACGCCGCCGCGGAAGGCCGCCGAGGCCCCCATGGGCCCGGTCAGCGTCGCGCCGATCAGCCCGCCGGTCAGCGACTCGGCCACGGACACCGTGGCTCCCTGCCGGACCAGCAGGGAGAGGATCTGCGCCGCGGTGCCCATCATCGGCCGCTCACCATTGGGCCGCTCACCACTCGGCTGCCCACCACTCGGCTGCTCGTCATTCGGCTCTCGCGCTCCTCGCCACCTGCCTGAGCCGGATCGCCCGGACCACGTAGTCGGCGCCAGTGCCCACGGTCACGGCCAGCGCCAGGCCCATGGCGGCCCACCGCACCAGCCCCGGGATCCCCGGCACGATGTAGAGCGCGATGGCCAGGATCTGCAGCACGGTCTTGACCTTGCCGCCGTAGCTCGCCGGGATGACGCCGTGCCGGATCACCATGAAGCGCAGCAGGGTCACCCCCGCCTCCCTGGCGATGATCACGATGGTGACCCACCACGGGATCTCACCGAGGATCGACAGGCTGACCAGCGCCGCGCCGATCAGCGCCTTGTCCGCGATCGGGTCGGCGATCTTCCCGAAGTCGGTGATCAGGGCGTACTTGCGGGCGAGCCAGCCGTCGAGCTGGTCGGTGAGGGACGCGAGGAGGAAGACCCCCAAGGCGGCGATCCGCCAGCCCGGCCCCTCGAAGAAGAGGAACACCGTGAAGACCGGCACGATGGCCAGCCGCGCGATGGTCAGCGCGTTCGCGATGTTCCAGGTGCTCACCCGCCGCACCTGCCCGGCGAGCGCGACATCGGCGGGCGCGTCGCACCCGGCCTCGTCCAGGGCGTCGGCCAACGCGGCGACCCGGACGTCCGCCGGCGCATCGGCTCGCGCATCGGCGACCGGGGACGCGGACGGTCCCGGCACCATCTCCGGGGTGCTCGGCGGCGCGCCGACCGGTGGCTCGATGCGCTCCGTCATGCGCCTGCCTTGATGCGGGCGATCAGGTCAACCCCCTCGGAGTCGACGGCGACCGCCTGGACGATCTGGCCGGAGACCAGGCCGATGCCCTGCACGGTGACCGCGCCGTCCACCTCGGGGCCCTGGTGCGCCGCACGCCCCTCGTAGCCGCCGTCGCCCAGATCCTCCTCGATGAGCACCTCCAGGTCGGCGCCGATGCGCTCCTCGGCCCGCTGGGTCGTGAGCTCCTCGGCGAGCTCGGTGAGGACGGCGACCCGCTCGTCGATGGTCTCCTGGTCGAGCTTGCCGTCGAAGGAGAACGCCTCGGTGCCGTCCTCATCGGAGTAACCGAAGACTCCGATGACGTCGAGCCTGGCCTCCTCCAGGAAGCCCACCAGCTCGTCGAAGTGGTCCTGGGTCTCGCCGGGGAAGCCGACGATGAAGTTGGACCGCACGCCCGCCTCCGGGGCCTTCTCGCGGATCTGCTCCAGCAGGTCCAGGAAGCGCCGCGGGTCGCCGAAGCGCCGCATGCGGCGCAGCACCGGACCGCTCGCGTGCTGGAAGGACAGGTCGAAGTACGGCGCGACGCCCTCGGTGGAGGCGATGACGTCGAGCAGGCCGGGGCGGAGCTCGGCCGGCTGGAGGTAGCTGACCCGGACCCGCTCGATGCCGTCGGTCCCGGCGAGCTGGGGCAGCAGCTTCTCCAGGGCCCTCAGGTCGCCCAGGTCCTTGCCGTAGGAGGTCGAGTTCTCGCTGACGAGCACGAGCTCCTTGACGCCCTCCCCCGCGAGCCAGCGGGCCTCGGCGAGCAGGTCCTCGGGGCTCCTGGACACGTACGACCCGCGGAACGCCGGGATCGCGCAGAAGGTGCAGCGGCGGTCGCAGCCGGACGCGAGCTTCAGCGAGGCCACCGGCCCCCCGGAGAGCCGCTTCCTGAGCGTCCTCGGGCCGCTGGCGGGCGCGACGCCGTCCGGCAGAGCGCCGTGGCCGGGGATGTGCGCCTGCGCGGCCGAACGGTTCACCGGGGTGATGGGCAGCAGCGTCCGGCGGTCACGCGGCGAGTGTGGCGTCAGCGTCTTGCCGGCCAGCACGTCGTCGAGCCGCGCCCCGATGTCCGTGTAGTCGTCGAAGGAGATCACGGCGGCCTCGGGCAGCGCGTCGGCGAGCTGTTCGCCGTACCGCTCGGCCATGCAGCCCGCCGCGACGACCTTGGCGCCGGAGTCGGCCGCAGCGAGCAGCGTGTCGATGGAGTCCTTCTTCGCCGAGTCGATGAAGCCGCACGTGTTGACGACGACGACGTCCGGGTCGTCGTCGCCCATGCGCCAGCCGGCGGCCTCCAGCCGGGCGGCCAGCTCCTCGGAGTCGACCTCGTTGCGGGCGCAGCCCAATGTGACCAGCGATACGGTTCGGCGAGATGACATGATGAAACTACGGTATCGGGAGTCGGCCACTATCGGGCACTCGGGATGCCCGCCCCGAACGAGCGCTTCACCGTTTGGCCGTCTTTGCCCAGAGTTCCGACGTCCTTCCCGTTGACCTCCAGCCGCACCGCTCCCGCGTCGCCGATGGTGACCCGCAGCCGGTCCTCGGCCGACCATGTGGAGCTCTTCCCCTGCTGCAGAGCGCCCTGGAAGAGCCGGTGGCCCTTGGCGTCCTTGACGTTGATCCAGGTCGGCTTGACCGCGAAGACCTTGAGCACGACGCGCTCCCGGGCGGCCGGGGCCGGCGCCCTGGCGTGCTGCGCCGCCGCCTCCGGCGCGGAGATCCGCAGCTCGGCAGCCTGGCCCTTCCCGCCTGACCCGCTGAGGAGCCGGACGAGCACGAAGACCACGATGACGGCCAGCGCGACCGCCACGGCCACCGTCCAGCCCGGAACGCGGCGCATGTGGTTGCCCCGGTGGGCGTCGTCCACCTTGAACACGGTGGCCGCCCTCACCGGCGGTGGAGCACCGCCGTGGACCTCGTCGTACTCCCGGATGATGTCCTCGGGCTCCAGCCCGAGGTAGGACGCGATGGCACGGATGTGGCCGCGCGCGTAGAAGTCGCCGCCGCAGGCGGAGAAGTCGTCGCGCTCGATCCCGTCGATGATCGCTTCACGGATGTGCGTGCGGCTGCTCAGCTGACTGACCGTCAGCCTCGCCTGCTGCCGCGCTTCCGACAAAGCAGCGCCAACGCTCATATGGTCACGCCCCCCTGCCCGAGCCTGCGCTCGTCCCACGTTGCGTAGTTAGTCACATTCAATCAGTAGTTGACTACGCACCGTGCCTTGGGGGTCTACTGACCGCGCAAATCCGCCAATAGCCCTGGGAGATCGTCGGGCTTGACCAGCACCTCGCGCGCCTTGGAGCCCTCGCTCGGCCCCACGACGTTCCGGCTCTCCAGCAGGTCCATCAGCCGCCCTGCCTTGGCGAAGCCGACCCGGAGCTTGCGCTGGAGCATCGAGGTCGAGCCGAACTGCGTCGACACGATCAGCTCGGCCGCCTGCACCAGCAGGTCGAGGTCGTCCCCGATCTCCTCGTCGATCTCCCTCTTCGCGGCGGCCGGGGCGGCCACGTCGTCGCGGTACTCCACCTGCATCTGCGCCTTGCAGTGGGCGACGACGTCGGCGATCTCCTTCTCCGAGACGAACGCGTTCTGCAGGCGCATCGGCTTGCTCGCGCCCATCGGCAGGAACAGCGCGTCACCCTGGCCGACCAGTTTCTCCGCCCCCGGCTGGTCGAGGATGACCCGGGAGTCGGCCAGGGACGAGGTGGCGAAGGCCAGCCGGGACGGCACGTTGGCCTTGATCAGGCCGGTGACGACGTCGACGGACGGCCGCTGCGTCGCGATCACCAGGTGGATGCCGGCGGCGCGGGCGAGCTGGGTGATGCGGACGATCGAGTCCTCGACGTCGCGGGGGGCGACCATCATGAGGTCGGCCAGCTCGTCGACGATCACGAGCAGATAGGGGTAGGGCTGGTAGACCCGCTCGCTGCCCGGCGGTGGCACGAGCTTGCCCGCCCGGACGGCCTTGTTGAAGTCGTCCACGTGGCGGAAGCCGCTGGCCGCCAGGTCGTCGTACCGCCGGTCCATCTCGCCCACGACCCATTCGAGGGCCTCGGCGGCCTTCTTAGGATTGGTGATGATCGGCGTGATGAGGTGGGGGATGCCCTCGTAGGTGTTGAGCTCGACCCGCTTGGGGTCGACGAGCACCATCCGGACCTCGTCGGGCGTGGCCCGCATGAGAATCGACGAGATCAGCCCGTTGATGCAGGTCGACTTGCCCGCGCCGGTCGCGCCCGCGATGAGGATGTGCGGCATCTTGGCGAGGTTGGCCACGATGGTGCGGCCCTCGACGTCCTTGCCCAGGCCCACGATCATCGGGTGGTGGTCGGCCTGCGCCACCTGGGAGCGCAGCACGTCGCCCAGCGAGACGAGGTCCTTGTCCGTGTTCGGGATCTCCACCCCGATCGCCGACTTACCGGGAATTGGCGACAAGATCCGGACGTCAGCGGATTTAACGGCATAAGCGATGTTCTTGGTGAGAGCCGTGACCTTCTCCACCTTGACCGCCGGGCCCAGTTCGATCTCGTAACGGGTGACCGTGGGGCCACGGGTGAAGCCGATCACCTGGGCGTCGATGCCGAACTGCTCCAGCACGCTGGTCAGCGCGTTCACGACGACCGTGTTGGCCTTGGTCTGCGGCTTGGGCGCCGTGCCGGCCCGCAGCAGCTTCGCGTCCGGCAGCGTGTACGGCCCGGCCTGCGGGGACAGCACGAGCTGCTCGACCTTGCGCGGCGCGGGGGTCGGCAGCGGCGGCTGGGGCGGGGCCTTCGCCTCCTCCGGCTCCGGCAGGTCCGGCGAGTCCGGCAGGGGGTCGTCGTCGGACAGGCCGGGGACGATCTCGGGCGAGTGCTCCTTGAGCACCGGAGTGTCGTAGGGCTTGACGTGGTCGCCGACCTCGCGCTTGCCGTCTCCCGCCGGCTTCTTCGACCGCTTCTTCGGCGTGCCCGCCGGCTTCGGCTCGCCGCCCTCCTGGTGGAACAGCATGTGCTGGATCTCGGCCAGCCGCTCCGGGATCCGATGGACCGGGGTCGCCGTGATCACCAGCACGCCGAACCCGGAGAGCAGGAGCAGCAAGGGGATCGTGATGAAGGCGGGCAGGATGCTCGACGGCGGAGCCGACACGATGAAGCCGAGCATGCCGCCGGCCGCCGACACCTTGTCCATGCCGTCGTTCGCCCCGCCCGACGGGTAAGGCGTGCCGTGCGCCACGTGGACGATGCCGAGGATGCCGACGAGCAGCGCCGTCCAGCCGATCCCCATCCGGCCGGTCTCGGCGTTCTGGTCCGGGTGGCGCAGGAGCCTCCAGGCGAGCAGCGCGAGCAGGACGGGAACGCACCAGGTCAGCGACCCGACCGTGCCGCGCACGACCGCGTCGACCACCTGCGCGACGCCGGTCTTGGTGTCCCGCCAGGTCATCGTCGCCAGCACGATCGCGCCCGCCAGCACGGCGAGGCCCGCTCCGTCACGACGGTGCACCGGGTCGAGGTCGCGGGCCCCCTGCCCGAGGGCCCGGGCCGCCGCTCCCATACCGTGGGCGAGCAGCAACCACAGGCCGATGACGAGCTTGCCGATCATCAGGAAGACCCAGCTGATCGGGTCCTGGCCGGTCGCCACCGGCCGCTTCGGCGCCGGCCGGGTGGCGCCCCTGCCTCGGGCCGCGGGGCGCTTGGTGGTGCGCGGCGCCGGGCGCTTCCCTGGAGTCGGGCGCTTCCCTGAACCGGGTCCGGACGTACGGGTGGCCATGATGCCGAAGGTACCTGGGAGGCCGGGAGATATCGGGAAGACTCGCCGAAGCCGGTGCCTCTACACTCGTTGTTGCATACAGCGTGACGATATTTCATTACATGGAACGCCTACATGAAGAGCAAGGAGCGGGTCGTGGACGTCGTGGTGATGGGTGAGCCTCTGGTGGAGTTCTCAGCGGCGGCGGCCCTCGACGTGGCGGACGTCTTCGACCTCTCGTTCTCCGGCGACGCGCTCAACGCGTCCGTCGCCGCCGCCGCGGCGGGCGCCCGCGTCGCCCTGGTGACCCGCGTGGGGGCCGACGAGTTCGGGGAGCGCCTGATCCGGTTCGCCGCCGCCCGCGGCGTGCGGACCGGCTGGATGACCAGAGGCGAGGGGTCCACCGGGGCCTACGCCGTGGGCGCCGATCCCTCGGGCCAGCGGGCGTTCGCCTACATGCGCGCGGGAAGCGCCGCCTCCCGCATGGGCCCGGCCGACGTCGACCGCTCCCCCATCTCCGAGGCCGGCGTCGTCCTGCTGTCCGGCATCACGGCCGCCCTCTCCGAGTCGTGCGCGGAAGCCGTACGGCACGCGGCGAAGGCGGCCACCGGGAAGGTCGTCTACGACCCGAACTTCCGCTCCCGGCTGACCACTCCCGAGGCCGCGCGCGCCGTCCTGGAGGCGGTGGCGCCGCACGCGGCCCTGATCGTTCCCTCGTGCCCCGGGGACAGCGGACCCCTGTTCGGCACCGACGATCCCGAGCAGGTCATCCGCGCCTGCCTGGATCTGGGGGCGCGGGCGGTCGCGGTGACGCGGGGACCGGAGGGCGTGCTGCTCGCAACGGGGGACAGCACGCCCCAACCGGTCCCCGCGATCCCGGCCAAGGACATCGTCGACCAGACCGGAGCAGGGGACGCCTTCGCCGGCACGCTCGCCGGATGGCTGGCCCGCGACGGGGACCTGCTCCAGGCCGTCCGGGCCGGCACGGCCGCCGCCTCGATCTCCCTTCAGGGCCGGGGCGGGACGGGCCGCGTCGCCACCCCGGCGGAGATCTGCGCCCACCTCGGTCTCAGCGCCATATAGTCGCGATCAGCGCCAGCCCTTCCGGCGGGCCTTGCGCTGGGCGTCGTAGAGGTTGGGCGGCACCACGGAGGTGTCGCCGTAGCTCTCCAGCCGGCTGTTGAGCGGTCCGGCGAAGTCCGGCTTGTCGATCTGGCCGAAGTCGCGGACCTCGGAGATGCCGACGGTCGCCGAGCACGGCGCGACCCCGTCGATCTTCACGCATCCGGCCCGCTGGTTGACCACGGTGACGTTCCAGTGCGCGAACCGGGCGCCGTACAACGGTCCCGCGTCGGCGCTGCCGCCGTGGGCCCCGTCGTTGTCGATGACGACCTGCGTACGCACGTTGCCGAACGGCAGGCCGCGGTGGGAGTCGAACGTCCCGTTGTCCATGCGGCCGTTCGACCAGACGTTTCCGCTGGACAGGCCCTCGACGTTGATGCCGTGGTGATTGGCGCCCGGGGCGAGGGGCACGGTGGCCTCGTCGAGGGCGAAGTCCTCGAAGAGGTTGTCATGAGACTGCTCCCGGCAGGCGTGGGAATGATGGCGCATCCGCCCGCCGACCCGTGTGCCGCGCACGGTCGTGTTCTTGGCGCACGTGAGGATGATCCCGTTGTCGCTGTTCTCCACGACCACGTCGTCGGCCCAGCAGTTCCACGCGCACTGGAACAGCAGGCCGTTGAACCCCTTGTCCTTGAGGTGTTTCTGCTGGGGGACGAGCGGCAGCCGGATGGTGATCCCCGCGACGCCGGCCTCGTAGATCACCGGTCCGGTCGTGGTGAGCCGGGTCCGCCAGCCGGCCCGGATGTCCAGCGGCAGTGGCTGTTCGAGCTCGATCCTGTTGCCGTCGATGCCGGTGATGAGCACGGGCCAGACGTAGGGCCGGTAGGAGACCAGTTTGGTCTTGTCGGTCCAGACGTAGCTCGCCGTTCCGGGGATGTCACCGCACATGTGCTTGAGCAGGCCGTACTGGTCGTCGTCGTCGATCTTCAGCAGGACCCGCATTCCGGGTTCGAGATGGCCCGGGTCGTCCACCGTCACGGTGAAGTCGCCGCGTGAGGCGGTGGTGGTGACCGTCGCGAGGGTCTCGTCCCCGGTCCAGATCTCGGGAGCGCGCATCGTCGCCCGGATCTCGTCCACGAGCGCGTGGTAGCGGTCCCGGTGACTGACCCAGACCAGGCCGCCGGTCCAGCTCCAGGCGGAGTCGTCACGGGTGATCGGGCCGAACCGGCTGCGGTGGACGCCGATCACGTCCTCGAGGTGCCAGGTCGGCTGAATGATCGTCTCCGCGCTTCCGTCACCGCGCAGGACGACGCCGTCGTACCCGACGAGGATCACGTCGTCGGTGCGGTAGACGCCGGCCGGCAGGAGGACGGTGCCCCCGCCACGGCGGCCGACGTCCTCGATGGCCCGGTTGATGGCCGGGGCGGCGTCCGCCGAGCCGTCGTTGGCCGCTCCGTAGTGGAGAACGTTCGCCCGGACCGGCGGGTGCGGATGCTTCTCTCCCCCGCGGTAGCCCGCCCAGGCGACGTTGGGGATCTGCGGATGAGTGAAGGGCGTCCGGAGGAACTCCGCCCAGAGCGGGGACGTGTCCGTGCTCGCGTAGGCCCTGCCGGGGAAGCCTCCGACGAACGGGACGGAGGCGGCGCCGATGGCGGCGGCCCGGAGGAAACTGCGGCGATCGAAGGAGTCTGCGGCCATGAGCGGCTTCTCCATTTCATAAGGCCGAATGTTGTTCCATGTAGAGAAACACCGCAGACGCTATTTCGGGCCCGTGATCTCGTCAAGGCCCTCTTCACAACGAGATCGGCGAGATGTGCGCCCTCCTCGGCCTCAGCACCATGTAGACGACGGCGGAGACGAGGAACCCGACCTCGAACGCGATGTCGCCGACCTCGGGAACCCGGTCGGGCACCAGGCCGACGTACCGCTCCTGGTTGGAGAACAGCCACACCGACAGCACCACTCCGGCGATCATCGCGATGGGGCCGGCCCAGTTGGTGTGCCGCCGGTCGAACAGGAGCGGCTGGACGTCCTCGTTCCGGCGCAGGTACCAGTCCGTGAGCACGACCCCCAGCCACGGGCCGATCCAGTACGCGATGACCAGCAGGAACGCCTCATACTTGTGCCCGGCGTCCTCCAGACCCGACAGCGCCACGAGGAATCCGGCCACGCCGCAGGCGAGCGCGACGAGCGCCCGGCGCATCCGGAGCGGCAGCCGTACGCCGAGGGCGAGCAGGGACATCGCCCCCGAGTAGACGTTGAGCGCGTTGGCCGAGATGGCGCCGAGGGCGATGGCGAGCAGGGTCAGGTTCGCCACCAGGCCGGGCAGGTGCCCGGTGAAGGCCGTGGTGGGCTGCCCGAGGGCGTCACCGCCGATGGTCGCGGACGCTGCCCCCACGACCTCCAGGACCGTGCAGGAGACGAACACCCCCAGCCCCGCCGACAGGCCGACCGCCCGCTTGCTGGAGTCCGCCGGAAGGTAGCGGGTGTAGTCGGCGGCGTAGGGGTTCCAGCCGGCCGCGTACCCGAACGAGGCCCCGACGGCCAGCAGGAAGCCGCCGAGCGCTCCCCCATTGCCGGGGTGGCCCGGGTGGCCCGGGTGCGCCTTCGACAGGATGACGACCGAGGCCACCGCGAAGATCACGGCGAGGACCGGGAACGCGTATCGCTCGAACGCCTGGACCAGGTTGTGCCCGAAGAACCCGAGCGCCACCATGGCGGCGACCACGATGACAAGGCACAGCCAGGTCGGCATCCCGGTCAGCGTGTTGAGGGCCAGCGCGCCACTCACGCTGTTCACCGCGAACCAGCCGATGCCCGCCGCCACCGAGTTGAACGCGGACGGCAGCACGTTGCCCCAGTAGCCGAAGGGCGCCCGCCCGAGCACCATCTGCGGGACGCCGGCGGACGGCCCCCGGGCGGAGAGCAGGCCGTGGGCGACCGCGCCCAGGCCCGTCCCGGCCACGACGGCCAGGACGGCCTGCCAGAAGCTCAGCCCGAATGCCGCCACCGCGAGCACGCCCAGGAAGACCGTGGCGAACTCCAGGTTGGGCGACATCCAGGTCCACAGCAGTTGGAGCGGCCTGCCGTGCCGCTCCGAGAGGGGGATGAACTCCACGCCGCCGGGCTCGACCGCGGCCACCCTGTCGCCGTACTCGCCCTCCCGTACGGCTCGATCCGTGATGGTCATACGGTGATCGCCCTCAGCTTCTCGAGCAGATAGTCGGACGCCCGCACGGGCGGGTAGGTCGCGGTGCCGACCGGAAGCGACTCCACGCTCGCGTCCGGGTCGCACTCGTAGAAGAAGATGAGCGACACGAGCTCCTCGTCCGGGGCGCCGGCGTCAGGCGGCAGAACGCGGTGCCGGTTGGAGCACCAGCGGTCGCCGGTCCATCGGGCCAGCAGGTCGCCGATGTTGATGGTGAACGAGTCCTCCGCGTAGGGCGCGTTCACCCATTCGCCGTCCACGTAGACCTGCAGGCCGCCGACGCCGGGCTGGCGGTCGAGGATCGTCACCGTGCCGAAGTCGGTGTGCGGGCCGATCCGGAACTGCCCCGGCTCCGGCTCGCCGACGTGCGACAGCGGCGGATACCAGTTGATGTTCATGGTGTACGACGGGTGCCCCGCCCGAGAGGTGAAGAAGTCGTCGGCCAGGCCGAGCGCGGCGGCGCAGATCACCAGCAGCTCGTCCGCGAGCGTCCGCATCCGCTCCAGGTAGCCGACCAGCAGCGGTTCGAGCTCGGGCACCTCGGCCGGGTAGACGTTGCTCAGGAACCAGACGTCGTCCAGGGACGGGACCCCGAGCGGCTGGTCGGCCCCGACGGCGAAGGTCTCCTTGAGGTCGGGCGGCGTGGGCGTCCCCTCGGCGTAGCCGTTGGCCTCCACCCCCGGCGGCAGCCATCCCCGCTCGCCCACCGTGGCGGCGTACCGCTCCTTCGTCTGGTACGGCAGGGCGAAGAACCGCTTCGCGGCGGCCCGGACGTCGGCGCGCAAGTCGGCCGGGACGCCATGGCCGGTCACGAGCAGGAACCCGACGGCGCTGAGCGCGGCGTCCACCTGCTGCGCGACCCTTCGCCTGTCCGTGTCGTCGCCATGGAACCAGGGCGTCAGATCGATGGTGGGAACACTGCCGGATGGCGGGCTCGACGGGGTGGCTGGGCTCGATGGGCTGGGTGGGCTCATTACTCGCTCCCTGGGTGGTGCCTATGACCCGATGTCCTCGTTCCACAGCTCGGGACGGGCCGCGATGAACTCGGTCATCAGCTCGGCGCACTCGCCGGAGTCGAGGACGTGGACCTCGACGCCGGCGTCGGCCAGCCACTCGTGCCGGCCCATGAACGTGCGGCACTCGCCGACGACCAGGCGGGAGATGCTGAACTGGCGGATCAGGCCGCTGCAGTACCAGCACGGCGACAGCGTCGTGACCATGGTCGTGCCGCGGTAGCTCCGCTGGCGGCCCGCGTTCCTGAAGGCCGCCGTCTCGCCGTGGACGGAGGGGTCGCCGTCCTGGACCCGCCGGTTGTGACCCCGCCCGAGCAACCGCCCGTCGGCGCCGAACAGCGCCGCCCCGATCGGTATGCCGCCCTCGGCGTATCCCTTCCTCGCCTCCTCAAGGGCGATTTCGAGCATGGCGCGATCGTCGAGCCGTTCAGTCATCGGCGGGCCTCCCGGCTTCCACTATCCGCTGCTACGGCCGCCCGGAAAAGGCCTCAGGCACGCCCAAAATGGGCAGTTTCTCCCAGGTGCGAAGCCCGTAACACGGGCGACACGCGTGGCCGCGCCGGCGGCCCGATCACCCCCGAACGAGGGGACTCGACGCGCCGAGGGCCACCGAGACCTCCCGGGCCGCGGCGACGACCTCGGCGGCGAAGCCCTCCAGGTCGTCGCGGTCCATGTCCATCACCAGGGCCGAGATCGAGATCCCGCCGAGCACCCGGCCCGTGTGGTCGAACACGGGCGCGGCGACGCATCGCAGGCCCGGCACGTTCTCCTCGTCGTCGATGGCGTAGCCCACCGCCCGGACCTCGGCCAGGTGCGCCACCAGCGCCTCCACGTCGGTGAGCGTGTTCGGCGTGAGCCGTACCAGCCCGGTGTGCCCGGCGATCTCGCGGACCTCCGCGTCCGGCAGCTCGGCCAGGATCGCCTTGCCGATCGCGGTGCTGTGGAGGCGCAGGCTCATCCCGACCCGCGAGGGCATCTGGTACGGCCTGCGGCCCTCCAGCTTCTCGACGTAGACGGCCTCGTCGCCGTTGCGGATGGCGAAGTGCGTGGTGTAGCCCGTGCGCTCGTGGAGGGAGCGCAGCGCCTCCCCCGCCTGTCTGGCGGGGTCGAACCTGGTCATCACCCGCCCCGCGAGGGTGAGGATGCGCGGGCCGGGCTCGTAACCACCGCTGCCGTCGGCCCGCACGAAGCCCCACTCCACCAGGGACTGCAGGATCCGGTGAACGGTGGACTTGGACACCCCGGTCGCCGCCGCGATGTCCGTGACGCGGTGGTGGTCGGCGATCGCCTCCAGCACCGCGAGTGCCTTGTCAATGGAACTTCCTTCGCGGACCACGTATGGAGCCTACTAGCGGGCCAGCCAGCCGCCGTCGACCGCGAGCAGGTGGCCGTTGACGTAGTCCGAGGCGGGAGAGGCCAGGAACACGGCCGCGCCCACGATGTCCTCGGGCGTCCCCCACCGTCCCGCCGGTATGCGGGTACGGATCGCCGGCTCTCTCTCGGGGTCGTCGCGCAGCGCTGACGTGTTGTTGGTCTCGATGTAGCCGGGGGCGATCGCGTTGACCTGCACCCCGCTCGGGGCCCATTCGACCGCGAGCGAGCGGGTGAGTCCCGCGACCGCGTGCTTGGCCGCCGTGTACCCGGCCACGTTGAGCCCGCCCTGGAACGACAGCAGCGAGGCGATCATGATGACCTTGCCGGAGCCGCGCTCCACCATGGGGGCGCCGACGACACGGGTGAGCTGGAACACCGAGTCCAGGTTCACGTCCATCACCGCCCGCCAGTCGTCGTAGGACTGGTCGAGCGCGGGACCACGCCGGATGATCCCGGCGTTGTTGACGAGCACGTCGATCTGGTGGGCGTCGAGCAGCTCCGCCGCGGCGCCGGGGACGTGGGACGGGTCGGACAGGTCGAGCACCCAGCGGTGCGCCTTGCCGCCCGCCGCCTTGACCTCGGCCTCGGTGTCCTCCAGGTCGTCGCGGTGGCCGTGGAGGATGAGGTCGGCGCCCGCGCGGGCGAGGCCGACCGCGAGCGCCCGGCCGATCCCCGTGCGGGATCCGGTGACGAGCGCCGTCTTGCCTTCCAGGGAGAACATCACCGCATGGCCTCGATCGCCACGTGCTCCATGTCGTCGAAGGCCTGGTTCTCCCCGCCCATGGCCCAGATGAAGGAGTAGCTCCGGGTGCCGAACCCGCAGTGCACCGACCAGCAGGGCGAGATGACGGCCTGCTCGTTGGCGAGCACCAGGTTGCGGGTCTCGTCCGGCCGCCCCATCAGGTGGAACACCCGGTGGTCCTCGGGAAGGTCGAAGTAGAGGTAGACCTCGGTCCGGCGCTCGTGGGTGTGGCACGGCATGGTGTTCCACATGCTGCCCGGCTGGAGGACCGTGACCCCGAGCACGAGCTGGCAGCTCTGGATGCCTTTCGCGTGGATGTACTTGTAGATGGTCCGCTCGTTCGACCCCTCCTGGGAGCCCAGGTGGGTCGGCTCGGCGTCGTCGAGACCTGCCTTCACAGTCGGGTGTTCGGCGTGGGCCGGGGTGGAGACCAGGTAGTAGGTCCCCCCCTCGAAGACCACGTCGCGAGAGCCCCGCCCCACGTAGAGGCACTCCTTGTTCCCCAGCTCGTACGACCGTCCGTCGACGGTCACGGTGCCCGGGGGGCCGATGTTGACGACGCCGAGCTCACGGCGCTCCAGGAAGTACTCCGACCGGAGCGGGTCGGGGGAGGGCAGCGCGACCGGGCCACTCGCCCGCACCCCGCCGAGGACGATTCGGTCCTCCATGGAGTAGACGAGCCGCACCTCGCCGGAGCCGAACAGCCCTGGCACGGCGAACCGCTCGCGAAGCCGTTCGGTCGTCATCCCGGGGACCTGGTCCGGCGCCGTCGCGTGCCGTACCTCCATCGCGCCCTCCATTTGGTTTCGCTACATGAAACAATCTGCTGCTACATCGAACACTCAATGGCCGCCGGAGGTCAAGGACGGCACTAGCGAGGAAGCGAAACCCCAAGAGGAGCGGAAGGACGAAGCGAAAGAGGAATCCCCGGCGTGATCACGCACAGACTCCCGGATAAGCCTTTGGGCGGCGCCGACGCCGAGCGTGATCATGCATAGGCTCCCAGACAAGCCCGCGACCAGCGCCACCCTCAGGCGTGATCATGCAAGGAGAGCGCAGCGCATGATCGCTATACGCAAACAGTCAGCTCAGGGCCATCCCGGGGAATGTGTGCATGATCACGCCCGAGGGTGGTGCCAAGCCTCACGCCCGAGGGTGGTGCCAAGGCTCACGCCCGAGGGTGGTGCCAAGGCTCACGCCCGGCGTTTACCCCGAGGCTCACGCCGACGTTTGCCCCGGGGTTGGCGGCAAGGTTAGGGGCGCAGGCGGCCGTCCACCCGCTGGGGCACTCCGAGCGGGTTGTCGTCCCGCACCTCCGCCGGAAGCAGCCCCGCGGGCCAGTCCTGGTAGGCCACCGGGGTGAGCCACCGCTTGATCGAGGCGGCGCCGACCGAGGTGTGAGCGGCGTTGGTCGTCGCCGGCCACGGCCCACCGTGGTGCATGGCCCAGCAGACCGCGACACCGGTCGGCCAGCCGTTCCAGATGAGGCGTCCGGCGATCCGCTCCAGCACCGGCGTGAGGTCGTGGGCCTCCCGCGGGTCGGTCGAGTGAAGGGTCGCCGTCAGCGATCCCGGGAGCCGTCGCAGCACCGCCGGGAGATCGGATGAATCTCGATATTTCACGATGATTGCGGCGGGACCGAAACACTCCTCTCCCAGCTCCGGAAGTCCGTCGGCGAAGACCTCCAGGTCGGCCGTGAAGACCTGGGGCGTCACCGCACCCGCCCCGATCTCCGGACCGCCCGTCGCCGCGCTCCCCGTGGCCAGGACGGACAGCCCGCCGCCGGACTCGGCCCGCTCGGCCAGCCGTCCGACCGATCGCAGGTAGCCGTCGCGGATCTTGGCGGTGAGCATCAGGCCGCCGCTGGTCGCCGCGACCGCTTCCCGGATGGGCTCCTCGAATCCGTCCGGCACGAAGACCAGGCCGGGATTGGTGCAGAACTGGCCGACGCCCAGCGTCAGCGACGCCGCGAAGCCGGACGCGACCGCCGACGGGTCGGCGGAGGGGAGCACGACGACCGGGTTGACGCTGCCCAGCTCCCCGTAGAACGGGATGGGGTCGGGCCGCTCGTCGATCAGGCCCTGGATGGCCTTGCCGCCCGCCAGCGACCCGGTGAAGCCCACCGCCGTCACCAGCGGGTGCTGGACCAGCGGCGCGCCCGCCTCGAAGCCGTGCACGAGACCGAGCAGGTCCGGGTCCGGCAGGGCCTGCCGTACGACCGAGGCGGTCAGGTCAGAGGTCTCGGGGTGGCCCTCGTGGGCCTTGACCACGACCGGGCAGCCCGCGGCGAGGGCCGAGACCGTGTCGCCTCCCGCCACGGAGAACGCGAACGGGAAGTTGCTGGCGGAGAAGACCGCGACGACCCCGATCGGGTGGTACATCCGGCGCACGTCCGGCCGCGGCGGGGTCGCCCCGGGATCGGGATGGTCGATCACCGCCTCCACGTGGCCGCCGTCACGGATCACGTCGGCGAACAGCCGGAACTGCGACGCCGTGCGGGCGATCTCGCCGCGCAGCCGCACCTCCCCGAGGTGCGTCTCCGCGTGGGCCACCGGCCACAGCTCGTCGGCGTGCTTCAGCAGCACGTCGGCCACGGCCTCCAGCACCTGGGCGCGCTCCTCGGCCGGAGTGGCGCGCCACCTCGCGCCCGCCGCCGCGGCCCGTTCCACCGCGTCTGTCACGGCGGGATTCACACTCGAAGTCATGATCACCGTCCCAGCTTGTCGACGTGGAGCTCGGGACGGCAGAAGGCGCCGCCCAGCAGGGAGTACGCGATGTCGCCGGGGTCGAGCTCGCCGTGCCGGGCGATGACCTCCTCCGCGTAGACCTCGGAGTCGTCCTTGGGCTCGTAGCCGATGGCCCGCGCCTCGTCGAGGGACCACCAGCGGCGGGTGTTGGCGGAGATCCCCCAGACGATGTGGAACCCGTCCGCCACCAGCGCCGCCTCGACGAGCCGGGCGCAGTCGTCTGGGGACAGCCAGGTCGACAGCATCCGGGTGTCCTTCGGCCGCTCGAAGCAGGAGCCGATGCGCAGGCACGTCACGGCCAGGCCGTACCGGTCGTGGTAGAGCGAGCCGAGCGCCTCCAGCGTGACCTTGCTGACGCCATAAAAGGTGTCCGGCCGCGGGAACAGGTAGTCGGGCGCCTCCGCCATCCGGGGGTGGAAGCCCACGGCGTGGTTGCTGCTCGCCATCACGACGTGTCGCACTCCGGCCTTCCTGGCCGCCTCCAGCAGCACGTAGGTGCCGTTGATGTTGATCTGGAGGATGTCCGCCCAGGGCTGTTCCAGGCTGTGGCCGCCGAGGTGGAGGACCGCGTCGACACCGTCCATCGCCTTGGTCATCGCGTCCGGGTCCGTGACGTCGGCCGTCATCGCCTCCTCCCCGGGGCCCGGTTCGACAGGGACGATGTCGAGCAGGCGCAGCACCCGCCCCTCCTGGGCCAGGCGGGGCCGGAGGTGGGTGCCGACGCCGCCCGCGGCGCCCGTCATGAGAATTCGCATGTGCCTCCTTTGGATTGGCGCGGCCTGTGCGCCGGTCAAATCGCGCCCGTACGCAGTAGGTCGGTGATGCGCCGGGCGGCGTCGAAGAGGGTGTCGACGATGTGCTTCTGATGGGTCTCGTCCAGACGGGCCAGAGGGATCGAGACGCTGAGCGCGTCCGTCACCGGCATGCCGTACGGCAGGGCGACGGCGAAGCAGCCGAGACCGGGGACGTTCTGCTCGCGCTCGCTGGCGTAGCCGTTGAGCCTCGCGCGGTCGAGCTCGTCACGCAGGGCGTCCCTGTCGATGATCGTGTACGGCGTGAGCGCCACGAGCGCCTCGGGGAGCAGCGACTCCACCTCGTGGGGAGGGCGGGTGGCCAGGATCGCCCGGCCGAGCGCGGTGGCGTACGCCGGCTGGCGGCGGCCGACCCGCGACGTGAAGCGCAGGTGGTGCTCCGACTCGCGGCTGGCGAGGTAGACCATGTCCGTCCCGTCAAGCCTGGCGAGGTGGACGGTCTCGTTGGTCTCCGCCCGGACGTGTTCGAGGACCACCGCCGCGGCGCGGACCACCGGGTCGCGGTCGAGGTAGGACGTGCCGACCAGCAGGGCGCGCACGCCGATGCCATATGCGAGGCCACTGGGGTCGGCCTCCACCCAGCCGCGGCCGAGCAGGGTCTGCAGCAGCATGTACAGGCTCGACTTGGGGTAGCCGAGCTCGGTCTGAAGCTCCGCGAGTGTGAGCCTGCGCTGGGCGCGGGCCAGCGCCTCCAGCAGCTCCACGGTCCGGTCAGCCGATTTGACCGGAGCCCGCATTTCCATCCGAAGTCCTTTCGTTGGACGCCGCAAGTGTCGCAGCGCCCCTCCGGCGTTCACAATACCGATCAAAGTTCACATGTATGACTCGGCGCTAAACCGTTGACTGTGCTACAGGGCCCCGTTACGTTCACGTGGACAAGCGCCACATTTGCGAATCAATCCAAGTATGTGAACAGGAGGCGGTCTGATGCCACGTCGTCTGCTCGGGGTCGCAGTTGCACTGGTCCTGGCCGTACCGCTCTCAGCCTGCGGCTCCGGAGGATCCAGCTCCGACGACGCGCTGGAGATCTGGATACGTCAGGTGCCCAACTCGCCCTCGCACAAAACCGCCCAGAAGTTCGTGGCGGCGTTCGAGAAGGCCACCGGTGTCAAGACGAAGCTCGTCGCGCTGTTCGACGACTTCGAGACCAAGCTGCAGCAGCAGGCCGCGGCCAAGGACCTGCCGGACATCGTCATCAACGACACGGCCCGGCTCGGCAACATGGAGCACCAGGGATGGCTGCGCGAGATCGACAAGGCCAAGCTCAAGGGTGCCGACCAGCTCTCCGAGATCGCCTGGAAGGCGGCCCAGGCCGGTGACGGCAAGTACTACGGAGCGCCGTTCTCGGCCCAGTCGTTCGCGCTGATCATCCGTAAGGACTGGCGCGAGAAGGTCGGCCTGCAGCCCCCGCAGACCTGGGACGACCTGGCCAAGCTGGCCAAGGCGTTCACCGACAAGGACCCCGACGGCAACGGAGCCAACGACACAGCCGGGTTCGTCGCCCCGGCGGGCACCAAGCGCGGCTACGCGTCGTGGTACGCCTCCTCGCTGATCTTCGCGAACGGCGGCGACTTCCTCAAGGCCACCTCACCGGGCCACTTCGCCCCCGCGGTCAACGACCCCAAGACCGTCGAGGCCGTTAAGTGGCTGCAGGACCAGTTCTGCACCGCGAAGACGGTCAACCCGGGCGCGGTGAGCAACGACACCACCGTCACGCACACCGTGTTCGAGAAGGGCCAGGGCGGCATCTACCTGGTCGGCCCCTACGTGCTCGCCCGGTTCGTGAAGAGCATCGGCACCGACAAGATCGAGGTCGTGCCGGTGCCCAAGGGCCCGTCCGGCGGTCCCGGCACGCTCGGCGAGGGCGAGAACGTGTACGAGATGGCGGGCTCCAAGCACGAGGCCGAGCAGCAGAAGTTCGCCGAGTACGCCATCTCCGCCGAAGGCCAGAAGGTCGGCATGAACGGCGACAATGAAGGCCCGATCGTCCGCCTCCCGGTCAACAAGACGGTGGATCTCTCCGCCGAGCGCCAGGACCCGCGCTGGAAGGTGTTCCAGGACTCCTACCAGTACGCCGTCTACGCCCCGCCGGTGCCTGACTGGACGCCGTTCCGGCAGAAGTCGGCCGACGCGATCAACGCGGCGTGGGCCGACTGCTCGACCGACGTCAAGGCGTCGATGGACACTCTGGCCAACACCTTCACCCAGGAACTGACGACCCAGAAAGCATCATGACCGTCACTCTGTCACCCCCCAGGGACCAGGTGACCCCGCGCCGCCGCCCCAAGTCGAGGTGGCGGCGCGGGCCGCTGGTCGCGTGGTTGTATCTGACCCCCGCGCTGCTGCTGTTCCTCTACTTCAAGTTCATCCCCATGTTCGAGGGCCTGCGGATGAGCTTCTACGAGGTCCGCCCCTACCTGGGTGACCGGTGGGTCGGCCTCGACAACTACCGCACGATCCTGACCGACAGCGCCTTCACCTCGGCCATGTGGCACACCGTGCTGCTGGCGGCGGGCACCACGGCGGGGTCCATCCTGCTGGGCCTGCTACTCGCCCTTCTCGTGGAGGGACCGGCCAGATACCTCTGGTTCGTCAGGACCGCGGCGTTCCTCCCGGTGGTGACCACGATCGCGGCGGTCGCCGAGGTCTGGCGCATCATGTACCACCCCGCTGCCGACGGCCTGCTCAACTCCATCATCGGCTGGGTCGGGCTCGGGCCGGAGCCCTTCCTGGCGAGCGAGCACTCCTCCCTTCTGTCGATCATGGGCATGGGGATCTGGCGGGCCGCGCCGTACGACATGATGATCTTCGTGGCCGGCCTGGTCGGCGTGGACCGCACGCTCTACGAGGCGGCGGCCGTGGACGGCGCCACCCTGTGGCAGCGGTTCATCAAGGTCACGCTGCCCGCGCTGCGGCCGGTGTTCTGGATCCTGTTCACGCTGGCGGCGATCCGCGGGCTGCGAATCTTCGTCGAGGTCTACGTGATGACGAACGGCGGGCCCAACGGGTCCTCCGAGGTGCTGATGACCCTCATCTACAAGGAGGGCCTGCAGAACAACGACCTGGGCCTGGCGTCCGCGGGGTCGCTCGTGCTGTTCCTGGCCACGTTGTTCCTGACCGTCGTGGTGCAACTGGTGCGAAGGAGGTCGTCATGAGATTCGACACCACGCTGGGGCTCGAATCCCACAAGGGCCCGGTCGCCACCGTGCTCAAGTTCGTGCTCTACGCGGGCATCGTGATCATCTTCACCGGACCGCTGGTGGGGCTGCTGGTCAGCGCGTTCAATCACGTGGTCGATCCGACCCACTTCTCGCTGCCGGAACAGCTCACGCTGGAGAACTTCACCAAGGCGGGCGAGCGGAAAGTCTACCTCTACCTGGTCAACTCCTTCGTCGTGGTCGGGTTCGGGCTGCTGCTGCAGATGGTGGTCAGCGTGTTCGCCGCCTACGCGCTCGCCCGGAAGAAATTCCGCGGCATGGCGGTCGTGCTGCTGCTCATGCTGACCACGATGATGATCCCCGAGGAGATCATCGCGATCCCGCTCTCGGTCGTGCTCGGCGATCTGCCTGTGCTCCACACCAACCTGCTCGGGTCGTACGCGGGCATGATCCTGCCGGTCGGCGCCTGGGGCTTCTCGATCCTGGTCATGACCGAGTTCATGAAGGAGGTCCCGGTCGAGATCGAGGAGGCCGCGCGGATCGACGGCGCGGGCGAGCTCCGCACGTTCTTCACCATCATCCTGCCGCTCTGCCGCCCCGCGCTCGGTGTCATCGGCGTGTTCGGCTTCACCATGATCTGGGACCAGTACCTGCTCCCGCTCATCGTGGCCACGGACTCGGACCAGTGGACCCTGCCGATCGCGCTCCGGACGCTGAGGTCGGACGAGGAGGTCGGCATCGGCGTGCTGCTCGCGGCCTCGCTGCTGGCCCTCCTGCCGTCGGTCATCGCGTTCCTGGCCTTCCAGCGCCAGTTCATGCGGGGCCTGACCAGCGGCGCCGTAAAGGGATAGCCGTGTCACATATATGAACGGCGGACGATACTCTGACAACCATTGCACCACTCTCGGCAGATGGGACAGCCGTGGAGCCCTCTCTGGTCAAGTCCGCGGAGCGGACCGTCCGCATTCTGGAGGCATTGGCGGCCTCGCCGCAGAAGCTCAGCCTGTCCGAACTCCAGCAGCGCGTGGGATACCCGCGCAGCAGCCTGCACGCCCTGCTCCGCACTCTCGCCGAGCTGAAGTGGATCGAGTCCGACGAGACGCGCCTGGCGTACGGCATCGGCCCGCACGCCCTGCTCACGGGCACCGCCTACCTGGACAAGGACCCGGCGCTGCCGCTGGCCTACGAGACCCTGGAAGACCTGCGCGCCGAGGTCGGGCACACCGTGCACTACGCCCGCCGCGATGACGCGCACGTGCTCTACCTGGCTAGCCGGGAGTCCCGCGAGGAGCTCCGGGTCATCTCCCGGGTCGGGCGGCGGCTGCCCGCGCATGTGACCGCGCTCGGCCAGGCCTTGCTGGCCGAGCTGACCGACTATGAGGTAACGGCCACGCTGCCGGAACGACTCGAGGGCATCACCCCGCACAGCTACACCGACCGGGCCGCGCTCATCTCCGAGCTGGACCGGGTGCGCATGCGGGGCTGGGCGTACGAGCGTGAGCAGGGCACCACCGGAGTCGCCTGCGTGGCATGCGCGGTCGACTACCGCATTCCGGCCACGGACGCCATCAGCTGCTCGATGCCCGCCGGGCTCCCGGACGACCAGGTCGAGAAGATCACCGATGCCCTCGTCCGGCACACCCGCAAGCTCGCCGCGACCCTGCGGCGCGAGGGAATCCGCTGACCTCGGCGTCCCCTTCCCTCTAGGTCATCCCGGGGCGTGTTGACTTCTACGAGAATGCCCAGTTAGCTTCTGGATACCGCCCAGGATGAAGGACGCCGTCCACATATGTGGACGAGGTGAAGGGTTGATACATGCATCTCGACGGCATTCTGTTCTTTCCGGTCACCCCGTTCACCGCGGACGGCCGGCTCGACGAGGAGGCTCTCCGGCGACACATCGATGAGGGCGTGAGGGCGGGTGCCGGCGGAGTGTTCGCCGCGTGCGGAACCGGCGAGTACAACGCCCTGGGTCTCGACGAGTACGAGCGGGTGGTGCGGATCTCCGTGGAGACGGTGGCCGGGCGGGTTCCCGTGCTCTCCGGCGCGGGCGGCGCCCTGCCGTTCGCCCGGTCCTGCGCGGAGACCGCCGCGCGGGCCGGAGCCGACGGCCTGCTGCTCCTGCCGCCCTACCTGGTCACCGCTCCGGTGAGCGGGCTCGTGCGGTACATCCGCCACGTGAGCTCCGCGACGGACCTGCCGTCGATCGTCTACCAGCGCGGCAACGCCCGGTTCACGCCGGACGCCGTCGTCGAGCTCGCCGGGCTGCCGAACATCATGGGGTTCAAGGACGGGCTCGGCGATCTCGACCAGCTCCAGCGCATCGTCCTGGCCGTGCGGGACGCCACCGACCGCGAGTTCGCCTTCTTCAACGGGCTGCCCACCGCCGAGATGACCGTCATGGCCTACCGGGGCATCGGTGTGAACCTGTACTCGTCGGCCGTCTTCTGCTTCGCGCCCGAGGTGGCCCTCGGCTTCTACAAGGCGGTCACCGCAGGCGACGACGACCTGGCCAGGCGGCTGCTCGCCGAGTTCTACCGCCCGCTGGTCGAGCTCCGCGACCTCGTTCCGGGCTACGCCGTCTCCCTGGTCAAGGCGGGTGTGACGCTGCGGGGGCTGAATGCCGGCGTGGTCCGCCCGCCGCTGATCGACGCCGCGCCGGAGCACGTCGCACAGCTCGAAAGGCTCATCGCGCGGGGATTGGAGATCGTCGGGTGCTGATCCGGGATGTCCACGTCACCCCGGTCGCCTTCCGGGACCCGCCGCTGCTCAACGCGGCCGGCGTACACGAGCCATGGGCGCTGCGCACGATCGTCGAGGTGGTGACCGACGAGGGGCTCACCGGGCTCGGCGAGACCTACGGCGACCTCGACCACCTCGGCAAGGTCCGCGACGCGGCGCGCTCGCTGATCGGGCTCGACGTCTACCACCACAACGCGATCTACGCGGCGGTGATCGCCTCCGTGGGGGCCGACGTCGTCGTGGACAGGCACGGGCTGACCGGCGCGGCCACGCACGAGAAGACCGTCGACCGGGTGTTCTCGCCGTTCGAGGTGGCATGCCTTGACATCAAGGGCAAGGCGGCCGGGCGGCCCGTCGTCGACCTCCTTGGCGGCAAGGTCAGGGACGCCGTGCCGTACAGCGCCTATCTGTTCTACAAGTGGGCCGGGCATCCGGGCGAGCCTGAGGACTCCTTCGGTGCCGCGCTCGACCCCGCCGGGCTCGTCGAGCAGGCTCGCATGTTCATCGGCAAGTACGGCTTCCGCTCGATCAAGCTCAAGGGTGGGGTGTACCCGCCGGTCGAGGAGATCGAGGCGATCCTCGCGCTGCGGGAGGCGTTCCCCGAGCACCCGCTGCGGCTCGACCCCAACGCCGCGTGGAGCGTGGACACCTCGATCGAGGTCGGCCGCGCGCTCGACGGCGTCCTGGAATACCTGGAGGACCCGGCGCCGGGCATCGAGAACATGGCGAGCGTCGCACCGCTGGTCCCGATGCCGCTGGCGACCAACATGTGCGTGGTCACGCCCGAGCACCTCCCCACGGCCATCCAACAGGGCGCGATCGGCGTGCTGCTCCTCGACCACCACTACTGGGGCGGGCTGCTGAAGTCCTCCCACATCGCGACGCTGTGCTCGACCTTCGGCATCGAGCTGTCCATGCACAGCAACTCCCACCTCGGGATCAGCCTCGCCGCGATGACGCACCTGGCGGCCGCCACGCCCGCCATCACCCACGACTGCGACACCCACACGCCGTGGCAGGACGGGCAGGACGTGGTCGCGCCGGGCGCGCTGCGGTTCGTGGACGGCGCGGTGCCGGTGCCCGACGGCCCCGGTCTCGGCGTGGAGCTCGACCGCGACGCCCTCGCCGTCATGAACGAGCAGTATGAGAAATGTGGCGTCCGCTCCCGCGACGACACGACGTACATGCAGAGCTTCGACCCGTCCTTCTCGGCCCGGAGGCCACGCTGGTGAACGTCATCTACGCCTACCCCTGGGACGTCGTCGGGGACCCGGCCGCCGCGGGACGCCTGAAGGCTCTCGGCGGAGACGCCGTCGCGCTGGCCGCGTCCTACCACACGACCCGCGCCGCCACCCCGCTCCATCCGGAGCACCGGCTCGTCGACGCCCGGCACGCCGCGTGTTACGTCCCGCTCCGGGAGGAGGCGTGGAAGGGAAGCCGCCTGGTCCCCGGCGCGCCGGCGTGGGTCGCGTCCGGCGACCCGTTCGGCGAGGCCCGCGACGCCCTCCGAGCCGAGGGCCTGCCGGTCCACGCCTGGACCGTCCTCACCCACAACACGCTGCTCGGCTCCGCCAACCCCGACCTGGTCGTCAGGAACGCCTTCGGCGAGCCGTACTCGTACGCGCTGTGCCCCGCCTCCGCCGACGTGCGGGAATACTGCCGGACTCTGGTCCACGAGGTCGTCGAGCTGGGCGACCCCGACGCGCTGATCCTGGAGGCGTGCGGCGCGCTCGGGTTCCGCCACGGCGGCCACCACGAGAAGACCGACGGCACGGACTGGAACGCCGCGGTGATCGCGCTGCTGTCCCTCTGTTTCTGCACGGCATGCGTCTCCCGCTACGAGTCGGCCGGGATCGACGTGGCCGAGCTGCGGTCCCGGGTGCGCGCCGCCGTCGACCAGCCGGCCGAGGCGGTCGAGTCCGTCGAGTCGGCGCTGGGCGACCTGGCGGAAGCCGTACGCGACCTGAGGACGGGGCTCGCGGGCGAGCTCCGCGCGCTGCTGCTCGCGGAGGCCCGCTCGGTGCGGCCCGGAATCCCGATCGGCCTGCACGCGAACGCCGACCCCTGGGCGACCGGCCCCTTCGCCACCGTGCCCGCCGGTGTGGACGTGGACGTCCTGATCGGCAACTGCTGGAACGCCCCCGAGGTCGACGAGGCCGGGCTGCGCGCGCTCGGGCGGCTCGGCCCGCGCGTCGGGGCCTACCTCCTCGCCCTACCGCCGCGTCCCGCGGACGGAGAGGCCCTGGCCTGGCTGGCTGAAACCTACACCGCCGCCGGCGCCCAGGAGATCCACTGGTACCACGGCGGCCTCGCCTCCGCCGCCCGCCTGGAAGCGATGGCTCGCGCGATCAGACGGTGAGCCACAATCTCATGCATGCGGTTCGGCATTCTCGGCCCCACGGAGGCCCGGCTCGGCGATGAGCGCCCGAATGCGGACCCAGGTTCGGGGCCAGGTGCGGGCCCGGATGAGGGCGCGGTCGCCGTCGGCGGGCCGGGGCTCCGGGCGCTGCTCGCGCTGCTGCTGCTCGGCGCGGGCCGGGTGGTCAGCGGCGAGCGCCTCATCGGCGGCCTCTACGGCGCCGACCCTCCCGCGAACGCCGTCAACGCCCTTCAGGCCCAGGTCTCGCGGCTGCGCCGGCATCTCGGTGACCTGGTGGAGGGCCACCCCGCCGGATATCGCCTCGCCGTCGATCCTGACGACGTGGACGCGTTCCGGTTCGAGCGGCTCGCGGCCGAGGGGCGGCGGGCCCTCTCATCGGGAAACCACCGCGCGGCGGCCGCGTCGCTGCGGCAGGCCCTCGATCTCTGGCGCGGGCCCGCGCTCGCCGACGTCCTCGACGCGCCGTTCGCGGCCGCGCAGGCGACCCGGCTGGAGGAGCTGCGCCTCACCGCGGCCGAGGACCTCGCGGAGGCCAGGCTGGCGCTCGGCGAGCACGGCCACCACGTTGGGCATGGTTACCACGTTGGGCACGGTCACCACGGTGGGCACGGTTACCACGTTGGGCACGGTCACCACGGTGGGCACGGGGACCTCGTCGCCGAGCTGCGGGACCGGGCGGCGGCCCACCCGCTGCGCGAGCGGACCCTCGGCCAGCTCATGCGCGCGCTCTACGCGGCCGGCCGCCAGGCCGAGGCTCTGACGGCGTTCGAGGACGCCCGGCGGAGGCTCGCCGACGAGCTGGGCGCCGACCCCTCCGCCGAGCTGGCCGCGATCCACCTGGCCGTGCTCCGCTCCGACCCGTCCCTCTCCCCCGGCCCCGCCGTACGGCATTCGCTGCCCGCCCACCTCACCACCCTGGTGGGCCGGGCGGAGGACCTGGAGCGGATCGGCGCGCTGCTCGGCGAGGCCCGGCTGGTGACGCTCACCGGTCCCGGAGGCACCGGCAAGACGCGGCTCGCGACGGAGGCCGCCGGCCGAGAGCCCGGCACCGTCTGCTTCGTCGAGCTCGCGCCGCTCGGCGACGGGACCGACGTGCCGCAGGCGGTGCTCGCCGCGCTCGGGCTCCGCGAGACCGGGCTGCTGGCCACCCCGGCGCCGGCTCGCTCGGGCCCGGCGCCGGATCCCGTCGCGAGGCTGGTCGCGGCCCTCGGCGACCGGCCTGCGCTGCTCGTGCTGGACAACTGCGAACACGTCGTGGAGGCCGCCGCCCGGCTCGCCGACCGCCTGCTCAGCGCGTGCCCGGCGCTGCGCGTCCTGGCCACCAGCAGGGAGGCGCTCGGCATCACCGGCGAGCGGCTCTATCCCGTTCCTCCCCTCGACCTGCCGCCGCCCGGCACGCCATCGGCGGAGGCACTCGCCTATCCGGCGGTGCGGCTGTTCGCCGAGCGCGCCTCCGCCGTACGGCCCGACGTCGAGCCCGGCGCGGAGGACATCGCGCGGATCTGCCGGGCGCTCGACGGGCTGCCGCTGGCCATCGAGCTGGCAGCCGCCCGGATGCGGTCGCTGACGGCCGCCGAGCTCGCCGCCCGCCTCACCGACCGCTTCTCGCTGCTGTCGCGCGGCAGCCGTACGGCACAGCCGAGGCACCGCACGCTCCGCGCGGTGGTCGAGTGGAGCTGGGACCTGCTCGACGAGACCGAGCGCGCGCTGGCGAGACGGCTCACGGTCTTCGCGGGCGGCGCGACGCTGGAGGCGGCCGAGCGGGTGTGCGGGGTGCCGGACACGGACGGCGTGCTGGCCTCCCTGGTGGAGAAGTCACTGGTCGAGGCGGTGGTCGATGCCGTGGGCGACCGCTACCGGATGCTGGAGACCATCCGCGCCTTCTGCGCGGAACGGCTGGCCGAGGCGGGCGAGGAGGAACGGCTCCACCGGGCCCACCTGGCGTACTACCTGGATCTCGCCGAGACCGCCGACCCCCACCTGCGGGGGCCGGAGCAGCTGGAGTGGCTGCGGCGTCTGGACGCCGAGCGCGACAACCTGCACGCCGCGCTCCACAGGGCCGCCGATGATTCCGACGACGATGCCGCCCAGGATGTTGTGAGGGCCGCCGGCGCGGAGGACGGGCTGCGGCTGCTGTCGGCCTCGGCGGGCTACTGGCTGCTGCGCGGTCTGCGCAGTGAGGCCGCCGGTCTGGCCCGGGAACTGCTCGCCAGGACCGGAACCGAGCCGCCAGCGGGGCTCGCCGAGGAGCACGCGCTGTGCGTGTTCACAGCCGTGTCGGGCGGCGCCGCCTCCGGCCTCGGCCCCGGCCTGGAGTCCAGCCTGAGCACGGCGATCCGCGTGGCCGACGGTCTGCGCGAACCACCGCGACAGCCGTACCTCCTCGTGCTCCGGGCCGTGGTCGGCGGCCCGCCGGACAGGGGTGCCTTCCAGGAGCTGGAGAGCAGGGCCGGGGTTCTGGACGGGGACCCGTGGCTGAACGGGCTCACCGACTTCGGCAGGGGATATCTCCTGCTCTTCGACGGACGGCTCGCGGAGGCCGATCGGCAGATCACCGCGTCGGTGGAGGCGCTGCGGGCGGTCGGGGACCGCTGGGCGCTGACGATGGCGCTGTCCGCGATGGCCGATCTCGCCGACCTCCAGGGTGATTACGCCAGAGTGGAGGCGCACACCAACGAGGCGCTCCAGCTCGCCGAACGGCTGGGCGCCACGGTCGACGTCGCCGAGACGCTGTGCCGCCGGGCGCGGGGCAGGGCCCGTACTGGTGACGAGGGGGGAGCCCGCGCCGACTACGAGCGCACGGCCGAGCTGGCCCGCCAGGCGGGCGCTCCCGAGCTGCTCGGCGCCGCCCACCTGGGCCTCGGCGAGATGGCGCGGCTGCGCGGCGACCTCCGGGAGGCGCGGTCGCTCTACGAGGCGGCGCTCGCGGAGTGCACGGCCGACTGGTTCGCCGCCGAGGAGACGCGGGCGCAGGTGTACCTCGCGCTGGGGTGGACGGCGGAGGCCGAGGGAAACGCCGCCGAGGCCCTGGCCTGGCATCGCCGCGCGCTGACGACGGGGCTCGGCGACCGGGACGTGTCCGTGACGGCGAGGGTCGCGGAGGGGCTCGCGGGAGTGGCGCTGCTGGAAGGCGACGCCGAGCGCGCGGCCCTGCTCCTGGGCGTCGGCGCGGCCCTCCGCGGCACGTCCCCGATGGGAGACGCCGACCTCGCCCGGGTCGGCGCGCGATGCCGCGCCCGCATCGGTGACGCGGCCTATGACAGGGCGTACGCCCGGGGCCAGGCTCTCACGAGGCGGGGTCCGGACCACGTCGCGCTGCCCGCGCTGACCGTCATGGAAGGGCACCTGTCAGCGTTCGGTGAGTGACTCGTCAGCGCGACCGCCGACCCTGCGTGCATGACGAACTCCCGCAAGTGGGGCACGCTCGTGATCGCGTGCCTGGCTGTGCTGCTGCTGTCCATCGACCTGACCGTCCTGCACCTCGCCAGCCCCAAGCTGGTCGCCGACCTGAACCCGTCGGCCACCCAGTTCCTCTGGATCGCCGACATCTACGGCTTCGCGCTGGCCGGGCTGCTCGTGACGATGGGCAACGTGGGCGACCGGATCGGCCGCAAGCGGCTGCTGCTCATCGGCACCGCCGCGTTCGGCGCGGCCTCGGCGATAACGGCCTACGCCCCCAATCCCGAGCTCCTCATCGCCGCTCGCGCGCTGCTCGGCGTCGCCGGCGCGGTCATCATGCCCTCGACGCTTTCGCTGGTCCGCAATGTCTTCACCGATCCGAAGGAGCGGACCAGCGCGGTCGGCGTCTGGAGCAGCGTCTCGGCAGTGGGCTTCGCCCTCGGCCCCCTCGTCGGGGGCGCCCTGCTCGACCACTTCTGGTGGGGCTCGGTCTTCCTGATCAACCTGCCGGTGGTCGCGGGCATCCTGGTCGCAGGCTTCGTCGTGCTCCCCGAGTCACGCAATCCCCGTCCCGGCCGGATCGACCTGCCGAGCGTCCCGCTCTCGGTCGTCGGCGTGCTCGGGCTGATTTACGCCCTCAAGGAGGCCGCTCGCGGCGGAGCCGCCCAGGGATCCGTCATCGCCACCGCCCTCATCGGAGTGGCCGCGCTGGTCGTGTTCGTCTGGCGGCAGACCCGGCTGGCCGAGCCGCTCATCGACGTCCGGCTGTTCCGCCGCCGGGCCTTCGCCGCGTCGGTGGGCGCCGAGCTGGTCGCGATGTTCGCCATGCTGGCCATGTCGCTGGTCTTCGCCCAGTACTTCCAGCTCGTCCTGGGCTGGTCGCCGTTGATCGCGGGCCTCGCCGGGATGCCGGGGGGCTTCGCGGCCGGCGGGGGCGGGGCGCTCGCCGGCACGCTGGTCCACAAGTGGGGCCGGGGACCGGTCGTCGCGCTGGGCCTCGCCATGACCGCGACCGGGTTCGCGCTGTTCAGCCGGATCGGGACCGACCTCAGCTACCCCTATCTGCTCGTCGCCATGATCATCCAAGGCGTCGGCATGGGGTTCACCTTCGCCGTGACGAATGACACGCTGCTCGCCACCGCGCCGAAGGAGCGAGCGGGGGCGGCCGGGGCCATCTCCGAGACCGCTCACGAGATGGGCGGCGCGCTCGGCATCGCCGTCCTCGGCAGTGTGCTGAACAGCACCTACCGCAACGGTCTCGCCCTCCCAGCGGGGCTGCCCGCCGGGGCCGAGGCCCAGATCCGCGACACGCTCGGGGGCGCTCTGCGCGCCGCCGCCACGCTGCCCCGTGACGTGGCGGGGGCCGTCACGGAGGCGGCGAAGCAGGCGTTCGTCGAGGGGCTCCACGCCACCGTTCTGACCGGCGCGGCGATCCTCCTCTGCCTCGCCGTCGCCGCCCTGTTCGCGCTGCGCGGCGTCCCCAAGGTGATCCCGGAAGACGAGAGCACTGGGCAGGATCTCTCCGAGGACCCCGTCGAGGGCGTCGCAGCGGTCAGCTGACCAGCGACAGCCAGTGGCCGTGCGCGCCGCCGAACGGGCCGGACGCCCGGCCCACGGCGTCCATCAGCCAGGCGGCCGACCGCTCCGCCTGGCTGATCACCTCGTCGGGGTACGCGTAGCGCACCTGGTGCTCGGCGAACTCGTCCTCGTCGTCCAGGTGCAGGCGACCGTCCTTGAACCTCAGCACGTCGAGATCCAGATCGACCATGGTCACCTCGCCACCGTGCCACACCGGCACGGTGGTGACGTCGCAGTAGATCGCCGTCTCGTGCCCGTCCACGTTGAACGTGGCCGTCCACCACTGGTCGCGCGGGAAAAGCATGACGAACGGCATCTCCCAGACGACCGGGGGCTCATGTCCCCTCCGGCCGACGGTGCCGGCGCCGCAGCCCACCCACGCGCCGTGCTCGTCCTCACCCAGGAGCCTCCCGGGATGGTTCCAGTGCAACGATCC
The DNA here is from genome assembly GCF_025420585.1 of Planotetraspora sp. A-T 1434. GTDB lineage: Bacteria > Actinomycetota > Actinomycetes > Streptosporangiales > Streptosporangiaceae > JAOEGB01. The sequence continues at coordinate 5,670 of NZ_JAOEGB010000017.1, read as the reverse complement.
GCCGTATTTGCGGTAAACGACCCTCACCTCGGACACGGGCCGGACGCTATGCCAGGCCCATCCCCGAACGCAACGGCATATTCACCGGAGGCCGGCGACGACGGCCGGCCTCGGTGCGTGTTCGTACGGACCTCAGACCTCGACGACCACCGGGATGATCATCGGGCGTCGGCGGTAGGTGTCGCTGACCCAGCGTCCGACCGTACGGCGGAGGGTGCGGCGGATCTGCAGGACGTCGGCGACCCCCGCGGCGGCGACCTCCTGGAGCGCGATCTCGATCTGCGGGATGACCGCGTCGAACGCCTCCGGGTCGATGCCGGAGCCACGCGCGGTGATCTCCGGGCCGCCGGTCAGCTTGCCGGTGGTGGAGTCGACCACCACGACGATCGAGATGAAGCCCTCGTCGCCCAGGATTCGCCGGTCCTTGAGCGCCACGTCCGTGACGTCGCCGACCGAAGTGCCATCCACGAAGACGTAGCCGCACGGCACCGCGCCGACGATCCCGGCATGGCCGTCGACCAGGTCCACGACGACGCCGTCCTCGGCGATCACGATGTTCTCCTCCGGCACGCCCGTGAGGGCGGCGAGACGAGCATGCGCCCGCAGATGCCGCCACTCGCCGTGGACCGGCATGAAGTTGGACGGCTTGGTCAGGTTCAGGACGTACAGCAGCTCCCCGGCGGCCGCGTGACCCGAGACGTGCACCCGGGCGTTGCCCTTGTGGACGACCCGCGCGCCCCAGCGGGTGAGGCCGTTGATGACCTTGTTGACCGCCGTCTCGTTGCCCGGCACCAGCGAGGACGCCAGCAGGACCGTGTCGCCCGCCGCGATCCGGATCGGGTGGTCGCGGTTGGCCATGCGGGACAGCGCCGCCATCGGCTCGCCCTGGGATCCGGTGCAGATCAGCACCACGTCCTCCGGCGGCCACTCCTCGATCTCACGGGAGTCGACGAGCAGGCCCGCCGGCACCTTCAGGTAACCGAGATCACGGGCGACGCCCATGTTGCGGACCATGGACCGGCCGATCAGCGCGACCTTGCGGCCGTGCTTGTCCGCGGCGTCCATGATCTGCTGCACCCGGTGGATGTGCGAGGCGAAGCTGGCGACGATGATCCGCTTGTCGGCCGCGCGGAACACGTCGTCGATGACCGGCGCGATGTCCCGCTCGCTCGTGACGAAGCCGGGCACCTCGGAGTTCGTGGAGTCCGACATCAGCAGGTCGACGCCCTCCGCCCCCAGCCGGGCGAAACCGCCGAGGTCGGTCAGCCGCCCGTCGAGCGGGAGCTGATCCATCTTGAAGTCGCCGGTGTGCAGCACGATGCCGGCCGGCGTCCTGATGGCCACGGCCAGCGCGTCCGGGATGGAGTGGTTGACCGCGAGGAACTCGCACTCGAACGGCCCGAACCTGCGCCGCTCCCCCTCGATGACCTCGACCTTCACCGGCTGGATCCGGTGCTCGGACAGCTTGCTCTCGATCAGCCCGAGCGTGAGCCGCGAACCGACCAGCGGGATGGCCGTCCGCTCGCGCAGCAGGTACGGCACGGCGCCGATGTGGTCCTCGTGCGCGTGCGTGAGGACGACCGCCTCGATGTCGTCCAGGCGGCCGCGAATGTAGTCGAAGTCCGGCAGGATCAGGTCCACGCCGGGCTGGTCCGGCTCGGGGAACAGCACGCCGCAGTCGACGACGAGAAGGCGGCCGTCGTACTCGAAGACCGCCATATTGCGGCCGATCTCCCCCAGGCCGCCGAGGGCGACGATGCGCAGGCCGTTGTCCGCCAGCGGCGGGGGCGGCCCCAGCTCGGGATGCGGGTGGCTCATGCCGACTCCTCGCCTTCGGCTCGGAGTGGCATTCGCCAGGCGCCGCGTTGATTGACTGGCTCGCTACGCTCGCTCCTGCGAGCTCCTCCGCACCCGGTGTGACGGCTACGGCTTCCGGTATTTCGCTCGCTCATTCGGCTCCATTTGGTTGTTAGCTATCGACAAGTTTGAGACCGCCCGCGATGAGGTCCTCGCGCAGCGACGCGACCTGCTCCTCCGTGGCGTCGACGAGCGGAAGCCGTACGGAACCGCCGTCCTGCCCGACCAGCTTCAGCGCCGCCTTCGACATGATCGCGCCCTGCGTGCGGGTCATGATGCCCGTGACCACCGGCAACAACTGGCGGTGCAGCGCGACGGCGCCCGCCACGTCGCCGGAGCGATAGCGATCGATCATGGAGGCGAGCTCCGCGCCCGCCACGTGGCCGACGACGCTCACGAGCCCGGCCGCGCCGACCGACAGCCACGGCAGGTTGAGCGTGTCGTCGCCGGAGTAGAAGACCAGGTCGGTGGCCGCCATGACCTGGGAACCCGCGAAAAGGTCGGCCTTCGCGTCCTTGACCGCGACGATGCGCGGGTGCCGTCCGAGCCGTATCAGCGTCTCGGTCAGGATCGGCACGCCGGAGCGGCCGGGGATGTCATAGAGCATCACCGGAAGGTCGGCCGCGTCCGCGACAGCGGTGAAGTGGCGGTAGAGACCTTCCTGCGGCGGTTTGTTGTAGTACGGCGTGACGACCAACAGGGCGTGCGCCCCCGCGCGCTCGGCGGCGCGGGCCAGCTCGACACTGTGGTGGGTGTCGTTGCTCCCGGCCCCGGCGATGACGGTGGCCCGGTCGCCCACGGCCTCGAGGACGGCCCGCAGGATGCGGTCCTTCTCCTCGTCGGTCGTGGTGGGGGACTCCCCTGTCGTGCCGCTGACGACCAGGCCGTCGTTGCGCTGCTCGTCCACAAGATAGGTGGCGATGCGCTGGACACCCTCGTAGTCGACCGCGCCGTCGGAGGTGAACGGCGTGACCATCGCGGTCAGCATGCGGCCGAAGGGGGCGTCGGAGGTTCCAGTTGGCGATGCCATAGAGCGAACGCTACCTGGATCCGGGGAGGCCCGTGGACCCCGCCACCCCGTTATGCCCAAGTCACCAGCGGCGTCGCGGCTTCCGGGATGGCAGCGCGGGGCCTGGGGCAGCGAAAGAGGCCGCCGATATGTGCTCGGGGGTACACACATCAGCGGCCTCTACCGGAGAATCGCCGCGTCTTACGGTCGCGTTACACGCTCCTGGTGAAATTTTTTCGGATCTGCCGTATGCACCCCTACGGTCACCGTGCCTGCCCCAGGATCAGCCTGGTCCAGAGGTCTTCCATCCGCACGGTGATGAGTCGCTCCGTCTCATGCACGCGGTTGCCCTCGTCCCTGCGGATTGTCCGGCGGATGAACAGCACACCGCCGGCGTGGCACAACTCATAGATCGTCGCCTTGCAGTCGCACGTGTGCCTGCGGACCCGGATGCGGTCGCTCCGGTGCGTCGGCACCATCCAGTTGATCCGCTCGTGGTCCGCCTGAAGCGGTGCGACATGGATCCCGTGGTACGACGGGAGCACGTTCGCCGGGGACGACGCGGCGCGAGGAGTCCGCCGTCGATCAGGGGAAACTCCAGGACTTGCCGGACCTGACGCCGGAGTACCAGATGCGCCCATTAGTAGCCTTTCGGCTGGCAAAGTTGGAATCACAGGCAGGGGCCATTACTCTGGGTTGCTTGTCGAATACGCCACCATTGGGAATCCGCCCAGCCCCCGAGGGATGGATTGATGGCCAACTCTGATCCGGTTTACCTACGCGTAGTCGAGGACCTCCGCCGTCAGATCGTCGATGGCACGCTCCCACCGGGGGCGCCGATCCCCTCCCGGCACCAGATCACCAGGAAGTACAGCGTCGGCGAGACCGCCGCCCGCCACGCGCTCCGCGTCCTCGCCCAGGAGGGCCTGATCGTCGGCCGCGTCGGATCCGGACACCGGGTGCGCGAGAAACCGACGCTGCTCCCCCTCTACCGGAGCCGCGTCCCCGAGCCCCACACGCCGTTCGCGATGGACATGCAGGCTGGCAACCGGCATCCCACGTGGACCTGGCGGAGCGAGCTCTCCGAGGCGCCCCCGGAGATCGCCCAGCGTCTGCAGCTCAGCGAGTGGAGCCCGGTGATCAGGATCCGCTCCGTCTTCCGCGGCGACGGCAAGCCGATGCAGCTCGCCACGTCGTACGAGCTGGTCGAGTTCGGCCAGAGCCAGGCCCCGGAGGAGGGGACGAACGAGCGCCGGAGCGCGGTGTCCCGGATGGCGGCCAACGGCACCCCCGTCACCGAGATCGGCGAGACGGTCCACGTGCGGGTGCCCCAGCCGACCGAGAGCGACCTGCTGGAGCTCCCCGCCGGCGTTCAGGTCCTGCATGTCGAGCGCACCTACTGGGCCGGAGAGCGCCCGGTGGAGACCAGTGACATCGTGATCCCGGGTGACAGGTTCCGGCTCGTCTACGGGATTCCCGTCCACCTCTGACTGTCGGTGTCCACTGGTACAACCATCCCGGATTCCCCATCCGGAGGTGCCGATGCGCGTCAAGGACCTGCCCCCGACCGACCAGCCCCGTGAGCGGCTCCTGACATCGGGGGCGTCGGCGCTGGCCGACCGGGAGCTGCTCGCCCTGCTGCTCGGCTCGGGCAGCAGGGGCGTCAGCGCCGTCGAGCTCGCGTCCCAGGTCATCGCCCACTGCGGTGATCTGGGCGAGCTCTCCCGGTCCGAGGCGCACCGCCTGCTCGCCGTGCCGGGTGTCGGGCCCGCCAAGGCGGCCCGCGTCGCCGCGGCCTTCCATCTCGTACGGCGAGCGCAGGCCGAGCCGGAGCGCAGCCGCATCACCTGCTCGGCCGACATCGCGTCGGCGGCGGCGCCCCTCCTCCACGGATACCCGCGGGAGCGGCTGGTGGTGGTGATCTGCGACCCCCGCGGGGCCGTGATCCGCCGCACGGTCGTCAGCGAAGGCGGAAGCGACCACACTCCCGCGCCCGTCCGCGACATCGTCACCACCGTCCTCGTCTCCGGCGGGGCCGCCTTCGGCCTCGCCCACAACCACCCCAGCGGATCCCTCGACCCCAGCACCGCCGACCTCGAAGTCACCGCCCGCCTCCACGAGGCCGCAGACACCGTGGGCCTCCGCTTCCTCGACCACGTGATCGTCACCGACACCGCCTGGCGCCGGATTCCATATGAACAACGGCAGAGTTGACTGTAGGTGCTCTCGATACTACTGGTCTATCAACCCGTATGACTAGGTGTTAATGAGTGTCTGCTTTGTGCAAACATGTACGCTTTGGTCTATCGTTCGACTGTGCTTGACCGAGACGGGCCAATACCGGTCTACAAGCAGATCGCCGACATCATCCGCGATCGCATCGACAACGGCGAGCTGCCGCCGGGCAACCCCATGCCCAGCGAGGCCGAACTGGAGGCGGAGTACGGCATCGCCAGGACGACCGCTCGCCGCGTCGCACGTGAGCTGCGCGAGCAGGGCCTCGTCTACACAGTTCAGGGAGAGGGCACATTCGTCGGCGACGATTCCGCGCCACGCGCCCGCCGCAAGATCGCCCTGTACCAGCAGATCGCCGAGGAGATAGCGGAACGCATCCGGCGCAGGGAGTTCAAGCCCAATCGCCCCATCCCCAGCGAGAAGGCCCTGATGCAGCAGTACGGCGTGGCCAAGGTCACCGCTCGCCAGGCCGTCGCGTTTCTTCGCGCGCAGGGATGGGTATTCACCGTTCCCTATCGCGGCACCTACGTCTCACCGCCGGACAACTGGCCAACTGATTAGCTCGCGCG
>NZ_JAOEGB010000016.1 GCF_025420585.1 Planotetraspora sp. A-T 1434 | reverse complement strand
CTTTTTGAGGAAGCCATCCCAGCCGGGGTGGCTTTCTCTATTTCCGGGGCTAGTTCGAGGGATTTCCCGCCCAAGAGGCGCAGGGCGGCCGGGATCTCGAAGCCGATCTCGGAAGTTACCGCTTGGGCGCGCGCATCGACTCCGGGGCGCTAGGCTGGAGCGGCCGGGCCACCCCCACCACGGGTGGCCTTCGTCGCGTTAGGCGAGGAGCGAAGGCTACGGCACACAATGTGGTCTCAGCGGACCTAGGGCAGTCACCTGGTCTCCCCGTCCATGAGCCGATAACGGGCAATCCTGCGCCGTTCGGCATGATCGGGCACAACCAGCATCGCGGTCAGCGGACCGGGCGCAGCGCCGTACGCGGCGAGCGAGCAACAGAGGACAGAAGTGAACAGAGAAGACGGGCGTGACGGCGCGGGCCGTGGCGAAGACAACCGCGAAGAGAGCAGGGACCGGGGCGAGCGCGCCGGAGGCTTCCGCGGAGATGGAGGACGCGGCGGCTTCGGTGGCCGCGACGCGGAGCGGCGGCAGGGCCCTCCGGGAGACCGCGATCGTGGCGAGCGCTCGTTCCGTTCCGACAGGCGTGGCGGATTCCGCGACCGGGACAGTGGTCCTGCCGGCCGGTATGGTTCCCGGGACCGCGACGAGCGGGGCGGCGGCCGCTCCTACGGTGATCGTGACGCCGCCCGTGGCGGAGACCGCCCGCAGCGTTCCTTCAGTGACCGTGACTCGTTCCGCGGAGGCGATCGTCCGCAGCGCCCTTACGGGGACCGGGACGGTTTCCGAGGCGGAGACCGCCCGCAACGCTCCTACGGCGACCGCGAGGCTTCGCGGGGCGGAGACCGCCCGCAACGCTCCTACGGCGACCGCGAGGCTTCGCGGGGCGGATCCGGCTCACGAGAACGCGACGACCGGGGTGGCCGCCCGTTCCGATCCGATGATCGCGGCACTCGCCCGCCCCGTGATGGGGGCCGTGGTTCCTCCGGTGGGTTCGCCGGCGGTCGCGACGGAGGACGTGGCTTCCAGGGAGGCCGTGACGGCGCGCGTGGTTTCTCCGGTGATCGTGAAGCGGGGCGCGGGTTCTCGGGTGCCCGAGACGGTGGCCGTGATGGTGGTCGCGACGGAGGCCGTCGTGAAGGCTTCGGCGACCGCCCGCCGCGTCAGGGGGGCGGTGGCTTCGGCGGCCGGTACGGCTCTCGCGACCGCGACGACCGCGGCGGTCGTCCCTTCCAGAACCGTGATGATCGTGGCGGCCGCGACAGCCGCCCCCCTCGCGACCGCGACGCCGGTCCGAACCGTGACGGCTATCGCGACAGCCGCCCGCCTCGCGACCATTCGCCAGGTGATCGAGGCGAGGGCAGGCCGCCGGGCGCCGATCGCCCGCAGCGTCCCTACGGAGACCGGGATGGATTCCGCGGTGGGGATCGCCCCCAGCGTTCGTACGGAGACCGTGACCGAGCGGGTGACCGTCCCCAGCGTTCGTACGGAGACCGCGGAGGCGATCGCCCCCAGCGTGTATATGGAGACCGTGACCGAGCGGGTGACCGCCCCCAGCGGGCGTATGGCGATCGCGATGCCCCCCGCGACAGGTCACCGCGACCGTTCAGTGATCGCGATGGGTCTCGTGGCGGGTACGGCTCACGCGATCGGGACGACCGTGGTGGCCGGCCGCCGAGGCAGGGTGGCGGCGGTTTCGGCGGGCGGTATGGCTCTCGCGACCGCGAAGAGCGCGGCGACGCCCGTGACACCGGCGCGTTCCGCGGCCGGGAAGGCGGTCGCCCCGACCGTGAGAACGACCGTGGTCCGCGTCCCTTCCAAGGACCTGAGCGTGAGCCCGGGCAGCGGGAGCGCCCGCAGCGTCCCTTCGGCGACCGTGAGGACAGAGGGGGCCCGAGGCCCTTCAGCCGAGACGAGCAGCCGGGCAGCCGGACGCGATATGGCAAGCCGGAGGAGCCGAGGCAGCGCGAGGAGCTACCCGAACTCGAGGCCGACATCACGCCCGACGAGCTGGACCGTGAGGCGCGCGCCGAGTTGCGTTCTCTCCCCAACGACCTCGCCGACCTGGTGGCCCAGCATCTCGTGGCGGCCGCTCGCGCGCTGAGCGCTGACGAGCCCGAGCGCGCCTACGAGCACGCGAAGGTGGCCCGGCGCTTCGCCGGCAGGATCGGCGTCGTCAGGGAGGCCAGCGGGATCGCGGCCTACCGCGCGGGGCAGTACGCCGAGGCGCTCGGCGATCTCCGGGCGGCGAGGCGGATGACCGGCTCTGACGCCTACCTGCCGATCATGGCGGACTGCGAGCGCGGCCTGGGCCGTCCCGAGCGGGCGTTGGACCTCATCCGTTCGCGCGAGGCCGAGCGCCTCGACCGGGCCGGCAAGATCGAGCTCGCCATCGTGGAGTCCGGTGCCCGCCGCGACCTGGGCCAGCACGACGCGGCTGTCATCACGCTCCAGCGCGTACCCGAGCTTCGGGATCCGCAGCCCAAGCCGTGGTCCGCGCGCCTGGCGTTCGCCTACGCGGACGCCCTGGCCGAGGCTGGTCATGAGGCTGCGGCGACCGACTGGTTCGCCCGCGCGATGGCGTTCGACGAGGACGGCGAGACCGACGCGGCTGAGCGCTACGCCGAACTGACGGGCGCCGTCATCGAGGACCTCGAAGAGGACTTCGACGAAGACGTCGAGGACTTCGAGGATGTCGACGGCGACCTTGACGACATCACCGGCGACCTCGGCGACGAGCAGGCCGCGAAGATCGTCGATAGCCTGTCGGAACAGCTCGACGCTGAGCCCGACGACGATGAGCTTGAGGACACCGACCTTGAGGACACTGACCTTGAGGACACTGACCTCGAGCATGTCGATCTTGAGGACGCCGGTGTCGACGCGGACGCGGGCGTTCGCGAGGGCGCCGTGGCCGGAGCGAGTGCCGGCGCCACAACGGGGGAGCCTGACGCCACCGACGCGCTGACTGGTGCGGCCGATGAGGGAGACATCCTCAGCGCCGAAGCGGGCAGCGATCGGCGGGCCGGAGGGCAGGACCGGGGCCCCACTGGGACGGACCAGCCGCAGGCCGTAGCCCCCGCAGCCGGCGGGGAAACCGCGAAGCCGGCGGAAGACGCGCTGGCAGAGTCGTCGGCCGCCCCCAAGGACACCGGGCACACCAACGACCCCAAGGACCCCAAGGGCGAAGTGACGACGTTCGGCCCGGCCTTCATCGAGCCCAATTTCGGTGACGTGCTCGACGACGATCCCGACGACTCGGAGGATCGCACGAAGCACCAACCCTGAGATCCGTACGGCCAGGCGCCGCCGCTCGTGATGACCGATCGCGAGCGGCGGCGCTTCGGCATCACGACGCGGGGGGTGTGCGGTCGAGCCAGTGCATGATGCCGGCGACGTTCGACGGGGCGCCGCTCAGCAGTTCGAAACGATCGGCGGCCGCCCCGCCGGCCTGCAGGGCCGCATAGCGTTCGCGTGTGCGTTCACGAACCATGGCCACCGCGTGGTCGAGGTCGAGACCGTCCGCCCGGGCCTGCTTGGTGAGGTCGACCCAGATCTTGAGCTCCTCCGCAGACCGTTCGAGGGTCGGCCGCACGTCCTCGACCGGACCGTAATGGCTGAAAAGTAGTCGCTGCGGCGCGAGCGCCTCGAACAGGGCGATCGATTCGAGGGCCACACCGAGGTCGAAGTCCGGTGGCGGGCTGGCGGGGCGCAGGTCGCCCGTCTCCGGCAGGTACACGCCCGCCGCGTCGCCCACGTAGAGATCTCCCGTCAGGGAGTCCAGCAGGCCGACGTGGTGCTTGGCGTGGCCAGGGGAGTAGTGGCTCGACAACGTGCGACCGTTGCCGAGGTCGACCGCTCCGACGTCCCCGAGCGCCCGGATGCGGGCCGCGTCAGTGGGGGCGAGCGTTCCGAACAGCACGTCGAGCTTGTCACCCCAGACCAGCTTCGCGCTGGCCATGAGACGTGACGGGTCGGCGAGATGCCGGGCGCCTTTTTCGTGCACGACGATCTCGGCCGACGGATAGAAGCCCGCTATGTCGCCGACCCCGCCGGCGTGGTCGAGATGGATGTGCGTCACGACGACCGTCGCCAGGTCGCCCGGCCCGACCCCGAGCGACGTGAGGGCGTCTCGCACGACAGGGGCCGACGTCGAGGTCCCCGTCTCGACCAGACACGGCCGGTCGCCCAGGATGAGGTAACCCGCGGTGATGCCCGAATAGCCGGCCATCCGGGTGTCGATCTCGTACACGTCGCCGCCGAGCGGTGTCACGTTGTCCACAGGGCACCCCAGAAACTAGAACCGGAATCCACAGAATGTCATTCAGGCCATCGACGCCTCAGCCTAATGACCGACAGTGATCTCCCACGAGAGAGGGGATCACATGCACCTCAACCAGGTGTCGCTGGTCGGCCGGCTGTCCATGGAGCCCGCCGACAGGGAATTGCCGAGTGGCAGCCTGCTCACGCAGTGGCGGCTCGCCGTCCGGCGGCCACCGGACCATCCGGGCTACCAGCGGTCTGACGCGATCGAATGCGCCACCTTCGACGACGAAGTGCGCGACATGGTGACCGACTGGCGGCTCGACGACGTCGTCGAGGTCGAAGGCGCCTTGCGCCGCCGCTGGTGGCGCGGCGGCAGCCGCTACGAGGTCGAGGTCCGTACGGCCCGCCGTCTCGAAGAGGGGCCGTTCCCGGCCCCAGAGGGTGACCGCCCCACCGAGGGAGACCCACCCACGGGAGAAGACGACTCCGCCACGGATGGTCGTTCAGCTGACACAACGGCACCAGCCGACGGCGAAGGGTAAGGTCAATGACCATGGCCGACATCGGCGATGGGGTCGGCACCTTGGACGAGCCCGATCACAGGGTCACCGAGCAGGCAAGGATCGCGGACGTGCGGCACAAGGCGCTCGTCGGGATGATCCAAGAAATTCTGGACGAGATCCGAAGCCGATCAGTCTGATGCGAAGGTGCGCATGACCAGGCCGGTTCGCGGCTTGGGGCCGAACGAGGTGGACTTGCGCGGCACCCGTTCGCCCTCAGCCGCGACCGCCAGAACATCCTCCGTCAACAGCGGATTGAGCAGCACCGCCGTCCCCCCGTGCTGCCGCGCGAGCCGTACCGCCGCGAGGGGATCGTGGTGCACCACCAGCACCGCCTGCTCGCTGTCCTCGATGCCCCACACCCTCGGCAGCAGGAACGCGGTGAGGATCGAGGTGTCCAGCGACCGCCAGCGGGCCGACCGGCCGGCGGGCATGGCGCGCCCGACCTGCAGAGGGTCGGGGTCGGTGAGCAGATGGGCCGGGCCATCCCCGGCCAGCACGAACGCGGGCCCGGTCGCCGTGGCGAGGCCCGCCAGGGCGTCTTCCAGCACGCTGAACTCGTGGACCTGCCAGGCTCCCTTGGCCCTGGCGGCCGCCTCCTCCAGGGAAAGGCCGGGGATCACCCGGTGGATCGCCTTCAGGTCAGGCGGGTACGCGAGGGAGTCGACCAGGAAGGCGAGCCCGTAGTCCCATGGGCCGGGTCCGGGATGGTCTCGCCGCAGCGCCTCATAGGTGGCGTAACGGTGGTGGCCGTCGGCGATCAGTGCCCGCCGGTCGCGCAGGTCCTCGCCCACGGCGGCGATCTCGACGGGGTCGGTCACCGCCCAGAGCCGGTGCCGGACTCCGTCGGAGGTCCGGATGTCGAGGAGCGGGAATCCCTGGGTCGCCACGTCGTCGACCAGGCGCGATGCCGTTCCGCCGCCTTCATAAAGCAGGAAGATCGGCTCCAGGTTGGCCTCGGTCGCCCGCATGAGGGCGAGCCGGTCGGCGACGGGGCCGGGCATGACGTCCTCGTGGGGCAGGATCGAGGCGGTCCCGACCCCGACGGCGCCGATGAGGCCTCTTTGCAGGAATCCGGCCCCGCTCTGCTCGTAGACGTACAGTCCTGGTGGGCTGTCCACGGTCAGCACGCCGGACCCGAGCCATCGGACCAGCAGCTCACGGGCGTCGGCGTAATGGCTCACGCCGGGAAGGATCAGGCGCGCCACGTTGTTCGCATGACGACCGAGCAGATCGCGCAGTTCATCGGGGGAGACGAGGTCGTAGGGCGGCGAGGTGACCGCGGCGAGATCGTCGATCGCGAATCGCACGCCGTGGAACGGACGTAGCATCAGTCCCGTCCGTTCAGAACTCTCCATACCGGGCATGTTGCCATAAGGCCCGGACTCCCCGACGCTGCGGTGCCCGGTTCGTCATGAAATCGGAGTGCAGGAAGGCCTTTCCCCATGATTCAGGAGCGGAACGGAGCGTTCGATTCAGCGGAGTATCCGTCCGGCGGTCCGGCCGGGGACGTGTACGAGTGGTTCCAGCGTGGCGTGAAGCTTCTGCAGGAGGGCAGTCCGGCGGCCGCGGCGGCCCTCCTGGAGCGGGCCGCGGAGGCGGAGCCCGAGTCGCGCAGCATCCGTGAGGCCCTGGCCCGCGCCCAGTTCAACTCCCGGCGATACTCCGAGGCCGCCGGAAGCTTCAAATTGATCGTGGAGGCCAACCCGGCCGAGGACTACGCCTATTTCGGCCTCGGCATGGCCCTGTGGCGGACCGGCGACATCGAGGCCGCCCAGGAGCCGCTCGCCATGGCCGTCGCCATGCGGCCCGACCTGCGCCACTACGTGTCGGCCCTCACGCAGGTCCGGGCGACGCTGCGGGCGAGGCGGGCATGACCCGGGTCGGAGGCGCCGCATCGGGGGCGCCCGCTGTGATCGAGTCCTACGACACTCTCCTCCTCGACCTCGACGGTGTCGTCTACCTCGGCGATCACGCGGTCACGAATGCCCCCGAGGCGCTGCAGCGGGCTCGCGACCTGGGCGTACGGCTGGCGTTCGTCACCAACAACGCGTCCCGCACGCCAGGGGCCATCGCGGAGCACCTGACCCATCTGGGTGTATCCGCCGCTGCCGACGATGTCGTGACATCCGCGCAGGCGGCCGCCCGCCTCGTGGCCGAGCACGTCCCACCGGGCTCCGCCGTACTGGTCGTGGGAGGCATGGGCCTGCGCGCCGCCCTGCGGACCCACGGCCTCCGCCCTGTCACGAGTTCTCTCGACGCTCCGGCGGCGGTCGTCCAGGGCATCTGGGACAGGATGTCCTACGAACTGCTCAGCGAGGGGGCGCTCGCCGTACGGCAGGGCGCGTGGTTCGTGGCCGCGAACGCCGACACCACGATGCCCACGAAACGCGGTGAGCTACCGGGAAACGGGTCCATGAGCCGGGTCATCGCCACAGCGACCGGAGTCGAGCCCGTGGTGGCCGGAAAGCCTCAGCCGCCCCTGCATCGCGAGTCGATGATCCGCACCGAGGCCGAGCGGCCGCTCATCGTCGGCGACCGTCTGGACACCGACATCGAGGGCGCCACCAGCGCCGGAGTGGACAGCCTGCTGGTCCTCACCGGAGTGACCGGCCCTCTCGACCTGCTGACGGCCGCCCCGCGCCACCGGCCCACGCACATCGCCGCCGACCTGTCGGGCCTGCACGCGCCGGTGGCCGATGTACGGCGGAACGCCACGGGGTGGACCTGCCGGGGCTGGACGGCCACCTGGGAGAACGGGCATCTCGGCCTGGTGGGTGACGGCGACCCCGTGGACGGGCTGCGGGCCGCATGCGCCGCCACCTGGGAGGCGGTGGGAGACGGCCACGCCGATGAGGACGCCGTCAAACCCGCGCTCGCGAGCCTCGGAATCTGAGGTCGCCAGGCGGAGACGCGGATCCAGAGGAGCACGCGCCACCGGCGGGTCAGAGGAGCTTGCGCAACCGGAGGAGGTCGCCGAGGCTGGCGTCGATCTTGACGCGGCCTCCGAAAAGGGCGCGGCCCATGTCGAGCTCGCCGTTGACCATCGAGATCAGGTCCTCACCGGCGATCGTGATCTTGACCTCCGCGGGGCGGCCGTCCTCCGGGGGGACCTCCTTGAAGGGGTCGAGCCCGTCGCGGTGGATGCGGCCGTAGAAGGTCACGCCGAGATCGGAGATGTGGCAGGCCAGCCTGCGCTCGACCACGTGCCTGGCACGATCCTCCGCGCTGATCTCGCCGAACTGCTCGACGAGCTTCTCCAGCGCCACCCGGCACTCGTCGACGGTCGCCATGCGTCTCCCTCTCTTCCGTGGACCACTCAGATGCCCTCTACCTAGGGACGGTAACGTTCCGCATGGGCCGCCGCGCACGATCCAGCGCGTGTGCGTGGCGAAGCAGGGCCGCGCGGTGTTCGATGACTACGGGGCTGTGTGGATCGCGACCGGCCTGGACCGAGCTCACGAGCCGGTGGGAGCGGCATCGCTCGGTTCCCCGGCCGGACGGCGTTGGACAGCCGGACTCTCCGCCGTCGGCAGGACGAACCGCGACCAGCTTACACAGATGGTCAGCGTGAGTGGTGAGCGTCGGCGCACCGTGTGGCGCGGGTAGCGCACTGGGGTTCGCAATGCGGCAGAGACCGCACGGCCACGAGGCGTTCCTGGCGCTCCGCGGTCGGTGCGGCTGGCACGATAGGGCAGGACGATGGGCACGGCCGGAATCCATGACGTGGGCTCACGAGACAGGGGCCCACCGAGAGACAGGGGCCCACCGACAGACGGGGGCCCACCGAGACGGGGTTCAACGGAGGGGGAACGATGACGGAGACCGGTAGCAAACCGCCGGCGTGGCTCGCGCTCCTGGCTGAGCGCGCCGCCGACGACCCCGGAGCCCCAGCCGGCCGTGCCGTCGCGGAGGCCGGGGCGTCCGAGGGGCATGCCGTCGCGGAGCCCGCCGCGCCGGGCGGCCGTGCGGCAGGCGATGCCGGGCCCACGGGCGGCCATGCCGTTCAAGACGAGGGCATCCCAAGCGATGGCCGGAGCGACGGAGCCGGTGTGGAAGCCGCACTCTCACTTCTTGGGAGGTTGAACGAGACGCCCGTCGCCGAGCACGTCGGTGTGTTCGAGGGCGTCCTCACCGGCCTGGAGGCGGTCCTCGCATCGGTGGACGAGCCCGTCACGGACCCCCGGCAGTGACCGTACGCACCGCCACGTCAGCCTCCGGGAACCGAGCCCGGCCGGGCCGGGGCGGGGACGGATGGAGAGATCGAGCGTCTGCGGGCGGGTGGTGGGGCCGGTGAAGCGAGTGCGTCTGGACAGCGAACTCGTCCGCCGGGGGCTCGCGCGCTCCCGGGAGCAGGCGGCCCAGCTCATCGAGGCGGGCCGCGTGTCCGTCGGGGGCCAGGTGGCGGGCAAGGCCGCGACCCAGGTCGACACGGCGGCCGCCATAGTCGTCGCCGAAGCGGCCGACGGCCCGGATTACGTCTCCCGCGGGGCGCACAAGCTCCTGGGCGCGCTGGACGCCTTCAAGGGCCTCACGGTCGAGGGCCGCCGGTGCCTGGACGCGGGCGCCTCGACCGGCGGCTTCACCGATGTCCTCCTCAGACGCGGCGCGGCGCACGTTCTCGCCGTCGACGTCGGGTACGGCCAGCTCGCCTGGTCTCTGCGCACCGACGAGCGGGTCACGGTGATGGAGCGGGTGAACGTCCGCGACCTGACCCCGGACATGGTCGGCGAGCCGCCGACGCTGATCGTCGGCGACCTGTCCTTCATCTCGCTCCGCCTGGTCCTTCCCGCGCTGACCGGCTGCGCGGCGGAGATCGCGGACTTCGCCATGCTGGTCAAGCCGCAGTTCGAGGTGGGCAAGGACCGCGTCGGCTCGGGGGGCGTCGTGCGGGATCCCGCTCTGCGGGCGGAAGCCGTACGGGATGTCGCGGCGGCGGCTCAAGCCCTCGGACTCACGGTGAAGGGCGTTACGGCGAGCCCGTTGCCGGGACCGTCCGGCAACGTGGAATACGTCCTGTGGCTGGGGAAAGGGCCAGGACACGACCCGGTTCCCGACGTGGAGGCGGCCATCGAGCGGGCGGTGACGGAGGGGCCCCAATGACACATGGCGTGGATGAGGGTGGTGGCGGCGTGGACGGCGAGGAGACGGTGAACGACCCCGTGAACGGGCATGCGAATGACCCCGCGAGTGACCCCCTAAGTGACCCCCTAAGTGACCCCCTAAGTGACCCGGCGAGTGACCCCCGGAACGACCGTGTGAACGACCGGGCGAGTGCGAAGCGGACGGTCGTGGTCACGGCGCACACCGGCCGGGAGGCGGCCGTTGAGAGCGCCCGTCTGGTGATGAACCGCCTGATCGCCGCCGGTCTCAACGTGCGCGTGCTCGACACCGAGGCGGAGGAGATGGGCTGCCCGGGCGCCGAGGTGGTCCCGGAGAGCCCTGAGGCCATCGACGAGGCGGAGCTGATCATCGTCCTCGGCGGGGACGGGACGCTGCTCCGCGCCGCCGAGCTGGCCCGCCCGGCCGGTGTGCCGCTGCTCGGCGTCAACCTCGGCCATGTCGGCTTCCTCGCCGAGGCGGAGGTCGAGGACCTCGGCTCGGTCGTGGACAAGGTGGTCGAGGGCCGCTACGACGTCGAGGAGCGGATGACGATCGAGGTCCTCGTCCGGCTGAACGGCGCCACCCTGGCGTGCACCTGGGCGCTCAACGAGGCGTCGGTCGAGAAGGTCGACCGCATGCTGGAGGTGGTCGCCGAGATCGACGGCCGCCCGCTGTCCCGGTGGGGCTGCGACGGCGTGATCTGCGCGACGCCGACCGGTTCCACGGCGTACGCGTTCTCGGCCGGGGGACCGGTCGTATGGCCGGAGGTCGAGGCGCTGCTGCTCGTGCCGAACAGCGCCCACGCCCTGTTCGCCAGGCCGATGGTCGTCTCTCCCCGCTCGACGCTCGCGGTCGAGATCCTCCCCGGCACCGGCGCCGGGCTGCTGTGGTGCGACGGCCGCCGCCGCTTCGACCTGCCGCCGGGGGCGCGGGTCGAGGTCCGGAGGGCCGGCGTCCCGGTACGGCTGGCACGCCTGCTCGGCGTGGAAACGACGGGCGCGCCGTTCACCGACCGGCTGGTCGCCAAGTTCGGCCTGCCGGTGGAGGGGTGGCGCGGCCGTGTCCGGTCCCAGTAGCTCCGGCTGAAGGCAGGGCGGACCGGTGGTCTGATGAGGGTTACGTCCGTATTCCAGCAGGCCTGACGCTCTTGTCCGCCTCGATGTCCGTCCCCATGCCCCTGCCGATGCGAAGTCGTGCTCCTCGAAAATCTTGACGAGTTGCGCGTAGGATCTCTCGCGGGATCGGTTGGCGAAGACAGGTCGGCGAAACGGAGGGACCAGTGCGGCCAAGGGTCGAGGAGGTCCGCATCCAGGGGCTCGGCGTGATCGACGAAGCCGTTCTGGAGCTGTCACCGGGGTTCACCGTCGTCACGGGTGAGACCGGTGCGGGCAAGACGATGGTCGTCACGGGCCTTGGCCTGCTGTTCGGCGGCCGGGCCGATCCGGCGAGGGTCCGGCCGGGGGCCGACAAGGCCACCGTTGAGGGGACGCTCGTCATCGAGCCCGGCGGAAGGGTGGCCCAGCAGGTCGCGGACGTCGGCGGCGAGGCCGAGGACGGCGAGCTCATCATCTCGCGGACGGTTTCGTCGGAAGGACGCTCACGCGCCTGGCTCGGCGGGCGCACCGTGCCGGTCGGGACGCTCACCTACATCGCCGACGACCTTGTCGCGGTGCACGGGCAGATGGACCAGCAGCGGCTGCTCCAGCCGGGCCGCCAGCGCGCCGCGCTCGACCGCTACGCCGGGGACGACCTCATCAAACCCCTCAGGGCCTACGAGCAGGCGTACAAGCGGCACAAGCAGGTCGGAGACCTGCTCCACGAGCTGACGGTCAAGGCGAGGGAGCGGGCACAGGAGGCCGACGTCCTCCGGTTCGGCCTGGAGGAGATCGAGAAGGCCGAGCCGAAGGCCGGTGAGGACGCCGAGCTCAAGGAGGAGGCCGAGCGCCTCTCCCACGCCGACGCGCTGCGGACCGCCGCCACGACCGCCCACACGGCCCTTCTCGGCGACCCCATGTCGAGCGTGGAGGCCGTACACGACGCGGTGTCCCTGGTCGGGCAGGCCAAGTCGGCGGTCGAGGCGGTGCGGGAGTTCGACCCCGCGCTCGCCGGCCTGGCCGAGCGGCTCGCGGAGGCCGGTTACCTGATCTCCGATGTGGCGACCGAGCTGGCCGCGTACGCCGAGTCCGTCGAGGCCGACCCGGCCCGGCTGGCGGCCGTCCAGGAACGCAGGTCGCTCCTCACGGGCCTGGCGCGCAAGTACGGCGAGGACGTGTCGGGCGTGCTCGCCTGGGCGCAGCGGGCGGCGGAGCGGCTCACCGAGCTCGAAGGCGACGACGAGCGGATCGAGGAGCTGACGCGCGAGCACGCCGAGCTCACCGAGCGGCTGAAGGAGCTGGCCACCGAGCTGACGGCCATCCGGACGGCGGCGGCGGAGCGCTTCGGCCATGCGGTGACCGGGGAGCTGACCGCCCTCGCCATGCCGCATGCACGGGTCAGTGTGGCACTCACCCAAAGCGGCGACTTCGGCCCGCACGGCCTCGACGAGGTGGAGCTGCGGATGTCCTCCCACCCGGGGGCTCCCGCGCTACCGCTCACCAAGGGCGCCTCCGGAGGCGAGCTGAGCCGCGTCATGCTGGCCATCGAGGTGGTCTTCGCGGGGGCCGACCCCGTCCCGACGTTCGTCTTCGACGAGGTCGACGCGGGCGTGGGCGGCAAGGCGGCCGTGGAGATCGGCAGGCGGCTGGCGAAGCTCGCCAGGACGGCCCAGGTCATCGTCGTCACCCACCTGCCGCAGGTGGCGGCCTTCGCCGACCAGCATCTGGTCGTCGAGAAGGCGAGCGATGGCAGTGTGGTCCGCAGCGGCGTGGTCGCGCTCGACCAGGAGGGCCGGGCGCGCGAGCTGTCCCGGATGCTCGCCGGCCTGGAGGACTCCGAGCTCGGCAGGGCCCACGCGGCCGAGCTGCTGTCCATCGCCGCCGCCGACAAAGCCGCGGAATGACCGGCTGACGAGTGACCGCGCTGACAATTGGGGCAGAGCGCTCCCGGGAGCCGACGTAGGGCGACGAGGCGAGGAGCAGAGGCCGGATCGCGCACGTCGGCGCCCATGACGATGTGTGACAAAGCTGACACGCCTCGGGGTCTGCGACCATTGGGGTCGCCGCCTCTGGCAGGATGGTTGACGATGAAGGTCCCGAGCTTGAATGTTGCGGGCCTCCGCCGCAGGAAGGTGGACGACCTTCCCGGGGTGACGGCTGTGGCGAGAATCGACAGGCGGACGAAGAGGCTCACCAAGCGCCTCAACGCCGGGGAAATCGCGATTATCGACCACGTCGACGTCGACCGGGTCAGCGGGGAGGCACTGGTCGCGTGCGGTGCCGCGGCGGTGGTCAACGTGGCCGCCAGCATCAGCGGCCGCTATCCCAACCTGGGGCCGCAGATTCTATTCGACGCCGGCGTCCCGCTGATCGACAACGCCACGACAGAGCTGTTCGAGCGGGTCTCGGACGGCGACGTGGTCCGGATCCACGAGGGCATGGTCTACCTCGGTGAGGACCTGGTAGGCAAGGGCGAGCCGCAGACCGCCGAGTCGATCGGCGCGGCGATGACCGAGGCGAGGGCCGGGCTCGCCGTCCAGATGGAGGCGTTCGTCGCCAACACGATGGAGTACGTCCGGCGCGAGCGTGATCTCCTCATCGACGGCGTCGGCGTCCCCGACATCAAGACGTGCCTGGAGGGCAGGCACGTCCTCATCGTGGTCCGGGGGTACCACTACAAGGAGGACATCGCGACGCTGAGGCCGTACATCCGGGAGTACCGCCCGGTGCTCATCGGTGTCGACGGCGGCGCGGACGCCCTGATCGAGGCCGGTTACATGCCCGACCTCATCGTCGGTGACTTCGACTCGGTGTCGGAGAAGGCGCTGCGCTGCGGCGCGGAGCTCGTCGTGCACGCCTACCGGGACGGCCGCGCGCCCGGCCTCGAGCGCGTCCACCAGCTCGGCCAGGAGGCCGTGGTCTTCCCCGCGACCGGCACGAGCGAGGACATCGCGATGCTGCTGGCCGACGACAAGGGCGCGTCGCTGATCGTCGCGGTCGGCACGCACTGGACGCTCGACGAGTTCCTCGACAAGGGCCGGTCGGGCGCGGCCAGCACCTTCCTCACCCGGCTCCGCGTGGGGAGCAAACTCGTGGACGCCAAGGGCGTCAGCAGGCTCTACCGCAGCCGCATCTCCACGGGCTCCCTGCTGCTTCTCGTCGCCACCACGCTGATCACGATCGGCGTGGTCCTCTCCGTCTCCCCGGTCGGCAAGGTCTGGCTCAACGGCCTCCGCGACGCCTGGAACGGCTTCATCTTCTGGCTGGTCGGACTCTTCTCGTGATCGATTTCCGCTATCACCTCGTCTCCATCGTGGCGATCTTCCTCGCTCTCACCGTCGGCATCGTGCTGGGCAGCACCGTGCTGGAGGGCCCGCTCTTCAAGTCGGCGGAGGAGATGACCGCCTCGCTTCGGCAGACCAACCAGGACTACCGCAGCAAAATCACCGAGCTTCAGACGCGTGAGGAGGGCAACAACTCGTTCGTCTTCTCCCACGCCCCGGAGCTTGTCCGGGGGCAGCTCTCCGGGGAGCGGGTCGTGCTCGTCGAGGCTCCCGGCGCGTCGGCGAGCCTGCGCGACCCGATCGAGAGGCTCGTCACCGGCGCCGGCGCCTCCTACGTGGGCCGGGTGAGCCTTACCGAGAAGTTCACGGCGGCCGACCAGGCGGCTGTGGTCGACCAGCTCGCCAGCACGCTCGCGCCCATCGGGACGAAGTTCCCCGACGGGGCCTCGCCGTACGACAAGGCCGCGGCGATGCTCGCCAGCGCGATCGTGACCGGCGACCGGACCCAGGCCGGCCGGCCCAACCCGGTCGCCGCCGGAGTGCTGGACGCCTTTCAGGCCGGCGACTTCCTGACCGTGAGCGGCACCCCGGCGCAGCGCGCGACGATGGCGATCGTGCTCGCGCCCGCCCAGCCGTACGAGGGCGAGGACGCCGAGAAGCAGACGGCGGCCGTCGTGTCGGTGGCCGCCGGGCTCGACTCCGTGGACCTTGGCACCGTCCTGGCCGGGACGACGACCGCTTCGGCGGCGGGGGGCGCCATCTCGGTCCTCCACGACACCGGAGAGGCCGCCTCGAACGTCTCCACCGTCGACACCGTCGATTTCGCCGCGGGCCGGATCGTCGTGGTCTACGCTCTGCGGGAGCAGTTGACCGGCCGTTCCGGAGCGTACGGCGTGGGCAGTGGATCCACGGCGTTCGAACCGGCGGTCCCGAGCCCGAGCCCGAGCCCCAGCCCGGCGTCGACACGCGGCTGACCCCGCGTGCCGGTCACCGCCATGACCGCGTGCCGATCGCCGCTGGCACGCATACCGCATCTGAGAAGGGGAGGCAGCTGTGGCGAAACGCTTCTCGCTCGGCCCTCTGGCCGGTGCGGCGCTGGGCGCCGCCCTTGGCGCGACCGCCGCACGTGTGGCCTACTCCGCCTTCAAGCGACGTCCGCCGCTCGGTGACGAGAAGACGGCCGACGAGTACTGGACGCGCGTCAACCACCGCGGCGAGCCGGTCACGCTGCTGGAGGGCCCGGCCTTCGTCGCCGGCGCCGGTACGGCTGTCGCGCTGGCCCCCGGCCTTCCGGTGCGGGTGAAGGCGGCCGCGCTGCTCGCGGGGGTCGGCAGCGGCGTCCTCGGCGCGTACGACGACGTGTTCGGGACGGCCTCCTCCAAGGGATTCAAGGGGCACCTGGCGGCCCTTTCCCGTGGCGAGGTCACGAGCGGCGCCGTGAAGATCCTCGGCATCGGCGCGACCGGCCTCGCCGCGGCCGTGGCCGCCCGAGCGGGGGCGGGGCGTCACACGGGTGGCATGGCCGGGGGTGCGCTGGACACGCTGATCGACGGCGCCCTGATCGCCGGGAGCGCCAACCTGGCCAACCTCTTCGACCTGCGGCCGGGGCGCGCCATCAAGGTGGGCCTGCTCGCCGGGGTTCCGCTGCTGATCTCCTCGCTCGCGTCCGGGAACGGCCCTGAGGCGGCCGCTCGGAACGGCGGCAGGGCAGGCGGTCAGCAGGCCGCCGTACTGACCGCCGTCCCGCTGGGCGCGGCGGTGGCCTTGCTGCCGGAGGACCTGGGGGAGCGGGCCATGCTCGGCGACGCGGGGGCGAACGCGCTCGGCGCGCTCCTCGGCGTGGCGGCGACGGTCAAGCTCGGCAGGCCCGGCCGGTTGGCGTTGCTCGGCACGGTCGTCGCGCTCACCGCCGCGTCGGAGAAGATCAGCTTCACCAAGGTCATCGCGGGTAATCCCGTTCTGAACCGCATCGACCTGCTCGGCCGCCGTGCGCCACAGCCCTCGGCGGGGAACGCCCGGCGTCCGTGATCTCCGGCAGGATCGGCCGTGGAGTCGCGGGGGCGGCCGTACTGATAGGCGCGATCACGATTCTGGCGCGCGTCACCGGCTTCGCCAAGCAACTCGTCTTCGCCCGGGCCGTGGGCACGAACTGCCTGGCCACCGCCTACTACACGGCCAACCTGGTGCCGAACATCGTCTTCGAGGTCGTGGCGGGCGGGGCTCTCGCGGGCATGGTCGTGCCGGTGCTGGCCGGAGCCGCCGCCCGGTCCACGCCCGAGGCGCGGGCGGAGGTGGGCCGGATCTCCTCGGCGCTCCTGACGTGGGTGCTCGTGCTCCTGGTGCCGCTCGGCGTCTTGACGGCACTGGCCGCCGGGCCGGTGATGCGGCTACTGCTCTTCGTCGGCGGCGACATAAAGCCCTGCGCGCCGGGCGACGTGATCGCCGTGGCCACCCGGATGCTGGTGGTGTTCGCCCCGCAGATCCCGCTGTACGGCCTGGCCGTCGTGCTCTACGGCGTGCTGCAGGCCCATCGGCGGTTCACGGGACCGGCGCTCGCCCCTCTCGTGTCCAGCGTGGTGGTGATCGCCGCCTACCTCGCCTTCGCGCCCCTCAGCGGTGGGGACAGCGATCCGGCCTCGGTGCCGCGTCCCGCCGAGATCGCGCTTTCGGCCGGAACCACGCTCGGTGTGCTGGCTTTGGTCGTGACCGTGGTCGGCCCCGCCTCCCGGCTCGGCTCGGGCTGGCGGCCGGCGCTGCGCTTCCCGGACGGCGTGGCCGTACAGGTCAGGAGGCTGGCCCTCGCCGGGCTGAGCGCGCTGGTGGCCCAGCAGGCCGCGATGGCGATCGTGATCCCGCTGGCCAACAGCGGGATCGGCGGGGGAGCGCTCCCGGCGTACAGCTACGCGTGGGCCATCTATCAGGTGCCCTATGCGGTGCTGGCCGTGCCGATCGCCACGAGCGCCTTCCCCGTGCTCGCGGCCAGGGCGGAAGGCGGTGATCGGGCGGCATTCGCCGGGTTGTCGGCGCAGACGACCCGGGCGGTCGTGCTGATCTCCGGCCTGGCGGCCGGGGCACTCGCCGCGGTCGCCGGACCCGTCGCCCAGGTCTTCCTCGGGGGGCAGGCCGACACCACCATCTCGACCACGGAGTTCGCCCCGGCGATCGCGCTGTTCGCTCCCGGGCTGGTCGGCTACGGGCTGATGGCGAACCTCAGCCGGGTCCTCTATGCCGACGGGCGCGGGAGGGCGGCGGCCCGGGGGACGGTTCTCGGCTGGCTGGTCGTCATCGTGGCCCAGGCCGCCTTCGTCCTGGCCTTTCCGCAGGGCTGGAAGCTGGGCGGGCTCGCCCTCGGCCAGGCCGTGGGCATGACCGCCGGAGGCGGTGTGCTGCTGGTGTCGGTGCTCCGGGCGCGGGGGCCCGAGGCCCTGCAGGGGGTGCCCCGTGCCACGCTCGCCGCCGTCGCGGGCGGTTGCTGCGGCTTCCTCGCGGGGGCCGGTGTGGTGGCCCTTCTCGGCGGCGCGGGTCCTTGGGGCAGCGTGGGCGTGGCGGCCCTGTCGGGCGTCGCCGCGCTCGGCGCGGGAGTGCTCGCGGCGGCCGCCGTCGACCGGGGGGACCTGCGAACCGTCCTGTCCCGGCTCAGGACCGCGCGCGGGGGCCGGCAGCCCGAGGAGACCGTGACGGCCTCCACCGGCGCCGGGCACGCCGGGCCATGAGTACGGCAGGCGAAGAGGGGCGGGGCATGAACATCGTGCTCGTGCTGGGGACCAGCGCGGGGGGCGTGGGCCGGCATGTGCGCACCCTGGTCGCGGGGCTGGCGGGCGCGGGCCATCAGGTCGTCGTGGCGGGCCCGGCGGCTACGGACGAGGCGTTCGGCTTCACGGAGGCCGGGGCGGGCTTCGCCGAGGTTCCCATCTCGGATCGCCCGCATCCCGTCAACGACCTCCGATCGGTCGCGGGGCTGAGATCCGCCGCCCGGGGGGCCCGCACCGTACACGCCCACGGGCTGCGGGCGGGCGCTCTCGCGGCGCTGGCCCTGGCCGGCGCGCGCCGTCGCCCCGCCCTCGTGGTCACGCTGCACAACGCCGTCACGGCCGGGGGCGCGATCGGGGCGATCTACCGGGTCCTGGAGCGGATCGTCGCACGGCGGGCCGACCATGTGCTGGTGGTGTCGCCCGACATCGGGGAGCGCATGCGCGCCCGGGGCGCGCGGCGTGTCGGCCCGGCCGTGGTCCCCGCGCCGCCCCTGGAGGATCCCGCGCGGACCCCGGACGAGGTGCGGCGGGAGCTGCCCGGCCGGAAGGGGAGGCCGGTGCTGCTGACCGTCGCCAGGCTGGCCCAGCAGAAGGGGCTGGAGACACTGCTCGACGCGGCGGCCCGGCCGTACGAGAGCGACCCGCTGTTCGTGATCGCCGGAGACGGGCCTCTGCGGGCCGAGCTCCAGGCGCGGATCGACGCGGAGAGGCTGCCCGTCTTCCTGTACGGCTGGGCCAGCCCGCCGGATCTCCTCCAGGTGGCGACGGCCGTACTGGTGCCGAGCAGGTGGGAGGGGCAGCCGCTGAGCGTCCAGGAGGCGCTGAAGGCGGGCAGGCCCGTCATCGCGACCCGGGTCGGTGGCATCCCGGACATGGTCGGTGACGCGGCTCTCCTGGTCCCTCCGGGCGACGCCGTGGCGTTGAGCCGGGAGATCGGCCGTCTTCTCGGCGATCCGGCGCTGGCGGCACGTCTCGCCGGGGCGTCGGCGCGGCGCGGCGCGGACCTGCCGGACGAGGCTGCGGCCGTCCGCGCCGTGATCGGGGTCTACTCCGGTCTGGAGCCCCCTGGTCGCTGACCCGGGCGGTGGGCGAGTCACACGTCGGTGCCGTCGGAGAGGGCCGAAACGGCTGCCGCTCGTCGCCATGACGGAAGACAGGTATGGCCGCAGGGGGAGAGTTCGGTGACCGGAAGTCAGGGGGGACCGGTCCTATGAGGTGGCCGAAACGGTATATATGGGTCACGAAACCGGCGGTTTCCCCTTTCCGGGGCCGGCCATCCGGACGGGGATTAGGTCAATTTGCGGCTGATCCATATACTGAAGCGGTTGGGGGGAGTATCCCTTCGCGACAGTCCCGTCATCACGGCGTCAGCGCCCGGGGCTGCCGGTCCGCCAGCGTGCGGACGGGAGAGACTCCGGCAGTGTGTTCAACGCGCGCGCCGGAGGTTCTTGATCTTGAACGTCGCTGTGTGGGCATGGGCCGCCGTCATCGCCGGTCTGCTCGTCGTCCTGGCCGTTGACCTGTGGATCGTCGACCGTGGGGAGCCCCGCGAGTTCTCGATGAGGCAGGCCGGCGTCTGGGTCGGCTTCTACGTCACGCTCGCCGTGCTGTTCGGCATAACGCTGCTGGTCGTGGGCGGAGCCGAGCCGGGCGGCCAGTTCTTCGCCGGGTATCTCACCGAATACAGCCTCAGTGTCGACAATTTGTTCGTCTTCTACATCATCATGACCCGGTTCGGGGTGCCCAAGATCTATCAGCACAAGGTGCTGCTCGTGGGCATCCTGCTCGCCCTCGTCATGCGCGGCCTGTTCATCGCGGTCGGAGCGGCGGCGCTGGCCCGGTTCAGCTGGCTGTTCTACGTGTTCGGGATCTTCCTCGTCTACACGGCGTACACGCTGGTCCGCGACCACGGCAAGCAGGAGCACGAGTTCACCGAGAACATCATCCTGCGCTGGGTGCGCCGCGTCTTCCCCACCACCCCGAGCTACGTCGGCTCGCGCGTCACCGTGCGGGTGGACGGCAGGCGGATGGTCACCCCGATGCTCATCGTCATGATCGCGATCGGGACGACCGACCTGCTCTTCGCGCTCGACTCGATTCCGGCGATTTTCGGCCTCACCAAGGACGCTTTCATCGTCTTCTCCGCCAACGCGTTCGCCCTGATGGGGCTGCGGCAGCTCTACTTCCTGCTGGGCGGTCTGCTCCAGCGGCTGGTGTACATCAGCTACGGCCTCGCGTTCATCCTCGGATTCATCGGGGTTAAGCTGGTTCTCGAAGCGCTGCACGAGAGCCAGATCTCCTGGGCTCCCCAGATTCCCATCTGGGTGTCGCTGATGGTCATCGGAGTCACGATGGCCGTGACGACCGTCGCCAGCCTTCTCAAAGCCCGCAGCGACGAGATGACCGCTCCGGCGGAGGCCCCACAGGGCTAGCAAAACGGGCAACGAGGCTGTTTGCTTGTCTCGTTGTGCCGTGTAATGACTGCCGGATCGGTAATATCGCTATTTCAGGCGCATACCGGTCCCTAGTCGCTAAAGAGTACAAAGGTTCCCTGTGTCCAACGATTCTGAGTTGTCCCGCGACCTCGTGCCGACCTCCGAGGCCGCGGGAAGTCCCCGGGGTTCGATCCGGCTCGCGCGCGGGGTCTCCCCATGGCTGGCCCCGACCGCGGCGGCGGCGGCCGTCACGACCCTTCTCACCCGCAGATCCCCGAAGTGGGCGCTCGCCGCGGCCCCACTGGTCGCGCTGACCGGCGGGATGCTCTGGTTCTTCCGCGACCCCGAGCGCGCGCCGGGCCACGGGCGGGTGATCTCACCCGCGGACGGCGTCGTGCAGAGCGTCGACCCGTGGCCCGACGGCCGCACGAGGGTGGCCATCTTCATGAGCCCCCTGAACGTGCACGTCAACCGCGCCCCGGTGGCCGGCACGGTCACCGCGGTCGAGCACGTGCCAGGAGGGTTCGTGCCCGCGTTCAACAAGGACAGCGACAAGAACGAGCGAGTGGTCTGGCACTTCGACAGCGACCTCGGAGACATCGAGATGGTGCAGATCGCCGGTGCCGTCGCGCGCCGCATCGTGCCGTACCTCGCGGCCGGGGCCAAGGTGGCTCAGGGCGAGCGGGTCGGCCTCATCCGCCTGGGCTCCCGTGTGGACGTCTACCTGCCCGAAGGCATCGCGTCCGCGGTCACCGTGGGGCAGAAGACCGTGGCGGGGGTGACTCGCCTTGACCACGTCTGATTTCGGGGCGTCCGATCTGGGCGCCGACACGGGCTGGCAGGCGGAGGGCCTCGCCGACGAGCCCCGCGGCCCCGTCGGCAAGGCCTTCCGCCTGTCGGCAGCCGACTCCCTCTCGCTCGGCAACGCGCTCAGTGGCTTCCTGGCCGTCTGCGTGCTGGCGTGGTCGGCGATCAACGCCATCCAGTCGAACGGCAAGTTCGAGCCCGACCCCCGGTTCTTCGGCACCGCCGTGGTGCTGCTCCTCATCGGCGCGACCTGCGACCTCTTCGACGGCCTGGTCGCCCGGAAGTTCCGCGCGTCCGCGATGGGCGCCGAGCTCGACAACCTCGCCGACGTCATCAGCTTCGGTTTCGCGCCCGCCTTCATGGTCGTGATCTGGGCCGGCTTCTCGGGGAGGCTCCCGCTCTGGCTCGTGCTGTTCGCGGCCGCGTCGATCCTGCTCGCCGGAGTCGTACGGCTGGCCCGCTTCGCGTGCGTCAAGACCAAGAGCGGCGACTTCATGGGCCTGCCCATCCCGATGGGCGCCATGACCGTGGTCTCGATCGTGCTGCTCTTCCAGCCGAGCTACCTCACGATCGCCGGGATCATCGCGGTGGCCTGGCTGATGGTGAGCCGCATCGAGTATCCGAAGCCCAAGGGGAACGTGGCCGCGGTCGTCCTGGCCTGGATGATGATCAACGTGGCGTGCCTGTCCGTCTGGGCGGCCCGCCTGGCCGGAGGCGACCAGCTGATCAAGGTGGGCGCCATCATGCAGATCGCGATGGTGACCGCGATCCCGCTGCGCGTTCTGATGTTCAAACACGAGCAGCGGAGGGAACGACGCTCGGAGAGCGTCGGCCCACGTCGGTAACGAACAGGGGCCCCGGTCTCAGGGCCCCTTTCCTTCGGCCCTCGCTTTCACATGGATCGATCGCCTAGTCCTTTGGAGCCATGGTCGCCATGCCTCGTGAGCACACCCGGACGTACTTCCTCGGCAAGCTCGCGCGGGAGCTGGAGCTCAGAGGGCTGGAGGCGTCGCTGCGTCCCGACCCTCCGTCCCTGAAGGTCCGCGACCCGGACGCGGCGATCTTCTCCGAGACGGTGGACTGCGTCGCCATGTCGGACGGCTGGTTCTACCGCTGGTCCTGGGGCGACGTCGTGGAGAGCGCGGACGAGCCGGCCGCCGCGGCGGACCGCATCGTCAAGGTCTTCACCACCGGGGAGCCGCGTCCTCACCCGGGCCTGGGAGACGTCTAAACGACGAACGGGCTGAGCGTCGGCACCGTCGCCGAGCCGCTCCGTCCCGCGTGATCATGCGCATGTTCCCGCGCGTACCGTTCTGCCTGGTGCTTTGTGCAGAGTGATCATGCAGGACGAGGGTGCGCCCCGGCGAACAGACACTGCATGATCACCGGCGGTGTCGGCCCCGATCAGGCCGCGTACGGTGGAATCCACGCATGATCACAATCCG
Source organism: Planotetraspora sp. A-T 1434 (assembly GCF_025420585.1). GTDB lineage: Bacteria > Actinomycetota > Actinomycetes > Streptosporangiales > Streptosporangiaceae > JAOEGB01. The sequence continues at coordinate 156,035 of NZ_JAOEGB010000016.1, read as the reverse complement.
GGGAACCCCACGTCCCGGAGCTTTCCGGGAAGCCCTGCATGATCACGGCGACGGGTGGCTCGGAGAAGCTTCCTCTATCACCAGCCGCGCGCTCTCCACTCCGGCAGGGCCGGGCGCTCGGCGCCGAGCGTGGTGTCGGCGCCGTGACCGGGATAGACCCACGTCTCGTCGGGAAGCCGGTCGAAGATCCGCTCCACCACATCGGTGAAGAGCCGGTCGAACCGCTCCGGATCCTTCTGCGTGTTGCCGACGCCGCCGGGGAACAGCGAGTCGCCGGTGAACAGATGGCCGTCCTGGTAGAGCAGCGCGATCGAGCCGGGCGTGTGCCCGCGCAGGTGGATGACCTCCAGCGTGACGACGCCCACCGTCACCCGGTCGCCGTGCTCGACCTCCCGGGTGACCGGGACCGGCAGGTCGCCCGCGTCGAGCGGGTGGGCGACCACCTGCGCGCCGGTGGCCCTGGCGACCTCCTCCAGCGCCATCCAGTGGTCCTGGTGGCCGTGGGTGGTGACGATCGAGCTGATCGGCCGGTCACCGATCAGGTCCAGCAGGCGGTCCGGCTCGGCCGCCGCGTCGATGAGCAGCCCGTCGCCGGTTTCGTCGCAGCGCAGCAGATAGGCGTTGTTGCCGAAGTCCCCGACCTCGATCTTGGAAATGGTCAGCGCGGGCAGCTCCCGCACGTCGGCGGGGCCGCCCTTGGCGACATCTCCCGTGTAGCTCATGATTCTCCCTCGAGTCCTGTACGGCTCACGCTAGTCATGCCCTGTCAGTCATGCCGGGGCGGCCACGTGGCGGGCGGCTCCACCGGGAGGTCCCGGGGGGCGGGCATGCTCATCCACTGCGGCGGGGAGGGTGGCGTCACGGGAGAGGCCACGGGGGAGCCGGACGGCTCGCCGCCGTCGTCCGACGGCTTGACGCTCAGGCCCTCGCCCGGCGCCCGGCCGGTGAGCCAGGCGAGAAGCTTCCGCGGCGTCCCGTGGACGGCCGGGCCGTCCCCGAGGCCCCGCCACACCTGGATGTGCTCGCCGTCGTCGCGCACCTCGCGGGACACGATCTCGCTGACCGGGCCCTGGCCGTGCGGCCACGAAAGCATCGTGTCGTGCAGCTCCCACCGCACGTACGGCTCCAGCAGGTCGGCCCAGCCGTACCCGGCGCCGAGGTCGATGTGGTGGATCTCGACCTCGCGGAGCCGGCGCATGAGGATGTACCAGGCGGGGTGCCGCGGCGGCCGCGTCCCTTCCACGATCGCCCTCCATGCCTCGGGCGGCAGCTCGCGGACCGCCCGGTCGAACCGGTCGGCGCTCTCCTCGAGATCGGCGAGCTGCTCCTTGGCGGGCCGTTCGGCTCCCGCCTCGATCTCGGTCTCGCGGGTCTCGGGCGTGGGGTACTGCGGGGTGTGGACGCCCGTCCTCGCCCACGTCAGCAGGTTGACGTGGCTGTCGGCGTTGCGCGCGAGATGGGTGAGCACGTGCCCGCGGGTCCATCCCGGAAGCAGGGACGCCGCGCGGACGTCGTCGTCGGTGAGCCGCGCGGCCGTCGCGAGCAGCCGGCCCGTGGATGTGGCGAGTGCGGCCTGGAACTCCTCGAGAGCTGACATAGACACATCATGGACCACGGGCGTAACGGCGCGCGGCAGCCGTCCGGGAAGATCGGGTGTGCCGGAGCGGTTCTACCAGTGGGAGTTTTCCGGGCCAAGCGCCGGACGCGGGTTTGACGGAACTCATACCCTGTTCATACGGGGGCGGTTACGTAGGAGTCGCCCCTGGGACGTGACCCCCGGGAGGGGGTTCGTGAGGCCGCCCGCCCCGGCCGTCGGGAGCCGCCCCCGAAAATGTCGGTGGCTCCGGATAGCTTGCCCGTGCACCTCCTGTTGACTCCATCGACCTATCGGGACCACCGTGGCTGACCGCCTGATCGTGCGTGGCGCACGTGAGCACAACCTTAAGGACGTCTCGCTCGACCTGCCGCGAGACGCTCTCATCGTCTTCACCGGACTCTCGGGCTCCGGCAAGTCCAGCCTGGCCTTCGACACGATCTTCGCTGAGGGTCAGCGGCGTTACGTCGAGTCGCTGTCCGCGTACGCCCGCCAGTTCCTCGGCCAGATGGACAAGCCCGACGTCGACTTCATCGAGGGCCTGTCCCCGGCGGTCTCCATCGACCAGAAGTCCACCAGCCGCAATCCCCGATCCACCGTCGGCACGATCACCGAGGTCTACGACTACCTCCGCCTCCTGTGGGCGCGCATCGGCAAGCCGCACTGCCCCACGTGCGGCCGGCCGATCGCCCGGCAGACCCCGCAGCAGATCGTCGACCGCGTCCTCGAGCTGGAGGACGGCACCCGGTTCCAGGTCCTCGCGCCGGTCGTCCGCGGCCGCAAGGGGGAGTACGCCGAGCTGTTCCGCGAGTTGCAGAGCAAGGGCTTCGCCCGTGCCAGGGTCGACGGCACGATCATCAGGCTGGAGGAGCCGCCGACGCTCAAGAAGTACGAGAAGCACGACATCGAGGTGATCGTCGACCGGCTCGCGGTCAAGGACGGCGCCCGCCGCAGGCTCACCGACTCGGTGGAGACCGCGCTGCAGCTGTCCGGCGGCACGATCACGCTCGACTTCGTCGACCTGCCCGAGGGCGATCCCAACCGGGAGCGGTTCTACTCCGAGCACCTCTACTGCCCCTACGACGACCTGTCGTTCGAGGAGCTGGAGCCCCGGTCGTTCTCGTTCAACTCGCCGTTCGGCGCGTGCCCCGAGTGCACCGGCCTCGGCACCCGCATGGAGGTCGACCCCGACCTGGTGGTGCCCGACCCGGAGCGGACCCTCGGCGACGGCGCGATCAGCCCCTGGTCGAACGGGCACACCAGCGACTACTTCATCCGGATGATCGAGGCGCTGGGCCACGCGCTGGGCTTCGACCTCGACACCCCGTGGGAGCGGCTGTCCAGGAAGGCGCAGAAGGCGATCCTGCACGGCCACGACGAGCAGGTCCACATCCGCTACAGCAACCGGTACGGCAGGGAGCGGTCCTACTACACGACCTTCGAGGGCGTCATCCCCTGGGTGCAGCGCCGGCACGCCGAGTCGGAGAGCGACGCGACGCGGGAGCGGTTCGAGGGCTTCATGCGCGAGGTCCCGTGCCCGGCCTGCCAGGGCCGCCGCCTCAAGCCGGTGTCGCTCGCCGTCACGGTGGGCGACGCCTCGATCGCCGAGGTCTCGGCCATGTCGATCGGCGAGTGCGCCAAGTTCCTGGCCGGGTTCAAGCTGTCCGAGCGTGATATGCACATCGCCGAGCGGGTGGTCAAGGAGATCAACGCCAGGCTCGGCTTCCTGCTCGACGTCGGCCTCGACTACCTCACCCTCGACCGCGCCGCCGGGACGCTCGCGGGCGGTGAGGCCCAGCGGATCCGCCTGGCCACCCAGATCGGTTCGGGTCTCGTGGGCGTGCTGTACGTGCTGGACGAGCCGTCGATCGGCCTGCACCAGCGCGACAACCAGCGGCTGCTGGAAACCCTCATCCGGCTCCGCGACATGGGCAACACGCTGATCGTCGTCGAGCACGACGAGGACACCATCGCCGCCGCCGACTGGGTGGTCGACATCGGCCCCGGCGCGGGCGAGCACGGCGGCCAGGTCGTCGTCTCCGGCACGGTCCAGGAGCTGCTCGCGAGCGAGCAGTCCCTCACCGGCGCGTACCTGTCCGGCCGCAAGGCGATAGCCGTGCCGGCCACGCGGCGCAAGCGGGACAGGAAGCGGCAGCTGGTCGTCAAGGGCGCCCGAGAGCACAACCTGACCGGCGTGGACGTGGAGTTCCCTCTCGGCGTCTTCACGGCCGTGACCGGGGTCTCGGGCTCGGGCAAGTCGACCCTGGTCAACGACATCCTCTACAGCGCGCTGGCGAAGGAGCTCAACGGGGCCCGCACGGTCCCGGGGCGGCACTCCCGGGTCACCGGGACCGACCTGGTGGACAAGGTCGTGCACGTCGACCAGTCGCCGATCGGCCGCACCCCCCGGTCCAACCCGGCCACCTACACCGGCGTCTTCGACCACGTCCGCAAGCTCTTCGCCGCGACCACCGAGGCGAAGATCCGCGGATATCTGCCCGGCCGGTTCAGCTTCAACGTCAAGGGCGGCCGGTGCGAGGCCTGCGCGGGCGACGGCACCATCAAGATCGAGATGAACTTCCTGCCGGACGTCTACGTCCCCTGCGAGGTCTGCCACGGCGCCCGGTACAACCGGGAGACCCTGGAGGTCCACTACAAGGGCAAGACGATCTCCGAGGTCCTCGACATGCCGATCGAGGAGGCGCTGGAGTTCTTCGACGCCATCCCCGCGATCCGCCGCCACCTGCAGACGCTCAACGACGTCGGTCTCGGCTACGTACGGCTCGGCCAGCCGGCCACCACGCTCTCCGGCGGCGAGGCGCAGCGCGTCAAGCTCGCCTCCGAGCTGCAGCGGCGGTCCACCGGCCGCACGGTCTACGTGCTCGACGAGCCGACGACCGGCCTGCACTTCGAGGACATCCGCAGGCTGCTCGGCGTGCTCAACCGCCTGGTCGACAACGGCAACACGGTCATCGTCATCGAGCACAACCTCGACGTGATCAAGACCGCCGACTGGATCATCGACATGGGACCCGAAGGGGGCTCCCGGGGCGGCAGGCTCGTCGCCACCGGGACGCCCGAGGGGGTCGCCCAGATGGAGGAGAGCCACACCGGCGTCTTCCTCCGGAAGATCCTCGGCGTCTGACCGATCCGGCGCCCCGAGTGGGTAATTGTCCATGGTTGGTCAGTGATCTGTCCGTCATGCTGAACCAGGCTCGGGGCGAGAGCCGTACTTAACGACATAAGGTGATGCGTCACGGAGCGGGCGCCGGGTGAACGATGCCCGGACCCGTCCGTACAAGGAAGGACGAGCATGACGGATACGACACGCCGCGCCGTGGTCTTCGGCGCCGGAGGGGCCGGGCTGGCCGCCGCGCTGACCGCCTGCACGGGATACAGCACGGGCGGCTCCGACGCGGCGGCGCCGGCGGACGATCAGGCGACCGCCAAGGCCACGGACGCGGCCGGCGGCGGCGCGGGGTCGGGCGGGGGCGCCGGCGGCGACGCGATCGCCCAGACGTCGGACATCCCCACGGGCGGCGGGAAGATCCTCGAAGACAAGAAGATCGTCATCACGCAGCCGGCGGCGGGGGAGTTCAAGGCGTTCAGCGCGGTCTGCACCCACGCGGGCTGCACGGTCGCGAGCGTCTCGAACGGCACGATCAACTGCCCCTGCCACGGCAGCAAGTTCAACATCAAGGACGGTTCGGTCGCCAAGGGCCCGGCCAAGGACCCCCTCGCCGAGCAGAAGATCACGGTGAGCGGCGACAGCATCACGCTGGCGTAGTCCCCGCCCCCCGACCGGCGGCCCCCCTCCTGCGCGTGATCATGCACGGATTCCCGGCCGCCGGTCTGGCCAGCACCAATCCCCGCCGTGATCATGCATGAACTCCCGGGCGGCCCGCCCAAGCTGACCCGTCCGTGGCCGTGATCATGCATGGGGTCGGCGGCGGGAGGGACCATCGTGTGGATCGGCTCGGGGATCGTCGTCGCGATCTCCGTGAATCGTGGACTGTCGGTGGATCCCAGTAGGCTTGCGGTGTGGCGGATCCGGCAAGTTACCGACCGGCGCCCGGATCGATCCCCGAGTCGCCAGGCGTCTATCGCTTCCGCGACCCCGGCGGCCGGGTGATCTACGTCGGGAAGGCGAAGAGCCTGCGCCAGCGGCTGAACTCGTACTTCGCGGACTTCGCGGGGCTGCACCCGCGGACCCAGACGATGCTCACCAGCGCGGCCTCGGTCGACTGGACGGTGGTGAACACCGAGGTCGAGGCGCTCCAGCTCGAATACTCCTGGATCAAGGAGTTCGACCCGCGCTTCAACGTGAAGTACCGCGACGACAAGTCGTACCCCTTCCTCGCGGTCACCATGGGGGAGGAGTTCCCCCGGGTGCAGGTGCTCCGAGGGGCCAAACGGAGGGGCACGCGCTATTTCGGCCCCTACTCCCACGCCTGGGCGATCCGCGAGACCGTCGACCTGCTGCTGCGGGTCTTCCCCGTGCGGACGTGCTCGGCCGGCGTCTTCCGGCGCGCCGGGCAGATCGGGCGGCCCTGCCTGCTGGGGTACATCGACAAGTGCTCCGCGCCCTGCGTGGGCCGGGTCACGCCCGAGGAGCACCGCGCCCTCGCGGAGGACTTCTGCGACTTCATGGCCGGCAACACCGGCCGGTTCATCAAGCGGCTCGAACGCGCGATGCGGGACGCGGCCGCCGTGGAGGAGTACGAGAAGGCCGCCCGGCTCCGCGACGACATCCAGGCCCTGCACCGCGCGCTGGAGAAGCAGACCGTCGTGCTGGGCGACGGCACCGACTGCGATGTGATCGCCCTCGCCGAGGACGCTCTGGAGGCCGCGGTCCAGGTCTTCTACGTGCGCGGCGGCCGGATCCGCGGCCAGCGCGGCTGGGTGGTCGACAAGGTCGAGGACAGCACGCCCGGCGACCTCGTGGAGCAGTTCCTCCTCCAGATGTACGGCGAGGCCGCGATCCCCCGGGAGATCCTCGTCCCGGCGCTGCCGCCCGACCACGAAGCGGTGGTCGAATTGCTCGGCGAGCAGCGGGGCTCCCGGGTCGACCTGCGCGTCCCTCAGCGGGGCGACAAGAAGAGCCTGATGGAGACCGTCGAGCGCAACGCCAAGGAGTCGCTGACGCAGCACAAGCTCCGCCGCGCGAGCGACCTCACGACGCGCAGCCGGGCGCTGCAGGAGATCGCCGACGCCCTCGACCTGGACCAGGCGCCGCTGCGCATCGAGTGCTACGACGTGTCGCACATCCAGGGCTCGGACGTGGTGGCCTCCATGGTGGTGTTCGAGGACGGCCTGGCCCGCAAGAGCGAGTACCGCCGGTTCTCGATCAAAAGCGCGGAGGGCGACGTCGCCTCGATCTACGAGGTCATCTGCCGCAGGTTCAAGCGCTACCTGGAGGAGCGGGTGGCCACCGGCGAGCTTGACGGGGAGCCTCCGGTCCCGGTCGACGGGGACGGCGACGGCGAATCGGCCGTGTTCGTCAACGGCAGCCGCGGCGGCGATCCCGGAGCGGGGATGCCGATCGACCCAGAGACCGGCCGGCCGCGGAAGTTCGCCTACCCCCCGAACCTGGTCGTCGTGGACGGCGGCCCCGCGCAGGCGGCGGCGGCCCAGCGCGCCCTGGACGAGCTCGGGATCGACGACGTCGCGGTCTGCGGCCTGGCGAAGCGGCTGGAGGAGGTGTGGCTCCCCGGAGACGACCAGCCGGTGATCCTCCCGCGCACCAGTGAGAGCCTCTACCTGCTCCAGCGGGTGCGTGACGAGGCACACCGCTTCGCCATCACCTACCATCGGTCGAAACGGTCCAAGAGCCTGAAGGAGAGCGCGCTCGACCAGGTCCCCGGGTTGGGGCCGGCGCGCAGGCAGGCGCTTCTCCGGCACTTCGGCTCGGTGAAGCGGCTGCGGGAGGCGAGCGCGGATGAGATCCGCGAGGTCCCCGGCATCGGGCCATCGACAGCGGAGGCGATCGTGGCGGCGTTGAAGGGTGAGAGCGGGTGAAGATCGAGCGACTGGGACGCATCTCACATGTCGGGTCGTCCGGCGTGCCGCTGGCGCGGCGACGCGCCGCGGTGCCATGCTCCGTCGATAGGGGGCCGTGTCCCGGCGGCGGGCCGCCGCGCCCCGGCGGGGTGGGGCCGTTCGCGGGGCGTCGCCGATTTCGGGGCAGGGCGGTGAGCGGGCGATGAGCACGACTGAGCCGGCGTTCGTGGTGATCACGGGCATGTCGGGGGCGGGGCGGAGCACCGCCGCGAAGGCGCTTGAGGACCTGGGCTGGTTCGTCATCGACAATCTGCCCCCGGGCCTGTTGTTCTCCCTGGCCGAGGAGGCCGGCAAGGTCAACTTGGCCGCCGACAAGGTGGCCGCCGTCGTCGACGTGCGCAGCCTCGCCTTCACCACCGACCTGAACGTGGCCATCGAGGAGCTGACCGGCCGGGGCGTCGCCGTACGGGTGGTGTTCCTGGAGGCCAGCGACGAGGAGCTGGTCCGCCGCTTCGAGAACGTCCGGCGCCCGCATCCTCTGCAGGGCGACGGGCGGCTCGTCGACGGGATCGACCGCGAGCGGGGCATCCTTCGCGAGGTCAGGGCCAACGCCGACCTGGTCATCGACACCTCCCTGCTCAACGTCCACGAGCTCCGCAAGAAGATCGTCTCGTTCTTCGGCGGCGAGGACCGGCCCGGCCTCAAGGTCAACGTCGTCTCGTTCGGCTACAAGTACGGCCTGCCGGTGGACGCCGACCTGGTGGTCGACTGCCGGTTCCTGCCCAACCCCCACTGGGTCCCGGAGCTGCGCCCGATGAACGGCCTGGACGCGCCCGTCAGGGACTACGTGCTCGGCCAGCCGGGCGCCAAGGAGTTCCTCGACGGCTACGAGGAGGTCTTCGGCGTCGTGGCAGCCGGTTACACCCGTGAGGGCAAGAGCTACGCCACGCTCGCCGTCGGCTGCACCGGAGGCAAGCACCGCAGCGTGGCCATGGCGGAGCAGCTCGCGGCCCGGCTGCGCGACCGCGGCATGGAGGTGCAGGTCAGTCACCGGGACGTGGGCCGCGAGTGAGCGCCCCGGCTGACCCGCTGCCGAACTTGACCCGCTCCTGAATCGGCCCACAAAGTGAGAACCGATCCACAAGTCAACACCGGCCCGCGAAAGAGCACAGGCCCGGGAAACAACACAGGCCCGCGGATCAACCCCGGCCCGCGGATGAGCACCGCGGCTGTCCCCACAGCGGTCTCCCGTACGGCGCCGATCGGCGAGTATGGCCGGATCTCCGGGCAGCCGCTTCAAAGGGCGGGGCGGGCCGCAAGGCGAGGAGGAGTATGAGAGAACTCGCCTATGGAACCGGCGAGACCGGCATCCCCCATGGCATCCCCCGAGACGATCCCCAAGGCAACCTCCAAGGCAACCTCCAAGGCAACCTCCAAGGCAACCCGGATGGCGATCTGGACGACCTGGACCAGCTGGAAGATCTGGAAGATCAGGACATCGATCCCGGCCGAGTCCCCCCGAGCGTCCCCATCGGCGGAGACGTCCCCAGAAGCACCCCCGAGAGCGTGCCCCGGGGCGCCGTGAATCCCCGGCGTGGGCCCAAGGTCGTCGCCCTCGGCGGTGGTCACGGCCTGTACGCGTCCCTGTCGGCCCTGAGGACCGTCACGACCGATCTGACCGCAGTGGTAACCGTCGCCGACGACGGGGGCTCCAGCGGCCGTCTGAGGCGCGAGCTGGGGGTCCTGCCGCCCGGTGACCTTCGGATGGCCCTCGCCGCGCTGTGCGGCGACGACGAGTGGGGCAAGACCTGGAGCCGGGTCGTCCAGCACCGCTTCCGCAGCGAGGGCGAGCTGCACGGCCACGCGGTCGGCAACCTGCTCATCGTGGCCCTGTGGGAGCTGCTCGACGACCCTGTCCAGGGCCTGGACTGGGTGGGCCGGCTGCTCGGCGCGCACGGCCGGGTGCTCCCGATGGCGTCGGTGCCCCTGGACATCCAGGCCGAGGTCGAGCTGGACGGCGTCGTCACGACCGTCCAGGGTCAGGTGGCGTGCGCGGTCACCCCGGGCCGGGTCCAGGCGATCTCGCTGCTCCCGCCCGATCCGCCCGCCTGTCCCCAGGCCGTCGAGGCGATCCAGGAGGCCGACTGGGTGGTGTTCGGGCCGGGCTCGTGGTTCACCAGCGTCCTCCCGCATCTCAAGGTGCCGGAGCTGGCCGACGCGCTGCACTCGACGAGCGCTCGGCGGCTCGTCATCCTCAACCTGGCGCCCCAGCCGGGGGAGACGGACGGCTTCTCCCCCGAGAAGCATCTGGAGGTGCTCAGGGAGCACGCCCCCTCGCTGCTCATCGACGCGGTGCTCGCCGACGAGGGCGTGGTGGGGGATCTGCGGGAGCTGGAGAAGGCCGCCGTGTCGCTCGGCGGCCGTCTGGTATTGGCCGATGTGGCAGCCTCTGACGGATCTCCGCGCCACGACGGACCACGTCTTGCCTCGGTCCTGGACGAGATTTTCCGTGAGAAGCGGTGATCCCCGCCTGTCAAGGTGCGAGAGACTGACTGCCAGAGTCTGTTTGGGGGAGGACACGCGCAGATGGCGATGACGGGTGTGGTGAAAGACGAGCTGAGCCGCCTATCGGTGGTCAAGCCTTGCTGCCGTAAGGCCGAGGTGTCGACGCTGCTGCGGTTCGCGAGCGGGCTGCACCTGGTCGGCGGGCGGATCGTGATCGAGGCGGAGCTCGACACCAACGTCACCGCACGGCGGCTGATCAGGGACATCGGCGAGGTGTTCGGTCACAAGGCCGAGGTGCTCGTGCTGGCCCCGGCGGGCCTGCGCAAGGGCTCGCGGTACGTCGTCCGCGTCTACAAGGACGGCGAGGCGCTGGCCAGGCAGACCGGTCTCATCGACAATCACGGCCGTCCCGTGCGCGGGCTGCCGCGCCAGGTCGTCTCCGGGGCGACCTGCGACGCCGAGGCGGCCTGGCGGGGGGCGTTCCTCGCGCACGGGTCGCTGACCGAGCCCGGCCGGTCCATGTCGCTGGAGGTGACCTGCCCCGGCCCGGAGGCCGCGCTGGCGCTGGTCGGCTCGGCCCGGCGGCTGAAGATCCACGCCAAGGCGCGCGAGGTTCGCGGCGTCGACCGGGTCGTGGTCCGCGACGGCGACGCGATCAGCGCGCTGCTGACCCGCCTCGGCGCCCACGACAGCGTGCTCGCGTGGGAGGAGCGGCGGATGCGCCGCGAGGTCCGCGCGACCGCCAACCGCCTCGCCAACTTCGACGACGCCAACCTGCGCAGGTCCGCCAGGGCCGCCGTCGCGGCGGGCGCCAGGGTGCAGCGGGCCCTGGAGATCCTCGGAGAAGAGGCCCCCGAGCACCTCGTGATCGCCGGGCGGCTCCGCGTCGAGCACAAGCAGGCGTCGCTGGAGGAGCTCGGCCAGATTGCCGATCCGCCCCTGACCAAGGACGCGATCGCCGGGCGGATCCGGCGCCTGCTCGCCATGGCCGACAAGAAGGCCCAGGACCTCGGCATCGCCAACACAGAGGCAAACCTCACCGTCGACATGCTCGCCCCCTGACGCCGCGCGAGTTTGACCGGAATGCGCCCGGGACTTGACGGCGAAGCGCAAGCCATGGGGCCCGCTTGACCTGTCCGGCCGCCAAAGGACGGCCCGGTGGTCTACACCAATTTGGGTCCGATAAGGTCTGTCATTGAGGTTTCACGCCAGCCATGTCGCCGGTCTGCCGGCGCACGACGTACGAGGAGATCGGATCCCGTGAGCATCCGCGTAGGCGTCAACGGCTTCGGCCGTATCGGCCGCAATTTCTGGCGCGCTGTGGCAGCCAGCGGTAAGGACATCGAGATCGTCGCGGTCAACGACCTGACCGACAACGCCACGCTCGCCCACCTGCTGAAGTACGACAGCATCCTGGGCCGCCTGCCGTACGAGGTGAAGTCCTCGGCGGACGAGATCACCGTGGACGGCAAGGCGATCAAGGCCTTCGCCGAGCGCGACCCGGCGAAGCTGCCCTGGGGCGACCTGGGCGTCGACGTCGTCGTGGAGTCGACCGGCTTCTTCACCGACGGCAACCAGGCAAAGGTCCACGCCGACAACGGCGCGAAGAAGGTCATCATCTCCGCCCCGGCGAAGAACGAAGACGTGACGATCGTCATGGGCGTCAACCACGAGAAGTACGACCCCGCCGCTCACACGATCATCTCCAACGCGTCCTGCACGACGAACTGCCTGGCCCCGATGGCCAAGGTCATCAACGACACCTTCGGCATCGAGAAGGGTCTGATGACCACCATCCACGCCTACACGCAGGACCAGAACCTGCAGGACGGCCCGCACAAGGACCTGCGCCGGGCCCGCGCCGCCGCGCTGAACATCGTCCCGACCTCGACCGGCGCCGCCAAGGCCATCGGCCTGGTCCTGCCCGAGCTGAAGGGCAAGCTGGACGGGTTCGCGCTGCGCGTGCCGATCCCCACGGGCTCCGCCACCGACCTGACCGTCGAGGTGTCCCGCGAGGTCACCGTCGAGGAGGTCAACGCCGCGCTGAAGGCTGCCGCCGAGGGCCCGCTGAAGGGCTACCTCAGCTACACCGAGGACGAGATCGTCTCCACCGACATCGTCACCGACCCGTCCTCCTGCATCTTCGACGCCGGCCTGACCAAGGTCATCGGCAACCAGGTGAAGGTCGTCGGCTGGTACGACAACGAGTGGGGCTACTCCAACCGCCTCGCCGACCTGATCGAGTACGTGGGCGCCTCCCTCTGATGATCGGAATCGACGACCTCGATGTGAAGGGCCGGCGCGTCTTCGTGCGCGCCGACCTCAACGTCCCCCTGGAAGGGGAGACGATCACCGACGACGGGCGGATCCGGGCGTCGGTGCCGACGATCAGGAAGCTGCTCGAACGCGGCGCCAAGGTGATCGTCGGGGCTCACCTCGGCCGCCCGAAGGGCTCGCCCACGCCGAAGTACTCGCTGGCCCCGGTGGCGCGGCGGCTGTCCGAGCTGCTCGGCGAGGACGTCGCGTTCGCGACCGACGTGGTCGGCGAATCGGCGAAGAGCACGGTCGACGCCCTCCAGGACGGCCAGGTGGCCCTCCTGGAGAACCTGCGCTTCGAGCCGGGCGAGGAGTCCAAGGACGACGCGGTCAGGGGCGAGTTCGCCGACAAGCTGGCCGCGCTGGCCGAGCTGTACGTCGGGGACGGCTTCGGCGCGGTGCACCGCAAGCACGCCAGCGTCTACGACCTGCCGAAGCGGCTTCCGCACGCCGCGGGCGATCTCGTCCTCACCGAGGTCGAGGTGCTGAAGAAGCTCACCGAGGACCCGGCCCGGCCGTACGTCGTGGTCCTGGGCGGCGCGAAGGTCTCCGACAAGCTCGGCGTCATCGCGAACCTGCTGTCCAAGGTCGACCGGCTGCTCATCGGTGGCGGCATGGCGTACACCTTCCTCAAGGCCCAGGGCCACGAGGTCGGCAAGTCGCTGCTGCAGGAGGACCAGCTCGACCAGGTGCGCGGCTTCCTCAACGAGGCCGTCACCCGCGGGGTCGACCTGGTGCTCCCGGTGGACGTCCTGGCCGCCACCCACTTCGCGGCCGACGCGCCGCACGAGGTGGTCGACGCCACCGCGATCCCGGCCGACCGCGAGGGCCTGGACATCGGCCCGCGGACCCGCGAGCTGTTCGCGTCCAAGCTGTCGGACGCGAGGACCGTGTTCTGGAACGGCCCGATGGGCGTGTTCGAGTTCGACGCGTTCTCCGGCGGCACCCGTGCCGTCGCGGAGGCGCTGGTCGGGTCGGACGCGTTCACCGTGGTGGGCGGCGGCGACTCGGCGGCGGCCGTGCGCCGGCTCGGCCTGCCCGAGGACGGCTTCTCGCACATCTCCACCGGCGGCGGCGCCAGCCTCGAGTACCTCGAAGGCAAGACGCTGCCCGGACTCGCCGCCCTGGAGGAATAGATGAGCCGCAAGCCTCTCATCGCCGGCAACTGGAAGATGAACCTCAACCACCTCGAGGCCATCAACCTGGTGCAGAAGCTGGCGTTCTCGCTCACCGACAAGGACTTCGACGCCGTCGAGGTCGCGGTGCTGCCGCCGTACACCGACCTGCGCAGCGTCCAGACGCTGGTCGACGCCGACAAGCTCAGGATCGTGTACGGCGCGCAGGACCTGTCGCAGCACGACGCCGGGGCCTACACCGGGGAGATCTCCGGGGCGATGCTCGCCAAGCTGGGGTGCACGTTCACGCTCGTGGGCCACTCCGAGCGGCGGCAGTACCACCACGAGGACGACGGCCTGTGCAACGCCAAGGTGAAGGCGGCGTACCGGCACTCGCTCACGCCGATCCTGTGCGTCGGGGAGCCGCTCCCGATCCGCAGGGAGGACCGCCACGTCGAGCACACGCTGGCGCAGCTCGACGGGGCACTGGACGGAATCCCGGCCGAGCAGGTGAAGTCCATCGTGGTGGCATACGAGCCGGTGTGGGCGATCGGCACCGGTGAGGTTGCCACCCAGGAGGACGCCCAGGAGGTCTGCGGGGCCATCAGGACCAGACTCGCCGAGCTCTATGGGGACGATGTGGCCGCTGGGGTCCGTATCCTTTACGGAGGCTCGGTGAAGTCGGACAACATCGCCGGCATCATGGCGCAGCCCGACATCGACGGCGCCCTCGTTGGAGGGGCCAGCCTCGACCAGGGCGAGTTCGTCAAGATTTGCCGCTTTGGTGAGATGTCTGGCTAGCTGAGCCGTTCGGGGGGTGCGACTTGACAATAAGTCGTACCCTCATAGAGCAAGATTGAATCGTCACGCCGTCGGCGTCGTGCACACGCCCGGACATAGGAACAGGTCTACGGTGACAATCGGAATCTCCATCGCCCTCATCCTGTCGAGCGCTCTGATGGTGCTGCTCGTCCTGCTCCACAAGGGCAAGGGCGGTGGCCTTTCGGATCTCTTCGGCGGTGGTTTCTCGTCGTCCTTCGGCGGATCGTCGGTGGTGGAGCGTAACCTGGACCGGCTCACCATCATCACGGGCGTCGTCTGGTTCGTCTGCATCATCGCGCTGGGTCTGCTGCTCAGGCCGTAGCGGCTCCGTCCCGGCTACGCGTGACAGAGATTCATCTCCCCCCGTTGTCCGCGGGGCGATCGAGCAAGGAGTTCATCCGTGGGTAGTGGCAACGCGATCCGTGGCAGCAGAGTCGGCGCGGGCCCCATGGGGGAGGCCGAGCGCGGCGAGGCCGCCCCCCGTGTACGGGTCTCGTTCTGGTGCGCCAACATGCACGAGACGCGCCCGAGCTTCGCCAGCGACGCGGCCGTCCCCGAGCACTGGGACTGCCCTCGGTGCGGACTGCCGGCCGGTCAGGACGAGTCCAACCCGCCCGCTCCGCCGCGGAACGAGCCGTACAAGACGCATCTGGCCTATGTGAAGGAGCGCCGGAGCGACAAGGACGGCGCGCAGATCCTCGCCGAGGCTCTGGAGCGCCTGCGCTCGTCCTCCCGCCCGATCTACTGAGCCCGGCGTAGGCCCAGTAGAGGGCCGGTAGACAACCGCCGGCCGCCACGGCCAGAGGCGTACGGCACGGCAGCACAGAGGTCCCTCGCGGCGATCCGCCGCGGGGGACTTTCGCTTGTCCGCGGGCCGATCTCTCGTCAAGGTCAACCTCGTCTCGGCACCGGATGATCCAGTTGGCGTGAAGCGATGGATGGGCCAAGTCGCGGGCCACGAGAACGTAAGCCGGCGTGCCACACTTCCGGCCGAGATCACTTGTGCGTGTAGAACGGGACCCTGTCGTCGTCCATCAGGAGGTCCAGGTCACGGTCACCACGCCAGGGGGAACGAGCGCGACGGGCTCGCACACCTCCTACACCTACGTCCCCGCGCCAACCGTCATGACCCTTACCCCCGCCCAGGGGCCGTCCACGGGCGGCAACCTCGTCACCATCAAAGGCGCGAACTTCACGAACACGACCGACGTGCTCTTCGGTGCCGCCCCGGCCTCCTTCTCGATCGTCTCCGACACCCAGATCGTCGCCGCCGCGCCCCCCGGCTCGGGCTCGGTCAGCGTCACGGCCGCCTCGGCGGGCGGCTCCAGCTCTCCCGGTGTCGCCTACACGTACCTCTAAGCGGCCTCTGACGAGGCGGGGCCTCAGCCGTGGACGCACTCGCCGTCGACGAAGGTCATCGTGGCGCGGGCCGTCCAGATGTCCTTGGGGTCGAGCGTGAACGGGTCGCGGTCGAGCACCACGAGGTCGGCCGGGCGGCCTTCCTCTATCACGCCCGCGGGGGAGCGGTTCAGCCACGCGGACCCTGCCGTGTAGGCCGTCATGACCGTCCTCAGGTCGATGCTCTGACCAGGGAGGAACGGCGTCTGCGCGGTCGGGTACGACGCGTGGACCGAGCCGCCCGGCTCCGTCCGGTTGACGGCCACGTGCATCCCCTGGAGGGGGTCGGCCGACGAGACGGGCCAGTCCGAGCCCCCCGCCAGCCGGGTGCCGTGCCGTACCAGATCGGCGAAGGGATACTGCCACGACGACCGCTCGTCGCCCAGGAACGGGATGCACAGCTCGTCCATCTGGGCGTGGTGGGTGGCCCACAGCGGCTGGAGGTTCGCGGTCACGCCGAGCGCGGCGAAGCGCGGCACGTCCTGCGGGGTGATGATCTGCAGATGGGCGATGTGGTGGCGGTTCTCCGGGTCGGTTCCGGCCAGCGCGTCCAGCGTCTCCCGTACGGCCCGCTCCCCGATGGCGTGGAAGTGGACCTGGAACCCCAGCGAGTCGAGCTCCTTGACGTAGTCCTTGAGCAGCCCGGGGTCCACGTAGGACAGTCCGGTGCCGCCGCAGCGGCAGTACGGCTCGATCACGGCGGCCGTGAAGTTCTCCGCGATGCCGTCCTGCATGATCTTCACGGCGGACGCGCGGAACCGGTCGAGGCCCTCGGCCCTGGCGCGCCGCTCGGCCAGGTCGGGGATCTGGTCGGCGCCGCGCGTGCGGTCCCACCACAGGGCGCCGACGACGCGGGCCTTCAGGCGGCCGGACGAGGCGGCCGACAGGTAGACCGGCAACTGGTCGTCGGACCCGGCGTACGAGCCGACGATCGCGTCCTGCCAGCCGGTGATGCCGAGAGAGAAGAGGTAGGCCTGGGCGTCGAGCAGGGCCGCGTCGAGATCGGCGGGGGTGGGCCGGGGGGTGAGCAGGCCGACGAGGTCCATCGCGCCCTCGTGCAGCACGCCGCTCGGCGTGCCGTCCGGGTCGCGCTCGATGCGGCCGTCGGCCGGGTCGGGGGTGTCGCGGGTGATGCCGGCGAGCTCCAGCGCCCGGGTGTTGACCCAGGCGGCGTGGTGGTCGCGCTGGATCAGGTAGGCGGGCCGGTCGAGGAAGTCGAGCTGGGACCGGTGGGGGAGGCCGCCGGGGAAGGCGGACATGTCCCAGCCGCCGCCGTCGATCCACTCCTTATCCGGATTTGTCCTGGCATAGTCGGTGACCTTGGACAGGTAGGCGTCGAGGCCGTAGACCTCGGCCAGGTCGCACTTGGCCCTCTCCAGCCCGGCCTGCACCGGGTGGACATGCGCGTCGATGAACCCGGGCGTGAGCAGCCCGCCGCCGAGGTCCACCGGCTCGGCTCCGGGCGAGAGCCGTACGAGATCGGCCTCGGCGCCGACGGCCGCGATGATCCCGTCGCGGACCAGGACCGCCTCGGCGAAGCCGTCCGGGGTGAAGGCCCGGCCGCCGCGGAAGAGGATATGGGAGCTCACAGGACTTCTGCCCTTCTGGATGGGACGGGTTGCATGATCACGAATTGCGTTTCTCCAGTTCAGCCTAGTCGCCCGGGAATCCGTGCATGATCACGATCGGGAGGTGGGCAGGTCAATGCCCCGCCGGGGAAGGTGTGCATGATCACGACCCGGGGTGAGGGGGCGCCTCAGTGGCCGGTGATGAGGTCGGCGATCCTGGCCAGGCTGGAGGTCCTGGCCATGCCCCTGCTCTCGCGGGCGTCGGCCAGGCGGTAGAGGCGGTACATCGAGTGCACCCCCAGCCAGCGCAGCGGCTCGGGCTCCCAGGCGCGGACGCGCCGGTCCACCCACGGCAGGCCGGTGAGCTCGGTCTCCCGCCCCAGGACGAGGTCGCACAGGGTCCGCCCGGCGAGGTTGGTCGTGGTCACCCCGTGGCCGGTGTAGCCGCCCGCCCAGCCGAGACCGGTCGCGTGGTCGACGCGCACGGTCGAGCACCAGTCGCGGGGCACGCCCAGCACGCCGGACCAGGCGTGCGCCACCCGCGAGGAGCCGGCAGCGGGGAAGAACGAGGTCAGCAGCTCCCACAGCGCGTCGACGGTCCAGCCGTGCGTATGGCCGCGGTCGTCGATCCTCGACCCGTAGAGGTACGGCTTGCCGCGCCCGCCGAAGGCGATCCGGTCGTCGGCCGTCCGCTGGGCGTACATGTAGTAATGGGCCATGTCGCCGAGCAACTCGCGGTTCTCCCAGCCGATGGACGCCCAGACGCTCTCCGGCAGCGGTTCGGTGACGATCATCGAGCTGTTCATCGGCAGCCAGTCGCGGTGGTGACCGGGGATGGTCGCGGTGAACCCCTCGGTGCAGCGCAGCACGTAGGGCGCCGTCACCGTGCCGCGCTCCGTGACCGCCCTGCCCCGGCTGATCTCCGTCACCGCCGTCCGCTCGTAGATCTCGACCCCGAGGTTCCGTACGGCTTCCGCGAGGCCCCGGGCGAGCTTGGCGGGCTGGATCCTGGCGCAGTGCGGGCTCCAGGTGGCGCTGACGGCGCCTGCCACGCGCAGGCGGGAGTCCATCTCACCGGGGGAGAGCAGCCGGACGTCGTCCTCGGTCCAGCCCCATTCCCGCTGGCCCGCCAGCTCCTCCCGGAGCCGGGCGGCCTGGGCCGGGCCCCTGGCGACGTTGAACAGGCCGCCCTTGACGATGTCGGCGTCGATCCCCTCCTCGTCGGCGACCCGGATGACCTCGTCGATCGTCGCGAACATCGCCCGCTGGAGCCGTCTGGCGGCCTCCGGCCCGTGGGTCTCCGCGTAGCGTTCCGGCGAGCCGGCCAGGGCCCCCGTCAGCCAGCCGCCGTTGCGGCCGGACGCGCCGAACCCGGCGAACTCCTTCTCCAGCACGACGACCCGGAGCGACGGCTGAGCCTTCTTCAGGTAGTAGGCCGTCCACAGTCCGGTGTACCCGGCGCCCACGATGGCCACATCCGCCTCGCGGTCCCCGTCCAGCGGATCGCCGGGCACGGGCAGCCCGAGGGAGCGGTACCAGAAGGACACCTCGCCGTTGACGAAGCCGGGGGACAACGGAGCACTCATGGACCACATCCTGCTATATCCGTTCCACCATCCGCATCAGGCGACGGAAGTCGTTGGGAAATCGCGATGATCACGCTGATACCGCAGTCGTAACGTTGACGGCCAAGTGAAACGGGCGGCTCACCCCCGTGTAGCAGCGGCGTAACAGTCCTCAGGCAGTCTGAGGCCAGCACAACAGAGGGGAGCGGTACGCGATGGCATTCTTGCGGATCCGGACGACGGTGGACGAGCGGCCCGGCCGGCTGGCCTCCCTCGCGGCGGCGCTCGCCGAGAAGGGCGGCAACATCCTCGGCCTCTCGGTGCAGCCGGACACGGACGGCACGGTCGACGAGTTCGTCACCGACATCCCGGCCTCCCCGGACGCGGTGCGTGAGGCGCTGGAAGCGGCCGGAGGCCGCCGGGTCCAGGTCGTGCCGGCCACCGCGCACGAGTTGACCGACGAGCCCACCCGCGTGCTGCTGCTCGCCGCCCGGCTGAGCTCGATGCCGTGGCGGCTCCCGGAGATCCTCGGCGACCTGCTGCGGGCCGACGACGCCCGCTGGGTCTACGGCGCCGATCCCGCCCGTCCCCGGGGTGGTCCTGAGGGCGCGGAGCTTCCCGACCCCACGCTGCTCGTCGTTCCCGTCGCGCCCCGTCGCGCCATCCGGCTGCGCCGCTCCGGCCTGCCGTTCACGCTGACCGAGGCGGCCCGCGCCGCCGCGCTCGTACGGCTCGCGCAGCCGCCCGCCGAGGCCGCCATGCCCGAGGGTCCCGTACGGCTGGCCGACGGCGCCGAGGTGCTCATCCGGCCGCTGACGACGCTCTATCGGGAGGCCCTGCGCGACCTGCACGAGCGCTGCTCACCCGAGACGCGCAGGTTCCGATACTTCACCTCAATGCCGACGCTCCCGCCCAGGGTGTTCGACCGGCTCTGCGACCGCAGCCGGGGCCACTCGATCGTCGCCGGGAACGACGGCCAGGTGGTGGCGGTGGCCTCCCTCATGTTCACCCCCGACCCCGGCATCGCCGAGATCGCCTTCCTCGTCGAGGACCGCTGGCAGGGCCGCGGGCTCGGCTCCGCCATGGCCCGCATGCTCCTGCAGGAGGCCCGGGACCTGGGCTTCGCCGAGGTGCGGGCGACCCTGCTGTTCGACAACGTCCGGATGCGCAGGCTGCTGACCTCGCTCGGCGCGACGATCACGCACACCGAGGACCCCGGCGTCGTGGAGGCGCGGATCGCCGTGGGGGTAATGGCGTCAGCCTCTCCAAAGTGATCTGTGTGTTGTCGTACCTGCATGATCACGAACAAAAAGAGACCAGGTCAGTGCCGCCGCTTCTGATTCAGTGCATGATCGCGACCGGAGAGGGGGCAGGTCGGGGGCCACGGCCGGGAACCCGTGCATGATCACCCCGGTGTGGGGGCGGCGGGCCCGGGGTCGGGCGGGGCGTTCATCGCGTCGAGGCGGCGCTCGATGCGGTCGAGGGACTCCTGCAGCCGATCCAGCCGGGCGATGATCGACGGTCCGCCGATGAAGACGCCCGCCGACGGGCCCGACGCCTCGGATTCGAGCCGCGCCTCCTGGATGACCTTCATGCGGATGTGGTCGAAGTGGACCCCACGCCCGGCCAGCACCTGGGCCCCGACTCCCTCGCCCTCCCGGATCAGCCCGAGCAGGATGTGCTCGGTGCCGATGTAGTTGTGGTTGAGGTGCAGGGCCTCGCGGAGGGACAGTTCCAGGACCTTCTTGGCGCGCGGCGTGAACGGGATGTGACCGCCCGGGCTCTCCGCGCCGATGCCGATCATCTGCTCCACGTCCTGCCGCACGGTCCCGTGGTCGATCCCCTCGTCACGGAGCACCGTGGCGGCGACCCCGTCGCCTTCGTGGACCAGGCCGAGAAGGATGTGCTCCGTGCCGATATAGGTGTGGTTGAGCGACCTCGCCTCCTCCTGGGCGAGAACCACGACACGGCGGGCACGGTCGGTGAATCGCTCGAACACGGGAGGCCTCCGTCGTTGGCGGGTGCTTCCACTATGCGTCAGGAACGGCGGCAGAGGGCAGGGTCACCGCCGTCGCGAAGCCGGCCGCCCGGTCACGCCCCCGGCCGATCGCGCGGCCGGGGGCTTGGGCGGCCGTCAGGTGATCACAGGCCCGCGGTGTAGAGCAGGCGGTTGGGCGAGCCGCTGCCGGGGCTCACCACGACGCCGGTCGTGGCGTTGTTCACGATGGCGTCCCGCACCTGCTGCGGTGTCGCCGTGGGGTGGCCCTGAAGGTAGAGGGCCGCCGCGCCGGTCACGTGCGGCGTGGACATCGAGGTGCCGCTGATCGTGTTCGTCGAGGTGTCGGAGTCCTTCCACGCCGAGGTGATGTTGTATCCGGGGGCGAACAGGTCCACGCAGGTTCCGATGTTGCCCCACGACGGCTTCTTGTCGGAGATGTCGGTGATCGAGACCGTGATGGCCTCGGGGACACGGGCCGGCGAGGTGCTGCACGCGTTCTGCGCGAACAGGCCGAGGAAGCCGTTTCCGGCCGCGATCGCGTACCCGACACCTGAGGCGACCGAACGCCGTACCGCGTCGTCGAGGGCCGTGTTCGCGCTGCCGCCGAGGCTCATGTTGGCGACGGCTGGCTTGACGGCGTGCGCGGTGACCCAGTCGATGCCCGCGATCACCTGATCGGTCGTCCCGGACCCGTCGCAGTCGAGCACCCGGACGGCCACCAGCAGGACGCCCTTGGCCACGCCGTACGAGCCGCCGCCCGTCGTGCCGGCCACGTGGGTGCCGTGGCCGTTGCAGTCCTGCCCGTTCTGGCCGTCGCCGATCGCGTCGAAACCGATCGAGGCGCGGCCCCCGAAGTCCGAATGGGTGGTCCGGATGCCGGTGTCGACGATGTAGGCGTGGACCCCCGCGCCGGTCGGGCCGTACGTGTAGGACGAGCTCAGCGGAAGGTTCCGCTGGTCGATCCGGTCGAGGCCCCACGAGGGCGGGCTGGGCTGGGTGTCGGACGCCCGGACCACGGAGTTCTGCTGGACGTAGGCCACGGCCGGGTCGGCGGCGAGCTTCTTCGCCTCGGCGGCGCTCGCCCGTACGGCGAAGCCGCGCAGCGCGAAGTGGTAGGTGCGGCCGAACCTGCCGCCGTGGCGGCCGGTGAGCGTCCGGGCCGCCGCGTCGACGTCGGCGCCGTTCTTCAGGACGACGATGTAGCTGCCGGGGATCAGGTCGGCCGGGTCGGACGCCTCCGCCAGCACGGTTCCCTGCGCCGGAGTGGGGGCGGGCGGGTCGTCGGCGTGCGCGGCCGGGCCGGTGGCGAGCACCGTCGCGAGCGCGGGCGCCACGGCGGCGACGAGCAGCGCGGCCCAGCGGAGCGGCGTGCGGGACATCGGGGGGTGCGTCATTGGTCCCTCCTGGAACCTCGGTCCGGCATTCGTGCCAGGTGCCCCGAAGGTAGGAACCACCACGAGCTTGTACAAGAAGGATCATTACTGTCCAAAAAGTGGCATTAACCGATCGTTGTCGGAAGTTGCCACGTGATCGGTCAGGTCGTACACGGAGCGAATGGGGGAGTGGACTGCGGACATACCGAAGGGGTACACGTTGACCTGTGAATCTCGATGAGGCAGCCGACCGGCTGTACGGCATGGCGCCCGGTGAGTTCACCGCCGCCCGCGACGGGCTGGCGAAGGAGGCCAAGGCCGCCGGCGACGTGCCGCTGTCGCGGGAGATCGGCGGCTTGAGGAAACCGACCGTCGTCGGCTGGGCGGTCAACCAGTCGTCCCGTCGTCATCCGGACGAGCTGGACGAGCTCCTGGACGTGGGGCGACGGCTGCGCGAGGCGTGGCACGACCAGGACGCCGAGGCTCTGGCCGAGCTCACCCGGCAGCGGTCGGCGCTCACCGGCCGCCTCGCCCGCATGATCAGAGAGGACGCCGAAGAGGCGGGCCAGCCGTTGTCAGGCTCGGCCGGAACCGAGATCGAGCAGACTCTCGACGCGGCCGTCGTGGACGAGGAGGCGGCCGCTCAGGTGCGGCAGGGCAGGCTCGTGCGGGGCCTCAGCTACAGCGGCTTCGCCCCCGCGCCGATCATCCGGCCCGCCCGCCCACGGTCGGCGGGGACCGCCGAGGCGGCGCGAGCCGCGCAACCTCAAGCCGCCGAGCGCCGGGCGGCCGAACGGGAACGCCGCATCCGCGAGCTGGAAAGATCCCACGCGGAGGCCGGCCGGGCGGCGACGGAGGCCGAGGAGGCCCACGCCTCCTGGGAGGCCGAGCTGGCGGAAGCCGTACGGGAACATGACCGCCGCGCCGCGAAGGTGGCCGAGCTGTCGGAGAAGCTGGCCAAGGCCCGGGAGAAGCTGGCCGGTGCCGGGCATCGGCTCGACATCGCCAAGCGCGAGGAGACCCGCACCGCCCGCGCGGCCCGATCCGCCCGCTTCCTCGCCGACCGGGCCGAAGCCGCCCTCAAGTCCGAGTCCAACTCCGAGCCAGCGCCAGAGCCAGAGCCAGAGTCCGGGCCAGAGTCCCCGTCCGGGCCAGAGCCCGAGTCCGGGGGCTAGGGCTTCCGGCCAACCGCTTCGATCTCGGTGTCGGCAGGGCTGCCGTCACCGTGCCGGACAGGAGGCGGGGTCCGACGTTGGCCGCGAGCTTCCCCGGCGGCGCGCCAGCCGCCCACAGCCGTACGGAAGGTCAGGGGGAGGCGATGCGGCCGAGGCTGGGCGGGATCTTGTGGGCGGCGGCGCGGTCGAGCAGGAACAGCGTGCCCTGACGCCCGCGCGCTCCGGCCGCGGGCACCTGCATGGGGCCCGCCGAGGACAGCGCCAGGTGGACGGCCTGTGCCTTCTCCTCGCCGGCGGCGACGATCCACGTCTCGCGGGCGGCCCGGATGGCGGGGAAGGTGAGCGACAACCGGGTCGGCGGCGGCTTGGGCGAGCCGTGCACCGCCACGACGGAGCGCTCCTCCTCGTAGAGGGCGGGCTGGCCGGGGAAGAGCGAGGCGACGTGGCCGTCCGGCCCCATCCCGAGGAGCAGCACGTCGAACGACGGCACGGGACCGTGGTCCTCCGGCCTGGCCGCCTTCGCCAGCTCCACGGAGTAGGCCTCGGCCGCGTCCTCCGCCGTCAGCCCCGAGTCGGGGCCGGGCATGGGGTGGACGCGGGACGGGTCGACGTCCACGTGGTCGAGAAGGGCCTCGCGGGCCCCGGTCTCGTTGCGCTCGGGGTGGCCGGTCGGCAGGAACCGCTCGTCCCCCCACCAGATGTCGAGCGTCCGCCAGTCGATCGCGTCGCGGGCGGCCGTCGCGGCGACCGCCGCGAGCGTCGCGATGCCGATCGTGCCGCCGGTCAGCACCAGATGGGCCGAACCGCGGGCGGCCTGCGTGTCGGCCAGCCGCGTGATCAGGCGGGCCGCCACGGCCTCCGCGAGCACGCCGGCGTCGCGGTGGACGATGACTGTGGGAACGCTCACAACCGGTTCTCTTTCATTGCGAGTCAGTGCGCCGGGGGCCCGCGACACGGGCCCCCGGCGATGGATCAGGCCGCGATCAGGACCGCGGCTTCTTCGCCAGCCGGTGGATCGTCGAGGCGTAGACCTCGTCGGGGTCCAACCGGCGCAGCTCCTCCGCGAGCAGCTCGGACGTCGGCCTGCGGGCCAGGGCGACCCGCCGGTCCGGCTGACCGGGCTTGGACAGGGTGGCCAGCCGGGCGTCGCTCCGGTTCACCTTGAGCTCCTCGCCGCCCGCGACCGTCAGCCGTACGGCGGTGAGACCGGGACCCGAAGACTCGCTGACCTGAATCGGCGCGTTCAGCCGGTCGGACAGCCACGCCGCGAGCAGCGGACCGCTGGGGTTGCCCCTGGCGGCCTCCACGACGCCCTCGGCGACCTTCCCGATGGGCTGGTCGAGCGCGGCGGCGAGCAGGCTGCGCCACGGGGTGAGCCGGGTCCAGGCCAGGTCGGTGTCCCCGGGCACGTAGCCCTCGGCCCGTCCGGTGATCGCCGCGACCGGGTCCCCGGCCGAGCGGGCGTCGGTGATCCGGCGGCCCGCGAGCTGGCCGATGGGGTCCTTCGCGGGCACCTTCGGGCACTCTCCCGGCCACCAGACCACCACGGGCGTGTCGGTGAGCAGCAGCGGGCTGATCACCGAGTCGGCGTGCTCGGTCAGATCGCCGTACAGGCGGAGCAGCACGACCTCGCCGGGGGCGGACTCGCCCACCCGGATCTCGGCGTCGAGCCGGTTCGGCTCGGCCGGGTCGCGGTTGATCACGACCAGGATCCGGGACGGGTGCTCCCGCGCCGCCTCGGTGGCCGCCCGCACCGCGTCGTACTGGCCGGCCTCGTCGACGACCGCCACCAGCGTCAGCACCATGCCGATCGCCGGGGCGCCCATCTGGTGCCGCAGCCTGGTCAGCGTCGAGGAGATCTTGGACGCCGTCGTCCCGGTCAGGTTGAAACTCGTCACAGCCGCCTCCAGGCGCGTCCGTCCCTGGCCAGCATGGCGTCGGCCGAGGCGGGGCCCCAGGTGCCGGCCGGGTAGCCCTCGGGCTTGCCGTGGGAGGCCCAGAACTCCTCGATCGGGTCGAGGATCATCCACGACAGCTCCACCTCCCGCTGGTGCGGGAACAGCGGCGGGTCGCCGATGAGCACGTCGAGGAGCAGCCGCTCGTACGCCTCCGGTGAGGACTCCATGAACGACTCGCCGTACGCGAAGTCCATGTTGACGTCCCTGACCTCCATGGCGGTGCCCGGCACCTTGGAGCCGAAGCGCACCGTGATGCCCTCGTCCGGCTGGACCCGGATGACCAGGGCGTTCTGCCCGAGGATCTCGGTGTCGTCCTTGCTGAACGGCAGGTGCGGCGCGCGCTGGAAGACCACGGCCACCTCGGTCATGCGGCGGCTGAGCCGCTTGCCCGTCCGCAGGTAGAAGGGCACGCCCGCCCAGCGGCGGTTGGCCACCTCCAGCTTGATCGCGGCGTAGGTCTCGGTGATCGAGTCCGGCGGGATGCCGTCCTCCTCCAGGTAGCCCTTGACGGGCTCGCCGCCCTGCCACCCGGCCGTGTACTGGCCGCGCGCGGTGCCGGTGGAGAGGTCGGCGGGAAGCTGGACCGCCCGGAGCACCTTCTCCTTCTCCCGCCGCAGCGCGTCGGCGTCGAAGGAGATCGGGTCCTCCATCGCCACCAGCGCCAGGAGTTGGAGCAGGTGGTTCTGGATCACGTCGCGGGCCGCGCCGATGCCGTCGTAGTAGCCGGCCCGGCCACCGATGCCGATGTCCTCGGCCATGGTGATCTGGATGTGGTCGACGTAGCCGCGGTTCCAGATCGGCTCGTAGAGCGTGTTGGCGAACCGCAGCGCCAAAATGTTCTGGACGGTCTCCTTGCCCAGGTAGTGGTCGATCCGGAAGACCGACTCCTCGGGGAAGACCGCGTTGGTGATCGCGTTGAGCTCGCGGGCGCTCTTCAGGTCGTGGCCGAACGGCTTCTCGATGACCACCCGCCGCCAGGAGCCCTCCGGCGCCTTGGCGAGGCCGGTCCGCTTGAGCTGCTCGATCACCGTGGGGAAGAACTTCGGCGGAACCGAGAGGTAGAAGGCGTAGTTGCCCCCCGTGCCCCGGGTCTCGTCGATCTCCTTGAGCATCATCGACAGCACGTCGAACGCGCCGTCGTCGTTGAACTCGCCCGGGCAGAAGTGGATGCCCTCGCGGATCTGCTTCCAGACCTCCTCGCGGAAGGGCGTCCGCGCGTTCTCCTTCACCGCTTCGTACGTGACCTGAGCGAAGTCCTCGTGGGCCCAGTCGCGGCGGGCGAAGCCGACCAGCGAGAAGCCGGGCGGCAGCAGGCCCCGGTTCCCCAGGTCGTAGATCGCGGGCAGCAGCTTGCGCTTCGCCAGGTCTCCGGTCACGCCGAACAGCACGAGCACGCACGGCCCGGCCACACGGGGAAGCCTCTTGTCGCGAGGGTCGCGCAGCGGGTTCGCGGCGACCGTCTCCTCGGTCGTCGCGGTCGCGGCCACCTGCGCCGCCACCGCGGTCGACTGCTCGACGGGCGCGGCGGGGCTGGTCGCGGGGATCGGCGGCACCACGTTCTCCGGCGCCTCGGCGCCCTCCGCCGCCTCGGCCGCCTTGGCCGCTTCGGTCCCCGGGGCCGGTTTGGTCGGCTTGGTCATGCGGCCCCCGTCCCGACGGACCTTTGGCCGGTCTCTTGGCCGGTCTCTTGGCCAGTCTCTTGGCCAGTAACGCATCGCATGGTCAGAGCTCCTCCGCCACGGAGAGCAGGTGCCTGACGCCGGCGACCCGGTCGGTCAGGTGCAGGCGGACGGCGGGCCGGCCGCGCGAGGCCAGCGCCCGCAGGTCGCCCAGCGCCTGCGCCAACTGCAGCCTGCCCAGCGTGTACGGCTTGCCGGGCACCTCGATGTCGTCCGTGACCGCCCCGGTGATCTGCAGGAACACGCCGACCGGCGGGCCGCCCTTGTGATACTGCCCGGTCGAGTGCAGGAACCGCGGTCCCCAGCCGAACGTGACCGCGCGGTCGGTGCGGTAGTCGAGCAGCGCGCGCAGCGTGGCCACGTCCGCGCTCGCCCACGTCTCGGTCATCTCCTCGAACGAGGCGTCGCCGACCGTCGCGGCGTCGAACGCCGCCTCCCGGTCCAGGTACGCCATGATCGCCAGGTAGCCCCGGTCGGGGATGGCCTGGAGCAGCCAGGTCAGCACGTCGGCCAGGTTCTTCGGGTCGCCCGGCACGTCGCCGTAGACCTCGACCGGGCCGTCCGTCAGGACGGGCGTGCCGGTCGGCAGCGGGCCGTCGCCGGCCTCCTGCAGGATCTTGGTGGTGTTCTCCTTGGACTCCGCCACGTTGGGCTGGTCGAAGGGGTCGATCCCCAGCACCCGCCCCGCGATCGCCGTGGCGTACTCCCAGGTGAGGAACTGCGCGCCCAGCGGGCCGTCGACCACCGTGCCGCCGTCACGGCCGATGGCGACGACGTACTGGTCGTCGTCCTCCGCGGCCTCGGCGCCGACGACGGGGAGGATGCCCTTCCCCGACTTGCCGGTCGACTCGGCGATGAGCTGCTCGATCCAGTCCGGCAGCCCGTTGATGTCGGACAGGCTGTCGCGAAGGATCAGCTTGTCACGGCCCTGGAGGGCCTCCGCGCCGAGCACGGCGCCGAGGTCCAGGCCGGGGTTGCCCTCGTCCTGCGCGAGCAGCGGCCGCACGGCCGCCGCGTCGTCGAGCAGCTTCCGCACGTCGGCTCCGGCCAGGGCGCTCGGCACCAGGCCGAAGGCGCTCAGCGCGCTGTAGCGGCCACCGACGTTCGGGTCGGCCAGGACGACCTGATAGCCGGCCTCGATGGCCGACTGCTCCAGCGGGGAGCCCGGGTCGGTCACGACCACGATCCGCTCGGCCGGATCGAGCCCGGCGTCCCTGAACGCCTTCTCGTAGATCCTGCGGTGGCTGTCGGTCTCGATCGTGCCGCCGCTCTTGCTGGAGACGACCAGCAGCGTCCGCTCCAGACCGTCCGCCAGGGCGCGCCGCACCTGGTGCGGGTCGGTGGTGTCGAGAACGGTCAGCGGCACGTCCTCGGTGGCGGCGATGACCTCGGGAGCGAGCGAGGAGCCGCCCATCCCGGCGAGCACCACGTGGTCGAGGCCCTCGGCGCGGGCCTTCTCCACCAGGTTCTCGATCTCGGGCAGCAGCTCCCTGCTCGTCAGCGGCAGGCTGAGCCAGCCGAGCCGGATGGCCGCCTCGGCCTGGGCGTCGGCGCCCCACAGGGCCGAATCCCCCGCGGCGAGCGCCGCGGGCACCCCCTCGGCGACCAGCTTCTCCTTGACCGCCTGTACGGCTTCCGCGGCGTCGCCGGCGGTTACCTCAATGGTCATGTGTCTCAGGCCTTCCTGAGCTCGGTCTCGACGGTCTCGAGCAGCTCGGTCCACGACTTCTCGAACTTCTCGACGCCCTCCTCCTCCAGCACCCGCACGACGTCGTCGTAGTCGATGCCGGCCTCCTTCAGAGCGGCCATGACGTTCCAGGCCTGCTCGTAGAAGGGGCGGATGGTGTCGCCCGAGATCTTGCCGTGGTCGGCCGCCGCGTCGAGCGTCTTCTCGGGCATCGTGTTGACGACTCCCGCGGTGACGAGCTGGTCGACGTAGAGCGTGTCGGGGTAGTCCGGGTTCTTGACGCCGGTCGAGGCCCACAGCGGCCGCTGCGGGTGGGCTCCCGCGGCGCGCAGCTCCTGCCAGCGGGGCGAGTTCACGACCTCCTCGAAGGCGGCGAACGCCAGCCGGGCGTTGGCGACGCCGGCCTTGCCCTTCAGCTCCTTCGCCTCCGGGGTGCCGATCTTGTCGAGGCGGGCGTCGATCTCGGTGTCGACGCGGCTGACGAAGAACGACGCCACCGACTCGATGCCGGAGAGGTTGAGGCCTGCCGCCCTGGCCTTCTCCAGGCCGGTCAGCCAGGCGTCCATGACCTGGCGGTAGCGCTCCAGCGAGAAGATCAGCGTGACGTTGACGCTGATGCCCTCGGAGATCGCCTGAGTGATGGCGGGCAGACCCTCGACGGTCGCCGGGATCTTGATGTGGACGTTCGGCCGGTCGACGAGCCACCACAGGGCGCGCGCCTCGGCGATGGTCGCCTCGGTGTTGCGGGCCAGCCTCGGGTCGACCTCGATGGAGACGCGGCCGTCCACGCCGTGGGTGCCGTCGTAGACCGGCTTCAGCACGTCGGCGGCCCAGCGGATGTCGAAGGTCGTGATGGCGCGGACCGCCTCGTCCACCGAGACGCCCCGGGTGGCGAGGTCGCGCAGCTGGGCGTCGTACGCGTCGCCCTTGCTCAGCGCCGAGGCGAAGATCGTCGGGTTCGAGGTGACGCCGGTCACGTACTTCTCACGGATGAGGGCGGCCAGGTTGCCGGTGCGCAGACGCTCCCTGCTGATGTCGTCCAGCCAGATCGACACGCCTGCCGCGGTGAGACGCTTCAGATTCTCGCTCATTGGTTGTTCCTCAGTTTCCGGTCGTCTCGCCCTTGTCAGCCCCGGTTTTGGCGAGGCTGGCCTTGGCGGCGGCCACCACTCGGTCGGCGGTCAGGCCGAACTGCTCGAAGATCGTCTTGTACGGCGCGGAGGCGCCGAAGTGCTCCAGACTCAGGACTTCCCCCGCATCACCCACGAACTCGCGCCAGCCGAGCGAGATTCCCGCCTCGACGGCCACCCGGGCGCGGACCGCCGGCGGCAGCACGGTCTGCCGGTACGCCGGCTCCTGTGCGCGGAACCACTCGACGCACGGCATCGACACGACCCTGGCCGGGATGCCCTCGGCCTCCAGGGCCTCGCGCGCCTCGACGGCGAGCTGGACCTCGCTGCCCGTGCCGATGAGCACGACGGCCGGCTGGCCGTTCGACGCGTCCTCCAGAATGTAACCACCGCGGGCGACCTTGGCCGGGTCGCCGGTGCCGTCGTAGACCGGCACGTTCTGCCGGGTGAGGGCGAGCGCCGCGGGGCGGTCGTTGTGCTCCAGCACGACCTTCCAGGCCGCCGAGGTCTCGTTGGCGTCGGCCGGGCGGACCACGTCGAGGCCCGGGATCGCGCGCAGCGCCCACAGGTGCTCGACCGGCTGGTGGGTCGGGCCGTCCTCGCCGAGGCCGATCGAGTCGTGCGTCCAGACGTAGATCACCGGCAGCTTCATCAGCGCGGCCAGCCGTACGGCCGGGCGCATGTAGTCGCTGAAGACCAGGAAGGTGCCGCCGTAGGGGCGGGTGCCGTTGTGCAGGGCGATGCCGTTGAGGATCGCGCCCATGCCGTGCTCGCGGATGCCGAAGTGCAGGGTCCTGCCGTACCGGTTGCCGGGGAACTCACGGGTCTGGTACTCGTCCGGGATGAAGGACGGCTCGCCCTTCATCGACGTGAGGTTGGACTCGGCGAGGTCGGCGGAGCCGCCCCACAGCTCCGGCAGGACCGGGGCCAGCGCGCTCAGCACCTCGCCCGACGCCTTGCGGGTCGCGACGGACGAGCCCGGCTCGAAGGTCGGCAGGGCCTTGTCCCAGCCGTCGGGAAGCCTGCGCGCCGACATCCGCTCGAACAGCTCGGCCCGCTCGGGGTTGGCGGCCCGCCAGCTCTCGAAGCTCTTGTCCCACTCGGCGCGGAGCTCCCGGTTGCGCTTGACGACCTCGCGGGCGTGGTCGAGGACCTCGGCCGGCACGTCGAAGCTCTTCTCCGGGTCCATGCCCAGAACGCGCTTGGTGGCCGCGACCTCGTCGGCGCCCAGCGCCGAGCCGTGGGCCTTGCCCGTGTTCTGCTTGTTCGGCGCGGGCCAGCCGATGATCGTGCGCAGCCTGATGAAGGTGGGGCGCCCGGTCTCCGCCTTGGCGGCCTCCAGGGCGTCGGAAAGGGCCTGGACGTCCTCGTGGTAGTGCTCACCCGCCGTCCAGTCGACCGTCAGGACGTGCCAGCCGTACGCCTCGTAGCGCTTGGCGATGTCCTCGGACAGCGCGATCTGGGTGTCATCCTCGATCGAGATGTGGTTGGAGTCGAAGATGACCGCGAGGTTGCCGAGCTTCTGGTGGCCGGCGATCGAGCTGACCTCGTGGCTGATGCCCTCCTCGATGTCACCCTCGGACGCGATGCACCAGATCATGTGGTCGAACGGCGACTCGCCCTCGGGCGCGTCGGGGTCGAACAGGCCGCGCTCGCGGCGGGCCGCCATCGCCATGCCCACGGCGTTGCCGAGCCCCTGGCCCAGCGGACCGGTGGTCGTCTCCACGCCCACGGTGTGGCCGTGCTCCGGGTGGCCCGGAGTCAGGCTGCCCCACTGGCGGAGCGACTTCAGATCGTCCAGCGTCAGGCCGTAACCCGACAGGTAGAGCTGAATGTAGAGCGTCAGGCTGCTGTGACCGGCGGAAAGGACGAACCTGTCACGCCCCACCCACGTGGGGTCCGACGGGTCGTGCCGCAGGAACCGCTGGAAAAGGAGGTAGGCGGCGGGTGCGAGGCTCATCGCGGTGCCGGGGTGGCCCGAACCCGCCTTCTCGACCGCGTCCATCGCCAGTGCGCGCACCACGTCGACAGCCTGCCGATCGAGGTCACTCCACTCAAGGCTTGCGCTGCTCAACTGCTCGATCCCCTCTATTTATCTGCGCCGTTGTGGCATTTCCCGCCCACAGGGGACCCTAACGGGTCCCCCGCCATACCGTTTGGTAGCCCACCCCTGCCGGGGGCAGGGGCCCGTGAGCAGCGAGACTTCCGGGGTGGCGGGATCGGGCGCTTCCAGCCCCAGTTCCTGGACCACCGGTTACGCCGACTACAGTGATTTCGCAATGCCGGTCCCAGGCCCGGAGATCCGCTCTATTCAGAGGTTACGCGTTGACCCCGCATGTGTTGGATGCGCCTTGACGGTGCTGACGAACAAGCAGACGATGGCCCCGCTCGGAACCGCCGCGACGGCCACGGCCCCCCGCTCCCTCGGGGCGCTCGTGAAGGCGTACGTGGCGCTCACCAAGCCACGGATCATCGAGTTGCTCCTGATCACGACCCTGCCGGTCATGTTCCTGGCGGCGCGCGGTCTTCCGCCGCTGTGGACGGCCGCGGCGACGATGATCTTCGGCACCCTGTCGGCGGGCAGCGCGAACGTGCTGAACTGCTACATCGACCGCGACATCGACGCGACCATGCGGCGCACGCGCCGCAGGCCGCTCGCGAAGGCGGAGGTCTCGCCGCGCGGCGCGCTCGTCTTCGGCGTGGTCCTCGGCGTCGCCTCCACGCTGGGCCTCGGCCTCGCGGTCAACTGGGTGGCGGCCGGCCTGTCGCTGGCCGCGATCCTGTTCTACGTCTTCGTCTACTCGATGATCCTCAAGCGGCGGACGTCGCAGAACATCGTGTGGGGCGGCATCGCCGGCTGCATGCCCGTGCTGATCGGCTGGGCCGGGATCACCGGAAGCCTGTCGTGGGCTCCCGTCGTGCTCTTCGGCGTCGTCTTCTTCTGGACGCCCCCGCACACGTGGACGCTCGCCATGCGCTACCGCGAGGACTACGCGGCCGCGCACGTGCCCATGCTGCCCGTCGTGGCCACGGAGCGGCGCGTCGTCCTGCAGGTGGTCGCCTACACCTGGGCCACCGTCCTGTGCTCGCTGCTGCTGTGGCCGGTCGCCGGCACCTCACTGCTCTACCCCGCGGTCGCCCTGGCCCTCGGCGCGGCGTGCCTGTGGGAGGTCTACCGCCTGCTCGGCCGGGTCAACGCGGGCAAGACCGGCGTTGACCTGCGGCCCATGCGGTTCTTCCACTGGTCGAACATCTACCTCGCGCTGCTCTTCCTCGCCGTCGCGATCGACTCCCTGCTCGTCTGATCCCGCCCGGTTGATCCGGCCCGGTTGATCGCGCCCGACCCCACGGGCTCTCAGCCGTAGATCTTGCGGACGTTGTCCTCCGGGGGCGGCCGGTGCGTCCCCGCCGGGCCCTCGGCGAACGCCGTCAGCAGATTGGTCGTCACCGTTGTGACGAATCTCCTCGTGCGGGCGTCGATGCCGTGCGCCTCCGGGCTGTCGCGGGTCCCGGCCATCAGCGCCTCGGTCCACCGCATCGTCCCCGACGCGAAGACCGCGGCCCCCTCAGGCGTCGTGTAGTAGGCCGAGTCGGCGAAGCTCGGCCGCCCCGCGCACGTCAGGGGCGAGTGGGAGAGGATCTCCAGCGGCCGGGGCGTCGGCACGCTCGGGGTCACCCGGTCGTACTCCACGCCCACCAGGTGCGGGAAGGAGTCTCCCTGCCGCACGCCCGTGCCGGAGAAGACCCAGTGGCGGGGAGCCGTGACCACATAGGGGGCGTCCGCCGGGAAGCCGTCGTAGTAGACCCCGGTCAGCGACGACTCGGGGTCCGGCGCCGGGTCGGCCCGGAAGTCCGTCGTCACCAGCGACGGGTGCCTGCCGTACACGGGGTCCTCGGCGGCGGCGGTCTTGTAGCAGACCACCAGGCGGCCGTCCCGCTCCAGGCGGATGCGGCGGTAACAGGTGTTGGCCCCGAGGAAGGCGAGGTTGGCGCCCGCGTCCCTGGCCTCGGTGACGCGGCGGCGCGTCCCCGGCGTCCAGTACTCATCGTGGCCGAGGAAGAAGACCGCCGTGGCGCCGTCCAGCACCTGGCCGCCGGACTCCAGATCCACGCCGGTCGTGTACGCCAGCGGGATGCCGAGCCGTTCGGCCAGCTCCACCACCGCCCGCTCGTGGATCAGGAACTTCCGCACCCCCACCTTGTCGTACGGCCGGTCGAAGGTCACGGCGAGCGAGCGGCTGTCGTAGCGGCCGTCCTCGCCGTAGTAGAGGCTGTATCCGCCCCACCTGTTGTAGGCCTGCCACGTAGCCGCGGCGTGGACCAGCACGGTCTTCCCGGCGGCGGTCGCGGACCGCACGACCAGCGGCACGTAGCGCTGGGGCCCGTGGTCGGCGTCGAGGCGAAGCAGGTAGGCCCCTTCCGGCCAGCCGTCCGTGGGCACCGACAGCGTCCGGTCCCACCCGGCGTGCACCGTGCGGGTGGCCTGGGCGAGCTCGGACGGGGCCTGCCTCCGGCCCTTCATCCAGCCCGACCGCCACACCCGGCGCGCCAGCGCCCCGCCGTACCAGCCCATGCGGTACGCGGTGACCCGGAAGCGGTCCGCGGTCGTGGAGGCGTGCAGGCCCACCGGCTCGCCGGGGAACACGCTCACCTGGTCGCAGTAGCCGTCGATGGCGTCGGCCGGGCCGTACCTGCGCAGCCGCCAGGACGGGTCGCCCGGGAGCAGCCGCTCGGGCAGGGCCGCGGCCCTCGTCCCCTGCGACGCCACCGGGCCGGGCTCGGTGGCGTTCTTGGCCGCACCCACGCCTGTGGGGGCCGGACCGGCTGCGCCCGGCTGGGCGGCCTGCCGGGCGGCCGGTGAGGCGTCCCCCGCCACCCCCGCCCCCGCGGCGACCGCGCTTACGGCGGTGGTCCCCGCCACGCGCAGGAATCCCCGCCGGCCCAGGCCGCCCGGAGGTTTCTCGCTCATCGTCCCCACTCGTCCAGAACGGATATCGCGATCGTGAAGGTATCGCGAACCACCGGTTCCGCAACCCCGGCCGCAACCCCGGCCGCGGTCCCGGGGACAGCGGCCGAGGCCGTAGCGGTGGGGGTGGAGGGGACAGAACGTGGATGTTCGGTTACATTCGCGGAATGGCCAGCCTTGATCCTCGTGCGGTGCTGAAGGAGCGTCCGTCAGTCGGTCTGATCATCGGTCTCGTGATCGCCGGGATCTGCGCTCTGGTGTCCTTCTCGTTCGACATACTGAACGGCGACCCCGTTCACTTCTTCATCGCGCTGGGGCTCGCCGTGGCCCCCGTTCCGCTGCTGCTGGCGGGCGTGCTCGCCCTCGACCGCCTGGAGCCGGAGCCCCGCACCAACCTGATCTTCGCGTTCGCGTGGGGGGCGGGCATCGCCGTCCTGGTCGCGGGCCTCCTGAACTCGCTCAACCTCGTCTACGTGGCCCACCAGCTCGGCGACGAGAACAGCGCCCGCAGCCTGGTCGCCACCTTCGGCGCGCCGCCGGTGGAGGAGACGCTGAAGGGGCTCGTGCTGCTGGGGCTGTTCCGATACCGCCGCCAGGAGCTGGACGGGCCCACCGACGGCATCATCTACGCCAGCATGGTCGGCCTCGGCTTCGCGATGTCGGAGAACGTCAGCTACTACATCGCGGCGCTGAACGAGAACGGGGCCCAGGTGCTCGCCGCCACGCTGGTGCTGCGCGGGGTGCTCTCGCCGTTCGCCCACCCGCTCTTCACGTCCCTGATCGGCATCTCGGTGGCCTACGCGGCCCACCGTAGGGGGCCGTCCGGCGTCGTGATGATCATCGCGGGCTGGGTCGGCGCGATGCTCCTGCACGGCATATGGAACGGCTTCGCGTCGTTCGGCGGGCTCGGGGGGCTCGCGATCGCCTACCTCATCCTGATGGTCCTGCTGGTCGTCGAGCTGACCGTGATCTTCAGGGACAGGAAGCGCATCATCGGCCTCATCCAGCACTACCTGCCGTCGTACGAGCCGAACGGGCTGGTCAACCAGGCGGACATCTTCATGCTCACGTCGTTGCGGCGGCGCAGCCACGCCCGGGCCTGGGCCAAGGCCCACGGCGGCAAGGCGGGCGCGCGGGCCATGAGCGACTACCAGCTCGCCTCGACGGAGCTCGGGTTGCTCCACGCCCGTGCGGCCAGAGGAGGCGTGGACGAGGCCACGTTCAGGACCACCCAGCGGTCGCTGGCCGACCTCATGGCCTACGCCCGGATGTCCTTCCCGCTCCCGGAGCGCCACCAGGCCCGCGCCGCCCGGGGAGTGCCGCCGCCGGGGTACGCCCCCGGAGCCCCGCCCCCCGGCCGCCGGCCGGGTCAGGGGCCCGGGTACGGCGCGGCCGGCCCCGGCTTCCCCCCGGGCGGCTCCGGGATGACCTGACCGCGGGATTCCGGCCTTGGCGTCAGCGCCGGGCGCGGCG
The DNA here is from genome assembly GCF_025420585.1 of Planotetraspora sp. A-T 1434. Classification (GTDB taxonomy): domain Bacteria; phylum Actinomycetota; class Actinomycetes; order Streptosporangiales; family Streptosporangiaceae; genus JAOEGB01. Next base: position 119,712 of record NZ_JAOEGB010000016.1, on the reverse strand, counting down.
CGCGGACGCCAGGGCTCGGTCGAGCCCGATCTCATGGGGGCCGAGGAACCGGGGCTCGGAATGGAGGAGCACGCCGTCCAGCACGCCCTTGGCGGAGGCGAAGACCTCCCGCGCGGCGTACCCCGCGGTCTCCATCGGCCAGTCGGGAGTGGAGTCGTCGCCCACCCCGAACGCGTCCAGGCCGGCCGTACGGCACAGCGCGACGGCCCGGGGAAGATGGAACTCCTGGGTCACCACGATCAGGCGTGAGGCCCCGAAGATCCTCCTGGCCCGGACACAGGAGTCCCAGGTGTCGAAGCCCGCGTAGTCGAGGACGATCTTCTTGGCGGGCACGCCATGGGCGATCAGGAAGTCGCGCATCACGGTCGGCTCGTCGTATCCGGCGCGGCTGTTGTCACCCGACAGCAGCAGCGCGCGCACCTTGCCCTCCTGGTAGAGCCGGGTCGCGAGGGCGAGCCGGGTCCGCAGCATCGGGCTGGGCCGGTCGCCGAAGATCCCCGCGCCGAGAACGAGCGCCGCGGGCATCGCCGGCACCGATTCCATCCAGGGCGTCCCGGGCTCGGCGACCACCCGATGCGGCGCGCTCGTGAGCCAGACCCACGTGATCGGGGCCAGCGGCAGGACGCTGAGGACGGCGAGGCACTGGAACGCCCTTCGCAGCGCGGCGCGCGACCATCGCCAGGGCAGAAGAGTGATCACGCGGGATTAGACGCTCGCATGGCGTAGTTCGTTGCGAGTTCGTCGCGGTTCGAGCGGCCGGATACCGGAGTGGCGACCGGGCCGCGTGACCGCATGAGGAACACCACGCGCAGCGTGGCGATCCACACGAGGGTCGAGCCCAGCACGTGCACGCCGACGAGGAACGCCGGGACGGCCAGGAAATACTGCACGTAGCCGACCACACCCTGGGCCAGCTCCACCCCGAGCAGCACGAGCGCGGCCCGCCTCGCGCGTCCGGGGGAGTCGGTCACGTGCAGCGAGAACAGCAGCGCGAACGTGAGCCCCACCACGATCCACACGATGTCGGTGTGCAGTTGTGCCACGCTCTGGATGTCGAAGCCGAACCGCGACGCGGCCTTGTCGCCCGAATGCGGGCCCGTGCCGGTGACGACCACTCCCGCGATCAGGAGGACGAACACCGCCGCGGTGAGGACGAACCCGAGAGTGCGGATGTCACGGTGAACCAGCCGCTGCGGCGGCGCGTCGCCCTCCCCGGACCGCGCGAACAGCGTGAACGCCGCGGCGATCATCCCGATGGACAGGAGGAAGTGGACGCTCACCGTGACCGGGTTGAGCAGCGTGCGCACCACCAGGCCGCCCCACAGGGCCTGCGCCAGGACGCCGAGCGGCTGCAGCGCGGCCAGCCGCACCAAGGCGGGACGGCGCTGCCCGTAATCGGGGCGGCCGAGCCGTACGGCGGCGACCACGCAGGCCGCCGCGACGGCGAGCACCAGGAACGTCAGCAGCCGGTTGCCGAACTCGATCGCCATGTTGATAGCGGAGTGCGCGTCGTGCCTGACCGGGACGAAGCTGTCCGGGGTGCATCTCGGCCACGTCGGGCAGCCGAGGCCCGACCCGGTGACCCGGACGGCCGCGCCGGTTACGGTGATGCCCGCGTTGACCACCACCGCCGCCAGCGCCCACCGCCGCATCGTCTCGACGGTCGGGAACCAGAACGACCGGTAGAGGGCGATCACGCTCGCGCGAGGCTGGTCAGAGAGGTGGTTCACGGCATTCATGGTAGGCCGCGGGGGCCATGCTCCCGTTTCCGGCCCGCGTCCCCGGCGGACGGCGTGATCGTTTCCGGGCCGGAACGGTACGATCGCCGGGCGGGGGCATCGGGAGGAGAGCCATGGGGACGGGACCGGAGGGCCTCGGCCTGCCCGCCGTCGGAGAGCGGCAGAGTCTGCGGGAACAGGTGGCACAGGCGCTGCGCAGCGCTCTCGTGGCGGGGGAGATGCGGCCGGGGGTGGTCTACTCGGCCCCCGTGCTGGCCGCCCAGTTCGGGGTCTCGGCTACGCCGGTGCGTGAGGCGATGCTCGACCTCGCCAAGGAGGGCCTCGTCGAGGCCGTGCGCAACAAGGGCTTCCGGGTGAGCGTGATGTCCGAGCGCGACCTGGAGGAGATCACCGAGCTGCGGCGGCTGATCGAGGTGCCGACCGTGGCCCGGCTGGCAGACAGCGGCCGCGCGCCGGACTTCCAGGAGTTACGGCCCCTGGCGCAGGAGATCGTCGCCGCGGCCCGCCGCACGGACCTCCTGGGCTACGTCAACGCCGACCTGCGGTTCCACCTGGAGCTGCTGGCGCTCTCGGGCAACGCGCACCTCGTCGAGGTGATCCGGAACCTGCGCGGCCGGGCCCGGCTCTACGGCCTGAAGGGACTCGCCGACCGGGGGCTGCTGGCGGACGCGGCCCGCGAGCACGTCGAGGTCCTCGACGCCCTGGTCCGCGGCGACCGCCAGGCCGCCGAACGCATCATGACACACCACATCGAGCACATGCGGGGCATCTGGTCCAGCGGCCCCGGATAGGGCCCCGGTTAGGCCTCCCGCCTCACCCTTCCGAGCGGGTGGCCCCGATCGAGGCGATGACGACGCAGCCGATCGCCGCCCATTCGCGCACCCGCAGCACCTCGCCGAGGACGAAGAAACCGACGAGCGCGGCGACGCCCGGCTCCAGGCTCATGAGGACGCCGAAGACGCGCTTGGGCATCCGGCGCAGGGCCTCCAGCTCCAGCGAGTACGGAATGACCGACGACAGCAGCCCCACACCCGCGCCCAGCAGCAGGATCTCGGGCTGGAGCAGGGCGGCTCCGCCGGAGACGATCCCGACGGGCGTGATGAGGATCGTGGCCACGATCATCGCGAAGGAGAGCCCGCTGGCGCCGGGGAAGCGCGCCCCGGTGGCGGACGCCAGGAGGATGTAGGCCGCCCAGCAGACGCCGGCGAACGCCGCGAACCCGATGCCGGCCCAGACGGCCGCGCCCCCCTGTCCCCAGGGCGCGAGCAGGGTCACACCCGTCGCAGCCAGGACGACCCAGACCAGGTCGAGCCGGCGATGGGAGGCGGCCACCGCCACGGTGAGCGGCCCGATGAACTCGATGGCCACCGCGATCCCGATGGGCAGCCGCGCGAGCGCCTCGTAGAACGACCAGTTCATCAGACCCAGACTGAGCCCGAAGCCGATGCCGACGGCGAGGTCCCGCCGGGTCAGGCCGCGCACCTTGGGCCGGGCGACGGCCACGAGGATGACCGCCCCGGTGGCGATCCGCAGGAAGACCACCGCGCTCGGCGGGAGCTGCGCGAACAGGTGCTTGGCCAGACCGGCCCCGACCTGCACCGACAGGATGGCCAGCAGCACCAGCCCGGACGGGGGCACCGCGTCCGACGCCGCGCGCAGCGCCTTCCCCGGCCTGATCCTGTACGGCTCGGCGGCCCCGGACAGGATTTCAGCGGTCATGCGCACGGCTCCAATTGCGAAGGGGTCAATCATTCCATTACCGGGCAAAAGCACTATGCCAGAGCCGTACGGGCACGACGCACGCCGTTGCATGATCACGATCGGCGTCGGACGAGGTCATCTGCCGCGCGCCGGAACCCGTGCATGATCACGGCGGGCGTCGGGGCCGGTCGGTGCCCATGCACGGGAAGGCGTGCATGATCACGGCTAGGTGGGGGGAGTCATTCCCAGCGGAAGGTGCGGGAGGCGACGCCCAGGGAGACGGCCGCCCAGCAGGCCAGCACGAGCAGCGGGCCGCCCGGGAACCCGGCCCCCGCCGCGAGCACCGATCGCATGCCGTCGGTGAGTGCCGTGATCGGCAGCAGCCCGAGGACCGGCTGCACGGCCGCGGGGAACTTGGTCAGCGGGAAGACCACGCCGCCCAGCCCGAGCAGCACCAGGTAGACGAGGTTGGCCCCCGCGAGGGTGGCCTCCGCCCGGAGCGTCCCCGCCATGAGCAGCCCGATCCCGCTGAAGGCCGCCGTGCCGAGCAGGATCAGCAGCACGACCCAGACGGGATTGCCGTGGGGCGACCAGCCGAGCACCAGGGCCACCGCACCGATCACCACGACCTGCACCAGCTCGACCGCGATGACGGCGGCCGTCTTGGCCAGCAGCAGCCCCGCCCGCGACAGGGGAGTGGCGCCCAGCCGTTTGAGCACGCCGTACCGCCGCTCGAAGCCGGTGGCGATGGCCTGCCCGGTGAACGCGGTCGACATGACGGCGAGCGACAGGATGCCGGGGGTGACGAAGCCGATCCGGGACCCGCCGACGTCGATCAGCGGCGCCTGGGAGAACCCGACCAGCAGCAGGATCGGGATGATCATCGTGAGCAGCAGCTGTTCGCCGTTGCGGAGCATGGCGCGCACCTCGGCGCCGGCCTGCGCGAGGATCATCCGGGGGAGCGGCGCCGCCCCGGGTCTCGGGGTGAAGTCGAGCGTCGTCATCACGGTGTCCAGAGTTCGTCGGTGCTCATGGCTCATCAGGGCTCATCGGAGCTCCCTGCCGGTGAGCTCCAGGAAGACGTCCTCCAGCGTGCGGCGCTCGATGCTCAGGTCCTCGGTGGTGACGCCCTCGGTGGCGCACCACGCGGTTACCGTCGCCAGCAGCTGGGGGCCGACCTGTCCCTCGATGATGTAGCGCCCCGACGGAGACTCCTTGGCGGCGCTGCCGGGAGGGAGCGCGCCGAGCAGCTCGTCGAGGTTGAGGCCCGGACGGGCCCGGAAACGGAGCTGGCGCTCGGCGCCGGTCAGCTCCTGCGGCGACCCCTCCGCGACCACCCGGCCGTGGTCGATGACCACGACGAGGTCGGAGAGCTTCTCGGCCTCGTCCATGTGGTGGGTCGTAAGCACCACGGAGACGCCCGCCTCGCGGAGCCCGGTGACCACGTCCCAGCAGGCGTGCCGCGCCTGTGGGTCGAGCCCGGCGGTCGGCTCGTCGAGGAAGACCAGCTCGGGCCGCCCGATGACGGCCGCCGCCAGCGACAGGCGCTGCTGCTGCCCTCCCGAAAGGCGTCGGTACGGCGTGCGGGCGTGGTCGGTGAGGCCGAGGAGGTCGAGCAGCGCCTCCGGGTCGAGGGGATGGGCGTAGAAACGCGAGACCACGCGCAGCCATTCGCCGGCGCGGGCGGCGGGCGGCACGCCTCCCGCCTGCAACATCACACCGAGGCGCGGCTTCAGGGCGGGGTCGGCCGGATCCATGCCCAGGACCCGGACGGTCCCGGCGTCGGGCCTGCGGAACCCCTCGCAGATCTCGATGGTGGAGGTCTTCCCCGCGCCGTTCGGCCCGAGGATCGCCGTGACCTCGCCCGTGCCGCAGGTAAGGGTCAGCCCGTCGACGGCGGTGGTCCGGCCGTACCGCTTGACCAGGCCCCGGATCTCGACGGCGGCTCCACCGGGGGCCCTGCCGTCTGAGGCCCTAGTTGAGGCGTTGTCACCCGCCCGCACGTCACCGGCCTCCCCTCAGCCAGACAGGACCGCCGGGGCCGCATGGCAGACGCGTCGCCCCACTGGTCGTCGATTCACTTGAGTCTAGGGAGCGAACCGCCCGGTCTGGACGGCGGATGCCCGCCGAGCGGCCGGAAAGACGGGTAAACGATTGGCGCGGATCCAGAAATGTTGCGTTGAATCGGGCAGACGGTGTCACAGACCCGGGGAAGTCGAGATGACCGAGTACCAAGACCCGGCCGGCGCCTTCTTCGGCGCGTGGCAGCCCGGAAACCACTACCTCCCAAGGAGATCCCGATCGGGCGCTTCGCGATCCTCGCGGAGCCGCAGGGCGCGTCCTTCGCCGTGTGGCAGGCCACCGAGCGGTGACCGTCCGCCGCGGGCCGCGCGGCCGGTGACCCCGGCCGTGGGCCGGTCCGGTGGGCGGTAGGCTCCGTTCACGCCCGGACCGGCCGTTCGACTGCGCCCACCGTACATGATCGCTAAAAGCCTGCCGCGAGGACATCGTCCCAGGTTAGGTAAGGCTTACCTGCGTGAGAAATTGCATTCACTTGGATCGTGCCTTGGGTTTGTCGTGCGGGAAGGAATTACGGCACACTGATGTTGTGAAATACGTGCCGGGGAAGACGAACGCCGAGGAGACCGCCGTGACGCGGGCCTCCGCGCCGTCCCCTGTGCACCCGATGTCCCAGGCGCCCGCGCAGATCGGCCCCGCCGCGTCCGCGCAGATCACGGCGGAGCGCGGCACCCGCGCCCGGGTGGCCCGGCTGATCCTGGAGCATGGCCCGGTGACCGCGGCGGCGCTCGGGGAGCGGCTGGGCCTGACGCCCGCCGCCGTCCGCCGCCACCTCGACGCGCTGCTCGCCGAGGGCATGATCGAGCCCCGTACGGCGCGGCCGCGCGGCCAGCGAGGCCGCGGCAGGCCGGCGAAGCTGTTCGCGATCACCGACGCGGGCCGCAGCGCCTTCGTCCACGCCTACGACGACCTCGCGGGCAGCGCCCTGCGCTTCCTGTCCGAGCGGATGGGCGTCGAGGCGGTTTCGGAGTTCGCCCGGGCACAGGTGTCCGGCCTGGTCAGCAGGCTGGAGACGCTGATGCGCGAGGTGCCCGCCGACCAGCGGGTCCGCGTGCTCGCCGAGGCGCTGTCCGCCGAGGGCTACGCCGCGTCGGCGACCAAGACGGGGCAGGGCGGCGAACAGCTCTGCCAGCACCACTGCCCGGTCGCGCACGTCGCCGCGGCCTTCCCCCAGCTGTGCGAGGCGGAGACCGAGGCCTTCGCGCAGCTCCTGGGCACGCCGGTGCAACGACTGGCCACCATCGCGAACGGCGACGGGGTCTGCACCACCCATGTGAGTTCTCACGCGCTCGCCGGGAGGCAGGCGCGTATCCATGAATCGAGCACATCAACGAGCAAGGAGACCGGAAGGTGACTGTCACCGACCGCCCGGAGCTGGAAGGCCTCGGGAATTACAAGTTCGGCTGGGCCGACTCGGACGTGGCCGGGGCCGCGGCCCGGCGGGGGCTGTCCGAAGAGGTCGTCCGCGACATCTCCGCGCTCAAGAACGAGCCGGAGTGGATGCTCGACCTGCGCCTCAAGGGCCTTCGGCTGTTCCGGAAGAAGCCCATGCCCACGTGGGGCTCTGACCTCACCGGCATTGACTTCGACAACATCAAGTACTTCGTCCGCTCGACCGAGAAGCAGGCCGCGTCCTGGGACGAGCTGCCCGCCGACATCAAGAGCACCTACGACAAGCTGGGCATCCCGGAGGCGGAGAAGCAGCGCCTCATCGCGGGCGTCGCCGCCCAGTACGAGTCCGAGGTCGTCTATCACAAGATCCGTGAGGACCTCGAGGAGAAGGGTGTCATCTTCGTCGACACCGACACCGGTCTGCGAGAGCACGAGGAGCTCTTCAAGGAGTACTTCGGCTCGGTGATCCCGGTGGGCGACAACAAGTTCGCCTCACTGAACACCGCCGTGTGGTCGGGCGGCTCGTTCATCTACGTGCCGCCGAATGTCAACGTCGAGATCCCGCTCCAGGCCTACTTCCGGATCAACACAGAGAACATGGGCCAGTTCGAGCGGACGTTGATCATCGTGGACGAGAACTCCTACGTCCATTACGTCGAGGGCTGCACCGCGCCGATCTACTCGTCCGACTCGCTGCACTCGGCGGTCGTCGAGATCATCGTGAAGAAGGGCGCCCGCTGCCGTTACACGACGATCCAGAACTGGTCGAACAACGTCTACAACCTGGTGACCAAGCGCGCCGTGGCGTACGAGGGCGCGACCATGGAGTGGATCGACGGCAACATCGGCTCCAAGGTCACGATGAAGTACCCGGCCGTCTACCTCATGGGGGAGCACGCCAAGGGGGAGACCCTGTCGGTCGCGTTCGCCGGTGAGGGCCAGCACCAGGACGCGGGCGCCAAGATGGTGCACCTCGCGCCCAAGACCTCGTCCACGATCATCTCCAAGTCCGTCGCCCGCGGCGGCGGCCGGACGTCCTACCGCGGTCTCGTCCAGATCGAGGAGGGCGCGGCCGGTTCGGCCTCGACCGTCAAGTGCGACGCCCTGCTCGTCGACCAGATCAGCCGCTCCGACACCTACCCCTACGTCGACGTCCGCGAGGACGACGTCTCGATGGGCCACGAGGCCACGGTCTCCAAGGTGTCCGAGGACCAGCTGTTCTACCTGATGAGCCGCGGGCTGAACGAGGACGAGGCGATGGCCATGATCGTGCGCGGCTTCGTCGAGCCGATCGCCCGCGAGCTCCCGATGGAGTACGCGCTGGAGCTGAACCGCCTGATCGAGCTGCAGATGGAAGGAGCCGTCGGCTGATGGGTCTCGCAACGAAGCCGCTGTCGACGCTCCATGAGAGGTCGTCGTACGACGTGGAGGACTTCGCCGTGCCGACCGGCCGTGAGGAGGAGTGGCGGTTCACGCCGCTGTCCCGCCTCAAGGGCCTGCACAACGGCACGGCGGCCGCCTCCGGCGACGTCGTGGTGGAGGTCGACGCGGCCCCCGAGGTCACCGTCGAGACCGTGGGCCGCGACGACCCGCGTCTCGGCAGGGCCTACGTGCCGGCCGACCGGGTCAGCGCCCAGGCGTACGCGTCGTTCGAGAAGGCGACGGTCGTCACGGTCCCGCGTGAGGCCGTCACCTCGCGCCCGACCGTGGTCAGCCTCCGCGGCACGGGCGGTGGGGCGGCCTACGGCCACGTCCTGATCAAGGTCGAGCCCATGGCGGAGGCCGTGCTGGTCCTGGACCACAGCGGCAGCGCGGTGTACGCCGACAACGTCGAGTTCGTCGTCGGCGACGGCGCGACGCTGAAGGTCGTCAGCCTGCAGGACTGGGCCGACGACGCCGTGCACGTCTCGCACCACCACGCCCAGCTCGGCAAGGACGCGACCTTCCGGTCCTTCGTGGTCACCCTCGGCGGCGATCTCGTACGGCTCTCGCCCTCCGTGGCCTATACGGCGCCGGGCGGTGACGCCGACCTGACCGGCCTCTACTTCGTGGACGCCGGGCAGCACCTGGAGCACCGCCTGCTGGTCGAGCACACCGTGCCGAACTGCCGCAGCAACGTGACCTACAAGGGCGCGCTGCAGGGCGACGGCGCCCACGCGGTGTGGATCGGCGACGTGATCATCCGGGCCGAGGCCGAGGGCACCGACACCTACGAGCTCAACCGGAACCTGATCCTCACCGACGGGGCCCGTGCCGACTCCGTGCCGAACCTGGAGATTCTCACCGGCGAGGTCGCCGGGGCGGGCCACGCGTCCGCCTCCGGCCGTCTCGACGACGAGCACATCTTCTACCTGCAGGCCCGCGGCATTCCGTTCGACGAGGCCCGCCGCCTGGTCATCCACGGCTTCTTCGCCCAGCTCCTCGAGAAGATCGAGGTCGCGGAGATCCGCGAGCGCGTCCTGACGGCGGTCGAGGCGGAGCTGGCGCGATGACCGGGGTGAACGCCGAGACCTGGGAGAAGGTCTGCGAGCTCGGCGACATCCCGGACAACGGCGCCATCGGCGTCGAGGTCGGCGGCGTCCCCGTGGCGGTGGTCCGCACGGGCGACGAGGTCTTCGCCCTCCACGACGTCTGCTCGCACGCCGAGGTGAAGCTCAGCGAGGGCGAGGTCTACGACCACACGCTGGAGTGCTGGCTCCACGGCTCCTGCTTCGACCTGCGCACCGGCAAGCCCACCGGACCGCCCGCCACCAAACCTGTGAACGTCTACCGAGTCAAGATCGACGGCGACGACGTGTACGTCTCGCTCTCGAAGGAGTAATCGAGTGTCCACTCTTGAGATACGTGACCTGCACGTCGCCGTCGGCGACAAGGAGATCCTGCGCGGCGTCAACCTGACCGTCCGGCCGGGCGAGACCCACGCCATCATGGGGCCGAACGGCTCCGGCAAGTCCACGCTCGCCTACGCGATCGCCGGCCACCCCAAGTACACCATCACGTCCGGCAGCGTCCTGCTCGACGGCGCGGACCTGCTGGACATGTCCGTCGACGAGCGCGCCCGCGCCGGCCTCTTCCTCGCCATGCAGTACCCCGTCGAGGTCCCGGGCGTCACGGTGTCCAACTTCCTGCGCTCGGCGATCACCGCCGTCCGCGGTGAGGCCCCCAAGCTGCGCGACTTCGCCAAGGACCTGAAGTCGGGCATGGACGCGCTGTCCATCGACCCCGCCTTCGCCCAGCGCAACACCAACGAGGGCTTCTCCGGCGGTGAGAAGAAGCGGCACGAGATCCTCCAGCTGGAGCTGCTCAAGCCGAAGATCGCCGTCCTCGACGAGACCGACTCGGGCCTCGACGTCGACGCTCTGCGCGTCGTCTCCGAGGGGATCAACAGGTTCAGGGCGACCGGTGACACCGGCGTGCTGCTGATCACCCACTACACCCGCATCCTCCGCTACGTGAAGCCCGACTTCGTCCACGTCTTCGCTGGCGGCCGGATCGTCGAGGAGGGCGGCCCCGAGCTGGCGGACAAGCTGGAGGCCGAGGGCTACGAGGCATACGTGCGGGACGCGCGAAAGGCCGACGCGGCGAAGGCGTCCGCCTGATGAACGCTGAGAGCTTCGACGTGGAGAGGATCAGGAAGGACTTCCCGATCCTCTCCCGCGAGCTGCCCGGCGGCCGCCCACTGGTCTACCTCGACTCGGGAAACTCCTCGCAGAAGCCCACCCAGGTGATCGAGACCATGCGGGAGCACCTGGCCTCCCACTACAGCAACGTCGGCCGGGCGCTGCACGCGCTGGGCAGCGAGTCCACCGAGGCGTACGAGACCGCGCGGGAGAAGATCGCGGCCTTCGTCGGCGCTCCGTCGCGCGACGAGGTGATCTTCACCAAGAACGCCTCGGAGGCCATCAACCTCGTGGCCTACGCCTTCGGCAACCCGGTGAACACCGACGAGCGGTTCAAGGTCGGCCCGGGTGACGAGATCGTCATCTCCGAGATGGAGCACCACTCCAACATCGTGCCCTGGCAGCTGCTCGCGCAGCGGACCGGCGCGACGCTGCGCTGGTTCGGCGTCACCGACGAGGGCCGTCTCGACATCGGCAACCTCGACGAGCTGGTCAACGAGCGCACCAAGATCGTTTCGATCGTGCACCAGTCCAACGTGCTGGGCACGGTCAACTCGGTGTCCCCGATCCTGGCGCGGGTCCGCGAGGTCGGCGCACTGATGATGGTCGACGCGTCGCAGTCGGTGCCCCACCAGCCGGTCGACGTGGCCGAGCTGGGTGTGGACTTCGTGGCGTTCACCGGGCACAAGATGGTCGGCCCGTCCGGAATCGGCGTGCTGTGGGGCCGCCGGGAGCTGCTCGACGCGATGCCCCCGTTCCTCGGAGGCGGCGAGATGATCGAGGCGGTCTGGATGGACCACTCGACCTACGCCCCGGTGCCGCACAAGTTCGAGGCCGGGACCCCGCCCATCGTGGAGGCCATCGGCCTCGGCGCGGCGGTCGACTACCTGACGTCGGTCGGCATGGACGAGATCAAGCGGCACGAGAAGGAGCTCGTCACCTACGCGCTCGACGCGCTGGACGGCTTCCCCGGGCTCAGGATCATCGGTCCCCATACGGCTGTCGCCCGAGGTGGCACGGTGTCGTTCACGCTGGAGGGAATCCACCCGCACGACGTCGGGCAGATCCTCGACGACGTGTACGGCATCGCTGTCCGGGTAGGTCATCATTGCGCCCGCCCGCTGCATCTCCGGTTCGGAATTCCAGCGACCACGCGGGCGTCTTTTTACCTGTATAACACGACGGCCGAGATCGACGCGCTGGTCCGCGGCCTCCACCACGTGCAGAAGGTGTTCGGCTGAGCCATGATCGCTGAATCCATGTACCAGGAGCTGATCCTGGAGCACTACAAGCACCCCCAGGGCCGGGGACTCCGCGAGCCGTACGACGCGGAAGTGCACCACGTGAACCCGACCTGCGGTGACGAGGTAACCATGCGGGTGAAGGTGGACGACGGCGGCAAGGTCCTCGACGTGTCCTACGACGGCCAGGGCTGCTCGATCAGCCAGGCCGCCGCGTCGGTGCTGCACGAGCTCACCACGGGATCGACCGTGGAGGAGTCGCTGTCGGTGGTGGACGAGTTCACCCGGCTGATGCAGGGCCGGGGCCAGGTCGAGGCCGACGAGGACGTGCTGGGAGACGCGGTGGCGTTCGCCGGAGTGGCGAAGTTCCCCGCCCGCGTCAAGTGCGCCCTGCTGGCCTGGATGGCGTACAAGGACGCGGTCGTGCGGAGCCAGGCGTGACCGCTCAGCGCAAGCCGCGAGGTGAGGAGACGACGTGAGCAAGCCGACAGAGACCCCAACTGGGGCCCCGACAGCGACGTACGACGGGGAGACCTCTCTGGACGACGTCATGGAGGCGCTGAAGGACGTCGTCGACCCCGAGCTCGGGATCAACGTCGTGGACCTCGGCCTCATCTACGGGATCAACCTCGACCCGGCTGGGGAGGGCGAGCGCCCCATCGCGACCATCGACATGACGCTGACCAGCGCGGCCTGCCCGCTGACCGACGTGATCGAGGACCAGGCCAACTCGGCGCTCGCCGACCTGGTCTCCAGTGTCGTGATCAACTGGGTGTGGCTGCCGCCGTGGGGTCCGGACAAGATCACCGATGACGGGCGTGACCAGCTCCGCATGCTGGGCTTCAACGTCTGATCCCTGATCCCCCGTCCGACCCCCCCGTCCCATCCCCGGTCGCATCGCCGCCCGGCGCGCCGGGCCGTGCCCGCGCGCCGCACGCGGTTCCGATGATGTCCTGTGACAATTGGGAATGCCGTATAGTGGTGTTTTGCTTTACCTAGCGGCTTGCAGCAAGGCGTCCGTGAGAAGGCCATCCGATTCGCGCGATGGCCCGCACATCTGCGGGAGCGCCGAAGCCGCCCGTGATCGCGAGTCTGCCCTGTTCGGATAGACTCGTGGACAGATCGCAGTGCTGGACCACCAAGCGCGTAGACCGCGCGGCACTGCCGCCCGACGCAGGGGCCTGCTCGCCGACGGATCGACCGTCGGCCGCGCCGGACTTTGTGTCCGTCCAGGAGGACGACCTCCTGGAAGCCCGATGAGAGGGATTCCATCCCCCGCGTCCTGATGAGGTACGGCACCGCCGTACATGTCCTGGCTCGTCCTTTCGCAGAAGTGACGCGCCCCCGTGTTCCGACACGTCATCTTCGATGAAAGGCACGATTTCGTGACCATGCTCGACTCCGGCCTGCCCGAGACCATCGACTCCGGGCTGCCTGAGGTGCTTGACGAGTTCACTCTCCTCGGCCTGCCCAAGCCGCTCGTCGCCGGGCTGGCCCGGCAGGGCATCACATCGCCGTTCCCCATCCAGCGCGCCGCCATCCCCGACATCCTCGCCGGGCACGACGTGCTCGGGCGGGGTCAGACCGGCTCCGGCAAGACCCTCGCGTTCGGCCTGCCGACCATGGCCCGCATCGCGGGGGAGAAGGCCCTGCCCAAGCGGCCCCGCGCCATCGTCCTCGTCCCCACCCGGGAACTGGCCCTCCAGGTCGCCGACGCGATCGAGCCCCTCGGCCGCGGCCTGTCGCTGCGGGTCAAGACGGTCGTCGGCGGCATGTCCATGGGCAAGCAGATCGACGCGCTGCGCCGAGGCGTCGAGATCGTCGTCGCCACGCCCGGACGCCTGACCGACCTCATCGAGCAGGGTGAGTGCTCGCTCCAGGACGTCCAGGTGAGCGTGCTCGACGAGGCCGACCACATGTGCGACCTGGGCTTCTTCCCCGTGGTCAGCGCGATCCTCGACAAGACGCCCGCCGACAGCCAGCGGCTGCTCTTCTCCGCCACGCTCGACGGCGACGTCGACAAGCTGGTCCGGCGCTTCCTCACCGACCCGGTGACCCACTCGCTCGACCCGGCGACCTCCTCGGTCGAGACCATGGAGCACCACCTCGTCCAGGTCCACCGGGACGACAAGGTCGACGTGACCGCCGAGATCGCCAACCGCGAGGGCCGTACGATCCTGTTCGTCCGCACCCAGCACGGCGTCGACCGGGTGGTCAAGCAGCTCGCCCGGGTCGGCGTCCGCGCAGGTGGCCTGCACGGCGGTAAGCGGCAGAACCAGCGCACCCGCATCCTCAGCGAGTTCCGCGAGGGCAACGTCAAGGTCCTCGTCTGCACCGACGTGGCCGCCCGCGGCATCCACGTGGACGACGTCAGCCTCGTGCTCCACGTGGACCCGCCCATGGACCACAAGAGCTACCTCCACCGCGGCGGCCGTACGGCACGCGCGGGCGAGCGCGGCAGCGTCGTGACGTTGATCACTCCCAACGAGCGGCGTTCCACTGATTCGATGACCCGGCGGGCCGGCATCAACCCGTCCCGCCATCGGGTCGCGCCCGGCGACCCAATCCTGGCCGAGATCGCCGGCGCCCGCCGGCCCAGCGGCGAGGCGATCCCCGTCTGGGAGCCCGACGTGCGCAAGCCCCTCCGGCCCAAGCGCGACGATCACCCCGGCGGCGAGCGCCGTCCGCGCCGCTTCGGCGACCGCCGCGGCCGGGACGGCGACGGCCCCCGTCGTGACCGTCCCGAAGGCGCCCCCCGGCGCGACCGGGCCGATGGCGGTTTCCGGCGGGAAGGTGAGGGTTTCCGGCGCGGGAGCGACGGGTTCCGCCGCGACGGCGAAAGCTCAAGCCGTGACCGTGCCGCGGGAGACGGGCGCCCGGCCGAGGCCACGCCGTACCGGCGCCGCAACGACTCCGGCGGCAGCGTCCGCGATCTGCGCGGCCAGTTCCGCGAGGGTTCGTTCCGCTCCTCCCGCGGCGGCTCCGCGGATGACCGGAGTGACCGGGGTGCGGGAGGTGCCGGAGGTTTCGGCGGCGAGCGCCGGGACCGTGGCGGCGACTTCCGCGGGGACCGCGGCGGCCGGGACAACGACCGCAGGCCCGGCGACGGCCGGGACAACGACCGCAGGCCTGGCGACGGTCGGCGTGGGGACGCTCATGGCGAGCGTGGCCGCGGCGCGGGGAGCGATTTCCGCGACGGAGCCCGTCCCTTCCGGGAGAGCCGTGAGGGCGGCTCGGTCCGGGACGGCGACCGGGCGAGCGGCCGCGGCTACCAGGGTGACAGGCAGCGCGGGTCCTCGAACGGCGATGGCCGTTATGACCGGCGTGTCGACTCGCGCGGTGACTCGCGCGGCGGATACCAGACTGGTGGTTACCAGGGCAGCGGGTATCAGGGCAGCGGGTATCAGGGCAGCGGGTATCAGGGCAGCGGGTATCAGGGCAGCGGGTATCAGGGTGAGCGTGGGCGCGGCGAAGGCCGCTCCGAGCGCCGTCCGGACAGCCGTGGGGAGTCCCGCGCTCCCTATGGCGGCGGGTTCCGCCAGGGCGGCCGCCCCACCGGCCGCACCGGCGGTCACTCCGGCAACCGCTTCACCGGCCGCTGACGAGAATCCTCACCCGCCGGCGGCCACGCCCTCGGCATCACGCCATGGCGGACGGAGTCCGTAGGTGACGGCTGTCCGCAGCCGGCTGTTCGCGGCTGTCTGCGTCTGCCTATCGGCGTCTGGTTTGTCTGCACTCGGTTTGTCTGTGTTCGGTCTGTCTGTGTTCGGTTTGTCGGCGTTTGGGTTGTCTGCGCTCGGCGGGGTCGATGACGCATAGGCCTGTTCCTGCTCCTGCTCGTGCTCCAGAGGCAGGAGTAGGGCAGGCCTGACCGCGTCTCCGGTTCTGCGGCTCGGCCGGCTACTGGGACACGCTGAGGGGATGCGTGCTCGGTGAGGGCCGGCGGAAGCCGTACGTCTCGTGCCTTCTGACGAAGCCGAGGGACTCGTAGAGCCTGCGGGCGGGCACGTTGTCGGCATTGTGGTTGACGGTCGCCACCGTCATGCCGAGCGCGCGCATTCGCCGCATTGCGTGCAGCATCGCCGCCCGTGCGAAGCCCCGGCGTTGGAAGTCCGGGTGCGTGCCGACCGGCTCGAAGTGGCCGGTCCGGTTGACCTCGTCGATCCAGTAGACGGTGAACGCGGCGATCCGGCCGTCGGGCCCCTCGACGACGATCTCCCGTTCCGGGTCGTACCCGGGCTTTTCCATCACCGCCGCGCGGTATCGCGGCCCCGTCCAATCTTCCTCGAAGGCGCCGTTGCGGGCCTCGGCGAGTTGGCCGGCGTCGGCCGGGCGAGCGTGACGCAGAACGAATCCGTCGGGGACGCGAGCTTCGGCCACTGGCTGGCCGAGGTCGCGATCGTTGACGTGGTCCCAGGTTCTGAAGCGTTCGAAGCCGAGCTCCCGCAGCAGCCTGATCCTGGTGGCGTCGCAGTCGAAGACGTCGGTCAGAACGTATCGTTCGCCGGGGTCCATGAATCGGGCCGTGGTCTGGTAAGCGGACTCCAGCATGCGACGCTCTTCGGGCGTGCCGCGCAGCGCGGGAGCGGTGAAGACGTCGAACGCCGACCCGAAGCGGAGGTTGATCGCGATTCCGGCGAGGCCCGTGTCGTCCTCCCACAGACGCACGAGTTCCCCGACCGGGCGGCGACCTCGCAGGTTCTCGTAGATCCGGTGGGTCAGCTCGCCGATGTGGTCGTACCCGCATCTGCCGGCGTCGGCGATCCACGCTGCGAAGGTCGATTGCAGCAGCGGCAGGTCGTCGTCGGCATAGGGGCGGCCATTCATCCCATTCATCCCATTCATCCCGGCATCCTTGCGGACTCGAACGGCGCGAGTCACCCCCATTTCCGGCGTCGGTTGAAGGGTGCCGGGCACCGTACGCGGAGGGCCGTACGCGATCACTGCGACGGGATGGAACACCGGTATGGTCGGAGGGCTGGCCCGATGACGTTTCCCCCGGAGTACTCCATGTTCGTTGACATGCCCCTCGACCAGTTGCGTGCCTACCTGCCGGAGCGCCGGGAGCCCGAGGACTTCGACGTCTTCTGGGAGCGGACTCTGGCCGAGGCACGGGAGCACGAGCTGAACGCCACCTTCGTGCCGTACGCCGCCGATCTCTCCCTGGTCGAGGCGTTCGACGTGACGTTCGCGGGGTTCGGCGGCCATCCGATCAAGGGATGGTTCCTCAAGCCGGCGTCGGCGTCCGGCCCGTTGCCGTGTGTGGTGGAGTACATCGGCTACAACGGCGGCCGCGGCCTGCCTCACGACTGGCTGCTGTGGCCCGCCGCCGGATACGCCGTCTTCGTCATGGACACGCGCGGTCAGGGCGGTGGCTGGCGTCCCGGCCACACCCCGGACCCCTTCCCCGGCGTCGGGCCCGAGCAGTCCGGCAAGATGACCCAGGGCATCTTCGACCCCGAGGCGTACTACTACCGGAGGCTCTTCACGGACGTCGTCCGGGCTGTCGAGGCGGCTCGTTCACATCCGTCGGTGGACCCGGAGAAGGTCGTTGTCGCCGGCGGAAGCCAGGGCGGGGCCATGGCACTCGTGGCCGCCGCGCTGGTTCCGGGGATCACACACGCCTTCATCAACGTGCCCTTTATGAGCCATTTCCGGCGCGCTGTGGAGATCACCGACATCGACCCCTACGGGGAACTCGGCCGGTTCTGCGCCGTCCACCGCACCCGGGTCGAGGAGATCTTCGCCACGCTCGACTACTTCGACTGCGTGAACTTCGCCGTGCGCGCCCAGACGCCCGCTCTCTTCTCCGTCGGGCTGCGCGACGGCGTGACCCCGGCCTCGACCGTGTTCGCCGCGTACAACCACTACGCGGGGCCCAAGGACATCGCGGTCTGGCCGTTCAACGGTCACGAGGGCGGCGAGTCCCAGCAGGCCCTGGAGCAGCTCCGGATCGCCCGTAAGCTCTTCGGCTGACTTCCGTACGGCCCGCGAACGGCCCGCTAGGCGTACGGCGGCTCATCGAGATCTCCGCCGGAGCTCCGCCGGACCTCCACGGGATCTCTGCGGGATCTTCGCGGGATCTTCGCGGGATCTCTGCGCGATCTCGGAGCGTGGACAGGACGCGCTCCCAGGTCCCGGGCGGGACTAACCTGGATGCGCGCGTACGGTGGTTACCCTGGATGCGCACGCCCGACGACCCGAGAGAGACCATGAAGACCTTCGAAGAGCTGTACGCCGAGCTGGCAGAGAAGGCACGCACCCGGCCCGCTGGGTCCGGCACAGTGGCCGCCCTGGACGCCGGTGTCCACGCCGTCGGCAAGAAGGTCGTCGAGGAGGCCGCCGAAAGCTGGATGGCGGCCGAGTACGAGTCGACCGAGCGGGCCGCCGAGGAGATCTCGCAGTTGCTCTACCACATCCAGGTCCTCATGCTGGCGCGCGGCGTCGGGCTGGACGAGGTCTACAAGCATCTGTAGCCGCGATCTCGCGGCCATTTGCCTCCTTTGACCTTGTTCTCCTGACTCCGGAAGGGTTTTCTCACGTCATGCTGCGACTGGCAGTCCCAAACAAGGGCGCGCTCACCGAGGCCGCCCAGACCATCCTGAAAGAAGCCGGATACCGCGAGCGCAAGGACAGCAAGGAGCTCGTGGTCGTCGACCCCGAGAACTCCTGCGAGCTGTTCTTCCTGCGCCCCCGCGACATCGCCGTCTACGTCGGCGAGGGCACCCTCGACGCGGGCATCACCGGCCGCGACATGCTGTTCGACTCCGGCGCTCCCGCCGAGGAGGTCGTTCCGCTGGGCTTCGGCCGGTCGACCTTCCGGTTCGCCTCCACCGCCGGGACCTACTCCAGCGTGGCCGACCTCGCCGGCCTGCGGATCGCCACGTCCTACGCCGGCCTTCTCAGCAAGTACCTCGCCGACCAGGGCGTCGACGCCCGCGTCATCAAGCTGGACGGCGCCGTCGAGACCGCCATCCGGCTGGGCGTGGCCGACGCCGTGGCCGACGTGGTCGAGACCGGGACCACCCTGCGCAACGTCGGCCTGGAGGTCTTCGGCGAGCCGATCGCCCGGTCCGAGGCCGTGCTGATCAAGCGTGCGGGCTCCACCGAGAGCAACGGGTTCCAGCAGCTCATCCGGCGCCTCCAGGGCGTGCTGGTGGCCCGCGACTACGTGATGATCGATTACGACATCCGCGCCGAGCGGATCGACGAGGCCATCGCAATCACCCCCGGCATGGAGGGGCCGACGGTCTCCCCACTCCACCGCGAGGGCTGGGTCGCCGTCCGCGCCATGGTTCCCCGTAAGGGTCACCAGCAGGTCATGGATCAACTTTGGGAGATCGGCGCGAAGGCCATCCTCGTCACCGCCATCTACGCCTGTCGCCTCTGATACCGCCTCCTCACCAGAGATCCGCCCGGCTCCCCCGTGCTGGCCGCCTATATGGGCTTGAGGCGCTATGTGGCCATCCGCGCTGTGAGAGCTGGCCTCATTTTCCCCAGCGGCCTATCGGCCGTGCTCTCGGGCGAGTTCTCTGCGGCGGGCTGTCCGGCTTGCGTTTCCCCTCGCATCCTGCTCCGGGCACTGTCGCAGGACCTCTTGGTGGCCATCACTGTAGGCCGCCATGCTGTGTCAAAACGGCGGCAAGTCCTCCGCGGGATCGGCTGGCGGCTGCGTGCTCTGTTCCGGCGCCACTTCTTCCGGCGGGGCCGGGTCCGCCGGGGTCTGCGGCAGAGGCTCCTCGCACCAGGGCGGTGCGTACTCGAAGGTGGATGGCAGTGGGAGGTCGTCTTCCGGCACCGTTTCGGGAGTGGCCGGGATGGCCGGGATGGCCGGGATGATCGGTTCGGGGAGGGGTTCGATGATGGGCGGGGGTGTGACCGGGTAGCGGTGGCCGGTGCGGCTGATCCAGATGAGGTGGCCGGGTTGGGGTTGGATGACGCGCCAGCCGTGGTCGCGGAGGTCGTGGTCGTGTGCGCAGGCGGCGCCGAGGTTGCGGTCGGTGGTGGGCCCGCCGTGGCCGTGCTGGTGGGTGTGGTCGAGCTCGGACCGGGTGGCGGGCGCGCGGCAGCCGGGGTGGGTGCAGACGCGGTCGCGGATCTGTACCCACCGCCGCAGCCCGGCCCTCGCGAACCGCCGCCGCTGATCCACACTCTTAGGACGAGCATTCCTGCCCCGTACCGGACGCCCGCCCCAAGTTTGATGCTTCTCGCTCGGGGCCTCGGCGGCCTGCGCCTGGCCGTCCTCGCCTGTGTTCTTTTCGGCGTGGCTGTCCGTGTGGGCGCCGGTGGTGTGGCTGTCGGCCATGGCGTCGTCAAGTTGGCGGGTGATGTCGGTGATGACGCGGGCCCATCCGGCGCCGAGGGCGGCGAGGTCGGAGTGCCACCGGCGCAGCAGGGCGAGCGGGATCTGCAGTTCGACGATGCCCCGTCGTCGGACCGACCCGCGTGCCGTCCGCACCGCTGCTCGTCTCGCTGCTCGTCTCGCTGCTTGCTCCGATGCCTGTCCCGCCGCTTGTCCCTCGGCGTGTTCGGATCCCTGTTCCGATGCCTGTTCCGATGCCTGTTCTGATGGCGGTGGTACCTGTGGCGATGGCGGTTCCGGCGCGCGGTCCCATGCCCGTTGTGCTGCCGGTGGCGGTTGCGGTCGTGATGGCTGCTGTGGTGGTTGCTGTCGTGGTGGCTGCTGCCGTGGTGCCCGGGTTGGGGTCGTGGGGTAGCGGGGCCATCCGGCGGGCCGGTAGGAGGTGATCCCGGCGAACAGCAGTTGCCCGTCGTCGTCGCAGATCGCGAACCGCCATTCGCCGTTGATCTGGCGTTTGGCCAGGCGGCGGGCGAGCTGAGCGTGGATGGGCCCCCACCCGGCCAGCTCGGCGGGAAGGTCGTCCAGGTGCATCAGGGTGGAGACCCGCACTCGCACCTCCCCGGCCGCGAACCCCGCCCCACCCGACAGCAGACCGGCCACCACACCACCCTGCGCCGCCTTCGCGGCTGCAGCCTCACCGCCCCCGCCACCCGCGTTCCCCCCGTTGCCCGCGCTGGCCCCGCCCGAGGCCTCCGGAACGGCCTCAACCGCCACGCCCGAGCTGCTCAAGCTGCCCGTGGCCTCCGCTACGCCACCCGGACTGCCTGTGGTGGCCTCGACCTCGCTATCTGCGGCGTGCGTGGTGGCGTCCGCTGCGCCGTGGCCGGCGTCCGCACTTGCCGCGCCGTCCGCTGTGTCGGCGCCTGCCACGGTGCCCGATGTGTGTCCGGCCGCCTGGAGAGTGTCGGTCGGCTGCTGCCCGCCGCCGTGGCCGTCCCCGTCGCGCGGGCCGTTGGGGCCACCCCCGCTCCGCACACCGCCGGGGCAATCCGTACCGTCCGCACCGTCCGTGCCGTCGCCGTCGCCGTCGCCGTCGCCGTCGCCGTTGGCGGCCGTCGTGCCATCCCCGTCTCGCCTGCCACCGGTGGCGTCGGTGCTGGCCACGCCCCCCGTTCCGGCCCGGTCGTGAACGCCGTACGCGCTGTGGGCGCCGGGGTCATCGGTGTGACGGGTCCGGGCCAGGGTCTGGGCACCATCGGGACTGTCAGGGCTGTCGGAGTCCGCGGGCTCCCGAGGGTCGGCGTCGTCCTTGGACCGGCCGTCGTGGGACCGGCCGTCGTGGGGCCGACCGGCGTCGTGGTCGTTGTCGTAGGGCTGGACGGCGTCGGGAGCGTCGTCGTAGGGCCAGCCGTCGTGGGGCCGGCCGGCGTCGTAGGCGTTGTCGTGGGGCCGATCGGCGTCGGGGGCGTCGTCGTTGGGCCGGCCGTCGTGGGGCCGGCCGGCGTCGTAGGCGTTGTCGTGGGGCTGGTCGGCGTCGTGGTCGTTGTCGTTGTCGTTGTCGTGGGGGTTGTCGTGGGGGTTGTCGTTGAGGTGGGGGTCGTAGTCGTCTTCGGTGTCCAGGGGATCCGGGTTGTGGGCTTTGGTGAAGAGGATGGCGGTGATGGCGTCGTCGTCGAGCCCGGCGAGGGTGCCGTCGAGCAGGCCGAGGAAGACATCGGTGCGGATGTGGTCGATCGGGGCGTGCAGACCGGCGCGTTTGGCCTGCTGAGCGATCGCGTCCACCCGGGCGATGGCGGCGGCGGCCTGGTCCACAGGGAGTTGGTGGCCGGTGATGGTCGCGGTGCCGTCGGCGTGCCGCATGCCTTCGAGGCGGCGGCGTTGCAGCGCCCGCTCGTACTTGCGCCGCGCCCACTGCGGGTCGGCGGCCACCAGCAGCGTCTTGATTTTGTCTTGCAGTTGGCCGGTGGTGCATGCCCCCGCCTTCGGGAGCAGGTGGCCGGCCACCGCGTGCGCGAGGGGGTCGGGGACGCCCTCCAGCCAGTCGTGGAAGACCAGGGCGCGGGCTTTGTCAATGGTCCCGGCCGCCAGGGCGTGGCGGACGGCAGCCAGACGGGTGGACAGGTCATAGGCGAAGACGTATTCACGCTCGGCGGCGCGGCGGGTCAATACCAGCGCGGCGCGGATTTCGTCGGCGGAGTATTTGTCCGGGCGGGGCATTTTCTTCATGTCGCCCGGGGACGGCTCATACAAGCCGACTTCGGCCATGACGGCGGCTTTGCGGGCTTGGACGTGGGCTTCGAGGCGGGCGTAGGCTTGCAGCACGAGCACGGCGTCGTAGCCGCTCAACCGGGCGATATCCAGCCCGTCCAGCACGGCGGCGAGCCCCGGGCCGGGCGCCATCCGCGCGAGCCCTTCGGGGATTTGCTGCCGTTCGACAATCACACGGTAAAACTACCAACCACCACCGACAAAAACGCGCCCAGGCGCGGGCGCGCTAGGGCCTAACCGGCGAGAACCTCTTCGGCAGGGATGCGTCCAGAATGACGGCGCAGAACAACATGTGGACGAGAGAGTGTTCGGGAACGCGGCCAGGATTCGCCACTAATATACGGCGGTAGGCACCTTTTATCCCTTTATTGATAGGCGCTCCTATTTGAATTTCCTTTCGCCCGGCGATAAACATGACAATCAAGACTCCGCGAGTGGCTTGCCGTACCCGCGACTCGGATGCCGCCGAGTCCGCAGAAGCTGCAGGACCATGAAGGGCGCAGGCAGCGGGAACGTCGGGTTCCGGGTGGCCTGCGGATCCTGGTGCTAGCTGACAAATGTCATGCCGAAGGCCGGAGGCTCGCCACTAAAGCTTTACGGTGCCGGCTCCTACCGTTGAGCCCATGAAC
The DNA here is from genome assembly GCF_025420585.1 of Planotetraspora sp. A-T 1434. Lineage (GTDB taxonomy): Bacteria > Actinomycetota > Actinomycetes > Streptosporangiales > Streptosporangiaceae > JAOEGB01. The sequence goes on along the minus strand of NZ_JAOEGB010000016.1, from coordinate 96,741 downwards.
GCCATCGCCTTCAACGACGTGACCAAGAGCTATGGAGACGTGCTCGCGGTCGACGGGCTCACCCTGGAGGTGCCCGTGGGACGTACGGTCGCCCTTCTCGGGCCCAACGGGGCGGGAAAGTCGACCTCGATCAACATGCTGCTGGGCCTTCTCCGCCCGACCAGCGGCGAGATCCGGGTCTTCGGCGACAGCCCGAGTGGGGCGGTCGCCCGGGGGGACATCGGCGCGATGCTCCAGGAAGGCGCGCTGATCCCCGAGCTGACCGTCACGGAGACGGTCGAGTTCATCCGCCGCCTGTACCCGAACCCGCTGCCCCTGGACGACATCCTGCGGATGGCGGACCTGACGGACCTCGCCAAGCGGCGGGCCGACAAGCTGTCGGGCGGCCAGACCCAGCGGGTCCGTTTCGCGCTGGCCATCGCCGGCGCGCCCAAGCTCCTGCTGCTGGACGAGCCGACGGCCGCCATGGACGTCGAGTCGCGCCGCGCCTTCTGGGACAACATGCGGGCGTACGCGGCAGGGGGCCGCACGATCTTGTTCGCCACGCACTACCTGGAAGAGGCCGATGAGAACTCCGACCGGGTCATTGTGGTCGCCCGCGGCCGAATCGTAGCGGACGGCACCGCCGCGGAGATCAAGGCCGGAGTGGCCGGGCACGCGGTGAGCTTCTCTCTCGGGGGGCAGTCCGCCGCGGGACTGGACGCGCTGCCAGGGACCACCGCGGTCGAAATCCATTCGGGCAGGGTCACGCTCAGGACCAGTGACCCCGACGCCACGGTCGACGGGCTCTACCGCAAGACGACTCTCGACATCCGCGATCTCCAGCTCCACGGGGCCGACCTGGAGGACGCCTTCCTCGCCTTGACCAAGGAGGCCTGACCATGCCGCACTACATAAAGATCGAAATGCTGCGGATGTTCCGCAACAAGCGCTACGTCATCTTCGTGGTCGCCTTCCCCGTCGGGTTCTACCTCCTCTACTCCAACCTCTGGGGTTCGCAGGTCGACAAGACCACAGGGCTCAAGGGCAGCGTGATCCTCATGGTGTCCATGGCCGCGTACGGCGCGCTGGCGTCGTCGATGATGTCCAGCGCGGTGCCGTGGGCGCAGGAGCGGCAGAGCGGCTGGCTGCGGCAGCTCCAGATCACCCCGCTCTCCGGCTGGGCGATCATCGTCACCAAGCTGGTCGCGTCGCTGCTCCTCGTGCTGCCGTCGCTGCTGCTCGTGTGCCTGGCCGCCGTGCTCACCCAGCATGTGTCGCTTTCCGTGGGGGAGTGGGCCGGGCTGATCGGGGCGATGTGGATCGGGACGATCCCGTTCGTGGCGCTCGGACTGATCATCGGCTCGCTTCTGCCGCCCGACACCGCGCAGCCGGCCGCCATGGTCGGCATGTTCGGGCTGGCCTTGCTGGGAGGGCTCTGGTTCCCGTTGGAGATCATGCCGGCCACGATGCGGTCGATCGCGCGGGCGCTGCCGTCCTACGATTACGCCAGCATCGGGTGGCGGATCGTCGCGGGGGAGGCGCCGCAGCTCTCCTCCGTCCTCGGCGTCCTCGGCTGGGGCGTCGTCCTCGGCGCGCTCGCGGTGGTCGCCTACCGCCGCGCCACGGTCCGGGCCTAGCGAGCCGGCGAGCCGTACGGCAGAGCGGGCCCGGGCGAGCGACTGTACCGAGCCGAGGGGCGAGACACGGCATGGCGGGACCCGGCAAGGGGGCGGGCACGATGGGACCCGGCAGGGCGGAGTACGGCGAGGCGGAGCAGGGCAGGGAGGCAGGATGAGCCGGCTGGCTCGCATCTTCACCTTCGGCGGGATGGACGACAAACTCAACCGCTGGCGCCGCCTGGTCGGCATGTCGTTCGGCCTGGTGTACCTGTTCTACCCGATCTCGGACATCGTCGGCGGCAAGGTGACCGGGTCCGCGGCCGTGTGGCAGTCCGTCGCACTGGCGAGTTTCGTGGTGACCTACGTCTTGACCGTACTGAGCCCTCGTGGGTACGAGGAGAAGAGCAGATGGACCCTCCCCCTGCTCGGCCTCACCACCGTCATGGCGGCCGTCTATCCCCTGCTCTTCAGCGGCGGATGGCTGGCCCTGCCGATCTATACGACCGTGGTCTACGCGATGGCGCTGCCTCCACGGGGCGCGTTGGCCGGCATCGGCGGCATGGCCGCGATCGTGCTCATCGACGGGCAGGTGACGAACGCCGACGGCGGCGCGATATCCATGCTGCTCCTCCAGGTGGTCACGCTCGGGGTCCTGTTCGTGAGCGTCCGGAACACCCGCGTGCTGATCGTCAAGCTCCGGAACGCGCAGAGCGAGGTCGCCAGGCTGGCCGCCAACGAGGAACGCCTGCGGATCGCCCGGGACCTGCACGACCTCCTCGGCCACAGCCTGTCGCTGATCGTCCTGAAGAGCGAGCTGGCCCGGCGGCTGGCCGAGCAGGGCTCCGAGCGGGCGGCCCAGGAGGTGGCCGACATCGAGTCCGTGGCGAGGCAGGCCCTGGTAGAGGTGCGCGAAGCCGTCACTGGATACCGCCAGCGGTCCCTGACCGACGAGATCGACGGCGCCCGGGCCGCGCTGGCAGCCGCCGGGGTCGAGGTGACCGTGCGCACCGCCGGAACCCCGCTCCCCGACGACCTCGACGGCCTGTTCGGCTGGGCGGTGCGCGAGGCGGCCACCAACGTCATACGGCACGCGCGCGCCACCCGCTGCGAGATCAACCTGACGTACGGCGAGGCCGGCGCCGTGCTGGAGGTCGCCGACAACGGCAAGGCCGGGCCGTACCAGCCGGGCAGCGGTCTCACCGGTCTCACCGAGCGGGTCGGCACGGCCGGAGGATCGGTCGAGGCCGCCCCGATGCCGGCCGGCTTCCGCCTGCGGGTGGTGGTCCCACGCCGGCCCGTCGAGCGGAAGCCCGATCAGGCAGCCGTATGACGACGGGCGGCACGGCGACGAACGGCGTGAGGACGGATAGGTTGAGCCCCGTGATCCGGGTGATGCTGGCAGAGGACCAGAGCATGATCAGGGGAGCGCTCGCCTCCCTGCTGGGCCTGGAGCCCGACATCGAGGTCGTGGGCGAGGCGGCCACCGGAGACGAGGCCGTCGCCGTGGCCGTCACGACGAAGCCCGACATCGCCCTCCTGGACATCGAGATGCCCGGGATGGACGGCATCACCGCCGCCGGGGAGATCCGCCGGCGGTTGCCGGACTGCCAGGTGATGATCCTGACCACGTTCGGGCGGCCGGGCTACCTGCGGCGGGCCATGGAGGCCGGGGCGGCGGCGTTCCTGGTGAAGGACAGCCCGGCCCGGGAACTGGCCGCCGCGATCCGGCGTGTGCTGGCCGGGGAGCGCGTCATCGACCCCGGGCTCGCGGCGGCCGCTCTCAGCGCCGGTCCGAACCCGCTGTCCGCCCGTGAACGGGATGTGCTGGCCGCCGCCGTGGACGGCTCGACCATCAGCGACATCGCCAGGCGGCTGCATCTGTCCGAGGGCACGGTCCGCAACTACCTGTCCTCGGCCATCCAGAAGACCGCCGCTCGCAACCGGATCGAAGCGGTGCAGAGGGCCCAGGCCCAGGGCTGGCTCTGACAGTCGCCCTCGGAAAGCCGGCGGTCCCCCCAGCGGGCGGCCCCCCGCGTGCATGATCACGAACCGCGCAGCCGCAGGCGGAAGGCGTTGAGGCGGAACACGTGCATGATCACGGACTGTGGGGCCGCAGGTGGCGAGGCGTCATGGGAACTTGTGCATGATCACGGCCGAGGGAGGGGGTCAGCGGGTGTGCTGGAGGTTGGCGACGTGGCGGATCAGGTCGCTGACACGGACGACGCCCATGCACCGGCCGACCTCGTCGACGACCACGAGATCGTCGTAGACGCGGGTGTTGTCGCGCCCCGCCACCTGCATGGCGGCAATCGCCGGGGTCGTCTTCGGCACGACCCTCGCCGTGTCGGCCAGACGTCCGGCGGGCTTCCTGGCGTGCAGCGCGTGGCCGTACGCCCCCGCCATGAACAGCAGGAAACGGCTGCGGTCGATGCTGCCGCGCGGCCGCTGGTACTCGTCCACGAGGACCACGCTGGTGATCGACGGCTCGGCGCTGAGCACGGAGACCACCTCCTCCGCCGTGGCCTCCATGGGCAGAGTCACGGCGGGCAGGAGGAACTCCTGGACCCGGGGCCCCAGCATTGCGTCGATCGGCGTGGTCTCGGGCACCGGCAGCGGCACGTGGACCCGGCCGTGGCCGTGCGACGGCTTCCAGTCGAGCGGGGCGAGCAGCGGCCCCTGAGCGAGTCTGATGCCCCAGCCGCGCACCGCCGCGAGCTGGCTCTCGTCCCGCAGGCCGGGTGCGAGCAGGTGGGCGCCGATGCCGCGCGCGAGGCTCACCAGCGACTCCGCCAGCCCGCTGCGGCGCGGGTCGCGCGGCACCCGCTCGACCACGTCAGGCGAGATGACCAGGACGTACGGCGAGGCGTCCGCGAGCAGGTCGAGAGGGAGATACGCGGTGCCGAGGCCGCCGAACGCGATGAGGTAGCCCACGGCCCGGAGGCCGTCGATGCCGGACAGCAGCGCGGCCCGGTCACGGGGGGAGATGTCCCCCTCGATCATGAGGATGACCTCGCGCGGGCGGCGGTTGGACGCGCGCAGCGCCTCGTGAAGCGGCGCGAGCCCGGCCGAGCCGTAGGTCACGGCCGACGCCGGGATGGGCAGCACGAGCGGAAGCAGCGCCTCCTCGCGCGAGGCGGCGAGGACACCGTTGACCGTCCCGTCCACACCCGGCCGCGGATCGTCCGGCACGCCGGGGGCGATCACCTCGACGGCGACGACGCCTCCGGTGTCGAGGTCGACGACCGGCAGGAACAGCGGGCTGCCGGAACGGTCACGCCTGCTCGGGGGTCCGGAGGGGATCGCGGCGAAGTCCCCGGAAGGGATCGCGGCGAAGTCGCTGAATCCCGGGACGCCGGGAGCGGTCGCTTGAGGTGGGGTCACAACGGGCACCGCCGGAGAGGAGGGGGCCGACACGATTGAAATTGTGCGCCCTTCCCACCCGGCACACCGGCCACGCCGGCCTAAATTCACCGACATTTCCCCATCTGTTGAGCATGGATCCGGGAGAACCGGCGCGGGCCGCCGCCAGGGTAATCTCACCTGCCATGACGGCACGGCCGGCGGCGGGCGGCGGTAGATGGGTGGCGGTGTCCCCCGAGCGGCTCTCGGGATGGGCGCGCGGGTTCGCCGAACGGCACGGCGCCGTCGAGGTCGCGGCGACCCCCGAAGTCGTACGGCTGGCCGCCGCCGACGGCGCGGTCGCCGAATGCCACGTGTCCTTCCCACCCCTGTCCTTTCCCGGCGATACGTCGCCCGTGGCGGCCCTCGTGGCCCATGCGTGCCGGAGCCGCCGGGTGGGGGTCCTTCTCGTACGGCTCGGCGGCTACGCGGCCGGGGTGTTCGAGGGGGAGCGGCTGGTGGTGTCCAAGGTCGGGTCGCGGCTGGTCCACGGCCGCAGCGCGGCGGGCGGCTGGTCGCAGCAGCGGTTCGCCAGGCGCAGGGAGAAGCAGTCGTCGGAGGCGATGCGCGCGGCGGCCGACGTGGCCGCCCGGGTGCTCGCTCCCCGCGCGGCGGAGCTGGAGGCGGTCGTCCTGGGAGGCGACAGGCGGGCGATCGACGAGTTGCGCGAGGACAGGCGCCTCGCGCCGGTGTTCGCCCTGGAGGGCGGACCCTTCCTCACGGTTCCCGACCCCCGGCTGGCCGTGCTGGAAGGCGCTTCCGCGCAGTTCCGCGCGGTCCGGATCCGCGTCATCGACCCGGAGGTATGATCTCCGCCCGTCACGCCGCGGAGACCCTCGGAGGTGACGCGGACCGCCGGCAGATGAGCGGTCCAGATCGGGGGGCCTGTCGTGGCCCTACAATGGCGGGTATGCGCACTCCCGACTGATCGACTCCTCGCCGATCCTGTCCTCCACCACTTCCCGGGAGTGTCCCCTTCATCATGATCATAGCTACTGACGTCGAACTGCGCGCCGGATCCCGGCTGCTCATCGAGAGCGCCTCGTTCCGGGTCAACCCGGGTGACAAGATCGGCCTGGTCGGCCGGAACGGTGCGGGCAAGACCACGCTCACCAAGGTCCTCGCCGGTGAGGGAATCCCCGCCGGTGGCACGGTGACGATCACCGGCAGTGTCGGCTACCTGCCGCAGGATCCGCGCACCGGCGACATGAGCGTGCTCGCCCGCGACCGCATCCTGTCCGCGCGCGGGCTCGACGAGGTGCTCCGCGAGCTCCGCGAGGCCGAGCTCGGCATGGCCGCCGACGACCCCCGGGTCCGGGACAAGGCCGTGCGCGCCTATGGGCGGCTGGAAGACCGGCTGCACGTCCTCGGCGGCTACGCGGCGGAGGCGGAGGCGGCGTCGATCGCGTCAAGCCTCGGGCTGCCCGACCGGGTGCTCGGACAGCAGCTCCAGACCCTCTCCGGAGGGCAGCGCCGCCGGGTCGAGCTGGCCCGGATTCTGTTCAGCGGGGCGGAGACTCTCCTGCTTGACGAGCCGACAAACCACCTCGATGCGGACTCAATCGGGTGGCTTCGTGATTTTTTGCGATCCCACCAAGGCGGCTTGGTGATCATCAGCCATGACGTCAACCTTCTTGATGCGACGGTAAACCGCGTTCTGCACCTCGACGCGAACCGGTGCGTGATCGACACCTACAATGTCGGCTGGAAGGCCTACCTGGCGCAGCGGGAGACGGACGAGAAGCGCCGCAAGCGCGAGCGGGCCAACGCGGAGAAGCAGGCGTCCGTGCTGCTCTCGCAGGCCGACCGCATGCGCGCCAAGGCCACGAAGGCCAAGGCCGCGCAGGACATGGAGCGCCGGGCCAAACGCATGCTCGCGGGCGTGGAGGGCGAGCGGCGCTCCGACAGGGTCGCCAAGCTCCGCTTCCCCGACCCCGCGCCCTGCGGGCGGACCCCCCTCACGGCGCAGGGCCTGTCCAAGTCGTACGGCTCGCTGGAGGTCTTCACCGACGTCGACGCGGCCGTGGATCGTGGCTCGCGAGTGGTCATCCTGGGCCTCAACGGCGCGGGCAAGACCACGCTCCTGCGCCTCCTGGGTGGCCTGGAGACGCCCGACACGGGCGAGGTCAGGCCCGGTCACGGCCTGAAGCTCGGCTACTACGCGCAGGAGCACGAGACGCTCGACCCGGACCGCACGGTCCTGGAGAACATGCGCTCGGCCGGTCCCGATCTGGCGGACGTCGACCTGCGCAAGGTCCTCGGATCGTTCCTGTTCACCGGAGACGACGTGGAGAAGCCGGCCGGGGTGCTCTCGGGAGGCGAGAAGACCCGGCTGGCCCTCGCGACGCTGGTCCTGTCGAGCGCCAACGTGCTCCTGCTCGACGAGCCGACGAACAACCTGGATCCGGCGTCCAGAGACCAGGTCCTGTCCGCGCTCAGCTCCTATACGGGCGCGATTGTGCTGGTCACTCATGATGAGGGCGCAGTTGAGGCGCTACGGCCCGATAGGGTCATCTTGCTGCCAGACGGAGTCGAGGACGCCTGGAGCGACGAATTTTCCGATCTTGTGGCACTCGCCTGATCTTAATTTGAGCGGGTAGGGATCTTTTCCCGCGGAGTAGGTAGCCGATCCAGCCGAAATGACTGATCATGGCGTAAGTAACGCTGCGGAAGTCTGGCACTACAGGAGGTACTCGTGGCCGAGACTCTGAAGAAGGGCACCCGGGTGACCGGGGCCGACCGTGAAAAACTGGCCAGCGATCTCAAGAAGCGCTATTCCGCGGGTGAGAGCATCCGCGCCCTAGCGGCTTCCACCGGCCGGTCATACGGGTTCATCCACCGCATCCTCAGCGAGTCCGGCGTGACTCTGCGCGGGCGCGGCGGGGCGACCCGGGGCAAGTCCAAGCGCTAGAGATCCGCCTCACAACGCGCGACCGCAGCCGCTCGTTCCCGTGGACGGAGCGGTCGCGTCCGACCCATCCGAATTTCGTTCGGTAGGCTCGGGCGCGACCGCAGGACAATGGGGATCGCGAGCCGTGCACGGACGGGACGCCGCACCGGACCGGCCGTGCGAGGCGACGCGACCTCGACCGGACGCAGGAGCAGGCGATGGCGGAAGCGGCATTTGGGGGGAGTGGGAAGCAAGCCCAGGCGGTGAGCGACCCCTCGGACACGGAGACGATCTCAGCGGCCGAACTGGCCGAGATCGGGCTGCGCTTCGAGGTGGGCGGCGAGATCGCGACAATCACTCTGGACCGGCCGGACCGGCGGAACGCTCAGACGTTCGCCACCTGGTCGGCGCTGGCCCGGATCGGGGAGAACCTGCCGGACCAGGTACGAGTGGTCGTGATCCGAGGTGAGGGGCCGTCCTTCTCAGCGGGCATCGATCTGCGCATGTTCACACCCGACGGAGTGCCCGGGCAGGGCTCGTTCGCGAGCTACGCCGGGCTCGACGACACGGCTCTGGAGAGGTCGATCGCCGAGGCCCAGCGGGGCTTCCTGTGGCTGCGCCGGCCCGACATCGTGTCCATCGCGGCGGTCCAGGGCCACGCGATCGGCGCGGGGTTCCAGCTGGCCCTCGCGTGTGATCTCCGTGTCGTCGGCGACGACGTCAAGTTCTGCATGAAGGAGCCCGCCCTCGGGCTGGTTCCGGACCTGACGGGCACCAAGCCGCTCGTGGAACTCGTGGGGGTTCCCCGGGCGATCGAGATTTGCCTGACCGCGCGCACCGTGGGCGCGGCCGAAGCGCTCCAACTCGGCCTGGCCGAGGTCGCGGTGCCGCCGGGCGAGCTGGCCCAGGCCGTGGCGGACCTGGCGGCGGCCCTGCTCGGCACCGACCGGAACGCGGCGGCCGCGACCAAGCGGCTGCTCCAGGGTGCGGCCGAAAGGACGCTGGAGGAGCAGGCCGCCGCCGAGCGCGCCGAGCAGGCGGTGCGGCTGCGGACGCTGTTCGCTTCCAGCTGAGGCTCAGGAGGAATCGGGGATATCCTCCCGATGCTTCACAGGCGGGAGGATGAACGGTATATGGCGATGATGGGCGGGGGCTACGGGCCTCAGGTGATGCGGTCGCTCCGGCGCGACAGCTCTGTGACGAAGGAGCGGATCGCGCCGGGGACGGTGAAGCGCATCGCCGGATACGCCCGGCCGTTCAAGAAGCAGATCGCGGGTTTCCTCGCGCTGGTCGTGGTCGACGCGGTCATCGTGATCGCCAACCCGCTGCTGATCAGGGCGATCATCAACGACGGCATCATCCCGAGACGGACCGATGTGGTGCTGTGGCTGGCCCTCGCGATCGGCGCCCTGGCCCTGGGCGACGCCGGGCTCGGGCTGGTGCAGCGCTGGTTCTCCGCGCGGATCGGAGAGGGGCTGATCTACAACCTGCGCACCGAGGTGTTCGACCACGTCCAGCGCATGCCGGTCGCCTTCTTCATGCGGGCGCAGACGGGCGCGCTGGTCTCCCGGCTCAACAGCGACGTCATCGGGGCGCAGCGCGCGCTCACGAGCACGCTGTCCTCGGTGGTCTCCAACGTGGTGAGCCTGGTCATGGTGCTCGTGGCCATGCTCGTGCTGTCGTGGCAGATCACACTGGTCGCGCTGGTGCTGCTGCCGATCTTCATCTTCCCGGCGAAGTGGGTGGGGCGCCGCATGTCCGCGCTCACCCGCGAGCAGATGCAGCTCGACGCCGAGATGAGCTCGGTGATGACCGAGCGTTTCAACGTGGCCGGGGCCATGGTCGCCAAGCTGTACGGCAGGCCGGAGGACGAGGCGGTCCACTTCGGGGAGCGGGCGGGGCGGGTGCGCGACGTCGGCGTCACGGTCGCGATGTACGGCGCGGTCTTCCGGATCGCGCTGGCCCTGGTCGCCGCGCTGGCCACCGCGCTCGTCTACGGCTTCGGCGGCGTGCTGGCCGTGTCCGGCGCCTTCGCCCTCGGCACGCTGGTGGCCCTCTCGTCGCTGCTCATGCGCCTGTACGGCCCGCTGACCAGCCTGTCCAACGTCCACGTGGACGTGATGACCGCCCTCGTGAGCTTCGACCGCGTCTTCGAGGTGCTCGACCTCAAGCCGATGGTCGCCGAGCGGCCCGGCGCCGGGCCCATCCCGGGCGGCCCCGTGACGATCGAGTTCGACGACGTCCGCTTCCGCTACCCGGCGGCGGCCGAGGTGTCGCTGGCCTCCCTGGAGTCGGTGGCCCGGCCGGACACCGGCCCCTCGCAGGAGGTCCTGAAGGGCGTGACCTTCACCGCGCGGCCGGGGGAGATGGTCGCCCTGGTCGGGCACTCCGGGGCGGGCAAGACCACCATCACCTCGCTCGTCTCCCGCCTCTACGACGTCAACGAGGGGGCCGTCCGCGTCAACGGCACGGACGTCCGCGACGCCACCCTCGCGAGCATCAGGGACACCGTCGGCGTGGTCATGCAGGACGCCCACCTCTTCCACGACACGATCGGCGCCAACCTTCGTTACGCCCGGCCGGAGGCGAGTGACGAGGAGGTCTGGGAGGCGCTGCGCGCGGCCCAGATCGCCGACCTGGTCAAGAACCTGCCGGAGGGGCTCGAGACGGTGGTGGGCGACCGCGGCTACCGGCTGTCGGGAGGGGAGAAGCAGCGGATCGCGCTGGCCCGGCTGCTGCTGAAGGCGCCGCAGGTCGTGGTGCTCGACGAGGCCACGGCCCACCTCGACTCCGAGTCCGAGGCCGCGGTGCAGCAGGCGCTGAAGACCGCCCTGCGCGGGCGGACCTCGCTGGTGATCGCCCACCGCCTTTCCACCATCCGCGAGGCCGACACGATCCTGGTGATCGACGACGGGCAGGTCGTGGAGCGCGGCGGGCACGAGGAGCTGCTCCAGCGGAGCGGCGCCTACGCAGAGCTCTACCGGACCCAGTTCACCGCGGGCAGCCCGGATGCCACTGCCAGCCCGGATCTCACCGGTAGCCGAGACGCCTGAGCTCCTCGCGCCCGACCTTCTCCACGAGCTCGGCGTCGGCCGGGGTCAGCCGCTTGCGCCAGCCGCCCGGCTTCGGGGCGGCGGTGCCGTACAGGGCGATGGTGGAGATCTTGGTCTCCAGGAAGGACGACACGGAGTCGATCGCCTCGCCGGGCGCGGCCAGCATGTCCTCATAGCGCAGCGTCAGCAACTGCTCGGCCGGCAGCTCCCGGCGGAGTGTCGCGCTGAGCCGTACGGCGCCGCGCCAGCGCAGGGCGCACTTCCCGGCGGGGGCCATGTCGTTCCAGCGGCCGCGGTGGCCGGCGGAGCTCACACCGAGGAACGGGTTGGGGAACTCGGCGTCCTCGCTCAGCATGTGCGGTTTGAACCAGGCCATGCAGGTGGGGTCGGCCAGCATGTCGGCGACCACGTCACGACCGTCCCGGATGATCTGGATCAGCCGGGCGTCGGGGAAGGCCCGTAGCAGCACGGGCGCGCTGTAGAGCAGGTCGGGGCCGGCGTCGCCGAACCGGGCGAGCGTCCCGGCGCCCACGCAGGGGCCGGAGCCGACGATCCCGCCCGCCTCGCGGCAGGTCGCGGTGCACTCCGCGCAGGCTCCGGGGACGACCTGCCACGCCTCGGCCAGCACATCGCGGATCACGCTCGGCGCGCCGCCGCTGCGCGCGATCGACGGCCTCCTGGCGAAGGCGTACACGACCCGGGCCACGGGGGCCCGGCCCATCGTCACGTGGAACCCGGGGGAGCGCTTGAGGGCACGGCCCAGGAGGTCCGCGCCGGAGTGCGGTGCGCCCATCACGAACACCGGCTGACGGACCTTCACGCCGTTGACCACGAGAATGTGCGTCGGAGGTCGCATAGGTACGGCTAAGTCTGACACCCTTTGGGGGGTGAACGAACGCATCTCGGGGGGCCCGGGGGATGACGCCTCGATAACGGTGGGCGGCCCCCCACGGCGTCTGCGGCCGGGGGACACCGTCGCGCTCGTGGCCCCCTCCGGCCCGGTCGATCCCGTACGGCTCGCCCGCGGCATCGAGGTCCTCACCGGGCTGGGCCTCGACGTGGTGCCCGGAGCCGGGCTGACGGACCGGGACGGCTACCTCGCGGGGAACGACTCCGTCCGGGCCGCCGGTCTCCAGGAGGCGTGGTGCGACCCCCGGGTGGCGGCCGTGATCTGCGCCCGCGGTGGCTACGGGGCCACGCGGCTGCTGGACCTGCTCGACTGGGACGCGATGGAGGCGGCCGGCCCCAAGATCCTCCTCGGCTCCAGCGACATCACCGCGCTGCACCTCGCGTTCGCCCGGAGGCTCGGACTGCCGACGCTGTTCGGGCCGATGCCGGCGTGCGCCACGATCAGCGACCCCGGGGGACCCGAACCCCGGACCTTCGGGCATCTGCGGGACAGCCTCTTCGCCGGCGCGGCCGCCGGGGCGGTCACGGGCGACCGGGTGCTCGTTCCAGGCCGGGCCGAGGAGCCTGTCACTGGGCCCGTCATTGGGCCTGTCGCTGGGGGCAACCTGACCATGCTCGCCTCACTCTGCGGCACGCCGCACGCCTTCCGCGCCGAAGGCCGCATCGTGCTGCTGGAGGACGTGGACGAGGCGCCGTACCGGATCGACCGGATGCTGACGCAACTCCTGCAGGCGGGCTGCTTCGACGGCGCCGCGGGCTTCGCCCTGGGCTCCTGGGTGGACTGCGGCGACCCGCTCCCGGTGCTCGCCGAGCGGCTCGCGCCCCTGGGTGTGCCGATCATCGCGGGCCTCCCCATCGGCCACGGCACACCACAGTTCAGTGTGTGGCTGGAGACAGATGGGGCCATTGATACCGAATCGTGCTCGCTGTCTGGCATGTTTCGCGACCCGGACACGGCAGCCTGAAACCCGCCTGGAAACTCCGGGCAGAGGCGGAGGGATGGTGCATTGCGACTCTTGCGGCGACTGCTCGGCCGAACGCAGCCCAGTCCTCCCGCATCGAAGTCCATCGAGGACGTCGACCTTGACTCGCTTCTCGCCCTCGTCGCCGAGACGATGGGGTTCGCCTGCGGCTTCGCCTCTGACGGCACGTCCCTGACCCTGGCCTCACCCGAGCCGGAGACGGGGGACGCGGAGTCGACGGGGGCGCGGGCGCCGGAAGCACCGGGCCGGGTGGTCAACCTCGTCGGGCTTCGCCGGGAGGCCGGCCGCCGCTCCCGCGAGGACTGGCCGATGCTGGTCTCCGAGCACCTGGCCCACGCCGTGTCCGGCGAGCCGTTCGACGCCTGCAACCTCACGCCGATCCGGCCGTTGCTGCGCACGAGGGTCCACACAGCCGACGACCCGGCGATCCCGGACCCGTCCCGGATCATCGGCCGGCACCTGAGCGCCGACCTGATCGAGGTGCTGACCATCGGCACCCGGCCGGTCCGTCCGGAGGAGGCCTTCTGCTGGCCGATCCCTCCGGGTGAGGCGCTCGACGTGGCGGTGGACAACGCGCTGGCCGACGAGCGGCCGGTCGTGTCGCGGCTCGATCTCGGGGGGACCGGCGTCTCCCTGCTGACGGCCCCGAGCGCGGCCGCGCACCTGCGCCGGCTCTCCGATCACATGCTCGTGCCGCCGGACGGCATGCTGGTCGCGCTTCCGCAGCGCCGGATGGCCGCCCTGCACCCCGTGGCGGGCATCGGGGTGGTGCGGGCCATCGAGCGGTTGCGGATGTTCGCCCAGCGGGAGTTCGACAGCCGGGACGAGGGGCTGAGCCCGCACGTCTACTGGTGGCACCGGGACCGGCTGACCCGCATCCAGGCCGACCTGGTCGCCCACGACGGGCAGACCCGCCTCGTCGTGGCGCCGCCGCCGGAGTTCGCCCGCCTGCTGGCGCGGATCGCCGGCCCGGCCAACTGAGCGCCGGCCAACCGAGCCCGGCCGGCTGACCCGGCGGACCGAGCCTGTTAGCCGAGCGCCAGGGCCGTGCGGATCAGGTGGATGTGACTGAACGCCTGCGGGAAGTTCCCCAGCTGGCGCCCGCAGCCGGGGTCGTACTCCTCGGCGAGCAGGCCGACGTCGTTGCGGACGGCCAGCAACCGCTCGAACAGCTCCATGGCCTCGTCCTTGCGGCCCACCAGGGCCCGGGCCTCGGCGAGCCAGAAGCTGCAGGCCACGAAGGCGCCCTCGGCGCCCGGCAGCCCGTCGACGTCGTTGTCCTCGGCGACCGGGTAGCGGAGCACGAAGCCGTCAGTCATCAGCTCCCGCTCGATCGCCTCGATGGTCCCGATCACTCGGGGGTCCTCGGGCGGCAGGAACCCGACGATGGGGATCAGCAGCAGCGCGGCGTCCAGTTCGCGGGAGCCGTACGACTGGGTGAACGTGCCGCGCTCGGGGTCGAAGCCCTTGTCGCAGACCTCGGCGTGGATCCGGTCCCGCAGGGCTTTCCAGCGGTCGACGGGGCCCGTACGGCCCAGCTCCTCGACCACGCGGACGACCCGGTCGGCCGCGACCCAGGCCATGACCTTGGAGTGCACGAAGTGCCGCCGGGGGCCCCTGACCTCCCACAGGCCCTCGTCGGGCTTGTCCCAGTTGGACTCCAGGAACTCCATGAGCCTCCGGACCATGGCCCACGCGTGGTCGTCGGGCGGCATCCCCTGCTTGCGGGCCTGGTAGAGGGCGCTGATCACCTCGCCGTAGACGTCGAGCTGGAGCTGGCCGGCCGCGCCGTTCCCGATCCGCACGGGCCGGGAGTTCTCGTAACCGGGCAGCCAGTCGAGCGTGAGCTCGGGAAGCCGCCGTTCGCCCGCCACGCCGTACATGACCTGCAGGTCCTCGGGGCGGCCCGCGATGGCCCGGAGGAGCCACGAACGCCAGGCGCCGGCCTCCTCGACGTACCCGGACAGGGTCAGCGCGTCGAGCGTCATCGCGGCGTCGCGCAGCCAGCAGAAACGGTAGTCCCAGTTGCGGACGCCGCCGAGGTTTTCGGGCAGCGACGTGGTGGGGGCGGCGACGATGCCGCCCGTGGGGCTGTAGGTGAGGGCCTTGAGCGTGATGAGCGAGCGGACGACGGCGTCCCGCCAGGGTCCGTTGTAGCTGCAGCGGGAGACCCACTCCTCCCACATCAGCCGGGTCTCGCCGAGCTGCGCGAGCGGGTCGACGGGCTCCGGCGGCGGCTGGTGCGACGGGTGCCAGGTGAACACGAAGGTCTCGCGCTCCCCGGCCGACACGGTGAACGTGCCGGTGTGCCGGTAGCCGCCGCCCTTCAGCCGGACGCCGGTGCGGAGCCAGACCGAGTCGGGGCCGCCGATGGCGTGCAGATCGCCGTCGGCGCGGCGGACCCACGGGACGATCCGGCCGTAGTCGAAGCGGATGCGGATCTCGGCGGTCATCTCGACGGTCCCCGTCAGGCCCTCCACGATCCGGATCAGGTCGGGGCTGGTGTGGCGCGGCGACATGAAGTCGGTGACCTTGACCGCGCCCGTGGGCGTCTCCCACACGGTCTCCAGGATCAGGGTGTCCTCGATGTAGGCGCGCCGGGTGGCGAACTCCGCGCCCGAAGGGGCGAGCCGCCAGAAGCCGTTGGACTCGTCCCCGAGCAGGCGGGCGAAGCACGACGGGGAGTCGAACCGGGGCAGGCAGAGCCAGTCGACGGAGCCGTCGCGGCCGACCAGGGCGGCCGACTGCATGTCCCCGATGAGGGCGTAGTCCTCGATCCGCATGGGCGCCACGCTACCCGGCGGGTCTATCCGGGAGCGCGGAACACCTTCATGAAGAGCTGGGTCAGGGGGCCGATGGTGACGGCGAAGACGACCGTCCCCACGCCGACGGTGCCGCCGAGCAGCCAGCCCGCGCCGAGCACGGTGAGCTCGACGAGCGTACGGCCCAGCCGGATCGACAGGCCCAGACGGGCGAGGCCGGTCATCAGGCCGTCCCGTGGCCCGGGGCCGAAGCCGGCGTTGATGTAGAGGCCGGAGGCGGCCGCTATGCAGACGATGCCGCCCAGCAGGAAGGCCCACTTCGCCGCCCATTGCCCCGGCTCGGGGACCAGCCACATCACGAGGTCGGCGAAGGTGCCCACCAGCACGACGTTGCTGATCGTGCCGAGCCCGGGCCGCTGGCGCAGCGGGATCCACAGGAGCAGGACGAGGGCGCCGACGAGGTTGATGCACACCCCCATCGACCAGCCCGTCCGGACCGACAGGCCCTGATGGAAGACCTCCCAGGGGTCGAGGCCGAGGCCGGACTGGACGAGCAGCCCGATCCCGGTGCCGTACGCGGTGAGACCGATGTAGAGACGCAGAAGCCGAGACGAAAGGGAACCAAACCGGGGCAGCGAAAGCTCACTCATAGTGGTTTCCATCTTTCGGGCCATTTACTTGTAAATAAAGAGCCAATACGGGAAAGTGGCCTTATGGACCGGTATCTTAGTGCGCCGCAGCTGGCCCGCCTCCTGGAGGTCCCGCCGGACGCCCGGCCCTACTACAAGGCCCTGGCCGAAGCCGTGCGCGGCCTGATCCTGGACGGGCGGCTGGCCGTCAGGGTGCGGGTCCCGGCCGAACGCCACCTCGCCGAGGCCCTGGGAGTCAGCCGGACGACCGTGACCACCGCCTACGACCGGCTGCGCGAGCAGGGCTACCTGGAGAGCCGCCAGGGGTCGGGGAGCTGGACCGCCCTGCCGGACCCGGCCGCGCTCGGGGCCGACAACCCGTGGATCAGCCCCGACCACGACGGCCTGCTCCCGCTGCACACCGCCGCGCCGCCCGCGCCCGCGCTCCTCGGCGAGGCGATCGCCGAGGCCGGGCGGGGCTACCACCGGTACGCGCTGGGCATGGGCTACGACCCCATCGGGCTGCCGGTGCTCCGGGAGGCCATCGCCCGGAGATACCGCGAGCGCGGCCTGCCCACCCGGCCCGACCAGATCATCGTCACCACCGGCGCCCAGCAGGCCATCCACCTGCTGATGACCCTGTTCGCCGGGCCGGGAGACCCGGTGCTCGTGGAGTCGCCGACGTACCCGCACGCGATCGACGTCGCGCGGATGCGCGGCGCCCGCCTGGTGCCGGTCGGCATCCCCGAGGACGGCTGGCACCTCGACCTGGTGACCTGCGCGATGCGGCAGTCGGCGGCGAGGCTGGCCTACGTCATCCCCGACTTCCACAATCCGACCGGCCACCTCATGGGCGACGAGGACCGGGCGGAACTCGTGGCGGCCGCCCGGCGGTACGACACCACCCTGCTGGCCGACGAGACCTGGGCTGAGCTGGCCCTCGACGACGTCGGCTCGCCCGCGCCGCTCGCCTCCTTCGACACCGACGGGCGGGTGGTCGGCATCGGGTCGGCGTCCAAGCTGTGGTGGGGCGGCCTGCGAATCGGCTGGGTCAGGGGCACCGCCGCGCTGGTCCGCCGCCTCGCGATGCTGCGGGCGGCCGTGGACATCGCCAGCCCGGTCTTCGAGCAGCTCGTCGTGGCGCACCTGTTCGGGCGGATCGAGGAGACCCGGGCGGAGCGCCGCCGTGCGCTCGGCGCGTCACGCTCGGCCCTCGTCGCGGCGCTGCGCGAGGAGCTGCCCGCGTGGACCTTCACGACGCCGCCGGGCGGCGGCTCGTTGTGGGTGCGGCTGGACGCTCCCGTGGCGAGCGCCGTGGCCGAGGCGGCCGCCACCCGCGGCGTACGGCTCGCCCCCGGCCCGTGGTTCGGTGTCGAGGGGACGCTCGAACGCTACCTGCGGCTGCCGTTCACCCAGCCGGCGCAGATCCTGGAGGAGGCGGTCCGCCGCATCGCGGGCTCTGCCGCCCCGTACGGCTACCGCCCCCGCGAGGCGCTCACGCCGACGCTTTGAAGGTCACCTCGACGCTGTGAAGGTCGCCCGGCTCTGTGGAGGTCACCCCGGCTCTGTGACCCCCCGGGCCAGCGGGGCCCGCCAGCCGTACCGCATGGCGACGATCCGCAAGCCGAAGGCGAGCACGGCGGAGGCCAGGGTGGCGACGAACCCGCGCACGCCGAAGCCGTGGAGCGTCGCCATCACGGCCGACCCGAGCATCGCCGGGACCGCGTAGAGCTGCCGGTCGTAGAGCAGGCTCGGCATCTCGCCGGACAGGACGTCGCGGAGGATGCCGCCGCCGACCGCGGTGAGGACGCCGAGGAAGACCGCGTGCGGCCCGCTGAGGCCGTAACTGAGCGCCTTGTGGGTGCCGACCGCGCAGAACAGGCCGAGCCCCGCCGCGTCGAAGATCAGTACGCCGGGCATGGCCCGCTCTATCTGCGGATGCCAGAAGAACGCGATCGCGGTGGCCGCCAGGGGGACGAGCAGGTAGCCGACATCGCGGAACGCCGCGGGCTGCACTCCGATGAACAGATCCCGGAGGATGCCGCCGCCGACCGCCGTGAAGAACGCCAGGACCGCCATCCCGACGAGGTCCAGCCGCTTGCGGACCCCTTGGAGCGCTCCCGAGAGAGCGAAGACGAGGATCCCGGCGAGATCGAGGAGGGGAGTCACGGGTCGTCAGTCTCGCATGAGCGCCCGGAGCCTCCGCATGGACGCCAGCAGTGCCAGGCCGGCGAGGAGGGCCACGAGGGCGAGGCTCAGGTAGTACACCGGCATCGGCACCACGCTGGTCAGCCGGTAGGCCTGGCCGCCGATCGAGTCGCCGAGGGAGATGGCGAGGTACCACACGCCCATCATCTGGTTCTCGAACGCCCGGGGCGCCAGCTTGTTGGTCACCGAGAGACCGGTGGGGCTGAGGAACAACTCGCCGATGGTCTGGATGAGGTACACCGAGATGAGCCACATGACCGACACCCTCGTGCCGCCCGACGCCACGTGGGCCGCCACCGACATCACCACGAAGCTCAGCCCGACGAGCAGCAGCGCCACGGCGAACTTGAGCGGCGTGCTGATCCGCTCGCCCGCCTTGAGGAACAGGTCGGCGAAGGCGGGGGCCAGGATGACGATCGCGATCGAGTTGACGTTGGACACCCAGCCCGCGGGCATGTCGAAGCCCAGGATGTTCAGGTCGGTGTTCTTCTGGGCGAACAGCGTCAGCGCGCTCCCCGACTGGTCGTACACCAGCCAGAACACGGCCGCCGCGAGGAAGAGCCACAGGTAGGCGTAGAGCCTGACGCGCTCCTGCGGTGTGATTTCGTGTGAGCCGGTGAAGAGGAAGACGAAGTACGCCACGGGGACCGCCGCCGTCACGACCGCCAGCACAAGGGCGAACCGGTCGATGGTGAACGTGCCGGTGGCCGCCCACGCGGCCAGCGCCGCCGCCACCACGACGATGGTGACGCACAGGACGATCGTGAAGCGGCGCCGCTCCTCAGGAGTGAGCCGGTGGTCGGGCTGCTCGCCGACGCCCCCGAGCTTCGACCGGCCCAGGACGAACGTGACCAGCCCGACGGCCATGCCCACCGCCGCCGCCCCGAAGGCCAGGTGCCACCGGTCGCCGCGCTGCAGCCACGGCACCACCATGATCCCGACGAAGGCGCCCAGGTTGATGCCCATGATGAAGATCGTGTAGCCCGCGTCGCGGCGGGCGTCGTCCGCGTGCCGGTAGAGCTCCCCGGCCAGGGCGGCGATGTTCGGCTTGACCATGCCGCTGCCGAGCGCGATGAGGGCGAGGCCGAGCCAGACGAACGGCCCGCCCACGGGGACCGCCATGCTGATGTGGCCGCACATGATCACTACGGCGCCGTACAGGACCGTCCTGCGCGGGCCGAACAACCGGTCGGCCATCCAGCCGCCTGCCAGCGCCAAGAGGTAGACCGACGCGATGTAGACCCCGTAGACCGCCGCCGCCGTCGTCTCCGCCAGGCCCATCCCGCCGCGCACCGCCGGCGCCGACAGGAACAGCACCAGGATCGCGCGCATGCCGTAGTAGCTGAAGCGCTCCCACATCTCGGTGCCGAACAGCGTGGCGAGGCCGCGCGGATGGCCGAAGAACGTCTCCTCCCGCTCGGGCGATCGGGTCGCCGTGGCCGCTCCTCCCACTGGGCTCTGGGAGGAGGGATGGCCAGATGAGTCGTCGGGGCAAGGGTCCACGTTCTTCTTCCTTTCAGGGTCTTGATCGGAGTTGTGCGGTGTGATGCGATGCATCCCACTCATCCAGCAGGGCACCCATGTGGAGGCGGGCGATGGCCGGGGTTGTTGACGTGCGGGCCGCGATCCTGAGCGAGATCGCCGGAAGGACCGTGTGCGGCCAGCTCAGGCAGGTGGCCGAGGAGCACCCCGACGCCCCCGCCTACTCCGACCCCGTCGCGGGGGGTGGCTGGGCCACGCTGACCTACGCCGAGGCGCGGCAGCGCGTACTTGAGATCGCGGCCGGTTACGCCGCCCTTGGTGCCGGGCCGGGCGACGCCGTCGCTCTCATGATGGTCAACCGCAGCGAGCACGTGCTGGCCGACCTGGGCGCGGTCCACGCGGGCGCGGTCCCGTGCTCCGTCTACGGTACCTTCGCCCCAGACCAGGTGGCGTTCGTGGGCAGGGACGTGTCGGCCAAGATCGCCGTGCTCGGCGGGCCCGCTGAGCTGGCCCGATGGGAGCCGATCCTGGGCGAGCTGCCCGGCCTGAGCAAGATCATCATGCTGGAGGGCGCCCCGGACGGCGACGACCGCTTCCTCGGCTGGGCCGACTTCCTCGCCCTCGGCGCCGAGGCGCTCGCCGCCGACCCGGCCGCCGTGGACGCCCGCTGGAAGGCCGTCGCCCCCGACGACGTGCTCACCGTGCTCTACACCTCCGGCACCACCGGCAACCCCAAGGGCGTGCCGCTCACGCACACCAACGTGCTGTTCGAGGTCGAGTCCACCGACCGCATGACCTCGCTGCCGGCGCGGGGCACGCAGATCTCCTACCTCACCTACGCCCACATCGCCGAGCGCGTCCTCAGCCTCTATCTCCCCCTGTTCAAGGTCTCCCACGTGCACTTCTGCACGGACCTCGCGAACCTGGGCGCGACGCTCGGCCAGGTCAGGCCGGTGATGTTCTTCGGCGTCCCGCGCGTGTGGGAGAAGATGATGGCCAAGCTCCAGGCGCTGCTCGCCACCCAGCCAGAGGAGCAGCAGGAAAACGTCCGCAAGGCGATGGAGGCCGGGCTCGCCTACGTCGAGGGCCTCCAGTACGGCCGGACCGTCTCGCCCGAGGTCCAGGCGGCCTACGAGCAGGCCGACGCGGCGCTGCTGTCGATCATTCGCGCGATGATCGGGTTCGACGCCGCACGCTGGCTCGCCACCGCCGCCGCCCCCATGCCCACCGAGGTCCAGCGGTTCTTCGCCGGTCTCGGCCTCAAGGTCATCGACGTGTACGGCATGACCGAGACGACGGGCGCCTTCACCGCCAACAGCCCGGACACGTTCAAGCTCGGCACGGTCGGCCAGGCCGAGCCCGGTGTCGAGGTCAAGATCGCCGAGGACGGAGAGATCCTGACTCGGAGCCCGCTCAACACCACCGGCTATCTGAACCGGCCGGAGGCGACCGCCGAGTTGATCGACGCGGACGGCTGGCTGCACACCGGCGACGTCGGCTCCATCGACGACGACGGCTTCGTCCGGATCGTCGACCGCAAGAAGGAGATCATCATCACCGCCGGGGGCGAGAACATCTCCCCGGCCAACATCGAGAACCACCTGAAGGAGCACCCCCTCATCGGGCAGGCCCTCGCTTACGGGGACGGCCGGCCGTACCCGGTGGCGATCCTCACCCTCGACGGCGAGGTGGCCCCGGGGTGGGCGCAGGCGCGGGGCATCGCGTTCACGTCACTGGCCGGCCTGGCCGAGCACCCGGACGTGCTCAAGGAGGTCGAGGCCGCGGTGGAGGCGGCCAACGAGAAGCTCGCCCGCGTCCAGCAGGTCAAGAAGTGGCGGCTGCTGCCCGTCGAGTGGACCGCCGAGACCGAGGAGCTCACCCCCAGCCTCAAGCTCAAACGCCGCGTCATCCACGCCAAGTACGGCGAAATCATCACCTCCATGTACTAGTGGGTGACCATGCGGTGATCATGCGGTGATCATGCGGTGATCATGCACGGGTTCCCGGCCGTACGGCAGGCCAGGGCCTTCTCTGAGCGTGATCATGCACGGTGTCCCCCGGCTTCGGCCTGAGCTGGTAGGACGAGTTGTGTGATCATGCGATTCCGGATCGCATGATCACCGGCCGCGGTCTCGCTGGTCAGCCGGTCGTACGGGAAGGTGTGCATGATCACGGTGAAGGGGGGGAGGTCACCGATGGTCCGTGGGAAGGCGTGCATGATCACGGCGGGGTTTTGCCTGTTGGGGTGTGTTTCAGGGGGCGGGTGATTACTTGGCGCCGCATACGGTCACAGCCCATGATGAGACGTTTGATTGCGACGCCGATCCTCGCGGTGGCGGCTCTGTCGGCCTCCGCCATGGCTCCGGCGACCGCGACCGGCGATCTGGCCATCCGGTCCATCACCGTGAAGCCGGCCAACCCCGTGGTGGGCCCCACCGGCTCCGTCAAGCTCGTGATCGAGGTCGTGGCACGCGGTGCCACGAGCGTCTCGGTCGCCCTCGAACCGGGCCGCTCGGCCAACCCGGCCAACCCGGCCAACCCGTCGAACCCGGCTGCCCCGTCGGACCAGGGGGAGCCGGAGACGACCCCGGCCGGCATCTCCGGGATGGTCACGCCGCTCTCGGCGCCCGGCGTGGCGACGCCGTCGGCCGTGCCGGGCAACCCCGCTCCGGCGCTGGTGGCGGCGGAGGACCCGGCGCCGAACCTTCCGGCCCAGGCCCAGTCACAGGCGCCGATTCGTCCCGCGCAGGCGCCGGTTCTTCCGGCTCTGGCCCAGGTTTCTCCCGCTCCGAGCCTTCCGGCTCCCACTCCGGGTTTCCCCGCACCGGCGCAGGGTTCTCCCGCTCCGACCGCTGACACCGTGCCGGCCGCTGGGACCGGGCCGGCGGCGGCCGCCGCTCTTCTGGGCGCCTCCTCTCCGGACGGCTCTCAAGGCAGCTCTCCCGGCGGCTCTCCGGCTCTCGCGCCGAGCACGTCGTCGACCTCGCGGCCGCCCCTGCGCGGCGTGCGGGTATCGGCCCCGCCCGTGGGCGGCGGCAGCCGTGGCAACGAGTGGGAGACCTGGCGGTTCCTGCCGGAAAAGGCCCTCTCACGCTGGTATCCGAGCGGCCCGTGGACGGTGACGGCCACGGCGAAGGACGCGGCGGGCGGCACCGTCACCGCGCGGACCACGTTCTTCCTCAAGCGGGCGACCGAACTGGAGGGAGTGCACGCCGTCCGCGCCGACGACCGGGTCCGGATCACCGGGACGCTGCTGCGGGTCGATCCGGTCGGGCGGGTCGACTACCGGCCCTTCCCCGGCCAACCGGTGGCGATCTGCTTCCGTCCCGGCGGGTCGAAGGTGTGGCGGACCGTCGCGACCGCCGTGACGGGGAAGGACGGCTGGTTCTCCGCCCGGGTCCGCGCGACGGGCGACGGCATGTGGCGGGCCGAGTACGCCGGGACGGGTCACTACGCGCCGGACACCAGCTCGGACAGGAATCCGTAAATACACCCTGAATCAATATAAATCGCCGTACATCATCGTGAATCGCCGTACACCGCCCGGTTTCGACTGTCGGAACCGGGCGTACGGCCGTCTACCAGGCGTTCAGCCATCTATGCGGATTTAACTAACAGCCACGTGATTAAAGGTGAGAGATGGGGTAGAGAGGTCCCGTCATCGGCGAGAGACGGTCATAGTGGGGTAAGCGAAGCCAGCCGGGGTGACGTCGATGAGCCAACCGAAGGCTTGCGTAAGGGGACCTGTGGTGATCCGTTTGCTCCTCGCCGAGGACATGCACCTCATCCGGAAGGCGCTGGTGGCCCTGCTGTCTTGCGAGGACGACATCGAGGTGGTCGCCGAGGCCGCCAAGGGGGAGGACATCGTGCGGCTCGCCTGCCTGCGGCGTCCAGACGTCGCGGTCCTCGACATCGGGATGCCGGGAGTCGACGGGCTGACCGCCGCGGCCGAGTTGCACCGCCGATTACCGAACTGCAAGACCGTGATCCTCACCGGCCTCGGCACACCCATGGCCCTCCGGCGGGCGCTGGACGCCAACGTGCGCGGCTTCGTCGTGAAGGACGCCCTGCCCAGCCATCTCGTCGACTGCATTCGCCGCGTCTGCGGCGGCCAGCGGGTCATCGACCCCGACCTGGCCGTCGCCGCCCTCGACTCCGACAGCAACCCGCTGACCGCCCGGGAGCTCGACGTCCTGGAGACCGCCGCCGGGGGAGCGACGGTCAGCGAGATCGCCGATCAGCTCTCACTCTCCCGTGGAACGGTCCGCAACTACCTGTCCCGCATCCTCACCAAAGTGGGTGCCCGCTCACGCGTCGAGGCCATTCAGATCGCCTCGGAGTCCGGCTGGCTGTGGCCGGTGGGCGGGCGCGAGATCGGCGTCCTGCGCTACCGTTCCCGGCGG
Organism: Planotetraspora sp. A-T 1434; assembly: GCF_025420585.1. Lineage (GTDB taxonomy): Bacteria > Actinomycetota > Actinomycetes > Streptosporangiales > Streptosporangiaceae > JAOEGB01. Next base: position 72,422 of record NZ_JAOEGB010000016.1, on the reverse strand, counting down.
TAGCTCCCAGTATCCGGTCCAGTGCCCCACCAGGTCGGCGTAGAGCGGTGACGCCGCCACCATCTCGTCGTGGGTCCCAGCAGGACCCTGGTCCCGTCCATCACCAGGACGCGGCGTGCCCGCAGGGCCGACGAGATCCGGTGCGCGATGACGACCAGCGTGCCCCCGCGCGCGGCTAAGGCCGCCTCGGCCCGCGCCTCGGCCGCCGGGTCCAGATGGCAGGTCGCCTCGTCGGGGACGATCCAGGAGGGCGGGGGCGAGAGAGGTCCTGACCAGCGCGATGAGCTGCCGCTCGCCCGCCGAGAGCTGGGCGGGGTCGATCTCCGCCTCGTAGCCGCCCAGCCGCCGGACCAGGGCCGCCAGCCCGAAGGCCGCCACGGCCTCGTCCAGAGCACTCATGGGGGAGTCCGGGGCGAGGTAGGTGAGGTTGGCGGCCAGGCTTCCGTGGAAGACGTAGGCCTCCTGCGGGATCAGGACCCGGGCCGCCGGGCCGACCTCGTGGGCCGGAACGCCGCCGATCAGGACGGTGCCCGCGCCCGGCCGCAGCACCCCGGCGACCAGCGTGGACTTGCCGATGCCGCTCGGCCTGACCACGGCCAGGTGGTCACCCTCGGGGACGACCAGGTCGAGCCCGTCGATCACCGGCTCGGCCCCGGGCCCGTAGGCGAAGGTGCCCCCGCTCAGCTCCAGTCGCGTCCCGGCGGCGGGCCGCGGCTCCGGCGCGGCCTCCCGCCGACCTCCGGTGCCGAGGACGGGCACGAGAGTGCCGTCCGCGTCTTCGATGGCGAGCACGCGCTCGCCGTTCTCGGTCACGCACCACCGCTCGGCGAACCCGCCGTACCGGACGAACAGCGGGCCCTCGCCGTAGCGCAGGCCGCTCAGGATGTACGGCCCGGCGACGCCGTCGAGGGTCTCGGCGAGCTCCTTGAGCACGAGCTCCAGCTGGACCTCGTCGACGGGGTAGATCGTGACAAGCTTGCCGCTCGACCCGCGGAAGGCGTACTTGGAGTTCTGCATCATCATGACGCGCCGGCCGCGGAGGAACTTGAACGCCAGCCCGCGGGAGACGCAGTAGTCCCACGCCGCCGCCAGCACCCGCTCCGCCTGGTCCATGCACGAGGAGATGTGGATCTTCCAGCCCTGCTGGGGCAGGGCGCCGCCGGCCGGCGCGTAGTGCATTTTACGTGTCCGTCGCCTGGTGTGCCCACCCATCGGGGACGGGGCGCGCGGCGATGGGAAAGTCGGGGTGATCCGCACGCTTCTGGTCGAGGGTGTTGTAGAAGAAGGGATCCGCGAGGCAGTAAATCTCGTACTTACTAATCACAGGATGTCCCCTTAGGCCGGTCAAATCAAAGAATTCCGGAAATAGGGGGACGGGCCAAGTTACGGGTGTCAACAGACTGCTATGTGAATTTCCTGTTATTGACCATGCCGTGGTCATGGTGCCTCGTGATGGAATCCACGGCCGTGCCGTGGCGGAGATGGCGTGATCACCTGTCAATTCGCAGGTCAAAGCACGAAAAAGCAGTGCACCCGAAGGATGTGGGGGATTCCGTGCGGTCTCCCCGGGACCGGAATTTCCGTCGCCAATTACCCACATGTTAACTCGTGAGTGGTGCGAGTGGCGCATTCCGGAATGGAGCCAATGGTCTCTAGCGCCGGGCGCGGTTGGGGATCTCCACCACGAGCCGGAACCAGCCATCGAGGTCCAGGATCGTTCCCACCACGCCGTCCAGGGCGGCGGCGCGGCTGCGGAGGTTGTCGATGCCGCTGCCGGCCCCCTGTCGCGCGACGATAGGCTCGACGCCGTCGTTGGCCACGGAGAGGATCACGGAGCCGCCCTCCACGGACATCTCGATGACGCACAGCCGTGCGCTGCTGTGGCGCAGGACGTTCGTCACGGCCTCGCGGACCGTCACGGCCAGCACCGCGCCGACCTGGGGCGCCAGCTCCACGTCGGCGAGCTCGACCTTGCAGTCGATGCCGTACGCCCCGAGCACCGCCCGCGCGTTGGCGATCTCCGACCAGAGGGAGATCTCCTGGTAGGACCGGGTGAGGTTGCGGATGTCGGTGGCCGCCTGCTGGATCGACTCGATCACGTCGGCCAGGGCCGGTCGTACGGGGGCGTTCTGGTCGGCGAGGCGGTAGGCGAGCTCGGCGGTGAGGGAGGCCAGCCATAATCGGCTGCTGACCAGGTCGTGCACGTCCCGGCCGAACTGCTCCCGCGCCTCGGCCGCCGCCTGCCGTACGGCCTCGGCCTGCGTGGCCTGTGCCCGCCGCAGCCGGCGCAGGACTACGGCGAGGAGGACAAGGGAGGCGCACAGGATGCACCCCAGTGACAAAACGAGCGCAAGCATGACAGAACTGGGCAAGTGAGGATCCTCCAGTCATGCTCGCAGGAAGATCGGTCTCACCTTGAGGTGCACAGGCTAGATCCTTGCATACAAGTCAAGAAATATGATGACTTGACAGCGACGGAATCCTATTCTATTTCGGCATTCTCATCGTGGCCGATGATCTGTCCGGGGGGTCACGGAATTCGGCTGTCGAGAACGGGAATTCCGGCCATAGACAATTGACGCACGTGCCCGTCGCAGGCTCACGCCAGCGCGCGGACCGCCGCCCGGAACAGGGCGGGCAGGCGCTGGGCCGCCGGGACGATCATCCGCGCGGACCGGGGGTGATGACGGGCCTCCAGCAGGGCGGCGGTCAGGAACCGGTGGCGCAGCGACAGCCGCCGCCAGGCGTCCTCGTACGCCGCGGGACGGCCGGCCCGAAGGCAGCCCACGAGGGCCTCCGCGGACAGCAGCGCCAGCGACAGTCCCTCGCCCGTGAGCGCGTCCACGTATCCGGCGGCGTCGCCGACCAGCAGCACCCGCCCCGCCACCCGCGACCGCACGCGCTGGCGCAGCGGCCCGGCTCCGCGGACCCGCGTCGCGGGCGGCCCCTCCAGCAGGGACAGCAAGTCGGGGAACTCCGCGAGGTGCTCCCGGTAGCTCCGCCGCTGCGAACTCAGCACGGCCACACCGACGAGGTCGTCGCCCACAGGCGTGACGTACGCCTCGCCGCCAGGCGCCCAGTGCACCTCCACGAAGTCGGTCCACGGGGCCATCCGGTAGTGCCGGCGCAGGCCGTACCGCCGGGGGCGGGACACGGGGAGCTCCAGCCCGAGCATGGCGCGCAGCGGCGAGTGCAGCCCGTCCGCCGCGACCAGCCACCGCGCGCGGACCTCGGTCGAGCCGTGCCCGTCCCCGGCCCGGCGGACGCCGGCGTCAACGGCGGCGTCAACGGCGGCGTCAACAGCGGGGTGGACGGCGTCGTCGTGGCCGGTGGGGTGGCCGGTGGGGTTGGCTGTGGCATGGATGGCGCCATGGACTGTGGGGTGAATGGTGGCGTGGACGGCGTCCGCGTCCTGGTGCACGCTCCCGACGTGGCCGGGAACGACCCGGACGCCCAACTCCTCGGCGCGCTGGCTGAGCGCCGCGTGCAGCGAGGTCCGCCGCACACCCAGCCCGGGGCCGTCGCGGAAGGCGGCCTGGACCCGATGGCGCCCGTCGAGGTAGCGGATGCCCTGGAACGGCCTGCCCTCCATGACCACGCCCATCGACCGGAGGGCCGCGGCGCCCGTCGGCATCAGCCCCTCCCCGCACGCCTTGTCCACGGGCCCGGTCCGGGGTTCGACCACGACGGCCTCCATCCCGGCGAGCGCCGCGTGGATCGCGGTCGCCAGACCGGCCGGGCCTCCGCCGGCGACGAGCACATCGATCACAGGGCCGTCCCGCCCGAGCTCCGCACGGCGGGCTCGCGGGGCGCCAGCGCGGCCAGGGCGGCGTTCTCGCACCGGATCCGCACCACCATCAGCGCCGCGTTGAGCACGGTGAAGGCGGCCGCAGTGAGCCACGCGCTGTGCACCAGCGGCAGCGCCGCGCCCTCCACCGCCACCGCCACGTAGTTGGGGTGGCGCAGCCACCGGAACCGGTACGGCCCGCGGGTCACGAGCGACAGCCCGGGGACCACGATCACCTCGGTGTTCCACTGGTGTCCGAGCGCCGAGACGCACCACCAGCGCAGCCCCTGCGCGGCCACGACCAGGCCGAGCATCGGCCAGCCGAGCGCCGGGACGAACGGCCGGTCCGCCAGCCACACCTCCAGCAGACACCCCCCCAGCAGACCGGTGTGCAGGGCGACCATCCACGGGTAGTGGCCTCGCCCGGCGACCACCCCGCCGCGGCCGAGGCTCCACCGCGCGTTGCGGCGGGCGACCACCAGCTCGGCGAGGCGTTCCGCGCCGACGAGCGACACGAGCAGTGCGTACCAGGGCGACATTTCCGGGAACCTCCGGGTCGGCTACCAGCGCAGCAGGACGAGCTCGGAACAGAATCCGGGACCCATGGCGATGAGCAGCCCCGGCGTGCCGGGCGGTGGAGGCCGCAGGGCGAGGGTGTCCCGGAGGACATGCAGGACGGAGGCGGAGGACAGGTTGCCGATCTCGGCCAGCGAGCGCCACGTGAGGCCGAGGGCGCCCGGAGGGAGCCGCAGGGTCTCGGCGACCGCCTCGAGGACCTTCGGGCCGCCGGGGTGGCACACCCAGGCCGTCACGTCGTCCGTCGTGAGGCCGTGGTCCGCGAGGAAGCCGTTGACGTCGTCGGCGAGGTAGGTGCGGACCACGTCGGGGACGCCGGCGTCGAGCACGACCTTGAACCCGGTGTCGCCGACGTCCCAGCCCATCACCCGTTCGGAGCCGGGATAGAGGTGACTGCGGGTCGCCACCACCGTTGGTCCGGCTGAGTGCTGAGACGGCCCCGGGCGTTGGGGTTCGGGGTGTCCGGATGCCGGGTGTCCGGATGCCGGGCGGGCTTCGGGGCCGCAGGCGACCACGGCGGCGGCACCGTCCCCGAAGAGCGCGCTCGCCACCAGGTTCGCCACGGAGCCGTCGGCGCGCTGGAGGGTCAGCGAGCAGAGCTCGACCGAGAGCAGCACGGCCACGTGACCGGGCCAGCCGCGCAGGTAGTCGTGCAGGCGCGCGATCCCCGCCGCCCCCGCGACGCAGCCGAGGCCGAACACCGGCACGCGCTTGACGTCCGGCCGCAGCCCGAGACGGCCGGCCAGCCGGGCGTCTATGGACGGCGCCGCGATGCCGGTGACGGACGTGCACATGATCATGTCGATGTCGGCGGGCGCCAGCCCGGCCGCGTCCAGAGCCCCGCCGACCGCCTCCGCCCCCAGCTCCACGGCCGCGTCGATGAACAGGTCGTTGGCCATCCGGAAGCCGTCGAGCTTGCCGTACTGGTCGAGCGGCAGCACGAGGTTGCGGTGGCCCACCTGGGCGCTCGCGTGCAGCCGGTCGAGCAGCCTCCGGTCGGTGCCCGCGGGGAGGCACACCTTGGCCACCACGTCGGTGATCTCAGCCTGGGAGTAGCGGTTCGATGGGAGGACACCGTGGACAGCGGCGATTCGCGTCATCTCATCCCCCGTGCCGGCGACAGCAGCGACACCTTCCTTTTGCCCGTCTTGGCCATCCCCATGCCTCGCCGGTCCGGGGTGATCGTCGCGATGAGGGCGAGAGGCTACGCTCGGAGCGTGACCGAGAGCGGGGCTTCAGGGGAGACCGCCGATCGGCGCGCCCCGGCCCTCGTCGGACGCGGGTTCCGGCCCGCGGTGGTGGCCGGGCTCGGGCGGGCCTGTCATCCGGGGCCGACCGTGGCGGTCACCGCTCTGGTCACCGCGCTCGCGGCGGCGAGCGGCCGGGACGCGGCGGGCTGCGTGCTCGTGGCCGTCGCCGTGCTGACCGGCCAGCTCTCGGTGGGCTGGTGCAACGACGCGCTCGACGCCGGACGGGACGCCGCCGTGGGCCGCACGGCCAAGCCCATCGTCGCCGGCCTGGTGAGCGCGCGGACGGTCTTCGCCGCCGCGATCGTCGCGCTGGTCCTGTGCGTGCCGCTCTCGCTGGCCTGCGGCCTGGCCGCCGGCGCCGTCCACCTCATCGCCGTCGCGGCGGCCTGGGCGTACAATCTGGTGCTGAAGGCGACCGCTCTCTCCTGGCTTCCCTACGCGACGGGATTCGGCGCGGTGCCGGTATTCGTGGCCGCCGGCCTGCCGGGGCGCCCGTGGCCGGCGTGGTGGGCCGTCGCCGCCGCGGCGCTTCTCGGCTGCGGGGCGCACCTCGCCAACGTGCTGCCCGACATCACCGCGGACGTCGCCACCGGTGTCCGCGGCTGGCCGCAGCGCCTCGGTCCCGGCCGCGTGCGGGCTCTGATCCCTCTGCCACTGCTGGCCGCTTCCGCGCTGCTCGTGTTGGCGCCACCAGGCGCCCCGTCCGTGCTGGGCTGGGCGGGGCTGGCCGCCGTGACCCTGTTCGGCGCGGCCGGGCTGCTGCTCGCGGGACGGTCGCCCAAGGCCCCGTTCGCGGCGGCGATCGTCTGCGCCGCCGTCGACGTCGTCCTCCTCGTCGCGACGGGCACCGGCATCACCTCCCGCTGAACCGACGCCGTACGGCAGTCGCTCAGGGGGCCCGCCTTCGCGTTCGGACCTGTCGGTGGCCGTCCCGGGCTATGTGGCGGGATCCGGCATGGCGATCCCGCCCGCCGCCGGCGCGTCGGCCGGGGGCAGCGCCCTGACCCCGGCCACGATGAGCGCGATCCCGCAGACCACGAGCGCGGCGAGCTGGGCGATGATCACGACCGTCATCGTCCGGCTGAACGGGTCGACGGCCCCCAGATTCAGGCTCGCGGCCATGGCGAGCAGGACGGGCACGATCAGGATCGCCAGCGCGAGCGGCACCGAGGGCCGGCGCCCTGCCCGCCCGGCCCGCCGGGCCCTTCCGGCCCACGCCACGCTCGCGAGGAGGAGCGCCAGGCAGGCCAGGCCGGCGGGGGCCATCCATGGCCAGATCCACGGCCATACCCGCACGTCGATGAGCGGAGCCAGCGACATGGAGGCCAGTACGGTCAGCATGCCGTACAGCAGGCAGCCGGCGACGAGGGGCACGGCGGCCGCCCAGAGCGGGTGACGTGCCACCGGCGCGTCCCGGTGGAACCCGGCGAGCAGCGCCAGCACGGGCACGAGGAGCATGAGGAGGGAGGGCGCCATGGACCTGAGCATCACGTCCAACGGCGCGAGGGCCGACGCCACGTCGTACACCGCCGACGCGAGGCCGAGCAGCGCCGCCGCCTTGGCGATCCGGACGCGGCCGAGGGCCAGCGCCACGAACGCCGCGGGCCCGAGCAGGTCGGACGCCAGCCGCATGACATGCCACAAGCGTTCCCCGGATCCCGGGTCGCCGAGGAAGGCCGAGTAGTCCGGGTGCGCCGGGCCGAGGAGGCCATAGCCCTGCAGCTCGCTGCCCAATGTCGCACAGCCCAGCGCGGCCTGGAAGGCGAGCCCGAGCAGGGCCACCAGCCGGACCGTCTCCCCCCACGCGTAGAACCTCGGCGCCGCGCCGATGCCGCCGAGACGGACCCGGACCGACAGCGCCGCGACGCTCGCGATCTCCGACCAGCGCGGCCGGGGGTTGTCGTCGTCCATTACCCCCTCGGAGCCCTCCAGGAAGGCCGAGACCATCTCGTCCTCCCGCGCCGTCCGGTAGGACGCGGGCAGCAGCCGGAGCACGCGCCGGTAGCGCTCCTCCAGAAGGGACATCCCCGTCATGCCGGTCATCCCCGTCATGCCATGCCTCCCGCGTGCCGGGCCCGCAGGCGTTCGCTGGCGCTTCTGGCGTTCGCGGCCAGCCGTACGGCTTCCGCCTCCAGTGCGCGCGCCCCCGAATCGGTCAGCCGGTAGTAGCGGCGCAGCCGTCCCTGCTGGACCTCCTCCCGGTCCGGCGCGACCAGCTCGTCGGCGGCCAGCCGGTCGAGCACGCCGTACAACGTGCCGATCTTGAGCTGCACCCGCCCGTCCGACAGCTTCTCGACCTCCCGCGCGATCCCGTAGCCATGCCGGGGCTCGTCGACCAGCGCGGTGAGGACGAAGAACGCGGGCTCCGTCATGGTCCGAGGGCTCATGCGCCGATAATATATCGGCTGACAAGATATTGGGAGGGGCAAGTCAGCTCCGGCGCAGGACCCGGTAGCCGTCCTCCCGGAAGACGAGCCGATACCCGTGCTCGAGCAGGAAGCGAACTCGGGCCGACTGCTCGTTGACGGAGACGAACGGGAAGGTCCGCTGCCGCACGTCCGCCACGACCCATGGCGCCCAGCGGGGGGTGCGGTCCCACAGGAGTGTCTCGGTACGGCCGGACAGGGCGGGAGCGAGATTGCCCGCCGCCTCGCACCGTGCGCCGTCGGGCACGACCGCCACGGCGTGCTCCGCCGCCCGCGTCCGCTCGGTGGAGGCATGGAAGCCCGGAGTGAAGAGCCCCCCGAAAGCGAAGAACGGGACGCTCGCCAGCCCCGCGGCGAGGGCCGGCGCCGCCCACCACTGGGCGGCGTTCGCCCGTCTCCCTCGTCGTCTCCCTGGTAGGGCGTTGAGACGCCCGGCGAGCCTCCGGGCGCCGTCCACCCCGCCGGCGAAGACGACGACCACGACGAACGCCCCGTAGTGGTAGTGCGGAACCCACCAGTTCGGGAACGAGCTCGCCAGCATCCGCTCCGCGAGCAACGGGATCGCGGCCAGCGTGACCGGCGAGAACAGGGCGGTGAAGAGTACAGGCAGGAGCAGCAGCGCGACCGTCCGCGCCTTCACCGGTGGGTTGACGAGCAGCCCCAGGGCGTCGCCGGGATGCGTCAGGGCGTGCCGGGCCGCGCTCGGGAAGTCGCCGCCGAGGGCGGAGTAGGCCCAGTAGTAGTCCGCCCGGCCGCCGAAACGCGGGATCAAGAGCTGGCTCGCCGCGTACGCCGTCACGACGCCCGCAGCGACGAAGGCCGCCCCCAGCCGCCTGCCGTCCTTGCGCGTGATCATGAAGAGGCCCAGTCCGGCGACCAGAAGGCCCATGTCCTCCTTGACGAGCAGAAGCAGCGCCGCCGCGAGGGTGACGTGCCCGGCTCGGCCGGCCTGATGGCGCTCCAGCAGGATCGCGGTCAGTGGCGGCACGAACGCGGCCTCGTGGAAGTCGAAGGCGACGGTCTCGGCGATCGGCCAGGAGACCGCGTACGCGACGGCGACGCAGTAGGCGGCACGGCGCGCGCCCGGCGCCGTCAAAGCTCCGCCGAAAGTCCGAGAGGTGTACGTCCAGAGGAACGGGATGGGCAGCGCCAGCAGGATCGCCTGCGCGACGAGCAGCGTCTCGGGGCCGTCGTGGATCCAGTAGAGGGGCGCCAGCGTGGCCAGGATCGGCGACCAGTGGTCGCCCAGCACGGAGAACCCGGGCCCGAACCCGTTGTGCACACCCTTGATCATCGAGATGGGCGGGCCGAACCGCGAATACGACCTGACCGCCTGATCGAAGATCACGAGATCATACGCCCCGGCCCGGAATCGGGCCAATGACATTAACGAGTAATAGGCATACAAGGCTGCCGAAACGGTCGCGATGAGAGCAATTCCGATAATGTCGAATCTTGTCCGGAAGAATGGCCGCCGAACCCCGGCCCCGCGTGGATCCGTGCGCACCGGCGGGCCGATTCTCATTCGGGCAGGCGATATCCGAGCGTCCATCACATCACTTGCCGGGTTCGGCGGAAAGCCGCGTCCAACGAGACAGGCTATCGGCAGCCGTGTAACGGCAGGGTGTGCGGGGCTCAAAAGCTCGGTCCCGATGCGACGTCTCCGAGCAGCTCGGGCCAGGCGTTCCCGAAATGCGTGCCGCCGAGAGCATCCCGGAAAATGCCGCTATGCCGCACATCCGGTTGCGAGGAATGCGCCCTCGATGGTGGATTCCCAATTACGGTGCGCGGGATCGCCGGGCGGGTCGTCGTTGACAGTTCACGAAGTGGCCGCCATTTTGTCTGTTGCAAGGAGCCGATATTCTCGCCGCAGCTACTCACGTCATCCTCGTCATGCGGGCGTTTCCCCGAGTAGCGCGCGCTGTATTCTCTGGGAGGAATTCGCTGGTGAACGGTTCACATGTGCGCGGGCCCGGATCAGGGCCGGGGCGGCGGGTGCCGGCCGGTCTGGCCGCGCTCGCCGCGTCGGTGTCGCTGGTGGCGGCCACGCAGGGCGGCGCGCTGGCGGCGCCCGGCTCGCCCGGCTCGACGGCCGGCCATCTGGGCACGCCCAAGGCCCCGGTGACGGTCTTCGCCGAGGACTTCGAGAACGGGCAGGGCCCGACGCCGATCCTGGTCACCGACTACACGGGGGCTGCGCCGGTCAAGGAGACCTACACCGCCGATCCGATCTGGCTGACCTCCTGCAACGGCTGGATCGCCTCGCAGCGGAACCCGGCGACCCCGCCGCCGTCCGCCGGATGCGGAGGCTGGTGGACATCGGTCAAGCAACTGGCCGGCACGCTGGGCCGATGGGCCGGTGGGGACCCGGCGGCCAACCACGCCGTCACCGCGTACACCAACAGCGACCCCGGACCGAACAAGACACAGCTGGAGACGAGCACGCCGATCGCCATCGGGGCGCGTGACCGGTTCCTCGCCTTCTCCGTCGACGTGGCGGAGACGAACTGCCACGGCAACCACGCCAAGCTGGGCTTCTACCTGCTCGACGGGGCGACGGCGGTGCCCACCTTCACCACGCCGATCGAGCCCTGCGCCCAGGCGACCACCACCCTGGACGGGATCCGGGTGGGCACGTTCACGAGCAACAGCCCGGTGCTGTTCGACGGCTCCACGGTGGGGCTGCGGCTGGTGAACTTCCAGGGCAGCGGCTACGGCAACGACGCCGCCTTCGACAACGTTCGCGTCCTGGACGTCACCCCGCAACTGGGCATCGGGTTCGGCTCGACTCCGGCCGAGGTCGGCACGGACACACCCATGAAGTTCACCATCACCAACACCAGCGAGCTGGCGGTCAAGAGGGGCTGGTCGTTCACCGAGAACCTGCCGGCCGGGCTGACCGTCGGGCGCGCCGCGGCGACGACCGACTGCGCGGGCGCGACGGTCACCGCGCCGGCCGCCGGCGGGCGGATCACCGTGACCGGGACCCTGGCCGCGGGCAAGGAGTCCTGCACCGCCACCGTCCCGGTCACGTCGAAGCACGCGCGCACCTACACCACCTGCCCGGACGACCTCACCAGCTACGCCGGGGTGAATCCGCCCGCCTGCGCGGACGTGCGGTTCGCCGCCCCGGTGCTGGTCTTCGACGCCCACGCGCACGGCGGCCGGGTCACCGCGCCGCTGGTGTCCGTCGCTCCGCTTGCTCCATCGGACCTCACCTGCACGCAGAACGCGGGGAGAGACGGCAGGACGCTGCTCAGCGCCACGCTGTCCACCCTCGGCTCCGTGGGGGTCATCACCACCAGCACGGCCGGCACGGTCGACCCGGACGGGCTGCGCATGGTCAGGGCGTCCGCCGAGACCTCCCGGGTGAACCTGCTCGGCGGCCTGGTGACGGCCGACACGGTGACCGCCGTGGCCAAGGCCCAGGACGACGACACGGGCCTGGTGAGCACCGGCAGCGAGGTGAGGCTCGCGAACCTGAGGGTCAACGGCGTCACCATCAACGAGCCCGGCGCCAACCTCGTGATCGACATCCCGCTCGTCGGCAAGATCACGATCAACGAGCGGGTTCCGATCGCGGGCGGCCGCGGAGTCGTGGTCAACGCGGTCCACGTCCACACGACGGCCGGCACCGACATCATCGTCAGCCACGCCAGGGCCGCGCTGACCCTCCCCGGACAACCCTGCCCCACCGTCTGATCACGCCGTCTGATCGCGCCGTCTGATCGCGCCGCCTGACGCGCCAAGGGCTCGCCCGCGCCGCACGGCATGGGCGAGCCCCCGCTCATCGGTGGGCCGTTCAGGGTCGCGGGCCGGGCGGCGTCCTATGGTGAGGTATGGGGGAGATCCTGGTCGGGACGGCGTCGTGGACCGACAAGACGCTCCTGGCCTCCGGGTGGTATCCACCGCACGTCACGACGGCCGAGGAGCGCCTGCGCCACTACGCGGGCCAGTTCCCTCTGGTGGAGGTCGACTCCACCTACTACGCTCCGCCCGCCGAGGACACGGTACGGCTGTGGGCCGACCGGACCCCGCCGCGGTTCACCTTCGACGTCAAGGCGTTCTCGCTGCTGACCCGCCACCCCACCCGCCCGGCCGCGCTGCCCAAGGACCTCCGGCCGGAGGTGGACCCGGACAAGAGGAACCTGTACGTGCAGGACCTGGAGCAGGCCGTCGTGGAGCAGGTCTGGGACCGCTTCGTGTCCGCGCTGCTGCCGCTGTGGGAGGCCGGCAAGCTCGGCGCGGTGCTCTTCCAGTTCCCCCGGTGGTTCCCGATCAGCCGGGGCAACAAGCACTACATCCTGGAGTGCAAGCGGCGCTGTGATCCCCTGCGGATCTCCGTGGAGTTCCGCAATCACACCTGGATGAGCGAGGAGAACCGGGCGGAGACCCTCGACTTCCTCCGCTCGTACGGCCTGCCGTACGTGTGCGTCGACATGCCGCAGGGCTATCCGGACTCGGTCCCGCCGGTCGTCGCGGCCACGTCCGACCTGGAGATCGTCCGCTTCCACGGGCACAGCGGCAAGTGGACCAGCCGCGACATCCACGAGCGCTTCGGCTACCTATACTCGCCCGAGGAACTGGAGGAGTGGGCGCCCAAGCTGTGCGAACTCGGCGCGGAGACGCCGGAGACGCATGTCTTGATGAACAACTGCTACCGCGACTACGCCCAGACCAACGCCCGCCAGCTCGCCGGCCTGCTCAGTGCCATACCCGCCTGCCAGGTGCGCCCGGCCGAGTCCCATGCCTGATCGGACCGCGGTCCAACGCCTTGAGGGTGTTCCCGGCCGCCGTAGCGACCGGGAACACCCTCGGCTCGGGACCGCCTAACGCAGCCGGTAGGCGCGCACGATGTCCTGGGTCACGGTGTTCCCGTGCACGTCCCCGGCGCTCGCCCGCAGTGACACGTACCCGGAGGAGCCGGCGAGGTCCGGATGCGTGATCGTCACGGTGCCGCCGTCACCGTCCCGCCGGACCTCGGCCCTCGTCCACGTCGCGCCGTCATCGAAGGACGCCTCTACCCCGACCTCCCGGACCGGGCCCGCCGTGGCGGTCCTGTCGACCTGGAACGGGATCTGGAACACGCCGCCCGCCGGCGCGGAGCCGTCCCCGTCGAGTTGCGGCGAGAACCGTACGGCGAGCAGGGGCAGCGCGGTGGTCTCGCGCGTGGCCTTCGAGTCGAACTCCCACGCGGCCTCGACCTTCGTGGAGACATCCGCCTGACGGGTCGCGGACATGACGAGCCGGTAGTGAGCGCGGTCGGACGGCACCTGGAAGCCGGCGCCGTTCGGCGTGAGCCCGCCCGCGAAGATCTTGCCGTCCCGGTAGAGCTCGGTCCTGCCCGTGGCGCCGCCCCACGTCGCGTACGCGTAGTGGCCTGGGCTCGGGTCCGATAGCAGAGGCAGGGTGGCGGTGATGACGTTGCCCAGGCGGTTGGGCGCCGTCGTGCCGACGACCGGCCCGAGCACGCCCGACAGCCACTGCTCGGTGTACTCCTGGCCGCCGGCGTACTGCCGCCAGGCCTGGTTCTGGAGCTGCGCCGGCTTCGGCGTGGTCTTGTAGAGAACCGAGGACCAGCCGACCGGGCCGGTGCCGTGGAAGTAGGACGTGAGCGTCCCCGGCAGGGGCCACTCGCCGGGCCTGATCGGCTCGGCGGGCGGCGCGGCCGAGCCCCGCTGCACGGCGTAGTCGATGCGGTCCGCCCCGCCCCGGCCGCCCTGCGTGCCGGCGTCGGCCCGGACCTTGGCCAGGTCGGCGTCGGTGATGACCGGGTGGGTCGCCACGGGACCGGTCTCGCTGGCCACGCCGATGTTGCACACGGCGGCGCCGTCGGGACCGCACGCGGTGCTTCCCGCGACCCCGCGCAGGTACTGCGCGGCCGTGTAGACCATGCCGGGCGTCTCCGCCGGGGCGACGTACGCCTCGGTGGCCTGGCTCGCGTAGACCTGGCCGGTCCCGGCGAGCCCGAACGCCGTGCCGCTGACGCCATCGGCCTCCGTGCCGTTGAGTGTCGTGGCGACCTTCACGCCGTCGCGCGCGTCGAGCGTCACCTCGGCGTCCTTGTCGAGCGTCACGGGCTTGGCGACCAGCGTGAAGGAGGGATACCACGGCTCCCGCGCCGGGCTCCTGGTCGGGATCCAGGCGAAGGCGGTGTACCGGCCCTCCGGCAGGGGGCCCTGCATCGGCCTGCCGTACGTGCCGCCGCCGTAGAACTCGCCCGTCTCGTGCCGGGCCAGGTAGACGACGAAGCCGTACGTCCTGCCGTTCGTCACGCCGTCCCTGTCGACGGTGTTGACGGTGATCTGGTGGGTGACCGGCGCCGAGGTGGCGGAGACGGCGGACCTGACGACGTCCTGCCCGGCGCGCGCGGTGACGAGGGCGCCCCGTGTGCCGGTGCCCTCCGCCTTCACCGTGACCTGCGCTTCGCCGTTGGGCGGCACCTCGACGTGACGCCGGTCCAGCGTGAAGGCGCTCCCGTTCGGCACGTCGAGCTTCAGCTTCACGGGCCGGTCGCCGTCGTTGCGGTAGGTGATCGTGCCGGTGGCGGTGGTGCCGAGGTTGAGGGTGGCGGGTTCGGCGCGGACCAGCTCGCTGGTCGCCCGGTCCACGTCAACGACCCCGACGCCCTGCTCGAACACCGTGGCGTCCTCGATGGGCTCGGCAGTGCTGACCAGAGCGGCCTTGAGCCGGGCCGCGGACCAACCGGGGTGCTGCCCGGCGAGGATCGCGGCCGCGCCCACGACGTGCGGCGTGGCCATCGAGGTGCCGCTGAGCAGCGTGTACCGGTCGTCGAGCGGCAGCCCCATGCTGGTGCCCGCGGCCCGCGCGGCGGCGATGGAGTAGCCCGGCGCGGAGATCTCCGGCTTGACGGCGTCGTCGCCGACCCGGGGGCCGCGGCTGGAGAAGGTGCTGAGCTGGCCGTCCTTGGTGACGCTGCCCACCGTGAGAGCGGCGTCCGCGCTGCCGGGCGTGCTCACCGTGCGGTTGTGGCCGGCGTTGCCCGCGGCCACGACGAACAGCGTGCCGTACTTGGCGGTGAGCGCGTTGAGCGACTGCGACATCGGGTCGGTGCCGTCGGTGTAGGCGCCGCCCAGGCTGAGGTTCACCACCTTCGCGCCGGACGCGGCCGCCCACTCCATGCCCGCGATGATCGCGGAGTTGGGGCAGCCCGAGTTCAGGCAGACGCGGCCGATCATCAGTGTGACTCCCGGCGCGACGCCCGGCTGCGGGCCCGTGCCCGCGATGATCCCCGCGACGTGCGTGCCGTGGCCCTGCGTGTCCGCGACCCCCGTGGGGCTCGCGGTGAAGTCGCGGCTCTCGCCGATCCTGCCGGCGAGGTCGGGATGCGCCGCGTCGATCCCGCTGTCGAGCACCGCGACCTTCACGCCCGCGCCGGTGAGCCCGCGCCGCCACGCGGCGGGCGCGCCGATCTGCTGGACGCTCTCGACGTCGAGCGGCCGGGCCGTGCCGTCCAGCGAGATCTTCGCGATTCCGTCGGCCAGCCGCTCGGCCTGGGCCGGGGCCGTGGGGTTGATCCCCTTCCAGAACCCGGCCGTCTCCTTGCGCGCGACCGTGGCCGCGACGGCGTTGACCGACGGCAGCGCGCGCTTCACCTGGGCGCCGTCCGTGCGGAGGTCGTCCGTGCCCTCCTTGACGGCCCCGGCGGAGGGATAGCTCACGATCAGCGGCAGCGTGCCGGAGCCCGCGCTCCAGTTGTCCAGCAGATGGGAGACGTCGAACAGGGCCGGATCCAGCGCCCCGGTGTCAAGGAGCCGCTGCGCGTCGAACGGCACGACGGAGACCTCGCCGTCCTTGACGGACTGCGTGAACGGCATGCCGTCCCGGCCCTCGCCCGGCCGGAACACCACGCCCGGCGAGCCGTCGGGCAGCACGTTCACGGTCACCTCGTCGCCGGTGATGAGAGTGACGGTGCCGGAGGCCGGGCCGGCGCCCGGATCGACCGCGGCCGATCCGGCGAGGGGAGCGGCCTCCGTCATAGCGGCGTGGGCCGGGGCCGAGAGCCCCGGGATGAGACAGGCCGCGACGAGGGCGGCGACCGCCGCGAGTAGGGGCGGGGGAGAGGACCGCATGCAGGCTCCTGGTGCAGATCAAGAGAGGACCAAGGTCGGAGACTTGCACACGCACGAATCAGTACGGAACACTGCGCAATGCCCAAAACCGGGCAATTACGCAAAAGCGGCACTACGGGGGAGGTGGCGCGTGCTGGAGGCTCTCGGGCTGACCGGCCGGGAGGAGGTGGTCTACCAGGCGCTGCTGGACGACCCCGCGATGACGGAGGCCGGGCTCCGCGAGGTGACCGGGATGACGACCGTCTCCGCCGCGCTGCGCGCGCTGCAGGACAAGGGCCTCGTGGCCCGGCTCGCCGGACGTCCCACGCGGTATTCCGCCGCTCCGCCCGAGGTCGCAGTCGAGATGTTGATCCGCGCCCGCGAAGAGGAACTGCAGAAGATCAGGGTCGACTCCCTGCTGCTGACCGAGCGCTTCCGCGCCGCCCGCCGCCCCGAGGGCGCCGGCGCCCTCGTCGAGACGCTCGAAGGGGTGGACGCCGTACGGCAGCGCTGGATCCAGCTCCAGCAGGCGGCCAGGCACGAGATCTGCGTCCTCGACTGCCCGCCGTACCTCACCCAGGACAATCCGGTGCAGAGCGAGCGGCACGCCCGCGGTGTCGAATACCGGGTGGTCTACGACACCACCGCCCTGACCGTCCCCGGGCGGCTGGAGGACATCGAGTCGCACATCAAGCACGGCGAGCACGCCAGGGTGGCCTCCGACGTTCCGGTCAAGCTGCTGCTGGCCGACGACCACGTCGGCATGATCTCCCTCTGGCGGCCGGCCACCGCGGACAGCGTAATGATCATCCACTCCTTGTCGCTGCTGACCGCCTTGCGGGCCCTGTTCGAGTCGGTGTGGAACCGCGCCTCGCCGTACTCGCTCACGGGAGACCCGCTCGGCGTGGACGATCGCCGACTGCTGACGCTGCTCGCCGCAGGGATGACCGACGAGTCGATCGCCCGCCAGCTGGGCTGGCATCCGCGGACCGTGCAGCGGCGGGTGCGCAGGCTCATGGACACGCTGGGCGTGCGCACCCGGTTCCAGGCCGGCATGCACGCCCAGCGCGAAGGCTGGCTCTAGTGCCCTGACCGGCAAGGTTTGCCCGGAAGGCGCGGTGTCCAGGGTGGTGCATCGCAAGGCGGAGGAGGAGGTCGTAGCGGAGCCTACGGCCGACGACGACAACGCGGCGAGGTGCCGCCCTGGGCAACGCGACGGGGCAAAGATTGACGGGAGGGGCACTAGCACCGCGCTGGACGGGCGCGCGGCTCGGGGCCGCCCCCGGGGCGGAAAGGCGGCGCCCCGCTGCCTTTGTCAGGCAACGGGGCGCAGGGCTTATGGCTTCAGCCCTTGTAGTTGAACACCTGGCGGAGCGTGTGCTGGATCTCGACCAGGTCCTTCTGGTCCGCCATGACCTGATCGATGGGCTTGTACGCCTCGGGGTGCTCGTCCACCAGGGAGGAGGCCCGGTCGGCGTTCCACGTCCGGCCGCGCATCGCCTCGGTGAGGGACGTGGCGGTCAGCTCGCGCTTGGCCCGGCCGCGCGACATCCGGCGACCCGCCCCGTGCGAACACGAGTTGTACGACGACGGGTTCCCCCGCCCGCTCACGATGTACGACTGGGTGCCCATCGAGCCCGGGATGACGCCCTCGTCGCCGGTGTCGGCCTTGATGGCGCCCTTCCGGGTGATCCACAGGTCCTTGCCGTGATGCGTCTCCCTTTGCGTGAAATTGTGATGGCAGTTGATCGACCGGAGTCGTGAGCCCTTGCCGACGACGCTGAACAGGGCGTTGCTCAGCACCTTGTCCATCCGGGCACGCGAGGCCATGGCGTACCGCTGCGACCACAGCATGTCGTCGATGTACGCCGCGAACTCCGGGGTGCCCTGCACGAGGTAGGCCAGGTCCGGGTCCTCCAGGCCGATGGCCTGGCGCTTCATCAGGCTCTTCGCTCCGATGATGTGCCTGGTCGCGAGCTGGTTGCCGATTCCGCGCGATCCCGAGTGCAGCACCGTCCAGACCCGGTCCCGCTCGTCGAGGCAGACCTCGACGAAGTGGTTCCCGGACCCGAGGGTGCCGAACTGGGAGGCCACCGTCCTCTCCTGCTTGGGAGTCAGATCGGTGTGCGGCCGGCCTAGCTCGCTCAGCGCCCTGTCCGAGGCCCGGTCGTCGTGGCCCTTGCCGACGCCGGCGGGGATCCGCCTCTCCACCAGCGGCATCAGGGCGCCGAGGGAGTCCGGAAGGTCGGCCGCCGTGAGCGTCGTCTCGGTCGCGATCATGCCGCAGCCGATGTCGACGCCCACCGCCGAGGGGATGATGGCGCCCTCGGTGGGGATGACCGATCCGACCGTCGCCCCGATGCCGATGTGCGCGTCCGGCATGAGGGCGACATGGCCGGACACGAACGGCATCCGCGCGGTGCGCGCGGCCTGCTCGATCGTGCCCGGGTCGACGTCGCTCGCCCAGGACAGGAGGTTCGGTGCGACCTCGTTCGGCATGATGATCTCCTCTACGGTCGAGATCTACTGTGCCGATGTCTTCGCCGCAATCCCACTGATTATTCTGAACGCCCCGGGTGGGGGGCCGCCGCGCCGACGCTCAGATCGATCTTGACGGGGGAGTGGGGCGGTGTCAGGCTCCTGGGCATCGCGATCGGGCTCTTCGTGGCGGGGCTCATCCTCATGATCCTGCTCGCCTGCTGGTTCCTCTACGCGATGCTCTCCCTCGACTGACCGCGCTTCAGGGGCAGCTCCTCCATGAGGGCGAGGTAGCCGTCTTCCAGAGTCGGCTCGGCCGGTTGGGCGTGGGGAGCCGGGGGTTCGGGCGCGACGACTCGGTAGCGTGTTCCGGCGCCATCGGGAAGGGCGGACACGATCCGCCCGGAAGCGGGCGGGGGGCCGGAGGTCGTGACGTTCCACACCCGCCGGCCCGCCAAGGCGGTCAGCTCCCCAACCTTGCCCTGGAAGACCAGACGGCCCTTGGCGAGGACCGCGACCGACCGGGAGGTCTGTGCCACGTCATCGACGATGTGCGTGCTGAGCAGCACCGTGCGGTCCCCGGCGAGCTGGGAGAGCAGCGTGCGGAGCCGGATCCGTTCCTCTGGGTCCAGCCCGGTCGTCGGCTCGTCCACGACGAGCAGGCGGGGGTCGGCGAGCAGCGCTTGGGCGACACCGACCCGCCGCAGCATCCCGCCGGAGAAGCCCTTGAGCCTGCGGTCGGCGTGCTCGGTGAGCGCGACCACCTCGAGCAGCTCGCCGATCCTGCGCCGCCGGGTAGGACGGGAGTCCAACCCCTTGAGCAGCGCGATGTAGTCGAGGAACCGCCGTGCGGTCAGGTCGGGATAGACCCCGAGGTCCTGCGGCAGGTAACCGAGGGTTCGCTGTACGGCGAGCCGGCCGTCGGGCGTCGTGATGTCGTGCCCGCCGACGCGCACCGTCCCGGACGTGGGCTTGAGTATCCCGGCCAGGATGCGCATGAGGGTGGTCTTGCCCGCCCCGTTGGAGCCAAGCAGGCCGTACATGCCGGTCGGCACGTCGAGGTCGAGCCCGGCGAGGGCGTGGACGCCGCCCTTGTAGGTCTTGGACAGGCCGGAGATCTGGATACGCATCGTCAGGACTCCGTGAGGGCGGTGTGAAGGCGGGCGAGGGAGAGCACGGCTGCCGCGAGCGCCACCATCAGGCCGATCCACAGCAGGGCGACGGACGGGGTTGCCACGGGACGCAGCAAGTTGAGCGACGCGCCGGGCCACGGGCCGGTGGTGCTCATGCCGTCGGGCATCCTCAGGCGGAGAAGGCCGTAGGGGACGTAGTCGCTGTCGGCGGCGAAGACGGTGTGAGACAGGGTCGGCATCATCGTGGCCGGGATGAGGTTGCCCCAGACCCAGTAGCCGGCGAAGAGCACGCGGAACAGCAGGGGCGGCATCAGCAGCGGCCCGGCGACGGACAGCGCGCCCAGGAAGAGCAGGCCCGGGACGATGCCGAGCAGGAACATCAGCGCCGACCAGCCCAGTGCGGCGGGCCGTCCCTCCATGATCACCCAGACCACGGCCCGGCCGAAGTACGCCACGGCGAACGGCGTCGCGGTGGCCGCGCACGTGCCGAGATACTTGCCGATCAACCGGCCGGTCCGGCCGGACGGCGTCGCGTCCAGGATCGCGGCGACGCCGAGCCGCCGGTCACGGACGAGCCGGTCGGCGAGCATGCATCCGTAGACTATGGGCAGCAGGGTCATCGTGATCGTGGCCGAAGTGACCATGGCGGCCTTGGGGTCGTGCCCGCCTCCCCGGCCCAGGTCCAGCATCGTGTACGACTCTCCGAAAGTGGCGATGAGGGCCGCCAAGGTCAGCCCGTACACGACCCAGAGGACGGGGCGGCGGACCTGCATGCGGAACTCGTAGCACAGCGCCGCGATCATCCGCGCTCCCCTCCGAGGATCCGCTCGGTGTTCCCGAGCAGGGCCCAGGCCGCCCCGAGAAGCGGCAGGGCGGTGCAGATCAGGCCAAGGCGATTGGGCAGCCAGGCGCCGGGCGCCGCGCCGCGTGCGGTGGCGGACAGGTAGAGCAGCCGGGGCGCCGCGCTCTCCCGCAAGGGGCCGGAGAGAACCTGTTCGAAGACCCAGACGACGGCGACCGTCGTGGTGGCGGCCACGGTGCTCCGGAACACGGCCGCGGCGAGCAGGCCCAGAGCCGTCAGCCAGACGGCGGGCGCCAGCCAGGTGAGCTGACCGGCGGGGACGGCGGCGGTGCCGAGGGGAAACGCGGGGAGGGCGGCGAAGACGTCCCACCAGCCGGTGACGATGAGCAGCGACGAGAGAGCCAGGGCGCACAGGGCCGCCCAGCCGGCGATGACGGCCAGGCGGCGCAGCACGGTCGAGCGATATCTCGCCGGCAGGCTGAGCTGGAGCTCTGTGGCGCGATCCCGGCCGATCACCGAGGCGGCCGCCAGCCCGGCAATGAGCGGGATCCCCGTCTCCACCGCCCACAGGAGCATCCATGCCGTGGTGCCCGCGCGGGAGCCGAGCCGGGCGCCGAACGCGGCGAGCAGCAGGGTGGCAAGCACGAACGCCGGAGGCGCGAGCAGGGCCGCGCGCCCGGCTCCGCGTATCTCGTGCGACCAGAGATCAAGAGCAGTCATGACCAGTGAGTTGCGCGGACGCGCCGGATCGGTTCACCCCGGCCCGCCGCGATCACGGCGGCGAACGCGAGGACGAGGGCGAGGGCGACCGTGGCCGGGCTGGTCGTCCAGAAGCCCTTGACGCCGTCCAGGATGGGCAAACCGGTGGCGGTCAGCGCGTACAGGCTCCACACGGCCAGCGCGACGCCGATCGCGCCCTCGGCGGTCCAGCACACCGACAGCAGCAGGCTGAGCGCCGACAGCAGGGCCATCGGGCCGAACCACGCCGCGATCAGCGGCATCAGCTCCACAGGGGCCGAGTGCAGCACGGTCAGGACCGCTGAGGCCAGCAGCGCGAGCATGAGGTCGTAGCCGAACACCAGCGTCATCCGGGCCAGCAGCACGACACGCGGCGACGTCGGCGTGACCGCGACCACCTCGAAGGCGTCGTCGCGCTCGGGGCCGTACGACCCCGCGACGCCCATACCGGCGATCAGCGGGGCGACCAGGGCCAGCACGAGCTCGGCGGCGTCCCTCTTGGCCAGGACGAACCCCACGCTGACGGCCATGACCAGCGCCGACGTCAGCCACAGCGCCCGACGCGGGATCCGGGCCTCCATCACGAGGAGTGTCCAGGCCCTTACGGTTCGCGGCACCGGCGGCGCGTCCACGCCGTCGAGCACGGACCTCATCAGGACGCTCCGGATGATCTCGGGCCCCGGCGGCGGCGGGATGTCGTCGCGGATCTCCGGCAGTTCAGGCCATTCGTTCATCGAGGCACCCCCTCAGGGTCGCGCGGGCGTGATGGAGACGGCTCTTGACCGTGCCCACCGGGATGTCCAGCACCTCGGCGATCTCCTGGTGGCTCAGGTCGCCGAGGAACGCGAGCACGACGACCTCGCGCTGCGGCAGCGGCAGCCGCACCAGCGCTCGTCGCACCCGGTCCCCGCCCAAGGCCAGCTCCTCCGGGCCGGCCCGGAGATCCGCGCCATCGGACGGCTCGGCGGCGGTGGGAGGCGGCGCGCCGCGCAGCCGGTTGTGGGCCTGCCGCCGCGCCACCCCGAACAGCCAGGTGCTCACGCTGGAGCGGCTCCGATAGGTGGCGGCGGAGCGCCATACGGCCAGCAGCGTGTCCTGGAGGATCTCCTCCGCCGTGCCGCGATCTCCGGAGAGCCGGTAGAGGAACACGAACAACGGCCCGGAGTAGCGCTCGTGCAACTGGGTCAGCGCACCGGCGTCACCGCCCGCGATCCTCGCCAGGAGGTGTGCCTCCCATGTCTGCGGACCACCTCTCCAGCCCCGCGTCATCTCCCTGACTTCCCATCCATCGGCAGGTATGTAGCGCCGGCGGTGCCCCAGGGTTCACGGGGCCGTGCCCATGATGGGACGGCCGGAGGCCGGCGGCATCGGAATGATGAGCGCACGGACGCGGTTGTCGTCAGAGAGAGCACAGGCCGTAGGCTTGAGTCTTCTCTCGCAACGGAGGTCCACTCGTGCTGGTTGACTCCTTCGGTCGGGTGGCGACGGATCTGCGAGTGTCGCTCACCGATCGGTGCAACCTGCGGTGCGCGTACTGCATGCCGCCCGAGGGGCTCGACTGGCTTCCGAAGCCCGACCTGCTCACCGCCGACGAGATCATCCGGCTCGTGCGGATCGGCGTCGAACGGCTCGGCATCACCGAGGTCCGGTTCACCGGGGGCGAGCCGCTGCTCCGCCGGGAGCTCGTGGAGATCGTCGCCGCGACGACAGCCCTGCTCCCGCGCCCGCAGGTGTCGCTGACCACGAACGGCATCGGCCTGTCCCGGCTCGCCGAGCCCCTCGCCCGCGCCGGGCTCGACCGCGTCAACGTCTCGCTCGACACGCTCGACCGTGACGTGTTCGTACGGCTCGCGCACCGCGACAGGCTGGGCGACGTTCTCGACGGCCTCATGGCGGCCGACGGGGCCGGGCTCCGGCCCGTCAAGGTCAACACCGTGCTGATGCGCGACATCAACCAGCACGAGGCGGTCCCGCTGCTTCGCTACTGCCTGGAGCGCGGATACGAACTCCGCTTCATCGAGCAGATGCCCCTCGACGCCCAGCACGGCTGGCGGCGGGAGGACATGGTGACCGCCGACGAGATCCTCGGGCTGCTCAAGGACGCCTTCGACCTCACGGAGGACGATCCGCGCGAACGCGGCAGCGCCCCTGCCGAGATGTTCCTCGTCAACGGCGGCCCCGACCGGGTCGGCGTGATCGGCTCGGTCACCCGCCCCTTCTGCGGGGCCTGCGACCGCGTCAGGATCACCGCGGACGGCCAGGTCCGCAACTGCCTGTTCGCCACCGAGGAGTCCGATCTCCGTACGGCACTGCGCGCCGGGGCGCCGGACGACGAGCTGGCGGAACGGTGGACGGCGGCGGTCCGGGGCAAGAGGGCCGGGCACGGCATCGACGACCCGAGCTTCCTCCAGCCGGCCCGCCCCATGTCGGCCATCGGCGGCTGAGGCCCGCCGCCGGAAAATGGACACGCTCCAGGACCGCCCGGACGGCTTGCCGTACGACGCGGTGATCCTCGCGGGGGGACGGGCCGAGCGGCTCGGCGGCCTCGACAAGCCGGGCGCGCTGGTCGGCGGCACGCCGCTGATCGAGCGCGTGGCGGCGGCGGTGCCGGACGCCCGCACACTCGTCGTCGTGGGGCGCCCGAGACCGGGCATGCGGGCGAGGGCCGTTTTCACCACGGAGGATCCCCCCGGAGGCGGGCCGGTGCCCGCGCTGCGCGCCGGGCTGGCCGAGGTCACCGCGGAGTGGGTGGTGCTGCTCGCCGCCGACCTGCCCTTCCTCACCGCCGCGCACGTGTCGGCCCTCATGCGGGCCGCGTCGGCCGCGTCGCCCGAGGCGGCGGGAGCCGTACTGGTCGACGACGGCGGCAGGGAGCAGTGGCTGACCGGGGTGTGGCGCGCGGCCGTGCTGGCGGAGGGGCTGGAGCGGTACGACGGCCGGTCACTGCACCGGCTGCTCGGCCCGCTGGAACCGGCGCGGGTCCATCTGGCGCCCTCCGGCGACGAGTCGCCGCCGTGGTTCGATTGCGACACGATGGATGATCTCGGCGCGGCCCGGAAGCGGGCCCGCCAGGGATGAGGAGTGCGAATGAACGTGCTTGAGGAGTGGACCGCCCTCGTCTGCCGGGAGCTGGGGATCGACCCGGCGCGGGTGGACAGGGACGCGGTGCTCGACCTGACCAGGGACGTCGCCCACGGCGTCGCGCGGCCCGCCGCGCCGTTGACGGCCTACCTGCTCGGGCTGGCGCAGGGGGCGGGCACGGCGCCGCCGGACGCGGTGGAGAGGCTGTCGAGTCTGGCCCGCGACTGGGAGAAGGCCACGACCGAGACCCTGGGGGACGCGTAGACCGGAGGCAGCGCGGTTAATACAGGGCTCGGTAATACAGGGTTCATAAATGAAAAGGGCGACGCCGGGTGGTTACGGGGGCAAACCACCCGGCGTCGCTTTCATCGGCGTTCCGACGGGGGCCCGGAACGCCGGCACAAGCGCTCCGACGGGGGACCAGAGCGCTTGGCTAAACTGTACACCTACAACCCATGGGTTGCGTCAAGACTTTGTCACGACCCGATCTCGCGTCGATGGCGTGGTATCTCGTTTTGGTTAGATCCAGTCGTGTCTACGGGTGGAGGAAGCCCCTGACCTCGTTGATTTGCCCCAACGACGGCAAGGTATGGCAAAAGAACGGCCCCCGCCACGAACAGCGCCCTGACGGGCCACGGAGCGGGGACGGCTACAGCAAGAATGAGGCATATGAGACGGATGCCCATCTTGATCAAATAGCTGATCTCGCGGCGCTTGATGTCGTCGGACAGCGATGGCTGCGCGTCCGTCACCTGGTGGACGACCGCGCGGCCCTTTCTGAGCCTGCGCCATGGATTCACGATTCCACGGTAGCCCCCCGCGGGCGCTGCGGCGCGGCGGGGATACGATCATGCCCACCAGACACGAGGAGGAGCACGATGTCGGACCGAACCTACCGAGTGACAGAGATTGTCGGAACCTCGGGAGAGAGTGTCGACCAGGCCGTCCGCAACGGCATCCGGCGGGCCGCCCAGACGCTGCGGCACCTGGACTGGTTCGAGGTCACCGAGGTGCGCGGTCACATCGAGGACGGCGAGGTCGCCCACTTCCAGGTCGGCATGAAGGTCGGCTTCCGGCTCGAAGACGCCTGAGCGGCCCGGAGACCGCCCGCGACGCCTGAGACGCCTGAGACGCCGAGCCGCCTGGGACGCGCCTGACCAGGCCGCCCGCCGGTCTCAGTTGGCCTGGCTCACCGTGGACATGTTGAAGTCCGGCACGCGGACCGGCGGCATGACAGCGCGGGTGAAGTAGTCGTTCCACTCCCGGGGGAGGGTCTGCTGGCTCGCGCCTACCTCGGTGAGGCGCCCGAGCAGGTCCACCGGCGACTCGTTGAACCGGAAGTTGTTGACCTCGCCGACGACCTCGCCGTTCTCCACCAGATAGACACCGTCCCGGGTGAGCCCGGTGAGCAGCAGCGTCTGCGGATCCACCTCGCGGATGTACCACAGGCAGGTCAGCAGCAGCCCGCGCTCGGTCGAGGCGACCATCTCCTCCAGCGATCGGCCGCCCTCCGGGCCCGTCAAGATCAGGTTGTCGATCTGCGGCGTGGCCGCCAGCCCGGTCAGCTCGGCCGAGTAACGGGTCTGCAGCAGATTCGCCAGCGTGCCCTCGGAGATCCAGTCCGTCGCGCCCAGCGGGAGCCCGTTGTCGAAGACCGACTGCTCCCGGCTGGAGGCGTGCGCGACCACGAACGGCGAGCACTCGATGCCGGGATAGGCCGGGTCGCTGTACAGCCGCAGCGGGATGTCCGACAGCCGCTCCCCGGCGCGCGTGCCGCCGCCGGACTTGGAGAAGACCGTCCGGCCGTCCGCCGCGTCACGGGCGCCGGCCGACCAGTACAGGTAGATCAGCAGGTCGGAGACCGCGGTCGGCGGCAGAATCGTCTCGTAACGCCCGGCCTCCAGGCTGACGCGGCGCTTGGCCCACTCCAGCCGCTGGGCGAGCGTGGCATCGAGCGCCGCGACGTCCACGTCGGTGAAGTCGCGGGTCGCCACGCCCGTCCAGGCCGACCTCGACATGTCCTCGGACTTGCCGTTGAGCTCCAGGCGCCCCGTCGGCTGGTCGTGGCGCAGCCGCAGGCCCGTCGACGACCCCACGAACGTGGACGTCAGGATGTGCTCGGCGAAGCCGTACAGCCTCCTGCCGGATGCCTCGGCGGCGGCGAACGACTCGCCGAGCGCCGGCGCGAAGTCGCGGAAGACCTCGATCGACGTCGGCTCGACGGCGCGGTCCCAGTCTCCGGCGGAGCCAGACGGCTGGGACGGCTCCACGAGCGGGCGGGTGTCCTCGGACGGCTGCGCGTCCCTCGCGGCCTTGTCGGCCGCCGCGACCACGTCGGCGAGCTGGTCCGGTCGTACGGCGGCGCGGGACACGACGCCCACGCCCTGCCCCACGACCGAGATGACGGTGAGCTGCGACGACCGGGCGACCCCGTTGGTCGTCAGCGTGTTGCCCGCGAAGCGCAGGTTGGCGGTGGACCCCTCGTCCACGATCACGACGCAGCCGTCGGCCTCGCTCAGCGCGAGCGCCCGCTCGACCGTCTCCTGTGGCGTGGTCATGCCGTCCTCCTGTTCGATTGCCTCGCCTCCGGCGAGGCGGGCTCGGGGCGCCGTTGAGGCGGGGCGGTCGTGCGGAGGTCGATCACTTGCCGCCCTCCTGGACGGTGTTGAGTATCCGCACGCCGCGGAACAGGGCCGAGGGGGCGCCGTGACTGACCGGCGCGACCTGGCCGGGCTGGCCCTTGCCGCAGTTGAACGCACCGCCGAGCACGTAGGTCTCCGGCCCGCCGACGGCCTCCATCGACCGCCAGAAGTCCGTGGTCGTCGCCTGGTAGGCGACGTCGCGGAGCTGCCCGGCCAGCCGGCCGTTCTCGATCTTGTAGAACCGCTGCCCGGTGAACTGGAAGTTGTACCGCTGCATGTCGATCGACCAGCTCTTGTCGCCCAGGATGTAGATGCCCCGGTCGACGCGGGAGATGAGCTCGTCCGTCGAGGGCCCGTCGTCGGCCGGCCGCAGCGAGACGTTGGCCATCCGCTGGATCGGCACGTGGCCGGGGGAGTCGGCGAACGCGCAGCCGTTCGAGCGTCCCAGACCCTTGAGTAGCGCCATCCGCCGGTCGAGCTGGTAGCCGACGAGCGTGCCGCCGCGCACGATGTCGAACGACTGCGCCTCCACGCCCTCGTCGTCCCATCCGACCGTGGCAAGGCCGTGCTCGGCCGTACGGTCACCGGCGACGTTCATGATCGGCGAGCCGTAGTGCAGGGCGCCCAGCTTGTCGAAGGTGGCGAACGAGGTCCCGGCGTAGGCCGCCTCGTAGCCGAGGGCGCGGTCCAGCTCGGTCGCGTGCCCGATCGACTCGTGGATCGTCAGCCACAGGTTCGAGGGATGGACCACCAGGTCGTACGTCCCGGCGTCGACCGAGGGCGCCTTGAGCTTCTCGGCCAGCAGTTCGGGGATCTCGGCGAGCTCGGCGGGGAAGTCCCAGCCGGTGCCGGTGAGGTACTCGTACCCCCGGCCGACGGGCGGGGCCAGCGTGCGCATGTCGTCGAACCGGTCGCCGTCGGCCTTCATCGCGGTGAGCGACGGGTGGACCCTGACCCGCTGCTGCGTGGTGACCGTCCCCGCCGTGTCGGCGTAGAACTTCTGCTCCTTCACCTGCATGAGGGCGGCGGAGACGTGGTCGACCGCGCCCAGCATGCCCGAGGACCAGTCGCCCAGCAGGGCCACCTTGTCGCGGAGCGGCACGTCGAACGGGTCCACGTCGTAGGCGGACACCCACGTGACGTCGGCGTAGACCGCCTCGGGCGCCAGCTCGACCGGCTCCCGGTTGATCGGCGCGCTGACCGCGGCGACCCGCACGGCCTCCTCGGCCGCGCGCGCCGCGGCCTCCGGCGTGAGCTCGATCCCGGAGGCGAACCCCCAGGTGCCGTCCTTGATGACCCGTACGGCGAAGCCGAGGTCGTCGGCGTCCATGGAACCCTCGAGCCGGGCGTCGAACAGGCGCAGCGTCTCGGCGCGCACCCGTTCGAGGCGGAAGGCCGCGTGCTCGGCTCCCAGGTCGCGGGCGCGCTGGAGGGCCGCGTCCGCCAGCCGCCGCAGCGGCAGGGCGAGAAAGTCGGGGTCGATCTGGCGCATGTCCACGATCCTAACCCTGTGATCTTGTGCCCTGCGGACAAGTGGTTTACCCAGCGGGAGACGATACGGTCGGTCGCATGGTTCGCTCTGTTCTCGTCACCGGTGGAAATCGCGGCATCGGCCTCGCGATCGCTCGCGAGCTGGCCGCCGCGGGAGACGCGGTCGCCGTCACCTATCGCTCCGGCGAGCCCCCCGAGGGGCTGTTCGGCGTCCGCTGCGACGTGACGAGCTCCGCCGACGTGGACGCCGCCTTCGAGAAGGCCGAGGCCGAGCACGGCCCGGTGGAGATCGTGGTCGCGAACGCCGGCATCACCAAGGACACGCTGCTGCCGATGATGAAGGAGGAGACCTTCACCGACGTCATCGACACGAACCTGACCGGCGCCTACCGCGTGGCCAAGCGGGCCGTCCGGCCCATGCTCCGGCTCAGGCGCGGCCGGATCATCCTGATCTCCTCGGTGGTCGGCCTGCTCGGGTCGGCCGGGCAGACGAACTACGCCGCCTCCAAGGCGGGCATGGTCGGCTTCGGCCGGTCCCTGGCCCGGGAGCTCGGCTCTCGCGGCATCACGGTCAACGTGGTGGCGCCCGGGTTCGTCGAGACCGACATGACCGCCGTGCTGGACGACGCCCAGCAGGAGCAGATCCGTAAGAGCATCCCGCTCGGCCGGCAGGCCAAGGCGGAAGAGATCGCCCGGGTCGTCAGATTCCTGGCGAGCGACGACGCCTCCTACATCACCGGCGCGGTCATCCCGGTGGACGGCGGCCTCGGCATGGGCCACTGAGTCATCGGCACCGGGTCGCGAGCGGCCCGCGCGCATCCCGGACGGACGAGAGACTGGAGCTGAACATGGGTTTGCTGGAAGGGAAGCGACTGCTGGTCACCGGCGTCCTCACCGACTCCTCGATCGCTTTCAACGTCGCCAAGCTCGCCCAGGAGGAAGGCGCCCAGGTCGTGCTCACCGGCTTCGGCCGCCTGAGCCTGGTCGAGCGCATCGCCAAGCGGCTCCCCGAACCGCCGCCCGTCGTCGAGCTCGACGTGCAGGACACCGAGCATCTCGACACCCTCGCCGACCGCGTGGGCGCCCACGTCGACGGGCTCGACGGCGTCGTCCACTCCATCGGCTTCGCCCCGCAGACCGCCCTGGGCGGCAACTTCCTCAACACCACGTGGGAGGACGTCGCGACGGCCGTGCACGTCTCGACGTTCTCGTTCAAGTCGCTCGCGGTCGCCTGCCTCCCGTTGATGAAGGAGGGCGGCGCGGTCGTCGGGCTCGACTTCGACGCGACCAAGGCGTGGCCGGTCTACGACTGGATGGGCGTGGCCAAGGCCGGTCTGGAGTCCTGCTCCCGCTACCTCGCCCGTGACCTGGGCAAGCACGGCATCCGGGTGAACCTGGTCGCCGCCGGCCCGCTGCGAACCATGGCCGCCAAGAGCATCCCGGGGTTCCAGGAGTTCGAGGAGAGCTGGCCGGCGAAGGCCCCGCTCGGCTGGGACCTCGCCGACACGGCCCCGGCGGCCAAGGCGTGCCTCGCGCTGCTGTCCGATTGGTTCCCCGCCACCACCGGCGAGATCGTCCACGTCGACGGCGGCGTCCACGCCATGGGCGTCTGACCCCGGACCTGAGCCCTAGAAGATCCGGCGCAGGATCCTGGCCGCGGTACGGGTCAGCAGTTCGACCTGCTCCTCGCTGTATCCCGCGTGCCCGCTGCCGCGCAGGACCCGGGACACCGTCCTCGGGTACGCCAGGACGAGCCCCTCGGCGACGACAACACGGGGGCGGCCGGCCGTGAAGAGCTTGCCGCCGTGCACCGCGAGGACCGGCTGGATCTCCACGTCGATCCCCGACTCACGGGAGAGCAGGCCCGTCATGGCGGCCGCCGCGTCGGTCAGCCCCTTGGCGACCGCGGAGCCGTTCTTCTCGTCGAAGAACAGCTTCCCGCCGAACTGGGCGATGTGGACGTCGGGCCCCCACGCCTCGTTGTCGACGATCCACACACCACCCGGACCGATCACCAGGTGGTCGATCGACGCCTCTCCGGGTACGGCCCGGCCGTCCAGGACGCTGTAGCCGTACTTCGCGAGGCCGCGGCGGAGCAGGCGGCCGGTGCGGACCTCGCCGCGGCGCTTGCCCCGCCACACGGCCGTCCTCTCGTGATCCCACCAGGTGAACAGCAGGTCGCCGCCCGCCGCGACCGCCGCGCCCAGCGGAGCCATCAGGATCAGGGGAAGCGAGAACCGGATGGCGAGCAGGGCTCCCGTCACGGCCCCGATGCCGGTGATCCACCGCCTGCGCCGCAGTCGCGTGGGACGAGCCTCGGTCCAGAATTTCTCGTACCACCACTGCGGGGAGCTTCCGTGAAACTTCTCATCCGGAGAGACGTAGATCGATCCGCTCGGCAACCGGCACCCCCGAGGTGACTGGCAGCTATATCCCTTGATCATTCATATACGCGAATGATGGGGACATATCTAGACAGGTTAGGGAAGTAAGCCGACAGGGTGACACGGAATAGGGCGAATCGCCCACCAGGCGTCACATCACTCAATGGAGCACCACAAGAGGGCGCCCTTGCCGCGTGATCATGCACATGTTCCCACGCGCACCGTCCTGCCTGGCGCTTTGTGGAGCGTGATCATGCGCATGTTCCCGCACGCACCGTCCCACCTGGTGCTTTGCGTGGCGTGACCATGCATGACGAGTAGCGCCCCACGGACAGGCACTGCATGATCACAAACAGTGCCGGCCCTGATCAGACCGCGTACGGCGGAATCCATGCATGATCACAATCCGGGGAACCCCACGGGAACCCCACGTCCCCGAGCTTCCTGGGAAACCTTGCATGATCACGGCGATGGTTGGCTGGCCGGCTCCCTAGGCGAGGCGGTGGCGTCCGGAGGCGCTGGGGAGTCCGATGCCGCCTTCCAGGGGGATCGACTCGTGCCTCTCCGTGCGGGCGCGCCGCGCCGAGACCACGCGTGTCGCCAGCACCGCCGACAGCAGCAGCACCGCCGTCAGGGCGGTCCCCACCGCGTCGTACGGCTGCTGCGGCCGGACGGGGTCGGCCCTCATCTGGCCGGTCAGCCTGGGGACGTCCTGCCCCGGCCAGAGCAGCGGGATGCCGGCGTCCCTGTCGGGGTCGACGTGCGGAGCGGGGGCGACGCCCTGGCCGCCCGCCGGGATGAACCCCGGCAGGTCCACCGGCGGCCGATAGGGCTCGACCGGGAGCGCTCCGTCCGGCGGGCCGGTGGTGACCGGCTTGGGCCGCCCCGGAGCCTGCGCGCTCCCCGGCGGCTCGTCCGCGTCGCCGGAGTCGCACTGCGCCCCGCCGAGGACCGGGAGGCACGTGTTCTGGACGGTCCCCGTCAGGCCCTCGGTGAGCGCCCCACTTCCCGGCAGGCCCGCGGACGCGCCGCCGGATGATCCGCCGGACGAGCCACCAGCTGTCCCTCCCGACGTTCCGCCCGATGTCCCGCCCGATGCGCCACCGGAGGAGCCGTTTGAGCCTGTCGTAGCGCCCTTCACCGTGTCCGTGACCGTGGCGACCGTCTTGTCCACTGCCTTGTCGAGAGTGCCGCCCGCCGCCTGGGCGGCGCCCTCGACCGCGCCTCCGGCCGACCCGGCCGCGCCGCCCACTGCGCCGCCCACTGCGCCGCCCACTGCGCCGCCCACTGCGCCGCCCACTGCGCCGCCCACTGCGCCACCCGCGGTGTCGACGGTGTCGTCCACGGCCTTGGTGACGGGCGCCGTCGCGCCACCGGTCGCGCTGTCCACCGCGTCGGTCACGCCGTCCACGACCGAGCACAGGCTGCTGGTCACCCCGCCGATCAGACCGCCCCCCGTGCAGTCGAGCGCGTGCGCGGGCCCCGCGGCCGCCAAGGGGA
The DNA here is from genome assembly GCF_025420585.1 of Planotetraspora sp. A-T 1434. Taxonomy (GTDB): domain Bacteria; phylum Actinomycetota; class Actinomycetes; order Streptosporangiales; family Streptosporangiaceae; genus JAOEGB01. Next base: position 40,062 of record NZ_JAOEGB010000016.1, on the reverse strand, counting down.
TTCCTCCGCTGAGGGCGATCGCCAGTGCTCCGGCAGAGATCGTGGAGGTCTTACGTAAGAGCCCCATTTATCCCCCTTTAGCCACCCAAGTGTCCAACCTCCGCTATGCCCCACACTCTTCGCTTGAGCGCTGAAGTTTGCAGCGGAAAGTTGCAATTCGGTATCGATGCGTGATACGCGAGGTCGATTCTCGTTCTTATCGCGCTCGCGCGGTCCAGCCACCGCCGCGTCCCTCGCGGCCCTTGGGAATGCCGCCTTCAATGGGTGTGAGCCCCGCCAGGCGAAGGCGGGGCATCAGGCGGGATCGGAGACGTCGTCAAGGGCCTCGCGGATCTCCCAGGGGAGGGTGAGCTTCTCGGCCTGCAGCACGCCGAGGAGCTGGGCGTGGGTGCGGGCGCCCACGATCGCGGACGACACGCCCGGGCGGTCGCGTACCCAGGAAAGTGCGACCGAGAGCGGTGAGACGCCGAGGCCCTCCGCGGCTGTGGTCACCGACTCGACGATCCGGCGGCAGCGCTCGTCGAGATAGGGCTGGACGAACTCGGCGAAATGCGGCGTGGCCGCCCGTGAGTCCGCCGGGATTCCGGTGCGGTACTTGCCCGTCAGCACGCCCCGCCCGAGCGGTGACCAGGCGAGGACGCCCGCCCCGACATGCCCGGCCGCGGGCAGCAGCTCCACCTCCGCGTCGCGGGCGAGCAGGGAGTACTCCACCTGGGCGGTCACGATGGGGGCACGCGACTCGCCGGACCGCTGCCAGACGGCCGCCGCGGCGAGTTGCCAGCCGGTGTAGTTGCACACGCCGGCGTAAGCCGTACGGCCCGTCGAGACCGCGAAATCGACGGCGGCGAGCGTCTCCTCCAGGGGGATGTCGGGGTCGAACGCGTGCAGCTGCCACAGGTCGACCTCGTCCAGCCCGAGCCGGCCCAGCGAGGCGTCGAGCGCCCTCACGAGGTGGCGGCGGGAGCCGTTCCGGCCGCCATCGGGGGTGAGCACGGCCTTGGTGGCGATCACCAGGTCGGCGCGCGGCACCACGTCGCGGATCAGCCTGCCGATCAGGCGCTCGGCGTCGCCCCCGCCGTAGACGTCGGCGGTGTCGATCAGCGTGCCACCGGCCTCGGCGAACGCGGTGAGCTGCGCCGTCGCCTCCTCCGCCGAGGTGTCGCGGGCCCAGGTCATCGTGCCGAGCCCGATCCTGGACACCGAGAGACCGCTGCGCCCGACAAATCGCTGATCCATTGTCGGGTAAGACTAGCCGATAGGCTGTCCGCACCATGGATGTACTTCAGGCCATCGTGCTGGGCATCGTGCAGGGATTGACGGAGTTCCTGCCCATCTCCAGCTCCGCCCACCTGCTGATCGTGCCCAAGCTCGCCGGATGGGGCGACCCCGGCGCGGCGTTCACCGCCGTCATCCAGCTCGGCACGATGCTGGCGGTTCTGATCTACTTCTGGCGCGACATCGTGCGGATCTTCTGGACTTGGCTGCGCAGCCTGTGGACGCCGGACCTCCGCGACGACCTCGACGCGAGGATGGGCTGGTACATCGGCCTGGGGACCATCCCGATCAGCGTCGCGGGCCTGCTGTTCAAGGACGCGATCGAGGGCCCGGCCCGCAACCTGTGGCTGAACGCGAGCATGCTGATCGTCTTCGGCCTGCTGCTGCTCGTCGCCGATCAGGTGGGGCGCAAGAAGAAGGACGTCGCCGACCTGAACCTCCGCGACGGCCTCATCATCGGCGCCTGGCAGATGCTGCCGCTCGTCCCCGGCGCCTCCCGCTCGGGCTCCACGATGACCGGCGCCCTGTTCCTCGGCTACACGCGCGAGGCCGCCGCGCGATACTCGTTCCTGCTCTCGATCCCGGCGGTGATCCTGTCGGGCCTCTTCGAGCTCCGCCACGTGGGCGACGGCGGCGGGGTGCCCGTGGCGCCGACCCTGATCGCGACCGTGATCTCCTTCGTCGTCGGGTACGCCTCGATCGCCTGGCTGCTGCGCTACGTCGCCAGGCACTCGACGATCGTGTTCGTGGTCTACCGGGTCTTCGCCGGCACGTTCCTGCTCACGCTGCTCAGCCTTGGCGTGATCTCGTCATGACGACCGTCCTCCTCGTACGGCACGGCCTCACCGCCATGACCGGGCCCGTCCTGGCGGGATGGACGCCCGGGGTCCACCTGGACGAGCGGGGCCGCGAGCAGGCCGAGGCTCTGGCCGGGCGGCTCGGGCCCCTGGAGCTCGACGCGATCGTCTCCAGCCCCCTGGAGCGGTGCCAGGAGACGGCGGCGGCCATCGCCCGCGGCCGGGCCGTTTCCGTGGAGACCGATGACCGGTTCGGGGAGTGCGGCTACGGCGACTGGACCGGCAGGCCGCTGAAGGAGCTGGCCAAGGAGCCGCTCTGGCAGGTCGTGCAGGCCCACCCCAGCGCGGCGGTGTTCCCCGGTGGCGAGGCCCTGGCGGACACCCAGAGCCGGGCCGTGCGGGCCGTACGGGACTGGAACGAGCGGCTGGGCGAGAAGGCCACCTACCTCGTCTGCAGCCACGGCGACGTGATCAAGGCCATCGTGGCGGACGCGCTCGGCCTCCATCTGGACCAGTTCCAGCGGATCACCGCCGACCCGGCCTCCGTCACGGTGATCCGCTACACCCCCCTGCGCCCGTTCCTGCTCAGATCCAACGACGTGGGGGGCGATGTGGCCAATCTGGTGCCTCCCAGCGGGGTTCCGGAGCACAAAGACGGGGGAGAAAACCTCACCGGGAGCGATGCCGCCGTCGGCGGCGGACCCGGGACGACATAGGGTCGGGCTATGCCGGTCTTCGACTACGATCCGCCTGACAGGTTCGTGGCCGGTGCCGTGGGGCAACCGGGGGCACGAACCTTTTTCCTGCAAGCCCGTGGGCGGGGCAGGATCACGACGGTAGCACTCGAGAAGTTCCAGGTCGCCGTGCTCGCGGACCGGCTTGACGAGTTGCTCGACGAGGTGCTGCGCCGCAGTGGCGGCCGCGCCCCCGTCCCCGCCATGGCCCCGGCAGACCTGACCGACGAGGGCCCGCTGGACCTGCCGATCGACGAGGATTTCCGCGTGGGCACCATGGCCCTCGCCTGGGACCCCGAGACCGCACAGGTGATCATCGAGGCGCAGGAGGCCACCGACGCGGACGAGGACGAGGTGGAGGACGAGCCGATCGTGGACGACCGGCCCGAGCCCGCCGTCCTCCGCGTCCGGATCAGCGCCGCCGCCGCGCGCGCGTTCAGCCGCCGCGCGCTGGACATCGTCGCCGCGGGCCGCCCGCCGTGCCCGCTGTGCGGCCAGCCCCTGGACGCCGAGGGCCACATCTGTGTCCGCCTCAACGGCCACCACCCCGGGGGTTTGTCAGCGTGAGGGAGCGAAGCAGCGCGATTATCGTCGCCGAGGTCTGGCGGGGAACTGAATGACAGCGGAGGGCGAGCCGAGCATCAGTGACGAAGACGGGCCGGGGCTGGACGACGCCACGGCCATGCGCCTACTGCGGGACGGCACGCTGGACGTGGCCGGCAGGCTGATCGAGGCCACCAACATGACGCTCTACTGCTCGATACGCAACGGCGCGCACGCCGCGGCGTGCGTGTACAAGCCGGTGCGCGGCGAGCGCCCGCTGTGGGACTTCCCCGACGGCACGCTCGCCGCCCGGGAGGTGGCCGCCTACGAGGTGGCCGCGGCCACGGGCTGGCGCATCGTGCCGCCGACCGTCTACCGCGACGGCCCTCTGGGGCCGGGCATGGTGCAGCTCTGGATCGACACCGACCCGGAGACCGACCTGCTCGCCCTGGTCCGCAGCCGCCACCCCGCCCTGCGCCGGATGGCCGTGTTCGACGCCGTGGTCAACAACGCCGACCGCAAGGGCGGCCACCTGCTGCCGTTACGGGACGGGCACATCTACGGCGTGGACCACGGCGTGTGCTTCGCGGCCGACGACAAGCTGCGGACCGTGCTGTGGCAGTGGCGCGGCAAGCCGCTCCCGCGCGAGGCGGTCACCGTGCTGGTCAACCTGGAGCGCGAGATCGAGCGCGGCCGTCTCGGCCGGCGGCTGCGGGAGCTGCTCGCTCCCGCCGAGGTGGAGGCCACGTGGGAGCGGGTCAGGCGGCTGCTGGACACCGGCATCCATCCCTATCCGTCGGAAGACTGGCCGGCGATCCCCTGGCCCCCGATTTAGGCGACTTGCGCAAACTGCGTGGATTGTGCACTCTGCAGAAGGTCTCTACCGATTCTGGAGGGAACGCGCATTGTGTACGGTCATCGTGAGCGTGGAGCCGGAAGCCGAGGCTCCGGTGCTCCTCGTGGGGGTACGTGACGAGTTCGTCACGCGGCCGTGGATGTCCCCGGTGCCCTACTGGCCCGAGTACCCCGGCCTGGTCGGCGGCAGGGACCTCATGGCGGGCGGCACGTGGCTGGCGGCCGACCCGGCCGGCCGGAGGGTCGCCGCGCTGCTGAACGGCCGGGGCGCCCTCGCTCCCCAGGAGGTCCGCCGCTCCCGTGGTGACCTGCCCCTGCGCGCCGCCGTCGCGGGTGAGCTCCCACCGGTCGATCTCCCCGTGTACGACCCCTTTCACCTCGTGGTCGCGGGCCTCGACGGCGTGCGGATCTGGAGCTGGAACGGAGAGCGGCTCACCGAGGAGAAGCTCCCCGCCGGTGTGCACATGCTGGTCAACACCGGGTGGGAACGCGGCGACGACAACGCCCGCGTCGCCTGTTTCCGGTCCCGGTTCGCGGCAGCCGTACGGCCGCGGTGGCCGGGAAGCGGCTCGACGGAGCGGTTCTGGGGCGAATGGCTTCCCCTGGCGTCCGGCGCCGGGCTCGCCCACGACGACCCGAGGGCCCTGCTCGTCCGGCAGAAGCTGGATGACGGGCGGATCTTCGCGACGCTGTCCGTCACCCTGATCGCCCTGGCTGAGGGCGGCATGCGCTACGACTTCTGCCCCCAGCCGGACGATCCGGCATCCTGGCACGAGGTTCGCACTCCCGGCTGATCCGACATCACCAAGCGCGGATAGGCTTCACACCATGCGATCGTGGTCTGCTCCGAACGTCCCCAGGCTGCCCGGTTCGGGCCTTCCGCTGCGCCTGTACGACACCGCCGCCCGCGAGGTCCGCGAGACCCGCCCCACGGGCGAGGCCAGGATGTACGTCTGCGGCATCACCCCCTACGACGCGACCCATCTGGGGCATGCCAACACCTACCTCGCCTTCGACCTGGTCAACCGGGTGTGGCGGGACGCGGGCCACGACGTCCACTACACGCAGAACGCCACGGACGTGGACGATCCGCTCCTTGAGCGTGCCCAGGCCACGGGGGTCGACTGGCAGGCCCTGGCCGAGCGGGAGATCGATCTGTACCGGTCCGACATGGAGGCCCTGCGGATCCTGCCGCCACGGGAGTACGTCGGGGTCACGGAGATCATCGAAGAGATCGCGGACCTCGTCGGCCGGCTGACCGAGCGGGGGGCCACCTACGAGCTGGACGGAGACGTGTACTTCTCGGTCGCCGCGGCGCCCAAGTTCGGCGCCGTCTCCGGCTACTCCGAGGAGCGGATGCTGGAGCTGTTCCCCGAGCGCGGCGGCGACCCCGGCCGCGAGGGCAAGCGCCACCCGCTCGACTGGCTGCTGTGGCGGGCGGAGCGCGCGCACGAGCCGTCGTGGCCCGCGCCGTTCGGCCCCGGCCGCCCCGGCTGGCACGTGGAGTGTACGGCGATCGCCCTGCGTAACCTCGGCAGCGGGTTCGACGTCGCGGGCGGCGGCTCCGACCTGATCTTCCCCCACCACGAGATGGGGGCCTCGGAGGGCCATGTGGCCACGGGGGAGTGGCCGTTCGCCAGGGCGTACGTGCATGCCGGGATGGTCGGCCTCGACGGGGAGAAGATGTCGAAGTCGAAGGGCAACCTCGTCTTCGTCTCCAAGCTCCGGCAGACGGCCGACCCCATGGCCGTACGGCTGGCGCTGCTGGCCCACCATTACCGCTCCGACTGGGAGTGGACCCCCGGCCAGCTCGCCGAGGCCGAGGCCAGGCTGGCCCGGTGGCGCGCCGCCTTCGCCCGGCCGTCCGGCCCGGACGCGACAGCCGTACTGGCCGGAGTGCGCGAGCGGATGGCCGACGACCTGGACGCGCCGGGGGCCCTGGCCGTCATCGACCAGTGGGCGGCGGAGGAGGGGGACGACCCGGCCGCTCCGGGTCTGGTCCGCGACATCGCCGACAGCCTGCTCGGAGTCGCGGTCGGCGTCGGCTAGCGCCTTGGGCTGACGCGCTGATCGGCGACGGCGCGGTGCCGGTGACGCGGTGCCGGTGACGCGCTTTGAGTGAGCGCGGTGACGCGGTGATCGGCGTCGCGATGATCGATGACGCCGGTCAGCGGGCGTGAGCGGCGGCTGAGCGGCGGCTGAGAAGGGTCACAGGATGCTGGCATCCAACCGTTACCGATGACGCCCGCGACTGCCCTGATGGCGACATAGCGTCCATATTGACCAGCGGGGGAGATGGGGACGTCAGTGAAGCGCATCATGGGACTGGTTTCCTTGGCGGCGGTCGTGCTGCTCGCGGCCTGCTCGGCCGGCGTCGAGGAACCGGCCACCAGGACGGGAGCCTCGGCCAGTCCTTCCGTCACTGCCCCCTCACAGAAGGTCCTGCACAGCGCCAATCTGCGGCTCGTCGCCAACGTTCCCCTGGAGGCGCCGTTCGACGGGCCCGAGTCCTGGGGCACCGATCTCGCCTTCCAAGGGAACTACGCCTTCGTCGGCAACTACGACGGGTTCACGGTCTTCGACATCAGCGACCCGGAGAAGCCCTTGGTGGTCACCCGGGTGCTCTGCCCCGCCGGACAGAACGACGTCTCCGTCTACGGGAATCTGCTGTTCCTCTCCGTGGATGAGCCGAGGGCGGGGGAGGGCTGCGAGAGCGGGCGCGGTGACCCGTCGCTGGAGACGTCCTGGGAGGGCATCCGGATCTTCGACATCAGCGACGTGGGCAACCCGCGGTACGTGAAGGCCGTCCGCACCGAGTGCGGCTCGCACACGCACGCGCTGATCCCCGGTCCGGAGATCGACTATCTCTACGTCTCGTCTCCCGGCCCCATCCCGGACACCGCCAACTGCGGCCCCCCGCACGAGATGATCTCGATCGTCGAGGTGCCGGTGAACGACCCGGCAGCCGCCCGGGTCGCGGCGACCCCGACGTTGTTCGAAGGACGTGACGCCGGCAAGTTCGGAGGCTGTCACGACATGACCGTCTATCCGGAGAAGAAGCTGGCGGCCGGGGCGTGCTACGGGGACGGCATCCTGCTGGACATCGCCGAACCGCTGCGGCCCAAGGTGCTCCAGCAGGTCAGCGACCACGAGAACTTTTCTGTCTGGCACTCAGCCACCTTCAACAACGACGGCACGAAGGTCGTCTTCACCGACGAACTCGGGGGCGGCCAGTCGCCCATGTGCACCGCCGACATCCCGCACAACAAGGGCGGGGACGCCATCTACGAGATCACCGCCGACCGCAAGCTGGTCCGGCTGGGCCTTTACAAGATCCCGAGAGTGCAGTCGGATACGGAGAACTGCGTGGCCCACAACGGCTCACTCGTCCCGGTCCCGGGGAAGGACATCCTCGTCCAGGCCTGGTACCAGGGCGGGGTGTCCGTGTGGGACTTCACCGACCCCGCCGCCCCGAGTGAGATCGCATACTTCGACAGGGAGGCGCTCCCCGGCGCCCACACGCTCGGCGGCTCATGGTCGGCCTACTACTACAACGGCTACATCTACTCCAGCGACATCACCAAGGGCCTCGACGTCTTGAAGGTCACCGACCCCCGTACCGACCCCGCCAACGACATCCACCTGAAGGGCCTCAACGCCCAGACCCAGGAGTCGTACTAGCCGTGGTGCCGTCTAGCTGCCGGTCTTCAGCCGGGTAAGGCCGGGCGTCCGTGGGTACGTGTCGCTGTCGCAGCCGTACGCAAAGCACCTGGTTTCCGCTTGCCCGCCGCGCCGCCTGCCGTGTGCCCGCGCCGTGTGCCCGCGCCGTGTGCCGCATGCCCTTCTGCGCCGCCCGGCCGTCCGCGCTGCTTTGCCTGCGCCTGTACCGCTTGCCGCCTGCGCCGCTGTCTGCCGCTTGTCGTGCGTGCCGCTTGCGCTGCTTGCCACCTACCCGCTCGTGTTGCTTGTCCGCCTACTGTCGCCCGCCCGGCCCCCCGCGCCCTCCCAGCCCACGCGTCTGGGCGCGTCGGTTTCTCGACCGTCCCGCCGCTGCCTGCCTGCTGCTGAGCGGGTGTGTTCTAAGCGGGCGTGGCTCCCGGCCTGGCGAGTAGCTTGTCCGAGGCGCAAGGTAGATCTTTTCTACGCCCTTCTGACCTGCTGGTTTGTATTTGATCTCGCCCGGGTTTGTCGTAGGTGCTGGATAGCGTGAGGGCAGTTCTTGAGATCCGCTGGAGCGTGGGGGAGGCGCCGTCGATGGCCGAGTCGCCGATCGATGTATTGGGTTCCCTTCGTGCGGCGGGCGCTTCGAGGCGCGGGCTGCCCGAGGTCCTCAAGGGCACCGTGCTGGACCCTGACTACGTCCCGCCGCAGCGCTCGGCCGACGATGCGGACGGCAGCGCCTGGCAGCACGCGCCGGGCGGCTGGAAGGCATACCAGAAGTTCGTCCGGGCGTCGTCGCCCGCCGCCGGTAGCTTCGCGGGCGCCTCGGGTCGCTCCGTGAGCCCGAGTGGTCCAGCCCGCTTCTCCGACGACGCGTGCGGCGGCGAACCCTCCGATGGCGTCGTCTCAGGGTCTCCAACCTCGGCTGCTGGGCCTGCCGGGTCGACTGGGTCCGCCCGCTGGGGCGAATCGGGGCCGCCTGCGGATCCGGGGCCCGCATGGTCTGGGGCCGCAGGCTGCGGCGATCGCGTGGGGGCCGGTGAATCGGTCGGGTCGCCGGGAGGGTCGTCGGGGTCGGGCGGGCCGGTGGGGTCGGGGGTGCTGGTGGCGGAGTTGCGGGAGCTGGCGTCCCGGTTGGCGGTGGCCGACCTTCCCGACACCGCCGGGGTGTGTCTGGCCGAGGTTGAGGAGTTGCTGTACGCGCGGGACCGGTTGGTCTCGGCGGTCGCCGCGCGGGTGGGCCGGGTTCACGCGGCGGGGGAGGCCAGGAGTGTTGGGTATGCCTCGACGGGGACGTGGCTGCGTGGTGCGGCGGGGATGACGGGTGCGGGGGCGTCGCGGCTGCTCCGGCTGGCCACGGAGCTGGCCCGGCTGCCTGTGGTGCGAGGGCGGTTCGCAGCCGGCACCCTGGCTGAGGGGTCGGTTGATGCGATCACCCAGGTGACCTCCGGGTTGACCGATGAGCAGGTCGGGCTGGTGGAGCAGATCCTGGTGGACCTGGCCGACCATGCCACCCCGGCTGAGATCGCCAAGGCGGGGCGGTATCTGCGGGAGCTGCTCGATCCCGGCAGCCTGGACGATGAGGCGGATGCTGATTACGCGGCGCGGTTCCTGCTGGTCCGCCCCTCCTCCACCGGCGGGGTGGAGGGAGAGTTCCGGCTGCCGCGTGAGGCGGCCGCCCGGCTGCGGGAGTTCCTGGCCGCCTACGCCCGCCCGAAGGGCAAGGACGATGACCGGCCGCTGCGGGTGCGGCAGGCTGACGCGCTGGCGGCGTTGTTGAGCAAGAAGGTCAGCACCGAACTGCTGGTCCTGGTCCGCGCCGAATCCCTCCCCGACGACCCCACGCCCACCCCCACCAACCCCGCCCGCACTAACCGCACTCCGGACAACCCCGCCGGCTGCGATCACAGTACCCCGGCCGCCGACCCCACCGCCCACCGCGCTGCCGACCCCAACGGCGGCGACCGCGCCGACTCAGGCGCGGCCCGCATGAGTGCTCGGAGTGCCGGTGCGGGAGAAGAGCCGGTCACCGGGGCCTGCCACAGCGCCGGCGCGACCGCGACCGCTGACGCGGACTCCACCGGGGCAGATGCCGGACGTGGGACTGCGGAAACCAGCGTGGACACGAGCGCGGAGGCGGGTGCCGAGAACGACGCGGACCCGAGCGCGGCGGCGGGTGTCGGCAACGACGTAGGCGCGGGTGCCGGTGCGGACGCTGCCGGTGCCGGTGAGGGGACGGGGGCGGGTGCGGGTGCGGACGCTGGCGGCGGCGCGGGGGTGGGGGATGCGGCGTGTGGGAGGTGTGGGCACCACCCCGACCGGCTCGCGCCCGGGCTGCTGATCGCGACCGGGCAACTGCTGCCGATCTCCGACGTGCACCGGCTGGCCCGCACCTCCCGCCTGATCCGCATGGTCGTGGACGCCAAGGGACAGGTCCTGAACATGGGCCGCGCGGTACGGCTGGCCACCCCCGCCCAACGCCAGGCGTTGATCGCCCGCTACGCCACCTGCTACTGCGACGGCTGCGCGATCCCCGCCGACATGGCCGAGATCGACCACGTCAACGGGTGGATCAACGGCAGCGCCACCGACCTGGAGGACATGGCCCCCGCCTGCACCTGGCACAACCGGGACAAAGCCGCCCACCCCGACCGCTACACCACCCACCGTAACCCCGACGGTACCTGGACCCTCACCCACCTCGGCAGAAAAGGCCGCTACGCCGCCCGATTCCGAACCTGAGCAGGAACAGCGCGACGCTGACCACGCTGAACCTCGCACAGGCCTTGCTGAACACGCGGGAGTCCTGCGCAAGCGCGCACGGAACCGCTGAGGCATGCACGGGCCCTGCCGAGCCGTGCGACAAGCCACGGTCAGCCCGTCCAGGCAGCCCCAGAGCTGAGCCGTATGGGCGACGACGCCGTTGGGGCGCTCAACCGCGGGCGCATGCCGCACCATCGCCGCAGTGCTGAGCCTGGCGGCAGTGCTGAGCCGTGCACACTACGGCGAACCGGCCCAGGCGGCCCTATAGCGCTGAGGTTGTGGGGCGAGGCTATTGCTGGGCTGACCTCCCGCTGACCTCCGCGCTGAACTTCGGCCGGCTCCAGCGCATCGGCGTCCGGGAAGCCGACAAGGGACGCATCGGCGGGGGATCAGGGCCGGGTGTCCGTGCGGCGGGACCCGAGCCATTTGGCGGCACGGTCGGCCGTCTTGTACAGGACCGGCGTGCCGAGGACGAGGTTGCCGACGCGGCGGCGAGGCTCGTACGTCAGCCAGTGGGCGGCGGCGGAGAGGGACGGCCGGGCAAGCCTGCCCTCGGCGACCATCAGTTCGCCGTTCTTCAGGCTGTCCTTGTAGCCCTTCTCCCCACGGCCGAGGTCCATGAGGGTGACCCCGGCCTCGGACGAGGCGCGGCAGAGATGCAGCCGGTGGATCAGGCCGGGAGAGTAACGGGCGTACTCGGGGTCGTAGGTCGGGAACCACCCGACGAGCACATCCTCGGTCCGTACGCCGAAGTTCCCGGCGACCAGGCGGTCTCCGGCGTACAGCAGGCCGAGGGTGCCGACGAACACGTCGGTGTTGATCTGGTGCAGCCGCTCGACGAGCCGGACGATCCACGGCTGGGCGAACCGGTCCGAGCGGCCGGTCCGCTGGTACTGCGCGGACTTCCAGCCCAGCAGCGTGCGCAGCGCGTCCGAGTCGGGCGAGTCGAACAGGAAGCGGACCTCGCCGACCTCGCGGCTGAGCCGCCGCTCCTTCTTGAGCGTCGATTTGTAGATCTTGTTGGAGCGCTCGGCGAGGTCCTTGGCGTACGACTCGTAGCCGTCGCTCATGTCGATGATCGGAGAGGGGTGGAGCGCCTTGTGATGGCGAGGGAACTGCGCCGGGTCGAGGTGGTCGAACTCCCAGACGGCGAGGTCGCAGGCCTTCAGCAGCTCGCGCGGGGGCACCTCCAGGCCGGGCGTGTGGACCATCCCCTGCAGATCGGACAGGCCGGCGCCGATCGGCTTGCCGACACCGGCGGCGTGCCGCTCGAAGGGGAAGAAGGCCTCGCCCCCGTCGATGACGGCCACCCGGGCGTTGTCGCGGACCTCGCCTACGGCCACCGAGTATTCCGGTGAGAGGAAGGGGTTGGGGCGCGTCCCGTGGGCGCGCTGCAACACGCGCCACTGCTCCAGCTCCGCCGGACCGAGCTCTCCGGGGCGGACCACCTCGATCTTCACCGGTTCCGCAACCTTCCGTAGGTCTTGAGCGCACGATCCGCCAGGCCGTACAGGCGGGGGTTGCCGAGGATGAGCCCGCGGACGCGGCGCACGGGGGCGCGCCGGAGCCAGTGGAGCCCGGCTCCGGCGGACGGACGGCTGGCGACGCCCTCGTAGAGGGGAAGGGTGCCGTTGCAGATCGTCTGCTTGTAGTCCCCGGCGGTGCCCGTGTCGATGTGCCGGATGCCACGTCCGGCAGCCGCCTCGACGAGGTGGAGGTGGTGGAGCATGCCGGGGGAGTAGCCGCCGAGCTCGGTGTCGTACGCGGGGAACCAGCCCGCCATGACGCCCTCACTGACCAGGCCGAAGTGCCCGGCGATGGGTCGGCCGTCGACGTAGAGCATGGACAGTGGGGCATGGAAGTCGCCGGTCCGCAGATGGTGGAGGCGCTCGACCAGCTCGGCGACCCAGGGTTCGGCGGTCCTGTCGGCGCGGCCGATACGGCGGTACTGCTCGGACTTCCACTTGAGGAGCAGCGCGAACTGCTCGGGATCGCGAACGTCGTAGTCGTAGGTGACAGGGCCGATTTCTCGTCCTAATTTGCGCTCTTTGTACTGCAATGTCTTGAATGACTTGGGCGACGATTCGCGAAAGAATTTGATATAGGCCTCATGTCCGGCTTCGAGGTCCAGCAGAAGGGCCAGTTTGGGAGACGGCGCCTGCTTCGGCGAACCGCCCGTGAACCACGGCTGACCGCTCACCAGGTATTCGAACTCGAAGACGTCGAGACCAGACCCCCTGAGCAGCTCATGCCCGTCGAACTCCGCCCCGGGGGAGTGCACCATGCCTTGGGCCAGCGTCACCCGCCAGGCCAGGGGCCGGGCGGCGCGGTATCCCGACGGTTCGAATGGGAGGAACCCCACGATTCCGGCGCCATCGGAGATGACGGCGACTCGGGCGTCCTGGCGCACCGCGCCCACCTCGACGGCGAACTCCGGCGCCAGCCACGGGCTCGCGAGGTGCGGCGACGCGCGGCGCATGGTCCGCCAGGCCGCCAGCTCGGATGGACCAAGATCGCGGGGTCGGACGACTTCGATCTTCATGTGGGGCGGATCCGGTGTGCTAGGGGGACGTGACCGCGCCATAATAATCACGTTGCGATCCTCGGCCGTGGTGGATGACGGCCGCCGTCGCGCCGACTGACAGCGATTTCCCGATGCTCCTCCCACGATTCCCCGACGATTCCGATGATTTCCCCCGACGAAGGAATCCCGCGATGACTGCCGCGCCCGTAGATCGCTCCATCAGCGACATCGATCTGGGCAGCTTGAGCTTCTGGGCGCGTCCGCACGAGGACCGGCTGGCGGCGTTCGAGCGGCTCAGGCAGATCGAGAAACCCATGTACTTCGGGGAGCCTCGCGTCCCGGGGCTGCGGTCCGGCAAGGGCTTCTACGCGCTGGTCCGGCACAAGGAGGTGACCGACGCGCTGCGCAACCCCCAGGTCTTCAGCAGCTACCCGTCGGTCTCGATCCCGCCGCCGCCGCGGTGGGCCAAGTACATCTTCGGCAACTCCATGGTCAACCTCGACGACCCCCAGCACGGGCGGCTCCGGCGCATCATCGCGCGGGCGTTCACGCCGCGGATGCTGAACAAGAGCGAGGAGGACGTCACCGCCAACGTCAACCGGATCATCGACCGGGTGATCGAGCGCGGTCCCGGCGGCGACTTCATCACCATGGTCGCGAACCCGGTCGCCGCGGGCGTCATCTGCGACATGGTCGGCGTGCCGGAGGAGCACCGCAAGCTGGTCATCGACCGGGTCCACACGTGGGCCGACTACACCGGCGTCCGGCCGGGCTTTCTTTCCTCGCTGCGGCTCGCCGCGAAGAACACCCGGGGCATGCTGGGCCTGCGCTCCATGGTCATCGAGCTGGGCAAGGAGCGCCGCAAGAGTCCAAAGGAGGACGTGATCTCCTCCCTGGTCACCGCCAACATCGACGGCGAGAAGCTGACCAGCATGGAGCTCGGCGCCTTCTTCACGCTCCTGGTGACCGCCGGAATAAACACCGCGAGCAACGGCATGGCGCACGGCCTGCGGCTGCTCACCGAGCACCCCGAGCAGCGCGAGCTGCTGCTGTCGGACTTCGACCGCCACATGCCGACCACGATCGAGGAGATCATCCGGTACGTCACGCCGGGCATGCGGACCGGGCGGACCATCACCACCGAGCACGAGGTCAACGGGCAGAGGTTCCTCCCCGGCGACAAGGTCGTGCTGTACTTCCTGTCCGCCAACCGGGACGAGACGGTGTTCACCGACCCGGACGCCTTCGACATCACCCGTGACCCCAACCCGCACGTCGGGTTCGGCGCGCCCGGCATCCACTTCTGCCTCGGCGCCAACCTGGTCCGCAAGGAGATGACCGTGGCCTTCCGGGAGCTCTTCCGAAGGCTTCCGGAGATCCGCGCCGTCGGGAAGCCCCGGCAGCTCCGCTCCAACTTCGAGAATGGTCTTACCGAGCTGCGGTTCGAGTTCTGAGGACGGCGTGGTGACCCAGCAAGCACAGGAGCACTACCGTCACGCCCGCCGATCGCGATCGCTGCCGTGGCTGTCGCTGCTGCTCGTCACGGCCGCCATCGTGGGCGCCGTGGTCCTGGTGGTGGCGATGGCCGGGCCGGACCCGAGCACGCCGCCGCCCCGGCCGCTCAAGGCCCCGCAGGACACGGCGGCCGAGGAGCGCATCGCCGAGTCCGGTCTCGGTACGGTCGACACCGTCGGCGGCTCCTCCATGGGGAAGAACTGGCCGGTGTGGGGCTTCACCCACACGAGGTTCAGCGCCGACTCCGGTGACTCGGCTCCGACTGACAGGGCGCAGGCGGCCATTGCCCGGCGCCCTGTCCTGCAGAACCAGCACATCATGGGCTTCGGCGCGCTCAACCCCGAGCCGTCGCCCGGGCACTACGACTTCGGCAGCCTCGACAGCCGCATGGAGCTCATCCGGCGGACCCACGGCGTCCCGGTCGTCACGCTGTGCTGCGCCCCGGACTGGATGGCCGGCGGTGTGGCCGGCAAGACCCAGGAGAAGTACTTCACCCAGGCGCCGCTGCGCAAGCACTACGACGACTTCGCCAAGCTGGCCGCGAAGGTCGCCGAGCGCTACCCGTTCGTGAAGCACTACATCGTCTGGAACGAGTTCAAGGGCTTCTTCGACGAGCACCTCAAGCGGTGGGACTACGAGGCCTACACCGACCTGTACAACCGCGTCTACGACGCGCTCAAGAAGGTGAACCCCGACATACAGGTCGGCGGGCCGTACGTCAACGTGACCGACCGGCCGGGCTGGGACTCCGAGCTGAAGGGGCCCTGGGGCAGCGAGGACCAGCGCGGGCTGAACGCCATCAAGTACTGGCTGCGCAACAAGCACGGCGCCGACTTCGTCGTCGTCGACGGCACCTCGGAGTCGTCGAAGGGGATGTATCCGGACGAGTTCCGCGCTCTGGAGAAGTTCAGCGCGGTCGACGCCTGGCTGCGCAAGCAGACGGACCTGCCGATCTGGTGGGCGGAGTGGTACTTCTCGCCGGCCGAGGAGGACTGGACCCACGAGCGGCGCACCGCCGTACAGGCCAGCGGCATGATCGAGTTCGCGAAGAGCGGCGCCGCCGCGGCCCTCTACTGGAGCCCCCAGACGACCGGTGAGGATTGCCCGGGCTGCCTGTGGACCAACACCGACGTGCCCGAGGGCGGCAAGCCACTCCCGGCGCTCACCTTGATGCAGAACTTCGCCCGGTGGTTCCCCGCGGGCACCAAACTGGTGACGGTGAAAGCGCCGCCGACCGTGCGGGTCCTCGCCCAGCCGAAGAAGATGGTCGTCGTCAACACCCAGGACGAGTCGCTGACCGTCGACGTCGACGGCAAGAAGGTCGATCTCGGCCCGTACGAGATCCGCTGGCTGGACCGTTGAGACAGCACCGTTGAGACAGGGCCGTTGACGTGAAACCGCGTCGATAGGACTGCACGTTAGGAGTGGGAACCGTGGACCAGTGGCCGCCGGTGACTGTGGTCGTCTGCACGACGGGCAACCGGCCGGACATGCTCCGGGCCGCGCTCAAGAGCGTGGCCGACCAGGACTACCCCGGCGACATCACGGCGGTCGTCGTCTTCGACCGGTGCGAGCCCGATGTGGGCGTGCTGAGCGACGACCCGCACCGCCGGGTCACCTGGACCGGCAACACACGCGTGCCCAACGTGGCAGGCAGCCGCAACAGCGGCATCCTCGCCGCCGAGACCGAGCTCGTCGGGTTCTGCGACGACGACAACACCTGGCGGCCGGGCAAGCTGCGCGCCCAGGTGGCGCTCTTCTCCGCCGAGCCGGAGGCCGCACTCGCGTCCTGCGGGATGGTGTCCACCCAAGAGCGTGTCTTCCCGGGCGACCACATCACGTTCGACGACCTGCTGCGCTCCCGGCTTCCCTCGGCGACAACCTCGTCGTTCCTGATGCGCCGATCGCTCCTGCTCGGCCCCGTGGGCATCTTCTCGGAGGAGATCCCGCGCGGCTTCGCCGAGGACTACGAGCTGCTGCTGCGCGCCGCCAGGCACGCCCCCATCCCGTACGTGCGGGAGGTGCTCGTCGAGGTGCCGCCGCACGAGGGATCGCACTTCTACGGCCGCTGGGAGCAGATCGCGGACTCGCACGAGTGGCTGCTGGAGCACTACCCGGAGTTCCGCCGGACCCGGCGGGGCTACGCGCGGCTCGCGGGCCAGGTCGCGTTCGAGAGCTCGATGGCGGGCAACCGCGCGCGCTCGCTGCGCTGGGCCCGCCGCGCCTTCCTGACGAGCCCGCTGGAGCCGCGCACCTACGCCGCGCTGGCGATCTGTTCCCGGCTCGTGACGGGGGAGTGGGTGCTGCGCCAGGTGCAGGCCCGCGGCAGCGGAACCTGACACAGGCATCCGGGAAACGTCCCCCGCGACCGGTTACTGGACCGGTTACTGAGACCGGGCTGACTCGTCAGCCTCCTCCGGCGAGGACGTTGAAGCGTTCGAGGACGACGCCCGCCACGATGATGAGCAGCGGCAGCGACGCGATGGCGAGCTTGCGGCTCCACCACCACGCGCCTCGCGGCTGCAGGATGCGGATCATCTCCCGGGACAGCACCACGATGACGAGCAGCGCGAGAGCCGCGACGCCGTACGGCGTGGCCGGTGTCGAGCCCACCCGGAACGGCAGAGCCTCAAGGGCCGGCGGGAACTTGCCCTTCGGCGGGTTCTTCAGCGTGAAGACGGCCGCGTCGTCGTTCCACAGGACCGTGCGCAGCTCCGGGCTCCTGGCCAGCGCCGCCCGGATCCGGGGTCCCCAATCGGCGGGGTAGTTGGCGTCGATCTGCAGGGAGGCGTCCTGGCTCCGGGTGGCGAGCAGGAACGACCCCGGGCCCGCGTCGCGGAGCTGGTCGATGACGGCTTTCACGTCGTCGGGGTTGCGTGAAGTGGGAGTCCTGACCTGCCTGACCCGTTCGACGCCCTTGACGCTCCAGGCGATGCTCGACCCGCCGGGCCCGTCGGCGACGAGGTAGAGGACCCGGGTCGTGGGCAGCTTCTGGGCGTAGACGTAGTCGACCGCCGCACGCTCCAGAGGTGACGTCCACTCGTACTTCTCGTTGCCGAATCGCGCCAGCAGGAACGCCCCGGCGAGGGCGAGCACGCACACGCACGCCGCCACCGGGCGCAGCCCGAGCAGGATCGACCGCAGCCGGGACCGTGCCGCCCTGGCGCCCGCTGTAAGAGCCGCCGCTTTCAGGGCCGCCTTGCCGCCCGCCGTACGGCTCGGCAGGTCGGGGAAGAAGAGGTAGGCCACGAGGAGGCTCGTCGCGGGCAGCGTGAAGAGGTAGACCCGCAGGCCCAGCTCCCCGCCGTAGCTCAGCATCGCCAGCGACATGACGGGGACGAGCAGCATTACCAGGATCACGCGGTCGCCGATGCCGCGGCGGAGGCGGCGCAGGAACCCGAGCCCGGCGAGCCCGAGCATCACGGCGGTGACGCCGAGCCGGGTGTAGAGAACGATCAGGCGGTCCGGGTCGGTCGAGCTGATCCGGCCGGTGGTGTTCTGGGTGAGGTTGCCGCCGACCTGCCCCACGCCGCCGACCATGCTGCTCAGGTGCCCCGACCAGTACGCCATGGCCATGTAGTTGACGTACGCGGCGACGAGGACGGCGAACAGCACGGGAAGCAGGAAGCTGAGCCGCGTGCGCCGGAAGACCACGAGGCCGCCCAGCACACCCACCATCATGAACGGCGTGATCTGGTGCGCCGCGGTCGTGGCGGCGAACAGGAGGACCATCACGAACAGGACGATGATCCGGTCCGACCTGCCGCTCTTGCGCGCGGGCAGCTCCCCGGGCTGGAGCGTCCAGCGCTTGCGCCAGAAGGACGGCGAGGGGTCGATCCTGACGAACCACGTCATCAGCATCGCCACGAAGAGCAGGTAGAACAGGTATGTCAGGCCCTGGGGCGAGAAGTAGTCCTGCCCGACCCACTGGGCCACCACGAAGATCAGGATCGCCAGCCACTTCGCCCGGCGGTCGGCCCGCATCCGGCGGGCGATGGCGAGTAGCGGCAGCAGGTAGAGCACGTTGGAGATCAGCGGCCACCAGTTCATCAGCGTCGCCGGGTCGGTGACGCCGGCCGCGCGGATGAGGAACGCCGCGAAGGTGGAGAATCCGGGCCAGTTGAACCGGGCGTCGAGCGACAGGAGCGTGTCTCCCGTGCGGGCGATGTAGTCGACGAAGCCCGCGATCGTCCAGGCGACGGGGAAGCGCGGCAGCGGCTCCACGAGGATCGCCGCGCCGTGCAGCGTGAACAGGATGGCCAGGAGCTGCAGGAGCAGCAGCACCGGCCGATGCCGCCGTCGCATGAGCGTGTCGAAGAAGACCAGGATCAGCAGGCCGATGGCCGCGAGCGACACCGGCGGCATCACCGAGATGAGGCCGAGCCCGTTCATCCGGTAGAGGTCGACGCCGACGAGGGCCCCCGGGCGGGCGCGCATGGCGATGACGTACATGACGAGGGCCTCGATCGTGATGACCGGCCCCAGCCACGTCCCGGGCCGCCGGATCAGGGAGATCAGCTCTCGCGTCGCCCGCCGCCGTGTCCGCCCCGCCGCCTCCAGCAACCGCCGTACGGCCTGGCGTCCCGAGGCCACCGCGCCCACGGCGGGCCGTTCCTCGTCGTGCACGGCGGGGGGAGAGCCGACGGCTCCGGCGGGCGTCACGGCCTCCATTGTGACCTGTTCGATGGGCTCGCCATCGCAGATCCTGTGCAGGTTCCGTGCGATCGCCGTGGCCATCAGGATCTGCGTGACGAGCATCGCCACGCCGACGCCGGTGATGCCCATGCGCGGCAGCAGAACCATGGTGAGGCCGATGGCGAGGACGCACCGCACGGCCTGGATGAGCAGCAGCGAGCGCGACCGCCCGAGGGCCCGCAGCGCGCCCAGGTAGAGCTCGACGACGGCCCGCGCGAGGGTGGCCAGCGCGAGCAGGCGCAGCAGCGTGGTGCCCTTCTCGGAGAACTGCTCGCCGAAGACGGATAGCACCCACGGCGCGGCCACGAGCACCAGCGCGACGATGGGGGTGAGCGCCAGCAGGCTGCGCTGGAGGGCGCGCCGGCACATGGCCCCGAGCGCCGCCGGGTCGAAGGCCCCCTCCACAGTGAGCGAGGTGGCCATCGTGAACGCGAAGACCTCCAGCAGCCCGCCCACGGTCGTCGCGATGCCGTAGTAGGCGTAGGTGGCCTTGGAGACCTCCGTGGCGATCATCACGGGGATCAGGTAGGTGGCCGCGAGGGTGAAGACGGACCCGAAGTAGTCGCCGAAGACGAACCGGGCGATCGACCGGAGCGAGGGCGGCGTCCGGTGGGCCGTCTCGATGATGTGCCTCGGGATGAGCCGCCGGAAGATCAGATAGTTGACCGGCAGGATGCCGATCGCGACCGGGACGATCCAGGCGAGGAAGACCTCCCAGGAGACCTCCCTGCCCTGGCCCGCGAGCATCGCCGCGCATCCGGCCACCGCGGCCACCTTGGCCAGGCTGACCGCGATGTTGACGATCGGGACCCACGCGGACTTGCGCAGCGCGGTGAGGACGACGTCCTGCAGCGTGCAGACGGACCAGACGACCACCACGGCGGCGAAGACCAGCCCGGGGCCCCACCCGGACAGGATCCGGTAGTTCGGCTCGTTTCCGGCCACCGCCAGGAAGATGACCGTGCCGATCAGGCCCAGCACGGCCCCGACCAGGTAGACCCCGCCGATGAAGTGCCGGGTCCGGTGGCTGGCCTCGGGGATGAACCGGGTGAGCGCGCCGACGAAACCGAAGGACGTGAGCGCCGCCAGCATGCGCATCGCGCTGATGAGGGCCTGGCCCTGCCCGACGTCCTCGGTGCGGAAGAACCGCGTCGCGATCATCCAGTAGCCGACGCCCAGGGCCGCGCTGATGCCCGCGTTGACGATCAGCGCGTACGCGTTGCGCAGCAGCGGGTCGTCGAGGTCCGCCGGGAGACGTCTCCTGAGCGTGCTGCGCCATCCCTCCTCGTGATCGGTGGGTGCGTCCTCGGGCCGTACGATGTCAGTCATTTAGTTCGATCTTGCTTGGCTCGCGAGACACTCGCAACAGCACGGCCCCGGCGGCGGTCTACATGTCAGAAGAGATGTCAGGAGGATGTCAGGGAGGGAGGGCGTTCTTCCCCGGCGGAAGTCTTTCAGTCTCTCCCGGCGGGAGTCTGCCAGGCTTCCGCGGCGGAGTCTTTCAGGCCGCGCCGCGGTCGGCGGCGGAAACCGTGGAACGGCCGCGCTCCAGGATAGGAGGCCCCGTCCGTCTCTCTCGCATGATCGTCTTCAACACGCGCCAGCCGTCGCGGATCGCCCGCAGGTTGCTCGTGCCGTGGATGCGGTTGCGCTCGTGGCTGGGGATCTCGTGGACACGCAGTCCGGCCTTGGCGGCGCGGATGTTCATGAGCGTCTCGACCTCGAATCCGGCGCAGTCGGGGGCGAGCGTGTCGAGGTGGCAGGCCCAGAAGGCGTTGTAGCCATAGCAGAGGTCGGTGTAGCGCGTGCCGTACAGCCCGTTGACGAGCGAGCTGAGCACGAAGTTGCCGAACCGCCTGCTGAGCGTGATGTCGTCGCTGCCGCCGCCGTTGGCGAAGCGCGACCCCTTGGCGTAGTCGGCGCCCGCGACGAGCGCGCCCACGAACCGGATGATCTCCTGGCCGTCCGTCGACCCGTCCGCGTCGATCATCACGATGATGTCGCCCGTGCAGGCGGCGAAGCCCGCGGCGAGCGCGTCACCCTTGCCCCGGCCGCGCTGCTGCACGACCCGGAGGGTGGGGCGGAGCCGCCGCGCCACCGCCACCGTGTCGTCGGTCGAGTTGCCGTCGACCAGGACCACCTCGTGGATCCAGCGAGGCAGGGTCGCGAAGACGTGCGGCAGGTTCTCGGCCTCGTTGAGCGCGGGCACCACCACGCTCACTCGGGGCGATATGGCCATAAGCGGCGAAATCCGGATAAATCCGTCTACGGCTGGCTTCGGCGAGAGCGTCGTTAATTGTGAAACGGGGAAAGACTTGGTGCTCTCGGGATTCATGTTGTGGGGATCCTCCGGGGCATGGTGCTGGCGGCGTCATTGGCACAAGGCACGTTGCCCTTCGCTCAGCTGCGAGGACGTTCGAACGTACCGGGTAGGTGTCGCTGAGGGCGGGCATGGACGGCAGACCGTCCGAAACCCCGCCGAAAACCGAGGTTACCTTCCCGATCTTGCCTCGGGTGGCCCACCTGGTGAATCCGCCGCCGCCATTCTCGTGGAAATGAACGCCATCGATGCCCCCACCCTCGCCGGGATCCAGAAGAACGGCCAGCTCAGCCCGCTTACTCCGCTTCGGCGCGACGAGGCGGCGTAACCTGGGCGGCCGCTGATCGTTATACCTATCTGACCAAGCGGCCGCATGACTGTCAACGCGGACGTTTGGACCGGCCCTTTCGTTCACCGTCGTATCCGAATTGTGATCGGGAATTCGTTGTGCCTTCCGGGTGGGGAGGAGGGCGCTCGTCGATCGAGCGGGCCGACCTCCGGTCCGTGGTCGAAGGGGGCGACCGGTCCGGCCAGCCGCGCCGGTCCGGGCGCGCCGAGCCGTGCCGCCTCCTCCGGTCCGGCGTCGGGCGGAGGCGGGGATGGGGGCTCACTCGCGGCGTACGGCGCGGGCTGCGGTGAGGCGTCGGCTTCGAAGGGTGGCGCGGGCTGGGGTGAGGCGTCGGCTTCGAAGGGTGGCGCGGGCTGTGACAGCGGCTCCCCCAGCGGCTCCGGGAGGGGCTGCATGGCGGCGAGCCGCGCCCGGGACGGCCGGTCGCCCAGCCGCCGCGCGACGTTCGCCCGGAGCTGGGGGAGGTATCCGTACAGGCGGTCTCCGGGGCACGAGGTCGTGTTCAGGTCCCGATGGCCGATGATCGCGACGTTCGGGTCGAGGTCGTAGACGCCGCACAGCCAGGCCAGCAGCGACGTCAGCGAGGCGAGCTGGGCGGAGGTGGGGAGCTCCGTCATGTACGTCCCCTCGGTTTCCACCCCCATCGTGTGCCGGTTGTGGTTGGCCGTCTGCGCGCCCATCGCGAGCTTCCCCTCCGCGATCGCGGGCAGCGTCCGGTTGCGGCCCTCCAGGATGTGGCCGCCGCGGCTGACCGTGAAGTGCTCGCCGATGTCCTCCCAGCCGTTGTGCTTCATGTGGTAGCGCTGGATGGCCTGCGACAGCCGGAACGCCGCGTCGAGGCTCCGGTCGCCCGTGTTCGCCGTCGCCGTGTGGTGGATGACGATCCGGTCCGGCGCGCGGTCGAGCACGAGGGCCTTGTTCTTCGGCGACGCGGCGCCCCAGGCGTCGCGCGTGTAGACACGCGGACGGCCCGGCTTCGCGCCGCCAGCGGACTCGGCGAAC
The DNA here is from genome assembly GCF_025420585.1 of Planotetraspora sp. A-T 1434. Lineage (GTDB taxonomy): Bacteria > Actinomycetota > Actinomycetes > Streptosporangiales > Streptosporangiaceae > JAOEGB01. The sequence goes on along the minus strand of NZ_JAOEGB010000016.1, from coordinate 17,030 downwards.
TGGGCGGCCTCGGCGAACTGGGCGGGCTCGGCGGACTGGGCCATGGCCCGGCCCGCCGTTCCCAGCAGGATCCCCCCGGCCAGCCCGCCCCCGGCCGACAGGAACGCCCGGCGCGTGACGGATCCGTCCGAGATCGCTGGCATGCGGCCTCCCCGAGTGAAGCGCGGGTCCTCGGGGGACCCGTGTTCCGGCGGGAGGTTGGATCCATATCCCCGGCTCCGGCTCCGGATATTCCTCGGAGCCGAAAACCGGTCACATCTCAACCAGAATGTCCGAGCTATTCCCGGACGGCAATTCCCCAGGTCGCCGACGTAACGGCGCCATTGAGGGAATTATCAGCAAATCGCCGATCCGGTTATGGAATGGCGGCCAGGAAACGCCGCTGGTCCTCGGCCGGTAGGCCGTCGATGAAAAGGACGCCGTCCAGGTGGTCGGCCTCGTGCTGGAGGACCCGGGCCAGCATGCCGATCGCCCGGACCGTGACCGGCTTGCCGTACATGTCCCGGCCGCGGGCGACGGCGGAGAACGCCCGCTCCCGCGGCCACCACATCCCGGGCGCGGACAGGCATGCCTCGTCGGCGAGGATTGGGCGGCCCGAGAGCTCCAGGCGCGGGTTGACGATGTGGCCGGCCCTGCCGTCCACGTCGAACGCGAGCACCCGGAGCGGGACGCCGATCTGCGGCGCCGCCAGCCCCGCCCGCCCGGGCCCCGCCCGCATGGTGACGGTGAGTGACCGGACGAGCTCTCGAAGGGATCGGTCGAAGGTGGTCACCGGCTCCGCTACAGCACGTAGCGCAGGATCGGCGAACATACGGATCTGCCGGACAGCCATGCACGCTCCCCGCGGCGACGACGACACGAGAACGAAATTCCCATCTATGGGTGGTACCAACCTTTGTTAAATCCATGTTGCATTGGTGACAGCTGTGGATCGGATGTTTCACGGGTGCGGCACATGTAACCGCCGCACCGTCACACATAGTCAAAGTGCGTAACGCGTTCCTCCTAATTTCGGGGCATACCCCAGCTGAACCCGACAGACCGGGAGGAACGATGACGGTGACCGAGGTGGCCCGGGCCACGTCCGAGAAGGGCCGCTGGATCGGCGACTGGCGCCCCGACGACCCCGCCTTCTGGGAGAGCACGGGCAGGCGGGTCGCCCGGCGCAACCTCGTCTTGTCGATCTTCGCGGAGCACCTGGGCTTCACGCTCTGGACGGTGTGGAGCATCGTGGCCGTCAAGCTCGGCGCGTTCAAGTTCTCCACCGACCAGCTGTTCTGGATCGTCGGCCTGCCCAACCTGGTGGGGTCGGCCCTCCGCGTCCCCTACACCTTCGCCCCCGCCAGATTCGGCGGCCGGAACTTCACCGTCGCCAGCGCGCTGCTGCTGCTGATCCCCGCCGTCGCGCTCGCGGTGGCGGTGAGCGACCCCGGCACGCCGTACTGGGCGTTCCTGCTCATCGCGGCCACGGCCGGCTTCGGCGGGGGCAACTTCGCCTCCAGCATGGCGAACATCACCTACTTCTACCCGCGGACGAAGCAGGGGGCCGCCCTCGGCCTGAACGCCGCGGGCGGCAACATCGGCGTCAGCTCCGTGCAGCTCCTGATGCCGCTGATCATCGGCGCGTTCGGGCTGGCCTTCGCGGGGCTGTTCTGGGTGCCGTTCATCCTGGCGGCGGCGGTCGGCGCGTTCTTCCTCATGGACAACCTCACGTCGGCCAAGGCCAGCCCCAAGGAGCAGTTGAAGATCGTCGGCAGGGGCCAGACGTGGATCATGTCGATCCTCTACATCGGCACCTTCGGCTCGTTCATCGGCTACTCCACGGCCTTCCCGCTGCTCATCAAGTCGCAGTTCCCCGAGCACCTGGGGCTCATCTCCTACGCCTTCCTCGGGGCGCTGCTCGGCTCGCTCGTCCGCCCGGCCGGCGGCTGGCTGTCCGACCGGCTCGGCGGGGCCCGGGTGACGTTCGTGAACTTCGCGGCGATGGCGGGCGCGCTGTTCCTGGTCTGGCGGGGCCTGAGCGCGCACAGTGCCGGGCTGTTCTTCGGCGCCTACCTGCTGCTGATCGCCACCGCGGGCGTGGGGAACGGCTCGACCTACCGCATGATCCCGGTGATCTTCCGGGCCCAGGCCGTCGAGGGCGTGCCGCCCGCGGACGAGGCCGCCCTGGACAAGGCGGTCGCAGCCGGGAAACGCGACGCCTCCGCCGCGATCGGGATCATCTCCGCGATCGGCGCCTTCGGCGGCTTCTTCATCAACCGCGGCTTCGGCACGTCGATCGCCGCCACGGGCGGCGCCGGCGCGGCCATCGGGGCGTTCGCCGTCTTCTACGCGCTGTGCTTCGCCCTCACGTGGTTCTGCTACCTGCGGACCGTGGGCGCGAAGGTCGCCCCCAGCCTGGCCGCGGCCCGCGTCTAGAAACGGCCCGCGTCTAGAAACACGGTCCGGAGAACGCGGGTCGAGAAGCACCGGCCCAGCGAACACAGGTCCAGGGCCTCGCTCCGAGCGGGCTCACATCTCGCCGGGCGCGTAAGTGAGCGCGGTTAGCGGCTTGTAGCACAGCAGTAACAGGAGGGACCCAGCGGTGAAACCGCCTGAAAGCACCATCGGACCCATGCCGATCTCACTATCCGCCGAGGGGCCTGTGATGTCACGGCCGCCGGTGGGTGCGGCGGCGACGCACTGCCCTTACTGCGCACTGCAGTGCGGCATGTACGTCGTGGACGGTGAGGTCACGCCACGTACGGACATCCCGGCGAACGCCGGCGGCCTCTGCCAGAAGGGCTGGACGGCGGCCGAACTGCTGGACTCGCCCGAGCGGCTCACCTCCCCGTTGCTGCGCGGCAGCCCGGTGAGCTGGGACGAGGCGCTGGACTTCGTGGCCGCACGGATCAGGGCGATCCAGGCGAAGCACGGCCCCGACGGCGTGGCCGTCTTCGGGGGCGGCGGGCTGACGAACGAGAAGGCCTACCAGCTCGGCAAGTTCGCCCGGGTGGCGCTGCGGACCAGTCAGATCGACTACAACGGCCGGTTCTGCATGTCGTCGGCGGCCGCGGCCGCCAACCGCGCCTTCGGCATGGACCGGGGCCTGCCGTTCCCCATCACCGACATCGGCGCCGCCGACGCGGTGATGCTCGCCGGGGCCAACGTCGCGGAGACCATGCCGCCTTTCGTCCGGCATCTGACGGCCATGCGGGCGAACGGCGGCCGCCTCATCGTCGTCGACCCCCGCCTCACCAGGACGGCGAAGCTGGCCGACCTGCACCTGCGGGTGACGCCGGGCACCGACCTCGCCCTGGCCCTCGGCCTGCTGCACATCGCCATCGCGGACGGCTACGGCGACGAGGGCTACCTGGCCGAGCGCACGAGCGGCTTCGACGAGGTCCGCACGTCGGTGTCCGCCTGGTGGCCCGAGCGGGCCGAGAGGGTGACCGGAGTCCCTGTGGCCCAGATGCGCGAGGCGGTGCGGATCCTCGGCCGCGCCTCCCGCGCGATGATCCTGACCGGGCGGGGAGCGGAGCAGCACGCCAAGGGGACCGACACGGTCACCGCGTTCATCAACCTCGCCCTCACGCTCGGCCTGCCCGGCCGCCAGGGATCCGGATACGGCTGCGTCACCGGCCAGGGGAACGGCCAGGGCGGCCGCGAGCACGGTCAGAAGGCCGACCAGCTCCCGGGCTACCGCAAGATCGGCGACCCGGCGGCGCGGGCGCACGTCGCCGCCGTCTGGGGAGTCTCCCCGGCCGACCTGCCCGGACCCGGCCGGTCGGCCTACGAGCTCCTCGACGCGCTGGGCACCCCGCGCGGGCCGAAGGCGCTGCTGCTGTTCGGGTCGAATCCGGTGATCTCCGCGCCGGACGCCACCCGGGTCGCGGAGCGGCTGGCCTCGCTGGACCTCCTCGTGGTGTCCGACTTCGTGCTCTCCGAGACCGCCGCGATGGCGGACGTCGTGTTCCCCACGACCCAGTGGGCCGAGGAGGAGGGCACGATGACCAACCTGGAGGGCCGCGTCCTGCTCCGGCGGCAGGCCGTCCCTCCGCCCTCCGGGGTGCGGAGCGACCTGTCCATCCTGTACGGCATCGCCGACCGGCTCGGCTGCGGAGAGAAGTTCCCCACGGACCCCCGCGCGGTCTTCGAGGAGCTGCGCCGGGCCTCGGAAGGCGGGACCGCCGACTACTCCGGGATCACCTACGAAAGGATCGCGGCCGAAACCGGCGTCTTCTGGCCCTGCCCCGCCGTGGAGCCGGGGGAGGAGCCGCACCCGGGGACGCCGCGGCCCTTCCTCGACCGCTTCGCCACCCCCGGCGGGCGGGCCCGTCTCGTTCCCGTGGAGCACCGCCCGGCCGCCGAGGAGATCGACGGAGACTACCCCTTCTACCTGACGACCGGCCGCGTGCTGGCGCACTACCAGTCCGGCGCGCAGACCCGCCGGATCCGCCCGCTCACCCAGGCGTCCCCCGAGGTCTTCGTGGAGCTCCACCCCGACCTGGCCGAGCGGCTGGAGATCACCCCGGGCGACCGGGTCCGCGTGCTGAGCCGCCGGGGCGCCGCCGAAGGCGTGGCCAGGGTGAACGGCACGATCCGGCCCGACACGGTGTTCATGCCGTTCCACTGGGACGGCGCCAACAGGCTCACCAACCCGGCGCTCGACCCGGTGTCGCGGATGCCCGAGTTCAAGGTCTGCGCCGTGAACCTGGAGCGTGTCGCGTGAGGCTCGTCGTCGTGGGGAACGGGATGGCGGGGGCCCGCCTGGTGAGCGAGGTCCGCGCCCGCGGCAAGGACGTGCGGATCACCGTCTTCGGCGCCGAGACCCGGCAGCCCTACAACCGGGTGCTGCTGTCCAACGTCCTGGCGGGGACGTCGAGCCCCGAACAGGTGCGGCTGCTCGACCCCAGGTGGTACGCCGACCACAACGTGACCGCCCGCCTCGGTGTCACGGTGACCACGGTCGACCGAGACGCCCGGACGGTCGTCGCCTCCGACGGGACGCGAGAGCCGTACGACGTGCTGGTGCTGGCCACGGGCAGCGAGCCGGTGGTTCCGGCCATCCCTGGGGCGGAGCGTGCGACCGCGTTCCGGACGCTGGACGACTGCGACCGGATCCGCGACGCCGCCAGGTCCGCCCGGAGCGCGGTGGTGGTCGGCGGCGGCCTCCTCGGCGTCGAGGCCGCGCGCGGCCTGGCCGGGCTCGGCATCCCGGTGACGCTGCTGCACCAGGCCCGCCACCTGATGGAGCGCCAGCTCGACGCCGAGGCCGGGCTGGTCCTGCGGGAGACCCTGGCCGCGCTCCGCGTCGAGGTCCGCACCGGCGTCACGGTCAGCGCGGTCCACGAGAAGGGCGTCGAACTGGCAATGGCGCCGTCCTCCGTGGTGGCTTCGTCCACGGCGCCGTCCTCTGCGGCGGTGCCCTCCGCTACCGCGTCCTCCGCTTCCGCGTCCTCCGCCACTCTGCCCTTCATCACGGAGACCGTGGACGCCGATCTGGTGGTCCTGGCCTGCGGCGTCCGGCCTGTCGTCGGCCTGGCCCGCGACGCGGGGCTGGAGGTCGATCGCGGCGTCGTCGTGGACGACGAGATGCGCACCGACGACCCGGCCATCTTCGCGATCGGGGAGTGCGCCCAGCACGACGGGATGGTCTACGGCCTGGTCGCGCCCGCCTGGGAGCAGGCCGCGGTGGTCGCCGACCTGGTCACGGGGGCCGACAAGGGCGCGCGGTACCGCGGCTCCCGGCTGGTCACCCGGCTCAAGGCCGCCAGCGTGGAGCTGGCCGCGATGGGGGAGACGCACCTGACCGAGGACGAGGCGGAGATCGTCCGCTTCAGCCACCGCCACAAGGGCACCTACCGCAAGCTCGTCATCCGCGACGGCCGCCTGGTCGGCGCGATCCTGCTGGGCGAGACGCCGGCGGTGGGCACGCTGACCCAGCTCTACGACAGGGGAGGGCCGCTCCCGGGCGACCGGGCCGGCCTGCTCTTCCCCGGCCCGCTCTTCCCCGGCTCGACGACGGGCGCCGTCGCGGACAGCCCGGTGCGGATGCCGGACTCGGCCAAGGTCTGTCAGTGCAACAACGTGACGAAAGGCGAGATCAGGGCGTGCTGGGAGTCCGGCGGCCGTGATGTGGCGGCGGTCGCCGCCGCGACCAGGGCCACCACCGGATGCGGCGACTGCCGCGACGCCGTCGAGGGGATCGTCGGCTGGCTGTGCGAACAGGAGGTGGTAAGCGCATGAACCCGAACAGGCTCGTCGTCGTCGGATACGGCCCCTCGGCGCACCGGCTGGTGGAGGCGGTCCGCGCCGGAGGCTTCGAGGGGGGCATCACGGTCTTCGGGGAGGAGCCGCGCCCGGCCTACGACCGGGTGGCGCTGACCTCCTACCTGGCCGGCAAGAGCGTGGAGGACCTCACCTATCCCGCCCCCGGCGGCGTCACGCTCAGACTGGGCAGCCGGGTCGCCCGCGTCGACCGCGAGAGCCGTACGGTCATCACGGCCTCGGGGGACGCCGAGCCGTACGACACGCTGGTCCTGGCCACGGGGTCGGCGCCGTTCGTGCCGCCGGTGCCCGGCAAGGAGCTGCCCGGATGCTTCGTCTACCGGACGATCGAGGATCTGGACTCCATCAGGGAGGCGTCGCGGAGCGCGAGCGCCGGGGTCGTCATCGGGGGCGGACTGCTGGGCCTGGAGGCGGCCGACGCGCTCCGCGGTCTCGGCCTGGAGACCCACGTCGTCGAGATGAGCCCCTGGCTGATGCCGAGGCAGGTCGACGAGGGCGGCGGCGCCGTGCTCAGGAACCACCTGGAGGCGCTCGGCCTCATCGTCCACGTCGGCTCCGGAGTGCGGGCCGTCGAGGCGGGCCCGGACGGCCGCGCCGCCCGGCTGGTCAAGCCGGACGGCGAGGTGATCGAGGCCCAGATCGTGGTGTTCTCCGCCGGTATCCGGCCACGCGACGAGCTGGCCAGGCAGTGCGGCCTCGCCGTCGGCGAGCGTGGTGGCATCGCCGTGGACTCCGGCATGCGGACCTCCGACCCGGACATCTACGCGATCGGCGAGTGCGCGCTCGCCGGAGGCATGGTCTACGGGCTCGTCGGGCCGGCCTTCGCGCAGGCGGAGGTGGCGGCCGACCGGATCATGGGCGGCTCGGCGGCGTTCGAGGGAGCCGACCTGTCGACCAAGCTGAAGCTGCTCGGCGTGGAGGTCGCCCAATTCGGGGAGACCCAGTTCCGGCGGACGGGGCCCGGTCAGACGCCGGGCGTGCTCGACGTCACCTACATGGACCCGGTCGCGGGCGTCTACAAGAAGCTGTTCGTCAGCGACGACGCCAAGACGCTGCTCGGCGGGATCTGCGTGGGCGACGCCGCGCCGTACGGCACGTTGCGGCCCTTCGTGGGCCGGGCGCTGCCGGGGTCGCCGAGCGACCTGCTGTTCGCCGGTGCGGGCGGCGTCCAGGCCGACCTGCCGGACGACGCCCAGGTCTGCTCGTGCAACAACGTGACGCACGGCCGGATCCGCACGGCCATCGCCGACCACGGCCTGACCGGAGTCCAGGGCGTCAAAGATTGCACCCGGGCGGGGACGACCTGCGGCAGCTGCGTGCCGATGATCCAGCGGATCCTCGTCACGTCGGGGGTCGAGGTCGGCAAGGCGCTGTGCGAGCACTTCGCCCACAGCCGGGCCGAGCTGTTCGACATCGTCCGGGTCCGCGGCATCACGACGTTCTCCCAGCTCATCGCCGAGCACGGGACCGGGCGCGGCTGCGACGTCTGCAAGCCGGTGGCGGCCTCCATCCTGGCGTCGCTGGGCAACGGCCACATCCTCGAAGGGGAGCAGGCCGCGCTCCAGGACACCAACGACCACTTCCTCGCCAACATCCAGAACAACGGCACCTACTCGGTCGTGCCGCGCATCCCGGGGGGCGAGATCACGCCCGACAAGCTGATCGTGATCGGCGAGGTCGCCCGGGACTTCGGGCTCTACACCAAGATCACCGGCGGGCAGCGGATCGACCTCCTCGGCGCCCGCGTCGAGCAGCTGCCGCAGATCTGGAAGAAGCTCGTTGACGCCGGCTTCGAGTCCGGCCACGCGTACGGCAAGGCGCTGCGGACTGTGAAGTCGTGCGTCGGCTCCACCTGGTGCCGGTACGGCGTGCAGGACTCGGTGGGCCTGGCGATCGAGCTGGAGCTGCGCTATCGCGGCCTCCGGTCGCCGCACAAGCTCAAGGCGGCGGTCTCAGGGTGCGCCCGCGAGTGCGCCGAGGCGCGGTCCAAGGACTTCGGCATCATCGCCACCGAGCGGGGCTGGAACCTCTACGTCGCGGGCAACGGCGGCTTCACGCCGCGGCACGCCGATCTGCTCGCCGCCGACGTGCCGACGGACGTCCTGGTCAGGACCATCGACCGGTTCCTGATGTTCTACATCCGCACGGCGGACCGGCTGCAGCGGACCGCTGCCTGGCTGGAGAGCCTGGACGGCGGGCTGGGCTACGTCCGTGAGGTGATCATGGAGGACTCGCTCGGCATCTGCGCCGACCTCGACGCCCAGATGGACCGGCACGTTCAGAGCTACTTCGACGAGTGGCGCGCCACCCTCGAGGACCCCGAGAAGCTGAGGCGGTTCGTGAGTTTCGTCAACGCCCCGGGCACCCCCGACCCGTCGATCTCGTTCGAGACCGAACGCGACCAGATCAAACCTGTGCTGATCCCCCTGGAGGCGGTGAGCCGATGAGCGTCATCCAGGACGCGTCCCCGCTGTCCGGCGGCCTCTGGACACCGGTCTGCCCCTATGCCGACCTCCTGCCCGAGCGCGGCGCGGCGGCGCTCGTGGGCACGTGCCAGGTCGCCGTGTTCCGCACCTTCCACGGCGACCTCTACGCCGTGGGCAACCGGGACCCCTTCAGCGGGGCCTGCGTCATGTCGCGGGGCATCGTCGGGACCAGGAACGGCGAGCCCACCGTGGCGTCCCCTATGCACAAGCAGGTCTTCTCCCTGGTCACCGGGGTCTGCCTGGACGACCCCGCGAAAGCCGTACCGACCTATCCGATTCGCGTCACCGATGGAACCGTGGAGGTGAGCGTGGCATGACCGCGCTTCTGGAGGATCCCCTTGTCACCCCCGAGACGGCGCCGGACGCCCTGGCCGGGTTCACCATCGGGGTGACGGCGACCCGCCGCCGCGAGGAGTTCTCCGCGCTGCTGGAGCGGCGCGGCGCCCGGGTGGTCCAGGCCCCGGCGATCCGCGTCGTCCCGCTGGCCGAGGACACCGGCCTGCTGGCCGCCACCCGCGCGTGCCTGGAGGCGCCGGTCGACTACGTGGTGATCACCACTGGCGTGGGCTTCCGGGGCTGGATGGCGGCGGCGGAGGGCTGGGGGCTGTCCACCGACATCGCCGCCCACTTCGGGGACTCCCGGCTGCTCGCCCGAGGCCCGAAGGCGCGGGGCGCGGTCCGCGCGGCGGGGCTGACGGACTACTGGACCCCGGCGACCGAGTCGTGCGAGGAGGTCAAGCAGTACCTCCTCGCCCGCGACCTGCGCGGCCTGCGCATCGCGGTCCAACTGCACGGCGAGCCGCTCACCGGCTTCGTCGAGTCGCTGCGCGACGCGGGAGCCGAGGTCATCGAGGCGCCGGTCTACCGCTGGCTGCCCTACCGGGACACCTCCCCGCTGCGCCGCCTGGTCACCCAGGCCGTCTCGGGATCGGTGGACGCGGTGGCGTTCACCAGCGCACCCGCCGTGATCGCCATGCTGAACGCGGCCCGTGCCGACGGGCTCGAAGAGGCGCTGCTGGCGGCCTTCAACACCGACGTCGTGGCGGCCTGCGTGGGCTCGGTCACCTCCGGGCCACTCGCGGCGCGGGGCGTGCGGGTCATCCAGCCCGATCGGCCCCGGCTCGGCGCCCTGGCCCGGACGCTCGCCCGCCACCTGCCGGAGAGCAGCGTAACCCGGCTGTCCGCCGGCGGGCACGAGCTGGAGATCCGCGGCCACGCCGTCGTGGTCGACGGCGACCTCAAGCCGCTGCCGCCCGCCCCGATGGCGGTGCTCAAGCGGCTCGCCGAGCGGCCCGGCCACGTCGTGGCACGTTCCGAGCTGCGGACGGTGCTCCCCGGCGGGCCGTCGCGCGACTCCGCCGAGCACGCGGTCGAGATGGCGATCACCCGGCTGCGCCGGGCACTCGGCCCCGGCGGCATCGTCGAGACCGTCGTCAAGCGGGGCTACCGCCTGGCCTGCGGGCGGGACGACCGGTGACTCCCACCCTGGTGCTCGCAGCGCACGGGGCGCGCAACGGGGACTGGGAGTCCGTCATGGCCTCGCTCGCCGGGCGGGTCCGCCGGGCCCGCCCCCGGAGCCGGGTCGAGCTCGGCTTCCTGGAGATCAGCTCCCCGCTGCTGTCCGACGTGCTTGCCGCCGTACCGGGGCCGGTGGTGGTGGTCCCCCTGCTGCTCGCCGGGGGATATCACGTGCACATCGACCTGCCCGCCGTGGTCGCGCGGGCCCGGCCCGACGCCCGCGTGGCGGGTCAGCTCGGCCCGCACCGGCTGCTGACGTCCGTGCTGGCCCGGCGGCTCGCCTCGGCCGGGCTGCGGCCCTGCGACGCGGTGATCCTCGGCGCGGCCGGATCCTCGGACCCCGCCGCCCTCGAGGACGTCCGCGCCGCCGCCCGCCTTCTGTCGGTACGGCTGTCGCGGCCCGTCACGGCCGCCTTCGCGTCGGCCGGCGGCCCCACGGTCGCCGAGGCGCTCGAGCAGGTCAGGTCGGGGCCCGCCCCGAGGGTCGCCATCGCGTCGTACCTCCTCGCCCCCGGGTTCTTCCACAGCCGCCTGGCGCGCAGCGGGGCCGACGTGGTGAGCGCCCCCCTCGGCGTGGACGACGACCTGGCCGCCCTGGTGTGGACCCGCTTCGACGAGACCTTCCACGGGGCTCTCGACGGTGCTTACGGCGGTGCGTACGACGGCGCTTACAGCGGTGCTTATGGCGGGGTTCACGACGGGGTTCACGACGGGGTTCACGACGGGGTTCATGGGTTCATGACAGTGCTCCGGCGCCGCGTCTGAGGGCGGCTCACGCGTCCCTGTTGCCACGAACCGCCGCCCCCACCGCCTCCGCTGGCCGTGGGTCGCCCCCGGCCGACCCTTGGCCGGACGATCAAGATCGCGGTACGCTCTGGCATGCCAGAAAGCGCCCCGGAAAGCGCGCTCGACGAGGCCGCCGAGCAGCCGCGATTACCCGCGCTCACCCGGGTGTTGACGAGTCCTCCCGGACGGGTCCTGCTTCCGCTCGTCGCGCTGGCGGGGCTGATCCTCCTGCACGACAGGAGCCTCCCCGGTGGGGGCCCTATTGACATTTACCTCCTTGGGCTCCTGATCGCGTTCATCGCGGTCATCGTCTGGATCCCCCGTTTCGGGGTGGGCCTCCTGCGGTCCGACGGCCGCCCCAGGCTCCTCAGGCACTGGGCGCGCTGGGCCGCCGCGCCGGTCATGGGGCTGGCCGTGGCCGGGCTGGTGTACTTCGACGTGCCTTTCACCGCCAGGTTCGCGCTTTCTGAGGCAAGCCTGGAGCGCGTCGCGCGCGCGGTCGCGACAGGGAGCGAGCCCGAGAGCGGCGACGGGTGGGTGGGGCTCTATCCGGTGACGTCGATCGAGCGGATCGAGGACGGCGCGCGGTTCCTGGTGAGCGACACGGGTTTCCTGGACGAGTACGGCTTCGCATGGAGCCCGAAGGGGCCGCCAACGGAAGAGTCCCGCACCGTGTACACCCACATGGACGGCCCTTGGTACCTGTGGGAGAGCCGGTGGTGAGGGTCCCGGGAGAGCCGGGCTTGTGGGTCGCCCTGGCCGCCTCGCCTGTTCTTCCCGCCTTGTTCCTGCCGGGGAAATACGTCTGGCCGGTGGGGCCCCTTGTCGCGCTGGCCGCCATGTTCGCCGCCGTGACCAGGGCGTACCAGGACGTGGCGCTGATCCGGGCTACCCAGGAGCGGGCCGAGGCCCCCGAGCCTCCCGGCCCTTCTGGATCACCCCCGCCGGGATCCTCCGCGTCGCCGTGATCAAGCAGAGTTTCCCGGGAAGCTCGGGGACGTGGGCTTTCCCGGGTCGTGATCATGCGCCGATTCCGCCGCACGCGGTCTGATCAGCGCCGACACTCTTTGTGATCATGCAGTGTCCGTCCGGCGGGCGTGCCCTTATAGTGCATGATCACGCTGTGTGAACCGTCAGGTGGGACGGTGTGTGCGGGAACATGTACATGATCACGCTGCGCGAAGCGTCAGGTGGGGCGGTGTGTGCGGGAACATGTACATGATCACGCTGCGCGAAGCGTCAGGTGGGGCGGTGTGTGGCGGAACATGTGCATGATCACGCCGTGGCTCGGAGGCAAGGCCTCCACATATCACACACATTCACACGTCGCACATCGTTCTGCCCCTACTTGACCGGGGTCCTAGCCGTCGGTGCCGCGGTCGCGGCGGCGCAGGTAGCGCTCGAACTCGGCCGCGATGGCGTCGCCGCTCGCCTCGGGCAGGTCGGCGGCGTCCTTGCGCTCCTCCAGCTCCCTGACGTACTCGGCGACCTCGGTGTCCTGCGCCGCGAGCTCGTCGACGCCGTGCTCCCAGGCACGGGCCTCCTCGGCCAGCTCGCCGTACGGCATGGGGATGTCGAGCATGTCCTCGATCCGGCGCAGCAGCGCCAGGGTCGCCTTCGGGTTGGGCGGCTGGGCGACGTAGTGGGGGACCGACGCCCACAGCGAGACGGCCTGCAGCCCGGCGGTGCTCAGCGAGTGCTGCAGCACGCCGACGATGCCGGTGGGGCCCTCGTATTTCGTCAGCTCCAGGTTGAGCGCGCGGGCGAGACCCGGGTCGCTTACCGAGCCGACGATCGGGACCGGCCGGGTGTGCGGGGAGTCGTTCAGCAGCGCCCCCAGCAGGATCGCCAGCTCGACGCCCAGGTCGTGGCAGAGCCCGACGATCTCGGCGCAGAACGACCGCCACCGCATGTTGGGCTCGATGCCGCGCAGCAGCACGACGTCGCGCTTGGCGCCCGGCGGGCGGGCGAGCAGCAGCCGGGTCGTCGGCCAGATGATGGAACGGGTCAGGCCCTCGCCGAGCTCCACGATGGGCCGGGTGACCTGGAAGTCGTAGTAGTCCTCGGGGTCGAGCTCGACCAGCGGTGTGGCCTTCCACTCCGTCTCCAGGTGGGCGAGCACGCCGCTGGACGCCTCACCCGCGTCGTTCCACCCTTCGAACGCGGCGATGAGCACCGGGTCGACGAGCTCTGGGAGCCCTTCGAGCTCGATCACGCGCCGCCTCCCTCATTGGCCCACACGGCATGGTTCAACTCAAGACTATTCGGTGAGGGTACCCGGGCGTCACCTTCGTGTCCCACCGGCTCGTTGCGCTGCGCCGGCAGCCGCGTTGAAGTGGCGTTGAAGCCGCGTCGGAAGTTACGTGGAGGTAACGCGGACATGGGAGGACCCCTCGAAGATCCCTTCATTGGACATCACGTTCAATTCGCGGGGGCGGTGTCCCGATAGGCTTGCTCCATGACCAGCCGACCGTCCTTCCGTGAAGTGCTGTCCGAGCGAGTTTTGGTCGCCGACGGGGCCATGGGGACGATGCTGCAGTCCTATGACCCCACCCTGGAGGACTTCCAGGGCCATGAGGGCTGCAACGACGTGCTCAATGTCAGCCGGCCCGACATCGTGCGGGCCGTCCACGACGCCTACCTCGCGGTGGGCGTCGACTGCGTCGAGACCAACACCTTCAACGCCAACCGGGCCGCCCTCGGTGAGTACGGCATCGCCGACCGGATCTTCGAGCTGTCCGAGGCCGGCGCGCGGCTGGCCCGGGAGCAGGCCGACCAGTGGTCCACGGCCGATCACCCCCGGTTCGTCCTCGGCTCCATGGGCCCCGGGACCAAGCTCCCCACGCTGGGCCACCTGCCGTACGAGACGCTGCGCGACGCCTACCAGGAGAACGCCGCGGGCCTGATCGCGGGCGGGGCGGACGCACTGATCATCGAGACCTGCCAGGACCTGCTCCAGGTCAAGGCCGCGATCGTCGGCGCGAAACGGGCCATCGAGGCCGCGGGGCGGGATGTCCCGATCATCACCCAGGTCACCATCGAGACCAACGGCGCGATGCTGCTCGGCTCCGAGATCGGGGCGGCGCTGACCGTGATCGAGCCGCTGGGCGTCGACCTGATCGGCCTCAACTGCGCCACGGGCCCTACCGAGATGAGCGAGCACCTACGCTACCTGGCCAAGCACGCGCGGCTGCCGATCTCCTGCATGCCGAACGCCGGGCTCCCGCAGCTCACCTCCGACGGCGCCTACTACCCGCTCACGCCGGGGGAGCTGGCCGACGCACACGAGGGGTTCACCCGCGACTACGGCCTCGCGCTGGTCGGCGGCTGCTGCGGCACCACGCCCGAGCACCTGCGCCAGGTGGTCGAGCGCATCCGCGGCAAGGCCCGTGCCGTACGGCGTCCGCGCCCCGAGGCGGGGGCGGCGTCGCTCTACCAGCATGTGCCGTTCCGGCAGGACACGTCGTATCTCGCGATCGGCGAGCGGACGAACGCCAACGGGTCCAAGGCGTTCCGCGAGGCGATGCTGGCGGGCAACTACGAGGAGTGCGTCGAGATCGCCAGGGCGCAGGCCCGCGACGGCGCGCACATGCTCGACCTGTGCGTCGACTACGTCGGCCGGGATGGTGTCGTGGACATGAAGGAGCTGGCGTTCCGCTTCGCCACCGCCTCGACGTTGCCGATCGTGCTCGACTCCACCGAGCCGGCGGTGATCGAGGCCGGTCTGGAGATGCTCGGCGGCCGCGCCATCGTGAACTCGGTGAACTACGAGGACGGCGACGGCCCCGACTCGCGCTTCACCAAGGTGATGCGGCTGGTCAGGGAGCACGGCGCCGCTGTGGTCGCGCTGACCATCGACGAGGAGGGCCAGGCCCGCACCGCCGAGTGGAAGGTCCGCGTCGCGGTCCGCATCATCGAGGACCTGGTGGGCAACTGGGGCATGCGGGTCGAGGACATCATCGTCGACTGCCTCACGTTCCCCATCTCCACCGGTCAGGAGGAGACCCGCCGCGACGGCATCGAGACGATCGAGGCGATCCGCGAGCTGAAGCGGCGCTACCCGACCGTGCAGACCACGCTCGGCCTGTCCAACGTGTCGTTCGGCCTCAACCCGGCCGCGCGGATGGTGCTCAACTCGGTCTTCCTCAACGAGTGCGTCAACGCCGGGCTCGACTCGGCGATCGTGCACGCCTCGAAGATCCTGCCGATGGCGCGGATCCCGGACGAGCAGCGCCAGATCGCCCTGGACATGATCTACGACCGCCGCCGCGACGGCTACGACCCGCTGCAGCGGTTCATGGAGCTGTTCGAGGGCGTGGACGCGGCGGCGCTCAAGGCCGGGAAGGCGGCGGAGCTCCTCGGGCTGCCGCTGTGGGAGCGGCTCAAGAGGCGCATCGTCGACGGGGAGAAGAAGGGCCTGGAGGCCGACCTCGACGAGGCGCTCGCCCAGCGGCCGGCGCTGGAGATCATCAACGACGTGCTGCTCGACGGCATGAAGACGGTCGGCGAGCTGTTCGGCTCCGGCCAGATGCAGCTGCCGTTCGTGCTCCAGTCGGCCGAGGTCATGAAGACCGCGGTGGCCTACCTGGAGCCCTACATGGAGCGGGTCGAGGGCACCACCAAGGGGCGGATCGTGCTGGCCACGGTCAAGGGCGACGTGCACGACATCGGCAAGAACCTCGTGGACATCATCCTGTCCAACAACGGCTACGAGGTCGTCAACCTCGGCATCAAGCAGCCGGTGTCGGCGATCCTGGAGGCCGCGGAGGACAAGAAGGCCGACGTCATCGGCATGTCCGGGCTTCTGGTGAAGTCGACGGTCATCATGAAGGAGAACCTCGAGGAGATGAACTCCCGGGGCATCGCCGAGAAGTATCCGGTGCTCCTGGGTGGCGCCGCGCTGACCAGGGCGTACGTCGAGCAGGACCTGGCCGAGCTGTACCGCGGCGAGGTCCGCTACGCCCGCGACGCCTTCGAGGGCCTGCGGCTGATGGACGCGTTCATGGCGGTCAAGCGCGGCGAGAAGGGGGCCGAGCTGCCCGCGCTCCGCGAGCGCCGGGTCAAGACCGGGGCCGTCCTGAAGCGCACGGCGGTCGAGGACCTGCCGTCCCGCTCCGGCGTGGCGGCCGACAACCCGCTGCCCACGCCGCCGTTCCTCGGCGACCGGGTGGTCAAGGGCATCCCGCTCGCCGACTACGCCGCGTTCCTCGACGAGCGGGCCACGTTCATGGGCCAGTGGGGCCTCAAGGCCGCCCGCGGCGGTGACGGGCCGTCGTACGAGGAACTCGTCGAGACCGAGGGCCGGCCGCGGCTCCGGATGTGGCTGGACCGGCTCCAGACGGAGAACCTGCTGGAGGCGGCCGTCGTCTACGGCTACTTCCCCTGCGTCAGCGAGGGCGACAACCTGATCATCCTCGACGACGCCGGAAACGAGCGGACCCGGTTCACGTTCCCGCGGCAGCGCCGCGACCGGCATCTCTGCCTGGCCGACTTCTTCCGGCCGCGCGAGTCGGGCGAGGTCGACGTCGTCGCCTTCCAGGTCGCCACGATGGGCAACCGGATCAGCGAGGCCACGGCCGAGCTGTTCGCCAAGGACGCCTACCGCGACTACCTGGAGCTTCACGGCCTGTCCGTTCAGCTCACCGAGGCGCTCGCCGAGTATTGGCACGCCAGGGTGCGCTCGGAGCTGGGCATCGGCGGCGACGAGTCGCTCGCCGACATGCTCAAGGTCAACATCGCGGGCTGCCGCTACTCCTTCGGCTACCCGGCCTGCCCGAACCTGGAGGATCAGGTGCAGGTCATGGAGCTGCTCGACCCGTCGCGCATCGGCGTGACCCTGTCTGAGGAGTTCCAGCTCCACCCCGAGCAGGCCACGTCGGCGCTGATCTCCCACCATCCCGAGGCGAAGTACTTCAACGTCTGACGTACTTCAACGTCTGACGTACTTCAACGTCTGACGTACTTCAACGT
>NZ_JAOEGB010000015.1 GCF_025420585.1 Planotetraspora sp. A-T 1434 | reverse complement strand
GCGTCATCCAGGTCAGCACCCGGCGCCTGGCCCAGGTCCGCATCCGGCTCTTCGTGCGGGTCCCCGCTCAGCCCTTCACCGAGCTCCTCGCCGATGCGCTTGCCGTCGTCTTTCCCGGTTTCCGGCCCACCGCCATATGCGGGATCGCCATGGCCGTACTGAAGGTCGGCGTACGAAGTCGTGCCGGAGCCGGGCGAATCCCCCGTGTCCTCGATCGATGGGACACATGAGGGGTCGACCCACCACCACTCCAGGTCCTCGCGCTGCGAAGGCCCGGCAGGCGATTCGTCCTGGCGTGCCGTCTGCTGGATCAACTCCCACCCCCTTCTCCGGCCACGCCAAGTGTCCACCAGTCGACTCGAACATGCGAACGACTCGAATCCCCTATATCGCCCAATACAGGCCGCAAAGGGAGCCCGGATGCGCAATAACTTGGAGCGCCATGCCGTGAGTTCGGGGCCTGGTCGGACGATCGTGATGTGCTTCGGATCCGGGGCCCGGTCAGCGTGAACCCGTCCGCAGCCCGAGGGCGAGTCCGGCGATGACGACCGCCGCTCCCGCGAGATCGGCCGCCGACGGAGTGCCCAGGCCGAGGACCAGAGTGGTCACGATGGCGCCCACCGGGATCATCCCGGCGAACAGCCCGGCCCGGTCCGCGCCGAGCCGGGGGAGCGCGGTGTACCAGAGGAAGAACGCCACCGTCGTCACGATCACCGCCAGGTAGCCCAGGCCCAGGGCCTCGGCCGCCGTCGGCATCCGCAGCATCGCCCCGCCGTCCACGATCGCGCCCATGACGAGCAGGAACGGCACGGCGAGGGCCGCCGAGTAGGCCGACACCCGGATGGCCCCGAGGGTGGGAAGCAGCGGCAGGGCGAGGAGCGAGAAGCACACCTCGCACGCCAGTGCGCCGAGCGACCACATCAGGCCGGGCAGGTTGCCGCTGCCCAGGCCCGTGGCGAGCGTGGCTCCCGCGACCACGACGACCGCCGCGCCGATGACGCGCGGCGACGGCGACCGCCCCCTCCCCGCGCCGCCGGCAGGCCGGGTCAGCGGGCCGAGGACGGCGAGGGCGAGCGGTACGGTCCCCACGATGGTCCCGACGAGGGAGGGGCTGGACGCTCGCGCGGCCTCGATCACGCACACATTGAAGATCACGAGCCCGGTCAGCGACAGCAGTCCGAGCAAGGCCCAGCCAGCCGCCCCGAGGCGTACGGGACCGAGCCCTCGGGCGCGGGCGACGGCGAGCAGGATCACGGCGGCGAGGGCGTAGCGCAGGGCCTGGCCGCCATAGACGGGGTAGGTCCCGATGACGCCGGAGACCGCCGCCAGCGTGCCCACCATGAACATCGCCGCCGCCGCGCTCGCCGTGCTGCGTAACTGTCCGGAGGCGGTACGGCTTGGTCGGGCCGCAGCCACTTCGGCGGGATTCGTCTTGATACGGGAGGTCACGTCTGGAGATGCTAGGAATCCAATGGTCCCCTCCACGGGTCCAATCAAGCGGCGAAATCGGGGACCAATGACAGATCTGCATCTCGCGGTCGATCGCGGCGCGGGGGGCCTCGCCGGCCAGGTGGCCCGAGAGTTGAGGGACGCGATCCGGTCGGGGAGGCTGGCCCTCGGCACCCGCCTGCCGCCCAGCCGTGACCTCGCGAAGGACCTCGGCCTGTCCCGTGGCGCCGTGGTCGAGGCGTACGAGCAACTCGTGGCGGAAGGCTTCCTCGCGGCGAGGACCGGCGCCGGGACCTACGTCGCCGCCGGACCGAGAACCGGCGGGCCGTCGGCTGGAGGAGGGGGCGGCGTCGCGGCGGCGGCAGCCACTTCCCCGGTGACTTTCCCGGCGACTTCCCCAATGACTTCCGCAATGACTTCCCCGGTAACTGCCCCGGTGACGTGGGGCCTGTCGGAAAGGGACAGGGACCGGCCTACCTCTCCGGATCTCGGGGCGTTTCCCCGGCAGGCGTGGATGGCGGCCGTCCGGCATGTCCTGACGACGCTGCCCAACGACGCGCTGGACTACGGCGACCCGGGCGGCGTGCCCGATCTGCGTGAGGAACTGGCCCCCTACCTGCGCCGGGTGCGGGCGGCCGACGCGGCGCCGGAGCACCTCGTCGTCGTCACGGGCGTGGCGCAGGGGCTCAGCCTGACCATCCAGGCGCTCGCCGCGAGCAGAGGGCGCGGGATCGTCCTCGCGGTGGAGGACCCCACCAGCCCCCACCAGCTTCCGCTGCTCCAGCGGGCGGGCGCGGGCCTGGTCCGGGTGCCGGTGGACGAGGAGGGAATCGTCGTCGAGCGGCTCGCCGAGACCAAGGCGGACGCCGTGCTGCTGACCCCGGCCCATCAGTATCCGACGGGGGTCGTGCTCTCGCCGCGCCGCCGGGCCGAGGTCATGGCCTGGGCGGCCGGGACCGGCGCGATCGTGCTGGAGGACGACTACGACGCCGAGTTCCGGTTCGACCGTGACCCGGTCGGCTGTCTTCAGGGGCTCGCCCCCGACCGCGTGGTGCTGGTGGGCAGCGTGAGCAAGTCGCTCGCTCCCGGCATGCGGCTCGGCTGGGTCGTCGCGCCGCCGCACATCGCGACGTCCGTACGGCTCGCGCGGGCCGAGCTGGATCTCGGCTCACCGGTCATCGACCAGTACGCCCTCGCCCATCTCATCAGGACGGGCCGCTACGACCGGCACCTGCGGCGGATGCGACGTGAGTATCGGGCCCGCCGGGACGCCCTCGTCAGCGCCCTGGCCGAGCATCTGCCCGCCATCGCCGTCCAGGGCGTCTCCGCCGGCCTCCACCTCTACGCGCGGCTCCCCGAGGGCTGGGACGAGGTGGCGCTCGCCGCCGCCGCGCGGGCCGCGGGTCTGGCGGCCGAGGCGGTCGTCCCGGCGCACCGGCGCCCCGGACTGGTGATCGGATTCGCCCGCGTCCCCCCGCACAGGATCACGCGGGCCGTACGGGACCTGGCGGATGGCGTAACCTGACTTCGTCAGAATGTCAGGACAAAGTCTTGACTCCCGCTTGCCCTCCACCTACAACTGGATGGTCTGATTTGTCGTAAATGGGGAGGAGCGCCATGCGTGTCGGTGTGCTCGGTCTTGGCCGGATAGGCGCGTTCCACGCGGAGACGCTTTCCGGCCTGGTGGACGAGCTCGTCGTCTCCGACGCGGACACCGCTCGGGCGGCCGAGGTGGCCGCGCGGCTGGGCGCTCGCGCGGGGGACGCCTTCGACGCCGACGCCGTGGTGATCGCGACCCCGACCTCGACGCACGCCGAGCTGCTGGCCGAGGCCTGCCGTCGCGGCATCCCCGCGTTCTGCGAGAAGCCGGCCGCGCCGACCCCGGCCGAGACCCTCGAGGTCCTGGAGGCGTCGAAGCAGAGCGGGACCATGGTCCACATCGGCTTCCAGCGGCGGTTCGACGCGGGCTACGTGGCGGCGCGTGAGGCGCTCCGGACGGGCGAGCTGGGCGAGCTCCACCGCGTTCACATGCTGACCGCCGATCCCCGGCCGCCCGCCGCCGAATACATCCCGCTCTCCGGCGGCATCTACCGCGACTGCCACATCCACGACTTCGACATCCTGCGCTGGGTGACCGGCCGGGAGGTCGAGACGGTGTACGCCACCGGGTCGAACCGGGGGGCCGCCTTCTTCGCCGAGGCGGGTGACGTGGACAACAGCGCCGCCCTCCTCACGATGGACGACGGCACACTGGTGACCATGCAGGGCTCCCGCTACAACGGCCACGGCTACGACGTCCGGATGGAGCTCGCCGGGACCGCCAGGACCTGGGTCGTCGGCCTGGACCAGCGGGCGCCACTCCACTCCACGGAGGGACTCCGGCCTGCGGGGGATCCCTGGCCGGATTTCCAGACACGGTTCGAGCCCGCATACGTTCGTGAGATGGCGGCGTTCCTCGAGGCCGCCCGGGGCGAGCGGCAGAGCCCCTGCACGGTCGAGGACGCCCTGGCCGCACTCTACGTCGCCGAGGCGGCCGACCTGTCCCGCCGCGAGGGCCGTCCAGTCCGCGTGGCGGAAGTTTCGAATATGGAGGTATCGAAGTGAAGATCGCCGGAGCCCCGATCTCGTGGGGGGTGTGCGAGGTGCCCGGTTGGGGTTACCAGCTCGCCCCCGACCGAGTCCTCCAGGAGATGCGGGACCTCGGCCTGGCGGCCACGGAGCTGGGCCCCGACGGGTTCCTCCCGTCGTCGCCCGGGAGCCGCCGGTCCCTTCTTGACGGGTACGGCCTGCGGGCCATCGGGGGGTTCGTCCCGGTCGTGCTGCACGACCCGGGGCATGACCCGCTGCCCGGCGTCCGCGAGCTTCTCGGCTCGTTCCGCGAAGGGTCCGTCGAGGTAATGGTGCTGGCCGCCGCGACCGGCGTGGACGGCTACGACGGGCGTCCGGCGCTCGACGCCACCGGCTGGGAGACGCTGCTCGGCAACCTCGACCGGATCCTCAAGGAGGCCGCCGGCGCGGACGGCCCCCTGGTCACGCTGCACCCGCATGTCGGGACGATGGTGGAGACCCGTGACGAGGTCCGCCGGGTGATCGACGGCTGTGCCGTACCTCTCTGCCTGGACACCGGGCACCTGCTGATCGGCGGCACGGACCCGCTGGAGATCGTCAGGGAGGCGCCGGGACGAGTGGCGCACGCCCACCTCAAGGACGTGGACTCCGCGATGGCGGAGCAGGTCCGCGAGGGCCGCCTGACCTACACGGAGGCCGTCGGCAAGGGGATCTACCGCCCGCTCGGCACGGGTGACGTCGACGTCGCGGGAATCGTCTCCGGCCTCGGCATGGCCGGATACGACGGGTGGTATGTCATGGAGCAGGACGTCGTGCTGGACGGCGAGCCCCCGGCGGGCGAGGGCCCGATCGGCGACGTCAGGGCGAGCATGGACTACCTCAAGGGCCTCTCCGATGACTGAGGTGCTGACCATCGGCCGGATCGGGGTGGACATCTACCCGCTCCAGGTGGGGGTGTCCCTCCGGGAGGTCGAGACGTTCGGCAAGTACCTCGGCGGCAGCCCGGCCAACGTGGCGGTCGCCGCCGCGCGGTACGGGCACTCGGCCGCGGTGATCACCCGGACGGGAGCGGACCCCTTCGGTGAGTTCCTCCACGACGCGCTGGCCGAGTACAAGGTGGACGACCGTTACGTCACGCCGGTCGAGGGACTCCCCACGCCCGTGACGTTCACCGAGATCCGGCCGCCCGAGGACTTCCCGATCTTCTTCTACCGCTGGCCCAAGGCTCCCGACCTGGAGATCCACGCCGACGAACTGGACCTCGGCGCGATCACTGGCGCGGACCTGTTCTGGGCGACCGTGACCGGTCTGTCCCAGGAGCCGTCGCGGAGCGCCCACTTCGCGGCCTGGGAGGCGCGCGGCCGCCGCCCCTTTACCGTGCTGGACCTCGACTACCGCCCCATGCTCTGGCCCGACGTGGCCGAGGCCCCCGATCTCGTGCGGCAGGCCCTCCGCCATGTCACCGTGGCGGTCGGCAATCTCGACGAGGTCGAGGTTGCCACCGGGACGCGGGAGCCGTACGAGGCGGCGAAGGCTCTCCTCGACGCCGGCCTGGAGCTGGCGGTCGTCAAGCAGGGCTCCAAGGGCGTGCTGGGCATGACCAGGGACGAGACCGTGATCGTCCCGCCGCAGAAGGTCGAGGTCGTCAACGGGCTCGGGGCGGGCGACGCGTTCGGCGGCGCGCTGTGCCACGCGCTGCTGTCCGGATGGTCCCTGGAGCGGACGCTGCGGTTCGCGAACGCCGCGGGCGCCATCGTGGCCGGGCGGCTCGCCTGCGCGCCCGCCATGCCGACCGCCGAGGAGGTCGACGCGATGCTGTCGGGAAGTGCTCATGCGTGACGACGACTACCGGCGGCTCCTCGACGACCGCGCCCGGCACCCCGAGCGGATCGCCCAGGCGGCGGCCGTACGGCGGCGCAGGCCCCTGCTGGCCGACCGCGACCAAATCCTGATCATCGCGGCCGACCATCCGGCCCGTGGCGCCCTCGGCGTGTCGGGGCGGCCGATGGCCATGGCCAGCCGGGTCGAGCTGCTCGACCGGCTCGTGGTCGCCCTGTCGCGGCCCGGCGTGGACGGCGTGCTGGGGACCCCCGACATCATCGAGGATCTCCTTCTGCTCGGCGCGCTCGACGACAAGATCGTGATCGGGTCGATGAACCGGGGCGGCCTGCAGGGGGCGGTCTTCGAGTTCGACGACCGTTTCACGGCCTACGACACCGAGTCGATCGTCGCGATGCGGCTCGACGGCGGGAAGATGCTCTGCCGCATCGGCCTGGAGGACGAGCGCACGGCCGCCACGCTGGAGAGCTGCGCCCGCGCCGTCACCGAGCTGTCCAGGGAGGGCCTGGCCGCGATGGTCGAGCCGTTCTGGTCGAAGCGGTCCGGCGGCGTGGTCAGGAACGACCTGTCGGCCGACGCGATGATCCACGCCATCCACGTGGGCCAGGCCCTCGGGGCCTCCTCCGCCCGGACGTGGCTGAAGCTCCCGGTGGTCGACGACATGGAGCGCGTGATGGAGGCCACCACGCTGCCGACGCTGCTGCTCGGCGGGGACCCCTCCGGCGCGCCCGACGAGGTCTACGCGTCGTGGGCCAAGGCCCTGCGCAACCCCGGCGTGCGCGGCCTGGTGGTGGGCCGGGCACTGCTCTACCCCCCGGACGACGACGTGGCGGCCGCCGTGGACATCGCGGCGGGACTGCTGGAAGGGGCGGCCCGATGACGTACATCCCGTTCGGCGCGGCGGCGTCGGGTCCGTGGGCGGTGAAGGTCACCCCCGAGTCGGCCGGATGGACCTACTCCGGCCTGCGGATCATCGACCTGGCCGGGGAGCCGGTGGAGTTCGCCACCGGCTCCGAGGAGATGCTGGTCCTCCCGCTGTCCGGCGCGTGCGAGGTCGAGGCCGACGGCGTACGGCTCTCGCTCGCCGGGCGCGAGTCCGTGTTCGCGGCGCCGACCGACTTCGCGTACCTGCCCATCGGGACGACGGCGCGGATCAGCGGCCGGGGCCGGATCGCCCTGCCGTCCGCCAGGGCCACCCGCCGGCTTCCCGTCCGGTACGGCCCGGCGTCCGAGGTGCCGGTGGAGATCCGGGGAGCCGGGCAGGCGACGCGGCAGGTCAACAACTTCTGCGCGCCGGAGACCTTCGAGTGCGACAAGCTCGTGGCCGTCGAGGTGCTCACGCCCGGCGGCAACTGGTCGTCCTACCCGCCCCACAAGCACGACACCCTGGGCGAGGGCGAGGCCGTCCTGGAGGAGATCTACTACTTCGAGGGCGGCCCCGGGTATCAGCGGGTGTACGGCACGCACGACGTCCTCGCCGAGGTGTCGCCCGGTGACGTGGTCCTGGTGCCGCACGGCTACCACGGACCCTCGATGGCGGCTCCGGGTTACGACCTCTACTACCTCAACGTGCTGGCCGGGCCCGCCGAGAAGCGGTCCATGGCGTTCTGCGACGACCCCAGGCACGCCTGGATCCGGTCGTCGTGGGCCGGCCAGCCGATCGACCCGCGCGTGCCCTTCGGAAGGGACTGAGATCATGCGACTCACGGTGGCGCAGGCGCTCGTGCGGTTCCTCGGGCAGCAGTGGAGCGAGCGGGACGGCGTCGAGCGGCGGCTCATCGAGGGCGTCTTCGGCATCTTCGGCCACGGCAACGTGGCCGGGATCGGCCAGGCGCTCGCCGAGCAGGGCGCGGGCACCCGGTCGGCCCTGCCGTACTATCTGGCCCGCAACGAGCAGGCCATGGTCCACACGGCGGCGGGCTACGCCAAGACGGCGAATCGGCTGTCCACCTTCGCCTGCACGACGTCTGTCGGGCCGGGCGCGACCAACATGGTCACGGGGGCGGCCCTGGCGACCGTGAACCGGCTGCCGGTGCTGCTGCTGCCCGGGGACATCTTCGCCACCCGCGCCGCGAGCCCGGTGCTGCAGGAACTCGAGGATCCCCGGTCGTACGACATCAGTGTGAACGACGCCTTCAAGCCCGTCAGCCGGTTCTGGGACCGGATCAACCGGCCGGAGCAGCTTCCGTCCGCTCTGCTGGCCGCGATGCGCGTGCTGACGGACCCGGCCGAGACCGGCGCGGTGACGCTGGCGCTGCCCCAGGACGTCCAGGCCGAGGCGTTCGACTGGCCGGACGAGCTCTTCGAGAGGCGCGTCTGGCATGTCGGCCGCCCGGTGCCCGAGCCTGCCGCATTGGCGAGAGCCGTACGGGCCATCAGGGAGTCGCGCAGGCCGCTGATCGTCGCGGGCGGCGGGGTCCGGTACAGCGAGGCGTGGGAGCAGCTCAAGGAGTTCGCCGAGCGGTACGGCATCCCGGTCGGGGAGACCCAGGCGGGCAAGGGCGCCCTGCCGTACGACCATCCGTGCGCGGTCGGGGCCATCGGCCACACCGGCACGGCGGCCGCCAACGCGCTCGCCCGCGACGCCGACCTGGTGATCGGCATCGGGACCCGCTACAGCGACTTCACCACGGCCTCCCGGACGCTGTTCGGCGACGCGGCGGGGTTCGTGAACGTCAACGTCGCCGCCTTCGACGCGGCCAAGCACGCCGGGATCCCACTCGTGGCCGACGCCAGGGCCGCGATCGAGGCGCTGGACGTGCGGGACTGGCGGGCCGATGAGGAATGGACGGCACGGGCGGCCTCGCTGGCAGGGGACTGGCAGGCGGTGATCTCCCGGGCGTACGAGGGCGACGCGCTGACCCAGCCGGTCGCGCTCGGCATCCTCAACGAGGTGGCCGGCGGAGGCGTCGTGGTCAACGCCGCCGGTTCGATGCCGGGCGACCTGCACAAGCTCTGGCGGGCGTCCGACCCGACGGAATACCACGTCGAGTACGGCTTCTCCTGCATGGGCTACGAGATCGCCGGGGGGCTCGGCGTGAAGCTCGCCGACCCTGAGCGCGAGGTGTTCGTGCTGGTCGGGGATGGGTCGTACCTCATGATGGCCCAGGAGATCGCCACCGCCGTCCAGGAGGGCGTCAAGCTCGTGATCGTCCTGGTGGACAACCAGGGGTTCGCGTCCATCGGCAACCTGTCGGAGTCGGTCGGCGCGGAGCGGCTCGGCACGGCCTACCGCCTGCGCGGCGGCTCGGGAGAGCTGGACGGGGGCCCTCTCCCGGTTGACCTGGCGGCCAACGCGGCGAGCCTCGGGGCCGACGTGCTCAAGGCGAGCGATCCCGGCTCCCTGCGGAGCACCCTCGCCAAGGCCATGGAGGCGACCCGGACCACCGTGGTCTACGTCGAGACCGTGCCCGGGGGAACGCCGGACTCCGAGGCGTGGTGGGACGTCCCGGTGGCCGAGGTGGGCGTTCCGGAGATCCGCGAACGGTACGACCAGGCCAAGCGGGCCCAGGAGCCCTACCTCAGGACGTGGCGGGCGCGGTGACGGTGGCGGCGGGAGCCGGTTGGAAGCCGCGGGCCAGCACGATGATCGCGGCGGCGAGCACGAGCGGCGCGGCGAACGCGATCCGGTAGTCGGCTGAGTCGGCGATGCCGCCCACGAGGGCCGCGCCGACGATGAAGCCGAGGTAGTTGAACATGTTGACCCGGGCGATCGCCACGCCGGTCCCGGCCGGGTCGAGGCGGCCCGCCGCGGAGAACGACTGCGGGGCGACGACGGACAGGCCGATGCCGGTCAGGGCGAAGCCCGCGACGGCCAGCACTTCGTTCGGCGCCGCGACGATCGCGGCGAAGCCGAGCGTGGCGATCGCGCCGCCGATCCGGACGATCATTGCCGGGCCGTACCGGCGGACCGCGAAGTCGCCGCCGACCCGGACGGCGAACGTGGTCGCCTGGTAGGCGCCCAGCGCCCAGGGCGCCACGGCGGCGGTCGCGTGGATGATCTTGTCCATGAAGACCGAGCCGTAGTTGGAGATCGAGGCGTCGCCCACGTACAGGAAGCACATCGCCAGGCAGAGCGGGATGATCGCCTTCCAGGGGACCCTCGACGCGGTCTGTACGGCGTCCGCCGCCACATGCTCCTCCTGCGGCACGCAGAGCCACGTGGAGGCGATCAGCGAGATCACCACGGCGGGGGCCATGGCCGTCGCGAACATGGCCGGGAGGCTCAGGCCGAGGCCGCCCGCCACGGAGGCCCATCCCGCGCCGATCACCGCCGCCGCGCTCCACAGGGCGTGGAAGCCGGTCAGGACCGCCCTGCCGTACCGGCGCTCGACCGCGACGCCCTGCATGTTCATCCCCGCGTCCACGCCGCCGAGACCGAGGCCGAACAGCACGTTGGCCGCCACGAGCAGCGGGACGCTGGAGGCCAGCCCGGCCAGGACGACCGCCACGCACGCGAGCGGCTGGACCACCCGGAGGATCAGGCGGCTGCCGAACCGGGAGGCGAGCACGCCCGCGAGCACGCTCCCGACCCCCGCGATCACCGGTACGACGAGCAGCAACAGGGTGAGCTGGTCGTCGCTGAGGCCGTGCTTCCTCTGCAGCGCGGCCACCTGGGTGAGCAGCGTGGCGAACGTGAGGCCCTGGACGAAGAAGACGGCGAAGGTGGCGAGCCGCGCCTGCCGGTCGCGTGAGGTGGGCAGTGGGGTCGGCACGCGGCCTCCGGGGAACATGAGGAGGGTTCAAGTTTCGGCCAGCGTAGGAGTCGCCGCCGCACGCGGTCAATGCCTCCGAACGGCCGTACTCTCAATGGTGTGAGCACCGAGTCCAAGTGGCTGTCCGCCGTCTCCGCGTTCCTCGCCCCGCGAGCCCCGGACGCGCCCGGCGCGGCCGAGCTGCGGGCGTCCGACGCGGACAGGGAACGCGTGATCAAGGTTCTGGCCGACGCGGTGACCGACGGCAGGCTCACCCCTCCCGAACACGAGGAGCGGGTGGAGCGGGCCTACACCGCCCGGACGCTGGGCGAGCTCGCCGCCCTCACCACGGACCTGCTTCCCCCGGAGAGCCAGCCGTTCAACATGGACGGCCGTCCGGTCACGGCCTTCTTCCGCACGGAGAGCCGGGCGGGCCGGTGGGTCGTGCCCTCGCAGGTGCCCGTCACCTCGCTCGGCGGCCGGGTCACCATGGACCTGTGTGAGGCGCTGCTCCAGTCGCGCCGGGTGGTGGTCCAGCTCGCCGTCATGGCGGGCACGGTCACGCTCATCGTGCCGGAGGGGGTGCGGATCGTCACTGCGCCGTCGGCGCGCGTGGGATCGCTGCGGAATGAGGTGCGGCTTCCGCCGGGCGCGGCCGGATACGGTCCGGACGCGCCCGTCATCGAGCTGGCGGGATTCGTCTTCGGCGGCAAGGTGATCGCCCGGTCGCCCCGGCGTCCCCGTAAGGGCCTGTTCCGCAGACCCTGAGCCTCACACAGCCGTGTCGAAGTTGATCGCGCTGTAGGCGCCCAGCTTCCAGAGCTGGTGCTCGCTCTCGATCTTGCGGATCGTGCCGGAACGGCCCCGCATGACGAGGGAGTGCGTGACGGCGGCCCCACCCTGGAACCGCACGCCGTACATGAGCTCCCCGTCGGTGATCCCCGTCGCCGCGAAGAACACGTCGTCGGAGCGGACCAGGTCGTCGGTCGTGAGCACCTGGCCGAGGTCGAGCCCGGCGTCCAGGGCCTTGCGCCGCTCCTGCTCGTCGCGCGGCCACAGCTTGCCCTGGATGACGCCGCCCAGGCACTTCATCGCGCAGGCCGCGATGATGCCCTCCGGCGTCCCGCCGATGCCGAGCAGCAGGTCGACGCCGGTCCCGGCGCGGGCCGCCATGATCGCGCCGGCCACGTCGCCGTCGGTGATGAACTTGATCCGCGCTCCGGTCTCCCTGACCTCCTTTACGACGCCCTCGTGCCGGGGGCGGTCGAGGATGACCACCGTCACGTCGGACGGCTTGGCGCCCTTGGCCCTGGCCACCGCCCGGATGTTGTCGGCGACCGGCGCCTCGATGTCCACCTGGTCGGCGGCCTCCGGACCCGTGACCAGCTTCTCCATGTAGAAGACGGCGGACGGGTCGTACATCGAGCCGCGCTCGCTGACCGCGATGACGGAGATCGCGTTGTTCATGCCGAGGGCGCACAGGCGGGTGCCGTCGATCGGGTCGACGGCCACGTCGCAGTCGGGGCCCGTGCCGTCGCCGACCTCTTCCCCGTTGTAGAGCATGGGAGCGTTGTCCTTCTCGCCCTCGCCGATCACGACGGCGCCCCGCATGGAGACCGTGTTGATCAGCTGGCGCATGGCGTTGACCGCGGCGCCGTCCGCCCCGTTCTTGTCGCCCCGGCCCACCCAGCGGGCGGCGGCCATGGCCGCGGCCTCGGTCACGCGCACCAACTCGAGAGCCAGGTTGCGGTCGGGCGCGTGTTCCCCCGTCGCCAGAGCGGCCGGTACGTGTTCAGACATCGATCGCCTTCCTCTCTACAGAGATCGTAGGCCGAGACCCCCGGCTTTGTCTGATTGGTCTGGACCTGTCACAGCAGGTAGGAGGCCATTTGGTCAGGGGACGCCCCAGGACCGACAGGTCGGGATATCGTCGCGGTCATGAGCAGCGACACCGAGCGACCGGTAACAGTGCGCACGTCGGAGCGTGGCGCGGCCACGCGCGGCGCGCTCCTCGAAGCGGCGAAGGAGATTTTCGTCACAAGCGGCTTCGCGGAAGCCGGAGTGACCGAGGTCGTGGCCCGAGCCGGGGCGAGCGTCGGCAGCCTCTACCACCACTTCTCCGGCAAGGCCGACCTCTACCTGACGCTGTTCGAAGAGTTCCAGAAGCGGCAGACCCAGCGGACCAGGCAGGCCGTCCAGACGGCGCGGGCCGCGGGGGAGACCGACCCGATGCCCGTGTTCCTCTCGGCCGCCCGGGCATACCTGGAGGGCTGTCTGGCGGAGCGGGATCTCGCCGCGCTGTTTCTCCGGGGGGACGCCCCTCCCGGATTCGAGGTCATCATGCGGGACCGGCTCCGCCAGTGGGCCAGGAGGACCGCCGCCCTCTTCGAGCACGAGGACGCTCTGGTGGTGGTGGTCACCGGCGCGCTCGCCGCCGTCGTCCAGGAGGTGACCCTCTCGGAGGACCCCGAGGCCGCCCGGAAGATGGCAGAGGACGCTCTTCTCATCATCGGCCAAATCCGGCATCCTTAGCGGCTGCCCCTCCCTGCACCGGGTAATCTCCTCTGACGTGGGACGATTCACGCAGGGTTTCTACGGCTATGCCGTCGCGCTGGCCATCTGCCTCGCGGGCGTCGCTGTGTTTCTGCTCATCACGCCTCAGAGCAGGACCGAGCACATCCCTGCCGTGGACTACAAGATCGACCTGGCCAACGCCGTCCGGTCAGCGCCGTACGAGATCGAGGCGCCCCGCCAGGCCCTCCCGAACTGGATCGCCAACAGCTCGACGCTGACCCAGAACGGCGGCACCGTCACCTGGCGCCTGGGCTTCGCGACCGGCAAGCGGATGCACGCCATGCTCGCGCAGAGCAACGAGCAGCCGGCCGCCGCTTTCGCCAACCGGATGGCCAACACCGACAAGGCCACGGGCAGCCGCCAGATCAACGGCGCGACCTGGGAGGAGCGGTTCCGCCCGGACAAGAACCAGCGGTCGCTCGTCCGGATCCTCCCCGATCACGCCGTGATCGTCACCGGCTCCGCCGATTGGCAGGAGCTGACCGCCCTCGCCGCCTCGCTCGTCCCTCAATCCGCCCCCGCCTCCGGCTGATCGGCGCGGCCTCGGCGGCGCGCCTTGGTTGGCGACGGTCGTCCTAGAAGGGCGCTTCGTCGGAGTTGTTCGGCTGAGGCTCCTGGCGCTGGGCCATGGCGGCGGCCAGCTTGACCCGGGCGCCCTGCAGCCACTCCTCGCAGACCGCGGCGAGCTTCTCTCCCCGCTCCCACAGCTCGATCGACTGCTCCAGCGTCAGCCCGCCCGTCTCCAGCCGGCGGACCACTTCGGTCAGCTCCTCGCGAGCCTGCTCGTACGACGGTGTCTGCTTCTCCTCGGCCACGGCACCCACGATAGAGGCCGCCGCCGACAAACTGACCACGCCTCCCAAATGATCACGATGCCAGCGTTATTTATCCCATAATGGGCATAGATGAAACCATTTGAACGTTTTAACGGGTATACCAAGCAGACCGATGAACCGGGGGGTCGTCGAATGTGTGGAATCAGCGGCTGGGTGGACTACGGGCGCGATCTTCGCCAGGAGCGGGGGACCGCGCAGGCGATGGTTGACACGATGGCCTGCAGGGGGCCGGACGCCGAGGGATTGTGGCTCGCTCCGCACGCGGCACTGGGCCACCGGCGGCTCGCCATCATCGACATCGAGGGCGGCCGCCAGCCCATGGTCGCCGAAGACGACGGCCGGGTGCTCGCCGTGCTCACCTACAGTGGTGAGGCCTACAACTTCCGCGAGCTGCGCGCCGAGCTGACCCAGCGGGGGCACCGCTTCCGGACGCACAGCGACACCGAGGTCGTCCTCCAGGCGTACCTGGAGTGGGGCGAGGACTTCGTCGCCCGCCTCAACGGCATGTACGCCTTCGCCATCTGGGACGCCCGGCGTGAGGAACTACTGCTCGTCCGCGACCGGATGGGGATCAAGCCGCTCTACTACTACCCGACGCCCGATGGAGTGCTCTTCGGCTCCGAGCCCAAGGCCATCCTCGCCAACCCGCTCGCGCAGCGGGTGGTGGACGCCGACGGCCTCCGCGAGGTGCTCGCCTTCGTCAAGACACCGGAGAACGCGATCTTCCGAGGGATGTACGAGGTGCGCCCCGGCCAGATCGTCAAGGTGCGCCGGGAGGGCCTGAGCAAGCGGCGTTACTGGCGGCTCGAAGCCCGCGAGCACACCGACGATCTCCAGACGACCGTACGGACCGTCCGCGAGCTGCTGGAGGACATCGTCACGCGGCAGCTCATCTCCGATGTGCCCCTCTGCACGCTCCTGTCCGGGGGCCTCGACTCCAGTGCCGTCACGGCGCTGGCCGCGCGGGCGCTGGAGGGCCACCAAACCAAGGTGCGGTCGTTCTCGGTGGACTTCGCCGGATACGAGGAGAACTTCCAGCCCGACGAGGCACGCGACACACCGGACACGCCGTACGTCCACGACGTCGTACGGCACGTCGGCTCCGAGCACGCGGACATCGTGCTCGATTCGGCCGATCTCATGGACCCGGCCGTGCGCGCGGCCGTCCTGCGGGCACGTGACCTGCCGGTCGGCATCGGCGACATGGACACCTCGCTGTACCTGCTCTTCAAGGCGATCCGCAGCCACTCCACGGTGGCGCTGTCGGGCGAATCGGCCGACGAGGTCTTCGGCGGGTACCGCTGGTTCCACGATCCCGAGGCGGTGAACGCCCACACCTTCCCGTGGCTGGCCACACCCGTCATGCGTGGCATGTCGACGCCGGGCCAGTTCCTCGACGAGCACCTGCTGCGCAAGTTGGACATCCCGGCGTACCGGGCCCACAGCTACCAGCAGGCGCTGGCGGAGGTGCCGCACCTGCCGGGCGAGGGCGGCCTGGAAAGGCGCATGCGGGAGATCAGCTACCTGCATCTCACCCGGTTCGTGCAGATTCTGCTCGACCGCAAGGACCGCATGAGCATGGCCGTCGGGCTCGAGGTCCGTGTGCCGTTCTGCGATCACCGGCTGGTGGAGTACGTCTTCAACACGCCTTGGGCGATGAAGACCTTCGACGGGCACGAGAAGAGCCTGCTGCGCGCCGCAACCGCCGACCTGCTGCCGCGCTCGGTGATCGAACGCCGCAAGAGCCCGTATCCCTCCACGCAGGACCCGTCCTACGAGCAGGGCCTGCGCACCGAGGTGGCGCGGATGCTCGGCCGCGAGGACCTCGCCGCCGCGCCTCTCCTCGACCTGAAGGGGATGCGGACCGTCATCGACCAGCCGCTCGGCGCCACCAGCACCCAGAGCCCCGCCCGGATGTCGATGGAAGGGCTGCTTCAGTTCAACGCCTGGCTGGAGGACTACGGCACGCGGGTTGTCGTCTGACAGGCCCCTACTCGTCCGGCTGGGCCGTCACGGCGACGCGGTCGTCGGAGAACCGGATGGTCAGCTCGTCGCCCGGCTTCACGTCGCGGGCGAGCCGTACGACCTCGCCGGAGGGGCGCTGGGCGATCGCGTAGCCGCGCTCCAGCGTGGCGGCGGGGGAGAGGGCCACGAGCCGGGCGCGAAGGTGTCCGAGCGAGTCGGCCGACCGGTCCAGAGATGCCGTGAGGCACCGCCGGGACCGGTCCCGCAGCGCGTCGACCTGCTCGGCGCGGCGGTCCAGCTCGCGGACGGGGTCGGCGAGCGAGGGCCGCGAGCGGACCGACGCCAGCCAGGAGAGCTCCCGGTCGAGCCAGCCGCCCACCACCCGGCGACCCCGGTCCCTGAGCTGGCGGACCAGCGTGAGCTGCTCGCCGACGTCCGGCACGACCTTCTTCGCCGCGTCGGTCGGCGTCGAGGCCCGCACGTCGGCCACGAGGTCCAGAAGCGGGCTGTCCTGCTCGTGGCCGATCGCGCTCACCACAGGAGTACGGCATGCCGCGACGGCCCGGACCAGCGACTCGTCGGAGAACGGCAGCAGATCCTCCAGGGAGCCGCCGCCCCGGGTGACGATGATGACGTCGACCTCGCGGTCCGCGTCGAGCCTGCTTAACGCCTCGGTGACCTCACCGACCGCGTAAGGGCCCTGTACGGCTACCGCCTCCACCTTGAACCGGACGGCGGGCCAGCGGCGGCGCGCGTTCTCCAGCACGTCGCGCTCGGCCGCCGAGTCGCGCCCGCAGATGAGCCCGATCGTGCCGGGCAGGAACGGCAGCCGCCGCTTGCGGTCCACGTTGAACAGGCCCTCACCGGCCAGTACCTGGCGGAGCCGCTCCAGCCGGGCCAGCAACTCGCCGACGCCGACCGGCCGGATCTCCATGGCGGTGAACGCGAAGGACCCCTTGTTGACCCAGAAGTCGGGCTTCACGTGCATGACGACCCGCGCGCCGTCCATCGGGCGGGGCACGCTCGCCTCGTAGACGGCACGCGCGCAGGTGATCCGGGCGGAGACGTTGGCCACCGGGTCACGGAGGGTCAGGAACACCGTGCCGCCACGGGCGGTGAGGTCGGTGATCTGCCCTTCCACCCAGATGGTGCCCAGCTTGCCGATCCACTGCGCGACCATCTGCAGCACCGACCGGATCGGCAGCGGCGCTTCCGGTGACGTCTTCGCGCTCACAGGCCCTCCTCGCCGATGCCCCTGCTACCCGCTCCGAAGGCTAGCCGTACCCGCCGACATTCCACTATCGGCCGAGCGGCCCACCCGGGATGTCGGTGGGCGGGACTCCGGCTTCGAGCTTGCCGATGCGGTTCTGGAACAGGCGGATCACCTCGGCGCGGCCCGCGTGCCCCCTCTCGTAGTCGAGCAGCTCGCGCACCTGCTCGACGGTCTTGCCCCGCAGTCTCGCCCGCAGCGACGCGAGCGTCAGGCCGCTGTAGCCCGGCAGCGGCTCAGCGAGACCCTCCCCAGCGGCCTCGGCTGCCGGCCTCGGGGCGGGCTTGGCGGGTGCTTTCGCGGGAGCCTTCGCGGCCGGTTTCGCGGGAGCCTTGGCGGCTTCGGGAGCCATCGCGGCCGGTTTCGCGGGAGCCTTTTCGGAGGCGGTCTCCGGGGCGGGCGGAGCGGCCGGCTTCTCGGCGGCCTTCCGAGCGCGCGGCTTGGCGGGGGCCTTCTCGGGGGCCTTCTCGGGGGCCTTGGCGGCCTCTTCCGCCCGGGGCGCCTTGGCGCGAGGCTGGCGGGGCTTGGGCGCCGGCCGCGTCTCGGTCTGGCGGTCCAGCGCGGCCGCCACCTCCGGCGGCTCCGCTTCGACCGGTACGGCGGGCAGGTCGAGCTTCTCGGCTTCGCCGGGCACGGCCCCGGCCGCCGCCTCCTCGAAAAGCTCGGCGGCGGGCGGAGCGGCCTCGGGCGGAGCGGCCTCGGGCTTCCGGCCGGGAGCGAAGATGACCGGCTCCGGCTTGGCGGCGGCGGGAGCGGCCGCCTCCTTTTCGGGGCGAGGGGCGAAGATGACCGGCTCACGGCGTGCCGGCCGCGCCTCCTCCTCCTCCGTCGGCTGGGTCGCGGCCGGACTCGGCGCGTACGCTGTCTCTTCCTCCGAACCGGTCAGACGCTTGATCGTGGTCCGCACGCGGTCACCGATCAGCAGGGCGTGCCCCACGCTGCTCAGAGCGGTCTGAAGCACGTATACGGGCAGGTCCTTGGCCTTTTCACGCAAATCGTCGCGGTGGCCCAAGACGTCACGCAGAGGTTTGGTGATGGCTCTCAGGACGGACATCGCGGCTCCTGGGGAGATATGTTTTCGGACATCCAGTCTCGCAAGACCACAGTCAAGATGCGGCTGGCGTTCCACATAGCATAGGAACATGGATTCACAGAGCCCCGCGACCCGCCGCGTCCTCGTCGCCAAGCCGCGCGGATACTGCGCGGGCGTGGACCGTGCCGTCGAAGCGGTCGAGAAGGCCCTGGACCAGTATGGCGCGCCGATCTATGTGCGGAAACAGATCGTTCACAACACGCACGTGGTCAAGACGCTCGAAGCCAGGGGAGCCGTCTTCGTCGAGGAGACCGAGCAGGTCCCCGAAGGGGCCATCGTGGTGTTCTCGGCCCACGGCGTGGCGCCGAGCGTCCACGAGGAGGCCGCCGGCCGCCGGCTCAAGACGATCGACGCGACCTGTCCGCTGGTGACGAAGGTGCACAACGAGGCCAAGCGGTTCGCCGCGAAGGACTACGACATCCTTCTCATCGGCCACGAGGGGCACGAGGAGGTCGAGGGCACGGCGGGCGAGGCGCCTCAGCACATCCAGCTCGTGGACGGGCTCGACGGCGTCGGCGAGGTCGAGGTCCGCGATCCGGAGAAGGTCGTCTGGCTCTCCCAGACCACGCTGTCCGTCGATGAGACCATCGAGACCGTCGCCCGGCTCCGTGAGCGCTTCCCCAACCTGATCGACCCCCCGAGCGACGACATCTGCTACGCCACGTCGAACCGGCAGGCGGCCGTGAAGGAGATCGCCGCGGAGTCCGAGCTCGTCATCGTCGTCGGCTCGGCCAACTCGTCCAACTCCAAGCGCCTCGTGGAGGTGGCCAAGGACTACGGGGCCGACGCCTCCTACCTGGTGGACGACGCCTCCCTCATCCGCGACGAATGGCTGGAGGGCGTGACCACGGTCGGCCTCACCAGCGGCGCCTCCGTCCCCGAGGAGCTCGTCGAAGGGGTCCTGCGCAAGCTCGCGGGCCTCGGCTTCACAGATGTCCAGGAGATCGAGTCGGTCAAGGAGAGCATGCGCTTCGCGCTGCCCCACGAGCTCCGGCGCGACCTCCGCGCCGTTTAGCGCCGGGGTGGCTCCTCAGGCTGTCGGCCGGGCTGCTCGCCGGGTCACTCGTCGGGGGCCTTGCCGTACACGCGGGGCTCGAAGTAACCCTCCGGCTCGGGGTCGAAGGCGGCTTCGCCGCTCTGGCGTGGCCGGGGCACAGGAGCGCCGCCAGAGCTACGGGGGCCGCCGGCTCTGAGGTCCTGGCGGAGCTCCCGCACATTGGCGGGCAGGCCGCGTGGCCAGGCGATCGCCAGCATCAGCGCGGAGCCGCCGAACAGCCACGGAGCACCCGCTGAGAGCGCGGTGAGGAGTCCGAGGCCGAGCGTCTGGAGCATGGAGCCGGAACCCATCGACCGCACCAGCTCGACGAACGCCGTGGCGGCGAAGAACACCAGCGGCGGAGTGACCACCAGAGGCAGCAGGTCGCGCGGCTGCACGAGCAGGGCCGCCGCGACGCATCCGGCCACGAAGGCCGGGCCGGGGAGGAAGACCTGGCCCAGCAGCGTGATCACAAAGAGCACGGCGATGGCGCCCCGGGCGGTCAGCCTGAGCCCTGTCCCCTCGGTCCTTGTCCTCTCGGTCCTTGTCATCGAGCCCCCCTTACGACAAGTCTCGCGTCAATTTACCGTTCTGACGATGGAAAGGAGGGGGGCTTACCTGCTCTTCACCGTCGGCTTCCGGCATCCCCACGAGGCGCGGGACCTCCTCCACCAGCTCAGGTGAAGTCAGCGGGGAGTCCACGATGCCGAGGTCGTTCATCTTGCGGGCACTCACCAGGACTCTGCTCTCTAAGGAGCCCACCGTCCGGTTGTAGGCCACGACCGCCTTCGTGAGGGCCCGGCCGAGCCCGTCGACGTGACGGCCAAGGCCACCGAGCCGCTCGTACAGCTCCTTGCCGAGGTCGAAGACCGCGCGGGCGTTCTCGCTGAGCGCGGCCTGCTGCCAGGCGTACTGAGCCGTGCGGAGCATGGTGATCAGCGTGGTTGGGGTGGCGATGTGCACCCGCCTGTTCATGGCGTACTCCAGCAGGCCCGGATCGCGCTCCAGCGCGGGCGCGAGGAACGCCTCGCCGGGGATGAACAGCACCATGAACTCGGGCGCCGGGCTGAACGCCTGCCAGTAGGACTTCGCGGCCAGCCGGTCGATGTGCTCGCGGACGTGGCGGGCATGGGCGTCGAGCCGCGCCGAGATCAGGTCGGGGTCGGTGGCCTCGGCGGCTTCGAGGTACGCGGCCAGCGAGACCTTGGAGTCCACGATGATGTTCTTGCCGCCGCTCAGCCGTACGACCATGTCGGGGCGGACCACACCGTCGCGGGTCACGGCGCTGACCTGCTCGTCGAAGTCGCAGAACCGGGCCATGCCGGCTATCTCGGCCACCCGGCGGAGCTGGAGCTCGCCCCACCGGCCGCGCGCCTCGGGCCGCTGGAGCGCCCTGACCAGCGCTGTCGTCTGGGTCTTGAGCTGCTCCGAGCTCTGCCGTACGAACTCCATCTGCTTGCTGAGCTCGGCGCGGGCGGCCCGGGCGCCCAGCTCGCTCTCGCGGAGCTGGGATTCGACCTTGGCAAGGGTGTCCTTGAGCGGCCCGACCAGGTTCTCCACGGCCAGCCTCCGCTGGTCGAGGTCGCCCGCGGCCTCCGCGCGCGTGGTGTTCAGCCGGTTCTCGGCGAGCTCCAGGAAGCGCAGGTTGGCGACGTCGAGGACGCGGGCGGAGATGGCCTGGAATCTCTCGGAGAGCTGGTTCTCGACGTAGACGACCTTGTCCTCGGCCGCTCTCATCCTCGCCTCCGCCTCCGCGAGCCTGACGGCGACCTCCGTGGCCGCCCTGGCCCGTCCGAGCGCGAAGCCGATCGCCAGCCCGGCGGCCAGCCCCACGGCGAGCACGAGTACGAGAGCCATGACGTCCACGCCTGATGATCCCAGGTCGTCCGTTCTCGGAGGGGGAGGCGCGCGCACACGCCGCAGATGACGCGGCTGATGTCCGGCGCACTGGTCTCGGCCCGTAAACTCGGCCTACGTGAGCCTGAGCATCGGCATCGTCGGCCTGCCCAACGTCGGCAAGTCAACGCTTTTCAACGCGTTGACCAAGAGTGGCAACGCCCTGGCGGCGAACTACCCGTTCGCCACGATCGAGCCCAACGTGGGCATCGTGGGCGTGCCCGACCCGCGGCTGGAGAAGCTGGCCGAGATCTACGGATCCGCGCGGGTTCTGCCCGCCAAGGTGGAGTTCGTGGACATCGCGGGCCTGGTCAAGGGTGCTTCCGAAGGTCAGGGACGAGGCAACCAGTTCCTCGCCAACATTCGCGAGACCGACGCCATCTGCCAGGTCATCCGGGTGTTCACCGACCCCGACGTCACGCACGTCGACGGCGATGTCGCCCCGGAGCGGGACATCGAGACGATCAACACCGAGCTGATCCTCGCCGACCTGCAGACGATCGAGAAGGCGATTCCCCGGCTCCAGAAGGAGGCCAGGACCAACAAGGACCGCAAGGTCCTGCTGGAGGCGGCCGAGGCCGCGGCCAAGCTCCTCGACACCGGCACGACGCTGTACGCCGGGGGCAAAGCGGCCGGGATCGACCTCGCCGACCTGCGCGAGCTCCACCTCCTCACGGCCAAGCCGTTCCTGTACGTCTTCAATCTGGACGCGGACGAGCTGGTGGACACCGACCTCCGGGCGAAGCTGTCGGCCATCGTCGCTCCGGCCGAGGCCGTGTTCCTCGACGCCAAGATCGAGTCCGAGCTGGTCGAGCTGCCGGACGACGAGGCGCTCGAACTGCTGCAGTCGGTGGGCCAGGAGGAGTCCGGCCTGGCGCAGCTGGCGCGGGTGGGTTTCGAGACGCTCGGCCTGCAGACCTACCTGACCGCCGGTCCGAAGGAGACCCGGGCCTGGACGATCCGCAGGGGCGCCACGGCTCCCGAGGCCGCCGGGGTCATCCACACCGACTTCCAGCGTGGGTTCATCAAGGCCGAGGTCATCTCGTTCGACGACCTCATCGAGGCCGGCTCGATGACCGCCGCGAGGTCCGCCGGCAAGGCCCGCATCGAGGGCAAGGACTACGTCATGCGCGACGGCGACGTCGTGGAGTTCCGCTTCAACGTCTGAAAGCGCGGCAACTCTTGAAAAGCGCTCTTGAACGGAGCCGGCGCGGCAATGAGCATGCCAGAGGGGCACGGGCGAAAACGTCCGTGCCCCCCTGCTATTCCGCTACTCCAGCGATCGGCTGATACGTCACGGGTCGATGTTCGCCCGGTGGTATCGGCTGGTCCGATAGCTCACTTGCCCCGCGTGCCGGGCGTGGCGCGTGAACGTCATCGGGCGGGTGTACCTCACCTGGCTGGTGAAGGTCATCGGGCGGGTGTACCTCACGTGGCGCGTGAAGGTCACCGGGCGGGTGATCGTCTCCATCCGGGTGACCGGGCGGGTGATCGTCTCCATGCGGGTGACCGGGCGGGTGATCGTCTCCATGCGGGTCACCGGGCGGGTGATCGTCTCCATCCGGGTCACCGGACGGGTGGCCGTCTCCATGCGGATGACCGGGCGGGTGATCGTCTCCATGCGGGTAACCCTCACCGGGCGGGTGAAGGTGACCTGGCGGGTGTACGTCGCCGGGCGGGTGAAGGTGACCTGGCGGGTGTACGTCGCCGGGCGGCTGTACCTCGTCGGGCGGCTGTACGTCTCACTGCCGGCTGCCTCAGAGCATTCGCTCAGGCGGCTCAGACGGCTCAGACGGCTCAGACGGCTCGTCCGGCTGTACGACGCCGGATTGCTGAGGCTTGCCTCTTCGCTGTAGCTGGTGGGGTTGTAGCTGGATTCCTCACCAGACGCGCTGCCGATTCTGCTCTGGCTGTATCCGCTCTCCTGGACGGATCCGCGCTCGGGAATGGATCCGCTTTCCTGCTCGTATCCGCTTTCCCGCACGGATCCGAGGCTGCTGCTCTCTTCTGATCCGTCGCCGTGGGCCGCATGCAGTGCCGCACGGTTCGCGCTGACTGCTGCCGCCATGGCGGACTGGTGGTGGACGGAGGCCTGGGCAGCTCCGGCCGGCCCGAGGGCGACGACCGTGAGAACCGCTGGGCCGAGTAGCAACGAGAATCGTTTGCCATGCATAGAGATGACTCCTCTCCGATCATGCCGAATGCGGCGATCGGGATTGCCATTCCATCGTTGGCATGCATTTCGGAGCGCGTCTAGGTGAATTGACCTCCCTTAGGGCGATCGGCCCCCTAGTTCGTGCCTGTGCGCGCCCATGGGTTTCCGGAAGGCGTCTGCCGATGGAACCGGGATTTGCCTCGCATTGCTGATGCGATACAACCCCTCATCGGCTGATAATGAATTTACTCGCCATGCCTTGTGTATTTTGGAATAGCACGAACCGACCTTTCTTCGTCGCATTCGGCGACGCCACCTTCGGCAGATGGCCGATCACCGGTGTGCGCGGTCGTACGGCATGGGTTGAGGCCTCACCGCGACCGGGTGACTCTCGTGGGGCGGACGGCCCGGGAGGACCGGACCCTCGCCGGCATGACGGGCCCGCGCCGCCGCCTCACGGCCACCCGGTGACGGAGGCTGTCCGGAAGGCCGGTCGGACCAAGCGGGCGTGAGGATGCCCGCAAGATCTGGAGCCAGGCGGCGATCCGGCGGCGGGGCCGCCGCGCCGCCGGAGTCACAGGGGAGTCAGTGAACGGGAAAAGCGGCAGTTCAGAGCGGGTGTAAGCGCAATGTGGCAGTCCGGGGGCCCTGCGCTCGGGGCTCTCTTCGACGCTGGATCGCCGCGTCGACAGTCCTCTGAGCTGCGGGGACAGCAATTCGTGGCGGTTAGGTAATCGATGTCCCCGCTGGCCAGGCGTAACGTGCTTTTCCGCAGAGCGGATAGGTGTGGGGCGTCTCATCGGGATGTAGACCTGGTTTGCTCGGTCGCGGCGATGCTTGCACCATGGGCGTGGCTTACCTGGAAGAATTGGCGAGACCGCTAAGGTGAATACTTCAATGCGGCTAACCGGATCGAGAGTAAGACGACACCGCGCCAGCCGGGGGGATCGGCGCGAGCGGAGGCGTGATGGCTCGCAGGTCAACCGTCCAGCAGGATCCTCGGATCGCTGGCGACCCCGAGTCGTACCCTCCGGACGGTTTTGATCGGGTGCCTGTCGCGGGCAGGACTTCGCCCCGGCGCGGGGGCTGGGGTGGCGGCGGGGGCCGCTGGCTCGTCTGGGTCGGCCGCGTCGTTCTCTGGGCGCTCATCATCGTGATCGTCGTCAACGGTGTCCGGGCGCCGTTCGAGCGGCTGAGCCAGAACGCCGGCACGACAGGCGCGACGGCCGGGCCCGCCGATTCGGGGTTCCCGGTGACGCAGGCCGCCGCCTTCGCCGACCAGTTCGCCGCGGTCTACCTGAATTACGACGCCGCCAATCCCCAGCAGCGGGCTGAACGGCTGAGGGCATTCGTTCCCACAGGCGGGGAGCAGTTCGGCTGGAACGGCTACGGCCGGATGTCCGCCGGGGCCTTCCAGTTCGCCGGAATCAAGGTGCTCGGCCCGAACAACGCGGTCGTGACGGTGAGCTACCAGTCCGGCGGCAGCCGCGGACTGCTCTCCGTGCCGGTTTACTACGACGGCGCCCGGTTCGTCGTTGCCGCGCAGCCGGGGTTGCTGCCCGCAGGGGGCCCGGCGGGCCTTCCGCAGCTTCCCGATCCCGACCGCGACAAGGCCGCGGAAGCCGAGTTGCAACCGCAACTCGAGGGCTTCTTCAAGGCGTTCGCCGCGGGCAACCAGGTGGACCTCCAGCGGTATGTCGCGAGCGGCGTGACGATCGAGGGCTTCGACGGGCAGTTCTCTCTGGCACAGCTCAAGGACGTCGTCGTGCCGCAGGGCGCGGCGAACACCAGGGAGGTCACCGCCGTGGTCGTGTGGGCAGTGTCGTCGGGCGGGGCGGACGCCGTCCCGACCCCCGGGTCCGACAACCCGGTCACTCAGCCCGCCGGCCTGGAACAGGCCTACCAGCTGACCATGGAGAAGCAGGGCGGCAAGTGGTTCGTCAGGCAGATCCAGGGTGCGAGCCGGTCCGTG
The DNA here is from genome assembly GCF_025420585.1 of Planotetraspora sp. A-T 1434. GTDB lineage: Bacteria > Actinomycetota > Actinomycetes > Streptosporangiales > Streptosporangiaceae > JAOEGB01. The sequence goes on along the minus strand of NZ_JAOEGB010000015.1, from coordinate 171,247 downwards.
GGGTAGCGCATGCCCGGCCACGACATCGCTGATCCATACCCCCGGGAGGGCGAGAATTGATCCTGAAAACCATGGTGGACGGTGTTTTCACACTGGCCAGTCCGTCGCCCCCGCCGACGACGGGAATCAACACCGCGGGCCTGGCGGACTTCCTCCGCACCTTCTTCGCCCCGCTTTTCCTCGCGGTCGTCTCCGTCGTGGCCATCTTCTTCCTCTTCACCCGAGAGATCACCAGATTTGTGCAGTTCATCATCCTGGCGATCGCAATCGGCGTGATCTTCTATGTCCCCAACATCATCGAGGTGACGGCGAAGGCGATCGCGGGCGCGCTCGGCATCAAGTGATCCGGCGGAGAGGAGGAACGGGTGGATCTGCCCACATATACCAATATTTGGCGAATTGAGAAGCGGCTGTACAAGCTGTACGACCTACGGCTGCCGATGCCGCTTCCCATCGTCTGGATCGGTGTGTTCGTGGGCGTGCTCGCCCCGTGGTCGCTGTTCCTCTACCTCATCGGCCTGCCGTTCGCGGCTCCCTGGCATGTCCTCTACCTGGTCCCTCCGGGCGTCCTGACCTGGCTTTCCACCCGGCCCGTCATCGAGAGCAAGCGACTGACGGAGCTCCTGCAGTCGCAGCTCCGCTACATGGCCGAGCCGCGCACGTGGTGCCGCATGGCCCCCGTCAGCGAGCCCGGCGAGATCACCTTCACGGCGCGTGTCTGGCGGACCGCTCCACTGCCGTCGCTCGGCATGGAGGAGGCGGTAACGGCCCAGGAGCCGCGCAAGCCGGCCGCCAAAGCGGCCAAGAAGGCCGCCGGCAAGGCGGCGAACAAGCCTGGCAAGGCCGGCCGTACGGCACCGGCCAAGGCTCCCGCCGCCGTCATGGCCAAGCCACCCGCTCCGGCCGGAGGCAGGGGCAGGGCCAGGGCCGTCGAGCCGTGGTCCCCGGAGCGCGCCGCTCCCGCCCGCTCCGTGCCCGGCCTCGCAGCCGTCCCTCCTCCGGCCGCCGAGCCCGCTGCGCCGGGCCCTCCTGGGACGGTGCACCCGGCGGTCGCCGCCGCTGCCGCCGCCGCGGCCCCGGTGGCCGACACCTCCACTGCGGCGTCGTGGAGTACGGCTGCCGCCCCCGCGAAGGGGCTCCCGCCGGGGCACAGCCGTGCGGAAGTCGCCCCAGGCCAGCCGGTCTTCTACATGCCGGAGCCGTCCGAGCGTGCCGCCCCGGACCCGGCGCCCCCAGCCGAACTGCCCGGAGTGGCGGAGCAATCAAGCTCGGTGGAGCGGGCAGGATCCGCTGGAGCGGCCTCCGGGGAACCGGCCGCCGCCATCCCGCCCATCGGCACGGAGGCGCTCCGACGGCTCCGCAGGCTGGCCGCCTCCGCTGAGCCTCCCGCCGCACGGCCCGCCGCCTTGGATCCGGTACGGCCCACCGGCGCGGAGGACACCGTTTCGCCCAGTGCTGCCGACGCCATCAAGCAGTCCAGCGGCCGGGATGCCGTGCGGTACAGCGCTCGCGATGCCGTACGGCCGAGCGGCCCCGATCGTGGGCGGCCCAGTGGCCCGGATGTGGAGGGCGCCGGCACTGACGTTGATCCCGCACACATCTTGGGAGAGAAGCCAAGCCAACAGCCCGCAGTGGAGCAGCCCATCACGACGGCTGTTCCGGACGAGCGCGAGAGCGCATCTGACGAGCAACCGAGGGAGCCCTCGGATGCGGCCGACGACCGCATGGACGCTCGGGAGCAGCACAGGAAGGGGCAGCCGCCGCGCCTGGTCCGGCGGCCTGAGCCCCGGCCGGGCGCTGAGGCGGCGGAGCCTCGGATGGGGGCACCCCGGGGTGGCGCGGCGGAACCTCGCGGCAGGCAGCAGGGCGGCAGGGAACCGGGCGACGCGTCCGCGGGGGCTGCGGGGGTGTCGATCCGGGCTGTTCCGGCGGGACCGCTGAGCGGCGGGCCCGGGGGCCCGGCCAGCCCGGCCGTGCCTCCGGCTCCGAGAACCGCTCCCACGCCCGCCGCTCCGGCGGACGAGCCGCCCAGGGTCCGTCGCGTGGAGTCCGTCGTGGGGCGTGACCCCTCGGGTGGCTGGCGCAGGCTCGCCCAGGTCGTCGTCGGCGGGAGCCGTACCGACGGAATGGAGATCGACGAGGCGCGGACCCGCACGGTCCTCACGTCCAGCAGGCGGATCATGGTGCTGGGCTGCACCGGCGGCGCGGGACAGACGACGACGGCGCTGATGCTGGGGCACACGCTGGCCCGCTACCGGCAGGACCGGGTGCTGGCCCTCGACGCGAACACCGGTGACAACACGTTGACGAGCAGGATCCAGGCCGAGTCGCCCGAGACGCTGAGCTCTCTCCTCGAAGGCTCGGACACGGTGAGCGGCTACCTCGGCATGCGGGCGTACACGACCCGCTGCGAGTCGGGCCTGGAGGTCGTCGGCGCGGACACCGACGACGGGGCCGCCCAGCGGCTGGCGGACCGCGCGCGCCTGGCCGACTGGCGGCGGACTCTCAGCGCACTCGACCGGCACTACCGCCTGATCGTGGTGGACCCCGCGGCTTCGCTCGCGGCGCGGCTGCTGCCGTACGCCGACCAGTTAGTGCTGGTCGCCCCGGCGAGCGAGGACGCGCCGGACGCGATCGCGATGACGTACGAGTGGCTCGACGGCCATGGCTGCTCGGACCTGCGGCGCAGAGCGGTGATGGTGATCAACGGCGTGAGCCGCCGGAGCCTTCCGGACGTCGAACAGGCCGAGGCGGTGGCCAGCGGCCGGTGCCGGGCGATCGTCCGCGTCCCGTGGGAGGACGAGCTCGCTCCCGGGCGTCCTGAACCGGTTGACGTCAACCACCTCCGGACCGGCGGCCGCAGGGCGTACGTTGCACTTGCGGGAGTGATCGTGAATGGCCTGGCGGCGATCCAGGCCAAGCAGGAGGTGGCGAGATAATGAGCAGGGCGCGAAGCCGCCTCGCGGTGCGGTACTTCGACGATCGCGTCCTTCTGACCGACTCGGCGGCGTGGGCATACTTCCGGCTGCCGACGGTGAGCTACGAGTTCCTCACCCCCGAGGAGCGCGAGGCGCTCGCCAACAACATCACGATCGCGCTGGCGGCCATCAGGATGCCCGACGCCGAGGTGCACCTGCGCATCGCCCACCGGGCCTATCCGGCCGCCGAGTGGGCGATGGCGCTCAACAACACCTCCGACGAGGGCCCGGGCTGGCGTGAGTACCTGGAGGAGATGTACCGGCACGTCTGGGCGAAGGACTTCTGGAGCAAGGAGGTCTACCTCGGCGTACGGCTCGGCCCGCGTGGCGCCCAGCTCGGCTCGGGAGTGCTGGCCCAGCTCTTCGGGTTCTACCAGCGGAGCGAGAAGGCCCTCGGGATCGACGACGACCACGTCCCCGAGCGGGAGATCGAGCGGTGGACGGACGGAGCGGAACGGCTCGGCCGCGCCCTCGCCTCCAGCGCCCTCTACGCCCGCCACGCCACCTCCACCGAGATCGCCTGGCTGTTCCAGCACGCCGCCGCGGGTGCGCTCGGCGAGCCGCTTCCGTCGGCCTCGCCGCGCCGCAGATGGGGCAAGGGCGAGATCGAGTCGCTGGTCGAGGGGCAGATCCACAACGGCCGGTCGCTGCTGCGGATCGAGCAGCCGTCGGGCGACTCCTTCACGGCCCACCTGTCGTTCGCCCGCTTCCCCGACCTCATGGCCTTTCCCGACGGGGAGCCGTGGCTGCACTTCGCCGACCAGCTTCCGTTCCCGGTGGAGATCTCCAGCAGGATGCGGCTGATCCCGCCGGTCCGGGCCAGCAAGGACGTGGCGCGCAAGCTCGCCCACGCCCGCGACATGGACATCCACATCCGTGAGGCGGGAGCGGAGGCGCCGCTCGCGCTGGCGGAGCAGATCGACGCCGCCCGGATGCTGGAGCACGGGATCACCAAGGAGCGCCTCCCCTTCGTGTACGGCTGGCACCGGCTGAGCGTGAGCGCGCCCACGGAGGAGATCTGCGTCCAGCGGGTCGAGGCTGTCGTGGAGCACTACCGCGACCTGGGCATCGACGTGGTCAACTCCACCGGTGACCAGTTCTCGCTGTTCTGCGAGGCCCTTCCGGGGGAGAAGATCCGGGTCAACGCGTACGCGCAGAGGCAGCCGCTGCGAACGATCGCGGGAGGCATGGCCACCGCGACCGTCGAGCTCGGCGACCGGGTCGACGAGTCGAACGCCGGGTGGGTCGGGCCGTACATCGGGGAGACCCTGGGGCGGGCCCGCAGCATCGTCCACTTCGACCCGCTGGTGGCGGCGACGCGCAACCGCCCGACGGCCATCGCGATCACGGGTGAGCCCGGCGGCGGCAAGACGACCCTCGCCCTGCTGCTCATCTACCAGATGGCCCTGCGCGGCGTGACGGTCGCGGTCATCGACCCCAAGGGCGACGCCGAGTCGCTCGTGCAGCTCCTCCACCGGCGCGGCCGGAGGGCGCGGATCATCCCGCTCGGCTCGGCCGCGCCCGGCCTGCTCGACCCGTTCTCGTTCGGCGACGACATCGCGGCCAAGAAGACGATGGCCAGCGAGACGCTGCGCCTGCTCCTCCCGCGCATGTCGGAGGAGCGCGAGTCGGCGATGATCCAGGCGGTGGCGGCGGTCTCCAACGAGCCCGACCCGTCCCTCGGCAAGGTGGTCGACCATCTGGAGAAGTCGGCGGACCCGGCGTCGAAGAACCTCGGGGCCGTGCTGCGCTCGATGTCCGAGATGCACCTGGCCAGGCTCTGCTTCGACCCGTCGGGAGGCGACCAGATCGACACCGAGGGGTGGACGACGGTCTTCACGCTGGGCGGGCTGACCCTGCCGGACGTCACGACCGTCCGCGACGACTACTCCTACGAGCAGCGGCTGTCGGTCGCCCTGCTCTATCTCGTCTCGCAGTTCGCCCGGCGGCTGATGAACGGCCTCGACCGGCGGACTCCCAAGGCGATCTTCCTTGACGAGGCGTGGGCGATCACGTCCACGCCGGAGGGCGCCAAGCTGGTGCCCGAGGTCTCCAGGATGGGCCGGTCCCGCAACACGGCGCTCGTCCTGGTGTCGCAGAACGCCGGTGACCTGCTCAGCGAGCAGGTGACCAACTGCCTGTCGTCGGTCTTCGCGTTCCGCTCCACGGAGCGGGTGGAGGTCGAGCACGTGATGGAGCTTCTCGGCGTGGACCCGTCGGAGGAGCACAAGGGCGTGCTTCGCTCGCTCGGCAACGGCGAGTGCGTGTTCCGGGATCTGGACGGCCGGGCGGGCCGTATCGGGGTGGACCTGATCTCGGAGGAACTGCTGCGTTGGCTCGACACCAATCCGACGCACGACAAACCAAGCGAGAACGGGCATGATCTTCTTGACGGGGGCTCCGGTCGGTCGGGGGTCGCGCAGGAGGTGCGGTCTTGAGATTGCGCAGGAACGGTCGCGGTCGGTCCGGAGTTCGGCGCAGGCTCGCCCTGCTCCTCGTCGTCTTCGCGGCGTTCGTGACGCTGCCACTGGTCTTCCCGGTCGACACGGCGAGCGCGGTCGGGCCGTGTGACCTGTCGTCCGACCTCGCGCCCGAAAGCGTGGGCGGGGGAGTCGACGGCCTGGTCAAGGCTCCGGCGCCCGACAACGGAGACACGGGCGCCGCCACCGGCGCGAGCGTCGGAGCCGGGACGCTGACCGGCGTGGCGCCCGCCCCGAAGACGGCCGCCACCAACTACGACCGGTACGGCATGGCCGGGCAGTTCTGGCACACCTACGGGCTGGGCTGCTCCGACGTGGCGGCGGTGCTCGGTAACGCCTGGGCGAACACGATCTTCTCGTGGGCCAAGGCCGTCGACCGGCTGACGATCACGACCTACCAGGCGGCGGCCACCGAAGGGCCGCTGCAACCCATCAAGGACGTGGTCGACAAGATCGTCACAAACCTGGCCAACGCCATGTACTGGCCCTATCTGCGGCCGATCGTCATCCTCGGCGCGATCTGGCTGGCCTGGTTCGGCCTGATCCGCAAGCGGGCGACCACGACCACCGAGGGCGTCATCTGGATGGTGCTGGCGGTCACCGTGGCGATCTGGTTCTTCAGCCGCCCCGGCGACTTCACCGGGCTGGGGAAGACGGTGACCGACAAGACCGGCGAGGTGATCAACTCCGCCTTCTCCGGACTTCCGGGCGCGGGCGGGGCCTCGTGTCTTCCGGCGAAGGGCGACACCACCGCGCAGGCTCAAGCGGGCGGATACGGCCACACGGGCACGCCCGGCGTCGCTCAGAACGCCGACGCGCTGTGGTCCACGCTGGTCTGCAAGCCGTGGCTGATGGGCGAGTTCGGCACGGCCGACGCAAACGCTCCGGTGGTGCGCGCCTTCGGCTCCAAGCTGCTCGACATCCAGGCGATCGACGCCGACGAGCAGGCCGCCAAGCAGATGCCCGGCAGCGACGCCCACCAGAAGCGCTTCGAGGAGGAGGTCGTCAAGCCTCTGGAGAACACCTCGGTGTTCTTCCTGCTCCAGGGCAAGGACTGGACCGGCCGCCTCGGCATCGCGATCGGCGCGTTCATCGCGGCCATGGTCGCCGGTGTGCTCATCTTCCTGGTCGCGGTGTCGCTGCTCGTGCTGAAGGTGGGCTTCCTGCTGCTGCTGATGCTCGGGCCGGTGTTCCTGCTGATCGGCGTGCATCCAGGCTCGGGGCGGATCATCGCGATGCGCTGGGTCGAGATGCTGGTCGGCACGCTCCTCCGGCAGGCCGTACTGGCGCTCGTGCTCGGCATCCTGATCTACGGCTATTCGCTGATCATTTCCACCAACCTGCCATGGGGCATGCAGATCATGTTCATGGCGCTGCTGACGATCGCGGTGTTCTTCTACCGGCGGCCGTTCCAGCACCTGTTCGCCTCCATGGACGGCCACACGATCGCGACGCGGATGCTCGGGGAGGCCGCCGCCGCGCCAACCCTGTCGCGGGCGGCCAACGCCCTGCCTCCTGTGGCCGCCACGCGCGCGGCCCGCTGGGGGCTGCGCAAGGCCGAGCCGGTCATCGGCGCGGCCGCGATGGCGAGCGGAGCGGGCAGCGCGGCCGCTGCCGCCTCCGCGGTGGCCCAGGGCCGAGTCCGGGGCGAGGAAGGCGCCGCCGGTGCCGGTGCCGCCGCCGGTCAGGCCGGCGCGAGGGCCGGGGCGCAGCCCGTGCCTCTGGAGACCGAGGCGCAGGCCGCCGGGCGGCGCAAGGCCGGCGGAGCGGTTCCCCGCACCGGCTCGGCGCCGCCGCTCAACCTCACCGGGGTGAGGCCGTCGAGTCCTGTACGGCCCGCCGGGCCGGCCCGGGTTCCGTCGCCCGCGGGTCCCAGCACGGGCTCCGGTTCCCCGCCTTCGGGTGCGGGCTCTCGGGGATCCTCCGGCTCGGGTTCGCCGAGTTCCGGATCCGGCGGCGGCGGGGGCTGGTTCAGCGGCCGATCCGGAGGCTGGGCCTCGCGGCCCTCCACGCCGAGCGGCTCTCGGGGGTCGGGAGGCCGTTCGTCCGGTGGGCGTTCATCCGGGGGTCGCTCGTCGAGCGGCCGTTCGTCCGGTGGGGGCGGCGGCCTGTTCGGCGGTGGTTCCGGCTCCGGCTCGGGCGGTTCGGGCGCCCGGCCGCGTCCCGCGCCGCCGCGGGAGAGCAGGTCACGGTCGTCGGAGGCGCCCCCTCTGTGGCTCCCGAGCAGGGGGGACAGCGGGCGAGGGTCCGACGACGGCCCCGCGCCGTTCTGGGCGCGGCCCGCCGACAGCGACTCGTGAGGGCGCGGAGCCACCCATGACGACGACCCAGGGAAGCGACCGGAGGAAAGGGCTCGCCTTCGCCGGCGCCGTGGTGGTGCTGGCCGCCGTCGGCGTCTACCTGACGATGAGCCCGTCGTCCGGAGGCGGCAGCGGTCCGACCAGGGAACAGGCCGTCGTCCCGTCGACCGCGGCGGCCGCTCCCACGCAGCAGCCGACCCAGGTCGCCAGCACGCCGGGCACGTTCGACGTCTACCAGTACCTGCCGCTGTCGAGGCAGGAGCTCGGCGCGGCGGCGGACTTCGCCCGGCGGTTCACCGAGTCGTACGGCACGTTCCAGTACGGCGAGGACCCGGCGGCCTTCGCCGGGCGGCTCAAGGCGTTCGCGACCGACGACTTCGGCGCGCAGCTCACCAAGGCCATGACGGACCCGGGGCTGGTGTCCCAGAACCGCGCCGACCAGGTGGTCTCCCGGGGAACGGCCAAGGTGGCGTCGATTCGTGACATGTCCGCCAACATGGTGGTGTTCGTCGTCGACTCGGCCCGGCAGGTGACGGCCAAGAGCGGCGGCAAGACGCAGAGCGACCAGTACGCCGTGACCGTGGTCAAGGTCGGCACCGACTGGCGGATCTACGACCTGGAGCCGGCCGACGCCGGGCAGGACGGGGACTCGTCGCCGTGACAGCGCCGCCACGCACGCCGTTTCGGGGGTTGTGGGGGCGGGTCGCGGCCAGGAGCCTCTCCTGGCGCGGAATCGCCGTCGCGCTGGCCTTCATCGTCCCGATGACGCTGTTCGGGTCGATCATCCTGATGACCCCGTCCCCGTCGATCATCCTCGGCGGGCGCTCGGGGGAGGACTGCGCGGAGGCGGCCACCGCCGTGGACCTCTCCGAGACCGCCCGTTCGGACATCCCCTCCGAATATCTCCAGCTGTACAAGAAGTTCGGTCAGAAGATCGGCGTCCAGTGGAACGTCCTCGCCGCCATCGGGAAGCGGGAGACCGACCACGGCCGGTCGAAGCTGCCCGGTGTCCAGAGCGGCACGAACTACGCGGGCGCGGCAGGGCCGATGCAGTTCCTGGTCAGCACCTGGGGCGGCAAGGCCAAGATAAAGATCGGCTCAGGGGTCAACGGCTACGCCTCGGACGGCGACGGCGACGGATACGGCGACATCTACAACCCCGCCGACGCCATCCTTGGGGCGGCGAAGATGCTCAAGCGCAACGGCGCCCCCGACGACCTGCGGAGGGCCATCTTCGTCTACAACCGGGCGACGTGGTACGTCGACCAGGTCCTGGAGATCGCCAAGCGCTATGACGCCACGGGCGACATCGGCGTCCCGGCCGAGGCCGATCCCAACTGCGACTCCAGCTATGTCGCCACGGCGTCCAGCGAAGTCGTACGGAAGATCCTCGAGTACGCCCTGGCCCAGCGCGGCAAGCCGTACCGATGGGGAGGGACGGGGCCCGACGCCTTCGACTGCTCGGGGATCATCTACATGGCCTACCGCAACGCCGGGCTGACGATCCCCCGGACGACCTTCGGCCAGTGGCCGTTCGGCGAGCCGGTGCAGGAGGGCAGCGAACTGCCGGGTGACCTGGTGTTCTTCAACGCCGGCCCCGGCACGTCGGCCGATCATCCGGGACACGTCGGCCTCGTCGTCTCACCGGGGAAGATGGTCGAGGCCCGGTGCACGCTCTGCGGACCCATCAAGGTCACGACGTACAAGGACAGGCCGAACATCGTCGGCTTCACCCGCCCGCTGGAGAACGCCGATGTGGTGGAGCAACTCAAGAGAGCCCTAACCTAGTCGGCCATGGAGAAGGTCGTCGTGGGGGCCGCGATCGTCGAGGGCGGCAGGCTGCTCGCAGCGCAGCGGGCCGAGCCTCCCGCGCTCAGGGGCGGGTGGGAGTTCCCGGGAGGGAAGGTCGATCCGGGAGAGAGCGACCACGAGGCGCTGATCCGCGAGTGCGTGGAGGAGCTTGGGGTCGAGATCGTCGTCGGACGCCGGGTGGGCGAGGACTGGCCGCTTTCGAACGGCTATGTGATGCGCGTCTGGCTCGCCGAGATCGTCAGGGGCGTGCCGCATCCCCACGAACACCTGGCGCTGCGCTGGCTGGAGCCGCGCGAGCTCTACGACGTCCCATGGCTGCCGGCTGATCTGCCCATTGTCGCGGCCGTCGAGAAGCTGCTGTGGGGACCGGCGGGCGATTAAATTCCGGCCGGGAATCATGTCCCGGAAGTGCTTTGCTATTACTTTTACCCAACTACAATTAGCCTTGACCAAAGTAGGCGTGACACGGTTGGAGGCCAGCGGTGGTAGGACGGGCACAGAAGAGAGCCGCGTCCTCGGTTGCCGCTTCGCTGGCCATGGTCACGGCGGCCCTCATCCTGGCCGGTCCGGTGCTGGGCGCCAGCGCGGCGGCCGACCCGGTCGACCCCTGTGACCCGGGCCAGAACCAGAACTGTGACCCGGTCGTCACCGTGACGATCACCGAGACGCCGACCCCCACGAAGTCGCCGACCCCGACGGGCGATCCGGTGGTGACGGCGACCGTCACGGTCACCCCGACGCCGAAGCACACCAAGACCACCAAGACCACCACCGCGCCGCCGCCGCAGGGGCACGCCGAGCAGCCGCCGGTCCTGCCGACCACCACGGCCATCATCCCGCCGCCGCAGGAGAACCCGCCGGCCACCACGGAGCCGCCGGTCTCGCTGGCCCCGGCGTCGCAGCAGCCGAGTGTGGTGCCCACGCCGTCGGTGTCGTTCGAGGAGCCCGCCTCCGAGGCGGTGCCGTACGAGATCCGCAACGCGACCCCCGACTTCGACCAGGTGACGCTGAGCCGCAAGCTCGCGGCCCCCGCCGCGCTGCTCGTGCTGCTCGCCCTGCTCGCCTGGCTGGTCTTCGAGGGCCGGCTGCGGCGGATGGCCCACGCGGCGGCCGTGCGGAAGGCCGGCCCCAGGGTGGGACGGCCCCAGGGGGCCCCGGAGGACTTCGCCGGCTACCCGGCCGGGCCGGGATACGCGCCGATGGTCGGCTTCGTGCCGATCCAGGCATACCCCATGCAGCCCCCGATGCAGCCCGGCATGCAGCCGCCGTACGGCTACCCGCAGCAGCCCTACGGATATCCGCAGGCTTATGGGTACCCCCCGCCGTACCCGGTGATCGAGCAGGGCGAGGTCATCGGCGAGGTAATCCACGAGGATCAGCCCGGCGACGCCCGGCAGTAACGCCGGCAAGCAGCGGAATAAGGGTCTGAAAAGCCGAAAAAGCGCCGACCGGAGAATATCCGGCCGGCGCTTTTCGCCTGTTCAGCTGGGGCGCTTGAAGATCTTGGAGCCCAGCCACACCAGTGGGTCGTACTTCCGGTCGACCACGCGCTCCTTCATCGGGATCAGCGCGTTGTCGGTGATCTTGATGTGCTCGGGGCAGACCTCCGTACAACACTTGGTGATGTTGCAGTAGCCGAGGCCGTGGTCCTCCTGGGCGGAGTCCTTGCGGTCGAGCACGTCATAGGGGTGCATGTCCAGCTCGGCGATCCGCATGAGGAAGCGCGGGCCCGCGAAGGCCGGCTTGTTCTCGTCGTGGTCGCGGATGACGTGGCAGACGTTGTTGCACATGAAGCACTCGATGCACTTGCGGAACTCCTGGGACCGCTCGACGTCGATCTGCTTCATGCGGTACTCGCCCGGCTTGACGTCCTTGGGCGGGGTGAACGACGGGATCTCCCGCGCCTTCTGGTAGTTGAACGAGACGTCGCAGACCAGGTCCTTGATGACCGGGAACGTCCGCATCGGCGTGACCGTGATGGTCTCGGTCTCCTCAAACGTGGACATCCGGGTCATGCAGCCCAGACGCGGCTTGCCGTTGATCTCCATCGAGCAGGAGCCGCACTTGCCGGCCTTGCAGTTCCACCGGACCGCCAGGTCGGGGGCCTGGGTGGCCTGCAGCCGGTGGATGACGTCGAGGACGACCTCGCCCTCGTTCACCTCGACGGTGAAGTCCTCCAGCCGTCCCTCGCCGCCCTCGCCGCGCCAGATGCGGAACTTCGCCTTGTATCCCATCACGACTCCTTGACCGCGGCGTCGTAGTCCGCCAGCTCTTGCTCGGTGAGGTACTTCTCCAGCTCGGACCGCTCGAACAGGGTGATCAGGTCGCCGCGCATGGACACCTGGTCCTTCTCTTCGACCGTAACTCCCGAGCCGTCCGGCATGGCCGAGCAGACCAGCAGCTTGCGGCGCCACTCGGGCGACATGCCGGGGAAGTCGTCGCGGGTGTGGCCGCCGCGGCTCTCCTCGCGCAGCAGCGCCGCGCGGGCGACGCACTCGCTCACCAGCAGCATGTTGCGCAGGTCGATCGCGAGGTGCCACCCGGGGTTGTAGATCCGGCTCCCGGCGGACGCCGTGTTCTTCGCCCGCTCCTTGAGCTTCTCGACGACCTGGAGGGCCTCGCTGACCTCCTCGGCCTTGCGGATGATGCCGACCAGGTCGTTCATCGTGCGCTGGAGCTCGTGGTGCACCTCGTACGGGTTCTCGCCGCCCGACCGCTCCAGCGGGGCGACGGCCTCGGCCATGGCCTCCTCCACGCCGGTCGCCACGGGGCGCCTGGGCAGACCGTCGATGTAGGCGGCCGCTCCCGCGCCGGCCCGGCGGCCGAAGACGAGCAGGTCCGACAGCGAGTTGCCGCCGAGGCGGTTGGAGCCGTGCATGCCGCCGGAGACCTCCCCGGCCGCGAACAGGCCCGGCACCGAGGCGGCGGCCGTGTCGGCGTCGACCTCCACGCCGCCCATGATGTAGTGGCACGTCGGGCCCACCTGCATGGGCTCGGCGGTGATGTCGACGTCGGCCAGCTCCTTGAACTGGTGGTGCATCGACGGCAGCCGCTTGATGATCTCGGCTGCGGGGAGCCGGGTGGAGACGTCGAGGAAGACGCCGCCCTGGGGTGACCCGCGCCCGGCCTTCACCTCGGAGTTGATGGCCCTCGCCACCTCGTCACGGGGCAGCAGCTCCGGAGGACGCCGGTTGTTGGCCTGGTCGGTGTACCAGCGGTCGCCCTCCTCCTCGGTCGTGGCGTACTTGTCCTTGAACACGTCCGGCACGTAGTCGAACATGAACCGGCGGCCCTCGGAGTTGCGCAGGACGCCGCCGTCGCCGCGGACCGACTCGGTGACGAGGATGCCGCGCACCGACGGCGGCCAGACCATGCCCGTCGGGTGGAACTGGATGAACTCCATGTTGATCAGCTGGGCGCCCGCGAGCAGGGCCAGCGCGTGCCCGTCGCCCGTGTACTCCCAGGAGTTCGAGGTGACGACGTAGGACTTGCCGATGCCGCCCGTCGCCAGGACCACGGCGGGCGCGTCGAAGACGATGAAGTTGCCCGTCTCGCGCCAGTAGCCGAAGGCTCCGGCGATGGCACCGTCCTTGCCGTGCACGGAGCCGGCTTCTTTGAGCAGGCGGGTGATCGTGCACTCGGCGAAGACCTTGATGTACGCCTCGGGGTCGCCGTGCAGCTTCTCGTCCTCCTGCTGGAGCGCGACGACCCGCTGCTGCAGCGTGCGGATCAGCTCCAGGCCGGTACGGTCGCCGACGTGGGCCAGGCGAGGGTACTCGTGGCCGCCGAAGTTCCGCTGGCTGATCTTGCCGTCCTTGGTGCGGTCGAACAGCGCACCCCACGCCTCCAGCTCCCAGACCCGGTCCGGGGCCTCCTTGGCGTGCAGCTCGGCCATCCGCCAGTTGTTCAGGAACTTGCCTCCGCGCATGGTGTCGCGGAAGTGCACCATCCAGTTGTCGTCGGGGTTGACGTTCCCCATCGCGGCGGCGGCGCCGCCCTCGGCCATGACCGTGTGGGCCTTGCCGAAGAGCGACTTGCAGACGATCGCCGTCCGCTTGCCCTGCTGCCGCGCCTCGATCGCCGCGCGGAGCCCTGCTCCACCGGCTCCGATGACGACGACGTCGTATTCGTGACGCTCCACGTTGAGATCCTTAAACGACTGAGATTCCTTAAGCGAACGAGATTCCTTAAGCGAACGGGAAGTTGATGACGCCCTTGGCGACCAGTCGCACGTAGAGGTCGGCGATCATGACCGAGTACATCGAGGCCAGGGCCAGCTGCTGGTGCTTGGCGTTGAGCTTGGACACGAACGTCCACGCCTTGTAGCGCAGGGGGTGCCTGGAGAAGTGGTTCAGGCGTCCCGCGGTGATGTGCCGGCACGAGTGGCACGACAGCGAGTAGGCGTTGATCAGAATCGCGTTGACCACCAGGATCACCGTGCCGAGTCCGATGTGGCCCCAGTTGCCGTGCTCGTCGCGGAAGGCCAGGACCGCGTCGTAGGCCAGGATCGCGCCGATCACCAGGGCACCGTAGAAGAAGTAGCGGTGGATGTTCTGGAGGATCAGCGGGAACCGGGTCTCACCGGTGTACTTGCCGTGCGGCTCGGCCACGGCGCACGCCGGCGGCGACAGCCAGAACGACCGGTAGTAGGCCTTCCGGTAGTAGTAGCACGTCAGCCGGAAGCCCGCCGGCAGGCCGAGGATCAGCAGCCCCGGCGGCAGCGTGTACCAGTCGCCGATAGGCGCGAGCCCGAGGAAACGGGCCCCTGGCGGACACGAGGTCGTCCAGCAGGGCGACGAGAAGGGTGCGATATAGGGCTCGACAAAGTAGCTTTTGTCGAAAATCGCCCAAAAACCGTAGATCAGGAATGACAGGAGCGCGGCGAACGTCAGCGCGGGCGCCAGCCACCACCTGTCGGTGCGAAGCGTGCGCACCCGGAGTTGCGCGCGTTGTTTTCTTGCTGGGCTCTCGGCCGTTGTCTGGCTCAATGGAGACCTCCCACCTCGCGCTATTGGTGGGGGAAACATTACGACGAGCACATCACGAAGTGTGAGGAGGGTCACTCCTGGCGTCTGTGATTCCCGTCACTTCCTCGGCAGTTTAACCACTGTCACCCAGAAGTCGTCGATTTGCCGCACGACGCGGATGAACTGGTCGAAGTCCACCGGTTTGGAGACGTACGCGTTGGCGTGCAGGTCGTAGCCCCGGAGGATGTCCTGCTCGGCCTCCGAGGTGGTGAGGATGACCACCGGGATGCCCCGTAACGCGGGGTCGTTCTTGATCTCCTGAAGCACCTCGAAGCCGTCCACGCGGGGCAGGTTGAGGTCGAGGAGGATCAGGTCCGGCCGGGGCGCCGAGCCGTACAGGCCTTCGCCGCGCAGGAAGGCCAGCGCCTGCTCGCCGTCGTTCACGACATGGAGCCTGTTGCCGACCTTGTTGTACGCGAACGCCTCCTGGGTCAGCAGCACGTCACCCGGGTCGTCCTCCACGAGGAGGACCTCTATCGGGTGATATCTAGGCATCGGGATCTCCCACAACGGGTAGCGTCCAGCGGAACGTGGCTCCGGCTCCCTCACCGCCGTCGAGCCAGATCCGGCCGCCATGATATTCGACGATCTTCCGGCACAACGCCAGTCCGATGCCGCTTCCCGGGTACACGTCCCGCGGGTGCAAACGCTGAAAAATCAGGAAAATTCGGTCAGCGTACTTGGGGTCCACGCCGATCCCGTTGTCCGAGCAGTGGAACTCCCACATGCCGCCGTCCCGCTCGGCGCCGATGTGGATCAGCGGCGGCTCCGAGCCGCGGAATTTCACGGCGTTGCCGACGAGGTTCTGGAAGAGCTGGCTCAGCAGCAGCGTGTTGCCGACGACCTCCGGCAGGTCGTCGTCACGCGTGACGGTGGCTCCCGCGTCCGTCAGGAGGGCGTCCAGGTTCCGCAGCGCCCGGTCCAGGGCGTCTTCCGAGGCCACGGGCGTGAGCTCGCCGCCCACGCGGCCGACCCGGGAGAAGTCGAGCAGGTCGTTGATCAGCAGTTGCA
This sequence comes from Planotetraspora sp. A-T 1434, assembly GCF_025420585.1. GTDB lineage: Bacteria > Actinomycetota > Actinomycetes > Streptosporangiales > Streptosporangiaceae > JAOEGB01. The sequence goes on along the minus strand of NZ_JAOEGB010000015.1, from coordinate 155,639 downwards.
TGCGCTTCGCGCCGTCCACGGCGAAGGCGATGTACTGCCTGGCCCGGTCGTCGAGCTGGTCGGCGTAGCGCTGCTCCAGCATCTGGCTGAAGCTCGCCACCTTCCTCAGCGGCTCCTGCAGGTCGTGGCTCGCCACGTAGGCGAACTGCTCCAACTCGCCGTTGGACCGCTTGAGCTCCTTGGCCTGCTCGGCGAACTGCTGCCGCGCCTCCTCCGCGGCCCGCCACTCCGAGACGATGCGGCGGCGCATGCCGTCGACATGCCCGGACAGCTCCCGCAGCTCGGCGGGGCGCTCCACGCCAAGCTCGCGGTCGAAGTCGCCGGTGGCGACCGCCCGGACCTGCCGGGCGAGCCGCGCGACCGGAAGGATTACGACATAGCGAACGATGAGCGTGCAGCCGATGACCGCGAGCGCCAGGGAGCCGACGAGCACGGCGACCGCGACGTAGATCGTCCGCCAGCCCTTCTGCAGCCGGTCGCGGCCGAGATCGTGCAGCCGGTTCAGTAGATCCTGCTGGTCGGCCAGGGCCGCGCGGACGTCGTTGAACCGCTCGACGTTGACCTTGCCGAGATCGCGGTTCACGGCGTTGGCGCCGACCTTGGGCACCGCCGCGGCGATCTTCTCCGCGTAGTCCCGCCGCCACGCCGCCGCCGCGATGGTGAGGCGGTCCATCCGGGAGCGGAGGGCGGAGGGGTCGGGGAGCCGCGGCAGCAGCGCCGCGATCTGTCCGGTTGCGGCCTGCTCGTCGGCCACCCCCTGCCGGTAGTCCTGGAAGTACTGCTGCTCGGTGGTGAGCCCGTAGCCGCGGATCGCGCCTTCCTGCGCCTGCAGGGCCGTGGAGATCTCCAGGGTGTGCAGCGCGGTGGGGTCGATGACGTCGACCAGCGTCTTCCTCGCACCCTGAGTCTGGGTGAGCGCGATGAGGATCGCGGTGACGCCCACGGCGAAGACGAGCGCGACAGCCGTACCGGCGAGCAGGAACCAGCGGCCGACGGGAAGCGGTCCCATCCCGGCCGGGGGAGCGAGCGGGGGCAGCGGCTCGGGCCTGTTCACGGGTGATCCAATCCCCGCGAGACCAGGACGGCGGCGACGTCGTCGTTGATCGTGTCCCCGACCTGGGCGATGATCCGGTCGAGGTCGATGCCGGCCTGCTCGCGGACGATGCGCAGCAGGCCCTCGGTGCCGAGCAGGTCGCGCTGGTCGCCGATGGTGGCCTCGATCAGGCCGTCCGTGTAGAGCAGCAGCGACCACCGGTCGCCGAGTTCGACGTCGACGGGCTTCCACGTGACGTCGCTGAAGATGCCCAGAGGCGGTCCCGACGGGGTGTCGGTTACCACGTCGATCACGCCGTCCCTGATCATCAGCGGGGGCGGGTGACCGACCACGTGCATCCGGGCGCTCCGCAGGTCGGGGGCGATGGTCGCGGTGCACAAGGTGGTGAAGATCTCGGGTGACTTCCGCTCGTGCCTGAGCAGCGTGTCGAGCGTGCCGAGGACCGCGTCACCCGTGTGGCCGGCGAGGACGAGAGCGCGCCAGGCGATCCGCAGCGCCGTTCCGAGTGCGGCCTCGTCGGGCCCGTGGCCGCACACGTCGCCGATCAGGACGTGGACCGCGCCGTCGCCGGTCTGCACGGTGTCCCAGAAGTCGCCCGCCAGCAGGCTCCGCACCCGTCCGGGAAGGTATCGGGACTGGTGGTGCAGGAGCGCCGAGTCGAGCAGCGGCACCGGCAGCAGGCCCCGCTCCAGGCGCGCGTTCTCTTTGCTGACGACCCGCTCCTCGACCAGCTCCCGCATGGCGACGTCGGCGCGCTTTCGCTCGATGGCGTAACGGATCGCGCGGGTCAGCAGCCGGTCGTCCACGTCCTGCTTGACCAGGAAGTCCTGTGCGCCGGCCGCGACCGCCTCGATCCCGACGTGGGCGTCGTTGAGGCCCGTGAGCACGAGGACGGCGGTGTCCGGGGCCATGGCCAGCACCTGTTCCAGCGCCTCGAGTCCCGACGCGTCGGGCAGGGAGAGATCGACGAGCACGCACCGCACGTCGTCGGTCAGCCGCTCACGTCCCTCGGCGAGCGTCCGGGCCCAGGTGATCTTCGGTGGCCTGTCGGCGTTCGCCAGCAACTCCTCGACGAGGAACGCGTCGGCGGCGTCGTCCTCGATGAGCAGCAGGGTGAGGAGATCAGGAAGGTCGGGCGAGGGCGTGGTCACATACGCCTCTCGTAGAGTCGCGGAAGGGTTATCGCCAATATAACGGGCTATCCGTGAGCGAGGGCGTCGATTCCCCGGGGCAGGGTCCCCTCCTCGGCCAGGAACGCCAGGAGGGTGGCGCGGAAAGCCCTGGCCGCCCTGGTGGGCTCGACGTCCTTGCGGTGGGCGAGGGCGACCGTACGGCGAAGCCCCGGAACGAGCGGCGTCCCGACCAGCCCGGGCCTGCCGTCCAGGACCATCGACGGGACCACGGCGATCCCCAGCCCGGCCTCGACGAACCGCAGGACCGCGTCCATCTCGCCGCCCTCCACGGAGAACCGCGGCTCGAACCCGGCCTGCCGGCACGCCGTGAGGGTCGCCTCCCGGAGGTCGTATCCCCGGCGGAACATCACCAGCGGCCGCCCGCGGAGGTCCTCGATCCGCATGTTCGCCTTCCGCCCCTGCCCCGCGGCGGAGGCCACGACGAGGTCCTCCCGGAGGATCTCCTCGGTCACCAGGGAGGGATCGCTGCTGTGCAGCGGCAGGATGATCAGCGCCAGGTCGAGCTGGCCCCTCGCGAGGTCGCGGACGAGGTCGCGGGACCCTCCCTCCTCCACCCGGAGCTCCACGCCGGGATAGTCACGGTGGTAGCGGGCCAGCGCGTCGCCGAGCAGCCCCGCGCACAGCGACGGCGTGGCGCCGAGCCGTACCCTCCCTTTGCGCAGCCCGGCGAGCTCGGCCACCTCCCGGCGGGCGGTCTCCGCGTCGGCCAGCATGCGGCGGGCGAGTGGGAGCAGCGCCTCCCCGGCGGGGGTCAGCGTCACGTTGCCGCGGGCGCGGCTGAACAGCGGGGCCCCGAGCTCGGTCTCCAGGGCCTTGATCTGCTTGCTCAGGGAGGGCTGGGCCACCCGTGTCCGCTCGGCGGCATGGGTGAAGTGCCGCGTCTCGGCCACCGCGACGAAGTAGGCGAGTTGCTGGAGCTGCACTTTCATAGCCTACGGCTATCGCGTCGATATGCGACGTTGTGTGACATTCCTCGCACGAGCTCACCGCCGTGGGGAGGAGGCAAGCCCTCCGGACAGAGCACATAGCCGTTGGCTATCGGATCCAGACCCCTGATGACTTGGACTCCCGCGCCGGCCCGTACCTAGCGTGAACAGCTGTGACAGCGACTGTTAACCGCGGGATGGCCACCGCGCCCACTCTTCCTCACGCCGCCCACAAGGGGGGCTTCTACGCCTCCTCCAACGGCAAGAAGGCCCTCATGGCCGTAACGGGCGCCGTCCTGGTGCTGTTCCTCGTCGGCCACATGCTCGGCAACCTCAAGATCTTCCTGGGGGCCGGCTCGTTCAACCACTACGCGGAATGGCTGCGGACCGTCGGCTCGCCCGCGCTGCCGAACCGCACACTGCTGACCATCGCCGAGATCGTGCTCGCCCTCGCCGTCGTGCTGCACATGTGGTCGGCCGTGTCGCTGGCCAGGCGCGCGGCGAAGGCGCGGCCGGTCAAGTACGCCGCGAAGCGGAAGTCGCAGGCCGGCGGCTACGCGACGCACACCATGCGGTACGGCGGGGTCATCATCCTGCTGTTCGTGATCTGGCACCTGCTTGACCTGACCTTCGGGGTCGTGAACCCCAAGGGCGGGGACGCCACGCCGTACGACCGGGTCGTCGCGGGCTTCGACCCCTCGCGCTGGTGGGTGACGGTCTTCTACCTCGTGGCCATGGTGATGGTCGGCCTGCACCTGCGGCACGGCCTGTGGAGCGCGCTCCAGACCCTGGGGCTCGCCCACCGGTACGCCGCGCTGAAGGCGGGCTCGGCAGTGATAGCCACCGTCCTGGTGCTGGGATTCGTCGCCGTGCCCATCGCCGTGATGATCGGAGCGGTCAAGTGAAGGACAACGTGAACTACACCGTTGGCGAGCCCATCCGGGACACGAAGGCGCCGGAGGGGCCGATCGAGGACCGCTGGGACACGCGGCGCTTCCAGGCCAAGCTGGTCAACCCGGCCAACAAGCGCAAGCTGACCGTCATCGTCGTCGGCACCGGCCTGGCCGGCGGTTCGGCGGCGGCGACCCTGGGCGAGCTGGGCTACAAGGTCAAGTCGTTCTGTTACCAGGACTCGCCGCGGCGCGCCCACTCGATCGCCGCGCAGGGCGGGATCAACGCCGCGAAGAACTACCGCGGCGACGGCGACAGCGTCTACCGGCTCTTCTACGACACGGTCAAGGGCGGCGACTTCCGCGCCCGCGAGTCGAACGTCTACCGGCTCGCGCAGGTCAGCGTGAACATCATCGACCAGGCGGTGGCGCAGGGCGTGCCGTTCGCGCGGGAGTACGGCGGGCTGCTCGACACCCGCTCCTTCGGCGGCGCCCAGGTGTCGCGGACCTTCTACGCCCGCGGCCAGACGGGCCAGCAGCTGCTGCTCGGGGCCTACTCGGCGCTGGAGCGGCAGATCGCGGCCGGGACCGTGGAGATGCACACCCGCCACGAGATGCTCGAACTCGTCGTCAGCGGCGGCCGGGCGCGCGGCGTCGTGGTCCGGGACATGGTCACCGGAGAGATCGAGACCCACCTCGCCGACGCCGTGGTCCTCGCGACCGGCGGCTACGGCAACGTGTTCTTCCTGTCCACCAACGCCAAGGGCTGCAACACCACGGCGATCTGGCGGGCACACCGGCGTGGCGCGCTGTTCGCCAACCCGTGCTTCACGCAGATCCACCCGACCTGCATCCCGGTCAGCGGCGACTACCAGTCCAAGCTCACGCTGATGTCGGAGTCGCTGCGCAACGACGGCCGGGTCTGGGTGCCCGCCCGTGGAGGCGACGACCGCAGGCCGGCGGACATCCCCGAGGGCGAGCGCGATTACTACCTTGAGCGGATTTATCCGGCTTTCGGAAACCTCGTGCCCCGCGACATCGCCAGCCGTGCCGCCAAGAACGTCTGCGACGAGGGCCGCGGCGTCGGCCCCGGCGGCCTGGGCGTCTACCTCGACTTCGCCGACGCCATCGGGCGGCTCGGCCGTGACGCCGTCGAGAAGAAGTACGGCAACCTCTTCGAGATGTACGAGCGGATCACCGGGGAGAACCCGTACGAGACGCCGATGCGCATCTACCCCGCCGTTCACTACACGATGGGCGGCCTGTGGGTTGACTACGACCTGCAGTCCACCATCCCGGGACTGTTCGTGATCGGTGAGGCCAACTTCTCCGACCACGGAGCCAACCGCCTGGGCGCGTCCGCGCTGATGCAGGGCCTGGCGGACGGGTACTTCGTGCTGCCCACGACGCTCGGCGACTACCTCGCGGGCGCAGGGGGCTTCGGCGAGGTGGACGAGAAGGCCGTGGCCGAGGCCGAGATCACGGTCCGAGAGAAGATCGAGAAGCTGCTCTGCGTCAACGGCACCCGTACGGCCGACTCCTACCACCGCGAGCTGGGCCGGCTCATGTGGGACTACTGCGGCATGGAGCGCACCGACGAGTCGCTGCGCAAGGCGCTGCAGCGGATCCCCGAGCTCCGTGAGGAGTTCTGGAACAACGTGAAGGTGCCGGGTGACGGCGAGGGCCTCAACCAGGCGCTGGAGCGGGCCGGCCGGGTCGCCGACTTCTTCGACCTCGCCGAGCTCATGTGCATCGACGCGTTGCACCGTACGGAATCCTGCGGCGGTCACTTCCGGGCCGAGTCGCAGGACGCGGACGGCGAGGCGCTGCGCGACGACGAGCACTTCGCCTACGTCGCCGCCTGGGAGTGGGGTCCGGACGGACCCGTCCTGCACAAGGAAGACCTCAACTACGACTACGTCAAGATGACCCAGCGGAGCTACAAGTGAACCTGACCCTCAAGATCTGGCGTCAGAACGGCCCGGCGGATCGCGGACGTATGGTGACTTACCGGGTCGAAGACGTCTCGCCAGACATGTCGTTCCTGGAGATGCTGGACGTCCTCAACGAGCGGCTGATCCTTGAGGGCGACGACCCCGTCGCCTTCGACCACGACTGCCGCGAGGGCATCTGCGGCATGTGTGGCATGGTCATCAACGGCGTCGCCCACGGCGAGCAGCGCGCGACGACGACCTGCCAGCTGCACATGCGGCACTTCGAGGACGGCGCTGTCGTCACCATCGAGCCGTGGCGCGCCGCGCCGTTCCCGGTGGTGAAGGACCTCGTGGTCGACAGGTCGTCCTTCGACCGGATCATCCAGGCCGGCGGCTTCATCTCCGTCCCCGCCGGGTCGGCCCCCGACGCCCACGCCATCCCGGTGCCCAAGGACGACGCGGACGCGGCGTTCGACGCGGCCACCTGCATCGGCTGCGGCGCGTGCGTGGCGGCCTGCCCGAACGGCTCGGCCTCGCTGTTCACCGCCGCCAAGATCACCCACCTGAGCCTGCTGCCCCAGGGCCAGCCGGAGCGTGCCTCCCGTGCCAAGGCCATGGTGGAGCAGATGGACGCCGAGGGCTTCGGCGGCTGCACCAACACCGGTGAGTGCACCGCGGTCTGCCCCAAGGGCATCCCGCTCGACACCATCGCCCGCATGAACGCCGAATTCCTCAAGGCATCCTCGAAGTAGCGGGTCCGGCTTCGGCCGTACGCTTCTGAAACCGCGCGCTCGTTCGTCGAGCGCGCGGTTTCGCGTCTTCCCGCCTCGGGGTGTCCGCGCCGTCGGCAATGTGCGCGGCGGCGTCACAGACCGGTGACTGTGCTGCGGCGTTCGATGAGGACGACGTCTCGCCACTGGTCGTGATGGCGGCCGATGTGGTGCCGGGTGCCGACGACGCGGAAGCCGGCCTTTTCGTGGAGGCGGAGACTGGCGATGTTCTCGGGGAAGATCCCTGATTGGATCGTCCATATGCCCTCGGTTTCGGTGGACTGGATGAAGGTGCGCAACAGGGCGGTTCCGATCCCCCGGCTGTGGTGGTAGGGGTGGACGTAGAGGGAGTTTTCGACGACTCCGGCGTAGACGCATCGGTCGGAGACGGTGCCGGCGGCGATCCAGCCGAGTACCTGTCCGGTGGAGGTGTCGGCGGCGACGTGCCGGTGGAGGGGTAGCTTCGCGGCGTCGAACACCTGCCAGGTCGGTGCGGTGGTCTCGAAGCTGGCGTTGCGGCTGTCGAGCCCCGCTTGGTAGATGGCGAGGACCTGTGCGGCGTCGGTCGCCTGCATGGGGCGGATGGTGATGCCGGGGGCGCTTACGGGGGTGGGTGGCTGGGCGCTCACCGGGTGGGTCCTTCGGTCAGTTCGGTCAGTTCGGTGAGCAGGTCGCGTACGCGGCGGTCGATCTCGTCGCGGATGGGGCGGACCTGGTCGATGGGCTTGCCGGCTGGGTCGTCGAGTCGCCAGTCGAGGTAGCGCTTGCCGGGGAAGATGGGGCAGGCGTCCCCGCAACCCATAGTGATCACGACGTCGGAAGCCTGGACGGCCTCGGTGGTCAAGGGCTTGGGGAACTCCTTGGACAGGTCGAGGCCGAGTTCGTCCATGACGGCGATGACGGCGGGGTTGATGGTGTCAGCCGGTGCCGACCCGGCTGAGCGGACACGCACGCGACCCTCGGCGTGGTGGTCGAGCAGGGCGGCGGCCATTTGAGAGCGTCCGGCGTTGTGCACGCAGACGAACAGGACCTCGGGGGTGTCGGACACAAGGGCTCCTTGAGCGTGGGCGGCGGCACGTAGCCGGTCAGTGGCGAAGCGGACGGCCAGGCGCGACGATGGCGGGGTCACGGCCGTCGTCGTGGAGGCCGGGTGCTTCCGCGTGATCGGGGGCGCGGTACAGGGCGAGGGCGATGACCGCTCCGAAGAACGCGCCGAGTAGTTGGGCAGCGATGAATGCGGGGATGGAGGCGGGGGCAATCCCGGCGAAGGTGTCGGAGAAGCCCCGGGCGACGGTCACGGCGGGGTTGGCGAAGCTGGTGGAACTGGTGAACCAGTAGGCCGCGCCGATGTAGGCCCCGATCAGCGGCGGGGCCAGATGCGGGCGGCCCTGACGTGCGAGGGTGACGATGAGGGCGACAAGTCCGGCGGTGGCGACGACCTCGCCGAGCCACAATGACGGTGCTGACCGCCCGTGTGTCGAGACGGTGATGGGTGGGAGGGCGAACATGAGGTTGGCCAGCACCGTACCGGCGATCCCTCCGGCGACTTGTGCGGGCAGGTAGACGGCCACTTGGGAGGCGGTCAGGCCGGTGCGGGCGCGGCGGCCCAATATCCAGTCCACCAGGGAGACGACGGGGTTGAGGTGCGCGCCGGAGACCGGCCCCACCAGGGCGATGACGACGGGCAGGGCGGCTGCGGTGGCGGCGCTGTTGGCCAGCAGTTGGATGCCGACGTCGTGAGACAGGCGGACGGCCATGACGCCTGACCCGATAACGACGGTGACCAGGAGCCCGGTGCCGAGGAACTCGGCGAACGCTTGACGTCCCATTCCGGGACGTACGGACACGGTCATGAAGTCACGGCCAGGGCGGCGGACGCCGGGCCGATCAGAGCCGACATTCGGGCCAGCACCGCGGGGTTGATCCAGTAGTACACCCAGGTGCCCCGGCGTTCGGAGCCGATGAGCCCGGCTTGCTTGAGCACCTTGAGGTGATGGCTGATCGTCGGCGCGGTGAGGTCGAACGCCACCGTCAGGTCGCAGACGCACGCCTCGCCGCCCTCGTGGCAGGCGATCAGCGACAGCAGGCGCAGCCGTACCGGGTCGGCGATCGCCTTGAACAGCGGGGCCAGCTCGGCGGCCTCGTTCTCTGACAGCGGCTCGCACACCAGCGGCGCGCAACACGCCCCGGCCGGCACGTCAACGCCCGCGTCCACGATCGGCAGCTCTTGCTTAGACATGGCTCTAATTTGACACGGATCTAGGCAAGGACACAAACTACGGGCATCCTTTGATTAGAAGTTCATCGAAGCAGGCGGGGTATGGCTTCGGCCGTCCGCCTCTTCACGGCCAAGGGAGGAAACCCCCATGTCCCGTGTCCAGCTCGCTCTACGGGTCGCCGACCTGGAAGGCTCCGTAGCGTTCTACTCCAAGCTGTTCGGGGTCGAGCCCGCCAAGCGGCGACCCGGCTACGCCAACTTCGCCATCACCGAGCCCCCGCTCAAGCTCGTCCTTCTGGAAGGCGAGGGGGGCGAACCGACCCGGATGGACCATCTCGGCGTGGAGGTGGACGACACCGCCCAGGTCGCGGCGGCGACCGAGCGTCTTAAGGGCGCCGGCCTGGCGACCTTCGAGGAGAACGACACCACCTGCTGTTACGCGCTCCAGGACAAGGTCTGGGTCCACGGCCCCGGTAGCGAGCCCTGGGAGGTGTACGTGGTCAAGGCCGACGCCGGCAAGCTGACCAAGGAAACCGACTCGGTCTGCTGCGCTCCCGGTGAGTCCGCGGACGACACCGTCACCCCTGTTACGGCGAAGTCCTGCTGCTAAATCGAACGCGTGCCGAAGGCTCCGATACGTTATCCACAGAACGGGGTTCGGGCCGCTTGGCGGGGCGGCGTGGCTGACAGCGTGTGCCTTCCTCGTACGGAAGGCACACGATGGCCGGCAAGATCCTCCTGCCGATCCCCGGATCGGTGAGTGTCACGTTCGTTGTGGCGGCGCCTGAGCGTCCCCTGTCACCGGCGGTCGCCGCCCGGCTTCGGGCCTCGCTTCCCGCCGGGATCGACCTCCGGATCGAAGAGATAGGCGGCGGCGACCCCTATCTCGCTCCGGCCGTCTCCCGGCTCTCGTGTCCGGACTGCTCGCCCGGCGTGGATCCGCTCATCGCCGTGCTCATCGAGCGCACCGACGGTCATCTGTCCATCACCTGTACGGCACCGCCGGGCTGGCCACCGGCCCATCTCCACGCCTGCGCCCAGCTGACCGACCAGGTCGCCGAGCTGACCGGTGGCATCCGCCTTGACGCGGATTCGCCCAGGATCCTGCCCGGCCCTTGGCGGCCTCGGTCGTCGCCTTCGCCGTACACGTTTCCCATCGTGGACTGGCTGTTCGTCACCTGCGGTCCCGACGACGACGGGCTGTACAGCATGCGGACGAAGGGACTGCCGAGATTCGGGCTGCCGGACCTGCGGACGCGAAGGCTTCAGCGGCATCACGCCCACGGGTGGTTCCATCTCTTCAACGGTCTCGCCGGCGTGCTCGTCAGGCGGCTGTTCGACGACGCCCGGCTGAGACCGCATGGCGGCGTCCACGCGCTCGCCTCGGACGTCGTGGTCTCGGCCGAGGACGTCTCGGTGGCCCACGGGTGGCCGGAGCCCGACAAGCCCCAAGAGGCCACCGTGCGGCTGCGACACGACGTGGGCGCGGGTTACCTGACCGTCCTCCCACCGGACGGGTTCTCCGGAGGAGAGGCCCGCTGGCGCGACCACACCGCTCTGGCCATGTGCGGCGATGACAGCTCGGACTGATGCGGGTGTTCTGGAGCCGGCGTGCGGCCTGCGCGGCGCCGGCGTACGGCCCGTGCGGCGCCGGCGTACGGCCCGTGCGGCGCCGGCGTACGGCCCGCGCGGCGTGGGCGTGCGGTGCCGTCGCGTGCTTTCCGGGTGTGCCCGGCTCGTGGGGGGCCACCGCGACGCGCCGGTTTGCGGGAAAATGGTTTGCCCCGTGACCTGGGATCTTGCGAGCCTGGGGTGACCATGCTCTCTTTGCCTGTCGCCGATCCCGGCACTCCTGACGCCCGCAGCCCGCTCCGGTACCTGTGGTGGGTGGCGCGTGCCCAGAAGGCCCCGATGCTGATCGGCATCGGGCTGGCCATTCTGTGGTGGCTGGGGCAGGCGCTGGTGCCGGCGGCCATCGGAAGGGCGATCGACGCGCTGACCGCGAAGGACGTTCCCCTGCTCATCCGGTGGTCGGCCGCACTGCTGGCCCTGGGCGTCGTGCAGGCCGTCGCGGGCGTGCTGCGGCACCGGTGCGCCGTCCTCACCTGGCTGGCGGCGGCCTACCGCACGGTGCAGCTCACCTCGCGGCAGGCGACCCGGCTGGGCGCGACGCTGCCCAAACGCCTGTCCACCGGCGAGGTGGTCAGCGTCGGCAACTCCGACATCGCGAACATCGGGGGCGCGATGGAGATCCTCCTGCGCGGCGCCGGCGCCCTCTTCGCCATCGCCACCGTGACGGTGATCCTCCTCACCACGTCGCCGACTCTCGGGCTCGTCGTGCTCATCGGTGTGCCGCTGATGGCGGCCGCCGTCGGGCCGCTGCTCAAGCCGCTGCACAGCAGGCAGCACGCGCAGCGCGACCTCCAGGGCGACCTGGCGACCCGTGCGGCCGACATCGTCGGGGGCCTGCGGGTCCTGCGCGGCATCGGCGGCGAGCAGGTCTTCGCGGCGCGCTACCGGGAGGAGTCGCAGCGCGTCCGGCACGCGGGCGTGCGGGTGGCCTCGGTCGAGTCGATGCTGGAAGGCGCCCAGATTCTGCTGCCCGGGGTGCTCATCGCGTGTGTGACGTGGCTCGGGGCGCGCTTCGCCCTGGACGGGCGTATCAGCGCGGGCCAGCTCGTGACGTTCTACGGCTACGCGGTCTTCCTGATCGCGCCGCTGAGGACGCTCACGGAGGCCGCCGACAGAATCACCAAGGGCCACGTGGCGGCCCGCCGCGTGTGCCGGATCCTGTCGCTGGAGCCCGAGTTCCAGGACGGCCCGCTCCGCCGCGCCGACGCCGGCCTGTCCGACGGCCTGCTGCTGGACGGCGAGTCCGGCGTCGCGGTACGGCCCGGCAGGCTCACCGCGCTGGCGGCTGCGGTCCCCGAGGAGGCGATCGCCATCGCGGACCGGCTCGGCAGATATGCCCCCGGCGACGTGACGCTGGACGGCACGCCACTCGCCGACCTGCCGATAGCCGAGGTGAGACGGCACATCCTGGTCGCCGACAACGCCGCGAGGCTGTTCACCGGCCGTCTCCGCGAGGAGTTGGACGTCACGGGCACGGCCACCGACGACGACCTGCGGCTCGCGCTGCAGACGGCCTGCGCCGAGGACATCGTGGAGGCGCTGCCGGAGGGACTGGAGGGACACGTGGCCGAGTCCGGCCGTGAGTTCTCCGGTGGTCAGCAGCAGCGGCTCCGCCTGGTCAGGGCGCTGGTCGCGGATCCGGAGGTCCTCGTTCTGGTCGAGCCGACGAGCGCGGTGGACGCCCACACCGAGGCGCGCATCGCGGACCGGCTCGGCAAGGCGCGGGCCGGCCGTACGACCCTGGTCTGCACGACGAGCCCGCTCGTCCTCGATCGGGCGGAGCTGGTCCTCTTCGTCGAGGACGGCAAGGTCCGCGCCGAGGGCACCCACCGGGAGCTGCTCCGGGTGGAGCCCGGTTACACGATGACGGTTACCCGAGGGGAAGGCTGAGCATGGCCCGCCAGATCCTGCCGGTCGCGGACCCGGCGCAGGTCCGCGCCTACGCGCGGCGGCTGACGCTGAAGTATCCCCGGGAGCTGGGGCTGGCGCTGTCCCTGCACGCCCTCGCGGCGATCGCGGGGCTGGCGTCACCGCGCCTGCTGGGCGAGCTGGTCCAGGCCGTGGCCGACGGGTCCCGCCACGTCGACGTCGACCTGGTCGCGCTGATCCTTGGCGGCTTCGTGGTCGCACAGGCCGTGCTCATCCGGTTCGCGATCTACGCCTCGTCACGGCTGGGCGAGAAGGTGCTGGCCGAGCTCCGGGAGGACTTCGTCGACCAGGTGCTCGCCCTGCCGCTGTCGACGGTCGAGCGGGCCGGTTCCGGTGACCTCATCACCCGGACCTCCCGAGACGTCGACGCTCTCTCCCGGTCGGTGCGGCATGCCGTGCCGGAGACCCTGATCGCGGTCGTCACCGGGGCCTTCATGGTGGGCGCGCTGATGCTCGTCGGCCCGGTGATGGCCGTGCCGTCGCTGATCGCCGTGCCGCTGCTGTGGATCTCCACGAAGTGGTACCTCAGCCGGGCCAGGGACGGCTATCTGCGGGAGAACGCCGCGTACGCGGACATGACCGAAGGGTTGGCCGAGACCGTCGAAGGCGCGCGCACCGTGGAGGCACTGGGGCTCCAGCCGCGCCGCCGCGAGCGAACGGATCGCGATATCTCACGGTCCTTCGCCGCGGAGCGCTACACCCTCGGCCTCAGGATGGTGTGGTTTCCCGCCGTGGAGATCGGTTACGTGATCCCCGTCGTGGCGACGGTCTCGCTGGGCGGCCTGTTCTACGTCGAGGGCTGGGTGTCCCTGGCCCAGGTGACCGCGGCCACGCTGTACGTGCAGCAACTCATCGACCCGCTCGACCGGCTGCTCTCGTGGGTGGACGAGCTGCAGGTCGGCGGGGCGTCGATGGCGAGGCTGCTCGGCGTGGCAAACGTGCCGGAGGACCGGGTCACCGGCGACGCCCGGCCGGAGGGCGAGGACCTGAGGGCGTCGGACGTACGGTACGCCTACCGCGAGGGCCATGACGTCCTCCACGGCATCGACCTCGACGTGCGGCCGGGTGAGCGGCTGGCCATGGTGGGCCCCTCGGGCGCCGGCAAGTCGACGCTCGGACGGCTGCTCGCGGGCATCCACGGCCCGCGGACGGGCTCCGTCACGGTCGGCGGCGTGCAGCTCGTGGAGCTGCCGCTCGACGACCTCCGGGGGCATGTCGCCCTGGTCACCCAGGAGCACCATGTGTTCCGGGGGGCCCTGCGCGACAACATGCTGATCGCGCGGCCGGACGCCGCCGACGCCGACATCCGCCGGGCCCTGGAGGCCGTGGACGCGTGGGAATGGGTCAAGGCGCTCGGTGAGGGACCCGGAGAGGGGCTGGACACGACCGTCGGGTCGGGCGGCACGACAATCTCACCGGCCCAGGCGCAGCAGCTCGCGCTGGCCAGGCTCGTGCTGGCCGACCCGCACACGCTGGTGCTCGACGAGGCCACGTCACTGATCGACCCCCGTGCGGCCCGGCATCTGGAGCGCTCGCTCGGGGCCGTCCTGGAGGGCCGCACGGTCATCGCGATCGCGCACCGGCTCTACACGGCGCACGACGCCGACCGGGTGGCCGTCGTGGAGGACGGCCGCGTCAGCGAGCTGGGCTCACACGACCAGCTCGTCGCCGCGGGCGGGGCCTACGCCGCGCTGTGGGACAGCTGGCACGGCAAGGGCTGACGGACAGGCAGGTGGGCACCGAGCCGGCGGAATGCCAGCTGAATGCGGCGGAATGCCGGGGAATAAGGCGGTGCGGCATCGAGCTGAGTGGGACAGCCGGCATGGCAGGGTTCGAGTGGTCAGCCGGCATGGCAAGAGCTGAGGGGATGGGTGGGTCCACACCCATCCCCTCGCCTGTAGTGAGTTAGGACGGGAGCGACAGGGCGGACGGCGCCGCAGGCGCGCCCCGCAGCCTGGCGTCGGCCGGCAGCAGCGACTCACATGCCTTCACCGCCGCCCCGTACTCATGGGAGAGGGTGTCCACGCGGTCACCCTTGATATCCAGGTTGATGAGCCCATCTGTAGAGACCGTCACATCGGGGAAGCCGGGCAGCCCCTGCGAGCGCATGCAGGCGGTGAACGCCTTGCCGCCGTCCCCGCCGGACACCGGGGGCGCGGCAGCCACCCTGCCCACGCCCACGGTGAGGATCACGGCGGCGAGGATCGCGTTCCTGATTGTCGAGCCGGACATGGTGGTTCTCCGTTTCTGTCGGTGGAACCAGACAAGCCGACGGCCGGTGACGAAAGGGGAACGGGGGCGGTTACCCGGCTGTAACCGGGCGCTGGGCATCCTGGGGGGATCATGAGGGTGTTGATGGTCGAAGACCACGAGGAACTGGCCCAGACGGTGGCCGCGGGGCTGCGCCGCGAGGGCATGGCCGTCGACGTGGTGTTGGACGGCGACGCCGCGCTCGACCGCACCTCGGCCAACCACTACGACGTCGTCATCCTCGACCGGGACCTGCCAGGCCTGCATGGCGACGAGGTGTGCAGGTCGCTGGTCAACGTGGGCTACCCGGCGCGGGTGCTGATGCTCACCGCCGCTGGGACGATCGACGACAAGGTGACGGGCCTGGGCGTCGGAGCCGATGACTACCTCCCCAAGCCGTTCGCCTTCGCCGAGTTGGTCGCCCGGATCCGGGCGCTGGGCAGGCGGTCGCGTCCGGCCCTCCCGCCGGTGCTCGTCCACGGCGATCTGCGCCTCGACCCGGCCACCCGGATCGCCACCCGCGACGGGCACCGCCTTCCGCTGAGCCCCAAGGAGTTCGCCGTGTTGGAGCTGCTGCTGGCCGCCAGGGGCGCCGTGGTCTCCGCCGAACAGCTCCTTGAGCGGGGCTGGGACGAGTTCGCCGACCCGTTCACGCAGACCGTGAAGGTGACGATCAGCCGGTTGCGCCGCAAGCTCGGCGACCCGCCGCTGATCGAGACGGTCCCGCAGGCCGGTTACCGGATATGAGACGGACGGTACGGCTGCGCCTGACCCTGCTCTACAGCGGCCTGTTCCTGGCGGCGGCGGTGCTGCTGGTCGCCCTCATCTACTTCCTGGTCGAGAACTCGCCTTTCCCCGGGCCGCCGACCGCTCCCGCGCCGCCCGGCGGGCTCGACACCCCGGTCCCGGCGCCCGTGTGGGAGCAGCAGGCCGAGAATCTGCGCCGGCTGCTGGTCAACTCCCTGATCGCGCTGTCGATCATGGCGTTCGCGTCGATTCTGCTGGGCCGGCTCATGGCCGGGCGGGTGCTGCAGCCGCTGGGCGACATGACGGCCACCGTCCGGCGCATCACGGCTGACCGGCTCGACCAGCGGCTGGCAGCGTCCGGACCCGACGACGAGCTCAAGGAGCTGGCCGACACCTTCGACGAGCTCCTCGATCGGCTGGAGGCCGCGTTCACCGCGCAACGGCGGTTCGTCGCCAACGCGTCTCACGAGCTGCGCACCCCGTTGACGCTGCAGCATGCCATGGTCGAGGTCGCGCTCGCCGACCTGGAGGCCGACGCCGAGTCACTGCGGGCCGTACTGGAACGCCTGCTGGCCGCCGGGCAGCACCAGGAACGGCTCATCGAGGCCCTGCTCACCCTGGCTCGCAGCCAGCAGGGCCTGCACCACCGGCAGCCCCTCGACCTGGCCGTAATCACCGGGCAGGCCCTCGACCAACGTGGAGACCCGGGCGTGCCCGTCCAATCCAGGCTTCACCCGGCACCCGCGTCCGGCGACCGTGCTCTGATCGAACGCCTGGTCGCGAACCTGCTGGACAACGCCATGCGGCACAACGTGCCCGGCGGCTGGGTCAAGGTGGCGACCGCCGTACAGTCCGGCCGTCCGACCCTCAGGATCTCCAACAGCGGTCCGGTGATTCCGCCCGATCGGGTCCACATGCTCCTGCAGCCCTTCCAGCGCCTGGAAGGCGGCAGGAGAGCCAGCGGCGACGGTCTGGGACTGGGCCTGTCGATCGTCGCCGCCATCGTCGAGGCCCATCACGGCACGCTGGAGACCCGTCCCCTCCCGAAAGGCGGGCTCGAGGTCACCGTCGCCCTACCAGTTCCCCTGGAGATCCCGCGCGGCCGGGAGCGTCCAGCGCCTGCTCCGGTCCGGGCGGTCCGGTGATGACGGCGACACATCGCGTTCCGGGCTCAATGGCGCCGCTCTCGGCGAGCGCGAAGATGCCGTACATCATCTTGGCGACGTAGATCCATTCAAGAATGAGCGCATGCCTGTCGAAGAAGTCGCCGATGAAGGCGGTGAGCTCCGGCGGCTTCTTCGCGAAGCCACCGAAGTGAAAGCCGGTCTGGACGGCCCAGTTCCCCGATGGCCGGCCGAAAGCCTGAATTTGCAGGTCCGCGACATCCTCGTTGAGGAACTCGCCGCCTTTGAGCACGGAGAAGCCCAGAGCGCGTTGCCCGGGGGCCAGACCGGCGGCGATGCCGGCCAACGTCCCGCCGGTTCCGGAGGGGCAGCAGATCAGGTCGAAATCCAGGTCGATCTCATGGGGCAGCTCCGCGCACCCGCGAACGGCGAGAGCGTTGCTGCCTCCTTCCGGGATGAGGTAGAAGTCGCCCCACTCCCGTTTCAGCGTGTCCACGACCTGGGCGTCCGTCTTCCGCCGGTAGGTCCCCCTGTCGAGGTACGTGAGGCGCATGCCCTGGTCCGCCGCGTAGGCCAGTGACGGATTCAACGGCAGGCGTTCCTCGCCGCGGATCACGCCGACCGTCGCGAAGCCGAAACGATGCCCGGCCGCCGCCACCGCGCGGATGTGGTTGGAGTACGCGCCGCCGAAGGTGAGCAGGGTGTCATGCCCGGATTCGGTGGCCGCCGCGAGGTTGTATTTGAGCTTCCGCCACTTGTTCCCGGTGATGTGCGCGTCGATGAGATCGTCGCGCTTGAGCCAGAGCCGGACGCCTCTCTCGCTCAAGCGCTCATCGTGAATCTCCTGGAGAGGCGAGACCGCCACTCACTCGACCCCCAGAGCCTTCTTCAGGAAGTCCACCTGCAGGAGCAGCAGGTTCTCGGCGACGACCTCCTGAGGGGTCATGTGGGTGACCCCCGACAGCGGCAGCACGGTGTGCGGGCGGCCCGCCGCCAGCAGGGCGGACGACAGCCGCAGCGTGTGTGCCGCCACCACGTTGTCGTCGGCCAGTCCGTGCACGAGCAGCAGCGGCCGCTCCAGCTTCTCGGCGTCGGCGAGCAGCGAGGACCCCTCGTAGTGGCCCTCGTCCGGGTGGCCCAGGTAGCGCTCGGTGTAGCACGTGTCGTACAGACGCCAGTCGGTGACCGGCGCGCCCGCGATGGCCGCGTGGAACACGTCCGGGCGCCGGAGGACGGCGAGCGCGGCAAGGTAGCCGCCGAACGACCAGCCGCGGATGCCCACCCGCGACAGGTCGAGGTCGTCGGGGTAGAGCGCCGCGGCCCCCTGGAGCGAGTCCACCTGGTCCTCCAGCGTCAGCGACAGGTCGCGCAGCACCTCACGCTCGAACGCCGGACCCCGGCCCGGGGTGCCCCGCCCGTCGGCGACGACGACCGCGAAGCCCTGCTCGGCCCACCACTGGGACTCCAGGAAGACGCGCCGGGCGGTGAGGACCCGCTGCGCGTGCGGCCCGCCGTACGGGTCCATGAGGACGGGCAGCCGCGCCGAGCCCGGCACGTGCCACGAGGGGAACAGGACGGCGGTGGACAGCTCCCGCGACCCGGCCCGGACGAGCGAGACCCGCGGTTCGATGCCCGGCCGCTCCGTCACCGACCTGATGGCCGCCGATGAGCCGTCACGCCGCAGGACCGCGACGGAAACGCCCTCGGTCTCCAGGTTCTGAGTGGTCACGACGGTGACGCCGCCCGCGCGACGGCCGGAGTGGACGCCGGGCTCGATGGTCAGCGGGCGGATCGAGCCCCCGGCGTAGGTCCAGAGCTGGATCTGCGTGGGCTCGCCGCTGGCCTGGAAGAGGACCGTGTCGCCGTCGGCGTCCAGCACCGCCCTGACCTGCAGTGACGGCGGCGTCACGGGCTGGTCGCCGACGAAGAGGCGACGTCCGTCCTCGGCGTCGGCCACCCACACGAGGGCTCCGTCGGACAGGCGGCCGGGCACGCCGGAAACGATCTCCACCCAGGCGGGGTCGGTGTCCTCGCGGAGCGTGGTCGTCGCCCCCGTGGCGGGATCGACGTCGAGCAGGCGCATGGTCCGCTGGTCGCGGGAGAGCGTGACGATGTTCAGGCCGTGCTCGCTCCAGGAGGCGGTGACCAGATACTCGTGCTCGTACGGCACGGCGACGCGCGAGCCGTCGAGCCCGATGACGAACAGCGAGACCTCGGCGTTGGCCGTGCCGGCCGCGGGATAGCGCTGCGGCACGGGGGGACGGTCCGGGTTGGCCGGGTCGGCGATGTGCCACAGCCCCACCGGCGACTCGTCCACCCGGGCGACCAGGAGGCGGTCTCCCGAGGGGGCCCACCAGTAGCCGCGCATGCGGTCCATCTCCTCGGCGGCGACGAACTCGGCCAGACCATAGGTGACCTGCGGACTCTCCGGCGTCGCCAGGGGGACCCGCTCACCCGTCGCGACGTCCTGGGTGTACAACTGGCCACCGGTGACGTATGCGACGTGGGTGCCGGCCGGGTTCAGCCGGGGGTCGATGACCGGCCCCGGCGTCGGCAGGCTCCGCACCGCTCCCGTCGCCAGATCGACGAGGTGGAGCTCGGCCGACAGCGCGAAGACGGCCTGGCGGACGTCGGCGTCCGTCGCGTACGCGACCACGCCGCCCGCCGACTCCCGCGACCGCTCGCGGCGTGCCCGCTCCTCCGGCGGCAGATCCTCGTCGGCCGCGCCCAGCGCGAGCGGGTCGACGACCAGCCGCTCGGTCCCGGATTCGACGCCGAGCTCCCACAGGCACGTCACGGGATCAGTGCCGGACTTCGTCCGCAGGAAGACGGTGCGGCCGCCGTCCGGAGAAATCGTGAAGCCACGCGGAACCCCGAGGGTGAACCGCCGGGTCCTGGCATGCAAGCGCGGGAAGCTCAACCCGGAGAAGCTCTCAGTCATAGTCCCTCATACTGCCAGGACGCACGGCCCTCCGCCGCTCAGCACTAGTCTCGGAGACATGACTGACCGGCGTCTGCTGCTCGTGCACGCCCACCCCGACGACGAGTCGATCGGGACGGGGGCGACCATGGCCAAATACGTGGCCGAGGGAGCCCACGTGACCCTGGTGACCTGCACGCTCGGAGAGGAGGGCGAGGTCATCCCGGCGGAGCTGGCCCACCTCGCGGCCGACCGGGACGACACCCTCGGCCAGTACCGCATCGGCGAGCTGGCGGCCGCCTGTAGGGCGCTGGGCGTGACCGACCACCGGTTCCTCGGCGGCGCGGGCCGCTGGCGCGACTCCGGGATGATGGGCGCGGTGACCAACGACCGTCCCGGTTGCTTCTGGCGGGCCGACCTCGACGAGGCGGCCGGTGAACTGGTCAAGGTGATCCGCGAGGTCCGGCCGCAGGTCCTGGTGACCTACGACGAGAACGGCTTCTACGGGCACCCCGACCACATCCAGGCGCACCGGGTGGCCTGGCGGGCCTTCGAGCTGGCCGCCGACCCCGCGCACCCGGGCGGCGAGCCGTGGCGGATCGCCAAGTTCTACCTCACCGCGCTGCCGAAGTCCGTCATGAGACGGGCCACCGAGGCCATGCGCCAGGCGGACGTCGAGTTCTGGGCCCCGGAGCCGGTCGACGACCTGCCGTTCGGATGCTCCGACGAGGCGGTCACCACGGAGATCGACGCCCGTGCCCACGTGGAGGCCAAGATCGAGGCGATGCGGGCGCACGTCACCCAGATCGCCGTGGACGCCCCCTGGTTCGCGCTCTCGAACAACGTCGGCCAGCAGGTGCTCGGTGTCGAGCACTTCATCCTCAGGGCCGGGGTGCCCGGACGGCCCGGCATCGGCGCCCCCTACGAGGCCGGTGGGATCGGTGAGCCGTACAACCGGGAGAGCGACCTGTTCGCCGGCGTCGGATAGGCGATCGGCTAACCTCAGCCGCATGAAGGGGGCCGCATGACGGAGGAAGAGATCCCGGGCACCCAGCCCGGCGCCATGACCGGCGCCATGACCGGCGCGGTCTACGGGATGCTGTTCCTGCTCGGCCTCGCGCTGGGCGTCGTCGGCGCGTTCGAGCACTCCTGGTACGCCGGGGTCGTGCCCGCCGCCGCCCTGGGCTGGCTCCTGGTCCTGTTCGCCGTGCCGTACGGCATGGGCAGGCTCATGGGCGGCAAGCTGGCCGCGGTCGCCCCCGCCCTGGGCTGGCTCGTCTCGTCGTTCATGCTCGCCACCCGGCAGCCCGCGGGCGATCTGGCCATCGCCGGGGACGCGTCCGGGTTCTGGTACCTGTACGGCGGGGCCGTCGCCGTCGCGGCCGCCGTCCTGGCCACCCGGTCAACGGGTTCGTGGCTGCTGAGGTCTTCCTAGGGGGCGAGGTCATCGCCGATTCTGGGAGCATGTGGCACCGGGCCCGGCAGGTGATCAACTATGTCAACCTCTCGACGCCTCTCGGGCTGCTCATCGCCCTGATGGGCGGGGCTCGGCCGCGCAGGGGCGAGCGGGGGCTGATCCTCGCGCACGGCTACCGGATCCCGTTCCCCGTCGCGGGGGCGTTCACGGTCGGCAACGTGATCCTGACCAGGCACGACGAGGGTTACCTGACGGGCAGGCTGCTCGACCACGAGTCGCGGCACGCCACCCAGTGGGCCGCGTGCGTCGGCCTCCCGATGCTCGTGCTGTACGTCCTCGCCGTCGGCCTGTCGTACGCCGTCTGCGGTGACCACGCCTCCTGGAACCCCTTCGAACGGCTGGCCGACCTGGAGGACGGCGGCTACGCCCGCCAGTCCGCCCGCTGGCGCCGCTCGCGACCGTTGTGACGCACGTCACGCGGAACGTTTTCCCCGTGATCTTCCTCTTCCTGGATGACACAGTCACTCCAGCAGAGGAACCGTTGTGAGAGAAGAGATGGTCCGGCGGGCCGGGACACTGGTCGCCGCCGTGCTCGCCGTCGACGGCGTGGCCCACGCGTACTGGTCGACGGGCCTGACCTGGCCCGCGCCCGACTCCCGCACACTGTCCCTGGCGGTGCTCGGATTCCAGGTGCCGTTCACGCCTGGGGTTCTGCTGCCGCTGACGGCGCTCCTGTTCGCAGCCGCGCTGCTGGTCGGTGGCCGTGCCAGGCTCGGCCGCCGGCATCGGATCGGATGGCTGCTACAGGCCGGCACTGTGGCCGTGACCGCCGGGCTGCTGGTCCGGGCGCTGGCCGGACTCGTGTGGGCGTGCGGGATAGGGGTGCGCACCGACACGGCGTTCTACTGGCTGAACCTGTTCGTGTACACCCCGGCATGCCTGGTCCTGGGCGCCGCGGCGGCCGCCGTGGCCCGGCAGGAGGTGAACGGCCGGTCCTGGGTCCAGAACACCGCCTTGGCCGTGCCGCTGCTGATCGCCGCCGCCTCGGCCTTGTACGGGGCCCACGGCTACGCCCCCGAGCGGCAGCGCGGATATCGGCCCGAGGCCGGCTCTCGCTACGTGGAGACGCCCGTCGCGCGGTTCCACTATCTGCGCGAGGGGCAGGGCCCGGCGGTGGTCCTGCTCTCACCCGGAGCCTCCTCGACGTTCGCCAGGCGGCCCCAGCTGGCCGCGATCTCGCGGACCCATACCGGTGACGTCGTGGACCTGCCCGGCCAGGGTTTCACCGAGTTGTACGACCGCGGATTCCGCTTCGACCTGTCGTCGATGACCTCGGCTGTCGACAGCTTCCTGAACGCCGTCGGCGTGCGGACGGCGGTCCTGGGTGGGAACTCCTGGAGCGGCGGCTGGGCCCTCGCCTACGCGCAAAGCCACCCGCGGCCGGTCAGCGGCCTTATGCTGCTCGCCCCGTCCGGCCTGGCCGAACGCGACGTGTGGAGCTGGGAGATCCTCAAGCCGCTTGTGGTTGGCGAGCTTCTGACCAATGTCGGCGTCGGCAGCCGTGCCGGCGTGGCCGCCGGCATCCGGGATCTGTTCGTTCACAAGGAACGCGTCACCGACCAGGTCATCGACGCGATGTGGGCGCCCGGCACGCTGCGGGACAACCTGCGCTCGGTGTACCTGCTCGAACGCGGCCTGGACTGGCGGATCACCCAGGACCGGCTCCACCGCACCACTCAGCCGACCCTGATCGTGTGGGGTGCCCAGGACACGGTCCTGCCGGTCGCTCAGGCTTCCACTTTCGGCCGGATCCTCCCGGGCGCCAAAGTGGCTGTCCTCAACGGCTGCGGCCATGCTCTGACTCTGGACTGCCCCGACCAGGTCACCGCCCTCATGGAAGACTTTCTGAGTGTCCGGTGACGACGCCCGCCTGGTGCGCGCCGCCCAGAACGGCGACACACTCGCGATGAACGAACTCCTGGACCGGCTCACCCCCTACGTGGGCCGGATCTGCGGGCCGATCGCCTTGCCCAACGGGGATGACGCCACTCAGGAGGCCCTCGTCGCGATCTTCCGCGCACTGCGCACTCTGAAGGAGCCGGCAGCGCTGTACGGCTGGGTCCGCCGGATCGCGGTCCGCGAGGCCATCCGGGTCGCCCACCGCGACTCCCGCTCGACCCCGGCCGAGCTCACCGAAGTGCCGGCGGTAGGCGACCCGCAGTTGGCGGCCGACATCCGCGACGTACTGACCCGGCTGTCACCTGAACATCGAGCCGTCCTGACCCTCCGCGACGTCGAGGGGCTCGACGAACACGCCGCCGCCGAACTCCTCGGCATCCCCACCGGCACCATCAAATCCCGGCTGCACAGGGCCAGGGACAGCTTCCGAAAGGCGTGGACGTCATGACAGCACACTGGCCGACCGCCGATCTCGACGAGGTCCGCCGCCTGCACGTCCTGGCCGCCGGCATCCCCGGAGCGCACGTCACCGAGCGGCTCCTGGACGCACCGTTCACCGAGGTCTGGGCGCTCCTGGCCGACATCGAGGGCTCCTTCGGCCTCATCGAACCGGACATGCGCCATATCCGGGTGATTCGCACGGACGGTGAACGGCTGGAGGCCCGCGCCTGGAGCCGCTTCGGCATGCGAGCCCGGTTCGACGGGGTCCTACGGCCCGGTTGGTGCTGGCTGCAAAGCCGGTTCCTCCTCATCGGCGCCGCCGCGGCAGCCGAACCGGGCGGTGGCACCAGGGTCGCGCTCACCGGCGGAGTAAGGGTTCCGGGCCGGGCCGCGATCGTGCCCCTCGGCGTGCGCCGTGAGGCGGAGCGCGCCCTCGACCGGCTCGCCGCACTGGTCGCGCCTCGGGAGGACCAGAGAGAACGCTGAGAAACACCTCTCCCCTGGAACACCATGGCGCCCTGACAGAATGCGGCCATGACGTTCGCCACCGCTGATCTCTTCGATGCTCACGGCGACGCGCTGAGCAGCTGCGTCACCCAGTTCCGCTCGTACGGCTCCCGCACCCGGTTCTCCGGGCCGATCGCCACGGTCCGCTGCCTGGAGGACAACGCGCTCGTGAAGCAGGTGCTCGCGGCCCCGGGGCAGGGCCGGGTGCTCGTCGTGGACGGCGGCGGCTCGCTGCGGACGGCCCTGATGGGCGATCTGATCGCCGCCTCCGCCGTGAAGAACGGCTGGTCCGGTGTGATCATCAACGGCGCGGTCAGGGACACGGTGGCCCTCGGCCGGCTCGACCTGGGGATCAAGGCGCTCGGCTCGAATCCGCGCAAGAGCGCCAAGCACGGCCTGGGAGAGGTCGACGTCCCGGTGAGCTTCGGCGGCGTGACCTTCACGCCGGGGGAGTGGCTCTACAGCGACGAGGACGGCGTCGTCGTCAGCGCTCGGAGCCTCCTAAAATTTGACCCGTGACCATGTCGTGATCATGCACAAGTTCCCGGCCATGCGTCCCAAGGTGTCCATCTCCCGACCGTGATCATGCACGGGTTCCCGGGCGGGGTGTCTGAGCTGGCCACATCTGGGCCGTGATCATGCATCGTTGCCCCGGTGCGCCCTTACATGATCACCAATCGCATTTCGCCAGGTCAAGTGGCACGCCAAGGAAACCCTGCATGATCACGGCTGGAGGGGTTGGGCGGTTTGGCCCTCGGGGGTGTCCGACACTCGCACCCCGAGCTCGGTCAGCTCGTCGCGGAGCCGGTCCGAGGCGGCCCAGTCCCCTGCCGCCCGCGCGCGCTCGCGCCGTTCGAGCAGCTCGGAGGCGCCGGGCGGCAGCACGGAGACCTTGCCGATCTCGGTCGACAGGTCCAGGCCCAGGATGTGGTCGAAGTGGAGGAACGTCTCGAACCGGGATCCGGGAGCCACCGAGTCGTCCCGTTCGAGGTCCCGCAGCAGGCGCAGGGCCAGCGGCGTGTCGAGGTCGTCGTCGAGCGCCTGCTGGATCCGCGCGGAGTGCCCGGCGTCGATCGGGCGGCTCGGTGACTCCGCCCACTCGGCCACTCGCAGCCGCCACCGCCTGAGCGTCCGGTCGGCCGCCCGGAGGGTGTCCCACGTCAGGTTCATCTGCTGCCGGTAGCGGTGCTCCATCAGGGCCAGCCGTATGGCCAGCGGGTCGAGACCGGCCTCGGCGACGTCGGACAGGAGCACGACGTTGCCGGTCGACTTGGACATCTTGCGGCCGTCGAAGAGCAGGTGCTCGCCGTGGACCCAGTGGCCGACGACCTCGTGGCCGGTGGCCGCGTTCGACTGGGCCCGCTCGTCCTCGTGGTGGGGGAAGCGCAGGTCTATGCCGCCCGTGTGGACGTCGACACGGTCCCCGAGGAAGCGCAGCGACATGGCCGAGCACTCGACGTGCCAGCCGGGGAAGCCGCGGCCCCAGGGAGCGTCCCAGGTCATCTCGCGCCCGGAGGCCTTCCACAGGGCCCAGTCGGCGTGGAACCGCTTGCGCGAGTCAACGCCCTCGACCCGGTGGCCGGGCTTGAGCTGATCAAGCCGATTCCCTGAAATTTCGCCGTAAGTCGGGAACGACGTCGCGTCGAAGAACACGGAGCCGTCCGGCACGGCGTAGGCGTGGCCCTTCTCGATCAGCCGGGCGATCAGCTCGATCATCAGGTCGATCGTCTCGGTGGCCCGTGGTGTGTGCCGCGGCGTGTGGATGTTCAGCGCCAGCGTGTCACGCCGGAACGCGTCCTCGTAGAACCGCGCGATCTCCAGCGCGGAGCGACCCTCCCGCCGGGCCTGGGCCAGGACCTTGTCCTCGCCGGTGGGATCGATCTCGGCGTCGTCCACCAGGTGGCCCACGTCGGTGATGTTCTGGCAGACGACGGCCCGCAGCCCGTGCCGCTCCGCCACCCGCCTGATCAGGTCGGACAGCAGGTACGACCGCAGGTTTCCCACGTGGGCGTGCCGGTAGACGGTCGGGCCGCAGGTGTACATCCGAAGGACCCGCGACCCCGCCGGGACGATCGGCTCCACCTGCCTGGCGCGCGTGTCGTAGAGCCGCAACATGCTCCGAGCCTACGAGAGGAACCCCAGGATGTCGCGATCGCCCCTTTCGCGGAGACGCTCGAGGATCTCTTCGCGGAGAGCGCCGTCCGGGAGGCCGATGCGGGCGCCGATGAGCCGCAGCCCCTCCGCCTCGGACGCCACGGGAGCCGTGTAGCCGATGAGGTGCAGGGCCTGGTTGAGCGCCGGAACGCTCGCCGCCGCGGCCGGCAGGAAGCGGGTGAGCAGCTCGCCGCCGTCGGAGACGGTCAGGAAGACGTGGTCGCCCTCCGCGGCGTTGTACTCCGCGAGCACCGGCCTGATGGAGCCCATCGTCGGCTGGTTGTGCCAGCTGATCACCACCTCGCCCTGCGCCGTGGAGGCGGTGAGCTGCCCGCCCGGAGCCATCCCGAGGTGGGCGGCGAACCCGGTCGGGAGCGGCGAGCCCGAGCCGCGCAGGTGCTCGGCGTTGACGTCGACCCGGTGCCACCAGCGGCCGTCGCGGCTGCGGAAGCAGCGGCGGGTCATCGACACGTCCCGGCGCGGCTGGTACGGCTCGGCGTGCTCCTGCCCGGCGACCCTGATCCAGCCCCGCTGAGTGCGCTCGAACCCGGGGCCGCCGGCGTACGCCCGGACCGAGCTCTCGCTCACCTCGTAGCGGGAGGTCAGGTTGCCCACGACCGTGCTGACCGAGGCCTCGCCCCCGGCCCGCTCGATCTCCCGGATGATCATCTCGCGGATGCCCAGATACTCCTCGCCGCCCCAGCGCCGTAGGCCGTACTTGTTGCGGTCGAGGCGGAGGAACCGCTCGTCGGCCGTTAGCTGGTTGCGGATCCCCACGAGGCTATAGTCCTCGCCGATCCGCGTCTGGATCTCCTCGGGCGTCAGCGGCGTCCCGGCGACGGCCAGGACGGCCTCGGCCTTGTCGTTGACGCTGCGCGGCCACGGGACGACGTGCCCCTCCAGGAGCCGCAGGTGCGGCACGAAGGCGAGCCACCGCTCGGCCAGGTCCTCCCGGATCCCGAGCTGGGACACCATGGACACGGCCTCCTCCAGCGGCCGCGGCCCGTCGGTGAAGAGCTGCCGCGTCTTCTCCCTCAGCTCGTCGGCGCCTCCTGCGACCAGCCAGCCGTCCACCTGCTCGTAGCCCGTCAGGAGCGTGCGGACGAAGCGCCACGCCGGGATGGCGAGGGTGGCCAGGTCGGTGCGGTGCCAGGGCACCGCCGCGGCGAGGTCGTCGGCCGGTACGGCGGAGCCGAGCCGGGTGCGCAGCCACGACAGGTGGGCGGTGAGAGGGGCAGCCTCGGGGCTCGCCAGCCACGCGACGACGTGGTCGCGGAGATCGCGCTCGATCTGCCGGATGCGCTCGCGGGTGACGGAGAACCGCTGGGCCAGGTCGTCGAGCGTGGCCCGCTGCCCGGCCTCCTCCGAGGCGTCGAAGTAGAGGCGGTCCCTGGCGATGGCCCGCTGCCGGTCGTCCAGGCGGGCGAAGACCTCGTCGATGATCTCGGGCAGCGGCCGCTCGGGCAGCGCGGGCGGGACGGGGGCGTCCGAGGCGCCCTCGGAGGGCTCCGTCGCCAGCAGCTTGTCGATCACCCCGATGAACAGCTTGTGCACGCTCTCGCGCGGCCCCGGCGTCTGGAGGCTCTCCTCAGGATCGGTGAACCTGAGCAGCGGCAGGATGTCGCCGAGGACCAGATGTCCCCAGCAGGCGGTCGTGAGGTCGGCAAGCCGGGACGCGACCTGGGCCGTGCCCACCGTCGCGCACGCCCGGTCGAGCGGTAGTGCCTGCCACCACGCGTCGGGGAGACCGGGGTCGCTCGCGATCGGCTCTACTTGGCTGGGTGCGGTCCAGCGCAGCGGAGGCACGATGTCGCTCAGGCTCAGATTCAATGCAGGTCCAACCGGCAAGGGGAATATATCCGCAGTTCAGACTATGGGATCAGGCGGGCAGGAAGGGACTCGCCCGGCCGGAATAGGACACGTAGAGCAGCTCGCCGGCCCGCGTGCACGCCACGTACAGCAGCCCCCGTTCCCTTTGCAGATCGTGTGCCCGGGCCGCCGGATCCTCGGCGGCCGGGGTCAGCGCGTCGGGCGCCGGCACGATTCCGTCAGCCACGCCTATCACGGCCACCCGGCGGAATTCCAGCCCCTTCATCCCGTGGAGCATGGTCACCTTGACCGTTATGCCGGCCTCGCGCAGTGCCGTACGGGCCGTCTTGACCAGGTCGGCGGTGCGTGCGGCGACGGCGATCTCCCGCGTGGGCACGCCTTCCTTGAGCCATCCGGCGATGTGAGAGACGAGTCCAGAGATTTCGGCTTCAGGGCTGACGTATCCCAGGACGATCGGCCGGGGCCCGTGCCGCACCGCGCGGTAGCCGTACAGCTCGGCGTTGCCCTCGACGAGGCCGTCGGCCGGCCCGCCGCCGCGCAGCCGCACGCCCCATGACAGGATCTCCTGCGGCAGCCGGTAGGAGATCTTGAGGTGGAACCTGCGGGCCGGGATGCCGAGCGCGGCCAGCGCGACCCTGGTGTCGAACATGCGCTGGTGCGGGTCGCCCACCACGAAGAGGTCGTTCGGGGCGGCGGGCACCGCCGCCCGCAGCAGCCGCCACTGGGCCGGGTGCAGGTCCTGCCCCTCGTCCACCACGATGTGCCGGTACGGCTCCCGCCCCGGGGCCTCGTCGCCGAGCAGGTCGCCGGTGGCCTGCCCGAGCAGCGCGGCCGCGTCGGAGGCCAGTTGCAGGAGCGTCCGGCGGCCGCCCTCCCTCAGCCGCCCGACGACGTGCTGGACGGCCTCCCACACGCCGTCGCGGCTCTCCGCGCTCAGCTCGACGCTCCGGCCGGGACGGTGGGCCGCCTGATACTCCTCCAGCGTGCGGAGGTTCTGGGCCAGGATGACCTGCTCCCACTCGCGCAGCAGGAACGCGGCCCCGAACCGGCTGCCCGCCGCTTCCTGCCATAAGGTGGCCAGGTCTCCGGCGCCGACCAGGGCCGGCGAGCGCCCCTCCGCCTCGGAGACGATGCGATGGGCGAGCCGGTCCACGTTGCCGACCTCGACGCGTTTGCGGACCATCTCGTCGTCGAGGAGCATGTCCAGCCGCGAGGAGAGCTCGGTGGCGAGGCCCTGGGAGAAGGTCACCAGCAGGACCGGCCCGTTGCCGGCGCGCGCGAGGTAGGCCGCCCGGTGCAGCGCGATGATCGTCTTTCCGGTGCCCGCGCCGCCGGTCACGAGCACGGGCCAGTCGTACCGCTTCCAGTGGGAGTAGGTGTGCTGCGGCGGGTGGAGGAAGGTGCACCAGTGCGGCAGCGTGAGGATCCGGTCGAGCTCGTGCCGGTCGGCGGCGAACGCGGCCTGGCCGGGGCTGCGCCACAGCGCGGCCGCCAGGTCGTCGGGATCGACCACGTCGACGGCCGACGCCCGGCAGTGGTCCAGCTCCCGCCAGGCCGCCGCCAGCGAGCCGCCCCGGGCCAGGGCCCACAGAGGGGCGAACTGGCTCTCCGGCAGCAGCGGCTCCACCGCGGTCAGATGCGTCTCGGAGGTCATCAGCCGCAGGAGGGGAAGCAGCCGGTGGTCGATGCCGATGCCCAGGAGGTCGGCGTCGCAGATGTGGGCGAACAGCCGCAGGTCCGTGCTCTCCGCCGCCCTCGACAGTGCGGGCTCGATCCGTTCCAGCGCCTCGGCGTCCCAGGTCTCGATCACCCCGATCGCGGGGTTCACCCCGAACCGGTGCCGCTGCGCGTACGACCACGCCTCGGCGTCGGGCAGCACGGTGAGGAGCCAGTAGACGTCGCCCTGCCGTACGGTGACGCCGCGATGGCGGTCGGCGAGGCGCAGGGTGGCCACGCGCGGGTCGCGGCTGTTGCGCACCCTCTCCGGATGGGGGGCCGCCGGCGAGTTGCTCAGGAACCGGCGTACCGCGACGACCGCGTCCCGCCGCACCGGCCGGGACAGTGCGTCGAGCTCCTGGGTGAACTCCGGGGAGATCGCGAGCCGGGGCACCGCGCTATCCCAGCAGGGACAGCAGGTCGCGGTCCCCGCGTTCTCGCAGCCGCGTGAGGAGCTCCGGCTTTCCGGCGGGCCCGCTGAGCCCGATCCTCGTCGCGATCACCCGGACCGCCTGGTCCTGGGTGCCTCCGGGGGCGGTGTAGCCCACCAGGCGCAGCGCCCGGGTGGTCGGGTCGCCGCCGCTCGCCGCCGGGAGGTGCCGCACCCGCAGCATCCCCTCGTCGGAGAGCGTCAGGAAGATGTGGCTTCCCTCCTTGGCGGCCACCTCGCCGAGGATCCGCCGGAGCGAGCCGAGAGCCGGGCGGCCGTTCCACGCCAGGGGGACGTCTCCGGCCGCGCTCTTGACGGTACGGCTGCCGCCCGGAGCGAGGCCCAGATAGGCGGCGAAGCCGGTCGGCAGGGGCACCTCGGCGCCGCCTAGGTGCTCGCCCGTGACGTCCACCCGGAGCCACCAGCGCCCGTCCGGCTGCCGGAAGCACCTCCGGGTGAGCGCCACGTCCTTGAGCGGGCCCTGAGCACTCTGGGTTTTGGCGGGGCTCGCGGTTTTCTGGGGGCTGTCGGTTTTCGCGTGGCTGTCGGTTTTCGGGGGGCTTGGGGTTTTCGTGGGGGTCTGCGCGGCGGACGGGCGTGAGCCGTTGCCGTTGCTGCTCTGGATCCGCAGCTGGGGCACGTTCTCCAGCCACTCCTTGGCCACGTCGGGATGGATGCCGAGGGTGGAGACGAGCTCCAGGGCGCGGGAGACCGTCGGAGGCCGGTCGGAGTCGAGGATCAGGCGGCGCGTCCTGCCGTGCAGCTCCCCGAGATCTCCGGCCACCAGCCAGTCGCCGGAGACCCGGTAACCGGGCAGCGTGGTCAGGACGAACTGCCAGGCCGGCACGTCGAGCGAGCGCAGCTCCCGCTCGTGCCACTCCACCGCCGTGACCAGCCGGGACTTGGGCGCCGCCACCCCCAGGAGCCCGGCGACCCACTTCAGGTGCCTGCCGTACGGCTCCGCCTCCGGCCGGGCCAGCCACTCCGCCAGCCGGGCCCGCAGGGCGGTCTCCAGCGCCTGGATGACATCGGGGGAGACGGCCAGCAGCTTGGCGAGCTCCTCGACGGCCGAGGGGGCGTCGGTGAACACCCGGTTCTGGGCGACCATCCAGGTCCTGTCGTCCAGATCGGCGAAGGCGGCGTCGATGAGCGCGGGGAAGTCGAGGTCGACGGGCCGGGACGGCTCCGGCTCCCGGTCCGGCGGCGGGGCCGGCGCAGGGACCGGCTCTGGGGCCGGGATCACCGGCGAGATCGGCTCGATGGGCTCTACCGGTTCGATCGGAGCCACCGGTTCGATCGGGAGCGCCGGCTCGATCGGAGGGACCGGTTCGATCGGTTCTACGGGCTCGATGGGTTCTACGGGCTCCGCGGGCTCGATCGGTTCCACCGGCTGGGCGGGGGTGGCCTGCTGGGGCGCGAGCCGTACGAACACGGCGGTGAAGAGCGCGGTCAGCACGGGGCGGGCCTTGATGAACGGCTGGTCGGCGAGCTCGCGGCCGGAGAGGGCTAACAGGCCGGGCCACGACCCCACCCGGTCGAGCGCGATCGCGACCTGCGGGTCGTCCGCCTCGTCCGGATCGAGCACGTGCAGCGCGGGCAGCACGTCGCCCACCGCCGCGGCCGGCCAGTGCTCCAGCGCCAGGTCCGTCAGCAGCTCGCCGAGCGCGTCGGGATCCATGGCGCCGAGGACACGCTCCATCGGCAGGCTCCGCCACCAGGCGTCGGGCAGGTCGGCATGGTCGCCAAGGAGGCCGATGCGGGCGGCGTCACTCCAGCGCAACGGTGGCACGAGGTCACTCAGGCAGAAGTTCATGCTTTCCCCATCACTCCATAAGACCAGACCATAGTCTGGCAAATCCCCCAGCCGCGGTAGGCATTTCCGTCAGTGACGCACGGCGGCGAAGCGAAGGCGCACGTAGTCGGCCATCCACCCGGACTCCCGGCGCAGGGCGGGGGCGGCGAGCTCGTTGACGCGCCGGAGCAGCGGCTCCACGTTCGCGGGCGGCACGCCGTCCAGCAGCGAGCCGGCGAACATCCGCACCCAGTCGGCCGCGCCGTTCGGGCACTCGTCGAGCGGGGTGGGCCGGTCGAAGTATTCGAGGAGCCGCACCGTGAAGCCGGCCTTCTCCAGGCGATGGGCGTATTGGGCGGGGGTGGGGAAATACCAGGGCAGCTCGGGCTCCCGCAGGCCGTGCTCGCGCCAGGCGGTCAGCATCGCGGACGTCAGCGCCGCGCAGTTTCCGGCGCCGCCAAGCTCGGCCACGAACCGGCCGCCCGGCCGCAGCGCCATCCGGACGCATCCGATCACCGCGTCCGGGTCGCGGCTCATCCAGTGCAGCGCCGCGTTCGAGAAGACCGCGTCGTACGGCTGGGCGACGGTGAAGTCGTGGGCGTCGCCGACGGTGAAGTCCAGGCCGGGATGCTGGGCGATGGCCGTCTCGATCATGGAGTACGAGCCGTCGATGCCCAGGACCTCGCTGCCGCGGGCGGCGATGTCGGCGGTGAGCACGCCGGTGCCGCAGCCGAGATCGAGAACGCGCTCACCCGGCCGGGGATCGAGCAGTTCCAGGAGCGGAGCCCCGTGCGCGGAGACGTAGCCGAAGGAGCTGTCGTACGCACGGGGGTTCCACCTCGTGAGACTGGGCGTGTCGTACCGCAAGATCAGCTCGCATCCTCATACCGACGATAAGGACACACTGTACGGCTTCGGCTGGGCTCGCAGAGATGTATCCATTAACCCACGGTCTGTGGCCAATGTGCTTGGAGGTAGGACTTGGCCTGATCCTGCTCGGGGATGGTGAGAACCACCGGTGTGCCGGTGACCGGAGCGAGCTTGCCCGCGGCGTCCTTGTCGATCGTCCCGCGCATCTCCATCGCCTCCATCCGGCTCGGGCGGGCGTACCCCTTGAGATAGAGGTTCTGACCCTCGTCGGACAGCAGGAACTCCTCCCACAGCCGTGCGGCGGCCGGGTGGGGGGCGTTCACGTTGATGGCCTGGACGTAGTAGGAGGCGAGGACCGCGTCGCGGGGGATCGTCACCTGCCACGCCTGCTTGTCGTGCTCGGCGGCAACCGCCCTGGCCGTGTTGAGGTAGTCCCAGTCGAGCAGCGAGGTGGCCCGGTCGGGCTGGGTCAGCATGCCGGCCCTCTTGAGCTGGGCGAAGAAGTCCACCCCGCGGGCGGCGTCCGGCTTGCCTCCGCTGAGCGAGGCGGCCATGACGCCGCTGAAGGCCGAGGCGGTCCGCAGCGGGTCACCGGGCAGCGCCACCAGGTTCCCCGGCTTGAGCAGCGCGGCGTAGGAGGCCGGGGCCGCCATCTTCCGGGGGTTGAAGCCGATCGACATGTATCCGCCGTATCCGGCGTACCAGAGCCCCTTCGGGTCCTTCAGCCGGTCCGGGATGTCCGTCCAGCCCGTGACCTTGTAGGGCGCGAACCGCTTGGCGTTGGCGACGGCCACGTCGAGGCTCAGGTCGAACACGTCGGGGACGCCCTGCGGGCCGCCGGCGGCGTCGATCTCCTGCTGGCTGCTAGCGTCCGGGGAGACCCCGGTGACCTTGATGCCGTACTTGTCCGAGAAACGGTCGATGATCTCGCCGTAGTTCACCCAGCCGCGCGGCAGCCCCACGACGGTCAGGGCGCCCTCGTCGCGGGCCGCCTCCACGAGCCTGTCCATGGTGGCGAACCCGTCCCGCAGGGTGGTCGCCTTCGGGTTCACCGGCGGCAGATCCTTCTTCTCGGCGTTCTTGTCGGCGGCGGGCGCGGAGCACGCGGCCACCGAGACGAGCATCACCATTACAGCGCTGGCACGTACGGTCACCCTCCGTATAGTCAGCGCTCTCCGGCCGCGGGTCGAGGAGGCACGCGGGGAGGAGGCACGATCTTGGCTGCCACGACCGTCCCCTCGGCGATCTCCACGAGCGTGCCGTCCCGCTTCCGTACGGTGAGCACGCCGTCGCGCCAGGACTCCAACACGCCGACGGCGTCGCGGAACGCGCCCGAGTCCGTGCGTCGCACCGTCACCCGTCGTCCCACGTCATCGGGGGTGATGGCGACCGCCAGCCGGGCTCCGAAATGAGGGCTCATCTTGATTGGCCCCCTCCTGTTCCAGCTACTGGGCGGGCAACGCAATACTAGGTCGTAGCAACCGCGGTCAGAGTCGTGCAACCCAGAAGGAGCCCGAGGTGACGTACGTCATCGCGCAGCCTTGCGTGGACGTCCTGGACAAGGCGTGCATCGAGGAGTGCCCCGTCGATTGCATCTACGAGGGCAACCGCATGCTCTACATCCACCCCGACGAGTGCGTGGACTGCGGGGCGTGCGAGCCGGTCTGCCCGGTAGAGGCGATCTTCTACGAGGACGACCTTCCCGACCAGTGGAAGGACTTCTACAAGGCCAACGTCGATTTCTTCGAGGACCTCGGTTCGCCCGGCGGCGCCTCGAAGGTCGGAAAGATCAACAAGGACCACCCCGTTGTGGCCGCCCTCCCGCCGCAGGGTGAGGACCACTGAGCATCAGGCGGATTCGTACGGCTGGGGGGACTTCTTGATCGCGTTGCCGGACTTCCCGTGGGATCGGCTCGCCCCCTACAAGGAGTTGGCGCAGGCGCATCCGGACGGGATCGCCGACCTCTCGGTCGGCACCCCGGTCGACCCCGTGCCCTCGGTCGCGAGGGACGCCCTCGCCGAGGCCGCGGACAGCCCTGGTTACCCCCAGACGTACGGCACCCCGCGGCTGCGTGAAGCGGCCGCGGGCTGGCTGCGCCGCCGGCACGGGGTCATCGTCGACTCCGCCGACATCCTCCCCACGATCGGCTCCAAGGAACTGGTGGCCTGGCTGCCCCTGCTCCTCGGCGTCGGCCCCGGCGACCGGGTCGTCCTTCCCGAGCTGGCCTACCCGACCTACGACGTGGGCGCGCGGCTGGCCGGGGCGGAGCCGTACGCCGCGGACGGGCTGCTCGCGCTCGGGCCCGAGCGGGTGCCCCTTGTCTGGGTGAACTCGCCGTCGAACCCCACGGGCAAGGTGCTGCCCGCGGAGCACCTGCGGAAGGTCGTCTCGTGGGCGCGGGAGCGCGGCGCCGTGGTGGCGTCCGACGAGTGCTACATCGAGCTCGGCTGGGAGGACGATCCCGTCTCGATCCTCCACCCGGACGTGTGCGGCGGCTCCCATGAAGGGCTCCTCGCGGTGCACTCGCTGTCCAAGCGGTCGAACTTCGCCGGATACCGTGCCGGGTTCGTCGCGGGCGACCCCGTGCTCGTGAAACGGCTCCTCGAGGTGCGCAAGCACGCGGGGATGATGGTGCCGGCCCCGATCCAGGCGGCCATGGCGGCCGTGCTCGACGACGACGAGCACGCCGACGAGCAGCGGGAGCGGTACGCCCGGCGCAGGGCCGCGCTCCGCCCGGCGCTGGAGCGGGCCGGATGGCGGATCGAGCACTCCGCGGCCGGGCTCTACCTGTGGGCCACCGACGGCACCGGATGCTGGGATCAGGTTCGCGCTCTGGCCGAAAAAGGGATTTTGGTAGCCCCGGGCGATTTTTACGGAGACGCAGGTCGGGAGCATGTGCGGATCGCCGTCACGGCCACCGACGAGCGGATCGATGCGGCGGTGCTCCGCCTCCAGTAGGATCGCGCGGCATGACGGCAGCGGTCGTGCTCATCCTGGGTGTCGCGACACTCGTCATCGTGCTGGGCGCGTTCGTGGCGACCGCCCGGCAGGGCCGGACCATCGTTCCGGCGGCTCCACCGCCGCCCCCGGAGCCGGAGCAGCAGCCGGCGGCGGCCAGGGCAACGGTGACCCGCGCGGACTACTTCGACCCCCGGACGATCAAGGTGGGCGACACCGTGCACGTCGAGGGAGTGCGCTCCCGGGCGATCGGCGCGCTCCACGTGTCTTGGCAGGGCTCCGAGTGGACCGATTACCTCCTCGACGACGGCACCCGGCGTTACCAGTGGCTGTCGGTCGAGGAGCGGCGCGGCCTGGCGGACGCCGACCCCCGTCACCTGGAGGTCCTGTTGTGGACCTTGGTCCCGACCGAGGGCATGGTCCCCGCCCGGCACATGCTGATCATGGAGGGCGTCGAATTCTCCCCCGTCGAGCGGGGGACGGCGGCCTTCCGCTCCGAGGGCGTGACCGGCCATCCGGACAAGGGCCTGCTGGACTTCGCCGACTACCGCGCCGACGACGGCCGCCTGCTGTCCTTCGAGCGTGTGCAGGGCGGCCAGTGGCAGGCGTGCTACGCCCAGGCCCTCACTCCCGGATCGATCCGCGTGGAGCGGCTGCCCTGAGGCGCCGGGTAGGTTCGGAACGTGACATGGCGCCTTTCCCGAACGGCACTGACCATCATGGTCATCGTCGCCCTGCTGACGGCGGGCATCTTCTACGGCGCCTACCACTTGCTCAAGAAGGCACAGCCGTTCGCTCTGGGCGAACACTGCCTCATCAAGGCCCCTGACGGCACGCTCGACCTCGACATCGACCAGGCGCAGATCGCCGCCACCATCGCGGCCGTCGCGGCGCGGCGCGGCCTCTCCGAGCGGGCGTTGCAGATCGCCTACGTCACCGCCATCCAGGAGTCCAAGCTCGCCAACCTGCCGTACGGCGACCTCGACTCGGTGGGGGTCTTCCAGCAGCGGCCCTCGCAGGGCTGGGGCACGGTGAAGCAGCTCCAGGACCCGGTCTACGCGACCAGGAGATTCTTCGTCGCCCTGGAGAAGGTCAAGCACTACAAGACCATGCCGCTGCACGAGGCGGCGCAGGCCGTCCAGCGCTCGGCCGACGGCTCGGCGTACGCCGAGCACGAGTCGTCCGCGAAGATCCTCTCCGCGGCGTTCACGGGCCGCGTTCCCAAGGCGGTCCACTGCTGGTACCCCCCGGCGGACAAGCCCGTCACACCGCAGCCCGACGAGGCGCGCAAGCAGCTGATCCGCGCCCTCGGCGAGGACGCCGCGGCCAGGCGCGGCTGGCTGGTCGCCGCCTGGTACGTCACGCACGCCCAGAAGTACGGCCTGCGCGAGGTGCGCTATGACGGGGTGTCCTGGACGGCTGTGGCGGGCCACGACGGCTGGCTGAAGGACGCGAAGGCATCCGGATCCGTGCGGATCACATAGGACGTGCCCCCGCCCGGTTAAGCTCGCCTGCCATGAGGTTCACCAGCTCCCGGCCGGCGGCCGTCGACGAGCTGTGGGAGCGGCGGGCGGAGCTGAGCCCGGCGGACGCGCAGGCGCGCGGCGTCGTGGTGGCCGCGGTCGACATGCTGGACACCGGCAGGGCCCGGGTCGCCTTCGTCGACGAGAGCACCGGCGACGTGGTCGTCGACGAGCGGGCCAAGCGGGCGATCCTGCTGGCCTTCAAGGTCCTTGCTGGAGCCTCCCAACGCGGTGCCGGTCGTCATCGAGGACGGCGCGCTGATCGGAAGCCGCGCGATGATCGTTGAGGGCGCCCGGGTCGGCAGGGGCGCGGTGGTCGGCGCGGGCACGATCCTGTCGGCCTCCATGCCGGTCATCGACGTCCAGACCGGCGCCGAGATCGCCCGTGGCCGGGTCCCGGACTGGTGCGTGGCGGTGGGCGGGACCAGGCCCAGGGAGTTCCCCGGCGGGACCTTCGGCCTCCTGTGCGTGCTGGTGCTGAGGCGCCTCGCCGAGGGCACCCGTCACGACAAGGCCGAGCTGAGCGACTTCCTGCGTGACCACTAGTGTGAGGGGGCATGTGGCTTGACCTTGCACAGGACGTCGGAACGCTGACGGCGCGGCTCGTGGACATCGAGTCGGTGAGCGGAGGCGAGAAGGCGCTCGCCGACGCCATCGAGGAGGCGCTCACCCCGCTCTCCCACCTGACCGTGGACCGCGCCGGCGAGAACATCGTGGCCCGGACGAACCTCGGTCGCCCGGAGCGGGTGGTGATCGCCGGGCACCTCGACACCGTCCCAATCGCGGGCAACCTCCCCAGCCGGGTCGAGGGCGACCTGCTCTACGGCTGCGGCACCTCCGACATGAAGAGCGGCGTGGCCGTCCAGCTCAAGCTCTGCCTGCTGGAGAACCCCAACCGCGACCTCACCTTCGTCTTCTACGAGTGCGAGGAAATCGAGGCCGAACGGAGCGGCCTGCTGCGGCTCACCCGCGACCACCCTGACTGGCTCGCCGGCGACTTCGCGGTCGTCATGGAGCCGACGGACGGGCTGATCGAGGGCGGCTGCCAGGGCACGCTTCGCGCCGAAATCGTGGCGCGTGGAGCCCGCGCGCACAGCGCCAGGTCGTGGGAGGGCGTCAACGCCATCCACGGCATCAAGCCGATCATCGACATCCTCAGCGCCTACGAGCCCCGGCGTCCCGTCGTGGACGGCCTGCGGTACCACGAGGGGCTGAACGCCATCGCCGTGCGGGGCGGGGTCGCGGGGAACGTGATCCCCGACGAGTGCGTGGTGAGCGTCAACTACCGGTTCGCCCCCGACTTGACCGTGGAGGAGGCGTTCGACCACGTCCGCGAGCTGTTCGACGGCTTCGAGGTGCGGCTCATGGACGGCGCCCCCGGAGCCCGGCCCGGCCTGACCCACCCGGTGGCGGCGGCCTTCGCCGAGGCCATCGGCGGCACGCCGCGCGCCAAGCTGGGCTGGACCGACGTGGCGCGGTTCTCCGCCCTCGGCATGCCGGCCGTGAACTGCGGCCCCGGCAACCCCAACCTCGCCCACACCGCCGGTGAGAACGTGAGCCTCGCCATGATCGCGGAGACCGAGCGCCGCCTGCTGGCCTGGCTGAGCTGAACGGCCGCGCGGGAAGGGGCGGAAGAGGGCCGGAAAAGAGAAAGTGGCTTTCCTCGCCGGCCATTTGGCGGGGAAAGCCACTTTCAGTCCCGAGCAGCACCCTCAGCTCTTAGACGCAGCCTCCGCGACAACCGGTTCTGCGCTTTCCGGCAAAGTTTCAAGATTCTTTGACACGCTGAACGTGCCCTCCCGGCGGATCGTGTGCCAGCGCAGGCGGACGCCCAGCACGGCCGTCGCCACCGACTGGATGACCACCAGATACATGAGCTGGCGGTACACGAACTGCTGCAGCGGGAGAACCCACAGGGCGGAGACCCGCTCACGGTCGAGGTGCAGGGCGTACCAGCCCGTCATGGCCTGGACGGTGACGAAACCCGCCCACACGGCGACCACGGGCAACGGGTCGCCCACCGCCGCGCTGTAGATCGCCATGACGTCGACGACTGGAGCCAGCAGGGGCAGCACCACCTGGAACAAGGTGAGGTAGGTCAGGCAACGGCGGCCGAAGGGCCCCGGCTCCAGCAGGGCTCCCCGGTGCTTCCACATCGCCTGCAGGGTGCCGTAGCACCAGCGGTAGCGCTGGCGCCAGAGCTGGCGCAGCGACGAGGGCGCCTCGGTCCAGGCCCGTGCCTCTTCCTCGTAGACGACGCGCCAGCCGGCCCGGCAGATGGCCATCGTGAGGTCCGTGTCCTCGGCGAGGGTGTCCAGGCTGACCCGGCCGACGGACTCCAGCGCGGAGCGGCGGAACGCGCCGATCGCCCCCGGCACCGTCGCCATGCATCCGAGCAGCTCGAAAGCGCGCCGGTCGAGGTTGAACCCGATGACGTACTCGATGTGCTGCCACCGGCCGATCATTCCGCGGCGGTTGCCGACCTTGGTGTTGCCGCTGACCGCGCCGACCGACGGGTCGGCGAGCTGCCGCACCAGCATTCCGATCGTCGAAGGCTCGAAGACCGTGTCACCGTCCACCATGACGAGGATCTCGTGCCGCGCGTGGGCGATGCCCGTGTTCAGCGCCGACGGCTTGCCGCCGTTCTCCTTGCGGATCACCCGCACGCCCGGCAGCCCCAGGGACTCGGCGATGCGGGCGGTGTCGTCGGAGGAGCCGTCGTCGACGACGAGGACCTCCACCTCGCCCGCGTAGTCGGTGAAGACCAGCGACCGGACGGTGGCCTCGATGCCGGCCGCCTCGTTGTAGGCGGGAACGATGACGGTGACCGGCGGGGGCGTCTCCCAGATGGGGGCGCGGCCGCGACGGCGCCTGCCACCCCTCTCTCCCCGCGCGAGCCGGGCCCGCCGGGCGTGGACCCACGCGAGCGTGAGAAAGAACAGCAGCCTCACGAGGGTCAGGACGCCGGCGACGGCCAGGATCCAGGTCAGTGCGCCGGTGAGGGCGGCGGAGCCCCGCTGGGCCAGGCTGAGCACGCTGCCGGTGAACCGATCCGCGGCGTCCACGGAGGTGTGGGCGGACGGGAGCCCGACCGCGTCGGTGACCGTCTTGGCCGAGTAGCCCTTGCGGGACAGCCAGGTCAGCAGCCTGTCCACGGCGGCCAAGGTCTCCGCCCGGTCGCCGCCCGCGTCGTGGAGCATGATGACGGCGCCGTCACCGTTCCGTGGCAGCGCCGACTTGAAGATCTTTTCGGTCCCGGGCCGGCTCCAGTCCCTGGAGTCGAGGTCGGTGAGCACCACCAGGTAGCCCTCGGCCCCGAGGACGCGCATCGCCTTGAGTTGCTCGTCGCTCACCGAGTCGTTCGAGGAGGAGTAGGGCAGGCGCGCCAGCCGCGTGTGGATCCCGGCGGCTCCCGCGAGCGCCCTCTGGGTCAGCGACAGCTCCATTCGGGTCCGCCAGGCGGGCGTCGTGGCGATGTCGGCGTGGGTGTAGGTGTGGTTACCGATTTCATGCCCCTCCGCCACCATCCGGCGGACGAGCGCGGGTTCCTCAGCGGCCCGCGCGCCGACGACGAAGAAGGTCGCCTTCGCGTTGTGCCGCTTGAGGACGTCCAGAAGCCGGGGCGTCCAACGGGGGTCGGGTCCGTCGTCGAAGGTGAGCGCCACGGTCTTGCGGGGCATCTGGAGGCTTTCCGGCCGAGCGCCCGCCATGTTCACGACGGGTCCGCCCTCCCGGACGAGATCCATGCCGGGAGTCATCCCGGTGCCGGTGGCGATGGGAGCGTGCGTCTCCCCGACCTCGTTGTGGGCGAAGCCGTTGAGCAGCAGCCCTCCCGTGATCAGCAGCACTCCCACGGCGACGAGGAACCAGTGCGCCCTCGGGTCGGCGGGCTGTCTCGTACGGGCCCGCCTCCGCGGCCGGGTGTCGCTCCGCCGGCTCACTGCCAGGGGCCCTTGGACTTGCCCGCCTGGCCGGGAGGCATGCCGCCATGACCCGGGTTCTGAGCCTCCGACGTGGACGGCTCGGGCGTCGGGGAGGGCTCCTCCGTCGAGGGTTTCGGCGTGGGCGAGGGCGACGGCCGGCGTGTCGGAGTGGCCGGCTTCGAAGGGGACGCGGACGTCGAGGTGGGCGCTGACGCCGTTGCCGGTGGACGAGAGATGGAGCGACTGGGCTTGGCTTCCGGAGTCGGGGGGCGAGAGGAGGTCGTATGCCTGGCGGACGGTGTGGCGCCCGCCCCGCCGCCCTCAGACACGTCGGAGCCACCGGGCCAGTTCATTCCGGGGAGCTCGGTGCCGCTGACGATGCCGCCGACAAGCGTGAGGACGAGCGCTATCGCGCCGGCGCCGGTGCCCACGCCCACCATCATCAAGATCCTGCGTCGGCGTCCAGTGTGATCCACGAAGACGGCCCTGGTCTCTTGCACGTCGCCAAATCCTAGTGTCGCGGGAGAGTCGGAGCTTTCCATCGTGACATAAGGGACCTGATGTGCCATTTCACGACGAGGCGTGGACGCAGGCGCGTCCCATGGGCCACTACTGTCCTGCGTCAGAAATTCGTCCGTTAAGTCCAGAGTGGTGGTAGGGCGCGGACCGGACGGCCGAAAACTCCGGTAACGCTCTCGGATGAGGATGATCCTGGAGCGCTGGGCGCGGCGAGGTAGGTCCTCGCAGGTCCTGGCGATGCGATCCAAGATCGTGCTGACGCGCGCGGCTGGTGGGGACAACATCGAGACCGCCGCGCGGTTGCCGGTGCACCACGACTCGGTGTCCAAATGGGGGACCCGGTTCGTCCGTCTGAGGCCGGAGGGGCTGACGGACGAGCAGCCGGTGGAATGACAACCCCCGGCCGTTCGTGTGGCAGAAGCCTGCGCCTGCTGACTTGCGGTCGTCAGTCGTCGGTGGTGTGTTCTTGGCTTCGCTGGTTGGCGCGGTCGACCTCGGCCATATGTTCCTCGGCCCATGCGCGGACCGCAGCCAGCGGCCCTTCCAGTGACAGGCCGAGCGGAGTGAGCCGGTAGTACACACGTGGCGGCACCGACGGTTCCACCCGGCGGCTGACCAGGCCGTCACGAGCCATCCCCTGGAGGGTGACCGACAGCATCTTCTGTGAGACTCCGGTCATCCTGCGCTGCAGTTCCGCGAATCGCACCTCCTCCGGCGACGCCTCCGCCAGCACTTTGACGGCCATCGACATCCACTTCGTGCCGATCCGGTCGAGCAGGCGGCGGGTCGGGCACTGCGGATCCAACAGATTCCCACGATTCCCGCGAGGGGACCGCGGAGTTGAGGAGGTCACCTCGGGCTCACCACCTGTGGCAGAAGTGCGACCTTGGCCCTCCCACATTAGTCACCTACCGTTCTGTTGTCACTATTGGTAACTACCTCCCCGGAGACTCCCGTGCCTGTCGCACCGAGCCGAACGTCCAACCGCCAACGAGCCGGCGTCGAACTCCAGCGGACCAGGGTCAACGGCGTCGACCTCAACGTCGCCCTGGCCGGCGAGGGCCCGGCCGTCCTGCTCCTCCACGGCTTCCCGCACACCTGGCAACTATGGACCGACGTGCTGGACCGGCTCGCCGGGCGATACCGCGTGATCGCACCCGACCTGCGAGGACTCGGCGCGAGCTCGCGAGCGGAAGACGGCTACGACGCCGGCACACTCGCAACCGACGCCGAAGCCCTCCTTGACGCTCTCGGCGAGGACTCCGCAGCCGTGATCGGCATCGACGCGGGCACCCCGCCGGCCTTCCTGCTTGCCATGCGCCGCCCCGACCTCGTCCGACAACTCGTGGTCATGGAGTCACTCCTGGGCACACTGCCAGGCGGCGAGGAATTCCTCACCGCGGGGCCACCATGGTGGTTCGGCTTCCACACCGAACCCGGCCTCGCGGAATCCGTACTCACCGGGCACGAAGAGCAGTACATCGACTGGTTCCTCAACGCCGGCACCCTCGGACAGGGCGTAGAACCCGCCATCCGTGACGCGTTCGTCCACGCGTACACCGGAACCGAGGCCCTGCGCTGCGCCTTTTCGTACTACCGTGCGCTGCCCTCCAGCGCCCGGCAGATCCAGGAAGCCGCCCGTACGGGCCGGCTGACCGTACCCACCATGGCCATCGGCGCCCACCCCGTGGGCAGGGCACTCGAACAGCAACTACGGCCGATGGCCGACCATCTCGTCGGCCACACCATCGAGGACTGCGGCCACATCATCCCCCTGCACCGCCCCGACGCACTGCTCGGCCTTCTGGAACCATTCCTCGCCTTGGAGGGGCCCACGGCCGATCCTCACCCGGGCCACGTGTGAATCCTCGGCGCGCACGGACCCCCGGCAGTTGCCGGAAGCGGGGCCGCGCACGCCAGCACGATCTTGGATCGCATCGCCAGGACCTGTGAGGACCTACCTCGCCGGGCCCAGCGCTTCAGGATCACCCGCTCCTCATCCGAGAGCGTTACCGGAGTTTTCGGCCGTCCGGTCCGCGCCCTACCACCACGGACTTAACGGACGAATTTCTGACGCAGGACACTAGCGTGACCGGCGAGCACGTGAGCCTCGCCGTGATCGCGGAGATCGAGCGCCGCCTGCTTGCCTGGCTGAGCTGAAAGGCCAAGCTGAAGGCCCCGCCGGAGTGGCGAAAAGGGGCGGAAAAGAG
Source organism: Planotetraspora sp. A-T 1434 (assembly GCF_025420585.1). GTDB lineage: Bacteria > Actinomycetota > Actinomycetes > Streptosporangiales > Streptosporangiaceae > JAOEGB01. The sequence goes on along the minus strand of NZ_JAOEGB010000015.1, from coordinate 111,802 downwards.
AAAGTGGCTTTCCTCGCCGGCCATTTGGCGGGGAAAGCCACTTTCAGTCCCGAGCAGCACCCTCGTCTCTTAGACGGGCCCTCCGCGACAACCGGTTCCGCGTGTTCCGGCAGAATTTCAAGATATTTTCGCGGGCCGCCCGTCCGGGCAGTGACCTGCGGAAACGGGTACGCCCACCGGTCAGCCGGCCGAGTGCGCCCCTGCGGCGGCGCCTTGTCCTCAGGCGTTGCCGAGGACCCGGGTGACCCGGATCTCGACGACGACGCGTTGCGGGTTCGGGCGAGGCGGGCGGTAGCGCTCCGCATATCGGCGCTCGGCGTCGGCGATCTCTTCCGGCTCGTCCCTGATCACCGCGCGGCCCTCCAGCGTGGACCAGCGGCGCCCGTCGACCTGGCAGACGGCGACCGCAGCGCCTTCGGGGCCGGCCCCGGCGACCAGCCGGGCCTTGCGCGACCCGCGTGAAGTGATCACCCGGGCGATGCCGGCGCCGAGGTCGAGCGTCACGCCGACCGGCACGACGTGCGGCGTGCCGTCCGGGCGGACCGTGGTGAGCGTGCACAGGTGCCGCTCGCGCCAGAAGGCGGCGAACCCCTCACCGAGCCCCGCCAGATCGGGCTCCCCGGTTCCTGCCGCCATCGACTCACCTCACCATCGTTGACCTGGTTCGCAATTTATCGAACCTCGGAGAGCGCCGGCGCATGCCGTACGGGGCCATGGGCGTGAGGGGCCCTTTCACGGCCGAGTGGGGACGCGCGCGCGTTCCGGTGAGGCTAGCGTGACCGCATGAACCACGCCCGACCTGAACGACGCCGGGGCCCCTCCGTGCTCCGCGGGGACCTCGTCCCCGACTCCACCTATGACCAGCGGCTGCTCGACCGGAAGGGCCCGACCGAGTGGCTGCACATGGATCCCTGGCGGGTCCTGCGCATCCAGTCCGAGTTCGTCGAGGGCTTCGGCGCCCTCGCCGACCTTCCCCCGGCCGTCACGGTCTTCGGGTCGGCCCGCTCGCCCAAGGACAGCCCTGATTACGAGATGGGCGAACAGGTCGGCCGCGCCCTGGCCAGGGCCGGGTACGCCGTCATCACCGGCGGCGGGCCGGGAATCATGGAGGCCGCCAACAAGGGAGCCCTGGAGGCCGGCGGGATCTCGGTCGGGCTCGGCATCGAGTTGCCCCACGAGCAGCGCATGAACGAGTACGTCGACCTCGGGGTGGAGTTCCGCTACTTCTTCGTCCGCAAGACCATGTTCGTCAAGTACGCCAGCGGCTTCATCGCGCTCCCCGGAGGGTTCGGCACGCTGGACGAGCTGTTCGAGGCGCTGACCCTGGTCCAGACCCGGAAGGTCACCTCTTTCCCCGTGATCCTGATCGGTTCGGAGTTCTGGTCGCCGCTGATCGACTGGGTCCGTACGACACTGGTCTCCACGGGCAAGATCTCCCCGGGGGATGTCGACCTGATGCAGGTCACCGACGACCCCGACGAGGCGGTCCGGATCATCGTCGCCGCCGATCAGCAGCGGGCGTCCGCTCAGTAAGGTGGCTGCGTGTTCGTCTGCGTGTTCTGCTCATCCAGCCAGAAGATCGATCCGAAATACCTCGACCTCGCGAGGGAGGTGGGCGCCGAGCTCGCCCGCCGGGGTCACGGCCTGGTCAGCGGAGGCGCGATCGTCTCCTGCATGGGGGAGGTGGCCAGGGCCGTCCGGGACGGCGGCGGCCACACCGTGGGGGTGATCCCGCAGGCGCTGGTGGACATCGAGATCGCCGACACCGACTCCGGCGAGCTGATCGTCACCGCGGACATGCGCGAGCGCAAGGGCGTCATGGACGCCCGGTCCGACGCGTTCCTCGTGCTGCCCGGGGGCATCGGCACGCTGGAGGAGCTGTTCGAGATCTGGACCTCGCGCGTGCTCGGCCTGCACGAGAGGCCCCTCGTAGTGCTCGACCCGTGGGGCCTCTACGCGCCGCTCCGCGAGCTCGTCGAGGGGATGTACGACCAGGGTTTCACCAGGGCCAACGTCTTCGACGCGATCTCCTGGACGACCACGGTCGAGGAGGCCTTCGAGCTGCTGGAGAAGGCGGCCCCGCATCTGCGTCCCACGGCGGAGGAACTCGGCGAGCCCTAAGCCACCTGTCTCCAGGGGCGGCCGCCGCCAGGACGGCGGCCGCCGAGTTAGCGTGATCATGCACATGTTCCCGTGCGTGCCGTCCTGCCTGGCGCTTTGTGCAGTGTGATCATGCATGACGAGGGTGCGACCGACGGGCGGACACCGCATGATCACAAACAGCGTCGGCCCTGATCAGACACATATGGCGGAATCCATGCATGATCACGATCCGGGGAGCCCCACGCCCCCGAGCTTCCCGGGAAACCCTGCATGATCACGGCGATGGGGGCGGCTCTCTAGGCCAGGCCGCGGCGGGTCAGGGTGGGGGGCCGCCGTCCGATCAGCGACTCCGTCATGTCGAGCGCCTGCCGTACGGGATGGGAGGTGCGGAAGACCCGCGCGCCCGCCCAGGCGTAGACGGCCGCCGCCGCGAGCGCCTCGGTCTCGTCCTCGGGGAGGGTCACGAGGACCGTACGGCCGGCCGCGGCGAGCCGGGACACCTCGGACAGGGAGGCGGCCTCCACCCAGCCGGGCTCGATCTCGTCGCCTGGGCCGATCACAACGGTCATATCTTCAATGGTCGCATGCAAGCGACTTGTGGCACGATTCGTATGTGCTGGTCGTACTCATCATCGCCGGGCTCGCCGTTCTTGTCTGCGTGGTGATGGTCTCCCTGGGCCATGGCGGCGAGTTGGCCGAGTTTCCCCCCGACGTGCCGCCGCTTGAGCTGCCCGACGCGGGCCACCTGACCGCCGCCGACTTCATCGCGCTGCATCTGCCCATCAGCCTGGTCGGATACCACACGCAGATCGTCGACGAGACCCTGCACCGGGCGGCGACCGCGCTCAGCGAGCGGGACACCCGGATCGCCGTGCTGGAGCAGCGCGTCGCCGAGTTGCTGTCCAGTCGCCTGCAGGCGCGGCAGGAGGTCTACGCCAGGCCCGCCGAGCCGGCGCGTACGGAGCACGAGCCCGAGGTCCCCACGGCGGCCGCCAACGGGTGGGAGAGCGACCGGTCGGACGCGGAGGAGACCTGGTGACCGGCCTGGTGACGGGCATGGTGACTGGCATGGCGACGACGCCCTGACCGGCATGCCGACGGCATGATGACGGCATGATGACGGCATGATGACGGATATCGTGACGGCATGGTGACGGACATGCCGGCAGACGTGCCGACAGACATGGTGATCCGCTGTTCCTGGGCCACCTCGGCGCCGGACTACATCGCCTACCACGACGACGAGTGGGGCCGTCCGGTCGTCGGTGACGACCGTGTGTACGAGCGGGTCACCCTCGAGGCGTTCCAGTCCGGCCTGTCGTGGCTGACCATCCTGCGCAAGCGGGAGAATTTCCGCGCGGCCTTCGCCGGGTTCTCGATTCCGGCGGTGGCGGCCTTCGACGGGTCCGACGTCGAACGGCTGATGACCGACGCGGGCATCATCCGCAACCGCGCGAAGATCGAGGCGGCCATCGCCAACGCCCGGGCGGCGGCCGAGCTGCCCGGCGGGCTTTCCGAGCTGGTCTGGAATCACGCCGACTGGTCCAGCCCGGTGCCGAAGGGTCCCGGCGACATCCCGGCGCAGACCGCCGGGTCGAAGGCGCTGGCCAAGGAGCTGAAGCGGCGCGGCTTCCGGTTCGTCGGCCCGACCACGGCGTACGCGTTGATGCAGGCGATCGGCCTGGTCAACGACCACATGGCCGACTGCCACGTGCGCGAGGAGGTCAGCGGCCTGCGCGCGGCGGCCGGTTCTTCCTGAGAGACCGTGGCAGCCCCGGGGGTCATGCTCTTGTCACGATCCTCCATCGAGATTGCGGTCGACGAACGCCGCGGCGGGAGGAAGCAGCCGGGCTGCCTCCTGCTCGAAGTAGTCCCGTGCCTTCTCTCCCGGCCAGCCCGGCGGGAGCAGTTCGACCGGCAGGCCGGGGTCGCGGAACAGGAAGTTCCGCCAGCCGTGCACCAGCCTGCTGCGGACGGCGAAGACCCGGTGGTCGGGGGCGTCGCCCGGCAGCGATCCCACCAGGTCCACGGCGCCGGCCAGCCAGTCGTCGTACGCCCTGGCGACGCCGTCCAGGTCCCACGTGCGGGCGACCAGCTCTCGCGGGTCGCCTTCCAGCGCGGCGTCGAACCGGTGGGCGGGCAGCCGCAGGGCGTCCAGCTCCGGCGAGGGCCGGGGCCCGATCCAGGTGGTCTCGGTCAGCGGCGCGTAGCCGAGGAAGGCGAGGTCGGCGCGGAGCCGCTCGCGTCTGGTCCGGTCCCTGACCGGTTCGAGGACCAGCACGTGCCACCGTCCAGACCAGGTGACGGCCCCGATCCGATAGACACGTGAGGCGGCGTCGTCCAGGCGGCTCTCGCATTTCGGCGTGACCGCGTAGCCGGGGCCCTGCGGGAGCCGTACGGGGTCGAGCCAGCCCTGGCGGACCATGCGGGAGATCGCGGTCCGCACGGCGGGGGCTGCGACGTCGAGCGGCGCGAGCAGCCGGACGAGCGCGGCCACCGAGGCTCGGCCGCCTCGAGTGCGAAGGTGGTCCCCGTAGAGGTCGAAAAGCGCGGATCGGGCGTTCATCCCCTCCAGTGTGAGGGTCGGGATCGGTCTCCGACAATGCGCCCGAGGCCTCATTGATCGGCTGAACGGATCCGGGACGTTACCCATTTGAGCTCGGAGGCGGGATAATAGAACATCACAGAAACGTGAATGCGCCGGTCACTCTTCGGGGTGGCCGACAACGCGGGAAGGGATACACGCATGGCGGCGATGAAGCCGCGGACTGGCGACGGTCCGCTGGAGGTCACCAAGGAAGGACGGGGCATCGTCATGCGGGTCCCCCTCGAGGGTGGCGGCCGACTCGTCGTCGAGCTCTCGGCGGACGAGGCCAGCGCCCTCGGGGACGCGCTCAAGAAGGTGGTCGGCTGAATTTCAGCCGACCTGTTCGATTTTCGGCCCTGGCGACGGATTCCCCCGCGCCGGGGCCGCCCTGTTGGAGGTGTTCGTGCCGATCGAGACCACGCTGGCTTTCACCGCCCGGCCCGCCGCCGAGGCGGAGTTCGCGGCCGTGCCTTTCGGGGCGGACCTTGCTCCTCCCTTCGAGTTGCCCGTCGAGTTGCCCGTGCCGGTCGGCGCGCTGCTCGCCCACTACGAGGCCAAGGGCGAGCCCGGCGAGGTCTTCGAGGTGCCCGTTCCCCGAGGTGACGGCGTGGGCCGCGTCCTCCTCTACGGCACCGGCGACTGTACGGCTCCCGCCCTCCGCAAGGCCGGGGCGGCCCTCGCGCGCAAGGCCAAGGGCCGTCCGTCCCTCACCGTCGCCGTCCCGCCCCAGGGCGACGCCGCCGCTCTCGCCGAGGGAGCGCTTCTCGCCTCCTACACGTTCACGATCGGCAAGGCGAGAACCGCCGCGGTCGGGCAGATCGTCTTCTCCGGGGGAGACGAGGCGGCGCTGCGCCGGGGTGAGGCTGTCGCCCATGCCGCCGCGCTGGCGCGCGACCTTGTCAACACCCCCGCGTCCGTGAAGACGCCCGCATGGCTGGCGGAGCGGGCCGAGGAGGTCGCCGCCCGCTCCGGCCTGGCCGTACGGGTCTGGGAGGGGGACGATCTCGCCGAGTTCGGCGGGATCCGCGCGGTCGGCCGGGGCTCGGCCAGCCCGCCCCGGCTCGTGCGGCTCTCCTACACCCCGGAGGGCCGCTCCGCGGACAGCGTGGAGCGGGCTCCGCATGTCGTGCTGGTCGGTAAGGGGATCACGTTCGACACCGGCGGCATCTCGCTCAAGCCCACCGAGGGCATGAAGACGATGAAGACCGACATGGCGGGCGGCGCGGCCGTGATCGCGGCGATGAGCGCGCTCGCCGGCTTCGGCATCCCCGTCCGGGTCACCGGGCTGGTCGCCTGCGCCGAGAACGCCATCTCCGGCTCCGCGCAGCGGCCCAGCGACGTCATCACCCAGTACGGCGGGCGCACGGTCGAGGTGCTGAACACCGACGCCGAGGGCCGGCTCGTGCTGGCCGACGCGCTGGCCTACGCGGACGCCGAGCTCGACCCGGACGTGCTGATCGACCTGGCCACGCTGACCGGCGCGGCCAAGGTGGCCCTCGGCGTCTCCCTCGGCGCTCTCTACGCCAACGACGAGCCGCTGGCCCACGCGCTGCTCGCCGCGGGGGAGACCAGCGGGGAGCGGCTGTGGCGGATGCCGCTGATCGAGGACTACCGCGGCGACCTGGACTCCGACGTCGCCGACCTGACCAACGTGGACAAGAAGATGTCGGGCTCCGCCGGGTCGATCACCGCCGCGCTGTTCCTGCGGGAGTTCACGGGCGGTCGGCCCTGGGCGCACCTGGACATCGCCGGGCCCGCGCGATCCACCGCCGACGAGGGGGAGACGACCAAGGGCGGCACCGGCTTCGGCGTCCGGATCCTCCTGCGCTACCTCGCGGAGGCCCTGCCCGAGACTACGCCGGGAGCTTGACGGCGACCAGGAGGCCGTCGCCCAGGGGCAGCATGAGCGGCCGGAGCCGCTCGTCGGTCCGGACCATCCGGCCCAGCTCCCGGATGGCGACGGTGTCCGGATCGCGCTGCGTCGGGTCGGCCACCCGGTCACGCCAGAGGGCGTTGTCGAAGGCCACGACGCCGCCGGGCCGGAGCAGCCGTACCGACTCGGTGAGGTAGTCGAGGTACTCCTGGGTGGCGGCGTCGCAGAAGACCATGTCGTAGCCGCCGTCGGCGAGGCGGGGGAGCACGTCCAGGGCCCGGCCGCCGATCAGGCGGATGCGGCTGCCGGAGTATCCGGCCTCCGCGAACGTCTGCCGCGCCATGCGCTGGTGCTCGGGCTCCACGTCCACGCTCGTCAGCGTGCCGTCCGGGCGCATCCCGCGAAGCAGCCACAGCCCGGAGACGCCGCAGCCGGTGCCGACCTCGACCACCGAGCGGGCGTTGACCACGGTCGCGAGGAAGCAGAGCGCCGCCCCGCACCCGGGCAGGATCGGGGGCGCTCCCACCTCGATGCCACGCTGGCGTGCGGTCCGCAGGATGTCGTCCTCCGGGACGAAGTCCTCCGCGTACTCCAGGCTGGCCGGTGTCGCCATCGGCCTCTCCCTCCCCTGCTTCATGTTGGTCGCAGCCTAGGGGAGTCGGCCCGGAACGGGAACTCACGCCACAACGGGGACGTTGCACGCTTTGAACGGTCTTTGTGTAAGGCCGCTCGGCTCGCGGTGCGCAGGAAGGGGCGAAACCAGGCACTATGGCTGTAGCGACGATCCTGCAGAGAGGAATGCCGGTGGACGACCACGACCACCAGGCGGAGACTACAGTGTCCGGCTGGACGCCTCCCACCTGGGAGGAGGTCGTCCGAACGCATTCCGCACGGGTGTACCGGCTGGCGTACCGCCTGACCGGCAACGTGCACGATGCGGAGGACCTCACGCAGGAGGTCTTCGTCCGCGTGTTCCGGTCCCTGTCGAGCTACACGCCCGGCACCTTCGAGGGCTGGTTGCACCGGATCACGACGAACCTCTTCCTCGACATGGCGCGGCGCAAGCAGCGCATCCGCTTCGAGGGCCTGGCGGACGACGCCGCCGAGCGGCTGCACGGCCGCGAGCCCTCGCCGGCGCAGGCGTACGACGACGCGCATCTGGAGCCCGACATCCAGGCGGCGCTCGACGCGCTCGCGCCCGAGTTCCGGGCGGCCGTGGTGCTGTGCGACATCGAGGGGCTGTCCTACGAGGAGATCGCCGCGACGCTCGGCGTGAAGCTCGGCACCGTGCGCAGCCGCATCCACCGCGGCCGGGCGCAACTGCGGGAGGCGCTGGAGCACCGGTCGCCCTCCACCAACAGGAACGGCGATCAATTCCCCCCTTCGTTCAGCAGGGAGGGGCTATGAGTCATCTTGGGGAGCGCGTCTCCGCGCTCATCGACGGCGAGCTGGGTCACAACGACCGGGAGCGGGCGCTGGCGCACCTGACATTCTGCGCGGACTGCCGCGCCGAGGTCGACGCGCTGCGGACGCTGAAGAGCCGCCTGCGGTCGATGGACCCGCCGGCCATGCCGGTGGACCTGACGATGTCGTTGCTCCGCATGTCCGAGCCCGGAGGGCCGCTGCCGCCACGAATGCGGCCCTTTCCCGACCACCCGGCCTTCGCCTCCAACGGGCTGCCCGGAATGCACGGCATCGCCCCGCTGGACAACCGGCCACGGCGTGTGTCCGGTTCATCCGGGCCCGGGCGTTCGACCCGGACGAGACGGGCGGGCTACGTCGCGGTGGGAGTGGCCTCGGCGGCCGTGGCGCTCGGCACGATGTTCATGGTCGGCGGCTCGGCCGCCCACCAGGACCCGTCGCCGGTGGTGCTCTTCAACCAGGCGCCACTGGTGAAGACGTCCCCCACGCCGTCACACAGCGTCACCCCGGAGCCTTCGCGCTGATACGGGGAGACCGCATACGATCGGGCCTTACAGCTAGCCCGTCGTGCGAGGAGTTTCCCCGATGACCGACCAAACGCGTCCCTATGACGCGTCGGACCGGCCCGACTTCTACCCCGCGAACCCGCCGCAGGGCGCGTACGGCATGGGCCCGGGCTGGGCGCCGCCTCCCCCGCCACTGGCCGGTACGGCTCCCGCCCCGCGCCGGGTGGGGCTCTACGCCGCCCTGGCCGTGGTCATCGCGCTCGTGTCGGGCGGCGTCGCGAGCTGGGGCACGTTCCTGTTGACGCGTCCCCCGGCGGGCACCGACCCCGGATACACCCTCAGCGCGCCGCCGAGCGCTCTGACGGGCCGCGCCCCGGAGTCGGTCGCCGGGGTGGCGGCCAAGGTTCTGCCCAGCGTCGTCTCCCTCGAGGTCAAGAGCAGCGCGGAGGCGGGCACGGGGTCGGGGTTCGTCATCAAGGGCGGCTACATCGTGACCAACAACCACGTGGTCGCCGTCGCCGGAGACGGCGGCGAGATCCGGATCCGCTACAACGACCGCAGCTCGACGGGCGCCAGGGTCGTCGGGCGGGACCCGAACTCGGACATCGCCGTTGTCAAGCCCGACGCCCCGGTCACCGCCCCGGAGCTTCCTCTCGGCAACTCCGACAGTGTGGTCGTGGGCGATCCGGTCATCGCGATCGGCTCGCCGCTCGGCCTGTCCGGCACCGTCACCACGGGCATCGTCAGCTCGCTCAACCGTCCCGTGGAGGCGGGCGGCTCGACCGGCTCGGACTACGCGCTGATCAACGCGATCCAGACCGACGCCGCCATCAATCCCGGCAACTCGGGTGGGCCGCTGGTCAACGCGGCCGGCGAGGTGATCGGCGTCAACTCGGCGATCGCCACGGTCGGCGGCGCGCCGGCGGGCCAGCAGGCCGGAAGCATCGGCCTCGGCTTCGCGATCCCCGTCAACCACGTCCGCCGGATCGCCCAGGAGCTGATCAGCACCGGCACGGCGAGGACCTCCCGGATCGGGATCACCATCGACCAGGGCTACCAGGGCACGGGAGTGCGGATCGCGACGCAGGCCGAGGGCGGGGCCGCGCCGGTCACGCCCGGCGGCCCGGCCGACCAGGCGGGCCTGCGGGCCGGGGACATCATCCTTGAGGTCGACGGCCACCCGGTCGGCGACAGCCGGGAGCTGATCGTCACGATCCGGAGCAAGGCCCCCGGGGACAGGGTGACCATCAAGTTCCAGCACGACGGTCAGGAGAAGGTCGCCGCGGTGACCATCGGAGCGGCCCCTGCCCCGACCGCCCAGCCCTCGTGACCGATTAGGCTGAAACCAGTCATCGCCTCAGAAGGAGATCACCGTGTTCGGACTGGGCTGGCCGGAGCTTCTGGCGCTCGTGGTGATCGCCCTGCTCGTCTTCGGCCCCGACAAGCTGCCGCAGGCGGCGTCGCAGGCGGGCCGGACGCTGCGGCAGCTACGGCAGATGGCCAACAACGCCAAGGCGGATCTTCAGGCGAACCTCGGGCCGGAGTTCTCCAACTTCGACCCGGCCGACCTGAACCCGAAGACCTTCGTGCGGAAACACCTGCTCGACGACCTCGAGAACGACTGGAACGCGCCCGCCGCCCCGGAACCGTACATCCAGGCGGCCGCCGAGCCCGAGCTGTCGTTCGGCGAGATCCCGCCGTACGACAGCGAGGCGACCTGACCCTCGCCCAGGCGGAGGACCGAGAGCGGGCGAACGCGTCAGCGACGCATGGCGACGATTGCCCGCTACCCGTACGGCCCACCAGCGCGATGCCCGTCCAGCGTGCGGAGCCGGTCGGGGGCGCGGGTGGGGCAGCCGGCCCGGAGTGAGGCTCGGCACGGCCGGGCGTGTTGTCAGTGTCTGGCGGCGGGCGAGATGTCCAGCTTCAGGCCCTTGAGGCTGGTGGACTTCTTGCTCAGGCCCGCCGCGATCCGGCGCAGCTCGGCCGCGGCCGGTGCGTCGGGGTCGGTCAGGACGAGCGGCTTGCCCTCGTCGCTGCCCTCGCGGAGCCGCAGGTCGATCGGCACCTGGCCGAGCAGCGGCACCCGGGAGCCCAGCGTGCGGGTCAGCGCGTCGGCCACCGTCTGGCCGCCGCCCTCGCCGAAGACCGCGATGCGCTCGTCGCAGTGCGGGCAGGGCAGCCACGCCATGTTCTCGATGACGCCCGCGATCTGCTGGTGGGTCTGCGCCGCGATCGAGCCGGCCCGCTCGGCGACCTCGGCGGCCGCCTGCTGCGGGGTCGTGACGACCAGGATCTCCGCCGACGGCATCCGCTGGGCAACCGAGATCGCGATGTCGCCGGTGCCCGGGGGCAGGTCCATGAGCAGGACGTCGAGGTCGCCCCAGTAGACGTCGGCCAGGAACTGGTGCAGCGCCCGGTCGAGCATGGGGCCTCGCCAGACCACCGGAGTGTTGCCCTCGGGCTTGAACATGCCGACCGAGATGACCTTGATGTCATGCGCCAGCGGCGGCATGATCATGTCCTCGACCTTGGTCGGCCGCTCGCTGACGCCGAGCATGCGGGGCACCGAGTGGCCGTAGATGTCGGCGTCCACGATGCCGACCTTGAGGCCGGACGCGGCCATCGAGGCGGCGAGGTTGACGGTGACGGACGACTTGCCGACGCCGCCCTTGCCGCTGGCGACCGCGAACACGCGGGTCAGCGACCCCGGCTTGGCGAACGGGATCTCCTTCTCCGGCCCCCGGTCGCCGCGCAGCTTGGTCTGCAGGGTCTTGCGCTGCTCGGCGCTCATGACGTCCATGTCCACGTGGACACGGGTGACGCCGTCGAGCTTGGAGACCGCGGCCGTGACGTCGCGCGTGATGGTGTCCCGCATCGGGCAGCCCGCGACGGTAAGGAACACGCCGACGCGCACCACCCCGTCCGGGGAGATGTCGACGCTCTTGACCATGTCAAGGTCGGTGATCGGCCGGCGGATCTCCGGATCGTTGACCGTCGCCAGCGCAGCCGTTACCAGTTCTGGGGATGGTGCCATGGATCCATGCTATGGACTCAGCCGAGGTCCTCTGACCACCGGGTGGGGCGCGTTCCCGCGCCGGTTACGGAGAGGTGGCCTTCCCGCCGAGTTCGTCCTGGAGCCGCTGGAGCTCGGATCGGATGTAGTCCCTGGTGGCGACCTCGCTGAGGGCGATGCGCAGGCTCGCGATCTCCCTGGTGAGGTATTCGATCTCCGCCTGGTCGCGCTCGGCCGTCATCCGGTCCTGCTCGTACTGGACCCGGTCGCGGTCGGCCTGCCGGCTCTGCGCGAGCAGGATCAGCGGCGCCGCGTACGACGCCTGGAGGGAGAGCATGAGCGTGAGGAAGATGAACGGGTACGGGTCGAACTTGTGCGGCGCCAGGGCGTTCCACAGGATCCAGCACCCGACGAACACGGTCATGTAGACGATGAAGCGGGCCGTGCCGAGGAACCGCGCGATCCGCTCCGACAGCCGTCCGAACGCCTCCGGGTCGTAGTACGGCCGCAAGCGGGTGGTCAGCTCGCGGGGCTGGTCGAGGCGCTCGGTCAATGTCTCTCCCGCCAGTCTGCCGGCAGCATGTGGTCGACCACGTCGTCGACGGTCACCGCGCCGAGCAGCCGCCCGAGCTCGTCCACGACGGGGATCGCGACCAGGTTGTACGTCGCGAGGTAGGCCGCCACCTCCGTGACGGTCAGCTCGGGCCTGATCGGATCCACGCTGATGTCTATCACGGCCCCGAGCAGCGTCGACGGCGGCTCTCTGAGCAGCCGCTGGAAGTGGGCGACGCCCAGGAACCGCCCGGTCGGGGTCTCGGTCGGCGGCCGGGTGACGTACACCTGGGCGGCGACCGCCGGGGTCTGCTCCCGCTGCCGGATGTGCGCGAGTGCCTCCGCCACGGTGGCGTTGGGCGGCAGGATCACCGGCTCGGTGGTCATCATGCCGCCGGCCGTGTCCTCGTCGTACGTCAGCAGCCGCCGCAGGGGGGCGGCCTCCTCGGGCACCATCAGCCGCAGCAGCGACTCCGCCTGGTCGCTCGGGAGCTCCTGGAGCAGGTCGGCGGCGTCGTCGGGGGCCATCTCCTCCAGCACGTCGGCGGCCCGTTCCCGGTGGAGCTGGCTCAGCACGATCACCTGGTCGCGCTCGGGGAGCTCTTCGAGCACGTCCGCGAGCCGGTCGTCGTCGAGCGCGGAGGCGACCTCGGCCATCCGCTTGCGCGGCAGCTCGTGCAGCATGTTGGCCAGGTCGGCCGGGCGCAGCGTCTCGAAGGCGGCGAGCAGGTTGGCCGCGCCCTGGTCCTTCTGGGTGACCCCGAACCCGGTGACCTCGTCCCAGTCGACGATGAGCGTCTCGCCCCTGCGCCGGGACCCGCGCCGGACGGCCACCTTGGAGATCAGCCACTCGGACGGCCGCGGCTGCTCCATGGCGAGGTCGTGCACGGTCACCGGCTCGCCCTTGTACTCGACGCCGAGGTCGAGCATCTCCCCGATGGCGAGCGTCTCGGCGTCCCGCCGCTCGAACCGGCGCATGTTGAGCTTGCCGGTGAAGATGACCGCGCCGGCCTCGATGCTCGTGATGCGGGTGATCGGCAGGAACACCCGGCGGCGTGGCTGGACCTCGACCACGAAGCCATGGACCCGCGGCGGCAGCGGGCCGCGCAGCGAGACCACGACGTCCCGGATCCGGCCGATCTTGTCTCCGGCCGGATCGAAGACCGCGAGCCCGGCCAGCCGGGCCACGAAGATCCGATCCACGCTGTCAGGTTACGCGGAGATGCGAGCAACTTGCTGATATGACAGGATCAAAGGCCTTCAACAGTAATTACATGGACGGTGAAGGCTGTGGGTCTGGGGATCGCGGTCGTTTCTGCCCTGTGCTTCGGATTCTCGGGTCCGATGGCGAAATTCCTCGGAGCCGCCGGACTCACGCCGCTCGAGGCCGTCTGGGTCCGGATGGCCGGAGCGGGCCTGATCCTCCTCGTCGTGCTCGCGATCGCCCGCCCGCGTGCCCTGCGCATCCCGCGCGACCGGCTGCTGTTCTTCGCGGCCTACGCCGTCGTGGCGGTGGCGGCCGTGCAGGCCCTGTTCTTCCTCGCCATCACGCGGCTGCCGGTCGGCGTCACGCTGCTCATCGAGTACACCTCGCCGGTGATGGTGGCGCTCTGGGTGCGGTTCGTCCGGCGGGTACGGCTGCCGCGAACGGCCTACCTCGGCGCGCTCATCGCGGTGGTCGGCCTGGCGATCGTCGTGCAGGTCTGGGAGGGGCTGCGGCTGGACGCCCTCGGCCTCCTGCTGGCCGTGATCGCGTCCGCCTGCTGCGCCGGTTACTTCCTGCTGAGCGACTCCTTCTCGGACGACGTCGACACGCTGGGCCTCATCGCGTGGGGCATGGCGGGGTCGGCGGTCGTCCTCCTGCCAATCTCCCGGCCGTGGCAGATCCCCTGGTCAGCGTTCGCCGGAGCCGCCACCCTCGGCGGCCACACCCTGCCGGTGCTCGGCGCCACTGTCTGGCTGATCCTGATCGCCACCGTCGCGGCGTACGTCACGGGGGTCACCGCGGTCCGCCGCCTGTCGGCCGCCGTCGGGGCCACGGTCGCGTCGGTGGAGGTCATCGCGGGCGCCGTCATCGCCTGGGTCCTCCTGGGTGAGCACCTCGGCGCCGCCCAGATCACCGGAGGGGTCATCGTCCTCACGGGCGCCCTGATCGCCCAGTCCGTTACCGTACGGCTCTCGCCCGCCGCGGCTACGGCTCCCGAGGCGTCAGCCGTACGACTGCCGAGTGGGCGGCCCAGCGGCTGACCAGGCCGGCCGCGTCGGGGGCGTTGAGGCGCTCCTTGGCCAGCACGGCCACTGCCTCGGCCGCCTCCGCCTGGTCGACGACCTCGACGGAGGCCGGGAACCGGACCAGCTCGGCCCCGTTGTCCTTGCTGCGAAGGATGATCTCGACCTCGGCGGCCTCCACCAGGCCGGGCAGGTCCTGCTCGCCGCCGCCCGTCACGACGTAGATGGCGCCGTCGTGCCACGCGTGCCAGGCCAGCCGCCTGCCGGAGGGAAGCGCGATCCACAGGATGCCGGACTTCTTCGCGCCCTCTTCGATCAGCGGCAGGCTCATGCCGGCAGCCTTTCACACGGCCCGACCGGCCGAGCATGGGAGCGATCCTCTTCCACGACGGCAGTCCTCCGGCGGACCTCATGCGGGACCGCGTCCCGGCGTTCCTCGCGGAGCTCTGACCCGGGAGATCTGGCCTAACGGCGGGTCAGCCACCACGCGGCGGGCAGGAGGCCGGCCGCGATGGCGATCTTCAGGGCGTCGCCGATCAGGAACTTCGCGGCACCCTCGACGAGGGCGGTCCCGAGGTCCATGTGCGTCACCGCGATGAGCACGGGAAGCCCGAAGGCGTAGATCACCAGGTTGCCGAGGACCATGGTCCCGACCGTGCGGGCCACCGTGCGGTCGCCGCCGCGCTCGGCGAGCCAGCCCACGAGAGCGGCGGCCGCGATGAACCCGAGGACGTAACCGAAGGTCGCGCCGCCGAAGCCGTGGCTGCCCCCGACGAACCACGGCACCCCGGCCACACCCGCGATCGCGTAGAACGCCATGCTCAGCGCCGCCCGGTTGAGGCCCAGCGCGGCGCCGGCAAGCACGACCGCGAAGGTCTGGCCGGTCACCGGAACCGGGGAGCCGGGCACCGGCACGCTGAGCTGCGCCGCCAGGCCGGTCAACGCGGCACCCGCGACGATCAGTGCGGCGTCCCGGACGCGGGCCCGCGCCGTTCCTGACATGGCGGAAATCTCGGGGATGGCGGGAATGAGGTCGGACAGTACGGCGGGGCGGCCCCCCGTGGCGGCGTTGGCCATCGCTGGCTCCCTTTTCACTCGTTGCCTCCGCCTGTCCCAGCGCGGAGGACCCTTTTACCGCTGTCCATTGTTCGCCGGCCGTGGCGAAAGCCGTACGAGGGCGGAGCCAAGAACACTTGGCCTGATTTGTAGTGAATCGACAGGGGCTGACCTGCCGTACAAGCGAAAGAGGGCCGCTCCGCGTGCGGCACTTGTGGTGGTCCTACGAAGGCCGCCTACGAAGGCGGTGCCGCGCCCCCCCGGACGCGACGATTGGGGCGACCCTCGCTAGCGTGTGGCCATGCGTGCTCGACGTTCCTGCCTCGCGGTGCCCGGAAGCAACCCCCGGTTTCTGGAGAAGGCCCAGGGTCTGGCGGCCGACGAGGTGTTCCTCGACCTGGAGGACTCCGTCGCGCCCGGCGCGAAGGAGGACGCGCGCAAGAACGTCGCCGGCGCGCTCCGCGAGGGCGACTGGACGGGAAAGACCGTCGTCGTCCGGGTGAACGACCTGACCACCGAGTGGACCTACCGCGACGTCATCGAGGTCGTCGAGAGCGCGGGGGACCGGCTCGACTGCGTCATGCTGCCGAAGGTCCAGGACGCCTCCCACGTGGCCTGGCTCGACACCCTGCTGGGCCAGATCGAGCGGGCCACCGGGCTGCCCGAGGGCCGGATCGGGATCGAGGCCCAGATCGAGAACGCCCGCGGGCTCGTCAACGTGGACGACATCGCGGGCGCGTCGCCGCGGCTGGAGACGCTGGTCTTCGGCCCCGCCGACTTCATGGCCTCGATCGGCATGCGGACGCTGGTGGTGGGGGAGCAGCCGCCCGGGTACGGCGAGGGCGACGCCTATCACTACATCCTCATGCGGATCCTGATGGCCGCCCGCGCTCATGATCTCCAGGCGATCGACGGGCCGTACCTGCAGATCCGCGACCTGGACGGCTTCCGCAGAGTGGCCCGCCGGGCCGCCGCGCTCGGGTTCGACGGCAAGTGGGTGCTGCACCCCTCGCAGGTGGAGGCCGCCAACGAGGTGTTCGCGCCGTCGCAGGAGGACTACGACCACGCCGAGCTCATCCTCGACGCTTACGACTACTACACGACGGTCGAGAAGCGGGGCGCCGTCATGCTCGGCGACGAGATGATCGACGAGGCCTCGCGCAAGATGGCGCTCGTGGTCGCCGCCAAGGGCCGCGCCGCCGGCCTCCCCCGGCCGACCTCCTTCACCCCTCCCGCTCCCCCCTTGCCGTGATCATGCTCACTTTCCCCGTGACCCGCCCCGACCTGCGCCAACCCATGTCGTGATCATGCACACCTTCCCGGTGGTGCGGTCTGACCAGGAGAGACGTCTTTCGTGATCTGGCGCGGAGCGCCCTAGAACCGCACGCCGATCGTGGTGAAGAACCAGAACGACGAGGTCAGCCAGAGACCGATCAGCGCGGTGAAGGCCAGGCCGCCGAGGACCGGCAGCGTCCAGCCAGGCAGGCCGCGCCGGGGCAGCGCCAGCATCTTCGCGGTGAAGACGCCGTAGAAGAAGCAGCCGAGCAGCGAGTGGATCATCACGCGGGGCACGTCGTACTGCGCGCCCAGCGAGTACAGGCAGTGGAACGCCACGGGGATCGTCAGCAGGAACGCGATCCGGCCCGACCAGCGGTGCAGGAGCGCGACCCAGGCTGCACTGACCTTGATCTTGCCCCACATCGCCATGGCGGACAGCACCTGGACGATCGCGAGGAGGGCCGCGCCGGTGGTGAGCCAGGCCTTCATGGCCAGCGGCCCGGAGAACCCGGCCACGCCGACGGCGAACCCGGTGGGGGCGTGCGCCCTGCCGTACACGCCGAGCGCGACGGCGACCAGGCCGCCGACGACCAGCGGCACAAGGAGCGGAGCGACGCTCTGCTTGGGGGTGACGTGGGTGTCGTTCATGGGGGGCTCCAGGCGGTCAGGGGGTGACTTCGTCGATGAAGTAGTCGGGGTCCTGCGGCCGTAGCGGGATCCCGTAGTAGTCGACTGGGCTGCCCGGCGTGAACTGAGGAGCGGGCTCGCCGTTGCCGCCGATCGCCACACGCCCGACCTCCTGGCCGTTCGGGAGGACGATCCAGCCGCCGACGATCTTCGCGCCGCGGACGATCGCGGTGGCCCGGTAGAGGCCGGACGGCTTCTTCACCACGGGGGCGACGAACCGCCACTTCGCGTGGCCGACCTGCAGCCTGCCCTGCGCCCTGCCGCCGCCGAGCGCCGCCGTGATCAGCGAGTCCCTGCCTTCGAGGGTGATCGTGTTGTTCTCGGCGGTGCCCTTCAGCCACGCCTCGATGTGGCCGTCGCAGAAGTACGCGACCGCCTTGCCGTTCCGGACGGCGATCGCGACGAGGCCGCCGTTGCCCTGGGCGACTCCCGCGTAGTCGGCCTTCTTCGGCGTCGTGTCGGCAGGCGTCGCGGTGCCGGTTGTGGTCGGCGTGGGTGTCGTGGGTGTCTCCGAGGCCTCTGGCGTGGCGCTCGCGGACGCCTCGGCGGGAGACGACGCCGTCTGCGACGTGTCTTCCTGCGCCGCGACCTGCTGGATGACAGGCGCCGCCTTCAAGCTGGCCGCTCCGAGGGCGACGGCGATCACCGCGCCCGCGGCCAGCGTATACATGGGTCCTAGCCGGCTCATTTCGCGTGCTCCTGGGATGATTTCGGTGGGTGCTTTCCCGAGTGAACTGCCTTCGCCGCCTGGTGTCTGTGAACTTCTACGCACATGGCCGGAGACTTCTACGCACATGGCCGGAGACGTGGAGGGGAGTGTTGCCACGCGCATGGCAGGGGCGTCGCGCTGGGGCGAGGAGCCGTTGCGAACAATGGATCCATGAGCGAACCACAGCCGGACCGGGCCTGGCCGCACCCGCAAGCGCCGGAGCGCCATCCGGCTCAGCCTCATCACCCGGCCGAGCCTCAGCCAGGCCTGCCGTACGCGGCGGGTGAGCCGTATCCGGGGCAGCCCCAGCCGGGCCACCCGTACGGGGCTCAGCCTCAGCAGGGCCGGCTGTACCCGGGGGAGCCTCAGCATGGCGGGCCGTACCCGGCGCAGTCACCCCATCCATGGGCGGCCTATCCGGGTGGGTCGTACCCGGGGGCGGCCCACCCGTGGCAGGCGCCGGCGCGGCTGCCGTGGGCGGTGCCGCCGCCTCCGGGGACCCGTTACGACCGGCTGGCCCGTACGGCGGCGCATCGCTGGTGGCGGCCGATCGTCGGCTCACTCGCCATCGTCGCCGGATTCATCGTCGTGTCGCTCGCGATGGTCCTGGCCGCCTCGGTCCTCTCCGTGATCGTCCACCTCTCGCTGGCGCGGGACGGCACGCGGTTCTTCACCGATCCCCTCCTGGACCTTGGGTTCCAGCTTGGCCTGCTCGCCCTCGCCATCCCGCTGGTGTACGGCGCGGCATGGGTGATCCAGCGGCGGCCGCCTGGGACGCTCTCGTCGGTCGCCTTCCGGCTCCGCTGGGGGTGGCTCGCCACGTGCGTCCTGGTGGCCCTTGTGGCGGTCGCGCTGGCGCAGGTCGCGGAGACGGTGACGCTCGTGCTGACCGGGGCGGACCCCGGCTACGGCTGGGCGGGGTGGGACCGCTTCCTGCCCGCGATCGTCGTCATCCTCCTGCTGGTCCCCTTCCAGGCGGCGGCCGAGGAGTACATCTTCCGCGGCTGGATCCTTCAGGCGTTCGGGGCCTACCTGAAGAACCCGTGGCCGGGCATCCTCCTGGGCTCGGCCGCTTTCGCCGCGCTGCACGGCTACACCGACTGGGGAATCGGGTACGTGTTCGGATTCGGAGTCCTGATGGGCTGGCTCGCGGTCCGCACCGGAGGACTTGAGGCGCCCATAGCGCTGCACGTGACCAACAACGTGGTGGCGTTCGGCCTCACCGCCGCTTCCGGCGACCTCGGGAGCGCCCTTCAGCAAGGCGCGCTGCCGTGGCAGTCCATCGCCGGAACGGTCGTGCAGTTCGCCGTGTACGGCTTTGCCGTAGTAATAATCGCCCGAAAGAGGGCAATTCAGGCGGTCTCCCGATAAATCTGACTAGAGAGGTCTGTTCGCGTCGGCGTTCCCGTGTTGCTCTGGGATGGTGATGGGGTATCAAAATGATCGCGTCCGCTTTGCCGTACAAGAGGTGGAACGGTCCGGAACAACCCCTCTGGGCCAGAGGTAGGAGGTACTGGCGTGTCCTCGGGCCCCCACGAGCGCGACCGCCGGCACGCCGCCGACGACCAGAGCCAGGAGGAGTCCCCGCCGCAGCACGCGTCGCCTCCGGCGCTGCACCATTCCCCGCCGGGACCCTCCCCGTGGGCTCTGCCCCCATTCGGCGCGCCCGTCCCGGACGACTCGGAAGATCCGGAGGACACTGAGCCTCCCGGGCACACCTGGTCGCCCCAGCCGGCCCCAGCCCCCGGATCCCAGCCAGACCCCGCCTCCGGGGCCGCCCGAGAGTCCGCCGGCGGGTCCGAGTCCGATCCCGCGTCCGGGCCTCCGTCCGGCTCCGTGTCCGGCTCCGGCTCCGTGTCCGGCTCCGGGCAGGGGTCCGCGCGTGGGTCCGCCCCCCGGACTTCGTCCGGGTCTGTGCCCGAGACCGAGCACGGCCCGCGCAGCGGGCGGCGGCCCTACTCCGCGCCGTACGGCTCGCCCGAGCCTCGCCACAGCCGTGCGCAGGAGCCCGGCGGCCCTTCGGCGGCGGCCCCGCCAAAGCCCGCCGAATCGGCCGACGGCAGGCCACGGCGGCTGGTGAACCGGCCGGACAAGCTCGTCGCCTCCGGCCCGCCGCGAACGCCGTCCGGCACCCCGAGCGAAGACCCCGAGTCGACCATGCCCTCCAGAAGGGCGCGCCGCTCGCCGTACCCGCCGCGTGACCCCTCGCGCGACCCCTTACGTACACCTCCGAGCGACCCCTTACGCAACCCTCCGAGCGGCTCCTCCCGCGACGACGCTTCGAGCGGCCCCTCCGACGGCGCCCCCGGAGACCCTTCCCCGCGTGATCCCTCCCGTGAGTCCTGGGGCGATCCTTCGCGTGGCCCCTCCCGGGACGCGGCGCATGGCTCCTCGGGGAGCGAGCAGTCCCGGATCAGTCCGCCGCCGGAGCAGGGCCCACGTCACCGTGCGGGGGACTCGTCCGGCGGCATCCGGATGCGCCCGGAGATCCCGGCCGAGCCCGAACAGGCACCCTGGCCGGGCCACCATCCCGGCACCGGGTGGCCGGACGAGCCGGGGCACGACCCTGGTGCGGGGTGGCCGGGACAGCCGGGTCAGCGGTCCGCGCCCGGACACGAACAGCCCGTCCCCGAACAGGGACACCAGTCCGGAACCGGGTGGCCGCAGCAGCAGTCTGTGCCGGGGCACCTCGAACAGTCCGACCCTGAGCGGACCCAGGGGTGGGGTCACCAGCCCGGTTCCAGGCGGCCGGGACAGCCCGAGCATCAGCCGGCGCATCACCCGGTCTCCGGGGAGTTGGACGAGCCTGTTCCGGAGCCGGTGCAGCGAATCGGGCGTCCACCGGGAGGCAGGCCCGCCAAACCGGACGTGCTGGTGGCCACTGGCCCGCCGAAAGGGGGCGGGACACGCCGCCACCGGCGGGTCCTTCCGCCACGCCGAATCCGGCCCGGGAGGCTGGTGACGCCCGTCCTCATCGCGCTGGTCCTGATCGCGGCCGGCCTGTTGGGCGTGGGGGTCGTCAACTGGGCCAGAACCCCGTCCACGACGGGCCTTCGGCTGGCGGCCGGGGACGGCCAGTCCGGCGACGCGGCGTTCGCCGCGCCCGGCCTGCCCGGCAACGGCTCCAGCCAGGTGCTCAACGCGATCACGTCGGTCGGCTCGACGGTCGTCGCGGTGGGCAGCGACACCACGAGCCCTCTCCCGAGGCCGCTGTTCCTCGTCTCCCCGAACGGCGGCAAGGACTGGCAGCTGGGCCGGGTCGCCGGCCCGGCCGGATACGAACCGAGCGCGGGCGCCGTCGGCCGGGTCACCGGGGGCGGCGGGCGCTGGCTGGCCGTCGGGACCGACGCCCCCGGATCCGCCGGTCCGGCCGCCCGGGGGATGTGGGTGTCCACGGACGGCAGGTCGTGGACCGCGGTGGACCCGGCCGGGCTCACCGCCTTCTGGAGCCAGGACCGGATCGCCGATCTCGCCAGGACCTCCACCGGCTTCGTCGCCGTGGGCTCCACGATCCTGGGAGACGGCACGGCGGGCCCGGTGGCCTGGGTCTCGCCCGATGGCAAGAGCTGGTCGAGGGTGGACACCGACCAGATCGGCACGCCGGACAAGGTGCGGGGAATGCGGGCCGTGGTCGCGCGCGGAAACCAGGTGGTGGCGCTGGCCGATCCCGGATCGGGCGACACGGTCTCGGTGATCCTGCGGTCGGACGACGGCGGCCGGAGCTGGCTGCGCACGGCCGCGGCGCTCGCCGACGTGCGGCCGGAGCCGGGCGCGCTCGTGGCGACCAGGAAGGGGTTCGTCCTGGTCCCGACACGGCAGAAGTCGGCGGCTGGCGATGTGGGCGTCTACTGCTCGCCGGAGGGCGCCCATTGGAGCCAGTGCGGGGTCATCGGGCACCTCAGCTCCGAAGGCACGGGAGTCCGCGGCCTCGCGTCGTCGGCGGCGGGGATCGCGGCCGTCACCGAATCGGCCTGGGAGAAGTACGCCGTCTTCACCAGCGACGACGGTCACAAGTGGACCAAGAGCGCGGACCTGGGCGAGATCCCGGGCACGCTGCGGGGGCTCACCATCACCGACACGGGCGTGCTCGTCGCGGGCGGCGACAAGCGCGGCCCGGGCGACGTGGAGAATCTGCCCGTTCTCATGGCGGCGGAGAAGGGCAAGTCGGCCAGGGCCGTACCGCTGGAGGCCATCGCGGGGCTGAACCGCCTCGCCAGGGACACCGCCGACGTCGCGGCCGCGGGCGGCGCGTTCGTCGCGGTCGGCTCGGCCAACGGCGACGCCGCGATCTGGACCAGCGGGAACAACGGGGCCAACTGGAAGGACGCCGGTTTCCCCGACCTGCTCGGCGGCCCCGGCCGGCAGGCGCTGAGCGGAGTGGCGCACGGCTCCAAGGGATGGCTGGCGGTCGGCGGCACGATGACCGACCCGGCGGTCACCCGGCCGCTGCTCGTGACCTCGGCGGACGGCAGGACCTGGAGGCCGGGCCCGGCCATAGACGTCCCCGCCGGGCACTTCCTGCTGGCGCCCCATGTCGTCACGGCCGGGCGGAAGGGCTACGTCCTCGTGGGCGAGGACCGTGGCGCGACCGGAACGCTGCCCGCCCTCTGGTTCAGCCCCGACCTCAAGCGCTTCACCCGGTCGGCGCCCGCCAGCATGCCCGCCGGGGGAGCGGGGGTGCGCATCAGCGATGTCACCGCCACGCCGTCCGGCTTCATGGCGGTCGGCGGGTCGGGTACGGCCGACCGGGAGACCGGCGTCGTATGGGTCTCGCCCGACGGCCTCAACTGGATGTCGAAGAGCCGGGTCGTCCCCGCGGACGCGCGCTCGGCGGGCCTGCGGCACGTCGTGGCGACCAAGTCGGGCGTCGTGGCGGTCGGCACCGCCATGACCGACGACGGCGTCCGCCCATTCTCCGCCGTCTCCACGGACAACGGCGCGCACTGGGAGTACGGCTGGCTGCCCGCCGAGGAGGCCGCGGTGGTGCTCGATCTGACCGTCACCGGCCAGGGACTGGTCGCCGTCGGATCCCACGGGCCGGCGGGGGAGGGCGACAGCGCCGCGTGGATCTCCGAGGACGGCCTCGACTGGGCCCGGCAGACGCTCACCCAGGACGGTCTCGGCGGCCCGGGCGCCCAGTGGCTCGGCACGGTGGCCGTCTCGGGGAGCCGCGTGCTGGCGATCGGCCGGTCGACGACCTATGCCGACGATCACCTGACGATCTGGCGCAGCTCGGTCACAACCGGAGATCGATGATCCCTCACCCAGACCTGCCGCGTGATCATGCACATGTTCCCGTATGCCCCGTCCCACCTGGCGCTTTGTGCGGCGTGATCATGCGCATGTTCCCGCACGCTCCGTCCCACCTGGCGCTTTGTGCGGCGTGATCATGCACGACGAGGGGTGTGCCCGGTGGAGAGACACTGCATGATCGCAAACAGTGTCGGCCCTGTTCAGACCCCGTGCGGTGGAATCCACGCATGATCACGATTCGGGAAAAGCCGCGTCCCCGAGCTTCTTGGGAAACCCTGCATGATCACGGCGACGGTTGGCCGACTCGCTAGCCTGGGGGATCGATGATCCCCCAGCTTGAGAGGGCGTCGAGGAGGCCGTCGGTGAGCGGGAGCCGTACGAGATCGGAGGGGTGACACCAGCGGGCGTCGGCGGCGTCGTCACCGGCGCGGAACGGCCCGCCTGAGGCGGTGGCCAGGTAGTCGTGGATCTCGTAGGTCACGCCGCCGGGCCCGGGACGCTCGACGGTCCCCGCGAGGGCGCCGACGGCCACGTCGAGACCGGTCTCCTCGTGCACCTCACGGCGCACGGCCTCCGTGTCGGTCTCGCCCGCCTCAACTCTGCCGCCGGGCAGCGACCAGAGCCCCTCTCCCGGCGGGCGTCCCCGGCGGACCAGCAGGAGCCTGCCGTCGCCGTCCGCGATGATCGCTCCGACACATCTGATGAACCGCACATGCCAAGATTACGGCTCGATAACGAGTATGTCCTTGACGTGGGCGGCTCCCCGCAGCACCGTGAGTAGTTGTGAGAACCGCGCCCACGTGTCCGCGGTGTTTCGGGCCGCTGCACGAGCCGAGCGTCTGGTCGAGCGCCTGGCGCTGTGACCAGCACGGGGACGTCCTGCCCTTCCAGCCTCCCCGGCGCCCTTCCCAGGCCGCCGTCGAGGCCCTGTGCCAGGCCGCCCGGGTTCCCGTGTGGATCCCGTGGCCCCTGCCGCCGGGCTGGCTGGTGACGGGCTTCGCCGAGGTGGGAGACGAGCGCAGCGGGGCCAGGGCCAGCGTCGTCGCCCTGACCGGCCCGTCGGTCACCCATGGTCCCGCCGACATGCTGCTCGTCGCCGAGGAGCCCGGAGTCGGGCTCGGAGCCGCCCTCGCGGGGTTGCACGGCCCGGATCCCGGAGCCGGGTTCGACGCCGGACCGCCGCACGCGAAGATCGACGCTCGCGGACACCCGACGGCCCTGTGGTGCGCGGGGAGCGTGCCGGGCGACCGGGCTGTCTACGTCGGGGAGGCCCTCGGCAACTGGCTCTGGACGATCGCGTGGCCCGCCGAGGCCGGGTGCTTCATCGCGCTGGCCCATCTCTCGCTCCGCGACCTGCGCGACCAGGACCAGGCACTGGACCTGCCGTTCGGGGCGTTCTCCCCCCGTCTGAACGGAGAGAGCTAGATGGCTCGGCTGATCCGCTGAGGATAGTAGGGTTCTGAGCCGTGACAGCGCGTATCGAACGAGTGGTGACCTCCGGCCTCGTCGAGATCGACGACGCCGAGCACAAGGTCGAGAACAACACCTGGATCGTGGGCGACGACGACGAGGTGATCGTCATCGATCCCGCGCGGGACGCCGAGAAGATCCTGGAGAAGGTGGGCGACCGCGAGATCCTCGCCGTCATCTGCACCCACGGCCTGCCCGACCACGTGGGCGCCGCCATCGAGGTGGCAGCCAAGGACGAGGCCGTGATCGCCGTTCATCCCAAGGACAAGCGCCTGTGGCGGCAGACCTGGGAGGACACCTGGCCCGACATCGACATGGAGGACGAGGGCCTGTTCGCGGTCGCCGACGTCGAGCTGGAGGTCCTGGCGACCCCCGGTGTCACCCAGGGCGGCGTCTCCCTCTACTGCGAGGAGCTCGGCGCGGTCTTCACCGGCAAGACGCTGCTGATGGACGGCCCCGGCAAGCTCGGCGGGGAGTATCCCGCGCTCGCCGACCAGCTCACCTCCATCGGCGAGCGGCTGTTCACGCTGCCGCACGAGACCCGGGTCCTGCCGGCCCACGGCGAGGAGGGCCTCATCGGCGATCTGGAGCCGCAGTTCGACGGCTGGCTCGCCGGGTCGCTCACCGGGACCGTCACGCCCGAGCCGCCGCCGCTGGTGGACGGCACCGGCGTGTCGGGTATCAAGCTGGACCTCGACGAGTAGGGACGATGGAGCAGCTCGGCCTCGACGGCATGCCGAGGCGGCTCTACACCTGCACGCCGTCACGCCTCAACTCGTGGCTCGATTGCGCCCGGCGGTATCGCTTCACCTACCTCGACCGCCCCGCCCCGCAGAAGGGCCCCGCATGGGCCCACAACAGCCTTGGAGCGTCGGTTCACAACGCGCTGGCCGGATGGTGGCGCGAGCCGTACGAGCGCCGCACGCCGCTGATGGCGGCGATCCTGGTGACGAACGGCTGGATCACCGAGGGCTACCGCGACGAGGAGCAGTCGGCCTTATGGCGCGACCGCGCCCGCGAAATGGTGTCCGGATATGTCAAGACCCTTGATCCCTCGGACGACCCGGTCGGTGTCGAGCGCACGGTGGCCACGCGGACGGCGGTCATCGCGGTCTCGGGCCGGGTGGACCGGCTCGACCGGCGCGGCGACGAGCTCGTCGTGGTGGACTACAAGACCGGCCGCCGGTCGTTGACCACCGACGACGCCCGATCCTCGATCGCCCTGGCGATCTACGCCATCGCGGCGTCACGCATGATGCACCGGACCTCCCGCCAGGTAGAGCTCCACCACCTGCCCACCGGCGCCGTCATCGAGTGGGAGCACACTGACGAGTCTCTCGGCCGCCATCTCCGCAGGGCCGAGGAGATCGCCCTGGAGGCGTCCGCCGCCGACGAGGCCTACCGCGCCTGGGCGGGCCGGAGCGGAAGCCGTACGGGAGCGCAGGTCCCGAAGCGCAATCCAGCGCAGGTCCCGGCGCAGGCTCCGGCAAAAGGCCAGGCGCAGGGTCCGGCAAAAGGTCAGGCGCAGGGTCCGGCACAGGTCCCGCCGGAGATCGACGCGATCTTCCCGCCCAGCCCCGGGCCGGTGTGCTCCTGGTGCGACTTCCGGCGGCACTGCGCCGAGGGTCGGGCGGCCGCGCCCGACCGGCTCCCGTGGGACGGCCTCGCCGCCGAGCTCGACACGGCCGGCTCCGCCTAGAACGCCGGTCAAGCACGGAAAGAAGGTGTGGGCCCTTCCGAGCCCCCCTTGCGGCGTGATCATGCACATGCTCCCGCACGCACCGTCCTACGTGGCGTTTTGTCCGGCGTGATCATGCATCACGAGGGTGTACCCGAGGGGCGGGCACTGCATGATCACGAACAGTGTCGGCCCTGGTCAGGACGCGTGCGGCGGAATCGATGCATGATCACGATCCGGGGAATCCCACGTCACCGAGCTTCCCGGGAAACCTTGCATGATCACGGCGACGGGGGGGGGGCGTCCCGGGGAGGCCTTCGCGCGCCGGGCTTTCTGGTACGCCGGCGCATCCCGAACACCTCCGATGAAAGCAGCGAACGCTGTGTTGGCGGATGTCACCGTACCCGCATGCCCGTTGACAGCTCCGATGTATTCGCCCCGGACCTCTTGACGAGTTGATCGTAAGGGTCCATAACAAATGAGAACCATCTCATGGAAGGCAGGTGCGCTCATGGCGGAGCAGAAGGACCAGGGCAGCAAGCAGCCCCCGCGGGCCCACGGCAAGCGTCGCAAGACCCGTGGCGAGGACACGACCTGGCACAAGCCGGACTACCAGGTCGTCGAGGCCTCGATGGAGATGTCGGCGTACTTCCTGGCCACCAGGTAGTCGTCGCCCGCTCTCAGCGATCTCTCAGTGATCTCTCTGAGATTGGAGTGACACAGCACCGTGCGCCTGCGGGTACTTGGCACCGCGGCAGGCGGCGGCGTTCCGCAGTGGAACTGCGCGTGTCCCGGCTGCGCCGGGGCACGCGCACATCCTTCGTGGCGCCGCCGGCACGCCTCCCTCGCGGTCCGGACGCCGGACGGCCGATGCCACGTGGTCAACGCGACCCCGGACATCGGCGACCAGATAGAGGCGAGCGAGTGGCTGGTCCCCGGGCCGGGGCTGAGGGACACGCCGCTCGCCGGGATCATCCTCACCGACGCCGAGCTCGACCACACACTGGGCATCGCCCGCCTCCGCGAGGCGGACCAGGTGGAGATCGTCGCCACCCCCGCCGTACGGCATGCCCTCACAGAGCGGCTCCGGCTGGAGGAGGTGCTCTCGCCGTACACCGAACTCGTCTGGAAGGACCTCGGGCAGCCCGTCGCGCTGGGGGAGTCGTTGCAGGTGAGCGCCGTGCCGGTGTCGGGGAAGAGGCCGCGCTACGCCCCTGAGGGCGGCCCGGAGGACGGCTGGGTGAGCGCGCTGCGCCTGTCGGACGGCGCCACGGTGGTCTACGCCCCCGCCGTCGGCACGTTCCCCCCGGCGCTGGAGAAGGCGCTCGCGGAGGCCGACTGCGTGATCATCGACGGCACCTTCTGGGATGACGAGGAGCCGCGCAGGACGGGCATCTCCTCCAAGACGGCGACCCAGATGGGCCACGTTCCGATCGAGGTGACCGCTCCGATGCTGGCCGGTCTGCCCGGCCGGTGTTTCTACACGCATCTCAACAACACCAACCCGCTACTGGACCCGGACGCGCCGCAGCACCGGCTGCTGGCCGGCTACGGGGTAGAGGTGGCGGCGGACGGAATGGTGATCGACCTGTGAACTGGACCCCGGCGGAGTTCGAGAAGCGGCTCCGGGCGGTGCCCGAGGAGCGCTACCACCACCTGCACCCCTTCAACGTGCGGATGCACGCGGGCGATCTGAGCCCGGAGGAGATCAGGAGGTGGATCCTCAACCGGTTCCACTACCAGCGGCACATCCCCATCAAGGACGCGCTGATCCTGTCCAAGCTGGAGACCAGCGAGCTGCGCCGCATGTGGATCCACCGGATCCACGACCACGACGGGACGGAGCCGGGCGAGGGCGGCATCGAGCGCTGGCTCCGCCTGGGCGAGGCCGCCGGGCTGAGCCGCGACGCGCTTCTGTCCGGCGAGGGCGTTCTCCCGGGTGTACGGCTGGCCGTGGACGGCTACGTGAACCTCTGCCGCCTCGGCACGCCGCTTGAGGCGGTGGCCGCCTCCCTCACCGAGCTGTTCGCCCCCGACATCATGCGGACGCGGATCCAGGCGTTCGAGCGGCACTACACGTGGATCGACTCCGAGGGCCTGCAGTACTTCCGCAACCGGGTCACCCAGGGGCGCCGGGACAGTGGCGAGGCCCTGCCGCTGGTGCTGGAGTGGGCGCGAACCGAGGAGCAGCAGGAGAGCGCGGTGGCGGCCCTGCGGTTCAAGTGCGACCTGCTCTGGTCGCTGCTCGACGCGATCGATCGGGCGTCGGAATGACCTCCTGGCGGCCCGCGCTGGCGCCGTCGGTCGTCCTCCGCTACGACGCCGTCCGCGAGGCCGACCTGCTGATCATGCCGGAGCGGGTCGTGGTGCTGAACGGCCAGGCCGCCTCCATCGTCGAGCTGTGTGACGGCACGAGGACCGTGGACGAGATCGTCGCCGAGCTGGCCGGGGAGTTCCCGGAGGCTCCGGTCGCCGAGGAGGTCCCCGAGTTCCTCGGCCGCGTCCAGAAGGAAGGCTGGCTCCGTTGACCGAGAAGCCCGGGATACGACACTCCGCGCCCCAGGAGCCCGCGATACGACACTCCGCGCCCCAGGAGCCCGCGCCGCTCAAACCTCCCCCGCCGTGGGCGATGCTGGCCGAGCTGACGCACGGCTGTCCCTTGCACTGCCCCTACTGCTCCAACCCGACCGAGCTGATCAGCCGCTCCCGGGAGCTCGCCACGGCGGACTGGGAACGCGTCATGGCGGAGGCGGCCGAGCTGGGCGTCGTCCACGCCCACCTGTCCGGCGGGGAGCCGCTGCTGCGCGGCGACCTGGTCGCGATCGTCGAGGCCACCGAGCGGGCGGGCATCTACAGCCAGCTGGTGACCAGTGGCGTCGGCCTCACCGAGGCGCGCCTGGCGGAGCTGGTCGCCGCCGGGCTGCACAGCGTCCAGCTCTCGGTGCAGGCGGGCGACGCCGCCCAGTCGGACCTCATCGCGGGCAAGCGGTCGTTCGCCGCCAAGGAGGCCGCCGCCGCGCTTGTACGCCAGGCCGGCCTGGCGCTGGGCCTCAACGTCGTTCTGCACCGGCACAACCTCGACTCCATCGACGACATCGTGGCCCTCGGGGTCTCCTGGGGCGTCGAGCGGATCGAGCTGGCCAACACCCAGTTCTACGGCTGGGCCCTGCTCAACCGGGCGGCGCTGCTGCCGACGCGGGAGCAGCTCGCGCGGGCGGAGGAGCGGCTCAACCACTGGCGGGAGCGGCTCGACGGGATCGAGCTGATCTGGGTGATCCCCGACTACTTCGAGGGCGTCCCGAAACCCTGCATGGGCGGCTGGGGGGCGATCTCCCTCACCGTCGGGCCGGACGGCAGCGTGCTGCCCTGCCCCGCGGCGTACGCCATGGAGGGGCTGGCCATGCCGAACGTGCAGGACCACTCGCTGCGGTGGATCTGGGAGGAGTCGGCGGCGTTCAACGCCTACCGGGGAACGGAGTGGATGCGCGAGCCGTGCGTGAGCTGCCCGCGCCGCGACCTGGACTTCGGGGGCTGCCGATGCCAGGCGTACGCGATCACCGGCGACGCGGCGGCCACGGACCCGGCGTGCCGGCTGTCTGCGGACCACCATGTGATCGAGGAGCTCACCCGGTCGCAGGGCGACGCGCCCTTCGTCTACCGGAGCCCTAGACGGCGATCCGTCCCGGTCGGCGGCGTGGATCGACCAGCCCTCTGAGCCCTTTGCCGAGGTCGTAACCGGCGGCGGCCAGGCGCTCGCGCGTCGCCTGGAGCATCGCCCTCGTCGCCGGCTGGAAGACGCGGCTGTGCACGGATTCCGGCACGGAGTTCATGGCCAGCCGGAACGCCCGCAGCGCCGCCGTCACCGTGGTCTGCGGCACCTCGGGCAGCACGCCATACAGCTCGCGGGCCCAGCCGGGAAGCGTGTAGTAGCACAGCGCGCCGAACGGGAAGTACGCCGGCTTGGCCGGGGTGAGGAAGCGCAGATCCTGCGGGACGCGCGGCCACAGCAGGAACCGGATCGTGGCCGCCGACTCCGGGATGACCCTGAGCTTGGGCCGCATCTCCTCGAAGTAGTGCTCCATCTCGCTGACCGAGCCGGGCACGTCTTCCAGATGCAGGCCGACATAGGTGGCGCTGCGGCGCTGCTCCCAGAGGTACTGGTCGGCGAGGCGGTCGGTGACCCGCACGCCGGCCCGGCGCGCGGTCTCCAGGTAGGACGCGACCTCGGCGCAGTGGACCCAGAGCAGCAGCTCGGGGTCGTCCACCCGATGGGTTTTCCCCGTGTCGGGATCATGGATCCGCAGGGAGCGGTGGATGCCCCGCACGCGCCTGCCGATCTCCTCGGCCTCCTCCGGGCTGCCGTACGTCACCCGGCCCACGAAGTCGGCGGTGCGGCGCAGCCGCCCGAATGGATCTTCCTGGAAGTTCGAGTTCTGCCAGACGCCGCGCATCGCCAACGGATGGAGCGCCTGGAGCATTAGACCGCGCACGCCGCCCACCCACATGGACCGGTCGACGTGCACCAGCCAGGTGGCCGAGTGGGGAGGTTGGGCCGTCAGGCCCTCTGGCGAAGCCATCGTGAGTAAATGATGACACCCCGCCGGGGGCCCGTCCACGGCGGCCCGCGTCGCGGAGCGCGATCAGGCGTGCTGCTGGAGCAGCCGGCTCTCCGCGGCGTTCCAGAACCGGGTGAGCGCGGCCGCCGTGGTCTCCGGAGCCTCGACGGCGGGAGAGTGGGCCGAGCCGGGCACCACCACGCACTCGGCCCGCAGCCGGCGGGCCATCTCGGCCTGGAGGAGGGGCGGCCAGCCGTCGTCGTGCTCGCCGTACAGGACGAGGATGTCCAGCCCGCACTGCACGAGGTCGGGCACGCGGTCGGCGGCGTTCAGGACCTCGTCGGCCATGGAGAGCAGGCCGGTGGGGGAGTTGGCGAGCAGCCGCTTGCGGAGGAACGCCACGATGTCGTCGGGGACGCCCGCCTTGAGCGCCTCGGGCTCCATCCGGTTCGCCCACATGTAGTCGACCCCGTGCTCCGGCAGCTCCGCGAGCAAAACGCGGCCCGCCCGTTCACGGGGCCCGGTGATCCCGCCCGGACCCGAGCTCATCAGCGTGAATGACGCCAGCTTGGCGGTGCCGTTCAGCACCGTCTCACGGGTGACGAGGCCGCCGAACGAGTGTCCGAGCAGGTGGACGGGCTCGCCGCCGCCGACGACGGTCGCGATCGCGTCCACGTCCGCGCCCAGCGCCGCGCAGGTGTACGCCTTGGGGTCGTCGGGGCCGGGCGTCTCGTACTGCCCCCGCATGTCGACCGCGATTACGCGGCGGCCGGCCTGTGCGAGGGTCTGCATGACCGAGAGGAAGTCCTCCTTGCTCCCGGTGAATCCCGGAACGAGGAGGGCGGGCCAGCGCTCCGCCACTCCGCTCACGGGCAGCGCTTCCAGGGCCGCGAACGAGCCCACGGGCGTTTCCATCTGCAGGACGGTGACCCCGGGGGGCAGGGTCAGGAATCGCGGCGTACTCACGAGGCCTCCTCCGCCCCTACCGGGACCGCTGGGACCGATGGGACGCATGGTCCCGCCGGCACCCGCGCCCCGGACCATCTGCTGTGCCTGTCGGCTGGCTCGCTCACGTGGCATCACGATACCGAGTCGAGATCCTGGCGACACCGCCAAAAACGCTACGCGGGTTGCGAATGCTCATCGCGCGTGCCTCCTGCCAAGGTCCATACCCACTTGAGGTAAAGCGGTCCCCTGGCAGGCGGGACGCCGGGCGCCATGAGGCCGCCCGGCGTGCTCGCGGTTCATCGTGCTCGCCGTCGATCGCGTGCGCCGAGGATCAGCCGGTACGGCGGGGCCGGGGCCGCGGTCCCGGGCGGCGCCGCTGCTGGGCCCGCTCGGTCGCGGCCGAGGGGGCCGGATCGTCGTCCTCCGTCGCGAGGTCGGGCGACTGGAAGACCACCACGAACGGGCTGGCCGGGATGATCCGCTCGGGCTCCGGCCGGGGCTGCGGCGTCTCCACCACTGCCTCCACCGCCTGCGCCCGCACATCCACGGGCACCTCTACTGGCGCCTCAACCGGCACCCGCACGGGCGCCTTCATCACCGGCGTCTCGACCGGCGCGTCGTCGAGCAGCGCCCGTCCTCGGCGCGCGGCACCGGCCTGCGGGGCGTCTGCCCGCGGAGTGCCGGTCTCCGGCGCGTCCACCGCCGCGGCGCGGGCCCTGCGGCGGGCGGGCCTCGCGGCGGCCACCTGCTCGTCCTGGCCGGAAGGCACTGGCTCGGCCGGTCCGGCGGGCTGGACCGCCGGCTGCTCCGTCGCCTCCGGGGAGGTCTCGGGAGCGGGGGCGGCCACCGCGCGAGTCCTGCGGCGGGCCGGCTTCTTCTCGACGACCGTCTCTGCGGCGGGCCCATTGACCGGCGTACTGACCGGCGTACTGATCGGCCCACTGATCGGTCCAGTGACCGGCCCACTGATCGGCTCGGCGACGGGCTCCGCTTGGGGCAGCGCGGGGGCCGCGCCGTCGTCCTGCGGCTGGGCGGGCGTGATGTCGGCCAGCGCGCCGCTGAGGGCGGCCGAGTTGGCGCCCCTCCGGCTGCGGCGGCCGGTCGTGGTCTCGACCGTGGGCGGCGTCTCGTCCAAGATGTCCCCCAAGATGTCCCCCAACGTGGAGGCGGTAGCCGTACTGACCGGGGAGGTGTCAGCCGTACCGGATCCGGCCGGAGCGTCGGACGTGACCGCTTCCTGCGTGCGGCCGCCACGGGTGCGGCGGCGCTCGCGGGTGCGGGCGGGACGCTCGCGGCGCTCCTCCCGGTCTCCGCGGCTCCCCCGCTCGGCGCGGTCGGACTTGCGGGAGCGGGCGCGCCCGGTCTCGCCGAGGTCCTCGATCTCCTCGGCATCGAGGCCGGCCCGCGACCGGTTGGCGCGCGGCAGCACGCCCTTGGTGCCCTCGGGGATGCCGAGGTCGGTGTAGACGTGCGGCGAGCTGGAGTAGGTCTCGACCGGGTCGGCGAAGTCGAGCCCGAGCGCGTTGTTGATGACCTTCCAGCGGGTCAGCTCGGTCCACTCGACGAAGGTCACCGCGACGCCGGTCCGGCCGGCCCGGCCCGTGCGGCCGATCCGATGGACGTAGGTCTTCTCGTCCTGCGGGCAGTCGTAGTTGACCACGTGGGTGACGTCGTCGATGTCGATGCCGCGGGCGGCCACGTCGGTGGCCACCAGGACATTGATCTTGCCGTTGCGGAACGCGCGCAGCGCCTGCTCGCGCTGGCCCTGCCCGAGGTCGCCATGCACGGCCGCTGCGGCGAAGCCCTTTTCGCGCAGTTGCTCGGAGACCATGTCACAGGCTCGCTTGGTCTCGCAGAACACCATCGTCAGCCCGCTGCCGGTGCTCTGGAGCAGCCGCGCGAGGATCTCGATCTTGTCCATGCGGTGCGTCCGGTAGACGAACTGCGTGGTCTGCGGCGTGGCCTCCGCCTCGGCCTCGTTGTTCTCGGCGCGGACGTTGGTGGGCCGGGTGAGATAGCGGCGGGAGAGGGCGACGATCTCTCCGGGCATGGTGGCCGAGAACAGCATCGTCTGCCGCTTCTCCGGCACCAGCTTGATGATGCGCTCGATGTCCGGCAGGAAGCCCAGGTCGAGCATCCGGTCGGCCTCGTCCAGGACGAGCATGCCGACCTGGCTCAGGTCGAGGTGCTTCTGCTTCACCAGGTCGAGCAGGCGCCCGGGGGTGCCGACGATGACGTCGACGCCGTTCTTGAGCGCCTCGATCTGGGGTTCGTACGCGCGGCCGCCGTAGACGGTGAGGATGCGCGAGCCCAGCTTGCCGGCCGCGAGGACGAGGTCCTCGGTCACCTGCAGAGCGAGCTCACGGGTGGGCACGAGGACGAGGCCGCGGGGCTTCTTGCGGTTCTTCCTCGGCTTGCCCACGAGTTGGAGCATGGCGACGCCGAAGGCGTACGTCTTGCCCGTGCCGGTCCGCGCCTGGCCGATGACGTCCTGGCCGGCGAGGGCCAGGGGGAGCGCCATCTCCTGAATCGGGAACGGTGAAATGATGCCCTCGGTCTCGAGGGCGTCGGAGATCTCCGGGATGACTCCCAGGTCTCGGAAGGTCGTTGTCAGCGTGGCCTGCCTCAATCGGTGCGAAGGCGGCCTTCCGGGTCATCCTGGCCGGCAGATCTCCCCCGGTCGGGCCCTCGCGGATGTCGCGCCTTCGTCGTGATCAGCGACCGCGGCATCCAATTACTGGGGGCTCCGGGAACCAATACCCCGGATCAACATAGTGCGGTCGCACTTTCACAGAGCAGTCTACTCGATACCACAACGGGGAACCGATTTCTGCTCCTTCCCGCTAAAAGTCCCTCCTCCTACCGGATGCGGGCGGTCCCGCGCCCGTCGCTCCGGAGGCGTGACCCCGGACCCTCACGCCGCACCCTTACGCTGCACCCATGACTGATAGCTCTCCCGGCATCGTGGACCTCCTGGGCGTGCTGGCGTACGCCGAGCTGACCGCGTTCCTCCGGCTGGCCGAGGACGCCGCGCTGCTGGCTCCGACCCTGAACGACCGGGCGGCGCTGGGTGACGTCGCCGCCACCGAGTACGGACACTTCCGCGTGCTCCGTGACCGGCTGGAGTCGCTCGGCGTCGACGCGGAGGAGGCGATGGCCCCCTTCGTGGACGCCATCGACGCCTGGCACGCCCAGACGAAGCCCAGGGACTGGCACGAGGCCCTGGTGAAGGCATACGTGGGCACCGGGATCGCGGGGGACTTCTACCGCGAGGCCGCGCGGCGGGCCGACCCGTCCACGAGGGAGCTGGTGGACGAGGTGCTTGCCGACACGGGCCGCTCGGAGTTCGCCGTGGAAAGGGTCCGGGCGGCGATCGAGGCCGACCCCCGGCTGAGCGGACGGCTGGCGCTGTGGGCGCGCCGGATGGTGGGAGAGGCGCTGAGCCAGGGTCAGCGGCTCGCCGCGGCCCGCCCGGAGCTGGCCGGCCTGCTCGTAGGGGAGGAGGGTGAGGACCTCGCGGAGGTCGGCCGCCTCTTCGCCAGGCTGACCGAGGAGCACGGCAAGCGGATGGCGGCTCTCGGGCTGACGCCCGGCGCGTGAGCCGAAGCCGGTCTGTTGATCCAGCGGCGTGAGGGCGCCAAACGGTTGTACCGTGCGAGGCATGAGGGCCTCGCGCCGCTACGGCAGTTCCTTCACGAGATGTGGGCCGAATCGCTGGACTTCGCGCGCCGTGCTGCGGAGGGGCAGCGCGGACTGTCCGACAGTCAGCCGGAGGCGGGGTGACACCCACGGCGCGGACCACGGCCGTCGCCCCCGCGGATGCGGATATGGGTGACCGCGCGGCGGCCCACGCCGAAGGAGGGTGGCTACAGAGTTCCGCCGAAGCCGACGGCGCGCTGCTCGTCCTCGCCGATCTCGACGAAACCGAGCGAGGCCACGGGGACGACGACGCGCCGGCCCTTGGTGTCGGTCAACGAGAAGACGCCTTTTTCGGTGGCGAGCGCCTTGCGGAGCTCCTCCTCGATCTGCTCGGCCGACAGGTCGGTCTCCACGATGATCTCGCGGTGCACCGACTGCACGCCGATCTTGATTTCCATCGGGCTCCCCTTTCGAGAGGGCTGTTCATACCCATCGTCGTCGCCGAGGGGCGCGATGAGCCCTGTGATCGCGTCAAGCGAACACAATTCGCCCGTCAGCCGGTCCGGGGGAAGCCGCTGATGCCGCGCCAGGCGAGCCGGGCCATGAGCTGAGTGGCCGCCTCCTTGGGGATGGAGCCGTGGCTGGTGAGCCAGTAGCGCGCGCTCACCTCGGCCATGCCGACCAGGCCGACGCCGAGCAGGTGGGCCTCGTCGCTGGAGCAGCCGGTGTCCTCCTGGATCACCTGGCTGATCGCCTCGGCGCTCTCCTGGAGGGACCGCTCGACGCGCTGGCGCACGGGCGCGACATTGCGCAGGTCCGACTCGAAGACCAGCCGGAACGCCTCGCCCTGACTGGACACGAAGTCGAAGAAGGCGCCGATGGCCGCCTGGACCCGCTGCTTGTTGTCGGTCGTGGAGGCCAGCGCTTCGCGGCAGCGGGTCACCATGTCCTCGACGTGCAGGTCGAGGAGGGCGAGATAGAGCTCCAGCTTCCCGGGGAAGTGCTGGTAGAGGACCGGCTTGCTGACTCCGGCCCGCTCGGCGATCTCGTCCATCGCCGCCGCGTGGTAACCGTTCTCCACGAACACTTCCTGGGCCGCGCTCAGGAGCTGGCGGCGGCGGGCCATCCGGGGCAGCCGGGTGCCCCGGGGCTTGGCGTCCGGGGTAGCGGTCACGGCAGTCTCCTTGTGGGGAGGGATATCGGGGGGCTCGCCGCCCCGTGGCTCATCCTACGCGGCGGTAACCAGGTCAGCGATAGTCTTCGTCATCGCCGAGGTCCACCGTGCGCTCCTGCTCGGCGACGTCGGCGGGGTCGGCTTCGAACGGGACCTGCTCCGGCCAGCGGTTGTCCTCCGCGACCTTCACGAGTTGGCGCTGCTCGACCGCGTCAGCCTCCGGGGCCTCGATCGGCAGCTCCTCGACCACCTCGTCGAGGGGTTCCATCTCGGACATGTGCACGTCCTCCCGTCCGGGGGTCTGCTGCGACAGGTCCCACACTACGGCAGGTCCACGTCACGGCTCGGGCCGCCACTCAAGGACCTAAGCGCGGGCGGGCATGAAGAGGTCGCCGTGTTCCTCCACCCGGGCCAGCACGTCCGGGGCGGTAAAGACCAGCTCGTCAGGGCTGCCGCAGCTCTCGACCTCGTCCCAGAGGAGGGGGGTGGACACGGTGGGGATCCGGTTGGCGCGCAGCGAGTACGGCGCGACCGTGGTCTTGTAGGGGTTGTTCTGGCTCCAGTCGATGAAGACCTTCCCGGGCCGGGCCCGCTTCGCCATCACGCTGGTCACGTACGGGTTCTCGGCCTCCAGCCGCTGCGCGAGCGCCTTGGCGTAGTCGGACGTGCCCGGCCCCTGGTCCCATGGGACGTAGAGCTGCATGCCCTTGTTGCCGCTGGTCTTCGGGAAGCTCTCGTGGCCGTCCTCCTTGAGGGTGTCCCGCAGGAGCACGGCGACGCGGCAGCAGTCGACGATCGTGGCGGGCGCGCCGGGGTCGAGGTCGAAGACGAGTGTGTCCGGCGGCAGCGGCTCGCCGTCCTCCGTCACCCGCCACATCGGAAGGTGCAGCTCCAGGGCCGCGAGGTTGGCGTAGTAGACCAGCGATGGCAGGTCGTTCACGATCGGGAAGTCGATCGTCTCCCGGTTCTTCGTGCTGCCCGGGGCGGGGAGGTTGACCGTGGGGATCCAGTCGGGCGTGTGCGAGGGAGCGTTCTTCTCGAAGAAGAACCCGCCGTTGACGCCGTTGGGGAAGCGCTTCACGGTCAGCGGGCGGTCCTTCAGATGAGGGAGCAGGACCGGGGCGATCCGGGAGTAGTAGTCGATGACCTCGGCCTTGGTGAACGCCGCGTCGGGGTAGAGCACCTTGTCCAGGTTGCTCAGGGACAGCTCCCTGCCGTCGACCCTCACCAGCACCTTCTGCGTCATCCCTGCTGCTCCTCTCGCCGCACCTCGGCGGGGACCTTGTCGGTCCGCACGCCACGCCAGACCGGATGGCGGAGCCGGCCTTCGTTCGTCCACATCGTGAAGGCCACCTCCCCCACAAGCTCGGGCCGAACCCAGTGTGCGTCCTTGCTTATTTCCCTGGGAAGACTGGTCGAGAATGCGCTCTGCCCGATCTCCAGGGGCTTGAGCAGCCGGTACAGGTGGTCGAGCACGGCGTCGGTGAACCCGGTGCCCACATGGCCGACGTAGAGGAACCCGTGCCCGGCGGGGAACGGCCCGCCGTACATGCCGACGAGGAGCGAGCCGACGCCGCCCTCGCGGCGGCCCTTGCCGGGGCGCCAGCCGCCGACGACGACCTCGGCGGTGTTGAGGTTCTTGACCTTGACCCACCAGTCGCTGCGCCGTCCCGGCCGGTACGGCGAGTCGAGCCGCTTGGCCACCACGCCTTCCAAGCCCTGCGCGCGGGTGGCCTCCAGCACGGCCGGATCGCACGGAAGGTACGGCGGGGCGTCCAGCCCGAGCGAGTCGAGCAGCTCCCTCCGGTCCCGGTACGGCAGGTCGAACAGCGTGTGCCCGTCGAGATGCAGCAGGTCGAAGGGCAGATAGGAGACAGGGACGACGCCGAGGAGCCCGGCGCCCTTCGGATCCGGCACGTTCATCCGCCGCTGGAGCAGCTCGAAGCTGGGCCGTCCGGCGGGGTCGAAGGCCACGACCTCGCCGTCGATGACGGCCCGGCGCCCGGCGAGCGGCGCGACCGCTTTCGCGATCTCGGGATAGCGGGAGGTGAAGTCGGTGCCGCGGCGGCCGGTGACCCTGACGCCGTCGTCGATGTACGCGATCGTCCGGATGCCGTCCCACTTGACCTCAAGGGCGTATGCCGCGCAGTCCAAAGGGAGCTCTCCGGCGACCGCGAGCATTGGCTCAACCGGGTACGGAACCGCCATAGTGGGTACCTGCCCATGAGGTAAGTCACTTGAATCTAGGTATAGCGGTATTCGAACACAGAGACGAGAATGTGGCTATGCGGAGCATCTGGAAGGGCGCCATCTCGTTCGGGTTGGTCACTATACCCGTGAAGCTGTTCTCGGCGACCGAACAGAAGGACGTCACCTTCCACCAGGTGCACCGGGAAGACGGTGGGCGGATCAGGTACAAGAGGGTCTGCACCGCCGACGGCGAAGAGGTCCCGTACGCGGACATCGCCAAGGGCTATGAACTGGCCACCGGCGAGATGGTCGTGCTGACGGACGAGGACTTCGCGCAGTTGCCGCTCACCACGTCCCGGCGGATCGACGTGCTGCAGTTCACCCCCGCCGAGCAGATCGACCCCATCTACTTCGCCAAGTCGTACTACCTGGAGCCGGACGCTCAGGGGGCCAAGCCGTACGTGCTGCTGAGGGACGCGCTGGAGCAGTCCGGGCACGTGGCGATCGTGAAGGTGGCGCTCCGGCAGCGCGAGTCACTCGCGACGCTCCGGGTCCGCGACGGCGTCTTCGTGCTGGAGACGATGCTCTGGCCGGACGAGGTGCGCGAGGCCGATTTCCCGTTCCTGGAGGAGGACGTCGACGTCCGGCCCCAGGAGCTCAAGATGGCCGAGTCTTTGATCGACACGATGGTCGCCGACTTCGACCCCGACGAGTACCGGGACGCCTACCGGGAGGCCCTGCAGGAGGTCATCGAGGCCAAGATCGCCGGTAAGGAGGTCGTCGCGGCCGAGGCTCCGGCCGAGCAGGGGCCCGTTGTCGACCTGATGGCCGCTCTGCGCGCCAGCGTCGAGGCCGCCAAGCGCGAACGCGAGGGTACGGCTGCCGCGAAGACCGAGCGCGAGGGCGCTGCCGTCACCAAGAAGAAGGCCGCCGACAAACCCGCCGCGAAGACCACCGCGAAGACCACCGCGAAGACCACTGCCAAGACCACCGCCAAGTCGGCCTCGAAGAAGGCCGAGGGGGAGGCTGAGGGGGAGGAGAGCGCGGAAGAGGAGAAGGCTTCCGCCAAGCGGAAGACGCGCCGCTCGGCGTGAGTTGAGTTCGGATGCGGGGGCTCCGGCGGAGATCGTTCCGCCGGAGCCCTCACTTCTACGCCCTGGAGAAGAGCCGGCTCCAGGTCCGGGCTGAGAAGCGGCCTCGAGAGGTCGATGCGTCACAAGACCAGGCGCTGGCGCCGCCCTGCGCATGGGCACGCCGGTCTTCTCGCCCCTCAGCCCGGGGCGCGTAGCTCACTCATCGCGGCAGGCCACCGGCTCAGTCGAAGTCGATGTCACTCATGCCGCGGGCGTTGGCCTTGACGATTACGACCTTATTGACGTCGCCGTGGTGGCGGTGCCTGTGGTGGAACCTCGTGTGGCTGAACTTGTGCCAGCGGTTCCTGTGGCAGCTGCCCCAGTTGGCCCAGTCTCCCCAGCCGCCCCAGTCGCCCCAGTCGCTGTGGATTGTGGCCGCGCTCGCCGCGGTGGCGGTGGTCGCGGTGCTCAGGCCGACAGCTCCGCCGGCAACCGCTGTGCTGATCGCGAGCCCCGCGATAACGTCTCTGAGCTTGGGCATTGGGTGTCCCCCTTGAAAGGATCGATTGCCCGATTCGCGACATTTCATGAATAGAGGAGAAATGTCGTCGAAAGGCCCGAATGGGCCATCCCTCCCGCGATGTCTTAATTGCCGAGGGCGATGCGGGACAAACGGCGACACTCCGGCCTTTGATGCCCGATTGTCCCATCATGGGCGATTTGAGAAGATGGCTGGGGCTTTCATCCCTAAATGTCCGTTTCTCTGGGTCGGCCGGCTGGAGGGTGAGGGCCGTACCGCCTGACAAGAGGACGGGGTGAGGCGCGGCGGGCTGATCGGGCGCCGGCTTGGTGGATGCCGGGCGCAGCGGCAGCGGCCCGACACGAAGGCGGCGGGAACCGTCAGGCGTAGGGCCGTTACGCGTAGGGCCGGCGGGAGACGGGGAGGCGCGGAGGGCCCGGGGCGGATACCGCGTGGCGAGATGACCCCGCGCGGGCTGGGGCGGAGGTCAGGCGCGGGGGAGGGGGCCCATGAGAGGGCGGGTGGGCAAGTTTGGCGCAATGGGAATCGGGCCGCGCGGACTGAGGGTCCTGGGCCGCGGGGAGGTGGTGCGCGGTGTGATGGCTGCGGGGAGGTGGTGCGCGGTGTGATGGCTGCGGGGAGGTGGTGCGCGGTGTGATGGCTGCGGGGAGGTCGTGTGCGGCGTGGTGGCCGCGGGGAGGTGGTGCGCCGTGCCATGGGTCGGCGCGCGGGCGGGGCGACGTGTGGCATCGGACGTGCGGCTGGGGGCGGCCGGTCGGGCGGAGAAACGTGAGAGCCCCGGAAAGGTCAGGGCTCCGGCGGAAAAGATCCGCC
Source organism: Planotetraspora sp. A-T 1434 (assembly GCF_025420585.1). Lineage (GTDB taxonomy): Bacteria > Actinomycetota > Actinomycetes > Streptosporangiales > Streptosporangiaceae > JAOEGB01. The sequence goes on along the minus strand of NZ_JAOEGB010000015.1, from coordinate 70,449 downwards.
GGAGCCCCTGCTCTTTGCGCTGGAGGATGAAACTTCGTTCCTAGGCCCTGAAGGCACTCGCCGGAAGGTGCGATGGCGCCCGGAAACCGTGCGCTCGTCCTTTCGGGAGCTATCTACGTCGGCAGGCGCCGAGATCCCTGTGAAGCACGGTCACTCCAGTCTTCCAGCCGATCGGCCCGGAGCGTTTGATCACCCGAAGGCCGTCAGATCCGGGCCCTAGTTGCAGTCGTCGCCCCAGCAGTTGTCGTTGTTGTCGTTGTTGTTGAAGGAGCAGTTGTCGTTGTTGTTGAAGCAGTTGTTGTTCTGCCAGCAGTTGTTGTTGCTCCAGCAGTCGTCCCGGCACGTCTTGTCCTGGAAGCCGATGGCAACGCAGGGAGTGGCGATGGCGAAGCTGTCGCAGTCGTCCTTGGAGCTGTGCCAGTTGTTGCAGTTGTTGAAGCAGTTGTTGTCCTGCCAGCAACAGTTGTTGTTGTCATTCCAACAGTTGTTGTTGTCGTTGTTGTTGTGCCAGCTGACCGGGACGGTGGAGGCACTGGCAGCCGTGGCTCCCAGCGCCAGGGCGCCGCCCGCGAGAGCGGTGCCGAGTGCGAGTCCGGCGAAGACCTTCTTGAACGTGGCCATTTCGTCTCCCCCTCGAAAGGATTCGATTCTGGTTTTCCGAGATTTCTCGGAATGCGCTGTCCTGCAATCTCATGACAACCTTGAGATTGTGACCAAGGTTTACGGCTCAGTTGAAGGGCGTCAGGTCAGCTGTGCTGCGGGATGTGGCTCAGCTCAGCTCAGTTCAGTTCGGTTCAGTTCTCGGGCTCGGACTCGTGCGAGGTCTCGGACTGGTCGTCGTCGTTCTTGTCGTCGTTGTTCCAGAAGTTCCGGTTGTTGTTGTTCCAGCAGTTGTCCTTCTGGAACCAGTGCTGGTTGTTCCAGAAGTCATCCTTCTGGGTCTTGTCCTGGAACCCGATGGCGATGTCCTTGACCGCGAGTCCGAAGTTGGTGTGGTCGTCCTTCTGGTTCTTCCACCAGTTGTTGTTCTGGAAGCAGTTCTTGTCCTGCCACCAGTGGTTCTCCCGGTCCTGCCACCACTTGTTGTCCCGGTTGTGGTCGTGGTCGTGGGACTTCTCCGACTCGTGGCTCTTCGGAGTCGTGTCGGCGCTCGCGGCGGTGACGCCGACGGCCAGGGCGCCGCCCGCGAGAGCGGTGCTGAGGGCGACCCCGGCGAGGATCTTCTTGAGCATGGGCATTATGTGTTCCCCCTTGAAAGGATTCGATTGCCTCGAACCTTGCGGCATTCCGATATTTCGGGGAATGCCTGAGAAATGTTGTCATGGTCCGTGTTGGACCATCTGCCTGCGCTGACTTGATTTCCGGGCACATGGTGATACAAACGGAGATCTGCTGCTTTTGATCGCTTATTATCACTTTATAGCCGCCCTTAGACTATTGATGACGGCTTTGTAGCAAAATGTCCGATTTTGCGGCGAGGTCAATCCCTCCCGCGCCGCAATAACTGGTCACCCGGGAAAGGCGAGCAGGGGGCATGCGCGTGTCCGTATGAACTGAAGGCGATGCCGATGAATCTGAGGACAACAGTCGCCATGTGGCCCGGGGTAGGAGACGCCACACGGGATGAGCGAAGCCGCCGGCGCCGATGCGCGTTTACGGGGCGGCGAGCATGAGGAGACGCCAGTCAGGACGGGACAGAGGCCCAGGACGCGTCTCTCAGGTCCTCCATGGCTGCAGGGTTTGTTAGAGGAGGGAAGCGTAAGCCGGAAACCCCGTGCCCAAACCGGCAGCGTGAGCGAGCGACCAGGAGAAGCCAGAGACCAGCTCGTCGCGGGCGCTCTCCGCAAACGGCGGGTCAGCACGGGGAAACTTGCGTGCGCGAGACCTCAGCGGCGAGAAGTGGACGCTGACGCTGAAGTAAGGAAAAGACTCGCATCTGAGAGCGTCCGAGAGCGTCCGGGAGCGTCCGACGGCCGTGCGGCCATGAACCAGCGGCCACCAGGGGACGGCCTTGGCAGGCGGCCGTTAGCGGGTGTAAACGCGACCCCCGCCTGGAGCGGGAGGAGACGGGCCGCAGTGGCCGGTCAATTGCAGCGGTGTTCGCAGATCCATAGGGAGGGTCTTACAAATGCCTGCCCGTCGGGGGCGTGGATCCAGATGGATGCATCGCAAGGCGGAGGAGGAGGTCGGAGCGGAGCCCTCGTGAATGGCGCGGACAGCGACCACGACGATCGCCGCCCGCTCGTTCTTGGGAGCAAGCGGCGAAGGTCGCTGCTCTCCACGCCCAGCGTTGTGACAGCGAAGACACGGCGATATAGGCGCCACAGCGTGGCGGTGTCGGCCGCCCTCTGGGCCGTGACCGCGACCGCCGGCTTAGTAACGGTGTCATGCCTGCCGTAAAGCTGCATTCCAGGGGTCCGCGGGCTTGGCGCGGGGGAGGCTGCGCCGGGCCGTGTCACAGGCGGGATTCCTGTGATCGATTACACGGGCTCGCTCCACGCACGCTGGAGACTGGGCGACGTTTGGCGTGGGTGTTGAGGGTGTATCACGCCCGCCTCTGCTACGCGGCCTGAAATACCGGCCGGGAAGCAAGCCGCGAGGCACGGCCGCGCGATGGAGCGAGGGCTCCGCGGTCGGCGTCCGCTGGAGCCCTCGCTGAATAACGGCCGGAACGGCCCTATGCACTACTAGTCGTCGCCGCCCTTACGCTGGCCGGCGTTGGCCTGCTGCTCCTCCTGGCGGGGCTGCTGCTGCTCGTTCTCCTCCTGCTCGTTTTCCTGCTCGTTCTCCTGCTTCTGCTTCGGCTCGGACTTGGAATCCGTGTGGTTGCGCTGGTTGTTCCAGGGCAGCGCCTTGGTGTCCGAGTGCTGCCAGTTGTACGGCAGCGCGTGGGCCGCGCTCTCGGTCTTCTGGAACGGCGTCAGGACGAGGGTGAAGTCCCGCAGCAGGAACTGGTTCTGGTTCTGGTTCTGGCGCTCGTGCTGCCACTGCTTGTTCTTGTTCTTGTTCTTGTTGCGCAGGGGCTGCGCGGGTGCGCAGACGCCCCGGACGACGTGACGGGCCACTGGGCCGCCGACGACGCCGCCCATGACGGTGGCGGCGCTCGCGGACGTGGTGCTCACGGCGCTACCCAGGGCGATGACCCCGCCGGTCAGCGCGGTGCTGACGGCGAGGACCCTCGCGAGGTTCTTGAACGACATTGCTACTTTCTCCCCCTTGAAAGAATTTCGCCCGTGCTCTGACGTTCTCCCAATTGGCCGAGCGTCGGGAACGTCGGGCGTGAGCGTTGGGCATGCATTCGCCCGCACGCGAACATGCAGTGAAATCACGATGTGAATACCGCGGTCTTCACCAGTTGTGTGGGCGAGGCGGTGCGATGGACCATGGAGCGCGGGCTCCGCGTTTGACGCCGGAGCCCGCGCTCACCAGGGCCGGAACGGCTTCATATGCGTTTACTAACCAGCTGCCGGTGCCGCCGGTGCGGCCGGTGCCGCTGCCGGTGTGCCGACGCCGGCACCGACGCCGACGCCCAGGCCGAGGTTGGCGCCTACGCCGAGGTTGGCGCCGCCCGTGCCGGTGCCGGTGCCGGTGCCGGTGCCGGTGCCGGTGCCGGCGTTACCATTTGCGCTCCCGGTGCCGCCGTCTGCGTTGGCCACGGCCGCGGGATCGTCGTCTCCGCCGCCCTTACGCTGGCCGGCGTTGGCCTGCTGCTCCTCCTGGCGGGGCTGCTGCTGCTCGTTCCCCTCCTGCTCGTTTTCCTGCTCGTTCTCCTGCTTCTGCTTCGGCTTGGACTCGGAGTCCGTGTGGTTGCGCTGGTTGTTCCAGGGCAGGGCCTTGGAGTCCGAGTGCTGCCAGTTGTACGGCAGGGCGTGGGCCGCGCTCTCGGTCTTCTGGAACGGCGTCAGGACGAGTGTGAAGTCCCGCATCAGGAACTGGTCCTGGGTCTGGTGCTGGCGGTGGTGCTGCTTCTGCTTGTTCTTGTTCTTGTTCTTGTTGCGGTGACTCTGCGCGGGTGCGCAGACGCCGCGGACGACGTGGCGGACGTGGCGGGCCACTGGGGCACCGCCGACGCCGCCCATGACGGTGGCGGCGCTCGCGGACGTGGTGCTCACGGCGCTACCCAGGGCGATGACCCCGCCGGTCAGCGCGGTGCTGACGGCGAGGACCCTCGCGAGGTTCTTGAACGACATTGCTACTTTCTCCCTTGAAGAGTTTTGCCCCTGCGCTCTGGTTTCCCGATCCGCCGAGACTCGGGAACGCCTTGGGAGCGGTGGGCGTGCGTTTCACCCGCGCGCATTCGTTCCGTCAACACACGGTGTGAATGCCGCGGCGTTCACTGCGGGCATGAGCGCACAGCGCGGATCGCGTCGCGTGATCGCACGACAGGGTCGCGTTGTCGAGTCGCCTATTGAGCCGGGATATCGATTGGCCAAGGCGGCGGCATGGACCAAGGAATGAGGGCTCCGCGTTCGACGCGGAGCCCTCGCTGATTGCGGCCGGAACGGCCTGATGGTCTGCGTCCGCACAAGGGCCCGTTCGCACTCGTTGATCAGCGCGTCCCGAGAGGGCTCCCGGTGGCAACGAGCACGGACAGCGTTCAGCCCCTCAGTTATGGCCCGGAGGCCATCTGCGATCTCCATGCGAATGCATGAGATCGCATGCTTGGATTAGTGAGGCGTACGCGTGCTGGTGGGCGTCGGAGTGACCGGGACCGCCTCCTCCTGCTGCTGCTGCGCCTCCTGCTCGTTCTCCTGCTCCGCCTCCTGCTTCTGCTTCGGCTCGGTCTTCGAGTCCGAGAAGGAGTCCTGGCGGTTCCAGGGCTGCGCCTTGCTGTCGGAGTTCTGCCAGTTGTACGGCAGAGCCCGCGAGTCGGTCTCGGTCTTCTGGAACGGCGTCAGGACGAGGGTGAAGTCCCGCAGCAGGAACTGGTGCTGCCGCTGGTGCTGACGCTCGTGCTGCCACTGCTTGTTCTTGTTCTTGTTCTTGTTGTGGTTCCGGTGGCCACGGCCCCAGTTGCAGCCGCCGCCACCGCCGCCGCCACCGACCCAGCCGCCCATGACGGTGGAGGCGCTCGCGCTGCTGGTGATCGCGTTGCCGAGGGCGACGGCTCCACCGGTCAGAGCGGCGCTGATCGCGAGGATCCCGACGATGTTGTTGAACTTGGGCATTTCATTTGCTCCTTGAAGGACTACTGCCCCGACACTCCGACATTTTCCAAATCAGTTGGAAAATGTACTTTCTGATGACCCTTGCGGATCATCCCTGCATTGTCTTGATTTCCTCGCCGCCCAAGCGACAAACGGCGATCGGTGGCTTTTGCCATCTGCTTATCGCTTTATTGACGACGTTGGACCGCTACTGATCACTTCGCCCGCAAATGTCATTTATGTCGCATTTGAAATGTCCGATATGAGCAATATCGACGAACCGGTACATAGGGAGGGATCGCAAAGGTGCTTACTGCCCGTAGTCGCGGGGGCGGCTGGGAGACGTACGGCCGGGGGTTATCGTCGAAACAGAAGGAGAACGAGGGAGGACGCGTGGGTGTCGAGCCGATTCCGCATTGGCCGGGCGAGCACATCGATCTGGGTGAGACGCGGATCCACGTGAGGACCACCCCGGAGGGGCCGCCCGACACGGCCGTGTTCGTTCACGGTCTGGCAGGCTCCGCCACGAACTGGACCGACCTCATGGGCGAGCTCGCCGGCGACGTGCGGGGAGTCGCCATCGACCTGCCGGGAGCCGGGCACTCGCCCGCGCCCCCCGACGGCCGCTATTCGCTGGACGGCCACGCGGACGCGGTCGTGCGGTTAGTGGAGCACATCGGTGGCGCTGTCCACCTGTTCGGCAACTCCATGGGCGGGGCCGTGTCCGTGCGGGTCGCGGCCGCCCGGCCCGACCTCGTCAGGTCGCTGACGCTCGTCTCCCCGGCGATGCCCGACCTGCTGCCCCGGTACGGCCCGGCCCGGGTGGCCATGTCGGCCGCGCCGCGCCTGGGCGAGCTCGCGGTCCGCTGGCTCTCGTCCGTCCCCGCCGAGCGGCGCATCCGGGCGACCCTGAGTATGTGTTACGCCGATCTCAACAGGGTCCACCCCGAGCGGCTCCGCGACGCGGTGGAGGAGCTGCGGCGGCGTGACGGCCTGCCGTACTCGGGGGAGGCGATGGTGGGCTGCGCCCGCGCGATCGTCAACGAGTATTTCCGCACCGGTCCGGACAACCTCTGGCGGCAGGCGGCCCGGGTCACCGCGCCGACTCTGGTCGTCTACGGCCGCCGTGACCGGCTGGTCGACGCCCGGATGGCCCACCGGGCGGGCCGTACGTTCCCGGACGTCCGGCTCGTCACGCTGCCCAACGCCGGGCACGTCGCGCAGATGGAGTTCCCCGAGGTGGTCGCCAGGGAGGCACGGCGCCTGCTCGCCGAGACGCGAATTCGCGAAACACAGGTGTCCATACGGCGGACAGCGTGATTGGGAATGCGGAACGCGCCGGTTAAGTTGTGAGAAGGGCTTGTGATGAGCCCATGGAGCCGAGCAGGAGTGGAACTGTGTCGTTGCCACCGCTGGTAGAGCCGGCAGCTGAGCTGACCGTCGACGAGGTGCGCCGCTACTCGCGTCACCTGATCATCCCTGACGTGGGCATGGCAGGGCAGAAGCGGCTCAAGAACGCCAAGGTGCTGTGTGTGGGGGCGGGTGGCCTGGGCTCTCCCGCGCTGCTCTACCTGGCCGCGGCCGGGGTGGGGACTCTCGGGATCGTCGACTTCGACATCGTCGACGAGTCGAACCTGCAGCGGCAGATCATCCACGGCCAGTCGGACGTGGGGCGGCTCAAGGCGGAGTCGGCCGCCGCCAGCGTGCGCGAGATCAACCCGCTCGTCAACGTCGTGATCCACAACGTGGCCCTCACGACGGACAACGTGATGGACATCTTCTCCGGCTACGACCTGATCGTGGACGGGACGGACAACTTCGCCACCCGCTACATGGTCAACGACGCGGCCGTGCTGCTCGGCAAGCCGTACGTCTGGGGGTCGATCTACCGGTTCGACGGGCAGGCCAGCGTGTTCTGGGCCGAGCACGGCCCCTGCTACCGCTGCCTCTACCCGGAGCCCCCGCCGCCCGGCATGGTGCCGAGCTGCGCTGAGGGCGGCGTTCTCGGCGTGCTGTGCGCCTCGATCGGCTCGATCCAGGTCAACGAGGCCATCAAGGTCATCACGGGCATCGGCGAGCCGCTCGTCGGCCGTCTGATGATCTATGACGCGCTGGAGATGAAGTACCGGGACGTCAAGGTCCGCAAGGACCCGGAGTGCCCGCTCTGCGGCAAGAACCCGTCGATCACCGAGCTGATCGACTACGAGGCCTTCTGCGGCACCATCTCCGACGAGGCGCAGGAGGCGGCCGCGGGCTCCACGATCACGGCGGCCGAGCTCAAGGACATGCAGGACCGGGGGGACAACATCTTCCTGATCGACGTCCGCGAGCAGAACGAGTACGAGATCGTGAACATCCCGGGCGCCGTGCTCATCCCCAAGGGCGAGTTCCTGAACGGCTCCGCGCTCGAGGGCCTGCCGCAGGACAAGAAGATCGTCCTGCACTGCAAGTCCGGCGGCCGGTCGGCGGAGGTCCTCGCGGTCCTCAAGAACGCCGGCTTCTCCGACGCCGTCCACGTCGGTGGCGGCGTGCTGAGCTGGGTCAAGACCGTCGACCCGAGCCTGCCCACCTACTGATCGCCTCTCGTACGGCTGCCGCCTCCCACGCGGAGGCGGCAGCCGTACGCGTTGGAGCGCTCAGTGGGGCTCAGTCGGAGAGGACGGTCAGGCCGCTGGGGGAGACGATCTTCTGCAGGTTCGCCACGTATAGGGTGAACGCCGCCCGCCCGACCTCGGTGAGGCTGTACCAGGTCTTGGGCCGCTTGCCGACGTGGCCCTTCTTTATATGCACATATCCGACCGCCTCCAGCGCGCTCGCGTGCTTCGACAGCACCGAGTCACTAATGCCGAGGGTGTCCCTCACGAAGCCGAACTCGGCCTGCTCCGCCGCCGCGAGCAGTGACACGATCTGCAGCCGGGTGGGGGCGTGAATGACGGGATCGAGCTCCATCACACCCCTTTTTCGATCTTCATAGCCATTTGGCGGGAGATCCACCGGGCGACGTACGGCCCGGTCAGCGCCATAAAGGCGCTCATCCCCAGTGCCGCGTAGGTCCGAGCGTAGGCCACCTCGCGGGTGGACATCCACAGCGCCAGCGCCAGGGCCGGGCCGATACTCAGCGCGAGCCAGAGCGCGAAGCCCGCCATTCCGGCGGCCGACAGGACGCTGCGGTGCGCGGTCATCCGCCGTGACGTCACGAGTCGCGCGATCAGCGCTCCGAGGCCCACGGCGAGCACGCCGCCGCCGGCCGCCATGACGACGGCAGGCGTCCCGGGCTCGGTGACCAACTGGGCGCCGGTGACGAAGAGGCCCACCCCCACCATGTACCAGGTCGGGAACCACGGCTGGGATCCGACGGCCTTCGCCTGCGTTCTACGGATGTCGGCGAGGCTCTGCGCCGCCTCCTGAGGATTCATGAGGGGATTCACAGGGGTTCCTCCACTGTCTCGGCATTTACTTTCCATAGTGGAAAATACTTTCCGCTTTCCGTACCGTCAAGTACTTTCCAGGCGGATTTGTGGGGATGATGGGTGTCAAGTCGGGTTAAGGTCGCTGAGGTGAACCCGCGAACCGAGTGAGCGGAGGCGTGGTGGGTGAGACCAGGACCTGGCCGGCCCTGCTCGTGGCCTCCGCGCTCACCCTGATCTGCGCCGCGGTCGCGGGCGTCGCGGCGACCGCCGCGGGCGCCGAGCTGACCCGCGGTCCGAGCGCGGCCGAGATCCGGCAGGCGAGCGCCACCGAGGTCTCCCGGCGCTGGGCGTTATGGCCGGCCGGCCGGATCTTCCCGCCGACGCTGCCCTACACCGGCGAACAGGGAGGCGGGGAGACGGCGCGCAGGGTCGGCATCTCGTCGAGGATCGACTGCCGGGCAGCCGTCGACGCGGCACTGCGCAAGGCGGTGCTGGCCGCCCACTGCCACGCGATCCTCCGGGCGACCTACCTCGACGCGCTCCAGGGCATCGTGGTGACGATCGGGGTCGCGGCGTTCCCCGACGCCGCTTCGGCGGCGGCCGCCAAGGCGGCGTTCCCCCGGAACGGCGGGCCGTACCCGGGGCTGCGCGCCCTGGCCTTCCCCGGCACCGTGACAGATCGCTTCACCGCCGGAGGCCGCCAGGCCGGCACCGTGCGGCAGGCCGGCCCCTACGTCGTGATGAGCACGGTCGGGCAGGTGGACGGACGCCCGGCCAGAGGCGTCGGCAGTCAGCGGCCGACCATGTTCTCCTTCACCGGCGACCTGGTCGGGAACATCGCCGCCACGCTCACCGCCCCGGCGTCCCCGGACTGCGCCGCCAGGGAGTGGCAGTGCTGAGACGCGCCGGGCACGCCGTCGCGGCCTTCGCCTTCGCCGCCGCCCTGCTTCCCGTCGCGCCTCGTACGGCTCTCGCCGACGACGTGCGGGTGAGCCAGGAGGCGGTCCTGCGGACCCTGGACGTCGCGGACGCCTGGGCCGTGACCAAGGGCAGGGGCGTGACCGTGGCCGTCCTCGACTCGGGGGTGGACCCCGAGCACCACGACCTGGCCGGATCGGTGGTCATCGGCAAGGACTTCACCGCCGGGGCCAACCCGGACGACGTCGAGCCGGTCCGCCTGCACGGCACCTACATGGCCTCCCTCATCGCGGGCCACGGGCACGGCCCGGGAGGCGGCGACGGCGTCATCGGCGTCGCGCCGGAGGCCAGGGTGCTGTCTGTGCGGGTGATCCTGGAGGACGAGGAGCCCGGCTTCCGCACGTTCAACTCCGACCCCCGTTTCGAGGGCGTGGTCGCCAAGGGCATCCGGTACGCCGTGGACCACGGAGCGGAGGTGATCAACCTGTCGATCTCCAAGGACCTCCCGACCGAGGCCGAGCGTGAGGCGATCCGCTACGCGATCTCCAAAGGGGTCGTGCTGGTGGCCGCCGCGGGCAACGACGGCGCCGGCAAGCGCACCGCGCCGTACTCGTACCCCGCTTCCATCCCCGGCGTGATCTCCGTGGCAGCGGTCACGCCGGCGCTGCGCCGCGCGTCGTTCTCGAACCGGAACTCCTCCGTCCTCGTGGCGGCGCCCGGCGTCGACGTCCTTGGCGCGGGGCCGGGCGACGAATACTGGGTCGGCCGGGGGACCTCGCAGGCCACCGCGCTCGTGTCGGGGGTGGCGGCGCTGATCAAGTCGCGCCACCCGGGGATGTCGCCCGCGCTCGTCGCCCAGGCGCTCACCTCGTCTCCGGCCCAGAAGAGCCCGTACAACACCGGCACGGGCTTCGGTGTGGTCAACGCGTACCGGGCGCTGAGCATGGCGGCGGTCCTCGCCCGCCACAGGGCCACGGCGTCGGGGCCGGGCGTCCAGGATCCAGGCCGGACCGTGCGCGCGGCCACCGACCGGGGCGGCCCCATCGTGGTCGTGCGCCGCGACGAGCGGGCGATCACCGTCTACGGCGGCGTCGCCATCGCGGGCCTCGGCGGCGCGGTCTCCAGCCTCGTCGTCCTGATCCTGCTCGTACGGCGGGCCAGGAGGAAGGAGCACGAGGCTCTGGTCATGTCGTCACCCCGGCCGACGGGCCTACCGACGTAGCATCGGGGTATGCCGCCCGAGCAGCCCAGGACACCGGGAACACCGGGGAGGCCGGGGACACCGCCCGGTGGCCGGCGGGGACTGCCTCTCGGCTCGTCCTCCGGCCGCCCTCGGGCGCGCCCCTGGCCCGCGTCACGCGGCCGGGCGGCGGCCGCGCAGGCGGCGCGGGAGCGGGCGGAACTGGAGCGCGGCATCCGGTTCCGGTCGATTTTCCTGACGGTGATGGGCGTGGTGCTGGCCGTCGCGGCGGCCAACGTGCTTCTCGGGTCGATCGGGCTGCTCCAGGAGACCCGGTCCCGGCCGCTCACCGACGCCGAGCGGGCCAAGTACGTCGCGGAGGACGTGGCCCGCAGGTGGCACGCGTGGCCGGTCGGCATGGTCTTTCCCGAGGAGGTCCAGTACACCGGCCTCGCCCGGGCCCAGCAGTACGCCCGGCGGGTCGGCGTCGCTCCCGAGGCGGCGTGCGCGGCCACGGTCGACTCCCCGGTCGCCTCCGCCCTCCGCGAGCAGGGCTGCCGCACGATGCTCCGGGCCACCTACGTCGATCAGACCTCGACATTCGCCATCACGGTCGGGGTCGCCGTCCTCAAGGACGAGGAGGCGCGGATGGGGGCCGCCGCGAAGCTCCCCGTCGACGACCGCGTGGGCGTGCGGCCGGTCGCCTTCCCCGGCACGGTGACGGACATGTTCGGCGCGGCACAGCGGCAGCGGACCGCCTGGGTGGGCGCCGGGCCGTACATCGTCTTCTCGACCGTGGGCTACGCCGACGGGAGGACCCGCGACTCCGTCGCGCAGGAGGAACTGCTGAACAGCGAGATGTGGCCGGTCGCGGAGTCTGTCGCGGGGCGCATCGCGCGATCCCTGGGCGAGCCGCCCGACGTCCCGCGCTGCACCCAGGGGAACGTGTGCTGAGGCCGATCGCCCTGAGTATCGCTTTGAGCGCCGCGCTGGCCGGTCCCGCGCTGGCCGGCCCGGCGCTGGCGGGTCCCGCGCTGGCCGGCCCGGCGTTGGCGGAGCCCGCCGGGGAACGCTGGGCGCTCGACGCGGTCAACGCGGAGAAGGCGTGGAAGGTCACCCGGGGCGAGGGCGTGACCGTCGCCGTGCTCGGCGCCGCCCGGCCCGACGGCGGCATTCCCGAGCTGAAGGACAAGGTCCTCTACGGCCCGGACATGACCGGCAGGGTCTTCGGGGGCCTGGTGCCGGGCGACGCCGAGACCGCCCTGGCCTCGCTGGTCGCCGGCAGCGGGCGCGACGGCGGGATCGCGGGCGTCGCTCCCGGCGCGCGGGTGATGTCCATCCCGGTGGCCGAGCCGAAACCCGACGGGAACTTCCTCGAGCCGGAGGCCGAGACCGGCGTGCCGCAGGACCGGCCGGTGGCGCGCGGCATCCGGTACGCCGCCAACCACGGAGCGACGGTGATCTGCCTGCCGATCTCGGACTACGGCGTGGACCGGACGGACCGCGAGGCGATCTCCTACGCGCTGTCGCGCGGGGTCGTCCTGGTCGCCTCGGTGGGGGACGGCGGCCAGTCGGAGTACGCCCAGCGGACGGGGACCTCCTACTGGAGGTTCCCCGCGGGCTATCCGGGGGTCGTGGGCGTGGCGGCGGCCGACCGGCAGGGCCGGAAGGCGGCGTGGAGCAGCGACAACCTCTCGGTCCTGGTCGCCGCGCCGGGAGTCGACGTGCCCGTGGCGTTGGCGGGCGGCTCGCACGGCACGATATCGGGGACGCCGGTGTCCACTGCGCTCGTCGCGGGAATCGCCGCACTGATAAAAGCGAAATATCCGGATATGGCGCCGGAACTCATCTCGCGGGCTCTTACTTCGACATCTCGCCCGCGCCCGCGTGCCGGTTATGACGACAAAGTGGGATTCGGAGTGGTGGACGCGGCGGCGGCTCTGACAAAGGCGGCGGAGTTGGCGGGCTACAGCCGCACGGTCCCGGTGCGGGACGATCTGCATTTCGGGAAGGGGCCGGTTTCCGAGGGACCCGCGCGCCCCGGCCCGGATCCGGTTAGGCTCTGGATCTACGCGATCGCCGTCGTCCTCGGCCTGGGCGGCTTCGCCGCCGGCGCCGTGGCGCTCAGCCGACGGTGATCACATGTTGGCCGCCATTTGGCCGCGTTTCGGCTGCGGTCCCTGGGATGTTCCGGTTTCCTGTGACAGGACGGGGTCAAGTTTCGCTAAGGTCCCGCCTCATGGGGTACGAGCTGCGCGTAGAGCGGGAAGCACCGCTCGCCTACGCCGAACTCGCGAGCGTGGTTTCGGCGGAGGCCGGATTCGAGCTGCGCGGGTCGCACGAGGCCGGCGAGGTTGTCGCGCGGCACGGCGACTCCGTGCACCACGTCGCGACCTGGTCGGGACGGCTGATCGGTCAGCCGGGATCGGACTGGCAGGTGGCTCAGCTCGCGCGCCTCACCGACCGGATGGGCGCCCGGCTGGTCGGCGAGGACGGCGAGGCCTACGGGATCAGGAACGGCGTCGTCGAGCAGATACACGGCTCGGCGAGCTACGAGTTCGGCAAGCTGGAAGAGATCATCGCGGCCGGGCCCTCCGAGTGGAGCACCTGAGAGCCACGCCGTTCGCTCGCGGATCCGAGCGCCACGTCCCGGATGGGCACGCCTGAATGGGGCAGCGCGCCCATCGCGAGCCGACGCCGTACGCCGAGCGGGTGCTCGGCGTGGTCGAGCGCATCCCGCCGGGCAGGGTCATGTCCTACGGGGACGTGGCGGAGTACCTCGGTGAGGGCGGCCCCCGGCAGGTCGGCCGGGTGATGTCCCTGTGGGGCGGCGGCGTGCCATGGTGGCGGGTGATCCGGGCCGACGGAAGCCCCGCGCCGGGCCTGGAATCCGAGTGTCTCGCCAGGTGGCGTCAGGAAGGAACTCCCGTAAAAAGGGGCCGGGCGGACATGCGTGCGGCTCGATGGGACGGGCGGACTCCATGACCGGCATTACCATTTCTAGAACACCGGTCTCCGAAGGGTGGTGCCTCCCTTATGACACCCGCACGCACGAGCGACGCCGTCGCCGACCGATTGCGGGCTGTCCAGGAGCTTTATGACCGGGGCGAGCCCATCGAAGCCCTGGTCGCACTGGTCCGTGAAGGCGGCCTGACCGGGGTGGAGCGCCGCGAGGTCGATCGGGAGGCGCTCGCCGGATCGCTCGGGCTGCGGCTCGACGCGGCGGCCAAGCGCGGCCCCGCACGGCGCCGTCAGGCGATCGACTCCCTCCGGCCGTATCTCGCGGAAGTGGATCCCAAGGTCAAGCGCGACCTTCCGGTCGGCCGCCGGGTCGCCTTCCACCTGATCGAGACCCGTGATCCCGAGGAGCTCGCCGAGAGCGACGTGCTGGCCAAGCTGGCCGCCGCCGCCGCGGAGCCGTCCCGCCGGGTGCGCAAGGGCCTGCGGTGGTATGCCGACCTGCCGGTGGAGGTCGAGCCCGAGCTGCTGCGCCTCCGGGCGGCCGACCTCGTGCCGGTCACCCAGATCGACGACATCACGTGGGCGGACGGCCGCCTGCGGATCACGGGCCATGCCTACCTCGCCGGGCTGTCCGTCCGGAGCGGCCGCTTCAACCGCGCCACGGTCGTGCTGCGCGGCCCCCGGTGGCTGCCCCCGGTGACGCTCAAGACCAAGCGAATCTATCGGCCCGAGGCGACGCACGCCGCCAAGGAGCCGGGCTGCAACTACGACTGGGCCGGGTTCACCGCCGAGCTGAACCCGCTCTCGCTGCGCTGGCGCGCCGGGCTGCGGGCCGTCGTGCGCGGAGGGAAGCGGCTGCTCCGGCGCCGCCACTCCGTCCAGGACACCACGACCTGGCGGGCCGAGATCGTCATCTGGAGCCGTGCCGCGCGGGCCAGGGGTCCCCTCCGGGGTCCGGCGATCGGCCGCACGGAGCGCCCGGCCGGGCTGCGGGTCCGGTCGCGGTGGTGGGTGCGTCCTGTGTGGACCTCCGACAAGGCCCTCCAGGTGGTGCTCCAGCCGACCCGGGCCGAGCTGACCGGGGTCCGGCTGGACGGCCCCATGGTCGAGCTGACCGGATTCATCCCCGGCAGGCCCGTCACCAGGGGGAAGGCCCGGGTGGGCGGCCACCGCATGTCGGCGGACTTCACCCCGGCCGACGGTGGCACCCGCTTCTCGCTGGCCGTCGCCGTACAGACCATGCTGACCTGGGACGCGCGGCGGCTGTGGGTCGAGCCCAAGGGCGACCCCGCCGCGGCGGTGATGCTGGAGGGCGCCGACGAGACCCGGCTGATCGTCGGCGACCGCGAGATCACCGTCCAGGGCGACCGCCGCGACCGGGTGGTGATCTCCGGCCACAAGATCCTGCCGGTCATCACCTCGGCGGAGTGGCGCGACGACTCCCTGACGCTCTCCGGGCGGTACCCCGACGCCGACCCCGGGCCGCGCGACCTCGTGCTGCGGCACCGCGGCGGGCTCACGATCCGCGTGCCCGCCGAGCGCGACGGCGACCGGTTCTCCGTACGGCTCTCGCCCGGCGCGATGCCGCGTTTCGGGTCGAGCGTGCCGCTCGCGGAGGGCACCTGGAACCTGTCCGTGGCTCCTCCGGATCGGTACGGCCCGGCCATGGTGCCGGTCCGGTTCGACCACGCCGCGCTCGACGGGCTCGACGAGAGCCCCCGGACGGTCTCGGGCCGGGTGTACCGGTTCGTCGCCACCCGGTTCGACGTGCCCGTGCTAGTGGCGGCCGAGGACCGGCCCGGCGACGAGCGGAGCGCGGCGGGCGTCTGGGCGCTCAGCCGCACCTTCTACCCGGCGGAGCGGGCCCGTCCGCTGCGCGAGGCAACCGTCTACGCCTCCTTCGACGGCCGGTCCTACTCCGACAATCCGCGTGCGATCTACGAGGAGCGCCTGCGGCGCGGCGACGAGGGCGAGCACATCTGGGTCGTCCGCGACGGAGCCTTCGTGCCGCCGGGCTCGCGGGAGCTCGGCCTCGACGACGGCATCGTCCCGACGGTCGTCCGCGACGGCAGCCGCGAGCACTACGAGGCGCTCGCCCGCTCGCGCTACGTCGTGACCAACGGCTTCCTCCCGGCGTGGTTCCGCACCCGGGACGACCAGGTCTGCGTGCAGACCTGGCACGGCACTCCGGCCAAGCACATCGGGCGCGACCAGGCGCACATGAAGCGGGAGCCGCGGCCGCCCGTCTGGCACCGGCAGGCCGCCGAGGTGCGCGGCTGGGACGTGCTGCTCTCCCAGAGCGCCTGGTCCTCCGACGTGCTGCGGAAGGCGTTCGGCTACGAGGGGCAGATCCTGGAGTTCGGCTATCCCCGCAACGACGTGCTGGCCGCGGCCGAGCGCGGGCCGGCGGCCGCCGAGATCAGGCGGCGCGTCGGCGTTCCGGAGGGCAAGCGCGTCGTCCTCTACGCGCCGACCTTCCGCGACTACGACCGCAGGAACGCCTCGGTCCGGCTCGACCTGGTGGACGCCAAGCGGGTCCTCGGCGAGGATCACGTCGTGCTGGTGCGTGGCCACGCCATGCAGGCGTTTCCGCACGTGTTGCCCCATGAGAGCTTCGCCATCGACGTGACGACATATCCAGACATGGCCGACCTGCTGCTGATCGCCGACGTGCTGGTCACCGACTATTCCTCGTCGATGTTCGACTTCGTGGCGACGGGACGGCCGGTCGTGCTGTTCACTCCGGACCTCGGGAAATACCGCTCCACCCGCGGGCTGTATCTCGATCTGGAGTCGCAGCGGCCCGGCCCGCGGCTGGAGACCTCGGCCGAGGTGGTCGAGGTCCTGCGGACGATCGACACGGTCGCGGCGAAGCTGGCCGACCGCTACGCCGCGTTCGCCCGGACCTACGCCCCCCACGACAACGGCAAGGCCGCGGCACGCCTGGTGGACCACGTCTTCTCATCCTGAGCCGTGCCATCGGATCGACTGGATTTGCCCCAGATCCGCTGGTGATGGCCCGGCGTGTCGTGCCGTTGGCTGAGACCACATCACGCTGTACTGGTCATTCGGGCACGATCTACCCCAGGGTTCTGGTGGAATTCTGAGTTGTGAGTGGTCAGAACTACCGGCTGGTGCGCCGGGGCGGCGTGGGACGGCGTGCCGTTCCCGTGCTGGACGAGCACCAACGCGCCGTCGTCGAGCACGACGGCGGTCCGCTGCTCGTGCTCGCCGGACCCGGCACGGGCAAGACCACCACGATCGTGGAGACCGTGGTCGACCGGATCGAGCGGCGCGGCGTCGACCCGGAGCGGGTCCTCGTGCTCACCTTCAGCCGCAAGGCCGCGGGCGAGCTGCGTGAGCGCATCACGGGCCGGATGCGCCGGACCACCAGGACGCCCCTCGCCCTCACCTTCCACAGCTACGCGTACGCGCTGCTGCGCCGCGAGGCCGTACAGGCGGGAGAGCCGCCGCCCAGGCTGCTGACCGGCCCCGAACAGCTTCTGGAGATCAGGCGGCTCCTCCACGGCGAGCTGGAGGACGGCGCGCGGCACTGGCCCGACCGGATGCGCGAGGTGCTGAAGACGCGCGGGTTCGCCGAGGAACTGCGCGACTTCCTGTCCCGGGCGGCCGAGCGCGGGCTGGACGGCGAGGCGCTCGTCCATCTCGGCCGTGAGCACGGCCGGCCCGACTGGGAGGCCGCCGGGCTGTTCTCCGGCCGCTACCAGGACCGCTTCGACCTCGACCCGGTGCCCTCGCTCGACTACGCCGAGCTGATCCGCGAGGCCGCCGGGCTGCTGACCGACGGCGACATACGGCGGCGCGAGCGGGACGCCTACGACGTCGTCCTCGTGGACGAGTACCAGGACACGGACCCGGCCCAGGAGTTCCTGCTCCAGCAGCTCGCGGGGGAGGGCCGCGACCTGATCGCCGTGGGGGACCCCGACCAGTCGATCTACGGCTTCCGCGGCGCGGACGTGCAGGGGATCCTGCGGTTTCCCGACAGGTTCCGGACGCTGGACGGGCAGGAGGCCCCGGTCGTCGCCCTGCGCGTCTGCCGCCGCAGCGGCCCCGAGCTGCTGGAGGCCTCCCGCCGCGTCGCGTCCCGCCTGCCCGTGGCTCCTTCCCCGGGCGGCGGGGGCCGGTCGGCGCGCGGCGGACACCGGGATCTGGTGCCGGCCGATGACGCCGAACCGGGCGAGGTCAGGGTGCTGCTGGCCGACAGCGAGAGCCAGGAGGCCGCCGTCGTGGCGGACACCCTGCGCCGGGCCCACCTGCTCGACGGCGTGCCCTGGTCGCGGATGGCCGTGCTGGTGCGCAGCGCCACTCGGCAGCTGCCCCTGCTCCGGAGGGCCCTCATCACGGCGGGGGTGCCGGTCGTGGTCGCGGGCGACGAGGTGCCGCTGGTGCAGGAGCCCGGCGTTCGTCCGCTGATCACCCTGCTCAAGGTCGCCGCCCGGCCGTCCACCCTCGACGTCCCGACGGCGGAGGAGCTGCTGACCGGCCCGCTGGGCGGCACGGACATGATCGGAGTGCGCCGCCTGCGCCGCGCGCTCCGGATCGCCGAACACGAGGCCGCGTCCGCGTCGAACGCCGCGGAGGCGGCCGGCCCGGCGAGCCGGCCGGATCCGCCGGGCCGGGTGGAGCAGGCGCAGCCGGTCCTGCCGTTCACTCCGCGGTCGTCCGACGAGATGCTGGTCGCCGCGCTCCGGGACGCCCGCGAGCTCATCCCCGTCGAGCCGCACGTGGCCGCTCCCGCGGAGCGGGTGGCCCGGCTCCTGAAGCTCGCCCGCCACGCCGTACGGCACGGCCGTGGGGCCGAGGACGTGCTATGGGAGATCTGGCAGGCCAGCGGCCTGGCCGAGCGGTGGGCCGACGCCAGTCTGTCCGGGGGGTCCAGGGGAGCGCAGGCCGACCGGGACATGGACGGGGTCGTGGCGCTGTTCGACCACGCGGCCCGCTTCGCCGACCGGCTGCCCAAGGCGGGCGTGGAGGTCTTCCTCGACGACCTGACCTCCCAGGAGATCGCGGGCGACTCCCTCGCGGAGCACGCGCCCGAGGGCGACGCCGTACGGATTCTGACGGCGCACCGGTCCAAGGGCCTGGAGTGGGACGTCGTCGTGGTCGCCGGCGTCCAGGAGGGCGTCTGGCCCGACCTGCGGCTGCGGGGATCGCTGCTCGGCGCGGAGGCCCTCGTCGAGCTCTCCGCGGGGACGGCGCTGGACACGACGCAGGTGGCGACGGCCGCGCTGGCGTCCAAGCTCCTGGCCGAGGAGCGGCGGCTGTTCTACGTCGCCGCGACCCGGGCCCGCCGCAGGCTGGTGGTGACCGCCGTCGGCGGCGAGGACACCGACGAGCGGCCGTCGCGGTTCCTCACCGAGCTGCTGCCCGGTGGGGTCGAGGAGGCCACCGTGGACGACCGGGCGCGGTGGCTCAGCATGCCCGCTCTCGTGGCGGACCTGCGGTCGGCCGTGTGTGACACGACCAGGCCCGAGTCTCTGCGCCGCGAGGCGGCCGGCCACCTCGCCCGGCTCGCCAGGGCCGGAGTGCCCGGCGCCAGCCCGCGCGAGTGGTACGCCATGACGCCCATCTCCGACGACCGGCCCCTCGGCTGGCCCGACGACATCGTGCGGATCTCCCCCTCGGCCGTGGAAAGCTTCACTAAGTGCGGGCTCCGCTGGGTGCTGGAGACGGCGGTCGGCGCGGGCGGCACCAGCGTCACCCAGAGCCTCGGCACGGTCATCCACGCGATAGCCGTCCTGGCCACGGAGGACGGCGCCGATCTGGGGCGGCGGCTCGACGACATCTGGGACCAGCTCGACTTCGGCGGCATCTGGTTCAACCGCAAGCAGCGCAAGGTCGCCGAGCAGATGGTCGAGCGGTTCGTACGGTGGCACCAGGAGAACCCGCGCGAGCTCGTGGCGCTGGAGGAGGCGTTCACGGCGGTGGTCGCCGACGGCGTGCACATCAAGGGCCGGGTGGACCGGGTGGAGCGCGACGGCGACGGCCGGGCAGTGATCATCGACATCAAGACCGGCAGCTCCAAGCCGAAGGACGACGAGCTCGACCGGCACCCGCAGCTCGGGGTGTATCAGCTCGCGACGCTGCTCGGGGCGTTCAAGCGGCACGGCCTGGTCGAGCCCGGAGGCGCGGCGCTCGTCCAGGTCGGCAAGGCGGCGGGCACCTCCGGAGGGGCCAAGGAGCAGGCCCAGCGCGCGCTCGGCGAGGACTCGGAGCCCGAATGGGCGCAGGAGCTCGTCGAGACCGTCGCCGCCGGGATGTCGGCGAAGGTGTTCGTGGCGAAGGTGAACGACGGCTGCCGCACGTGCGCGGCCAAGGTAGCCTGCCCGGTCAACGACAACGGAGGCCAGGTGTGCTGATCCCGCGCCAACCGGCGGACCTATGCATGCGGTCCCCGCGGGCCGTCCGCGTGCCCGTGGACCGATCCTTTCCCGGGCTGCCGGACCGAGCCGTCCGTGCTCGGGGGGTGTCATGGTGAGCCCCGCGTTGAGCCCGTTGGACCTCGCCGGCAAGCTGGGCGTCCTTCCGCCCACGCCGGAGCAGGCGGCGGTCATCAAGGCGCCGCTGGAGCCGGCCGTCGTCGTGGCCGGAGCGGGATCGGGCAAGAGCGAGACGATGGCGGGGCGGGTCGTCTGGCTGGTGGCCAACGGCCTCGCCCGGCCCGAGCAGATCCTCGGGCTGACGTTCACCCGGAAGGCCGCCGCCGAGCTGGCTGAACGCGTGCGCAAGCGGCTGGCCGGGCTGGCCGCCGCCGGGCTGGTCGAGGCCGAGCTGCTCGACACCGAGCCGACCATCTCCACCTATCACGCGTACGCCGCCCGGCTGGTCACCGATCACGCGCTCCGCGAGGGGCTGGAGCCGACCATGCGGCTGGTCACGCCCGCCGTCGCCTGGCAGATGGCGGCCCGGGTCGTGGGGCAGTACGACGGCCCGATGGACAAGGTGGACCTCGGGCCGCCGAGCGTCACCGCCGCCGTCCTGGAGCTGGCCGGGGAGATGGCAGAGCACCTGCGCGGCCCCGAGGAGGTGCGCGAGGTCGGCGACTGGCTGCGGGACCGCCTGGCCGCGCTCCCCGGACGGACCATCCTGGCCCAGCAGAAGCCGGTCAAGACCCAGGCCGTCAGGGAACAGTTCCTCCCGCTGGTCGAGGCGTACGAGCGGCTGAAGCGAAGCAGGGAGGTCATCGACTACGGCGACCAGATGGCCCTGGCCGCGCGGATCGCTTCCCGGCACCCCGAGGTGGGCGTGTCGGAGCGGTCCCGGTTCTCGGTCGTGCTGCTCGACGAGTATCAGGACACCAGCCACGCCCAGCTCGTGCTGCTCCGCGCTCTCTACAGCGGCGGCCATCCCGTCACGGCCGTAGGCGACCCCTGCCAGTCGATCTACGGCTGGCGCGGCGCGTCGGCGGGCAACCTGTCGCGGTTCCCGCTGGACTTCCCGACGGCGGCGGGCGATCCGGCGCCCGTGCGCCAGCTCTCGGTGAGCTTCCGCAACGGGGAGCGGGTGCTGGGGGTCGCCGCCGCGCTGCAGGGCCCGCTGCGGCGGGAGGCCCGGCAGGTGCCGGTGCTGGTTCCCGGCGACAACCGGGCCGGGCGCGGGCGCGTGGTGTGCGCCTTCCACGAGACGGCCGAGGACGAGGCCGAGTGGATCGCCGAGGGCGTCGCGAGGACGCTCGGCCTCGACAGCGCTCCCGACGGGCTGCCCTGGGGCGAAGGGGAGCGTGGCGGCAAACGTGGAAATGCCCTCCAGCCGCAGGACGTGGCCATCCTCGCCCGCAAGAGGTCGCAGTTCCCGGCTCTGAGGCGGGCGCTGGAGGCCAGGGACATCCCGGTCGAGGTGGTGGGCCTCGGCGGCCTGCTCACGGTGCCCGAGGTGGCCGACATCGTGGCGACGTTGCGGACGCTGTACGACCCGACGGCCGGGGACGCGCTGGTGCGTCTCCTCGCCGGACCGCGCTGGCGGATCGGCCCGGCCGATCTGAAGATCCTGGGCGACTACGCCCGCGAGCTCAATAGGGAGACCCGGCGAGGGCCGAAGGAAGAGGATCCCCTCGAACAGGTCGTGGCCGACTTGGCCGAAGAGCGCGGCAGCCTCGTCGACGCGCTCGACGAGCTTCCGGATCGGCCCCAATGGCTGGAGGCATTCTCACCGCTCGCCCGTGTGCGGCTGCCCGCGCTCGCCCTGGAATTGCGCCTGCTGCGCTCCCACTCCGGGCAGCCCCTGCCGGATCTGATCAGTGAGGTCGAACGGCGGCTCGGGCTCGACGTCGAGGTGGCGGCCCGGGGCGGCAGCCCGCTCGCCGCCCGCGCCGACCTCGACGCGTTCACCGACGCGGCCTCCCGGTTCGCGGGCGACTCGGAGGACCCCACGCTCGGCGCGTTCCTGGCCTACCTCAAGGCCGCCGAGACGGAGGAGTTCGGGCTGGAGGCCGGCCGGGTCGGCGACACCAACAGCGTCAAGCTGATGACGGTCCACGCGTCCAAGGGTCTGGAGTGGCCGGTCGTCGTCGTGCCGGGCCTCTCCCAGCTCACGACCCAGAAGGGCGGCCTGGCCAAGGGCAGCGTGTTCCCCGCGACCCCTGTGACGAACTCGCGCTGGACGGAGAACCCACGCAAGCTGCCCTATCCCCTTCGGGGTGACAAGGCCGACCTGCCGGTGCTGGCGGGGCTGGACAAGGAGGCCCTGGCCGACTTCGACGAGCGCTGCCGCGACCGCGATCTCCTGGAGGAACGGCGGCTGGCCTACGTCGCCGTGACCAGGGCCCACTATCTGCTGATCGCTTCGGGCTACCGATGGGGGACCGCGTCCAAGGCACTGGAGCCGTCGGACTTCCTCACGGAGATCCGCGACGCGGGCGCCCAGGTCGCCAGGTGGGAGCTGGGCGAGAGCGAGGAGAACCCGCTTCTGGCCGATCCTCCCGAGGCGCTGTGGCCGTCGGTGTCGGTGCGCGAGTCCGTGCTGGACGGCGCCCGCCTGGTCGAGGACGCCCTGGCTGGCTTCACCGACGATGCGGTGCTCGACGGCGCCCCCGGCGGAGCCGCCGTTGACGTCTTCGCCGACGCTGTGCCGGCCGGCTTCGGCGTCGCTGTGCCGGCCGGCTCCGCCGACGGCGCTGTGGGGGGCGAGAGCCGTACGGACCTGAAGGACTGGGAGCTGGAGCGGATGCGCGCCTGGGCGCGGGACACGGACCTGCTGCTCAGGGAGCGCGAGGCCAACCGGCATCGGGCCGGGGCCGTCGTGGAGCTGCCCGCGCGCCTCACGGTGTCGTCCCTCGTGACGCTGGCCACCGATCCGTCGGCGTTCGCGCGGCAGGTGCGGCGCCCGGTGCCGAAGAAGCCCGCGCCGCTGGCCCGGAGGGGCACGACGTTCCACCGCTGGCTGGAGTCACGCTGGGGCCAGCAGCGGCTCATCGACGACCTCGAGCTGCCGGGGGCCTCAGACGAGCTCTCGGAGGCCGATGTGCAGCTCGCCGAGCTGCAGGAGCGGTTCGAGGAGAGCGAATGGGCCGGGCTCGAGCCCGTCGATCTCGAGGTGCCGTTCGAGACGATGATCGCGGATCGGCTGCTGCGCGGCCGGATGGACGCGGTCTTCCGTGAGGGCGACGGCTACGTCGTGGTCGACTGGAAGACCGGCGAGCGGCCCACCGGCAACGCGGCCGACACCGCGTCGATCCAGCTCGCGGCCTACCGGATGGCCTGGTCGGCCCTGGCCGGGGTGCCGCTGGAGAAGGTGGGGGCGGCGTTCCACTACGTCCGGTCGAACGACACCGTCCGCCCCGTCGACCTCCTCGACGCCGACGGCCTCACCGCCCTGATCCACCAGATCCCGGAAGGCTGAACCCGGGCTCGTGCCGCCGGGCGCAAGCCGGCGGCACATCGGGGTGGCCGCACGCCGATCTTCCCCGCCTGGGGGGCCGAAGAAGTCACAGAGCGCGGCTGCCGTCACTCGAACAGGGCCGCCGTGTCTATCTTCAGCTTGAACGGCGCCGGCAGCCAGAGTGGCTCCCCGGCCTGGACCATGACGATCCGCTGGTACGGCTCCCGCAAGTCGTCCGCGGTGAGATCCTTCAACGGCTCCGTCATGAGCGTGACCGTCTCGGGATCTGTCACCGGGTCGATGATGAGCAGAAGCGGCACGCCGGCGCGGGCGTACTCCAGCGGCTTCTCGTCCCAGTCGACGGACCGCGTGCCACGAGAGCAGACCTCGGCGACCAGCAGAGCGCTGTGACCCAGGATGTGCATGTCGTCGTACTGCTCGGCGTCTTTGGGGGCGACCATGAGGTCAGGAAGCCTCATGTCCGGAAATGGCGGGATATGCACTCCCCAGTTGGAGTGAATGAACCAGCCGTTCGCCCTGGCGGAGTCGAAGAGCTGGTCCATCAGGTGGAAGGTGATGTTCGACTGGCTACGGTTGATCTTCGGGCTCACGACGACCTGGCCCCAGGAGATCTCCGCGGTGTAGCCGGCGTCGTTGAGCTCCTGGCAGAGCTGCTGGATCTCGTCCTCCTCGTCGAGCGGCTCGGGCTCGATATCCGGTGGTCGCGGAGCGGGGGTGTGCTGGTGCCTTCCGTGCCGGGTGGGCTTTGTGAGCGCCATGTCGCCGCCATCCTCTCGGGCTCCCTACATGTCCGATGGTACGTGCTGTCACTGAGACGCGACGGAACGTAACAGCAACCGGTAGGCGAGCCGTACCGGCGGCGAATCGGCCAAGGTGGAGGGAACCCGGGCCTCGGGTGCGGAGTTCTGCTCCCGGAAAGCAAAGACCTGACCCCAAAGCATGATCGGAGACGACGACGTGACCGTCACGACGCCCGCGCGAGCGCCCATCTGGGAGCCGGCTCACGCCGCCGACCTGCCCGCCTACGTGTACGACCTGGTGGGTCTGGACGCCCACGCGGCGGCCGTACGGGAGGCCCTGGGCGACGTGGAGCTCTACTACGCGGTCAAGGCCAACCCCGACCCGGAGCTGCTGCGGGCGCTGGCCCCGCACGTCGACGGCTTCGAGGTCTCCTCCGGAGGAGAGCTGGCGCACGTGCGGGGCCTGTTCCCAGGTGTCGCGGTCGCGCTCGGCGGGCCGGGCAAGACGGACGGCGAGCTCTTCGCGGACGTCACCCGGCTGCACATCGAGAGCCTCACGGAGCTGCGCCGCCTGCTCGCGTCCGGGCGCCCGGCCGACGTACTGCTCCGGGTCAACCTGGACGTCCCGATCGAAGGGGCTTCCCTGGCCATGGGCGGCGGCGCGACGCCGTTCGGCATGGATCCGCAGGGGATCGCCGAGTGCGTCCGCCTGCTTGAGAGGCAGGACGTCGTACGGCTGCGCGGCGTCCACGCCCACCTGGCCAGCGGGCTCGAGGCGCCGCGGCTGCTGGAGCTTGCCGCCGTGGTGCTCGACTACGCGAGGGGCCTGGGCGTCACCGAGATCAATCTCGGCGGGGGCATGGCGGTGTCCTACGCCGACCCGGAGGCGCTGTTCGACTGGCGGTCGTACGGCGAGGGCCTGGCGAGGCTCCGCCGTCCCGGCGAGGTGCTCCGAATCGAGCCGGGACGGGCGCTGACGGTCTACTGCGGCCGGTACGTCACCCGGGTGATCGACGTGAAGCGCGTGCACGGCGCGCTGTTCGCGGTCGTCGCCGGGGGCACCCACCACCTGCGGACCCCGGCGACCAAAGGCCACGACCAGCCGTTGGTGGGGCGCGGACAGGTCGCGGGTGATCCCGTCACCATCGTCGGCCAGCTCTGCACGCCGAAGGACGTGCTCGCCCGTGACGTGCCCGTGCGCCTCGAAGTGGGCGACGTGATCGAGTTCGCGATGGCCGGGGCGTACGCCTGGAACATCTCCCACCACGACTTCCTGATGCACCCCGAACCCGCCTTCCACTACGTCCGCGAGACGGTGTAGCGGTCCAGCACGCGGGGGCGCGCTCGCGGCCGGGAGTTCAAGGCGTCCAACAGCGGCGGCTACCTGGCCTGGACGCTGCGCGACGGCTCCACAGTGGTCGCGAGCGGGCGGACCACCGCCGTCGACCTGTGGCGGGACAAGAACTACCTGCATCCCAAGTGGGGCATCTGCCGCAGCATCGAGAGCAGCGGCCTGCAGAACACCTACCAGCTCATCCGCAACTTCCAGGGTTACCAGCTCCAGTAGCCCCCCAGGGGATTGGCGACCGGGACGTATCCCGCCGCGCTGTCCGCTGAACGGGCCCACCTCGCGCCGAGGTTGGCCTTGGCGGGGAGGGGTGCGCCGGCGAGCAGGCCGGCCAGGGGAACCGGCCGGCCGTGCTCGTCGGCGTAGCGCGCCAGCACGTCCCTCGCGACCTCCCACAGCCGATCAAGAAGCGAGGCGCGTTTCGCGGCCGGCTCGGCGACGGTCGCCGCGACCTCGGCGAGGTGGTTGACCACGAGGCAGTAGACGACCCGGTCCCAGCCCCGTCCGGCCTCGTAGGTCAACGCCTCGGCGACCCGTCCGGGCAATCCAGACAAGTCGTGGCGGCCGGCTACCAGCTTGGTGCCCTCCAGATCACGAAATATCGCCTCAACGGGGAGTCCGTCGTCGTCGACCCCGACAAGGACGTTCTGCACGTGGGGTTCGAGCACCACCCCATGTGTGAAGTAGGCGTCCAGCACCGGAGGCGCGACCCGCTCGACGTAGGCCCTCCACCATGTCAGCGGATCTCCGGCCCGGCGCGCGCGGACGGCGTCCGGCACCCCGGCCGCCGTCGTCACGTCCTCCTCCGCCATGCCGTACGGCGGGGCCGCGAGCGCCGCCGCGAGGATGGGGGTGACGCCGGGGCCGCACACGGCCCAGGGGCCTGATCGGACGATGACTCCAAGCCCCTCTAGCCGCCGGGTGCCGAGGGCCGCCGAACGGTAACCGGGCTCGGGGAGCCATCGAGTGCCGGGAAAGGCGTCCGCCAGCCGTTCGAAGGCCGGACGCAGACGCTCGGTCAGCTCGACCGCCCCGATCAACTCGTACCACGCGTTCTTCCGGACGCAGTTCGTGATCCGGACGTCCAGGCTGAACTTCAGGCAGCTCCCCGTGCCCGGCTCGTACACCGTCCGGACCGACGAGGTGGGGATCACCGGGCGGGAGCCGTACCCGAGATCGATCAGCCGCCCGTCGCCGAGCGGTTCGCGCAGCTCGCCGGCCAGCAGGTCGAGCTGCCACGGGTGCGCCGGGAGGAGCGCGTAGCCGGGCGGCGCCGTGCCCAGCCGGTCGAGCACGCCGGCGTCACCCTGCCCGGCCACCAGATCCGACCGGACGCCGAGCAGCCGCAGCGGGAACTCGGCGTGCGTCTCGGGCGCGTACAGCGGCCACTGGGAGCCGGTCCGCGCCTTCGGGGACGGATGGAACGGATGTCCGTACACAAGGGCCTGCTCGGACGCCAGCCAGGGATCCCGTGGTGGCCGGGACGCCCGTGCGGCGTCTTCGGCGGCTTCGGCACGGGCCGAGAGAATCGTCGCGATCGCGTCTCGGCTGGAGACCACCTGCGCCGCGAACTCATCGTTGGCCTCCTGGCCGACGCCGTCCAGCCTGTGTTCGGCCGGTCCGTGTTCGGCGGGCCCGTGTTCGGTGAGTTCGCGTTCTACGAGTTCGAGAAGCAGGTCAGAGGTCAGCGGCAGCCAGGACCCGTCCGCGAGCCATTCGGGCGGGCCGTCGAAGCGCAGCGCGATCCCGCCGCGGGCGCGCACGCGGAGGAGCGCCCCCGCGACACGCAGCATCAGGTACGGCTCGGCCGCCCAGACCTGGCCGCGCGGGCCGCACACCTCGCGGGCGCAGCAGCGCAGCAGCGCGGCGAGCGTCGCCCCCTCGGCCAGAGCGGTGTGCGGGTCGATCAGGAGGCGGTCCATGGTCGAGATGCCCTTTGCATGGTCACGGATGGAGAAGAGCCAGGTCGAGCGGGAATCCGGGGAACCCGTGCATGATCACGGGCGGGGTTGTGGCAAGGTCGGAAAGGAGGCGCGGGAATCTGTGCATGATCACGCGCGGGGGGTGGGGCGGAGGTAGTTGGGGCCCGTCGTGCCGTAGAACTTGTTGATGTCGCGGGCCCCGGAGCGCCGCTTGTCCACCAATGTCCCGGCAAGGACCATCGACTTGCCGACGAGCCGATCCGCGTCCAGAGTGCGCGCGCGGAGCAGCCTCGCCATCGGGTCGTCACCGAAGGGATCCAGGGCCGCCGACAGCTCCTCGCGGAGCAGATCCGCCGCCGTGGGGTCCCGGAGGCCGTCGCCCAGGGCTGGGAAGGTGATCGCGGCCGCGGCCAGGTGAAGGGTGATCGTCACGAACACGTCGGCCACCGCGTGCGGGTCGTCCGTCAGCATGCGGTCGTCACCGAAGTCCGGCACGCCCAGCCCGGCCCCGCGCAGCCGGTCGGGTGAGGCGAGCAGGCCGTCGTTGTCCTTGACCAGCAACCGCATCGGCCCGTCGCCGAAGACGAGGGCCAGGTTCTGCTGGTGGGCCTCCAGGGCGATGCCGTACCGGACGAACAGCCCCACGTTCCACGCGAACAACGTCGCGAGATAGTCCCGCAGCAGACCTTTCACGTCGCCGCCGAAGAAGCGATCCGCGAGCTCGTGCAGCACCAGCCGGGTCTCCCGCCCCGGAGTGGCGCTCCCCGGCCACGGGCCCGAATCCTGGCACCGCGGCGCGCCGGGTCGAAGAGTCCAATCCTCCGGCCGCCAGGTCAACTGCTCAGAGCACCGGATGGCGTCCTCGGGCCACGCGGCGAGCAGCGCCGCGACGGGGACGATCTCCCCTTCGGGGAGGCGGCGGATCAGCCAGCCCAGATACTCATGCCCGGCATGCCCGTAGGACTGCTCGTCGGCCAGCGCCACCCGCATCCGAGGTTCCCGTTGGAGCACCTCCCGCAGGAGCGACTCGGCCAGCGCGCCGTCCCGCAGCGTGCCCGGCTTGATCGATCTCCGGTTGCGCAGACCGAGCGTGCTGGTCGCGAGGGGCAGCTTGAGATGCGTCCGCTCCTCGACCTCCACGGTCCGCATGGAGAGTGTGGGCCGGACCGTCAGGTATGGCTTCCGGCCCACGATCACGTCAGGCATATCGGCGAGCCGGGGCACGGTGAGCGGGTGCACGGGGAACAGGACATGCGTTCCGGCGAGCCGGTGTGACAGCCCGACGTCGCCCGGCCGCGGCCACCACGACGGTTGCCCTGACGCCCCGGCCCCGGCCTTCGCCCCAGCCTCGACGCCTACCCCGGCCACGACCTCCGCGACCGCGTCGGCATTTGCCCCGGCGTCGGCATCTGAGCGGCCGCCGGCTTCCGTCCCGGCGTTCATTTCCGTGCCGACGTCTACTCCGGCCTCGGCCGGGGACGGCGTGACGCGCGCCCGGGGGACGGCTGCCCAGGCCAGTTCGAAGCTCGGGGCGAACTCCGGCGCGTGTGCCAGCAGTTCGTCGGCCGAGACCCCGAGGCGGCAGCGGGCCGTCGGATAAAGCGGATGATCGACCCCTGCCGCCAGGGTCTCGTAGAAGATGAGACCGCGCCCCGAACCCCCGGCGCGATCCCCGACTTCGTCAGCCAAGCCCGGGGCTATGCGCTCCTGGCGGAGTAGGCGGGCGATGACCTCCTCGCGGTGATGCTCGTGGAGATCCAGGGCGGCGAGGGTTTCGTGGCACTCGGTCGTGAAGGCGGCCACTCCCTCGGCGTCCGCCGGGTCGGCGACCGCTTCCAGAGTCCGGAGGACCTCCTCCAGGCCGAAGTCCGCCGATGCGGCCCTCCCGGGCTTCGTGGCGTCCGGTGCGGCCACGGCGAAGTCCTGGAACGGGGAGCCGGGGCAGAGCCGTACCCTCCTGCCGGAGGCCAGGATCAGGGCCACGCCGTCCTTGTCGCTGGTCAGGCGCGAGGAGATGCCGGCGTAGTCCTCGCGGAGCAGCGCGTTGAGCACCCTCACCGCCAGATAGCGCTCCTGAGCGGACTGCTCGGTCACGCGATCACCCAGGGATGGAGCTTGCGGAAGGACTCGATGGCGGCGTCCACGCTCAGGCGGTCCGGCCCGGTCGCGCGGACGACGCCGAGATAGTCGCGGTTCGTGTGGGTCAGCTCGATCCGGTCGCCGACGGCGCGCAGCGGCCGATGCCAGAGGCGGACGCCGTCGGCCGCGACCGCCGACATGTCCGCCGGAGCGGCCGTGATCACGCCCGAAGCCCCGGCGACGAGGCTCACCGCCGCCCCAAACCGCCCATCGCTCGCCGGGGTGCCGGTGCCGAGCGCGTCGAGGGGCTCTCCCGCGTGCACCCGGAGGATCCACGCGAACAGCGGCGCACCGATCAGATCGGCCAGTAGGAAGTCGCAGTTGTCGCCGATCAGCCGGTAGTTCGTCTCGATGATCCGGGGTCCGTCCCGGGTGACGACGTACTCGGTGTGGCAGACCCCGAAGCCCACTCCTACCGCGTCGAGGGCGGCGGTCACGTGGCGCAGGTGCTCCTCGGGCGGTTCGGGGTGCCAGTCCAGGCGTTCCTCGACGAAGTGCGGGAGCGGGCCCAGCGTCGTGCGGAATCCGCCGAGCACGCGGGTCGTCCGGCCGTCGCCCAGCGTCTCCAGCGTGTAGAGCGGCCCGTCGAGGAACTCCTCCACGACCAGCACGTCGTCGGGCCGGCGCGATCTGATCCCGGCGACGGCCACGGTCAGCTCTCCGGCGTCCGCCGCGAGCATGACGTCCTCGCTCGCCACCCCCGCCGCCGGTTTCACCACGACCGGGTACGGCAGGGCCGGCGGAAGGCCGGTCCCGGGCGGGAGCCGTACGGACCGGACGGACTCCACGGGAGCCAGGCGACGGCGCATGAGGGCCTTGTTCTTGGCGGTCACGCAGGCCCGCCAGTCCTTGGCCGGCAGCCCGAAATATCCGGCCGCCAGGGCGGTCTCGGCCTGGAGGTGGTCGGAGTTGGAGAAGACGACGTCCGGCCAGTGGTGCCCGGCGATGGCGTCGATCACCGCTCGCGTGTCACGCACGTTGGTCTCGATGACCTCCTGGCCCGGGTAGCCGTCCGGCTGGTCGGTGAGGACGGTGACATCCCAGCCCAGTGACGCGGCGGCGGGAAGGAAGCCGCCGAGGACGGAGTCCGTGGGGTTGAGCGCTGTGAGGTAGAGCCGCACGCGGAGCCTCCATAGGTAAGGCTTACCTAACTCGGCACATCCTAGCCTCATGGAGATCGGTCCGCGCGCCGGAATCCCCACGGGCGGCCACGTGTTGCCGCATGAACCCCCGCATGAACCCCACCCGCATGAACCCCCGGAGGAGCTCCCCGGAGGAGCTCCCCGAAGAACTTCCCGGAAGAACTCCCGGAAAGAACTCGTGGAAGGATGACGCCGTGGAAATCTCGGAAGGTCTGCTCGGTCCCCTGCTCCTGGCGCGGAGCGCCATCGACCGTTCGGCGGCGCTGCGGGGCGACGAGGAGTGGCTGGAGCGGGCCTGGGCCGACGAGAAGACCCGGGTCCTGATCGTGAACGAGGGCCAGACCCTGATCCGCCGGTTCAGCGAGGACGCGGCCCTCGTGCTCGTGTCCCCGCTGGAGGCTCCCGAGGGCCCCCGTTACCTGCTCGGGGTCGACGCGGACGGCGTGCCGTACTTCGCGGTCAAGGCCCCGCTCCCGCCCGGCGAGGCGGCGGGGCTGAGGCAGGCCGGGGCGCAGCTCGACGACCGCGACGCGGGGCTGCTCGTCTACGCCGTGGCCCTTGAGGCATGGCACGAGACCCACGAGTTCTGCCCGCGCTGCGGGAGTCGTACGGACATCACCGCGTCGGGCCACATGCGGATCTGCCCGAAGGACGGCAGCCAGCACTTCCCCCGGGTCGATCCGGCGGTGATCATGCTGGTCCTCGACGACGACGACCGCGTCCTGCTCGCCCGTGGCCCGGAATGGCCGGAAGGCCGGATGTCGGTCCTGGCGGGCTTCGTCGAGCCGGGGGAGTCGCTGGAGCACGCGGTGATGCGCGAGGTCCTGGAGGAGGTCGGCGTCACCGTCACCGCTCCCCGCTACATGGGGAGCCAGCCGTGGCCCTTCCCGCGCAGCCTGATGCTCGGATTCGTCGCCCGCGCCACCACGACGGAGCTCCGCCCCGACCGCGAGGAGATCGCCGAGGCGCGCTGGCTGTCCAGGGAGGAGCTGGCCGCCCAGGTCGAGTCGGGGGAGCTGGCCCTGCCGGGCCAGGTCTCGATCGCGCGGAGGCTCATCGAGACCTGGTACGGCGGGGCCATCCCGGGCGAGTGGTGATCCGGGGACGACCGCTCAGCAGGCGCCCTGGAGATGGCGCTTCACTTCCAAGACGGACGGGTTGGTCATCGTGTGGCAGTCGGCGACCACCGTCGGGACGACCTGGTTTCCGTTGTTGACACTCATGACGAACTCGGCGGCGTCCGGGTGCCGCTCGATGTCGACCTCGCTGTAGGCGATGCCCTCGCGGGTCAGCTGGCTCTTGAGCCGCTTACAGGGGCCGCACCAACTCGTGGTGTAGACCGTGAGCGCCATGATCGTCCCTTTCGGTGCGCGAACGCGAGCAGTCATTGGCAACACGGCCCGTGATCCCCGTGTTCCCGCACAAACCGGGCTTTCAGTGCCTTCCTGAAGGGCTTCTAGCGAGCGAGCCTCGCGGCGATCCACGCCTGGACGGTCTCCGCGACTCCGGGCTCCCGGTAGAGCGGCGCGCTGTGCTCGGTGCCCGGCATGGTCTTGATGGTCATCGGCACGCCCACCGCGCCCAGCGCCTGCCTGAGCATCTCGCTCTGGTACGGCGGGACGAACTCGTCCGTGGAGTGCACGGTCAGCACCGGGGCGTCCCCGGCCGTGGCGTGGAACGGGACCTCCATGCTCGACCAGGTCTTCGGGCACTCGGCCGGCTGACAGCCACCGGCGAGGACGATGGCCGCCCGGCGGAGCTTGCGCTGCTCGGCGTCGCCGCCCTCGTCCCCGTCGGTGTACGCAGTGAGCGGCGAGATGACGGGGGACACGCCGACGACCCCGCGGAGCCCGGGAAGGCCGTCGCCGTACGTGCCGATCGCGGCGGCGATGTGGCCGCCCGCGGAGAAGCCGACGACCACGTAGCGGTCCGGGTCGGTGTTGAACAGGGCGGCGTGCCTTCGCACGGTCGCGATCCCGTCGATCGCGTCGGTCCGCTGCGCCGGCCACGCCGCGTCCCCCGAGAGCCGGTAGTCGAGGTTGACGACCGTGTAGCCGAGCTGGGCGTAGCTGCGGCTCACCTCGGTCATGTACTTCTTGTCGCCGCCCGACCACCAGCCGCCGTGGATGACGAAGACGGCGGGGCGCCGCGCGCCGGTGGTGTGCCACCAGACGTCCATCCGCTGCCGGACGTGCGGGCCGTACGAGAAGGTCCGGATCTTTATGTCGGACGGCGCCGAGGTCGTGGGCGTCGGGGTGGGAGTGGGGCCGGCGCTGGGGCTGGTGCTGGGCGTCGGAGTGACGGTGGGCGTCGGCTCCGCCCTGGTTCCGGCCCTGGCTCCCGCCTTTGTCTCCACTGTGGCGTTCGCCACCGCCGAGGCCCCCGCATGGGCCGGTGCGAGCAGAACGGCGGCGAGGGCGAGCGCTCCGGCACCTACCGCTGTTCCCACCCTTGTCCTCACGGCTGTGTCCTCCCCGCTGCGGCCGTCGTAGTGCCGCCGTAACGCCTTGGTACCCCTTTGGTACGCCTTTGGTACGCCTTTGGTATGCCTTGGTGTCGCCGTCTTGCCGACCCGGTCCGGGGACACGCCCGGTCCGCTGCTGGAAGGATGATGCCAGCACATCCGTCCGCATCGCATGTTGGGAGCCCTACTTGGACGTCCTGGAGGGTCTGGACCCCGAGCAGCGCGAGGTCGCCCAGGCGGTGCGCGGTCCCGTGTGCGTTCTCGCCGGGGCCGGCACGGGAAAGACGCGGGCCATCACACACCGGATCGCCTACGCGGTGCAGAGCGGGGTCGTGGAGCCGCAGGGCGTGCTCGCGGTGACGTTCACCACCCGCGCGGCGGCCGAGCTGAAGCAGCGGCTGCGCCGCCTCGGGGCGCCCGGCGTCCAGGCGCGCACGTTCCACGCCGCCGCGCTGCGCCAGCTCACCTACTTCTGGCCGCGTGTGATCGGCGGCGACCCGCCGCAGGTGGTGGAGTCGAAGCTGCCGTTGCTGATCGAGGCCTGCCGGCACCTCCGGAGGAACCCCGACCGCGGCGAGCTGAGGGACGTCGCCAGCGAGATCGAATGGGCCAAGGTCACCCAGATCGGCCCGGAGGACTACCCGGCCGCGGCGGCGAAGGCCCGGCGCACCCCGCCGATCGCGCCGGAGGAGGTCGGGCGGCTCTACGACGCCTACGAGAGCCTCCGCCGCCAGCGCAACCTGATCGACTTCGAGACGATCCTGGAGCTGACGGCGGCTGTCATGACGGAGCACCGCGAGGTGGGCGGCCAGATCCGCCAGCAGTACCGCTATTTCGTGGTCGACGAGTTCCAGGACGTCAATCCCCTGCAGAAGCTGCTGCTCGACACCTGGCTCGGCGGTCGCGACGATCTTTGCGTGGTGGGCGATCCGAACCAGACGATCTACTCCTTCACCGGAGCGACCCCGCACTACCTGACCAACTTCGCCGTCGAGCACCCCTCGGCCAACGTGATCAAACTGGTCCGTGACTACCGTTCGACCCCGCAGGTCGTGTCGCTGGCGAACCGGGTGATCGCCCGGTCGGTCCACCGGCTGGAGCTGGTCGCGCAGCGGCCCGACGGCCCCGAGCCCGCCTTCACCGAGTACGACGACGAGCCGGCCGAGGCGATGGGTGTCGCGCTGACGGTCAAGAAGCTCATGGCCGACGGCGTGCCCACCCGGGAGATCGCCGTGCTCTTCCGGATCAACGCCCAGTCGGAGGCCTACGAGCAGGCCTTCACCGAGGCCGGCGTGCCCTATCTGCTGCGCGGCGCGGAGCGGTTCTTCGAGCGGCCCGAGGTCAGGCAGGCCGTCGTCCTGCTGCGGGGGGCCGCCCGCTCGGCCAACGACGAGGAGCCGCTCGCCCCCGGCGTCCACGCGATCCTGTCCGGCATCGGGCTCACCCCCGAGCCGCCGGGCGGTGGCAAGGCCAGGGAGAAGTGGGAGTCGCTCAAGGCGCTCGCCGATCTCGCCGAGGACATGGCGGCAGAAGGCGCCAACCTGGCGGGATTCGTCACCGAGCTGGAGCGACGGGCGATGGAGCAGCACGCGCCGCCCGTCGAGGGCGTGACGCTCGCCTCGCTGCACGCGGCCAAGGGCCTGGAGTGGGACGCCGTCTTTCTCATCGGCCTCACCGAGGGCATGCTTCCGATCATCTACGCCGAGACCCCCGACCAGGTCGAGGAGGAGCGCCGGCTGCTCTACGTCGGCATCACCCGGGCCCGTGAGCACCTCCACCTGTCGTGGGCGCTGGCCCGCTCTCCTGGGGGCCGCCGGTCCCGGCGCCCGTCACGGTTCCTGGATGGGCTCTCGCCGCGCACCGCGAGCGTGAGCCGTACGGAACGGTCCGCCGGAGGCGGCAAGAAGCTCGCGGCGCCGCTGCACTGCCGGATCTGCGGCAGGACGCTGGCCGTCGCCGCCGAGCAGAAGCTGGGCCGCTGCTCGACCTGTCCCGCCGACTACGACGAGGAACTGCTGGAGAAGCTCAAGTCTTGGCGTACGGCCGTCGCCAAGGAGGCGAAGGTCCCCGCGTACGTCGTCTTCACCGATGTGACCCTCCAGGCCATCGCGGAGCGCGTGCCGACCTCCGAGGAGGGCCTTCTCGCCATCGCCGGAATCGGACGCGTCAAACTTGACCGGTACGGCGAAGCGGTGCTCGACCTGTGCCGCGCCGCGACTAGTGTTACTGGCCAGTAATACCCCCGCTCGATGGAGGCCCCCGTGAACTCGGCTCTCAAGGAGCTGCTGGATCTGCTCGACCTGGAGCAGATCGAGCTCGACATCTTCCGGGGACGCAGCCCCGAGGAGCGCTTCCAGCGGGTGTTCGGCGGCCAGGTCGCGGCGCAGGCCCTCGTGGCCGCGGGCCGCACGGTGCCGTCCGACCGCATGGTCCACTCCCTGCACGCCTACTTCATCAGGCCGGGCGACCCGGCGATCCCGATCGTCTTCAATGTCGAGCGGGTCCGGGACGGGCGCTCGTTCACGACCCGGCGCGTGGTGGCCATCCAGCACGGCAGGGCCATCTTCACGATGTCGGCGTCGTTCCACATCACGGAGGAGGGCGTCTCCCACCAGGCCGTGACGATGCCGTCGGTCCCGGCTCCGGAGGCGCTGCCCACCTTCCACGAGCGCATGTTCAGCGTCGTCGGCGACGACCCCATGTGGCGCGACTGGCTGTCCAAGCCGCGCCCGGTCGACTCCCGATACGTGAACGCGCTCCCCTGGGAGGCCCAGAAGGACCCTAGCCTCATCAGCTCCGAGAACAGCGTCTGGTTCCGGTACGACGCGGACCTGCCCGACGACCCGTTGCTGCACGTCGTGCTGGCGGCCTACGCCTCGGACTTCACGCTTGTGGACACCGTGCTGCTCGCGCACGGGCTGGCGTGGGGCTCGTCCAACGTGACCGGCGCGTCCCTGGACCACGCCATGTGGTTCCACCGTCCCTTTCGCGCGGACGAGTGGCTCCTCTATGCCCAGGAGTCGCCGTGGTCGGGAGGCGCCCGCGGTCTCGCCCGCGGTGAGATGTTCACGCCCTCCGGCGAGCTCGTCGTCTCGGTGGTGCAGGAGTGCATGATCCGCGTCAGCGAAGATGTCACGAAGCCGTGAAAATCGCAGGTAGAAAATAGGTTGCCCGGTTCTGCGGATCAGTTTAGGGTCTTCATCAAGTCAGCCGGATGGTCCTGTCCGGCCATCGCATTCCGAGTGGAGGTGAGTCCTGTGGAGAGCACGATCATGTTTGCCACCCCGTGGCTCGCTTCCGCATGCCCAGCCGCCGCCTCCGTCGTCACGCAGTCGAAACTGCGGCGTGCGAAGGCCGCCCGCGCCCAGGCGCTGATCGTCAGTGAGCCTGGCGCGGCTGTCTTCGGCATCCTCGCCGACGTGGCCAGCTACGGCATCCCCGCCTACCGACCGATCCTGACGGACCGGCCGATGGGCGATGAGCAGACCGACCACACCGCCAATGGTGGAGTGCAGGGTCCGCATTATGCCTGGAGAGAACCCGTCACAACCTGACCGGTCTCCATCTCCAGGCCGCGGATCCGCACAGGATCCGCGGCCTTCTTGTTTCTCCGGCCACGAATCCGCCACCACGAGGACAAACCGACCAAACCCATTCGAAGAGGTGACGCAGATGGCGGCCCCGGTCATGGACCTGATCGAAGCCGAAATCCCCTGTCGTACCGAGCCCGACCTGTGGTTCGCCGAGTCTCCGGAGGACGTGGAGTTCGCCAAGGCGCTCTGCGGAGGCTGCCCGATCCAGAAGGCCTGCCTGGCCCGCGCGCTGGAGCGCGAGGAGCCCTGGGGCGTCTGGGGCGGCGAGCTCATCCTGCGGGGGGCCGTCGTCCCCCGGAAGCGTCCGCGTGGACGCCCCCGCAAGACGCCCGTCGCTGCCTGACCCATGCTTACGCACCACCGTGAAAGGACACCTGCAATGACCATCTCCCCGGCGACCTCCCTGTATCTGCATCATGAACTGGTCGACGAGCGAATACGGGACCTCCACCGAGAGGCGGAACAGGAGCGACTCGCCAGCCGGATCAGGAGCGTGCGAAAAGCGCGCCGGCAGGTCGAGCGCGCCTCCGAGCGCCTCCGCTACGCGCTCTCGCGCGTATGACGAAACCCTGGTGACCCTCGTGACTTGGTGACCGCCGAGGGATCGGCGGGACCCGCGTGAATCGCCTGTGACGGCAGTCATGGGTGGGAGACGACCCACATGAGAAAGGCCCGGGCCATCGGCCCGGGCCTTTCTGTCCCATACGGCACTGCCTCACGCGTCAGTTAGGACTCGGAGGCGGCAATCGCCGCAGCACCTCGAACAGCGCCGCCTTCACATCCTTCATGTCGTCCTTGAGCGTCGCGACGTCGGTTCGGAGTACGGCGACGTCAGCTTGGAGGGCGTTGACGTCGGTTCGGAGTATGGCGACGTCAGCTTGGAGGGCGTTGACGTCGGTTCGGAGTATGGCGACGTCCGTTTGGAGTTGGTTGACGTCGGTTCGGAGTATGGCGACGTCCGTTTGGAGTTGGTTGACGTCGGTTCGGAGTACGGCGACGTCCGTTTGGAGTTGGTTGACGTCCGTCCGGAGTACGGCAACGTCCTCTTTGAGGTGGGCCATGTCGTGCTGGAGGACGGCCACGTTACCTTCCAGGCATGTGATGGCTCCCTCCGTCCTGGCCTGTGAGTCGCGGAGTGCGCGAATGTCGCCGCGGATCGCTTCGTGTTGCCGATCGATCCGGGCGAAGTGGTTCTCCGTGTTCTCTTCGTAGTGGTGCAGCATGTTGATCCACAGGTCCTGGCGAGCGTGGATCTCCTCGGGGGTGACCATGATGGTTACTCTACGGGATCGGTCCAACACTCAATGAAGTTTTCCACAGGGGTTCAAGCAACGGCGAGAGGGGTGTCCTCGGGGTCGCCGGGGTCGTCCGCGAAGCCCGGGACCCAGCGGACGACCTCGTCGCGGAACCGGGCGGTGGCGCCGAGCTGGCACAGCACACCGACCCCGGCGGCGTGGACACGATGGATCAGCACGTACGACGCGGGCAGGTTCAGGTGGCGGACCACGTTGTTCGGCCGGAGGTCGGCGACGGTCGCCGCCTGCTGCCGCAGCCAGTCCCGGCTGAAGGTGAACTCCTCCACGCGGGTGGGCTCGACGTAGGGGGCGAGGAACCCGCGCAGCGCGTCGACGTCGACCTCGATGTGCGGCCGGATGAAGCCTTCCGCGCGCAGTCCCTGGACGACCGTCTCCATGTCTCCCTGGTTGAAGATCCTGGTCAGGGTGCCGAAGACGCGGGGATAGCCGTCGGGCAGCCGGTTGACCGCCCCGAAGTCCAGCACGCCCAGCCGGCCGTCCTCCATGACCCGGAAGTTGCCGGGGTGGGGGTCGGCGTGCAGCAGGCCCACGCGGGCCGGGGAGCAGAAGAGAAAGCGGACGAGCTGGAGGCCCGCCCGGTCACGCTCCTCCTTGGTGCCGTCGGTGATGATCTTTGACAGCGGGGTGCCCGTCATCCACTCCGTGACCAGGACCTGCTCGTTGGCCGCGATGACATCGGGCACGAAGAAGTCTGGATCGTTCCTGAACTCCTGTGCGAAGGCGTGCTGGGCCTCGGCCTCCTTGAAGTAGTCGAGCTCCTCCGCCACCCGCTCCTTCAGCTCGTTCAGGACCGGCTTGATGTCCAGTCCCGGCAGCAGCGCCCCGAAGAGCTTGCCCAGCCGGGAGAGCTGGTTGAAGTCCGAGATCAGCGCCTTGCCCGCGCCGGGGTACTGGATCTTCACGGCCACCACGCGTCCGTCGTGCCAGATCGCTCTGTGGACCTGCCCGATGGAGGCCGCCGCGGTCGGCCTGTCCGCGAACTCGACGAAGTTCTCCCGCCAGTCCTCGCCGAGTTGCTCGGCGAGGACCCTGTGGACGGCGGCCGCCGGGAGCGGGGGCGCGGCGTCCTGAAGCTTGGTCAGTGTCGCCCGGTACGGCCCCGCGATCTCGGGCGGAAGGGCCGCCTCGAAGATGGACAGCGCCTGGCCGAGCTTCATCGCCCCGCCCTTCAGCTCGCCGAGGACCTTGAAGATCTGCTCGGCGGTGCGCTGCTGTATCTCCTGCGCGACGATCTCCGCGGACGCGCCGCCGAGCCGTCTTCCCAGGCCAAGTGCGGTACGGCCGGCGAACCCGAGGGGGAGCGTGGCCAGCTTGGCCGAACGGGTCACCGCACGATGGGGAAGGTCGCTCACGTGACCATTGTTAGCGAAGTCAGGTCGTTTCGACTACAAGGACAGTGCGGATGACGCTCCCAGGAGCGGTGACGCCAACGCCAGTCGGGCATCAGGTCGAGTGTGCCGTTCGTCACATCCCCGCCGTCGAGGTAGGTCAGCGTGTGTCCGGCCGTCTGAGCCGCCACCAGCGAAGACAGTGTCGTGTCGCAGGCGATCTCCCCCACCGGGTAGCCGCCGAGCCGGGCGCTGACGGCCGGCCAGGAGGGGTCGCGATCCCGCCGGGTGAGATCCAGACAGTGCAGACAGGGCGTGGTGCCAGGGATCACGAGGGGGCCGACGGAGCCGCAGCCCTCGAAGGCCGTCGCCAGCAGATGCGGGATCCGCTCCGTGCCGATCTCGTGGACGAGCACGGAGTCGAGCGGGCCCACAGGAGCGATGATCACCAGATCGGGCCGGGACGCGCCGTCGCTGAGCCGTGACGCCGTCCGGCCCGTCCAGGCGTTGACACTGGGCGCGATCACGCGGGCGGCGGCGACCGCCCCCTCCTCACGGGCCGCCCCCACATCCGCGTAGCCGAGTCCGCCCGGCACCACGTCCTCCGGCCGGGCCTCGCCGGGATCCACCACGCAGACGTGGCCGACGCCCGAGGCGGCCAGCAGGACGGCGACCTGGGCGCCCACCCGGCCCGCGCCGTAGATCCGGACCCGGGCGGCCCTCCTGCGCTCCAGCGCCCCCATGCCACCGTCCGCCGAGGTCAGCGAGAGCCTGTCCAGGTCGGGGCGGAGCCGTTCCCGTTCCGCCATGGTGAGGCTCGCGAGCGGCCGAGGCCGGACCGTCGCGTCGTCGATCACGCCGCGCGCCGCGAGAAGGGCGATCACCTCACGTGCCGCCGCATCGTCGAGATCGCTCTCGGCCACGGCCTGCTCCAGGGTGCGGGTGCCGTCCAGGCTGTCGATCAGCCGGCGTACGGCCGGCTCCAGATCGGTCAGCACCACGGCGCGGTGGGGGTGGACGCCGAACTGGAGGGTGTGGCCGTCCCGCTCGACGCGGCGCAGGACCGGCTTCAGGCGTGGTCTCATAGCCGCCAGACCTTGGCACACTTGCCACCCATGCGGGCCCGAATCCCGGGGGCTGTGGATAATTACCGGGGTGAGGGGGGCTGCTGAACGTGAGGGACGGCGGAGTTTCCATGCCCGCAAGGTTGCGTTTGCACGATTGACCAGGGAGAACGTGTTCCACCCCCTGTGGAAATCCGCGCGTGTCGGCTACCTTTCATATGTGCCCCCCGAGACAGTCGAGGTTCGTCGGAGCGCACGTCGGCGGCGAACCGTTTCCGCGTACCGCGATGGCGACAAAACCATCGTGCTGCTCCCTGCCGGTCTCAGCTCGACCGACGAGGAGCAGTGGGTGCGCCGCATGCTCGATCGGCTTGCCGCCAAGGAGCAACGGAGGCGCCCGAGCGACGACGACCTGCTCGATCGAGCGATGGACCTGTCGAACCGCTACCTGGACGGCAGGGCCACCCCCACGAGCGTGCGCTGGGTCGAGAACCAGCTCCACAGGTGGGGCTCCTGCACGCCCGACCACGGAACGATCAGGCTCTCCGCGCGGCTCCGGGGCATGCCCGCCTGGGTCGTAGACTACGTGATCATGCATGAGCTGGTCCACTTGCTCGTCCCGAGTCATGGGCCGCGGTTCTGGGCGCTGGTCGAGCGCTACCCGCGGGCGGAACGCGCCAGAGGCTTCCTCGAGGGCTTCTCCATGGCGGCCAGCGGCTCCCCGGAGGAGTGTTGACCCGGATCGCCGCGGTCCTGGTCACGCCCTCGATGGCGGACGCCGCGCCCCCGGGCGTCGATCCCGCCGAGTTCCTGATGGCCATGGCGGAGGACACCTACGAGATGGCCGCCGGACTGGAGCTGGTCGAGCCCGTGATCCTGTCCGCCGGAGTGCCGGGGCTCGACGCGATCGCCTGGCCCGGCACGCCGGTGCTGTCCATCGGCTCCCCTTCCGAGGCTTTCGCGGCCCTGCCGTACGGAACCGAGGGCGTGGTGATCAGCGGCGACGCGCCGGACCTGCCGCCCCTGCTGATCGGGAAGCTCTTCCGGGAGCTGGGCCGGGCCCAGATCACCGTCTGCCCGGCCGAAGGCGGGGGAGCGGTGGCACTCGCGGCGCGCCTGCCGTTCCCGGACTGGGCGGTTCCCGGCTTCGACGAGCCCGACCTGGTCGTACGGCTCCGCCGTCAGGCCCCGGGGCCTCGCATGGTCGCCACCGGCCCCGGCTGGCACCGCCTCAGGAAGCCGGCCGACATCGCCCGCCTCGATCCCGGCCTCGAAGGCTGGGACAACACCCGCGCGCTCCTCAGCTAGGGCTTCACGGCAGGCGGAGCTCGGCGAACAGGGCGCGATGGTCGGTTCGGGGCACGGCGTGCACGCTTGTGTTCAGGGCCGACGCCCGCTGGTCGTACAGCACGTGGTCGATGGTGATCAACGGAGGGAGCCGCCTGTTGGCGGGCCAGGTCGTGTTCAGGCCCGTCCCGGTCGCGTCGGCGGCGTCCACGTATCCCCGGGCGAGCACCTCCCGCAGCGCGGAGTGGTCGAGGCTGGCGTTGAAGTCGCCCGCGAGGATCCGGATCACGCCGGTGGCCGGCGAGGGAAGCGACTTGAGGTCCGCCTGCCAGGTAGCGACGTCCGGGCCAAGAGGCGCGAGGGTGTGGACATCGACGATCTCGACGACCCGCCCGGTCGGCAGGGTCAACCGGGCCGACGGCATGTTGTGGCCCCCGCTGGGCGCGAAGTCCGGCAGCTCGGTCAGCGGGTAGCGCGAGAAGATCCCGCTGCCGGAGGGGCCTTCACCGGCCTCCAGGTGCTCGTACGGCAGCAGCGTGCCGAGACCGGCCGCTTTCAGGTCCTCGACCTCGGCGGGAGTGAGCTCCTGGGTGGTGAGGACGTCCGGACCGAGGCGCCGCACGAGGTCCACCACGGTCTGGGCGTCGCCGCTCCCGAAGAGCAGGTTGCTCGTGAGGATCTTCAGCGTCGGGCCGGTGGGCGTCGGCGTGGAGCCGAGCGCCCGTGGCAGCACCACGCAGGCCATGAGGACGGACGTGACCGCGGCCACGGCGATGGCGGCCCGGTTGCGAGAGGCCACCGCGATCAGCACCGCACCCAGTGAGGCTGCCGCGACGTAGGGGGTGCCGGTCATCAACTCGACGATGACCGGCCAGCGGTCGAGCCCCGCCAGCCGTGCCACGGCCCACACCACGAACGGTGTCACGGCCACCCACGCGAGCGCGGCGGGCACCCGCCGACGCCGCCGCCGAGGAGCCGCGACCACCCCGCCTACGTCGACCTTCGTCATGGGGCCGACCCTAACCGGCGAAGATGAAAGGGGACGTAAGACACGTGTGCAGATCATGTGCAGGCCCCGGCCCGGCCGTACGGTGACATTGGGCCGGGCGCCCTCGGCGGTCAGCCGGCGTGCAGGCGTTCCCGTGCTCGCCGGGCTAGCCGGCGGGTCGCCTCGTCGCTCAGCTCGGGGATCTCCTCGATGGGAAACCAGCGCAGGTCGAGCGACTCCTCGCTGATCACGGCCTCGGCTCCGGCCGGGGCGACCGCGCCGTACTCGACGTCGAGGTGCCAGCTGTGCGGAGGGTGACACCAGACCTGGTGCCGGTCCAGCGCGAGCGGACCGTCCAGCAGCACGAGACCTGGGATGCCGGACTCCTCCGTCGCCTCGCGCAGCGCGGCCCGGGAGAGCGAGAGATCGTCACTCTCGCAGTGGCCGCCCATCGGGAGCCACATGCCCGCCTTGGGATGCAGGGTCAGCAGCACCCGCGCGCCATCGTGGGAGAGCACGGCCGTCGTCGCCGTCAGGTGGCCCGGCACGCATGCGCGCCACATGGCGTCGTCATGCGCGTGCAGGTGGTCCAGGAACTCCTTGCGGAGCAGCTCCTCCTCGGCCGTGGGCGCCGACCACCCGGTCAGCACGGCTTGCGCGTCACGATGCAGGCTCACCGCGGCAGCCTACCCCCACCATCGGCCGTGATCATGCTCACATTCCCGCAGTGGTCCCTTGTCCTGCCGCCTCCCGCGCGTGATCATGCACGCTTTCCCGTACCTGCCCCTGACCTGTACGGATGTCATCCGTGATCATGCATTGCCGCAGTGTCAGATCACGAACCGCAAATCCCCACGTCAACCCAGAATGCGGGAACCCGTGCATGATCACGAAACGGCGGGGCGCATGTCGGGCGCGGCATGCGGGAACTTGTGCATGATCACCCCCAAGGGGTGGGCCGGGGGGGGGGGGGGGGGGGTTAGGTCGTCTCGCTGGGGCCCTGGTCGCCCGTGTCGTCCTTGGGCTCCTCAAGCGCGGACAGGTCCAGCTCGGCCTCGCCCTTGACGAACGATTCGGGGTGGTCGAGGTCGTCCGCCGTCGGCATCAGGTCGGGGTGGTTCCATACGGCGTCCCTGCCGTCGATCCCGCGCTCGTCGCCCAGCGCCTTCCACAGCGCGGCGGCCTCGCGGAGCCTCCTTGGGCGCAACTCCAGGCCGACCAGCGTGGCGAAGGTCCGCTCCGCGGGGCCCCCCGTCGCGCGGCGGCGCCGTACGGTCTCGGCCAGGGCGGCGGAGGACGGCAGCTTGCCGTCTGCGGCCGAGTCGACCACCGTCGCGACCCAGCCCTCGACCAGCGCGAGCGCGGTCTCCAGACGGCTCAGCGCGGCCCTCTGCTGCTCGGTCTCCTCGGGCTTGAGCAACTCGCCCCCGCCGAGGACCTCCTGGATCTGCGCCGGGTTGCTCAGGTCGAGCCCCTGGAGCTTCTCCTCCAGGGCGGACACGTCCACGGTGATTCCCCTGGCGTACTCCTCCACGGCGCCGAGCAGGTGCGCCCGCAGCCACGGGACGTGCTGGAACAGCCGGTGGTGCGCCGCCTCGCGCAGAGCCAGGTAGAGCCTGATCTCCTCGGACGGCGTCTCCAGGCCCTCGCTGAACGTGGCGATCCCGCCGGGCAGCAGCGCGGCCGTGTCGGAGAGCGGCAGGCCGATGTCGGAGGAGCCGACCACCTCCCGCGCGAGCGTGCCGATCGCCTGGCCGATCTGCTGGCCGACCATCATGCCGCCCATCTGCTTCAGCATGCCCATGAGCGGCCCGGCCATGGCCTGCGCCTCGGGCGGCAGCCCGGCCGCGCCCAGCGTGCCGCCCATGGTCTCGACCATCTGGTTGGCGACCGGGTCGCACAGCTGTTTCCAGACCGGGACAGTCTTCTCGATCCACTCCGACCGGCTCCACGCCTGCGGGTTCACCACGCCGCTCGGGAGCGTCGTCACCTCGTTCAGCCACAGATCGGCGAGGTTGAGCGCCTCGACGATCTGGCGTCGCTCGCCCTCCATGACGCTCGGGTCGCCCTCGGCGACCACGGCGTGCCGGGCGATGTTCTTCGCCATGTCCCAGTTGACGGGTCCGGCGTCCGGTGAGGCGGACAGCATGTCCGCGAACTGCCGCATGG
Source organism: Planotetraspora sp. A-T 1434 (assembly GCF_025420585.1). Classification (GTDB taxonomy): domain Bacteria; phylum Actinomycetota; class Actinomycetes; order Streptosporangiales; family Streptosporangiaceae; genus JAOEGB01. Next base: position 25,475 of record NZ_JAOEGB010000015.1, on the reverse strand, counting down.
CCGCGGCTATCTGCTCCGGGCTGCCGAACATGGCGAACGGATTCTCGTTGGGGTCGTTTTCGCGACCTGGCAGGTCAGTCACCGCGCCACCTCGTGCAGGATGGAGGAGTCCACATCCGCCACGTTATCCGCCGTGGGGCGGGTCAGTGCAAAGTGAGGACCTCGTGCCTACCTCGAAACGCCTTCGTCCGCCCGTCGTCGCCGTCACCGGCGCCGCCTCCGGAATCGGCAGGGCGTTCCTCGCGAAAGTGGCCTCGTCTGCGGATTTCCGCCGAGTCGTGGCCATCGACGACCACCGCGGTGACGTCCCGGACGTCACCTGGCGCGTCCTTGACATCCGTGATCCGCTCTTGGCGAACCGAATCTCAGATGTGGACGTCCTCGTCCATCTTGGGACGGATGAGTCGCTGAACTCCGACGCGGCCGAGCGCCGCCGCTACAACCTCCGCGCCGCCCAGACCGTCCTCACCGCCTGCGCGGCCGCGCGCGTCCGCCGGGTCGTGCTGGTCACCAGCGCGATGGTGTACGGCGCGGCGGCCGACAACGCGGTGCCGCTGCCAGAGGACTCTCCCGTCGCGGCGGAGCCCGACACCGGCGTGGTCGGGGACTACCTGGAGACCGAGGCGCTGGTCCGGCGCTCGCTGCGCTCGCACCCCGGTCTCGAAGTGACCGTCCTGCGCCCCGCCGCCCTGGTGGGACAGGGCGTCGACACCGTCGTCACCCGCCACTTCGAGGCTCCCCGGCTGCTCGTGGTCAAGGGCTGCCTGCCGCGATGGCAGTTCTGCCACGTGGACGACCTCGTGTCCGCGCTGGAGCTCGCCGCGCTCGGCCAGGTGACGGGCGTGGTCGCGGTCGGCTCGGACGGCTGGCTGGAGATGGACCAGGTCGAGGAGATCTCCGGGCTGCGCCGCTTGGAGCTGCCCGCCGGGCTGACCTTCGGCACCGCGCAACGCCTGCACCGGCTCGGCATCACCCCGGCCCCCGCGACCGACCTGCACTACGTCGTCTATCCATGGGTGGTCGACTGCGCCTCCCTCCGCGAGGCCGGGTGGAAACCGAGCTGGACGAACGCCGCGGCCCTGCAGGAGTTGCTGGAGCTGAGGGAGGGCAGGCACGCCGTCGTCGGCCGCCGCCTGTCCGGCAAGGAGGCCACGATCACCGCCGCCGGCGCCACCGTGGCCGTCATCGGCACCGCCGCCATCGTCCGCGCCGCCCGCCGCAAACGGCGTGTCTGATCGCGCTCGCTGTGTTCAATTGCCGCGCCTCCGGCTCGGCGGGCTCGGGGCGCCATTGAGGCCGCGTGGTCGTGCCGCAGGCGCGCGATGAGCACAGCCCTCGTCGCTCGGGGTCGCTCGTTCCTCGCTCCCCACTCGACTCCTCAGTCCAGACACCGCCGCGCCCCTCGCAGGACGGCTGGCCCTAGTAGGGCAATGTCGCGGGCTTGTGGTGGGGGTGGGCGTATTAGTCTCGGGGGGTGGATGTCATCCGGTTGCTGGGGATTCGGGACACTCCGCTGTCCGTGGACGAAGTGCTGGGCGCCGTCGGGGATCACGCGGCGGGGGGCACGGCCGTCTTCGTGGGGACCGTGCGCGAGCAGGATCACGGCCGCCCGGTGACGCTCCTGTCCTACTCGGCCCATCCGTCGGCCGGGGAGGTGCTCCGCCAGGTGGCGGAGAAGGTCGCGGGCGACTACCCGGTGACGGCGCTCGCGGCCGTGCACAGGGTCGGCGACCTGCGGCTGGGCGACATCGCGGTCGTCGTGGCCGTGGCGTGCCCCCATCGGGGCGAGGCGTTCGAGGCCTGCCGGAAGCTGATCGACGATCTCAAGCAGGAGGTCCCGATCTGGAAGCACCAGGTGTTCGCCGACGGTGACGCCGAGTGGGTTGGCGCCTGCGATTAGGGTCCCGGGGGACCGCATAGAGTTCCCTCATGTCCCGACGCGCTCTGACCCTGTTGGTGGCGGGTTTCCTCACGCTCACGCTGGCGCTCATCAGCGCCGTGCTGCCCGTGCCGTACGTCGTGCTGAGCCCGGGGCCCACCGAGAACACGATCGGGGACGTAAAGGGCAAGCCGGTGATCAGCATCTCGGGGCACCAGACCTACCCGACCGAGGGCAAGCTGAGCCTCGTCACCGTCGCCTACCAGGGCGGCCCGGACAACCGCCTCGACCTGCTGACGGCGCTGCGCGGCTGGGTGGACCCGACCGTCGCGGTCGTCCCCGAAGAGGCGATCTTCCCGAAGGCCTCGACGCCCAAGGAGGTCGAGGAGCAGAACACCCAGGAGATGACCGACTCCCAGCAGTCGGCGACGGCCGCGGCGCTGAACGCGTTGAAGATCCCCATCCAGAAGGCGGTCTCTGTGGCGGAGACCGACAAGGGGCAGCCCGCCGACGGCAAGCTCAAGCCGGGGGACGAGATCACGGCAGTCGACGGCACGCCGGTCGCCGAGCTGGAGTCGGTCGCGGCGGCCGTACAGGAGCACAAGCCCGGTGAGCCGGTCCGGTTCACGGTGAAGCGCGGGACGGCCTCCACCGACGTCACGATCACCACGGCCAGATCCGACGACGGCAAGGCCCTCGTGGGCGTGCGGATGCAGTCGGCGTACAAGTTCCCGTTCAAGGTCGACATCAGCGTGGGCCAGGTCGGCGGGCCGAGCGCCGGGCTGATGTTCTCGCTGGGCATCTACGACAAGCTCACGCCGGGTGGGATCACCGGAGGGAAGTCGGTCGCGGGCACCGGGACCATCGACCCCAACGGCAGCGTCGGGCCCATCGGCGGAATCCAGCAGAAGATGGTCGGCGCGCGGAGCGCCGGTGCCACGATCTTCCTCACGCCCTCCGGCAACTGCGCGGACGCCGTGCGGGCCGTCCCCAAGGGGCTTCGCCTGGTCAAGGTCGAGACGCTCGAAGGCGCGATCAAGGCGATGGACGCGCTGCGGACCGGCTCCGGCGACGTGCCCGCCTGCCCTGCGAGCTAGCCTGAGGGGGACCGGCTTCTGGATCACGACCGCGCTTATCGCGGTGTAGGTTGCCAGGCACGGACCGTTGCTCTGAGACAAGGGGTTGGCGTTGAGCTTCCGGAGCCCCGGGGCCGGACGGGCGATGCGCTTGCCCCGAAGGCCGCGACTACTGATTCCCGTCACGATCGCCGTCGTGACGGTCGTGGTGTTACTCCTGATCTTCGCCGGGATCTTCACCGACTACCTGTGGTACGACTCGGTGGACTTCTCGTCGGTGTTCTCCACGATGCTCGTCACCCAGGTGCTGCTTTTCCTGGTGGGCGCCCTCCTCATGGTCGGCATCGTGGGCGGCAACATGGTGCTGGCGCACCGGATGCGGCCGATGTTCGGCCCGGGGATGTTCGGCGGCCCCCAGGGGGCGGACCGCTACCGCGTCGCGGTGGACCCGCACCGGCGGCTCGTGTTCCTGATCGGCATGGGCGTCCTGGCCCTGTTCACGGGATCGTCGGTCGCCGGGCAGTGGAAGACCTGGCTGCTGTTCGAGAACGCCACGCCGTTCGGTCAGAAGGACCCGCAGTTCGGCATCGACGTGTCCTTCTTCATGTTCACCTTTCCGTTCATCCGGATGGTGCTGAACTTCCTGTTCACGGCCGTCATCCTGTCGATCATCGCGGCGGCGGTCGTCCATTACCTCTACGGCGGGTTCCGGCTCCAGTCGCCCGGCGGGCTGCAGGCGTCGCGGGCGGCCCGCGCTCACCTTTCCGTGCTGCTCGGCGTGTTCGTTCTGCTCAAGGCGCTGGCCTACTGGCTCGACCGCTATGAGCTGGTGTTCTCCAGCCGCGGTTTCGTGCACGGCGCCTCCTACACCGACGTCAACGCGGTGCTGCCGGCCAAGGGCATCCTGGCGGTCATCGCGCTCATCTGCGCGCTGATCTTCTTCGCGGGTGTCATCCGGCCGGGCGGGATGTGGCCGGGTGTCGCGTTCGGGCTGCTGGTCCTCTCGGCCATCCTCATCGGCAGCGTCTATCCCGCGCTGGTCGAGCAGTTCCAGGTCAGGCCCAACCAGCAGGGCAAGGAAGAGCCGTACATCGCGCGGAACATCGCGGAGACCCGCAAGGCGTACGGCGTCGCGGACGCCGGCGTCGTGGCCTACCAGGCGCAGGGCACACCCCAGCAGGGCCAGGCGGCCAACGACGACACCGTCTCCGGCGTCCGCCTGCTCGATCCGGTGCTGGTGGCCAAGACCTTCCAGCAGAAGCAGCGCATCCGCGGCTTCTACGACTTCGCCGACCCGCTGGACGTCGACCGGTACAAGGCCCAGGACGGGAACGTCCGCGACCACATCGTGGCCGTGCGCGAGCTCACCGGGCCGCCAACCGAGCAGGACAACTGGATCAACCGGCACCTGGTCTACACCCACGGATACGGGTTCGTCGCCGCCCCCGGCAACGAGGTGGACACCGAGGGTCTGCCCAACTTCGACGCCAAGGACATGCCGGTCACCGGCCCTCTGGTCACGGCCACGGGCCTCAAGGAGCCCCGTGTCTACTTCGGAGAGCGCGGCACCGACTACGTCATCGCCGGAGGCTCGCCCAACAAGCCGCAGGAGCTCGACTACCCCGAGAGCAGCGGGACGGGGCAGCAGAACACGACCTACACCGGCAAGGGCGGCGTGCCCCTCGCCTCCTTCTTCAACCGGCTGCTCTACGCCGTGAAGTACGGCGAGAAGAACCTGCTGCTGTCGGGCGACATCAACGACCAGTCCCGCATCCTGTACGACCGGGATCCCGCGGAGCGGGTCGCCAAGGTGGCGCCCTTCCTCAACCTCGACTCCGACCCCTACCCCGCGGTCGTGAACGGGCGGATCGTCTGGATCATCGACGCCTACACGACCGCGAACGAGTACCCCTACTCGCAGAGCAAGAGCTTCTCGGACATGATCCGGGACACCGCGACGGACCCCAGGGCGATCACGCCGCCGCCCCGGGACCAGATCAACTACATCCGCAACTCGGTCAAGGCCACGGTGGACGCCTACGACGGCACCGTGACGCTCTACGAGTGGGACTCCACCGACCCGATCCTGAAGGCCTGGGAGAAGGCGTTCCCGGGCATCGTCCAGTCGAAGGACAAGATGAGCGCGGAGCTGAAGCAGCACCTGCGCTACCCCGAAGACCTGTTCAAGGTGCAGCGTGACGTCCTGTCCCGCTACCACATCACGGACGCGCGGTCGTTCTACAGCGGCCAGGACTTCTGGAACGTCCCGGACGACCCGTCGTCGGGCGAGAAGAACATCAAGCAGCCGCCGTACTTCCTGTCGGTCAAGATGCCCGGCGCGCTGTCGTCGTCGTTCTCACTGACGACCACGTTCGTGCCGAGGCAGGGGCCGAACCTCGCGGCGTTCATGGCGGTCGACGCCACGCCCGGCGACGGGTACGGCAAGCTGCAGATCCTCCGCATGCCGGCGAGCACGACGATCTCCGGACCCGGCCAGGTGCAGAACACCTTCACCAACCGGTTCTCCGGCGAGCTCAACATCCTCGGTCTCGGCAAGGCCCAGATCCTGTACGGCAACCTGCTGACCCTGCCGTTCGCCGGGGGGCTGGTCTACGTCGAGCCGGTGTACGTGCAGACGGCCGCCGGGGCGGGGCAGGAGCCGTACCCCATCCTCCGCCGTGTGCTGGTCATGTTCGGCGACAAGGTGGGCTCGGCCGACACCCTCAAGGACGCGCTCAGCCAGGTCTTCGGCACGGGACAGGGCCCGGTCAATCCGGCTAACCCGGTCAATCCCGCGCAGAATCCTCCGGCGAACGCCACGCTGGCGGCGATCGTCGCCAAGGCCCAGAGCGCGTACGCGGACGCCCAGAAGGCGCTGGCATCCACCCCGGCCGACTGGGACGCGTACGGCAAGGCGCAGACGGCGCTGAAGCAGGCGCTGGACGAGCTGAACAGGCTCCAGGGCCAGCAGCCGGCGACGTCCACGCCGCCGCCGGCGACCGCGAGCCCTACTCCGAGCGCGAGTCCTAGTCCCACGCCGACGGGCTGAACCGTCGAAAAGAACGCCCGGAACCCCGTGCTCGTCGAGCGCGGGGTTCCGGTGTTCGTGGGCTGATTTGCCTCCAGCGCGCATGCCGGATAGCCTCTAAACATACCGACGCGGGGTGGAGCAGCTCGGTAGCTCGCTGGGCTCATAACCCAGAGGTCGCAGGTTCAAATCCTGTCCCCGCTACTGAATGAAGGCCCTGGCCGTCCGGGAAACCGGACGGCCGGGGCCTTCGTCGTTCCGGCAATCGATTTGCGGCTGATCCCCCGGAGCGGCTATGGTTAAGGCATACACACCGACGCGGGGTGGAGCAGTTCGGTAGCTCGCTGGGCTCATAACCCAGAGGTCGCAGGTTCAAATCCTGTCCCCGCTACCACGATAAGAAGGCCCGGAGGATCTCCTCCGGGCCTTCTGTGTTTCTCCGATTGACCAGTCCGTGCGGCTTTTGTCGTGGTACGACAACAAATGTCGGACAGGTGTTGAAGGGTGACATTGAGCGTGCCCAGGTCGGTGGTGAAGGCTCTCGCCATGCAGGCCCGCATATCGCTCGACATTTCGCTGGAGGACGTCTCCGCCCTGGCCCGCGGCTGCGCCGTGCTCGGGACCGGCGGCGGCGGAGACGTCCGCGCCGGGGCCCTGGCCGCCCGCCGGGCGATCCGGGAGCACGGCGAGGTTCCGGTCGTCGGCCTCCGGGACCTGCCCGGCGACGCCCTCGTCCTGCCGCTCTCCGGGATCGGCGCCCCCACGGTCAGCCACGAGATGATCCATTCCGAGGACGAGCCCGTCCGGATCCGCGACGAGATCGAGCGGATCTTCGGCCGGGCGCCGGCTGCCGTGATGTCGTCGGAGATCGGCGGCGCCAACGGCGTCGCGCCCGTGGCCTGGGCGGCTCGGCTCGGCCTGCCCCTGCTCGACGCCGACGCCATGGGCCGGGCGTTCCCCGAGGTCCAGATGGTGTCGATGTACGTCGCCGGAATCCCGGCCAACCTCGTCATCATGTCCGACGTCGTCGGCAACGTCGTGACGATCCGCCCGGTCGACGGGCTGTGGTCGGAGCAGATCGCCCGCGCCGTCTGCGTGGCCTCGGGATCGAGCGCGCTGATGGCCGACTACGTCCTCACGGCGCGCGAGTGCGAAGGCGCGGTGATCGAGGGCACCGTGACCAGGGCGATCGCCATCGGCCGGGCCACCGAGGGCGCGCAGGACCCGCTCGCCGCCCTCCAGGAGGAGCTCGGCGCCGTACGGCTGGTCACCGGCAAGCTCACGGACCTGGAGCGGCGGACCACGGGCGGCTTCGTCCGGGGGACCGTGACGATCGAGGGGACCGGTGACGACCGCGGCAGGACGCTCACCTTGGAGATCCAGAACGAGAACCTGGTCGCCGTCGAGGACGGCCGGGTGCGAGCGATGGTGCCGGATTTGATCACGGTGGTGGACACCCAGACGGCGACGGCCGTCCAGACCGAGGGCCTGCGCTACGGCCAGCGGGTGACCGTGCTCGCCTGGCCGTGCGACCCCCTGTGGCGTACGCCCAAGGGCCTGGAGACGGCCGGGCCCCGGGCCTTCGGCTACGACCTCGACTACCTCCCCGTCGAGAAGATCGCCTCATGAGCGGGGGAAACGGCCTGCGCATCGGCATCGACGTGGGCGGGACGAACACCGACGCCGTGGTGCTCGACGACACCGACCGCGTCGTCGCCAAGGCCAAGCGGCCCACCAGCCCCGACGTGACCGAGGGGCTGCGGGCCGCGCTCGACGCCGTGCTGGCCGAGCTCGACGAGCCCGGCCGGGTTCGCCGGGTCATGCTGGGCACCACCCACGCGACCAACGCCATCCTGGAGCGCCGCGCGCTCGGCCGGGTCGCCGTGCTCCGGCTCGGGGCCCCCGCGACGACCTCCGTGCCGCCGCTGAGCGAGTGGCCGGACGACCTGAGGAAGGCCGTGGCGGCGGGGACGGCGATCGTGCGCGGCGGCCACTTCGTCGACGGCCGCGAGATCGCCCCGCTCGACGTCGACGCCGTGAAGCGGTTCCTCTCCGGCGTCGAGGCCGACGCCGTGGCCGTCACCGGGGTGTTCAGCCCGGCGAGCGCGGACCAGGAGAACCGGGTCGCCGAGATCGTCCGCGGCGAGCTCGGGGACGTGGCGGTGAGCCTCAGCCATGAGATCGGCTCGCTGGGACTGCTGGAGCGGGAGAACGCCACGGTCCTCAACGCCGCCCTGTACGGCGTGGCCCGCGACGTCACCACGGCTCTGCGGAGCGCCCTCGAATCGAGGGGCCTCAGGGTCGAGACGTTCTTCGCCCAGAACGACGGCACGCTGATGGCCGTGGACTACGCCGCCCGCTATCCCGTCCTCACCATCGGCTCGGGACCGGCCAACTCCCTGCGGGGCGCGGCGTACCTGTCCGGCGTGGAGGACGCCATCGTCGCCGACGTGGGGGGCACCTCCACGGACCTCGGCGTGCTCGTGGGCGGGTTCCCCCGGGAGTCGGCCGCGGCCGTGGAGATCGGCGGTGTGACGACCAACTTCCGGATGCCCGACATCCTGTCCATCGCCCTCGGCGGCGGCACGGTGGTGGGCGAGGAGCCGCGGTCCGTCGGCTACCGGATCGGCCGGGAGGCTTTGGTCTTCGGCGGCTCGACGCCCACCATGACCGACGCCGCCGTGGCCGCCGGTAGGGGCTCCGTGGGCACCCACGGGGTGCCGGACGAGTGGCGCGAACGGCTGGCGCGAGCCGTACGAAATGCCGACGAGCAGGTCGCCGACGCCGTGGACCGGGTGGCGCTCGGCAAGGCGGACCGGCCCCTCATCGCCGTGGGCGGCGGCGCGTTTCTACTGGCAGGAGACGTCCCCGGGGCCGGCGAGGTCATCCGGCCCGCGCACGCGGAGGTCGCCAACGCGGTGGGCGCGGCGATCGCGTTCGCCAGCGGCAGGCTCGAAACGATCGTGCCAGCCGCGGGCGGCGAAACCGGCAGGGCTACATTGATCGAAAAAGCCAAGGAGGAGGCGGCCGCCAGGGCCGTCGCCGCCGGGGCCGACCCCGCGTCGGTCCAGATCGTGGAGCTCAGTGAGATCCCTCTCAGCTACCTGCCTGAGCCCGCTGTTCGCCTGCACGTCAAGGCCGCCGGTCCCCTCGCCCGGTAGGCCGGTGGATACGAAAGGAACCCCCCATACATGCGCTGGCACAAGCGTCTGCTCGCGGCGGGAGCCGTGACGGCCGTGGCCCTGACCGCCGCGGCGTGCGCGGGCGGAAAGGTTCGCGGCGCCGAAGGCTCGCCTCAGCCGGGCACGTCCTCGGCGGGCACCACTGACGCGACCTTCGTCTACGTCCCCAACCTGGACGTCGTCACCGACTGGGACCCCGCGAGCTCGTACTCCAACGAGATCATCGCGATGCAGAACGTCTACGAGTCGCTGACCCGCTATAACCCCCAGACCAAGAAGGCCGAGCCCCGGCTCGCCACCTCCTGGACGTCCTCGCCGGACGGCAAGACGTGGACGTTCACCCTGCGCTCGGGTGCGAAGTTCCACACCGGCAAGCCGGTCGACGCCGCCGCGGCGAAGGCCTCCATCGAGCGGACCATGAAGATCGGGCAGGGCGCGGCCTACATCTGGGGCGCGGTCGACAAGATCGAGGCCAAGGACCCCACGACGCTGGTCTTCACGCTCAAGTATCCGACCGCGCTCGACCTGGTCGCCTCGGCCGGATACGCGTCGTACGTCTACGACACGTCGGCCACCTCGGACGACCTGAAGAAGTGGTTCGGTGAGGGCCACGACGCCGGCTCCGGGCCGTACACCATCGACACGTGGCAGAAGGGGCAGGAGACCGAGCTCACGCTGAAGGCCTTCGACGGCTACTGGGGCGGCTGGGACGGCGCCCACTACAAGAAGATCGCCTATCGGGTGACCCCGGAGCTCACGACCGCGTGGCAGCTCCTGCAGCGCGGCGAGGTGAGCTTCGTCGAGCGGCTCAACCCGCAGCTCTACGCCCAGGCGAGCGGCACCCCGAGCGTCCAGACCTCGCAGACGCCGTCGTTCCAGAACCTGCTCACGTTGTTCAACACGGCTAACGGCCCGCTCAAGGACGTGCGGCTCCGCCAGGCCGTGCAGAAGGCGATCGACTACGACGGCCTGGTGGCCGCGCTGAAGGGCGCCGGAGTCCCTGCCAGCGGCCTGGTCCCCGAGGGCCTGCTCGGCTTCACCCCCGGTCAGACGCCCAAGCAGGACCTCGCGGGCGCGGAGGCGCTGCTCAAGGAGGCGGGCTACGGGCCCGGCGGCAAGCAGCTCGACCTGAGCCTGACCTACGCCCAGGGCGACGCCGACCAGGAAGTGCTGGTCACGCTGCTCAGCTCGGCGCTCGACAAGCTGAACGTCAAGCTGTCGGCCAAGCCCCTGCAGTGGACCACGCAGTGGGACCAGGGCAAGGCCAAGGACCCGGCCAAGCGCCAGGACATCTTCGTCATGTACTGGTATCCGGACTACGCCGACGCGTACTCCTGGTTCGTCAACGTGATCCACAGCGCCGATCCGGTGTCCTTCAACCTCTCCTACCTGAAGGACGACGCGATCGACAAGGAGATCGACTCGCTGCCCGAGCTGACGGCCACCGACAAGGCCGCGGCGGAGAAGGCGTACGCCGACCTCCAGACGAAGATCATCGGCGAGAAGGCCGCCGTGGCGGTGCCGTACGTGCAGAACTACCAGCGCGCCTACGCCAAGTCGGTGCAGGGGTATGCCGACAACCCGGCTTACCCGAACGTCGTGTTCGCCTACGACCTCAAGCCCGGTGCCTGAGGCATGTCGCGGTACCTGATCCGCCGGCTCGGCCAGGCTCTCCTGGTCGTGGCCGGCGTGGTCACCCTCACGTTCGTCATCATGCGGCTGGTCCCCGGGGACCCCGCCGTGGCCTACGCGGGGCCCAGGGCGTCTCCGGCGGAGCTCGCCGCGGCGCGCCGGCAGTTCGGGCTGGACGACCCGGTGCCGGTGCAGCTCTGGAACTACGTCCGCGACCTGCTCGGGGGCGACTGGGGCGTGAGCCTGCACACCCGGCGGCCGGTCAAGGACGACCTCTTCCAGGCGTTCCCCGCCTCGCTGGAGCTGGTCGGCGCCGCGCTCGTCATCGCGGTCGTCGCCGGGATCCCGCTGGGGGTCGCCGCCGCCCGCTACAAGGGGAAATTTCCGGATCTGTCGATCCGGCTCTCCTCCATGCTGGCGGTCTCCGTGCCGGTGTTCTGGCTGGCCCTGGCGCTGCAGACGATCTTCGCCAGCGCGCTCGGCTGGTTCCCTGTCGCGGGGGAGTACGACACGGGCCTCGACAGGACCAGCCCCCTGCACGTCTACACCAACATCACGGCCGTGGACGCTCTCTTCACCGGCAACTGGCCGATCCTGGGGAGCACCCTCTCGCACCTGGTCCTGCCCGCCCTGGTGATCGCGGCGTACCCGGCGGGCGTGGTCGCCCAGATGACCCGGGCCGCCCTCATCGAGGAGTCCGCCCGCGACCACGCCCGGCTGGAGCGGGCGCTGGGCTTCGGCGAGACCGCCGTGCTGACCCGGTTCGCCCTGCGCCCGGCGCTCAACCCGGTCCTGTCGCTCATCGCGCTCGTCTTCGCGTACTCCATCGTGAACGGCTTCCTCGTGGAGGCGGTGTTCAACTGGCCGGGCCTCGGCCGCTACGCCGCCGACTCCATCCGCTCCCTGGACACCCCCGCGATCGCCGGGGTCACGCTGCTCGTCGCGGTGCTCTACGTCCTCGCCAACCTCGCCGTGGACCTGCTCCAGGGCGTGATCGACCCGAGAGTGAGGACACGTTGACCGCCCCCGGCCCGTCGGGCGCGCCCGTCGCCCCGCTCCCGCTCCGCCGTACGGCACTGAGTCGTCTCGTGGGTGGCCTGGCGGGGGTGGACCGGCTCGCGCTGGCGGGCGCTGTGCTGCTGGGGCTGATCGTGCTCGCCGCGCTGCTCGCCCCGTGGATCGCCCCCTATCCGGACGACGGCGGCTCGGCCACCCATCCACTGGAGGCGCTGCTTCCGCCGAGCGGCGCGCACTGGTTCGGCACCGACCAGGTCGGGCGCGACGTGCTCAGCCGGGTCCTGTACGGCGCGCGGACCTCGCTCGTGATCGCCGTGGCGGTGCTGGCATTGTCCGGGATCGTCGGCGTGGTGCTCGGGGTCGTCGCGGGATACGCGGGCGGCTGGGAGCGCGATGTGATCATGCGGGTCACCGATGTCTTCCTGGCGTTTCCCGCGCTGCTCCTCTCGCTGGCGCTGGCCGTGGTGCTGCAGCCGAGCGTGACCACTGTGATCGTGGCCATCGCGGTCACCTGGTGGCCGTGGTACGCCAGGCTCACCGCGTCGGTCGCCGCCTCGGTCTCGACCCGGGGGTTCGTCGACTCCGCCTGCTGCCTGGGAGTGCCCGCCCCGCTGATCGTGTTCCGGCACGTGTTGCCCAACTCGCTGACCCCGGTTCTGGTGCAGCTCTCGCTGGACGGCGGCGGGGTCATCCTCACCGCGGCGGCGCTGTCCTATCTGGGCCTGGGAGCCCACGAGCCGACGGCCGAGTGGGGGCTCATGGTGCAGCAGGGCCAGTCGCTCTTCACGACGGACTGGTGGGTCGTGACCTTCCCCGGCCTGGCGATCCTCGTCACGGCGTTCGCGTTCAACGTGCTCGGCGAGGGACTGAGGGCGAGGCTGGCCAGATGAGTGGCACGATGATCAGGATCAGGGACCTCGCCGTCCGGATGGGCGACCGCGTGATCGCGTCCGTTCCGGAGCTCGACGTCGTCGCCGGGGAGTGCGTCGCGATCGTCGGCGAGAGCGGGTCGGGCAAGACGACGACGCTGCTCGCGACCCTCGGCCTCATCGAGGGCGCCGACATCTCCGGAAATATCGCTATTGATGGCGTGGACGTGCTCTCGGCCCCGCTCGCGGAGCTGCGGCGGATCCGCGGCTCCCGGGTCGCCCTCGTCATGCAGAGCCCCCAGGCCGCGCTCAACCCCACCATGCGGCTCGGCACACTGATGCGCCGCGCGCTCGCCCGCCACGGTGTCAAGGGCGCGGAGGCGCGGAGCCGGGCGGCCGACGCGGTCACGGCCGTGCTGCTGGAACCCGCCATCCTGCGGCGCTACCCGCACCAGGTGTCCGGCGGCCAGGCGCAGCGGTTCGCCATCGCGCTGGCCATCGCTCTCGGGGCCGAGGTCGTCCTGGCCGACGAGCCCACCAGCGCGCTCGACGTGACCGTGCAGGCGGAGGTGGTCGCGGTGCTGCGGCGCCTGCGGGACGAGCGCGGCCTGGCCGTGCTGCTCGTCTCCCACGACCTCGCCCTCGTGTCCACGATCGCCGATCGAGTTGTGGTGATGAAGGACGGCGCCGTGGTGGAGAGCGGCCCCGCCGCCGACGTCTTCGCCCGGCCGGGCGACGCCTACACCCGAGAACTGATCGCCGCCGTCCCCCAACTCCCCGACCGCCTCGCGGCGGAGCCAGCGGAGGACAAGAAATGACCGAGCGACCTGGCGACGACCTGTCCAGCCCGCTGGTGCCCTCAGACCCCACAGCCCGCGCCACCACTGCGCCGGGTCCCGCCGCATCGGATCCCACGGCGGCGGACGAGACTGTGCCTGGCACCGCCGCCGTGGACGCCGCTGTGCCTCGCGGCGCCATGCTGCGGGCCGACGGGGTGACGCTCGCGTACGGCTCGACAGTGGTGGTCCACGACGTCGCCCTGGCCGTCGGCGACGGCGGGGTCGGCCTGATCGGGGAGAGCGGCTCGGGAAAGACCACGCTGGCCCGCGCTCTCCTCGGGCTCCTGCGCCCGCACTCAGGCACGATCCGGTACGGCTCCCGCGACCTGGGCTCCCTTGACCGGAAGGGACGCGCGGAGTTCCGGCGGGCCGTACAACCGGTCTTCCAGGACGGCAGCGAGGCGCTCGATCCCCGCATGACCGTGGAGGCCTCGATCAGCGAGGCGCTCACCACGCACCACCGGATGGACCGAGCCGCCCGGCGGGCACGGGTCACCAGCCTCCTCGAGGACGTGGGCCTCGATCCGGCCGTCGCCGTGCGCAAACCGCACCAGATGTCCGGCGGTCAGCGGCAGCGCGTCGCCATCGCGAGGGCCCTGGCCGTCGAGCCCCGCCTCCTGGTCCTCGACGAGCCGACCAGCGCGCTCGACGTCACGGTTCAGGCGAGGATCCTCGACCTGCTGGAGAGGCTGGCCGCCGAGCACGGGCTCGGCTACCTCCTGATCACGCACAACCTCGGGGTCGTGGACCGGCTCTGCGACACCTCCCATGTGCTGTTCGCGGGCCGCGTCGTCGAGTCGGGCTCCACGCGGGACCTGCTGACGCGCCCGGCTCACCCCTACACGCTGGCTCTGCGCGACGCCGTACCGCGCCTCGGGGGGAAACCGCCGCGCCCGTCCGGGCGGACGGAGGCCGCGCCCGCCGCGTCGGGCTGCCCGTTCCGGCTCCGCTGCCCGCTCGCCACGGACGTCTGCCGGGACCAGCCGCCCGCCGCCCGTGAGGTGGAGGGGCGTAGGGTTGCGTGTCATCGCGCGGAGGAGGTGCTGGCCGGTGTCCCCAACCGGCCGGTCTCCCGCTGACTCCAGCTGTGGACCCACCGGCTGCGCGCCTTGCCGAACGGCCCGCTGAGCGACAGGTGAGACCCCTATGCGCCATGTGAGTGATTTGCTCCGGACGCCCGCGGGCCGCCGTCTCACCCTTGTCGCGGGTCCTTGGGACGCCCGGCCAGTGGAGGGCGTGGTCCTGGTGGACGAGATGCGCGAGCTGGAGTCGGCCCCACCGGGAGCTCTGGCGATCCTGTCCCGCCACGCCATCCAGGCGTCGAGTGTGCTCGACGCGCTGCGGATCGCCGGACGCGGGCGCGCGGCGGCGATCGTGCTCCCCGGCCCGTCCGGCACCTCACCGGACGTCGTCGGGCTCGCCCGTCAGGTAGGGGTGGCCCTGCTCGCCGGGGCATCGGACCACTCGCTGTCGGACACCGTCCTGGGGCTCAGCGCCGCGCTGCGAGCCGATCCCAGCCTGCTGCTCCGCCGTACCCGCGAGGCGATCGAGGGGCTGGGCGCGATCGAGGGGGCGGGGGAGGAGGACATCCTGCGGGCTGCCTCCCGGTCCATAGGCGTGGAGTACGGCGTGGCCGAGGTGGCGGAGCCGGCCGTCAACTCGGCCGTGATCCGCGTCGACGGGCGGCCCGACGGTTTCGTGTGCTGGGACGGCGAGGACCCCGCCGCGGCCATCGTCGCCGGGGTGGTGGCCACCACTCTTGGCAGAGTGCGGGCGGCGGCCCGCGCCGCCGAGCGGGCGCGCGAGCGGGCCTTGCTGGTCCTGTTGCGGGCCGGGGCCAAGGACCTGGCAGGGGCGGCCCGCCGGGCGCGGCACGAAGGCGTCCCGGTGGACGGCTGGCACATCGCCGTCTTCCTCCGCGACCCCGCTGCGTGCGACGCCGGTGTCCGTGACCCCGGCTTACCTCACGAGGCAGCCGCCGGCGGCAGAAGCGGCGCGGCCGTCGAATCCGGCGGCCAGGATGGTTCCGTGGGGCCGAGCGAGGCTATTTCGCGGCAGGTGCGGCGCATGGTCGCGGGCCTGCCGGGGTCCGGCGACCTGGCCGGGCCTCCGGTCGTCACGCGCTGGCAGGACGGCATCCTCGTCGTCGTCACGACGGACGAGCGGGTCGGGTCCTGGCCCTTCTCCGGCCAGTGGGGCGCCCTGGGAGCCGGGGTGGGGACCTGTCAGGTGGGGGCGGAGGGGCTGCGCCGTACGGCGTCGCAGGCGCGGGCGGCGGCGGGCCGGGCGGGCGCCGGCGAGATGGTGCGGTTCGACCGGCTGGGGGTCAACGCGATCCTCGCCGAGCTGAGTGGCAGCGACAGCGCCTTGATGGCCGCCCGCGACATGCTGGCCCCGCTCGACGGGCTGGGCGCGCTGGCGGTGCATGCCGTGCCGACCCTCAAGGCGTATTTGGACAGCTGGGGCTCGCGGACCCGGGCGGCCGAGCTGCTCAGCCTGCACCCCAACGCGGTCGCCCATCGGATCCGGCGCATCGCCGACGCGCTCGGCGCGGACCTGTCCGATCCGCAGACCCGGTTCGCCCTTCAGCTCGCCTGCCATGTCGTCCTCGATCGGGAATGTCTCCCGGGCACAACAGGGGCCGCCGCGTCGTTGTGAGGCCACATCGACGGCACTCTGGCCCCGCTTTACCTTGCCAGGCATGACAACGGTCATCGGAGTCGACGTGGGCGGGACCTTCACCGACCTCGTCCTCCACGACGCCGCGACGGGTGAGATCAGGGTCGCCAAGCAGCCCACCACTCCGGCCGCGCCGGAGCTGGGGGTCCTCGCCGCGGTGGACGCGGCGGTCCCCGCGGAGCTGCTGGCCCGCTGCGACCACTTCGTCCACGGCACCACCGTGGGGCTGAACGCGCTGCTCGAACGCCCCCTCAGCCGGGAAAAAGGAGGCGCCGCCGTCGGGCTGATCACCACGGCGGGCTTCCGCGACGTCCTGGAGATCCGGCGCGGCGACCGCGACGACCCCTACGACCTGTTCTGGACCCCGCCGCCGCCGCTCGTCCCGAGACGGCTGCGCGCCGAGGTGGCCGAGCGGGTGGCCGCCGACGGCTCGGTGGTGCGGGAGCTCGACCCCGAGACCGTACGGCAGGCGGCCCGGCTGTTCGCCGCCGAGGGAGTCGACGCCGTCGCGATCGTGCTGGTCAACTCGTACGCCAACCCGGCCCACGAGGCGCTGGCGGCCGGCCTGCTCCGTGAGGCGGGGTTCGACGGCCCGATCTCGCTGTCACATGAGGTGTCGGGGGAGTACCGGGAGTACGAGCGCACCTGCACCACGGTCGTGGACGCCTTCGTCCGCCACCGCATGGGCCCCTACCTGCACAATCTCAACCGTGAGCTGCGCGCCCGCGGCTTCGGGGGCGGCCTGCTGGTGACCCGGTCCGGAGGCGGCGCGCTGACCCTCTCCGAAGCGGCGGCCCGGCCGTTCGAGACGATCCTGTCGGGGCCCGTGGCCGGGGCGGTCGCCACCGCGCGGCTCTCGGCGACCCTCGGACTGCGTACGGCTGTCGCCGCCGACGTCGGCGGGACGAGCTTCGACACGGCGCTCATCGAGGACGGCAGGCTGCCCCTGCTGTTCCAGGGAGAGGTCGTCGGCCTTCCGCTGCAGAGCCCGTGGGTCGACGTGCGGTCGGTCGGCGCGGGCGGCGGCTCGATCGCGTACGCCGACTCCGGTGGCCTGCTCCGCGTCGGGCCGCGCAGCGCGGGCGCGGACCCCGGCCCGGTGAGCTACCGGCGCGGCGGCGCCGAGGCCACGGTCACCGACGCCGCGCTGCACCTCGGCATGATCCCCGCGGGCCACATCTCGGGCGGGATCTCGCTCTCCCCCGGGAAGGCGGCCGAGGCGCTCGCGCCGCTGGCCGGGCCGACGGGGATCGACGGCACCGACGCCGTCGCCGAGGGTGTCATCAGGATCGCCGCCGCCCACATGGCCCAGGCGGTGCGGGGAGTCACCGTCGAGCGGGGCGTGGACCCGCGCGGCACGGCCATCGTCGCCTTCGGCGGCGCGGGGCCGCTGTTCGGCTGCCTGCTGGCCGACGAGCTCGACGTCGACACCGTGGTGATCCCGCCCAACGCCGGCAATTTCTCGGCCGTGGGGCTCGTACAGGCCGACATCGTGCGCTCGGCCGCCCGGACGCTGGTCCGCGCCCTCGACGAGGAGGCCCTGCCGGTGATCGAGCGTCTGGCGGCCTCACTGTTCGAGCGCCTGGCGGGCTCGGACGCGCCTCCGGGGGCGGGAGCCGTACGGGAGGTCGATCTGGACCTGCGCCATCGCGGGCAGGAGCACACGCTGACGATCCCGCTGCGGCTCGGAGACGACGACGTGGCCGCCGTCGGGGCCCGCTTCTCCGGCGCCTACCACCGGACGTTCGGCCACGAGTTACCCGACCCGCTGGAAGTGGTCACGGTCCGGGCGACGAGCAGGGTGGTGCTCGACGACGAGCACCCTCTGGTGCCCGCGCCCCCCGCGGGCGCGACCCCGCTGGGCACGACGAGGCTCTGGTCGTTCCGCGAGCGTGCCCATGCCGACGCCCCGGTGGTGCCGCGGGAAGGGCTCGCGGGCCCGATGGAGGGCCCGCTGCTCGTGATCGAGCCGACCGCGACGACCTACGTGGACGCGGGCTTCGCCGTGGAGGCGCACCCGAGCGGGTGCCTGATCATCACACGGAAGGACGGCGACCGATGACGAGGATCGTCCGGACCCGCTACGCGGAGGTCAATCCTGGGCTCGCCGACGGGGCCGATCCGGTGACCACGGAGATCATCCGGCAGGGCCTCAACGCCGCCGCCGACCAGATGAAGCAGTCGCTGATCCGCACGGCGTTCTCGCCGATCATCTATGAGGCGCTCGACTTCGCGGTGGCGTTCTACGACGCCGACCTGTGCATGCTGGCGCAGGCGCCGACGCTGCCGGCGTTCATGGGCACGCTCGGCTTCTGCGTCCGGGAGGCCGTGGAGGGCGTGGGCGGCCAGGGGGCGCTCTCCCCGGGCGACGTGATCCTCTACAACGACCCGTACGGCACCGGCTCGCACCCCCAGGACGCCGCGATGGTCGTGCCGGTCTTCTACGACGACCTGCTCGCCGGGTATTCGGTGATCAAGGCCCACTGGCTGGACATCGGCGGCAAGGACCCCTACTGCACGGACACGGTCGACGTCTTCCAGGAGGGCACGATCTTCCCCGGCGTCAAGCTCTACGACGCCGGGCGCCTGGTGAGCGACATCTACCGGATGATCCTGGCGAACAGCCGGATGCCGGAGATGGTCATCGGCGACATCAACGCCATGGTCGCCGGGGCGCGGACGGGGGCCGAGGCGCTCACCGCGCTGATCCGCAGATACGGCCCGGAGATGTTCCGCCGGTCCGTCGCCCGGATGTACGCCCACGGCGAGGCGCTCGTCCGGAGCTGGTTCGAACGGCTGCCGGACGGCGTCTACACGGCCGATAGCGTGATCGACTCCGACGGGGTGAACGGCCTGCCGATTCCCTTCGGCGTCGAGGTGCGGGTCGGCGGGTCGTCGGTCACCGTCGACCTCACGAACTGCCCCGACCAGGTCGGCGGCCCGGTCAACTGTCCTCTCCCATCGACCGTGGCGGCCGTCCGGATCGCCGTCGCCTTCCTCGCGGGAGCGGGTGAGCAGCCCAACGAGGGCCACTTCCGGCCGCTCGAACTGGTCACGCGGGAGGGCTCCCTCTTCCATCCCGTACGGCCGGCCCCCTGCTTCATGTACGGGATCCCGTCCGACCACGCCATCGAGCTGATCATCCGCGCGCTGGCGGAAGCCGTGCCCGACTCGGTCCCCGCGGCGAGCGGCGGCGACATCAACGCCCTGGTGTGGTGGGGGAACCGGGAGGAGACCGGCGAGCCCTGGGCCGACGGCGCGCCCCACCCCGTCGGGCAGGGGGCGTCCAGGTCCGCGGACGGCGCGAGCGCGCTGATGTACATCTCGGAGTCGGCCACCCGGTTCACCCCCGCCGAGGTGTGGGAGTCGCGCAATCCCTGGCGGATCGAGCGGATGGCCCTCGCGGAGGACTCCGGCGGCCCCGGACGGCACCGCGGCGGCCTCGGCCTGGACCTGTCCTTCCGCGTGCTGGAGGACCAGTACCTCACGGCCGGGCTCGCCCGGACCGCCCTCGACCCGTGGGGCATGTCGGGCGGCCTCCCCGGGCGGCCGAACCGGCTCACGGTGGAGTATCCCGACGGCCACGCCGAGGACTTCTCGCTGAAGACGCGGATCTTCCTGCCCAAGGGCTCGGTCGTGCACCTGCGCACCGGATCGGGAGGTGGATACGGCCCGCCGTCCGAGCGGGACGCGGAAGCCGTACGGGCGGATCTGCGGGAGGGCTACATCACGCCGGAGCACGCCAGGAGGCACTACCCCCACGCGTTCTGACGCGAAACGGGATGCGGTTAGATCAGGTTGACGATGTTCACTGCCCCCCGAGATCTTGGGAGAACACGATGAGCAAGCTCACCGACGCCGCGAAGGAACTGCTCAGCCAGCCGCTCCTCGCCTGGGCCACGACTGTCCGCGCCGATGGATCGCTGCACAACACGGTTGTATGGGTCGACGTCGACGGAGACGACGTCGTCTTCAACACCGCCGTCGGGCGGGCGAAGGAGCGGCAGCTCCGCAACGACCCCCGGGTGTCGATCAGCGTTCTGGACCCGAAGAACATCTACCACTTCGTCAGCGTCTCCGGAACGGCGACCCTGGAGCTGGAAGGCGCGGACGGCGTGATCGACGGCCTGGCCAAGAAGTATCTGGGCGTCGACTCCTACCCCTTCCGGCAGGAGGGAGAGCAGCGGATCACCGTCCGGATCACTCCCGAGAAGGTCATCTACAACCCGGGCGGCTGACGCCCCCCTGAGTGCCGGGGTTGATCGCGCACCGGCCGGCGTACCACCGGCCAGGCGAGATCAACCCCCCATCAAACCCCCGTATCAACCCACGCGGCGCGACGGCGTCAGAGCGCGCGCAGGCCGCTGATCACCTCGGTGAGGATGGTCGCGTTGGGCAGTTGCGCCACGTTGGCCGGCGGCCGCACCTGCACCAGCCCCTGCTCGTGGAGATCCCCCACGAGCACCCGCACGACGCCGAGCGGAAGGTCGATCGCCGCGGCGATGTCCGCCAGGGGAGTCGCCCGGGCGCAGAGGCTGAGGATCATCCACTGCTCCGGCCCGAGGCTGACCGGAGTCGGCCCTCCCGTGGCCATCACGATCGCCACCAGGTCGATCGCCTTGCTGGACGGCCGGACCCGCCCCTTCGTCAGGGCGTAGGCGGGGACGACCGGACCGGCCTCCTCGTCCAGCCACTGGTCGTGGATCCGATCGGTCATGCCTCCTCCTCACCCGGCTGCTTGTTGTCCTTGTTAATTCGGATGTCGGACCCGATATCCGTCCGGATGTCCGACCGGCTCAGTGAGGCGAGGATGATGTCCTCCGGCGTGACCTCCTCGTCCGCCAGGCGGACGAGATCCGGGTCCTTGGGGCCCACGACGAGGGCGGATGGGATCAGCACGATTGCGGTGGTTCCTCCGTAGGGCGAGGGCCGCAGCGTCACCCGGATATCCCGGCGGGCGGCCAGCCGGGCGACGACGAACAGTCCCATGCAGTCGGTGTCGGCCAGGTCGAACTCGGGAGGGCTGGCCAGGCGCTCGTTGAGCTCCGCGAGCCGCTCCGGGGTCATGCCCAGCCCTCGGTCCTCGATCTCGACGACGAAGCCGTTCCCCACGATCTCGCCCCTGACCGACACGGTCGTGTGCGGCGGGGAGTAGATCGTCGCGTTCTCGATCAGCTCCGCGATCAGGTGGATCACGTCGGCCACGGCGGCGCCGTCGAGGCTGTTGTCCGCCATGGGGAACACGGTCACCCGCTTGTAGTCCTCCACCTCGGCCGCGGCGCCCCGTACGACGTCGTACAGGGCGACCGGCTTGCGCCAGACCCGGCCCGGCGCCGCTCCGGAGAGGATGATCAGGCCTTCGGCGTGGCGGCGCATGCGGGTCGTCAGGTGGTCGAGACGGAAGAGGTCCTCGAGGGTGTCCGGCTCGGTCGTACGGCGCTGCATGCCGTCGAGCTGGGTGCGCTGCCGGTGGAGGAGCGTCTGGCTCCGCCTCGCCAGGTTGAGGAAGACCTGGCTGACGCCTCGCTGGAGGCGTGCCTGGCCGATCGCGGCCTCGACGGCGGTCTGCTGCACGGTCGAGAAGGCCCGGCCGACGTCCTGGATCTCGGTGGTTCCGCCGGCCGTCTGGATCGCGGGCGCCTCGGTGGCGAGGTCGACGTCGTCGCCCTTCTTGAGCTTCTCCAGCACGCGCGGCAGCCGTACGTTGGCGAGGTCGAGCGCGGCGTGGCGCAGACCCGCCAGCTCGCGGGCGAGGCGGGAGCCGACACGGAGCGAGATGAGGATCGAGACGATGACCACGAGCAGACCGGCGCCGCCCGCGAGGACGGCCCGCCTGAGGATCGCGTCGGCGATCGGCGCCGCCCGCTCGGCGAGCCGTGACCCCGCGTCCGTCTGGGCCGTCTGGAACGACTCGGCGATGTCGTCGGAGGTGGCCTGCCAGACCCGCTGAGTCCTGGCGGAGAGCGGGGCGCCGGAGATGATCTTCTCTTCCTGCAGCCGGAGCCGCTGGTAGAGCGGAGTGGTGATCAGGTTGACGTGCATCTGCCGCAGGCCCGTGTCCAGCTCGGGAAGGGCCTGGTCGATGAGGAAGCGGCGGTTGCCGACGAGCTGGGTGAAGAGCTTGCGCTCCTCTTCCGTCATCGTGCCGGACGCCGCGGCGCCCGCCTCGATCGCCTGCTCCCGGGTCAGCAGCTCCTTGGCGTACCCGAGGGAGATCACCACGCGGGACTGCTGGTAGATCGGGATGTCGTCGATCAGCGCCAGGCTGTAGTGCATCCGGTAGATGGCGTCGGAGATCAGGTTGTAGGTCTCGATCGCCCGCAGCCGGTTGGAGAGGCCCTCGTCGATCTCCGCCCGGATCTCGTCGAGGTGGTTGAGCCCGGCGAGCATCTCGTCCACCTGAGCGCGCATGGCGGGCGTGGTGGCGGCGCGGGAGGGCTCGGAGAGGGCCAGCTTCCGGACGGAGTCGCGGGCGGCGTTGGTCCGCAGCCGCTGCACCCCCATCTCGGAACGGCCCTCGTGGGCGGCGGACCCCAGGTACTGCGCGGAGGCCAGGCGCTCGCTCTGGAGCTCGACGATGAGCAGGTCGGCGGGCTGGCGCAGGGTGGACCAGAGGGTGTTGTACGTGCGCAGGCGGAGGCTGTCGCCGATGGTCACACCGGCGGTGACCGCCCAGAGGCCGATCAGCGAGAAGAGCGGCACGAGCAGTAGGCCGATGAGCCTGAACCTGATCGGCCGATCGCGCCTACGAGGACTCATCGCACCTCGTCCCGTTGAGGGTGGCGAGCTTCCGAAAGCTCTTGTGAGACAGGGAGAGAGGTTAGCAGTGGTGTGTGCCAAATGAGAGTTCTGAGATGAGATATCAGGAAATATCGTTCGTTTCCTGATCTTGCAGTAGCTTGATCATGGTAGTTCACGGTGGAAAGGACCCCGCAGCCGCATGCGCCGTTTCCTCACCTTGGGAGTCCTGAGAGTCATCGGAGCCGTGGCCGTGCTGGCCCTCGCAGGCTGTGGCGGCGGCGCCGTCCGCGACACCACCGTGGAGAGCTCCCCGAGCTCCATCAAGGACGCCACGTTCGTCTATCTCTCGAACCTCGACGTCGTCACCGACTGGGACCCCGCGACGTCGTACTCGAACGAGATCATCGCGATGCAGAACATCTACGACTCGCTCACCGTCTACAACCCCGTGACCAAGAGGGCGAGCGCGCGCCTCGCGGCCCGGTGGCAGACGTCGGCCGACGGCAAGACCTGGACGTTCACGCTTCGCGACGGCGTACGGTTCCACACCGGCAGGCCGGTGGACGCCGCCGCCGTCAAGGCGTCCATCGAGCGCACGAAGCGGCTGTCCGCGGGAGCGGCCTACATCTGGGACTGCGTGCGGCAGATCACGGTCAAGGATCCGCTCACCGTGGAGTTCACACTGAGGTATCCGGCGCCGCTCGACCTCATCGCCTCCGCCGACTACGCCGGCTACGTCTACGACACCGCGGCCGCCGGCTCGGGCGACCTCACCAAGTGGTTCCAGCAGGGCAGGGACGCCGGCTCAGGGCCGTACACGGTGGCGAACTGGAGGAAGGGCTCCCGCGACGAGCTCACGCTCAAGGCATTCGACGGCTACTGGGGCGGCTGGGACGGCGCGCACTACAAGAACGTCGAGTTCCGGGTCACGCCCAACCTCACCACGGCCTGGCAGCTCCTGCTGCGGGGTGAGGCCAGCTTCGTCGAGCGGCTCAACCCGTCGCTGTTCCACAAGGCGAGGACGACCGCCGGGGTCCGGACGCTCCAGGTCCCCTCGTTCCAGAACATGCTCGTGCTCTTCAACTCCGCCTCGGGCCCGCTCAAGGACGTACGGCTCAGGCAGGCCGTGCAGAAGGCGATCGACTACGACGGCGTCGTGGCGGCGCTCAAGGGGTCGGGCACCAAGGCCAACGGCCTGGTCCCCGAAGGACTCCTCGGGCACACCCCCGAGGTCGCCCCGCACCAGGACCTCGCCGGAGCCGCCGAGCTGCTCAGACAGGCGGGGTACGGCCCGGGCGGCAAGAAGCTCGAACTCACGCTGACCTACGCCCAGGGCGACGACGACGAGCGGCTCCTGGTCACCCTGCTGACCTCCGCGCTGAGCCGGCTCAACGTCGAGGTGCACGCATGGGCGATGCAGTGGAACGCCCAGTGGGACCAGGGCAAGGCCAAGGACCCGGCCAAGCGCCAGGACATCTTCGTCATGTACTGGTGGCCCGACTACGCCGACGCGTACTCCTGGTTCCTCAACGTCTTCCACAGCGCCGATCCGGTGTCCTTCAACCTCACCTACCTGAAGGACAGGGACCTCGACGGCCAGATCGACAGGCTGCCGTCACTCGTCGCGACCAACCGCGCCGCCGCGCAGAAGACGTATGCCGATCTCCAGTCGACCCTCATCGACAAGCAGGCCGTCGTGGCCGTGCCGTGGGTGTCCAACTACCAGCGTGCCTACCTCGGCAACGTCCAGGGGTACACCGACAACCCGGCCTACCCCAATGTGGTCTTCGTGCACGACCTCATCCCCGCGGGATGAGGTCCAGGACGGCTCTCAGCCTCTGAGGGTACGGCTGACGCCTCCGCAGCGGCGGGCACGGCTGCCGGGCGTGGAACGACGGGGCGCCTGCTCCTCCATGTAGGCGAGCAGGGCCTGTGCGGTCCGGGCGTCCGAGAGGATGCGCTGGACCTGTTCCCCCTCCGGCAGCTGCCCGTGCTTGGCCAGCTCGTGCACCAGGAAGGTCAGAGGCTCGGCGTCTCCGGCGGTGTCCGCGGCCACGGTCGCGCGGGCCGCCGTGAGGAGCCCCAGGTAGTAGGAGCGCAGAGTCGCCTCGCGGATGCGGACCTGCTCCAGGTCGTCGAGCAGCTCCTGCGCGATCTGAAACAGGTCGCCCGCGTGCCCGGCCTCGGCCGCGATGTGTGCGCGGATGTCGTCGAACTCCGACCGCGTCATGATGGCCACCTCCACCGGCGAGAGTCCGGGCGGCCGGGTTGGCGCCGAGCGGGGACTCTCACACCTTGTTCGTAACGCGGGGCGATTGCGGACGACTGTACGTTCGGTTGCGCGGGGCGACCGGCCACCTCTGGAGTCGCCGCCGCGACGGGAATATCCCCGGTCGCGGACGTGTTGACCACCATGTCCGATCCTTCCCCGATCCTCCGCGCGTCGCCGGCGTGATCGCCGTAGCGCTACTTAGATGCTTGAGAGTCGGATCTGGTTGACCTGCCCGGTCGGACGTTTGCCGGGGACCTGGCT
>NZ_JAOEGB010000014.1 GCF_025420585.1 Planotetraspora sp. A-T 1434 | reverse complement strand
TCACCACGGCGGCCCAACCACCGACGCCAACCTCGCCGCCCTCCACCGCCGCCACCACAAAATGAAATCCCTCCCCGGCACCCACGTCACCGAACCCACACCAGGCACACTCCTATGGCGCACCCGCACCGGCGACTGCTACCTCGTCACCCCCGACGAGTTCTAACGGCGAGGGGTCACGCGAGGCCGTGGCGTACGGCGTAGAGGGCCGCCTGGGTTCTGTCCTGCACGCCGAGCTTCATGAGGACGTTGGAGACGTGGGTCTTCACCGTCTTCTCCGCCACGACCAACTCTCGGGCGATCTCCCTGTTGGAGCGGCCGGCCGCGATCAGACGAAGCACCTCGCGCTCCCGCTCGGTCAGTACGGCTCCCGCCTCGGCATGGGCGGGGCCGGTCAGCATGGCGTCCGCCGCCTCGGGTGCCAGCAGCACCTGGCCGCCGTGGACCGCCCGGATCGCCTGGACCAGGGCGGCCGGGTCCACGTCCTTGTAGAGGAAGCCCGCCGCTCCCGCCCGCATGGCCGGGGCCACATCGGCGCGGTCGCTCATCGAGGTCAGCACGATCACCCGCACGTCGAGGCCGCTGAGCTGGGTGAGCGCGCCGAGCCCGTCGAGCACGGGCATCTTGAGATCGAGCAGCAGCACGTCAGGCGCGAGGGATGCGGCCAGGGCGACCGCCTCGGCGCCATCGGCCGCCTCTCCGACCACGGTCAGGTCCTCCTGGACGTCGAGGAACGTCCGCAGGCCCTGCCGGACGATCGGGTGGTCGTCGGCGATCAGCACGCGGATCAGGCTGGTCACGCGGGCACCTCCAGGCGGACCGTCGTGCCCTGGTGGGGACGTGAGTCCACCGCGAGCGACCCTCCGGCCGCCTCGGCGCGGTCGCTCATCGACGGGAGCCCCAGCCCGTGCACACCGGCCTCGTCGAATCCCGTTCCGTCGTCGCTCACCTCAAGAGTCAATCTGGCCCTGGCATGCGAGAGCCGTACGCCGATGTGGGTGGGGTCCGCGTGCCGCAGCGCGTTGTGCAGCGCCTCCTGCGCGACCCGGAGCACGGCGACCTCGGTCGGCGGCGGCAGAGGGCCGGGCATGTCCCCCTCGAACGTGAACCCGATCGTGACGGGATGCAGGCGGTCGAGCAGCTGGACGTGCTTGCGCAAGGTCTCGACCAGCCCGTGCCGGTCCAGCTCGGCCGGACGCAACTCCACGATCACGGCGCGCAGTTCGGCGAGGGCCTCTCCGGCCATTCGCTCGACCCGTTCGATCTCCTGGGCCGCGCGTTCCGGGTCCGAGCGCATGAAGGCGGCGGCCGCCTGGGCGGTCAGCCGCAGCGAGAACAGCTTCTGGCTCACGGCGTCGTGGAGGTCGCGGGCCATCCGCGTGCGCTCCTCGATCAGCGTGAGCTCGCGCCCGCGCTCGTACAGCCTGGCGTTGGTGAGTGCGATGGCGGCGTGCGCGGCGAACATCGTGAGCAGCTGCTCGTCGGCCTGGGTGAACCCGCCGGGCGTCCTCTTGTTGGACAGAAAGATGATCCCGAGCACCTCGGATCCGTCGCGGATCGGCACGCCGATGAAGTCCTTGAGCACGGGATGGGCCCTCGGCCACCACTCGAACCGGGGGTCCTTGCGGATGTCGGCCAGCCGTACCGGCGCGCCCTCGCGGAGCATCGCGCCCAGCATGCCGTGCTGCCGCGGGGTCGGCCCGATGGCCTCCCACTCCTCGTCGGAGATGCCCTCGGCGACGAACTCCTCGAACGCGCCCTGATCGTCCGGGACGCCCAGCGCCGCGTAGCGGGCGTCGAGGAGCTGCCGCGCCGACCGCACGATGACCTGGAGCACCTCGCGGACCGACAGGTGCCGGGTGACCGCGAGCACGGCCGAGCTGACCGCGCGCAGCACGGCGTCCCGCTCGTGCGCATTGACGGTCCCGGTTCGCTCGCACACGCCTCACACACTAAAGGTGTACGCCTCGGGGCCGTCCGGCGCGGGTCTGGGCACTAGCCGTCGTCGCTCTGCAGCTTGGTGGTCACCTTGCTGGCGGGCGGTGCCTTGATGGAGACCTTGCTGCCCCAGCCGGTGAAGCGGGTCTCGACGCTGACCGTCTTGCCTTCCCAGGCGTCGCTGTCGAAGAGGCCCGTGGCCGGATACGAGGTGGTCAGGCGCTGTGGCAGCCCGTTACGGCCCAGGGTGAGCTTGAAAGTCACCACGGTCTTGTCGCTCGACCGAATCGGCAAGGTGGCCCGGAACCAGGGCGAGACCTTGGCCAGCCGGGCGAAGGTGGTGGTGCCGCTATAGCTGCCATGGGCCTGCTTGGCGCTGCTGAGCAGAGTCTTGAGAGTCGCCGGCTCGGCGACGTTCACCAGCTGGCTCAGCCAGCCGCTGGCGCCGCCGGTCATGCCGCCCTGGTCCTTGTACCAGGACTTGCCTTCTGGAAGCTTCTGGCGGTAAATGCCGCCCTGAGTGTAGGTCGTGGTGCCGATCCTGATCGTCCGTTCAGGGGCGAACGTGCCGGTGGAGTCAGTGGCTGCGTACTTCGCGCTGATGTCTGATGCGGCGATGCCTGCCTTACCGAACTGGAAAGAGCCTGTACGCCGCAGAAAGTGCGTGCTCTTTCCATCCACGATGAGGACGGTGCGGTCGGTGAACTTCACACCCTTGCCCGGGATGAACTGGCTCTTCAACGCCTTGACCGGGTCGGCGGGAGCGGCGTGAGCAGGAGTCGCGGTCACGAGCGCGACGGCCGTGACGGCGGAGATGCCCGCGATGCCCGCGATGACTCGCTTCATGTGTCAATTCCTTGATAGTCCAGCGAAGTCAAGACCGTATTCTGCCCGGCTTCGACCGCGAGGACATTTGCGGCAAACTCCGCCGGTGGGCCTAGGCCCAAGTGCCCAGCTGTGAGCCGGTCCGCGGGCCGATGTCCGGCCGCCGCCGGATTCCTAGCGTGAAGCCCATGAAACAGGCGCTCATCACCGGAGCCTCCCGAGGGCTGGGACTGGCCCTCGCCAAGGCTCTCGCCGCGGACGGCTGGTCTCTCCTCCTTACGGCCAGAGGCGAGGAGGACCTGTTCTCCGCGGCCTTCGACCTCGACGCCAGGGCGATCGCCGGGGACGTCACCGACCCCACGCATGTCGCCCGGCTGGCGGAAGCCGTACCGGAGCTGGATCTTCTCGTCAACAACGCGGGCGGCCTCGGGCCGGTCCCGCTGCCCAACATGGCCGGCTACCCGCTCGACGACCTCCGGGAGCTGTTCGAGGTCAACGTGATCGCCCCGCTGGCGCTGGTCCAGGCCACGCTTCCGGCGCTGCGGAAGCGGCACGGGGCGATCCTCAACATCTCGTCGGACGCGGCCGTGGAAGCCTACGAGGGCTGGGGCGGGTACGGCTCGACCAAGGCGGCGCTCGACCAGCTCTCTCACGTGCTGGCCGCCGAGGAGCCTGATGTCGCGGTCTGGTGGGTCGACCCGGGCGAGATGAACACAGGAATGCTGGCCGACGCCGTCGGACGCGACGAGGCGTCCTCCGCGTCGCCGCCCGACGCCGTCGCCCCCTCGCTGCTCCGTCTGGTCGGCAGCCGTCCGGCCAGCGGGCGCTTCACCCGGGGAACGCTCGAATGATCGGCAGGGATGCGCCCGAGCCTCCGGAGGCCCGCGGCCTGCGCCGCGACGAGGTGCGGCTGCTCGTCTCGCGCCGCGACACCGGTGAGATCACCCATCACACCTTCGCCGACCTGCCGCGGATCCTGTCTCCCGGCGACCTGCTCGTGGTCAACAACTCGGCGACGATGCCCGCCGCCGTACGGTTGGACCGCCTCGCCGTCCACTTCTCCAGCCGGCTGCCGTCCGGCGAGTGGCTGGTCGAGCTCCGGCGCCGTACGGCTGTCGCGACCGAGCCCTACTCCGGCGGGGCGCCCGGCGAGTGGCTGCCCATGCCGGACGGGGCGACGTTGCGGCTGCTCGACCGGGAGACGCCACGGTTGTGGCGTGCGTCCCTGGACCGGGACGTGCCGTCCTTCCTGCGCCGGCACGGAGTGCCGATCCGCTATTCGTACGTGAAGCGGGACTGGCCGCTCTCCGACTACCAGACGGTGTTCGGCGTGGTGCCCGGAAGCGCCGAGATGCCGAGCGCCGGCCGGCCGTTCACGCCTGAGCTGGTCACGGCCCTGGTCTCGCGGGGGATTTCGGTCGCCCCCGTCACCCTCCACACGGGCGTGGCGTCCCCGGAGAAGGACGAGCCGCCCTACCCGGAGCGGTTCTCCGTCTCCGCCCAGACGGCCCGGCTGGCGGCCCTCACCCGCGAGAGCGGCGGCCGGGTCATCGCCGTCGGCACTACGGTCGTCCGGGCATTGGAGACGGCGGCCCTGGGCCGCACCGACGGGTGGACCTCCCACATCGTCACGCCGGCGGAGGGAGTCCGGGCCGTGGACGGGCTCATCACCGGGCTGCACGAGCCGCAGTCGAGCCACCTGATGATGCTGACCGCGATCACTGGGCCGGAGCTGCTCTCCCGCTCCTACGAGGCCGCGCTAAGAGAGGGGTATCTGTGGCACGAGTTCGGCGACACTCATCTGATCGTTTAGCGAGCGGTCCCACATCTGTGATCTGAACGCAATGAAACGCTGATTTTCGACGTAAAAGCTGACCGCATGCGAACCGTCATCGTCAGGCTCACCACACTTATCGCGGCCCCGCTAATGGCAGCCGTAGTCGTCGCCCCCAGCCCGGCCGCGGCGGCGCCGGCGACCGCCCCGTCCGCGACCACGGCGTCGTCGGCCCCCGTCCGGATCCTGGTTAACTACCCGTTCCGGGTACGTGCGGGGCACGTCGTGTCCTACAAGGTCAGGCTCATCAACCAGCTCCGGACCAAGACGCATCCGATCTTCCTCGCGGCCAAGTTCCCCAAGGGCGTCTCGAAGGTCCGGATCTACGTGCCCAGCGGCTCCCACTACCGCGAGGGGTGCACCCGCGAGCAACTGCGGGCCCTGTGCCTCCTCCCGGGCCTCAGCAAGGGCAAGAGCTACACCTTCTGGGTGAAGGCATGGGTCAGCGGGTCGGCCCGCGGCAAGCTCTACGGCTATTTCGGCGGCGCGGTGACCGACGCCTCCCTGGACACCGACCCCAAGGAGTTGCTCAGCGAGTTCGGCGGCGACATCAGCTGGATCAAGACGCACTCCACAATCGTGCGTTAAGTAGTCATACGGCGCCAGAATAAGATCTTTACGGACAAGGCAAAGAGATGGTAAAAACTTCCTCCGATTAACGGGGGTTTATCCGTTTCCCCCCTCGTCCTCAGGGAGACATGCGCACATGCGTCACCCGATCACCAAGATCGCCAGTCTCGCGCTGGTCGCGCCGCTCGCGGGCGCCACGTTCTTCGCCGCCGCCCCGGCCTCGGCCGCTCCGGCGTCGGTGAAGACCGTGGCCACCAAGGCGGACGACCCGTACTCCGTATTCAAGGTCAAGGTCCGCGTCCCCAAGGTCGCGAAGGTCAACCGGAAGCTGACCTACAAGATCGACGTGACCAACACGGGCCCGTTCGACGCCAACTACTACTGGCTGGGCGGCACGCTGCCCAAGGGCGTCAAGAAGCTGTGGTTCTCCGGCCCCAAGGGCACGGAGTGCGACTACGCCGGCCGCACGATCGTCTGCTGGACGCCGTACGTCCTCGAGGTCGACGACTCCGACTACCTCGACATCACCGTGCAGTTCAAGAAGGGCTACACCGGCAAGGCCACGGCCAAGCTCGGCGCGATCGTGTTCGACGTGCCGACCGGCGCCGAGGACCTCGACCGCCGCGCGCTCAAGGAGCTGGGCTACAAGAGCTGGTTCTACAGCCGGACGGTCACGACCAAGATCGTGAAGTAAGGCATGGGAACGCCCGCCTGGACCTCCAGGCGGGCGTTTTCGCTTTCAGGCGGCCGCGAGCGTCTCGCGGTGCGGCTCGACGACTCCGGCGCGGACCTGGGCCTCGGCGACCCTGGCGAGCGTCCTGCGCGCCTCGTGAGGCCGTCCCGAGTGGGTGCCGCGGTGCCTGAGCCGTACGCCCGGGAATAAGGTCACCTCGGCCCGCAGACCTCTGATCGCGGTGACCCGGAGGATCGACGCGAGCAGCGTGTCCTCCCCGACATAACACGGCGCGGTCGACATCCCCTCGCCCTCCAGGAACCGCAGCGCCATCGGCTGTACGGGCACGCCCGCGTCGATGGCCGCCTGGAACACCGCCGGGCGGAACGGGCCCATCTCCCGCCCGCACCAGGTTGTGCCCTCGGGGAAGGCCACCACGGTGTCCCCGGCGCGCAGGGCCGCGGCGACGGCCTCGACCGCCTCCGGGAGGGCCGACAGCCGGTCCCTGTCGATGAACAGCGCCCCGCCGCCCGACGCGAGCGTGCGGATCAGCGGCCACTCGCCGACCTCCCTCTTGGCCAGGAGGCGGCTCGGGGTGGTGGCGGCGACCACGAGCGGGTCGAGCCACGAGACATGGTTGCCGACGAGGAGCGTCCCGCCGTCCGGTACGGCATGCGCCTCCACGGTCCCGCCGACCGAGCCGCCCATGAACGCGAACGCCCGCCGGGTGTCGATCCGGATGCCCAGCGCCCTGAGGAGCAGCCGCGACCAGATCATGGTGAGCCGCGCGCGCCGGGCCGCGATGGGCGCGAGCAGGAGACCCGCGAGGATCACCGAGACCGCGCCCAGGAGCCTCGCCGCGCGGCGCACGGGACCGGCCAGGACGATGGGCTCGTCCACGCACGCGCCGGGCGTGCAGGGCGAGACGGGGAGCCAGGGAGACGTGGCGTTCACAGCGTGTCTCCCAGGAAATGCCGGAGGTAGCGCATGTCCACATTGGCCATGGAGAGAAGGACGAAGAAGTCGGCCGCGCCGAAGTCGGGGTCGTGCGCGGGGGCGCCGCAGATCCAGGAGCCGAGGCGGACGTAGCCGCGCAGCAGGGGCGGGAGCACGAACCGCTCGGACGGGGCCACTCCGGCGGCCCGCCACGGGTTCCGCGGGGTGACGCGGTAGTCCTCGGGGCCGAGCGGCACCCGGTCGACCACCCCGGCCGCGACAGCGCCGCCGTCGTCCAACGGGACGGAGCAGCAGCCGGCCAGCCAGCCGTATCCGCCGTTCACCATGTACTGCGCTATGCCCGCCCACATGAGGCCCACGGCCGCCCCGCCCCGGTGGTCGGGGTGCACGCAGGTGCGGCCCACCTCGACCAGGTCGCGCCGGATGCCCGCGAGCGCGCGGAGGTCGAACTCGGTGTCCGAGTACAGCCGGTCCGTCCGACCGGGCGGCAGCAGCCGGTAGGTGCCCACGACCGTGTCGCCCTCCCGGATGAGAAGGTGGTCGCAGTACGCGTCGAACCGGTCGGCGTCGAGCCCGCTCACCGGGGAGTCGAGCCGGGCGCCCATCTCCTCGGCGAACACCTGATATCGCAGTCGCTGGGCGGCTTGGACATCGGCAGCGCTCTCGGCCAGCCCAATCGTGTATTGCGCGGTGATCGTCATAGTGCGCGTCCTTCCTTCCGCACGGGGCCGCTCCACCATGACGACATGCGGAAATGGCCGAAACCTGGCAGTGAGACGTCCGCATGGTGAACCTCATGCACAGTTGGGACGAGGCGCCCAGTAACCTCAAACAACGTGAACCAGCGCACGCTCCTGATCACGCTGACCGGTCCCGATCGCCCAGGTGTCACCTCGCGGCTCTTCACCGTGCTCGCCAGGTTTCCCGTGACCGTCGCCGACGTGGAGCAGGTCGTCATCCGCGGCCGGCTCACGCTCGGCGTGCTGGTCGCCTACGCGGGCGGACAGCCCACCGGCACCGGCAGCACCATCGGCGGCCTCTGGACCGCCGTCGAGCAGGTGGCCGCCGACCTCGACATGGATCTAGAGATCGCGACCGGCACGACGTCGAAGGAGAAGCGGCGCCGCGGCCGGCTGCACGTCACCGTGCTGGGCGCGCCGCTGCTGCCCGCCGCGATGGCGGGCATCGCGGGCCGGATCGCGGCGAGCGGCGGCAACATCGACCGCATAGAGCGGCTGTCGAGCTACCCGGTGACCTGCATCGAGATGGGGGTCTCCGGCGCCGATCCGCAGGCGATGCGGGCGGAGCTCGCCGCCGAGGCCGCCCTGCAGCAGGTCGACGTCGCCGTCCAGCGCAGCGGCCTGCACCGCCGCGCCAAGCGGCTCGTCGTCATGGACGTCGACTCGACGCTGATCCAGGCCGAGGTCATCGAGTTGCTCGCCCGGCACGCGGGCTGCCTCGACGAGGTCGCCCGGGTGACCGAGCAGGCCATGCGCGGCGAGCTCGACTTCGCCGAGTCGCTGCACAAGCGCGTGGCGCTGCTCGAAGGCCTCTCCGAGGAGGTCTTCGAGAAGGTCGTCAAGGAGGTCGTCCTCACGCCCGGCGCGCGGACGCTCGTGCGGACCCTCAAGCGGCTCGACTACCGTTTCGCGATCGTGAGCGGGGGCTTCACCCAGATCACTGACGCTCTCGTCAAGGATCTCGGCATCGACTACTCCGCCGCCAACACGCTGGAGGTCGTCGACGGCAGGCTCACCGGCCGGGTGGTCGGCGAGATCGTGGACCGGCCGGGTAAGGCGAGGGCGCTGGAGCGGTTCGCGGCCGAGTCCGGCATCCCCCTCAGCCAGACCGTGGCGGTCGGCGACGGGGCCAACGACCTGGACATGCTCGCCGCCGCCGGGCTGGGCATCGCGTTCAACGCCAAGCCGGTCGTACGGCAGGCCGCCGACACGGCCCTCAACGTGCCCTATCTGGACTCGATCCTCTACCTGCTCGGAATCTCCCGCGAGGAGGTCGAGGCCGCCGACGCCGAGGATGGCGTCTAGGAGGTGGCCGCCTCGCAGAGACGGGCCGCGTCGTCGCGGAGGGAGCGCAGCGCCTGGTCGACGGCGGTGGTGCGGAGCAGGGCACGCCGCACCTCCGTTCGCGTGTCCTTCGGATCCTCGTCGAGCTCCGCGAGACGCCGCTCGGCCAGACCCCCGAGCGACGCGGACACGTCGGCCAGCCTCTCGTCCACGTCTCCTGTGAACTC
Organism: Planotetraspora sp. A-T 1434; assembly: GCF_025420585.1. Classification (GTDB taxonomy): domain Bacteria; phylum Actinomycetota; class Actinomycetes; order Streptosporangiales; family Streptosporangiaceae; genus JAOEGB01. Next base: position 196,239 of record NZ_JAOEGB010000014.1, on the reverse strand, counting down.
GTGCGGCTCCCCCGTCTGTACGGCTTCCGCCGCCGCCTCCAGCCGGTCCGCGACCATGTCGAGGACCTCGGGGACGGGGCCGCCCTCACCCGGCTCTTCGTGAAGGACGGAGGTGAGCGTCATGAGGTCGTCGCGCACGCGTTGCGCCGCCTCGACCGCCTCCTCTATGGCCCGGGGAGCGCTCCCGCCCGGCTCGTGCGCGACGTAGCCCAGTGAGCCGGTGACGACATCGGCCGCCAGCGCCGCCTTCCCGATCTGATCGACTCCCTTCTCCGCGGCGGCCTTCCCACGGCTGACCTGCCCGAGCGTCCGCGTCGCCGCGGCGTGGGCAGCCAGCATCCGGGCCACCCGGTCGGCCAGCCTGACGGTCTCTCCGCGTGGCCACAACAAACGCGTGCAGGCGAGGGCGATGAGCCCGCCGAGGATGGTCAACACCACCCGCGACTCGGCCACCTTTGCCGTCTGCGGCACCTGGAAGTCGATGAGCAGCAGGACGCACATCGTCATGAACGTCGCCCAGTAGGCGTGGTGGACCGACGACAGCCCGAACGCCAGCGCGGCGGCGAGGCCGATCAGCGGCACGAGCACCCAGTGGCCGGGCGCGAAAGTGAGGATCCCCGCCGAGATGATCGCGCCGACCGTGCTGCCGCCGACGCGGGCCCACACCCTGGCCCGCGTCTCCCCATAGGTCGGCTGCAAGGTCACCAGCACCGCGATCACCAGCCAGTGCGGAAAGGCCGGCCGGTAGAACACGATGATCAGCGAGGCGAAAGCCGTACCGAGGAAGACGCGCAGCGCGTGCCGGACCTGAGGATCGTCGAACGACAGCCGGGGCCGCGCGGGGAGTGCCGGCAGGGTGAAGCCCGGCGCGCACATCTCGCGGGCGGCGTCCCACGCCCCGGACAGGGCCTCCCTGATGCGGTCGGCGGAGTGGGCGATCTGCCGCAGGAGGACCACGACGAGCAACTCCCGCTCCTCGTGCGGGCGTTCGGCGCGGAAGTCGTCGACCCGGGCCGTGAAGTCGACGCCCGGCACGGGAGAACAGTTCGCCATGAAGGACCGCAGCGCGTGGGCGATGGAGTCGGCCAGCTCCTGGAGGCCGACCTTCTCTTCCGCGTCCGGCGCCTGACGGCGGAGTGCGGTGCACAGGCCTCGCAGCGCGACGATCTCGTAGAACACCCGCCGGAGCGCCGCGGCGGTCTTCTCGGCCGCCCGGGAGCGCTGCTGCCAGCTCATCCGGGTCGTCCGGGCCTTCCTGAGAGCGGCGGCGGCCTTCCGCCGGAGCTCGTCCCACTGGTGGGGATCGGCGCTGGGAGCCGCCTCGGCGAGCGCGGCCAGCGCGTGGGCCGCCTCCTCCAGCGTGGCGGCCAGCGGGCGGGTCCGCCGCCACGGCCACGGCGCTGTGAGCATCGCGGTGGACAGCAGCCCCCCGAGCAGTTGCAGGCCTGTGTGCCGGACGGGGTCGACGGGCAACGGGTTGGAGGCCGTCAGCAGCAGGGCGAGCGCGGGCGTGATGCCGACGGGCCGTACGAAGACGCCGAGCGCGCCCACCAGCGAGGCGACCAGCACCATCAGCCAGTTATGGCCCGAGAGCAGGACCCCGAGGAAGGTGCCCACGCCGACCGAGACGACCCCGCCGAGCATGTACGGCGTGCTCACCCCGGCCGGGTCGGCGATGGCTCGCGCGGCTACCAGCCAGGCGCCGAGGCCGACTATCGCGCCGCCCGCCGGATGCCCGGTGACGACGCCGACGACCAGTGGGATGACCAGGCACGCGGCCCCTGTCAGGCCGAAGCCCAGGACAAGACGGGTGTCGTCGATCCTCATGGAAAGTGAGTGCTGACCAGACGCCCGTCTCCGGGAGCGGCCTCCGACCAGGGGCCCGGAAGCTCGATCACGGCGAACGCCCCGGGCGGGAAGTGATCGCCCGCCGTTCCGGTGAGGGAGAGCACGAGCTGGTGGACGCCCGGATTGTGCCCCACGAGCACGACCGTCTCCACGTCCGAGCCGGTACGGCGGAGCAGGTCGAGCAGTTCTTCCGGGTAGGCCTCGTAGATGTCGCGCTCGAACTCGATGGGCGCGTCCAGGCCGAGCAGCTCAGCGGTCTGCCGGGTCCGGACCGACGGCGAGGCGAGGATGAGGCCGGGGGCGAGCCTTCCGATGAGTTCGCCCGCCTCGCGGGCGTTGCGCTCGCCTCGGGCAGTGAGAGGGCGGTCCCAGTCGGCCAGGCCCCCGTCGTGAGCGGCCTTGGCGTGTCTCAGCACGATCACCGTGAGGCCGCTCATCCGGCCGCCCATACCGCCAGGCCGATGATCACGGCGAATATGGCGACCATGGCCAGCAGGATCAGCGCCAGAGTCCTGCCACCGGTCGGCTTGTCCATAACAGGAAAGTTTAAAGGGCCCCCCACCCCGGTGGGTGGAGGGCCCAGTGGATCAGCGTCCGACCGGCTCCGAGGTCCGCTCCTCCTCGCTGTCGCCCGCCGCCGGCGCGATGCTCGTCGACCGGCGCTTGGAGACGACGACCGCGCCCACGACGACGGCCACGGCGACGACCGTGGCGCCGATGCGGACCGCCGGGTTGTCGGCGTACGTGACGACCGCGGGGGCGATCAGCAGCGCGACCAGGTTCATCACCTTGATCAGCGGGTTGATCGCGGGGCCGGCGGTGTCCTTGAACGGGTCGCCGACGGTGTCGCCGATGACCGTGGCCTCGTGGGCCGCCGAGCCCTTGCCGCCGTGGTGCCCGTCCTCGACCAGCTTCTTGGCGTTGTCCCAGGCGCCACCGGAGTTGGCCAGGAACACCGCCATCAGCGTGCCGCAGGCGATCGCTCCGGCCAGGTAGGCGCCGAGCGGCGCGTACCCGAGCGCGAAGCCGACAGCGATGGGTGTCAGCACCGCGAGCAGGCCCGGAGTGGCCAGCTCCCGCAGCGAGTCACGGGTGCAGATGTCCACCACGCGGCCGTAGTCCGGCAGCTCCGTGCCGTCCATGATTCCCGGCTTGGTCCGGAACTGCTCGCGGACCTCGTAGACGACCCGCCCGGCCGCTCGGCCGACCGCGCTGATGGCCAGGCCGGAGAACAGGAACACCACAGCCGCGCCGATGATCAGGCCGACGAGCACGTTCGGCGCGTCGACGGACAGGCTGAAGTGGGAGAACGAGCCCAGCGCGTCCTTGACACCCTGTGACGCCTTGCCGAGCTCGCTCTCGACCGCCGTGCGGAAGGAGCCGAACAGCGCGGTCGCGGCCAGTACGGCTGTCGCGATCGCGATGCCCTTGGTGATGGCCTTGGTGGTGTTGCCGACGGCGTCCAGGGAGGTGAGCACGCGGGCGCCCTCGCCCTCCACATCGCCGGACATCTCGGCGATGCCCTGGGCGTTGTCCGAGACCGGCCCGAAGGTGTCCATGGACACGATCACGCCGACCGTGGTCAGCAGGCCGGTGCCGGCCAGGGCCACGGCGAACAGCGCCACGGTGACGTTGCCGAAGCCGAGCAGGAAGGCGCCGTAGACGGCGGCGCCGATCAGCAGGGCCGAGTAGACCGCGGACTCCAGGCCGACCGAGATGCCGGACAGGATGACGGTGGCCGGGCCGGTGAGCGAGCTCTCGCCGATCTCCCTCACGGGACGGCGGTTCGTCTCGGTGAAATAGCCGGTGAGGATCTGGATCGCGCTGGCCAGGACGAGGCCGATCAGCACGGCGCCGATCGCGATCAGGCGCGGGTCGGAGCTGAGCGCCTTGATCTCCGTGCTCGCCCCCGAGAGCTGGGCGAAGCTCGACGGCAGGTAGGCGAAGGCCGCGCCCGCCACCAGCACGGCGGAGATGCCCGCCGAGATGAAGAAGCCGCGGTTGATGGCCGACATGCCCGACCGGTCGCCGCTGCGCGGGGCGGTGGTGAAGATGCCGATGATCGCGGTGATGACGCCGATCATGGGAACGATCAGCGGGAAGACCAGGCCCTCGGTGCCGAAGGCGGCCTTGCCGAGGATGAGGCTGGCGACGAGCATGACGGCGTACGACTCGAACAGGTCGGCCGCCATTCCGGCGCAGTCGCCGACGTTGTCGCCGACGTTGTCCGCGATGGTGGCCGCGTTGCGCGGGTCGTCCTCGGGGATGCCCTGCTCGACCTTGCCGACCAGGTCGGCGCCGACGTCGGCGGCCTTGGTGAAGATGCCCCCGCCGACACGCATGAACATCGCGAGCAGCGCGGCGCCGAAACCGAAGCCCTCCAGCACGTTCGGCGCGTCGCCCTTGTAGACGATCACGACGATGGCGGCCCCGAGCAGGCCGAGGCCGACGGTGAACATGCCGGCCACACCACCGGTGCGGAACGCGATGCGCATCGCGACCTTCTCACCGGACTCGCGGGCGGCCGCCGCCACGCGGACGTTTCCGCGGACGGCGAGCCACATGCCGATGAACCCGGTCAGCGCCGAGAACACCGCGCCGACCACGAAGAAGACCGATCGGCCCACCGCCACGCTGGTCGAGTCCGACGGCAGCAGGAGCAGCAGGAAAGGAATGATGACGACAAATACCGCAAGCGTTCGGAATTGCCGCGTTAGATATGCGGCGGCGCCTTCCTGTACGGCTCGCGCGATGTTCTGCATGCGCTCGGTGCCCTGCCCTGCGGCGAGCACCTCACGGACAAGGCCGCCTGCGACGGCGAGAGCCAGCAGGGCGACGGCCGCTACGACTATGACAAGCGTGAGATGAGAACCGCTGAGAGCTACCGCTGTTGGGGCAGACATCCGTCCTCCTCGGCCAGACGGGGTTGGTCCTGCCCGGAGGGCGCTGCTGACGATGTCTCTACCGTGGCCTAGCGGCGCACTTCCGGGTGATTGGCAGTGCCGCTTCCGGTTGCATCCGCAATACCTTGGCCGGTGCCGGGAGTCTACGCAGCGACGCGGCGGATATGAAAGGCCCTTCGGGCCGCTAATTAGGGCGTCGTCCAGTAATGGACCAATGTTTGCCCGGCTTTGTTGGTGGTTTGACCAGGCGAGTCAGGAGCGCTCGCCCTCCTTACGGCGGGACCGAAATCAGGTTTTTGGATCGAGTGCCACTCACGGGGGGCGGCACCCGATCTCCGTTAGACCGCGCTGGGGAGCGCGGGCCAGCTCATCCTGATCCGCATGCCCTTGGGCCCGGGGTAGACCTCGACGTCGTCCGCGAGTCCCGCGATGACCGCGATCCCGAGAGCGCCCATCTCCTCGGGCATGAAGTTGCCGTTCGCCTCCATCACGTGAGGCTTCAGGTCCTCGCTCGGGGCGGCGTCCGTGACGGTCACCTCGAAACGGCCCGCGTCATCACGTAACTCGATGCGAACCGGCTCCCCGGGGCAGTGGAGGCGGTGCGCCTCCACTGCCCGTGAGCACGCCTCCCCGACGGCGAGCCGCACCTCGTCCAGAAGCGCCTCCGCCACACCGGTGCGCCGGGCGATGGCCGTCGCGACCAGCCGTGCCGTACGCACGTGTGCCGGCAGAGCGCTGAACGTCAGCTCGACGGTGGCCATGTTGGCTCCTCGGCCGTCACTTGTCCCGGCCGTGGGCTTCCTTGGCCTCTTCCACGGAGGCGTAGATCCCGAAGACCTTCGTGAGACCGGTGATCCGGAAGATCTTCAGAATGCGCTCCTGCGTGCAGACGAGCTCCAGGGACCCGTCGTGCGCCCGGACCCGCTTGAGCCCGCCGACCAGCACGCCAAGGCCGGTCGAGTCGAGGAAGTCCACCTTCTCCATGTTCACGAGGAGGTGGAAGTTGCCCTTGTTGACCAGGTCGATCAGCAGCTCACGCAGTCTGGGCGCGGTGTAGACGTCGATCTCACCCTCAACATCCACGATGGTGAGACTGTCCTCGGAATGGTGGTCCAACTTCAGATCCACAGATCCTCCAGCGCCTTACTTGCGTAGGTCTCGATGCGGGTCGTGCATCCTGGTGAACGACGACCCTGACGCGCGGCATTCAACCACGCGCCGACTCCGTGTCTATACGAAATCACGACTCCGGGCGACTCTCCCCGCAGATGCCAGACTGGAAACCAGTGACTCCGTCTTCTTCACTCTCACGCCGAACAGGCCCACTCCTCGCCCGCCTGCTCGCGGTCCCCGCACGCCAGCGGCGGGTCACCCATGTGGAGCATGTTCCAGCACGTCAAGCGGGTCAAGTCCGGTGGCCGGATTGGGCCCCTGAACTGCTCAAAAGCCGTCTGGCGAATCAGGGCATTCCGGGCCTTTGGCAGCACCAAATCGAGGCGGCCGAGCACGTTCACCGTGGCCAAAACGTGATCATTGCCACAGGCACCGCCTCTGGAAAATCTCTGGCGTACCTGCTTCCGGCGGTCACGGAGATCTTCTCGGGTGGCACGGTGCTCTACCTGACCCCCACCAAGGCGCTCGCCGCCGACCAGCTGAGAGCGGTGAGAGGGCTGAAGCTGGCCCAGGTCCGGGCGGCGACCTTCGACGGGGACACGCCGGTCGAGGAGCGCCAGTGGGTCAGGCAGCACGCCAACTACATCCTGACAAATCCGGACATGCTGCACAGGTCGATCCTGCCGCGCCACGGCTCGTGGTCGTCATTCTGGCGGCGGCTGCGGCTCGTGGTCGTCGACGAGTGCCACGGCTACCGCGGCGTCTTCGGTTCCCACGTCGCCCAGATCCTGCGCCGGCTCCGCCGTGTCTGCGCCAAATACGGCTCCCAGCCGACCTTTCTGCTGGCGTCCGCGACGGCGAGCGACCCGGCCGTGGCGGGAATGCGGCTGACGGGCCTTGAGATGGCCGAGGTGACGACGGACGCGTCTCCTCGGGGTTCCACCACCTTCGCCCTGTGGGAGCCCCCTCTGACGGATCTACGGGGCGAGGGCGGCGCCCCGGTCCGGCGTACGGCGACCGCCGAGACGGCCGACCTGCTGTCGGATCTCGTCATCGAGGACGTCCGGACGCTGGCCTTCGTCCGCTCCCGGCGGGCCGCCGAGACGGTCGCCCTCACCGCCAGGCGGAACCTGGAAGAGGTCGACGGCGGGCTCGCGGACCGGGTGGCGGCCTACCGGGCCGGTTATCTCGCCGACGACCGCCGCGTCCTGGAGCGAGCCTTACGCTCGGGCGAGCTGACCGGGCTGGCCACCACGAACGCGCTGGAACTCGGCGTGGACGTGTCGGGCCTCGACGCCGTCCTCATCGCCGGGTGGCCGGGCACCCGCGCCTCGTTGTGGCAGCAGGCCGGCCGGGCCGGACGCGCCGGACAGGACGCCCTCGCCGTGCTCATCGCCCGGGACGACCCTCTGGACACCTACCTCGTGCACCACCCGGAGGCGCTTTTCGGCCGGCCCGTGGAGGCAATCGTCCTCGATCCGGACAATCCGTACGTGCTGGCGCCTCATCTGTGCGCCGCCGCCTCGGAGATCCCGCTCACGGACGACGACCTGGAGATCTTCGGCTCCTCCGCGCCGGAGGTGCTCGACGACCTGGTGGACCAGGGGCTGCTGCGCAAGCGGGCCACGGGCTGGTTCTGGACGAGCAGGGAGCGCGCCGCCGACCTCGCCGACATCCGGGGGTCGGGCGGGCCCCCCATTCAGGTGGTCGAGTCGAGCACCGGGCGGCTCCTGGGCACCGTGGACGAGCCGTCGGCCCACACCAACGTCCACACCGGCGCGGTGTACCTGCACCAAGGCGAGACCTTCGTCGTCGAGACGCTCGATCTGGACTCCGGTGTCGCCTTGGTCGATGCGGCGGAGCCCGACTACTCCACCTTCGCCCGGGATGTGACCGACATTCAGGTCATCGAGTCGCTGCGCTCCCAGCCCTTCGGCCCCGGCGAGCTGCATTTCGGCACGGTGGAGGTCACCCGCCAGGTCGTCTCGTACCTGAAGCGGCGCACACAGAGCGGGGAGGTCCTCGGCGAGGAGCCGCTCGACCTGCCGCCCAGGACCCTGTGCACGCGGGCGGTGTGGTGGACGCTGCCCGACTCCGCTCTCGCTCCGCTGGAAGGGGTCGATCTCGGTGGCGCCGCGCACGCGGCCGAGCACGCCTCGATCGGCCTGCTCCCGCTGTTCGCCACCTGCGACCGATGGGACATCGGCGGCGTGTCCACCGAGCTTCACCCGGACACGGGGCTGCTCACCGTCTTCGTCTACGACGGGCACGACGGCGGGGCGGGCTTCGCCGAACGCGGCTACGCCCGGGCGTCCGACTGGCTCGGCGCGACCCGTGAGGCCATCGCCTCCTGCGAGTGCGAGCGCGGCTGCCCGTCCTGCATCCAGTCGCCCAAGTGCGGCAACGGGAACGAACCCCTCGACAAGGCGGGGGCCCTCCGCCTTCTCGGCGTGCTGCTCGGCTACAACCGGGCGTCCTCCTCGTAGACGTCGTGCGCCGGCTGCCTGGGCGGCGGCCCGTCGAGGTCCGGGACGGGCTTGACGGCCTGTGAGGGCTTGACGGCCTGTGAGGGCTTGACGGCCTGTGAGGGCTTGACGGCCTGTGGGGGTCGCCGGGCGAGGATGACGGCGGGACGGCGGGCGGTCGCCGTGGCCGGACGGCTGGGGAGGGGTCCGGAAGTGGGAGCCTCCTCCGTGTCCGTACGGCGCCGCATCCACGTGCCTATGTGGATCCCGAGAAGCAGCAGGACCACGGCCACCGCGATGAGGATGCCGTAGTTCAGCCCCCCGAGCGCGGACGACTCGGCGACCGGGCCGGCGGCCCGGGTCTTCGCGGGGGCTGCGACCTCCGGAGAGGCGTAGCCGCTACCATCGGCCACCTTGGGCAGCTTCAGCTCGGTCTTGGGGACCTTGGGGAATGGGGCGGGGATGCGCGCGGGGACGGACGGCGCAGGAGCCACGGACCCACCGTCCTTGGGGTGCGGCGTGGCGGTGGCGGTGGGCGTGGGCTTCGCCAAGGCCGGGATCTTGACGTGGGCGGCCGAGACCGGAGAGGCCACGGTGCCTCCCCGCCCGTCCGGACGAACCGCCCGGACGGAGAAGCCGACCTGGTGCCCGGCCGCTTTGGCGGGCACCGTCAGGGTGGCCCGGCAGGCGGACCCTGAGCACACGGCGTCCGCCGGGAACGCGCTCGCCTTGCCGCTCGTGGAGATCTCGTAGGACCGCAGGTCGGGCTCGGTTCCCTTGACCCATGACACGACGACCTCCGCCTTACCGCCCTTCTGGCCGCCCTTCAGCCGGGCTTCGACGCCTGACGGCGCGGCGGGCGGCCGGCTGAGGATGAAGGTGGAGGTCTTGTAGGTCTTCTGGGTGACCTCCCCGAACAGGCTCACGGTGAAGGTGCCGTTCGGGGCGACACCCGGGTCGAAGGAGCCGCTGATCGTCTGGCCGGCGCCGCCTCCGCCGATCTTCTGGCGGGAGACGGACGGACCCTCGACGTACAGGCCCATGCTGAGTTGGAGCAAGTCGGTCTTGGCCGACACCGTCACAGGCCCGGAGTCCCTGATGACCTGGCCGTCGGAGGGAGACAGGATTTCGCCGTCCGCCGCGCTCGCCGGCGCCGCCAGAGCGGACGCCATCGCGAAAGGCACCAACACCGCCGCGAAGGCCAGCCTGCGAACCGTCGTCAGCATGCCATCCCCTTCCTTGGGCCCATTCTTGGACGTGCCGTCCAAGAAGTCGTTGATTCTACGGCGAGATCCTCACCAGCGGACAGGAAGCGTGGTGAGCCCCCGGACGATGGAGCCCGTCTGCTTCCAGGTGAGCTGTTCGGTCGGGCAGGCCAGCTCGATGGCGGGCAGCCTGCTGAGCAGGGAGCCGAAGGCGATCTGCCCTTCCAGGCGGGCCAGCGGCGCGCCGAGGCAGAAGTGGATGCCGTGGCCGAACGCCACATGCCGGCTGTCCTCGCGGGTGATGTCGAGCCTGTCGGGATCCGCCAGCACGGCGGGGTCGCGCCCCGCGGCGCCGAGCGAGACGTGCACCATGCTGCCCTTGGGGATCGGCGTGCCCGCGATCTCGAGGTCCTCCATCGCGATGCGGATGGAGGACCTTTCCACCGGTCCGTCGTAGCGGAGGAACTCCTCGATGGCCGGCGGAAGCAGATCCGGCCGTTCGCGGAGCAGGGCCAGCTGGCCCGGATGGCGCAGCAGCGCCGCCATGCCGTTGCCGATGAGGTTGACCGTGGTCTCGTGACCGGCGATCAGCAGCAGCGAGAGCAGCGACAGGAGCTCGTCCTCGGTCAGCAGCCCGTCCTCGTCCCTCGCCACGAGCAGGGCGCTGATCAGATCTGTCTCGGGCTCGGCACGCCGAGCCGCGATCATGCGGCGGAAGTAGTCCCACATGTCGTGGCCCGCCTGCTTACGCCGCCGATGGATCTCCTCGGTCAGGTCGGGGGTGATGAGCAGGGTGGACCATTCGCGGAAGCTCTCCCGGTCCTCCGCCGGAATGCCGAGCAGTTCGCAGATGACGATGATGGGCAGCGGGAATGCGAACTCCTCGATCAGGTCCGCCTCACCCTTGGAGACCATGGCGTCGATCAGCTCGTCCGTGATCTCCTGGACCCGTGGGCGCAGATCCTCGACCCGGCGCGGCGTGAACGCCTTGGAGACCAGCCGCCGCAGGCGCGTGTGATCCGGCGGGTCCGACGTCAGGAGCGAGGTGCCGAAAAGGATCTTGTCCTCCGCTGCCCGTGCGCGGAACCACTCTCCGGCGTTGCGCATGTCCTTCGACAACCGGGGATCCGCCAGCGCGGCGCGACCGTGCGCGTAGTCGATGACGAGGAACGAGTTCGTGCCCGGCGGTAAGTCGATCGGGTGCACCGGCCCCTTTTCCCGCAGGTCCGTATACAGAGCGTACGGATCGGCGCCGAACTGCGGCGAGAACAGGATTTCGATCGGGATTTTCTCCGGCACGGTTTCGTCCCTTTCTGGAATGCTTCAGCAAGATCCACCTCAAGTATGACCGGATTACCGGCTTTTATGGCCCCCTTCAGATCTCCGCGGTGACCGGACCCGCCCTCGCGGTCGCGGAAGCGGTATGGAAACCGAACCGGACGGAGACGGAGACGCTCACCGTGCCCCCAACGACGGAGCAGAAGTCGACCCGGGCGCCGTTCGCGGCCGCCACCGTCTCCGCCCGCGCGCAGGCGTCCCGCGGCGCCGAAAACGCCCTGGCGGCCGCCGCGAGCGCGCTGAGATCGGCGGCGTTCTCCGCACGGTGACGTGCCACGCGGGCGGCGCCGACGAGGACGACGGCCATCGTCATCGCCCAGATCATGGCCATGACGGCCACCATCCACACCGTCGCCGATCCCCGCTCCCGGTCGCGCGGCGGCATCGGCCTCATCGGAACACCCCCGGTTCAGTCGCGGACACGGCCGAGGCCCTCACCTCGACGGCGGGAAGCATCGGACCCCAGCGCGGCTGGACGGCCACGGAGACATCGACGCGCGTAACCTCCGCCCCCGGCGAGACCACGACTCGCGCGCCTCCGGGAGCCGCCCTGACGACGGCGGAGCGCACGGCCTCTGGGGCCTCACCTCGGGCCGCGGCCCGGGCGCCCGCCCGAGCCGCGTCCACGCATTCCAGATGAGCGCCGACGACCGCGATCACCCATAGCGAGGCGGCCAAGACCACCACCAGGGCCGGAAGCGCGACGGCCGTCTCCGCCGTCACCGACCCGCGCTCGCGTGTCACTCGCTCATCCCGCCAGCTTGAGCGCCTTCTGGATGAGTGCGGCAAGCATCGACCTGACCTCCGCACTTGTGACGATCTTGAAAAGCAGGGCGGCGAACCCGCAGGCGGCGATGGTGCCGACGGCGTACTCGGCGGTGGACATACCCGCCTCTCTCCGTGTGCGGGCGAGCAGCGTCCACTGCACCCCCGCCAAACGAACTCGGGAACGCACGGCGAGAACCAGCCGCTTCACAGGGGTGACTGTCAATGTGGTCATCGGGCCCTCCTCGGGGCGGACCATCCGCCCGTGGGCCTCAGGCTGCTGGATTCGGCGCCTCCGTCCGCGAGGCCTGCACCGATCTGTGGATGGGACCACCGCCTGTGGATTACGTGAATGCCCAGATGATCCGCCGTGGAGCCGCACCACAGCCACCCTCTCTGTCCACAGGTGTGGATAAGCCTGTCCACAGTCACGGGAGGAGGATCTGGGCGGCCAATCCGGCGACCACCGGGACGATGCCCAGAAACACGAACGCCGGGAGGAAGCACAGGCCCAGAGGCGCGACCGCCTGCACGCCCACCCTGCGAGCGGCGGCGGCGGAAGCGGCACGGGAGGCATGACGCGCGTCGTCCGCGAGCCGCGTGAGGACATCGGCCACGGGAGCCCCGCTGCGCGCGGCCCGCATCATGGTCCGCGCCAGAGACGCGAGCGGCGGCTCATCGGCGAGCACCGCCCATGCCGCCTCCGGATTGGCGCCGAGCCTCACCTGGGCGCCCACCCAGGTCAGCCGCTCTCCCAGAGGACCTCCGACAGCCTGGGCGGCCGTGTCGATCGCCCCGCTCAAGGGCTGACCGGCGCGCAGGCAGGCGACCATGAGATCGGCCGCGAACGGGAGATCGGCCGTCAGCCGTTCCCGCCGACGCCGGACGTCGGCGGGCTCCCGCCGGTTGATCACCACGTACGCGCCGACGCCGAGCAGCCCTCCCACCGCGAGCCCGGGAAGTCCGCCCACCACGAGGAACCCGGCGAAGCCCACCGGCACGGCGACGATCACCCCCGGCGGGGGAGCTTTCCGGTCCACGGCGCCCCTGGACGCATCCCCGGCCGCCCGTGAGCCTCGAACCACGCGTGAGCCTCGAACCGCCCGGAGCCGCTCTTCTGGGGACACCGGAGCCGGCCAGGCCCAGACGGCCAGCGCGGTCAGCACGGCGGCGAGGGAGATCACGGCCCCTGCCCTCGGGTGGTCGGCCCTTGGGTGGCGGGCTCCTGGGTGACCGGCGATCCTTCCGCTCGGGCGACGAGGCGGTTGGTCCACCAGACTCCGGTCGCGTTGAGGGAGAGGCCGACCACGAGGCAGGCGAAGCCGGCAGGACCGCCCAGCAGGAAGGACAGCGGGTTCATTCCGAGGCCGGCCCCCATCAGGAGACCGAGCACGGGCAGCCCGGCCAGCATGCGGGCGGTCGCCCGGGGGCCGGCGAGCTGAGCGGCCAGGTCCTGCCGGTGTGCCTCGGCCTCGCGAAGCGAGCCCCCCACCCGCTCGACAAGCGCCGCCAGACCACCTCCCACCGTCACGCTCACCCGCCAGCAGGCGGCCAGCCGTACGAGGCCCTCGCCGCCGAGTGCCGGGGCGGCGCGGAGGAGAGCGGCAGAGACATCGCCCCCGTCCCGGGCGATGGCGGCCACCGGCGCCAGTACGGCCGGATCAGGGGCGCTCACGGACAGGACGGCCCTCGCCAGCGCATCGCCCGGGGTCTTCCCGGCGGCGAGCTCCGCCACGATGATCTGGCACAGTTCGATGGACGCCGCGCGCCAGGCAGCCGCCTTGGCCGCCGGTCGCGGCCGCTCGGGGAGCAAGCGAGGACGCGGTCGGCGGCTACGCGTTCCGATGAGCTCCGCCAGCCTCACGGCGGCGGCGCCGGGCGCGGCCCATACCCAGACGGACAGCGCCGCCGCCAGGGCGGCTACGGCTACCACGGGGCCTCACCCTCCAGCGGCGATGGAAAACGGGCCCTCAACGCCTCGAAGGACGGACCAGGGATCATGCCACCTTGAGGTGCGAACGTCAGTGCGGGGAGCGCGACGACCAGGCCGGACGACTCCCGTTCGAGCAGGCAGATCTCCGCCACCCGGCGTGGCCCGCCGCCCGGGCCTCGGACGAGGTGGACGACGACGTCGAGGGCGGCGGCGATCTGGCTGTGGACGGCCTCACGGGAGAGCCCGGCCGCGCAGGCGAGGGCCTCCAGACGGGCGGGCACGTCCGTCGCGTTGTTGGCGTGCAGCGTCCCGCATCCGCCCTCGTGGCCGGTGTTGAGCGCGGCCAGCAGGTCGCTGTAAGTCGGAAAAACACCAACACTGCGGGCAGCCGTCTCCGCAGGTCAGTGCGAGTCTAACGATCCGGTCTCCACGGAGGTCCAGGTAACCCCGAACGGTACATGATCCGTCTACGGAGACGACAAGTCAGCCACCCCCCGGAGTCACAAGATGGCGTACCAGCAAGGCCCCCAGGATCCACGGCAGTGGCAGACCCAACCGGGCCAGCAGCCGCAGCAGCCCTACGGCCCGCCCCCGGGGTACGGCTACCCGCCCGCCCGGCCGCCGAAGAAGTCCAACACCGGACTCATCATCCTGGCCGTCATCGGCGGCGTCCTCCTGCTGCTGTTCGGCGGATGCGCCGTACTCGTCGCCGTCGGCGCCAGCACTTCGTCATCGGCCGGCGGGAACGCCGACACCAAGGCGATCGCCGACCGCGGGTCCATCGTGCGGGACGGCAAGTTCGAGTTCTCCGTAAAGGAGGCCGTCCGGGCCGAAAGCATCGGCTCCGGGCTGACGGAGCAGAAACCGCAGGGCGAGTACATCCTGGTCACCATCACGGTGACAAACATCGGCGACGAGGCTCAGCACTTCGCCGGCTCCGCGCAGAAGCTGATCGACGCGGCAGGCCGCGAGTACGAGGCGGACACCGGCGCTGCGATCTGGCTGAAGGACTCCAAGAGCCTTTACGAGCAGATCAACCCGGGCCTGAAGGTGGACGGGACGGTGGTGTTCGACGTCCCCAAGGGCCTCAATCCGGTAGCGATCGAGTTGCACGACTCGATGTTCTCCGGCGGGGTTCGGATTTCACTCACCTGAGCCGCGCGGGGTCCGCTCGCCGGCTTCTCACAACAGAAAGGGCCGCTCCGCTACGGCGGGGCGGCCCTTCTGCTACCGGGCGACGCCGTCGAGCGTTCTTCGTGGCTTTCAGCCGGTTCTCGGGAGTCATCTGGCCTTCAGGGTCGACTTTGGCGAGGTGGCAAGCGTCACCGGTTCACAGCCCAAGAGGTCTAGTCGGCAGGGAGGCTCAGCGTCGTGAACGAGTCGAACCGGACGGTGCGGGTGGTCTCCTCCACCCAGAACATGCAGAACACCACGTGGCCGTCATGCAACGTTCTGGGGATGCGACCCCGCCACAGGTTCGCAGCCTCGAACACACGCTTCACCCCCTGATAGGGGGTGGTGTGACGGTCAAGCGCCCAGTCCATGATGGCCGCGTGGACGTTTTTCAGGACACCCGAAGCCGGATTGTTCCGTTCCCAGATTTCAAGGGCCTCCAATAAGCCCTCAAGCTTGTATTTCGCCTGCTCAGGCACGGGCCGCCAGCCATGCGCGTATGTCTTCCATGCTGTCCGCGCGGCGCGGCTGGTCTCGCCGCTGCAGGGCCCCTTCCACGAGGCGGGCAAGGTCGGCGGGGTCAGGCTGGGGTTCGTCCTCACCGTCTACCTGGCTGGCGAAGAACTCCTGCATCCACTCCAGTTCGATGCGGGCCTTTCCCCCGGGCTCCCGGTCGACGTTGGCCCGCTGCCAGGGGTCCTCGGAGTGGGTGAGGTTCTCCAAGTCCTTGGCGGTCAAGCCGCCGTACCGGCTGACTACGTAGGCGATCGTATTGAGCTCGGCTTCACCGAGTCCCGGTTGTGCTTCGACGGGTTCGCCGTACTTCTCGGCCCCCCAGAGCTGGCCGACGACGGGCCCCATGTCCCACGCGGAGACCGATTCCCTAAACAGCGGGCGGCCGAAGGCGGCCAGGTGGTGGCCCTGGGCGTAGTACAGCAGCTTGTGGAGCTTCTTGACGCCCATGCCGGGTTGCCGTTGGCGGAGTTCCGCGGCGATGGCGTGAGCTGAGGCAGGCATGGGTTCAGAATATGGTCCCCGATTGATCGACCGCAGGCCCGACTCCGACTCGTTCTGCTCGAACATACGTTCAACCGTGTCACGTGGGGCCGGGACCAGTCCAGACCGTGACAAAAGATTCCTGAGCATGCGAAGAGGCTCCCCTCGCCAGACCGGAACGGTATGTCTTGCATGCTGCGATCTCGACCGTACGCCGCGAGAGGAACCCCGTCACCGGGCAGAGCGGCAAGGTAACCGCCCTCTGACCATGAAGGTCATGCACGGGCGAACCAGCAGCATCATATGAACCAGTGACACAGCGCGGGTCTCAGCTCAGAGCCTCGTCGAGGTACGCCTGGACCGGCTGGAAGAACGGATAGGGGACGTGGTCCGCGACCGTGGCGCGGTCGCACCACTCGACCTCGGCGAGCTCTTCGGCGTCGGCAACGTGAGCGTCTCCGCTGAATACCTCGCAGGCCACGTAGATCATGCGGCGGCCGGTATTCGGGTGAATGCGCTCGCCCAGGTGCTTAATCGGGCTGACGACGAGGCCGGTCTCTTCGAGGGTCTCCCGCACGGCGGCCTGTTCCCCAGACTCGCCTGCCTCCACCGCTCCGGATGGAAACGACCACGACAGGCTGCCCTCGCTCACACGCCGGCGGATGAGCAAGAGCCGCCCATCCTCGACGATGACGGCGGCGGCGATGGCAGGTTGCTCAGGCTGGTCGTTCATGGTCCTCCTCGATGGCGTCGAGCACCGGGGCGTAAATCTGTTCGGGCGGGATGAAGCGCGTGAGGCTCGAACGTGGCGCCCAGATGACGCTCACATTCTCGTCAGGATCGCGGTTCGTGGCGTCACCTGCGAGGTAATCGCAAACGTAGTAGTCGCACAGGACGCCGGTCACGGGGTGGACGCGGCTGCCGAGGTGCGCGCGTACGGTGCAGTGGATCCCGGTCTCGGCGAGGGTCTCCCGTACGGCCGCGAGCTCGGGTGATGCGCCGGGCTTGACGACGCCCGCGACGAATTGCCAGGTGATCCCTGCTGTTTCGGCGTCGCGGCGGCAGACGAGCAGGACATGCCCGGCCTTAACGACGATGGCGATGGCGACGGTGAGCGCCTGCCCCTGCCCGGCCTCGGGGGCGGGGAGGTGCTGGTTCATGTGATGGGCGAAGCGGGCTCGTGCGGCGGCTGGGGCCCGCTCGTACGCGGTGTCCAGGACGCGCTGCATGTCCGCCCGGAGAACGACCTCAGGCCGGGCGTGCCAGGACGCGACGGTGCGCCGGGCGACGCCCAGTGAGGCGGCGAACTCTTCGCCTGTCATGCGCATCGCGGACTGGAGCGCGCACGCATGCCGTCCAGTCCAGCGATCTACGACGTCCACGTTCCCCGCTCCCGGGCCGGGCCTGGCCTTGATGTTAACAACCGGGTCTTACAAATGCACTGGCGATGCATTCGCAATGCACTCAGCGTGCATTGACGCATATCGAATGCAATTCCGGTGCCTCGTATTGGAGTAACACAGCCGATTGGCTAGAGACGGACACAAAGTGCCGTTGACCAGCACGTCTGTTGTGCCGCCTACGCCTGCTTGTCGTTCGGCTGCGGGCGCTCGGGAAGCGCAGCGTCAGGCATGCGGAGATACCAAGCGAGGACCTCATTGATGAGATTCGCCCGAGAGGTGTACGGGTCAACCGGGTCGGCGGGGAGACGCTCCCAGACCTCGGCATCGATCCGAACCGTGCGGCCCGGCTCCTGTGCGCGGTCAGCCGGCCGCGCCGGGAGTTCGGCGCCCGGCTTGCCGAGAAACCAGCCGATCAGTTCGTTGATGACCTTGCCGCGCACGGTTCCCCGCTGTGTCGCAATCCGGCCGAGCTCGTCCCAGTCGCCGTCGTCCACCCGGACGGAGCGGCTCGGGGTCTTCGGCTGATTCGGCACACGATCACGGTAGCGGTAGCCCGGTGTCACTGCGAGTTCCATCTTCTGTCCTCCCAGACGCTTGCAGGTGTGTTACACCCGACGTTATGGTGTGACACACCGGATGGTCAATGGACCGCCCGGAGGCCAGAAACGAAGACGGGCTCGCCAGGTGCGCCAACACCCGAACGAGCCCTAGATCACCAACCTGTCGTACCCAGGAGTGATGACTTGTGACCCAGATTAGCCCCACCCCCCGCCGCGAGGAGCCCAGCGAGGCCGCGTTCTCCGTCGCCATCGCCGCTGGCATGGCCATGACCGCCGAACTGGTCACTCTCACCGGCCCCGGCCACGCGCTCGACAAGGTCGGCACCACCCTGCTCACCACGCTGACCGAGCAGGAGCGCGGCGTTCTCGCCGCCGCCGTGACGCTCATCGTCGAGATGCGGAACACCCCCGACGACCTGTCCACCCTCGGCCACGTCGAGCCCGCCACGTGCCCGGACCCGTCGTGCCCCATCTGCCGGGGGGAGGCCTCCCGGTGAGCACCAAGCAGGCCGCCTCCGCGACCGCCGAGAAGCCGGCTCGCACTGAGTCCACCCCGATCACGGTGTGCCCCTCGTGCAGCGCCATGTCGTCCGCTGGTCACGTGTGCCGTGGACGGACCGTCAGGAGGACCCGGTGACCATCAACGACCCCGGCATGGATCCGGCCGACCTGCTGGCCGAAGCCCTCCGCCAGAACGGCTGCGACGACAACGCCATCGCCGACTTGCTGTTCGCCGCCTACCTCGACGCCCAGGAGAACGACCAGTGAGAGTCCAGTGCCCCACCTGCCCCCACACGGTGCCAGCCCCGACCGAGGAGTTCGGCCGCCGCTGGCTGGCCCAGTTCCACTGGTGCGAGGCCGAGGTGGACCCGGACAACGACCCGCGGAACCCAGAGGACGACGCCCACTCCGACCGCATGGAGTCCGACCGGAGGGCTCGATGAACCGCTGGTGGGAGAACTCGGTCGACCCGGACAACACGACCCCCGACGACATCGCCGCAGCCGCCGTCCAGGCCCGCGTCTACTTGACCCGCCTCGTCTGCGACCTCCCCCACGCCCAGGACGTGCCCATGGTCGTCGTCGGCGCCGCCGGCGGGCTGTGGGGCATCTACCCCGACCGCGGGGGGTGGGTCGCCCAGCAGGTCCGCCCCACCGGCGGCACCTGGGAGCCGATCCCTGACACCGCGGTCTGGTTGGGGGCTTCCGACCTGGAACCCGACCGCATGGTCGGCAACCTGCTCCACCCGCCCGGAGGTGCGTGATGACCCGCTGGGAGTACCGCGCCATCAACGCCCGCGACGCCGACCTGAACAAGCTCGGCGCGGACGGATGGGAGCTGACCGCCGCCATCTACAACCCGGACCGCATGTTCACGGTCCTGTACTTCAAACGCCCCCTGACCTGACCAGCCCAAACACCAGTTCCCCAGGAGGATCACATGCTCCACAACCGATGGGTCAAGGTCGCCGCGATCGCGTTCATCGCGTTCTACCTGTTCACCCGCCCCACCCAGGCCGGCAACACCGTCCAGGGCGCGATCGACAAGGTCCAGACCGGCGCCGACCGGATCGCCACGTTCTTCACCGCCGTCATGCACTGACCCGTGCAAGCCCCTCCACCAGTCCGACCGGAGCATGCCGTGCCAGCCGGGACCCGGGCGCAAGCCCCGGGCGGACACGTAACGCCAGACCCAACCTTGATCACCAGGAGTGAGCCCACATGAACACCCCGCAAGGAGACCTGCTCGACGAGCTCCGGTGGACCGTCACCACCTTCGGCACCTGCGCCAAGTCGTCCACCCCGGACGCGTGGTTCCCGCCGGAGCCGCCCCTGTGGGCGACCCCCCGGGCCAACGAGCCCGTCGACGTGCTGACCGCCCAGTGGGAGAAGGACGCTCGCGCCGAGTACGAGGAGTTCGCTCAGGCGTTGTGCAAGGGCTGCCCCGTGCAGGCCGAATGCCTGGAGCTGGCCCTCCGCGAGGAGGAGACCCTTCCCCGGTCCGAGATTCACGGTGTGAGCGGCGCCGCCGCGCCGTGGCAGCGGTGGCAGATGCGACGCAACCGCCGCCGCGCCGCCCAGCGTGCCGGAAAGGCGGCGGCGTGATGACCACCTACTACGACCACCGCGCCGAGCGGACCGCCGCCCAGGCCGAGGCCGACACCCGCCGCGCCCAAGCCGAAGCACTCCGGGCGGAGACCATGCTGCGCCTGGAGCGCGAGCGGCGCCAGATGGAGCGCGAGGACACCCAGGCCAAGCGGCTGGACAAGTCCGCCAAGACGACCGCCAAGAAGGTCCGGCGAGCAGAGCGGCGCGCCGCCAGCCGCCGCGCCGCGAGCGCGCTCACCAACGCCGTGAAGTCCCGCGGGCACTCGATCGTGGCTGCCGCCGCGATGGGTTCCCCCATGTTCATCGCCTGGGGCGGCCAGCTCGCCTTCGCCGAAGACGTCATGCACCTCGGCGCTGCGGCGTTCACCCTGCCCGTGGCGATGGAAGGCTCCGTCCTCTACAACGCGTACCTGACCCACCGCGCGATCGAAAAGCGGCTGCCGACCATCCGCTACAGGCTCATGACGTGGGTCATGGCGGCCAACGCCGCCGGGATGAACCTCTGGCACCAGGTCGACAAGGCCGCCACCACAACCGACCCGTGGGCGGGCCTGCAGGTGGGTGCCGTGTACGCCGCGTCATCCCTGCTCGGCATCGTCATGTGGGAGATGAAAGCGGCTCTCGACCGGCAGGCGGCGTCCCGCCGCAGCGGGGCGGAGATCCGCCGGGACCTGTGGCGGCGCCTGCGCTACCCCCGCATCTCCTGGGCGGCCGCGTCGATCCGGGCCGCGCAGGGCTCCACGGTGGAGGACGCGTGGACCGCCGCGTGGATCGACCGGTACGGGGTCGGCCCCGCCGCTTCCCGCCGTGACCGCCGCCTGGCCCGGAAGATTGTGCGCTATCAGTCCAAGGCCGACAAGGAGGCCGCGAAGACCGGCCGCCTGGGCATCGTGGACGGGGCGATCGTCGGCCGGCCGGTGCTGGACCTGGCGCCCGCCAGCCCGGAGGGCGACAAGGCGCTGGAGGAACTGCGGTCGTGGGACGGTGCCGCAGCGGCGCGGCGAGCCATGCGTCGGGCTTCCCTTGCGGTCCTCTCGGTGAGGTCCCCGGTGACCCCTGCGGAGGTCACCCCCGCGGTCACGGATGAGGTCATGGGCGGCGTCATCACCTCGCCGCTGCTCGACCTCCGTCCGGCGCTGCCCGAGACCCCGCGGGTGACCCCGTTGATGACCCCGAACGTGACCCTCGAAGGAGCCACCGAGCCGGTCATCAACGAGAGCGACGAGGCCACAAAGACGGAGGTCATGAGGGCCTTCTGGGACAGCGAGCGCGCCCACGGGCGCTACCCGCGGCCCATCGAGTTGGCCCGCCATGCAAATGCTGACCGCGGTCTAGCTTCCCGACTTCGCCGCGTGTGGGTTGAGGAGCTGTCTGGGTGGGAGAAGCGCCGGGCTCGTCTAACCCGTGACCGCGGCACGAACGGCCACCACACCCCGCTTGCCGATGACGTCCCCACGACCACGACGGAGGTGTCGTGATGCTCACCGCTGCCCTACTCGCCGTGCTGGTGCTCATCCTGACCGCCCGCCGCGCCCCCGCCCCGGAAGCCCGCACGATCGCCCAGATCTGGCAGGCCGTGCGCGCCCACGGGTGGAAAGCGCCCCTCCTCGCCGCCGGCGGCGTCACCGTCGCCCTCGCCCTGGCCGGGTGCGCGCTCCTCGTCGTGCTGTGCGGGGTCGCCCTCAAGGTCCTCGAAGCGGCGGCGCTGCTGGTCGCCTGCCTCGGCTGGCACATCTGCGACCTCATCGACTGGCACCCCGTCACCCTCCGGGAGGCGTCATGAGTGAGGCGACCGACCACACCCCTGAGCAGCCGAAAGGCGGCTCCGTGATCCGCGGTCCGTGGGTTCCCGACCGGCGTCCGGCCGACGCCCCGCCGCTGCCCGTCGAGGACGAGCACGCCGAGTTGGAGCGTATCGTCTACGAGTTCGAGGTCGTGGACGAGCCCCAGGCCCCTGCGCCCACGCTGCGCCTGCCGGCGACGATCGCGGGCCGGGTCATCGCGGTGCAGCCGTCACCGACCACGGTGAAGGTCGCCAAGGTGACCGCGTCCGTGGCCGTCACCGCAGGTCAGGGGTGGCATTCGTGGCTTGTCCGGGCGTGGGACGCCCTCACCCTGGGCATCCACCGCCGCCAGATCCGCGCCGCGGAGGCCGCCGGCGACCGCGAAGCCCTAGCCGAGTGGGTTGACCGCAAGGAGCGGGCCGTGGCCGCGCGCCGCTCCCGGCTGATGGAGTTGCCGCTGCTGGCTCTCAACGTCGCCAAGTTCCTCGGCATCTCGGTGCTCGGGGCGCTGGTGCTGCTGCTGGCGCTGTCGCTGACCGTGTGGGCTACCGGGGTCGGAGAGTTCGGCACGGTGTGGCAGGTCGCCGGCGGGGTCATCCGTCTGATCCTGACCGTGGTCACGTACGTGTGGCCGCTCCTGCCGGTCGCCCTGGTCGTCGCAGCGTGGCGGGAAGGCAAGCGCCGCGGCACCGCCGTGAAGTGGCTGGTCGCCGACGCCGACGAGCCGCAGGCGCGGGACCTGATCCCTGACGAGGGCGCCATCTTGAACGCCCTGCGCCACCTGGGGATTTCCAAGCTGGACAAGGCGTTCAAGGCGGGGTGGCGTCCCAGGTTCGTCCTGCCCACCGAGCGGGACGGCAAGGGGTACCACACCCAGCTTGAGCTGCCCCCCGCCGTGACCGTTGAGATGATCAACGATCGGAGGAAGGTCCTCGCGCACAACCTGGTGCGTTTCCCCGTCGAGGTGTGGGCGACCGAGCCGCGCAACCTGCCCGGCGTGCTCGACATGTGGGTCGCCGACCAGGGCGCCCTGTCGGGGCCGGTCGACGCATGGCCGCTGCTCAAGGACGGTACGGGCGACTACTTTAAGGGCGCCCCGGCGGCCGTCAACATCCGCGGCAAGCGCATCACGGGCCGCCTGTTCGAGGCCAACTACGCCATCGCCGGGATGATGGGCTCCGGCAAGTCCACGCTCATCATCAACCTGCTGCTGGGCGCGCTGCTGGACCCGCTCGTCGACGCTGACGTGTTCGTGATGGCGGTCAACGCCGACTACGACCCGATGAAGCCCCGCCTGCGGACCCTGCTCACCGGCACCGGCGAAGAGGTCGTCGAGGCCTGCCTGGGCACCCTCCGCGGGGCATACGACGAGCTCAACGTGCGTGGCAAGGCGCTCAAGGAGCACAACGCCCGCGCCGTGACCCGGGAACTCGCTGAGAAGGACGCCCGGCTCCGCCCCCGGATCATCGTGGTCGACGAGTGCCAGGCCTTGTACATGCACGAGGAGTACGGCGACGAAGCGGTCGAGATCACGGTGAAGCTGATCAGCGCCGCCCGCAAGTACGGCATCACGCTGATCCTCGCCACGCCGGAACCGTCCTCGACCTCACTGCCCCGCAAGGTCATGGCCGTGACCAGCAATAAGGCGTGCTTCGCGATCGGTGACCAGCAGTCCAACGATGCGGTGCTGGGCACGGGCTCCTACAAGGCGGGCATTTCCGCCGTCGGCTTGGAGCCCAAGACCGAGGAAGGCCCCGGCGACGTGGGCACGTTCATGGCCCGCGGGTTCGAGCCCAAGCCCGGACTGCTGCGCGGCTACTACGTGTCCCAGGCCGAGGCCGCCCAGGTCATTGAGCGGGCCCTGCGGATCCGGGAGAAGGCCGGCATCGGCCCGGCCGGGGCGGCTGCGCCAGCTCAGGAGCGGGACCTGCTGGCCGACCTGGATGAGGTGCTCGACTCCGAGCGGGTCCGCGTGGCCGACCTCCCGGCGATGCTGCGGAAGCTCGCCTCGGACTGGCGTCCCTACCAGGCCCTCACCGGCATCCAGCTCCGGGACATCCTGACGCGCGAGCACGGGGTGAAGGTCACGAACACCGGCAACGTACTGCGGCTCGACCCGGCCGACTTGAGGCACGTTCTCGCGCTGCGAGAGGCGGGTGAGTGAGACAGACCGATTGCCCGCGAGAGCCGCTCTGCGGGCCACTCAGGGCCGCTCAGCTAACCCGTACTCACTGGCTAACACCGTTCACTTTCCGCAGGTCGCGGCCTAAATCCGCCCTTCAGAACCACAGAAGTAGATCACTAACCCGGTTAGGCGGTCTGACCTACCCGCCGCACCAACTAACCGCACCCACCAGAAGGGAGACCCCCCGTGGGTCTGTTCAGCAGCAAGATGACCGACGCCCAGCTCGCCGCTTTGAAGGGCAAGGGCCAGTCGTCGAACGACCTCCGCGCGCTGGCCATCGCGGCCAACGGCCACGAGGTGAACAGCTCGCAGAAGAGACGCGCCCGGCAGGAGCTGGAGCGCACCGTCGGCAAACGGAAGGCCGACAAGTTGCAGGAGGACGCGCTCCGGCAGGCCGGGGCCAGACCGAAGGGTGTCAGCCGGCTATTCGGCTGACCCCCACGGAGGAGATCGTCATGTGCTCACCCGCCAAGGCCAGCGTCCTCGACGCGAGCCTGCTGCTCGAACTCGTCGCGACCCCGCGCCGCGCGATCACCGTCCTCACCGCGGCCGCCGTGGTCGCCCTGACCGTGGTGGCCGGCGTCCAGACGGTGGCCCTGCTAGTGGCCGCGCCGCCCGTGCTAGCGGTCGCTGTCGTCGCCGTCCTGGCGAGGGTGATGCAGCCCGTGAAGGTGCTCAACCGCCTCCCCGCGCCCGCCCCGACGCCGCGGCGGATGCTGGTGGCGCGCCGGGTGCTGGAGATGGAGGCGGCGCCCGTCCGCGAGTTCACCGTCCTGGCCGTGACCGACCGGGTCACGGCCGACCTGTAACCCCACCAAGAAGGGAGACCCCGACATGGGTCTGTTCAACAAGAAGGGCCAGATACGCGCCCAAGAGTGGGACAAGCGCGCCGATCAGGAGGCCGCGACAGCCCGTGCGGAAGCGCGGAAGGCGGACGCCTACAGGCGGAGTCTGGCCTCCGGCAAGAGCCAGGACCCCGCCGCCGACAGGTACATGATCCGGCAGCACGACTCCAACCGCAGAGTCGCGGCGGCTAACGCGCGGGACTTCCGGAAGACCGCGGAGCGGTCGCGGAAGTGGTGGCTCTGACCGCCATGGGCAAAGGCCGATACGTCGTCGTCAACGAGTACGCCATGCCGGACGGGCGGTACCGCACCAAGGCCAGCGCCAAGGACCTGGCCCGCCGCATCGAGAAGAAGGGCGGCAAAGCGGAAGTGGTCCAACCCCCGCCCTGCCCAACGTGCGGCAAACGCGCCTGGCCGTGCTGCTGACCGTTGCGGGTCCCCGCCCGACACAGCGCGGGCGGGGACAGCCGGAGCAGTCAGCTCCACCAACGAGAGGAGAAAACGATGGGCGACAAGATGAAGTACCTCGACCCGAAGACCGGCAAGGTCAGGGAAGGCCGCCTCGTCGTCAAGCCCGGCAGGGAGAAGGAGGCGGAGAGCCTCCGGGCCGCAGGGCAGGCCGCAGTCCAGGCCGGATACGAGCGATACAAGCGGATGCGCTGACCGTTGCGGATCGCGCCCGACGCGTTCGAGACGGCCGTGAAGACCGGGCCCGTCCCGGCCGGCGTCTGACACCGCGGCGTCACGCCCTCTTCCCCCGGGGCGGGACGCCCCACCCTTCGGAGAGACCCATGTATCAGTCCCTGATCCGCCGACGCCCCGGCTGGGCAATGACCCGGGGTAGCTGGGGAACCTTCGTCCTCCACTACCGACCCGCCCCTTCTCGCGCAGCTAGCAAGGCACCGACCACCGACCTTCCCCGAGCCGCTGACGCCCTGCGTCGCGCGGCCGGACTCCCCCGACTCCTGGTGTGGGTGGACCCGAGCCTCGGCGACCAGGCCGTCGCGACCTCGCCCACCCGATGCGGTCAGGCCACCACCGTGACGCTCGGCGCCGACCTCTTGGACGCGAACGACCTGATCCTTCACGGTGTCCTCGCCCATGAGGTGGCGCACCACCACCTCGGCCATCCCCGGAATCGCGCCCTGTTCTTCCTGGCTCACGCTATGAACGCTGCGGTCGGGTGCGGCTTGGCCGCGCTTTCGCTGCACCTCACTTGGGTGGCTGCCGTGCTGTTCGCCGCGGCAGGCATGTGCCGCCTCGTCTCGGACTGGCTGTGCCGCCGCTGCGAGTATGCGGCCGACGAGCACGCCGTCGCGCTTCTGAACGCCGCCGGGTTTCCGGGTGCCCGCGCGGTCGCCGCCATGGTGGACGACTGCGCGCACACCGAACCCCGCTGGGTCCGCTGGGGCGGCTGGCTGGTGGCCGGCCACCCGACGGTGCGCGCCCGGGCGGCGCGGCTCGCCGAAATGACTATTCCCGCGACCCAGCCCTGTCGGCAAACGATCCCCTGACGCCGGGCCTGATCCCGTAGAGAATCCGCACCATCCCGCCGTCGGCAACCCGTGCCGTGAATCAACGTCGGCCAACCCACCCACAAGGAGCACCGTGAGCCACACTCTCGAGCGCGCAGCCGCCGGGGACCTCGAGCTGCCCTCCCCGCTGCCCGACGAGATCCAGCGGCTGACGATGCAGTGGCTGCTGTCGTTCCGTTCGCCGGCGACCCGCCGGGCGTACCGGGTGCACCTCGCCCAGTGGCTGGCGTTCGCCGCCGATGCCGGGATCGACCCGTTGACTGCATCCCGGGGGGACGGGAATCTGTGGGCGCGGTGGCTCGAGGTCCCGCCCCGCAACAGCAAGCCCGCCACGGTGGCGGCGAAGCTCGCCGCGGTCTCCTCCTGGTACACCTACCTGTTCGAGGAGGACGCGATCCCCTCCCCGCGGTTCACGGCGGCCGCGCGGCCGCGACTCGACCGGACACACTCGGAGACCCGCGGCCTCCTTGAGGACGAAGCGCGGGCGATGGTGTCCGCGGCAGCCGCCGACCGGTCCCCCGAGGCGGTGAGGACTGAGGCGGTCATCCGCTTGATGTTGTCGATTGGTCCCCGCGTCTCCGAGGTGTGCGCCCTCGAGGTGTCGTCACTCGGATACGAGCGTGGGTTCCGCACGGTGCGGATTGTGGGCAAGGGCCAGAAGGTCCGGGTTCGGAATCTGCCCCCCGCGCCGGCGGCCGCCGTGGACCGCTATCTCTCACGGCGCGCAGCCGCGGCGGGCGTGGCCGTGGGCGAGCTCACCGGCCCGTTGTTCGCCACGGCGAGCGGGCGGCCGCTCTCGAGGCGGTACCTATTCGACCTCGTTCAGCGGATCGCCCGTGAGGCGGGCCTCGAGCAGCCGGAGCGGGTGACGCCTCATTCGCTGCGTCACACCTTCGCCACGATCGCCAACGCGCGGGGTGCTCAGACGTCCCGGCTGAAGGACGCGCTCGGTCACGCGTCGGAGGGGACGACAGCGGTGTACATCCATGCCGCGAATCAGCTCGAGCATGACCCGTCGCAACTCGTTGCCGCCGTCCTCGGATGAGTGGCCGTTAACGCGGATTATGAGCTACCCGTAGCGATCGTGATATTGCGAGAGGATGGACCCATGAGCCCCGTAGCACCCGGTACGAACATCCACCCGCTGATGAGCCCGAGCCGCGTTGTCGAGCGGTTCCCTGTGGGGCAGCGGGTCCGCCTCAGCGAAGGCCTCCACGGATGGCCCGGCACGGGCGAGCGCGGCACAGTCACCCCGTGCAGGGAGGAGTCCTACACGCCCGGCTACGCCTACGGGTCGATCCTTGGGTTGTGCGCGTGGGTCAACGTCGTCTGGGATAGCGGCCGTTCTGAGGGCGTGCCGCCGGGCCATCTCCAGCGTGTAGAGCAGTAAACCGTACGCCCCCGGGCATGACGAAAAGCGCCCCCACCCCGCCTGACGCGGGTTGGGGGCGCTTGGTGTTCCAGGACTGCGAGCACCAGCCGCACGGCCGCCGCGGAGTGCAGGATGACCCTGGTCCCGGCTCTGCTGGAGGGGAGGGCCGGGGCTCCGGCCGTAGAGGAGGATGACGCGGTGGAGATGAGCGCTGACGACCGGATCGCGGAGCTGATCGTGATGACGGCCCATCGGCAGCGGCGGGAACGGTGGTTCGCCCTTGAGACGACGCCGCCCGCCTCGACGGGGGGTGAGGCGGGCGACGCCGGGGACCGAGCAGATCCCTCACGCGCAGAGTAGACGCGGGCACCGACAGAAACGACGAAGACGCCCCCGCCCCCCGAAGGAGAGCGAGGGCGTCCTCTTGCGGTTCCCCTAGGGCCGGAGCCCGGCGCCTACGGCGCACTCGATCGGGGTAATCGAAGCCTTGTGCTCGACAGGCTACAGGACCCGGCGTGGGATGGCCCGGCGCTGGGCCCGCACGAACTTGGGGTCAGGGTCGGCGGCCGGAGTGAGCCCGAGCGGCATCAGCAGCATGAGCACGACGTTCAGCGCGGCGACCAGGGCGCCCGTGGACTGCTCCGACAGCGGGAGCCCAAACGCGACGAGCCCCGTCAGGATCGTCTGCACGGCGCCGGTCGCGGCGGACACGACGAACGGGCGGGTGGCCACGGCGACGAGCAGCGCGACGAGCCCGGCGGCGATCGTCATGACCCAGCCGGACACCTCGGCGGTGAGGCCGAGTGAGTTGAGCGCTGGGAGTGTCACGAGGAACGCGAGGACGGCCTGGAGTGCGTGCAGGATGACAGCCGGTTCGCGACCGAAGATCTTCATGGGTGCCCCTCCTCGGGGACAGCCCGCCGTACATCGGCGGGACGATGGGGGGATGGCCCCTCAAGTCGGGGCGGAAAACTATAAGAGCAAGGTCATCTACGGCTGTTGCCGCAGGTAGACGGCAACTATTAACGCGGAGTTGATAGTTGCCGGAGGTGTCAGTTCGACGCCGACGGCGTGGGGGTCGGGGACGGAACGGGCGACGGGGTGACCACGACGGTGGTGCACGAGAACACCCACGCCGAGCTCGTTGAGGTGGCCGCGTCCTTGGCGCACGTCTCCGTGGCGAGCGCACGCTTGAAGACGAGCTTGCTCGGGAAGACCACGCCGCTACGGCTCGGCCAGGTGATCTTCCGTTCGGTGCTCTTGCACGCCCCGGCCGTGCTCTTGGCCAGGTTGCCCCTCTCCAGCACCCGCAGGTAACCGGTCGAGCGGGACACACAGCCGCCGTACGCCTTCGCGGGCTCCGACGGGGCGGACGCGGCCACGCCGACGCCCACCATGCAGGCCGCGAGTAGCGCCGCAGCGACAAGGGCGAGGATTCTCCTCACGATGATTTCTCCTTCGTGGTGTCCGGCTCCCAGACCCACGTCAGGAGCCAGGTTTCCGCGTCGACCACGCCCGTCACGGGCATGCCGACCTCGCGCTGGATCGCCTCGCACGCCCGCCGGGAGTCCGCGCCGTACCAGCCGTCCACGGCCAGCGACGGGGAGAACCGGCGGGCCTTGGCCTGCCACGTCTTGACGTCGTCGCCGCGCAGCATCGGCGAGGCCACGCGCAGCGTCCGCTCGAACTCCGGCACCGGGTTGTCGTCGTGCTCGGGCGTCGGGACGGGCTTTGGCTCCTCCCCCTTCACCAGGTCCATGAAGTGGTCCCAGGGGAACGCCTCACCCGGGTCGGTGTGGTCGGTCTTGCGGAAGGCCTTGCTCACATCGGCGTGCCCGCAGATTCCGCGGCGGCCGGCCTTCACGTCGGCCACGCTCAGCTGGCGCAGCGGGACGTCCCAGCGGGCCGCGATCTGCCGTACAAGGCGGGCCGCCTGCTGCAGCATCGCCTCGTGGGCGGCATCACCCCAACGCGACCCCGGGCCCTTCTGTGGGTCGCACAACTCCACACCGATCGACCCGGTATTCGGGGGCGCGTGCCAGCAGATGGTCCGCTCCGTGTAGCACTGGATGACCTCGCCCGGGTCCACGACGTAGTGGGCGCTGCCACCGGCGCTGTCCGACTGGAAGAACACGGCGACCGAGCGGGCGCCGCCCCTGACGCAGGGGGACACGGTGGCGTGGATGACGATCCGGTTCACAGCAGACTGCTGGCCGGAGGTGTGCCGCGGGTTGCCTGCGATCATCTTCATGGGTCACGTCCCATCCGCTCGGCAGGTGTAGGTGGTGGATCCCGGACTGGCCGGCGTGCACGTCCAGGTGACCCCGGCAAGGGTGTACGTCCATGAGGACGGCGGCGGCCCCTGCTCGCCGCGAGGCCCCGGGTCGCCCTTCTCACCCTGGGGTCCGCGGTCCCCCGCTGGACCTGTAGGTCCCGGCGGTCCGCTGGGGCCCGCCGGCCCGGGACTTCCCTGCGGGCCCGGCACACCAGGGCGGCCGGGAAGACCAGACGCCCCCGCTTTGCCTGTCGGCCCCGGAGAGCCGGCCACGCCCTGCGGCCCGCGCGGTCCCATCACACCCTGCGGCCCCTGAGGGCCAGCGTCGCCACGCGCCCCGGGAGGGCCGGGGCTCACCCTCGGCACGCCACCAAGCTGGGTGACCTGCCGGGCCAAAACCTCACGGTCCGCCTCGGCCTGCCGCAACCGGTCGCTGAGCGACCCCACCTGGGTTGAGACGTAGAAGAACAGGACGCCGAAGCCCAACACAGCGACCACGACCACCCAGTACCGGCGGACGCGCCTTGCATGTTCCGCCATCACGGGCCTTTCAGTGCGATCCAGATCTGCACGGCGATCCCCAGCAGCACCAGGACGGCGGGCAGCAACCCCGCGTACACGGCCTGACGGGCGTTGGTGCCCCGTTTCTCGGCGGCGGCGTCGATGCTGCGTCGCAGCGCCTTCATCTCCTCGGTGAGGGTCCTGCCGAGCTCGGCTACGTCTTTCTCGATCTCGGCGAAGCGGCGGTCGTCGTAGCGCCGGTCGGCGGCGTACTCGGTGCGTGTGACGAGTTGCGCGGTCACGGCGGTCAGGCCATCGATGCGGCGGAGGAGTTCACCGGCTGACGGCTCATCGGCCACATCGCCCCCTTGTCTGCTGGAGAGGTGCCTGACATCCCTGCGTGGTGGTGTGGGCCTGCGAGCTGTGCGCAGCGGCTAGGGGTTCATCCACCGGATGTAGAAGTAGTTGACTGTCGTGTCGATGGTCCTGTTCCAGGTCAGGGACCCGCCTGTGTCCTGGTAGGCGAGCACCTCGACGTAATCGTTGACGGCCAACTGGACGACAGCAGACGTGATCAGGGACGCGACACCATTGGACGCCATGCCGTCCAGCAGTTCGCCGTAGTCGGTGGTGCCGTTCTTCCTGAACTTGAGGCCTCGCAACGTGCCCGACGTGCTGCTGTTGAACGAGCCTGTGGTTATGAGCTTGTACCAGCCCGCCGTCTGAGCGGTGAACCTGCTGGGGTTGGTGCTGTTGCTGTGGCCGCCGTCGTTGTCGTACTGCTCACTCGCCCACGAAATGGCCCCCCATGTGGCATGCGTGAGGGACTGGTCTGCGCTCGCCCACAGAAGCGCGGTCGGCGGCGATAGCAGGAAGTTCAGGTTGTCGCGGAGTTCCGCGTTCAGCTTCGCCCCGGTGAGAAGCTCGCCGACCGTCCAGGTGCGGGGGTTAGGGAGGGTGGCCACTTAGACCTCCAGCCCCTGCATGCCTCGACATGACGGGCACACGCCCGCACCGTCCGCCAGGTGAGGGCGGCACGCCGCGCACGGCCAGAACTGCAGAGTCGTCGGCAGCGACTCCAAGTTCACCGTGAGACGCTCCGCGCCTTCCGGCCATACCAGCGCGACCGTGTGGCCCTGCCCTCCCCCAGCGCACTCGGTGCACCAAAACCACGTCGAGTTCGCCGGGAGGTTGAATGCCGCACCGCACCCGTGCGGGCAGTCCGCGATCCACCGCCCGTCGTCTACCCGCGCCCACGCCGAGATGGTGGGGTTGTGCCCGGTCGGGCGGGGCACAGGCGGCTGCCCAGTCATCGCCTTGCGAGAGTCGGCGAGCGCCCAGTACGCCTCCCACGACGTGAGCGGCCGAGGGGCGAAAATCGCCTGGTCGAGGAACCGCAAGGGGGCGCGGACGACCACGTTCACCATCCCAGGTAGTTAGCGTCGAGCGTCCCGTACACCGGGTCGTCGAGGATGAACAGCGAGGTGTTCCGGACGGGCGAGGTGTCGAAGGTGAAGCTCCACGTCTGATCCGTGATGGACTCGGCGACGCCCTCACACCACAGGTCCAGGCTGCTCGCAGGGGCCTCGCTGGGCAGGCTGGTCACCTGCAAGCGCTGGCCGATCTCGCTGGCGAGCATCTGCGGCCACACTGTGCCGATGAAATGGGCGTCCACCCGGATCTGTCCGGCCCTTGGCTGCGGCGTGCCGTACGTGGACAGCGTGTAATTGGCCCTGTCGATCGCCTCACTGTCGGTGTAGAGCAAGGTGTCGATGGATGCGGTGTAGGAGCCCTCGTTTGCGCTGATCGACGCCTGGTTGATCGCTCTGGTGACGGTCTTGCCGCTCCGCGACACCTGCAAGTCGTTGATCAGGAGCTGGTCGTCCATGGTGAAGTTGAGGTCGTCGCCGCATTGGTCGGCGGTGAGTGTGAAGGTTGGCGTAGACGGGAGTTGCCGCCGTGACCGGCCGTGCATGGTCGCCGTGTCGTCCCCAGAGATGAAGAAAATTCCGCCTTCGGACTTGGCGACCATCTTGAACGCCGCCAGGGGCGACTGCTCCGTGGAGGGGTGGCGGTCCATCTGCGAGGACCCGACGTCGAACGCTGTCCTGGTTACGCCCGACCAGGTGGCGATCCGCCCCGCCCGGGCCCCGGACAGTTCACCCGCGAAGGCGGTCCGTGCCCCGTACATGTTGGTGACCTGAGCGGCAGACAGGACGGTGTTCCATCCGGCCACGCTCGCCAACAGCCCCTTCATGAGCTGCGGCGGGTCCAGAGCGGTTCCGGGGAGCCCGCCCACTCGGACGCGCGGTAGGGACGGCCACACGGTGACGGGCGTGGCGTTGGTCGTGTTGATCGCGAGGGTGCCGTCAACATACGCCTTGATCAGTATGTTGCCGCCGGTCAGCTGCAGTGTCACCACGACAAGATGCAGGCTGTTTTCAAGGTTGAACGACGTGGTGGTGGACACGTAGGAGCCGGACGCTGTGCGGACGCCGACTGTCAGGGTGTCGCTCGACGGGTTGTAGTTCACCCGCACGTGGGTGGTGTCCGACCCGTCGTCGGCGTAGATGATCCGGGAGTCGATGCTCCACGGGGTGATGAAGTTGACCCAGGCCGCGAGGGACATGCCGGCGGTACCGCCCAGGGCGGTGTACAGCATCGGAACGCCGAGAAGCTTCCCGTCCGTGGTGGTGGCCGGGTTGAGCATCACTCCGGTGCTGGCGTCTGGTCCGCCCTTCGTCTCGAAGGTGAGCGCATCCTCGACCGCGATGCCGGTCGTCTGAGTAATCAAGTCCGGCTGATTCACGATGGCGAGGTTTCCCGCGCTCGTGGCATCCTCGGGCTCTCCCAGCGGGTAGTAGAACACCGGGCTTGCCGACAGGATCTCCTCGGCCAGCGCGCCCCGAAGTTTGTCGCGAGAGAGCAGCTTCTGCCGGTCCGTCGCCGAGATCTGTACTACGCCCAGCACCCCGTTGGACCACGAGTGCGGCCACTTGTCGACGAACCCGGTGAACCGGATGTACTGCTGGCCGGGGTCCACCCAGGCCGTCGGTGACGCGGCCTGCTCGAACTGCCACGCCCCCGTGTAGATGACAACCGCGCCGCCCGTGGATGCGGTGGAGACCAGCACGATGCGGGCCCACACAGCCCCCGCCGGGGCGGTCGGCGAGTAGGTGATCACCTGAAACGACGTGGTGAGCGTGACCCCAGTCCCGGTCGTGTCGGAGATCTGCGCGCCGTTCTTGT
This sequence comes from Planotetraspora sp. A-T 1434, assembly GCF_025420585.1. Classification (GTDB taxonomy): domain Bacteria; phylum Actinomycetota; class Actinomycetes; order Streptosporangiales; family Streptosporangiaceae; genus JAOEGB01. The sequence continues at coordinate 162,683 of NZ_JAOEGB010000014.1, read as the reverse complement.
CATACCAGCGCACCCGCAACGCCATCGTGGCCGCGAAACTGGCGTCCCGCCGGGCCTGGCACTGGATCGAGTACGTCACCCCGGCGGTGACGTTGTACGCCTCATCCGTCGGGGAAGCGATGCTCTTCGTCCCGATACGCAGGAACGTGCCGTTCGAAAGGGTGCCCGCGATCCACCGGATCGAGGTCGTTTGCCCCGCCGGGAACACACCCGTGTCCACCACCAGGCTTCCCTGGCTGCCGGAGAACAGGCTGATGTCGCTGCCCTTGGCCTGCCCGGACAGCAGCAGGTTGACCCCGCCCGGCCACTTCGCGCGGATGCGGATCATCCGGTTCAGCTTCACGTTCGGGTAGTACGGCGAGGCGGCGCGCCCAGCCGTGAACCGGCCATCGGTGTTATCCAGGGCGAGCGCGAGCGTCCCCGGCTGCACCTCGTCCAGTTCGTGCGAGCGGCGGCGGGAGATCCGCACCCCGTTCCACCACTGCACGTACTGGGTAACGTCTGTCCACAGCGGCGACCCGTCGGCGGTGTCCTTCGTGAACGCGATCTCACAAAACAACTGCGGCATCACCGTCAGCCCACCACCCCGAGGTTGAACCCGCGCGCCGGGGCCTGGTTGATCGCCCTGACGACCATGCGGATGATGTCGTCCTCGCCGACCAGCGGCTGCCCGCCGAAGTTGACGTTGATGATGGTTGGCGAGCCGCCGGCCGCCACCACCGGCACCTGGGAGGCGGCCAACGCCGGGGTGATAGTCGCACCGATGGACGCCATCCCGACCATCCGCTCGGCGGCGGACCGCACCAGCCCGGATGCCCTGCCCATGCCCTCCGCCAGGCCCTCACCCAGCGACATGCCGGAGTACAGCGTCCACCCGCGCCCGCTGAACGGGCCTTCCTTGGCTGGGGAGAACGGGAACAAGCTGCGGATCTGGTTGAGAATGTCCGCCGCCGCGTTGTACGCGCCCTGCAGCATGCTGTACAGCCCGTCGATCAGGCCCTGGATGATGCTGCGGCCGCTGTTGTACAGCAGTGAGCCGAGGTTGCCCAGGGCGCTCACGATGGCGCCCGGGATGCCGCGAACCGAATTGACCAATTCACCGAACTTCCCGATCGCGGCGTCCTTGGCGTTGCCAAACCAGTTGGCGAGCATCCCTGGTAGGTTGCCGAACCAGGCGAGCGCGTTGCCGATCCAGTCGACGCCGTTGCGGAACCACTGCGTCATCCCGTTGATCAGGTCCGGGATGATCGAGTGTCCGACGAGGGTGTCGTACAGCCATTGGAACGCCCCGACGACCTTGTCGACGAGCCACTTCACGGCGTCCACGAACAAGCTGGTCGCCCAGGTGTTGGCCTGGATGGCGGTCGTGAGGATGGGCATGACCGCCGTAGCGATGTTCGTCAGCAGCCGGATGACGTCCGTCGCGATCGGGATCAGCGGGACCAGGGCCTTCACCAGCTCCAGCACGGGCGGGATCAGCGGCGTGAGCGCGACGAGCAGTTCACCGAATGCGGTCACCATGTCCGGCAGGTACGGGGCGATCATTTCCAGGATCCGCAGGAGTTGCTCCCCGGCCGCCTTCGCGACCTGCACGATCACCGGGATGAGGGGGGTTAGCGCCGGGAGTAGACCCGTCACCAGGTGCGTGACCAGGGTGGCGATCTGCGGGAGCAGCGGAGCCAGGGCGGGCACCAGCTGGTTGATCAGGGTGGCCCCGAGTGTCACCACGGCGGGGATGATGGGCTCCAGGGCGCGGAGGGCCTGGGCGAGCGCGCCCACCAGGACCTGAATCGACGGCATCACCGCCTGCAGCCCCGACGCGAACGACGTCGCGATCAGGGCCGCCACCTGGGCGACCACCGGGACCAGCGGGGTGACCGCCTTAACAAGGTCGACGAACGCCGCCGCCAGCGGCGCCAACGCGGGAGCCAGGATCGCGACCACCTTCGCCGCCAGATCCGCGAAGATTGGCAGCAGCGGCGACACCACCGCCACCACCCGCCCTATGGCCTGCCCCAGCGGGACGAATGCCGGGCCCAGCTCGGCGACCGCCCGGCCGAGCTCCCGCATCAGCACCACCAGGCCGGGAACCGCCGCCGCGACCCCCCGCGCGAGCTGGGGGATCACCGGGGCGACCGCGGAGAACAGGCCAGAAAACGCCCGCCCCACCTCCAGCAGCGACGGGCCCAGCAGTTGCACGCCTCTGCCGACGCCGGCGAACAGGTCCAACAGCCCCGGCCCCAACGCCTGCAGGGCGGGCACCACCGCGGTGATGGCGGCGGTCAGCACCGGCCCGATCGCCGTGGCGAGGGACGCCACTGTGGGAGCCAGGGCGCCGATCCCCGACGCGAGCGCGGTGACAACGGGCAGGAACGCCTGCCCCACCTGGTGCAGCGACTGGAACACCGTGACCAGGGTCTGCTGGCCTTGCGCGGAGTGGACCCACTGGTTCATGCCGTCGAGCAGCTGCCCGAGCACCCCGAGAGCGCCCGCGCCGCTGGCTTTCATCGCGTCGAGGACGCCGCCGATGATGCCGCCGAGGTCCTTGGCGATGGCCCCGAGCTGCTTGAACACCTCGACCGCGGACTTCATCCACTCCATGGCTTGGCCGGAGCGGGCGATCTCGCTCATCCACTGCCCGAACGAGGTCAGCGTGTCACGGAGGCCGCCCTGGAAACCGCTCAGGAAGTCGCTGCCGACGACGGCCAGGTCCAGGAAGCCTTGCAGCAACGGCCGCAACCCCGCACGCAGGCCGGTGACGAGGCTGGAGGTGTCCGACAGGATCGTGTTGAACCCCTGAATGCTGGTGCTGGCGGTCGCCCACTCCGCGAACGTCCGGACAACGGCGCCCATGTTGACCGCGAGCCCATAGATCCACGGCTGGGTGCCCCGGAGAAGGTCAACGAAGTGCGCCAAGCTCCCGTTCAGCTCGGAGAAGAACCCCGTCTGAGCGGCCTGCTGGAACGTCTTCATCGCCGGGACGGTGTCGAGGAACTCCTTCGCGAACGACTGGGCCGTCGGGGTGAGCTTCGCCAGGTCTTCCTCGAACTTCTTCATGTCGCCCTCGTAGGCGTGCTTCATCGCGTCGCTGACGCCGTAGAGGGAGAGCTTGAGAACGGTGTTGGCGGCTGCGAACGCCGCCACCGCGCCCGGGAGGGCGGCCAACGCCCCCGCGGCCGGCGCGAGAGCGGCGACGAGCCCGCCGACGCTTGACGCGGTGGAAGCCGCCGCAGCGGCCAGCGTCGCCAGCTTCCCCGCCGCCACGGCGATGGTCGCGCCGACCTGCCCGACCTGCCCGACGAGGGTGGCGAAGTGCCCGCCGAGGTTTCGCAGGTGGCCGGCCAGGGTGGCGGTGTGGCCGCCGAGGGCTTGCAGGTGGGCGCCGAGCGCTGCGGTGTGGCCGCGCAGCGCGTCCGTCGCCCCGCCGAGCCCGTCAATCTTCTTGCCTGCGCGTTCGGCCTCGTCGCCCAGTTTCCTGAATGCTCGGCTGGCGTGGTCGCGGGCGAAGATGTCGAACGACAGGGAGGCCACAGCACCTCCCCGTCAGGGCGTATTCAGGTCACGACGACTCGGAGTGCTGCTTGTTGATGCGGTCCACTTCCGCGCAGAACAGGTCGAACTCGACGACTGTCAGCTGATCCACGTCGCTCGGTGTCAGGTGGAAGTGGTAGGCGAGGGCGGTCAGGTAGCGGAGCCGCTTCAGGGCGAGGCGTTCGCCCCTGCGGCGGGCGTAGGGTCCGGCTCCTCATCCGTCTCGATCCTGATCGACATGATGTCGATCGGGTACCGGCCTTCGGTGATGTCCGCGAAGGTCACGTCCTTGCCCATACGCCTCAGGGCGATCCACGCGAGCGCAGCGACCGCCTTCAGGTCGCCCTTTGCCATCGCGTCGCCGACCTCGGTCACCCGCCAGCCCGTCGCGTCCTGAATGGCGATGCCCTCGTGCAGCGCCAGACGGCTCAGGTCGAACTCCGCCGACTCGTCGCCGATGACGATCCTTGGCACGTCACACTCCTCTTTCGATCTCGTTGGCGATCTCATCCATCGCCTTCAACACGGCGGACCGCACCTCCGCGAGGTGGCGGCGGATCGTGGTCTCGAACCACGGTCGGCCCTGCTGGTGCGTCCACGGGTCACGGCCGAACGTCGGGTGACGCCACCCGTTGGGCGAGTCCAGGTGGCGTGGCAACGTCCGCTGATCCGGCGGCAGTTGCTTCTCGTCCACCAGGATCCGCACCGCGGCCGTCTTCGCCCCGGTTCTGATCTGCACCTTGATGGCGCCCGCGATCGTCCTGCGCAGCCCCGACCGTCGGCGTGCGCTGGTTCGCCGCTTCTCCTCGTCCTTGCCCTTCGAGCGCTCGAAGTGGTGGGACTGCCGCTGCGACCGGCCCCCGCCGCGGGCGTTCTTCACCGGGATGGCAAGCACCGCCGCCTTCGTGGCTCGCACTGCGGGTTTGGCGCCGTCCCGGATGCCCTTGCGCAGCTTCGCCGGGAGCTTCTTGTTGGCTTCCCTGAGCTTCCGGTTGAGCTCGTACAGCTGGTGCGCGCCCGTGACCTTGACGTCGAGGGTCACAGTGTGGAGTCCGCCGAGATGACCATCACCTGGATCGGGGCGTTGGTTTCGTCGTCGTAGGCTTCCCATTCGACGTCCATGGACACGATGTCCGGGCCGTCGACCGTGGGTGTCGCGGACTTGATTTTGATGGCCGGGCAGATGATCGACAGGGTGTCATTGGACCCAGATGCGCCGATCGCGGCGCCGGTCATCACGAACTCCATGGCAAGCGTCGTGTTCGCCTTGAACACGTCATACAGCTCGACCTTCGAGAACTCGGCGCCGAACTTGCCCGTGATGCCCGGGAAGTCGTTCTCCAACTGCTCGGACTTCACCCCGGCGTTGCCCACGCCGTACCGCTCGGTCGCCATCGGGGTGGAGTACTTCACGCTGAAGTCCTTGATGACGGTGGCGACCTGGACGCCGGACGCCACGCTCATCAGGCCGGTCGTCGTGGACGCCGTCCCGCCGAGCTTCAGCACCGCCTGGGAGAAGGAGTACAGGTTCGCGCTGGTGTAGGAGGACGTGGCGAGCGCGGTCGCCAGGGTCTCGTCCCAGCCGTCCACGCTCAGCTTGAGCTTGGCCACCTCGCCGTCCGAAAGCGAGAACTCCCAGTCGGAGATCTTGCAGCCCCGGAACGTGAACGGCCGCACCGTGCCGCTCGCCGGCTCCGGCCTACCCACCTGGATCGTCAGGCCGAGGCCCTGCATCCCGACCGGGGTGTGCACCTGCCGGAACGCCGTACCCGAGATGACCGTTGGCGTGGCCGTGGAGCCCAGAGCGTGCTTCCACAGCAGCCCCATGCCGCGCGAGGCCACCTGCAGCTCAATGTCGCCCGACACCGACTTGCGGGACTGGACGACCCGGGACGCCCGCTTGAACTTCCGACCCACCCGCAGCCCGGTCGGCTCCAGGAACCCCGCGTCGAACTGCAAGCCTTCCTTGTCGAACTCGACGAACTTCGTCACGGTGACGCCGGTGCCCACGGTGGACTCCGCCGCGAACCCCAGCTGGGCGTCAAGGCCCGATCCGGTAGCCATGTGTTACTCCGCCTTCCTGGTCTTCGCCTCGGAGACCAGCTCCCACGTCTCCTTAGGCCACGCCCTCGCGTCGTCTCCCTCGCCGACGATGTAGGCGTCGTCGAGCTCCTCCACCACGCCGCCGTCGATGCTGGTGACGTCGCCTGCCCGTACGACGGGCCCGTCCGCGCGGCCGACGTGGCGGTCATCGCCGGAGATGTTTTTGAATCTGGCCACGCTGTCTCCTCAGATGCGGGTCTGGACTGCGACGGTGAACACCACACGGGCCTCCGCGCCGCCGTCTGTCTGGCGCTGGTAGGCGTTGCCGGTCGCGAAAGCGACCGTTGTGGGTGGCGGGAACCCCAGCGACGGATCGGAGCGGAGCGCTGTCTCCACCTCACCCACGAGGGCGTACGCGCGGTCCCGCACCGGCTTGACGTCTGTTTCGCCGCGCCACGCGATGGCCGCGCAGGTGATCAGGAGGGTTTCGTCCTTGGACTTGGCGCCGAGCCCCGCCCACGCCTGGTCGGACTGGACGGCTTCGTCGTTGTCGTCGTCGCCGTCCCAGCCCACCGTGATGAGGTCACGGATGCTGGCCGCGGTGACGGTCGGCCCGTCGAACACGGTCACCCCAGACAGGCCCGGCGCAGCCTGGAGAAGGGCCACCAGCGCGTCGATGACGGCGGGGGCCCGCGATGTGGTGCCCATCAGCCGACCAGCGGCATGGGGTCGCCCAGCAACTCCAAGGCTCTGCGGGGGATGGAGAACCCCTTGCGCGGGTCCCAGGGCTCCTCCGAGGAGCGCCCCCGGACCGTGCCCATCTGGCCGCGCTGGGTGTCCCACACGTGCTGCAGGATGATGAGCGCCGCCTGCCGGATGTCAGGCGGGACCTCAGTCCGGCCGGCCACGTAGGAGACCCGGAACGGGCCCCGCATGTACCGGCCGTCCTTCCGCTGGACAATCCCTGTCGGGCCGTCCAGGTCGAGGTCGGCCACCTCCTGGTCAACCCCGCCGGTTTCCACCGCTGCGACGGAGGTCAGGGACAGGACCGGCGCCCAGGCCAGGGCGATGCCATACCCGCCGCGGTGCTTCTCGACATGGGTCCGGCGGACGATCGCGCCGGCATAGCGTTCGCAGATCGCCGTCACCGACCGGATGAACCCGGAGATCTCCTCGTCATCGGTGGTGTCCGTTGAGGCGATGTTCAGTTGGGCTTTGGCCTCCGCCAGGGAGATGATGCCCGCCTCGGACCAGGTGGCGAAGACCTCGAACGGTTCCTCGTCCATCCCCGACGGTGTGGTGGTGACCCACCGGGCGATATGCCGCCCGGCCATGGCCGGGGTGTAGTCGTAGTGGTAGGTGCCGGCGCTGTCACGCACGCCGGTGAATGGCCCCAGCGTGGTGCCGTCCGGCTGGAGAACGGTCACCGTGACCGTGGCAGGGTCGACGGGTGTTCCGCCGCTGCTGACCGTGGTCGTGAGCCGCGTTAAGGGATAGGTCACGCCGTCGCTGCCGGCCACGGTGACCAGCTCGGTCGCGGTGACGGCGTCGGATTGGGGGTCGGTGCCGGACCACACGACCAGGTAGTCGCCGATGGGCTGAGCTGCGGGGACCGGCCAAGTGTAGGTGTAGACGCCGGTCGCAGGGTGGCCGACACCGGCCGAGGTGGGGCCGACGACCACGGCCGAGTCGGACACCCTCCTGATGGTGATCGTCACACCGGCTACGTCGGCGGGCGGGCCGCCGGCGTAGTCGTACCACTGGGCCAGCAGGGTGATCGGCTGGCCCGCCACGGCGATCGTCATGACCTGGTCTCCTCGCCGCCGGGCTGCGGCCTGCCCTCGGGTTCGGGGGCAGCCGGGGGGCGGGTGAGCTGGGCGAGCTGTTCGTCGCGCTCGTGGAGCATCTCGGCCTGGCGCCGGTTGATCAGCGTCAGCTCGGCGACGTGGTACTGGAGCGGGAACAGCTCGCGGACCGTGAGGAGCAGTTCGTCCGGCGTGGTGGGGATCGGGGGCATGTGGTCGTACTCCTACGCCGTGGTGCTGTCGGTGATGAGGCCGAGAGCGGCCATCTGTGTGAGGAAGGAGGCCAGAGCGGCGTTGCCGCCGCGGGAACCGGTCACAGTCGGCCGGGCGATCGCCGCGGCGTTGTAGAAGCCCAGGCTCGTGCCGAGGTGCCGGAAGGTCGTGCCGACGTGGAAGGAGTCGTCGGTCTTGAGGGTGTCCGCGGCAGCCCGGTAGATGTTGGTGTCCGCGGTGGTCCCGTCGCCGAAGATGATCGTCCCCGAGCTGGACGCGGAGGCGTCCATGCGGATCCTGGAGACGCTGTCACCGGTCAACCTGTAGTCGAAGGCCCGCTTGGTGACGTCGTTCGTCTCGATCGCGAGCACGGAGCGGCTGGCCGTACCGAGGGCGCTCGCCTTAAGCAGCGCCGCGGAGATCGTGCCGTCCGTGGTCACAGCAATGGCATCTGAGCCGAGCGCCTGCCCGACCGCGAGCCGCGCACCGACCACGAGAGAGTCATCGGTCTTCAACTGGTCGGTGCCGTTGCGGTAGAGGTTGGTGTCCCGCGATGCCGTGCCGGAGCCCCACTCATGCTTGCCGTCGGCGAACACAACGGCTCTGGCGACCGTGTCTCCGGAAATCTGCCCCCGCACGACCGACGACGTCACGTCGGCAGCCGTCACAGCCATGCCGGTACCGCCCGTGCCGGTGTGCGCAATCGTAATGGCGGATGCTGAGGCGGCATTGCGGTTGATCGTCAGCCCAGCTCCGGAGCCGCTACTACCTCCGATGGTGATGCGGCCGTTCTGGCGAGTGATGACCAGCGGGGAGTCCTGCGCCACGCCGCTGTCATTGAACCGGACGAGCTCCAGGTCGCTGCCGGCGTTGCTGCCGCCCTCGGCGCTGCCGTCCGTACGTAGTTGCCACCGGATGCCAGAGACCTGGCCGACGTCGGAGTTGGACCATTCGATGGGCTTCTTGTCGAGCACGCCGCCGGACAGGCGGAGGACGGCACTGTTGGTGCATCTGACCTGAAAGTCCGCTGCGTTCGTGCGGATCAGCGTCTTGTCCATGCCGTAAGCGCCGCTGACCGGGTCCCAGATCGCGAATTCGAGCCGTGTCCGGAGCGCGGTCAGCGTGTCCGGGGTCTCGATGGACAGGTGCCCGTGGACCGCGTCCCCCTCGGTCGACAGGTAGTGGGCTCCGATCCACGCCCAGCCCTCGTCCTGCCCGATCGGGTCGCCGCCGGTGTCCGTCGCCGCGTTGTAGGGCGTGTAGGCGGTGGGGCCGTACCAGGCGAACATCTGCTTGGACCGAGCGCGGCGGGAGCGGACCCGGATGACCTCCCCATACCCGTTCGTCTGGGCCCGCTGGTAGGACTCCAGCTCGATACGGGAGGTGGAGTCGAAGTGGGCTGGCCCGCCGTCGTCGTCGCCGCCCGTGTAGGACGAACGGAGGATGAGCTGGCGGGACGCAGCCCCCGTGCCCAGCGTCAGGTTGCCGTCGACCGTGTCGCCCGACTTGCTGACCTTCGTCGGGTCGCCCGACGTGTAGCCGGTAGCGGACACCCTCACCCCTCCCTCGCCTACGTGCACAGGACCTTCAGATGGCGCTTGCCCGCACGGTGGCCTCGGCGGGCGGGCCGCCCACCGACCCGGACCTGAGCGAGACCAGCGCCGCCGCGGCGGATGACAGGTGCGCGGGCGGCGGCGGAATGGCAGGCGTGAGGGCCGGCCACACCTGGGCGATGAGCGGCCGCGCCGGCAGCACGCCGATGCGGTATCGCGCCCTCAGGAACCCAGGGACGAACACGGGCGGCGGGACCAGCGGCCAGGGGGGCGAGAAGGCCCGCCCCCTGCGGCCCGCTGGGAGCCGCCACGGGCCCCGGACGACACCGGGCGGGACCGGCGGCGGAGGCTGGGGTGCCAGCCCCGCCACGGGCACGGGCAGGAACCCGCCGCCCCGCCGAGCACCCACAGCGCCCCTGCGCGGCCGCACCATGGGCAGGGGCGGCGCCTGGGGCGGGACGGCGGGTGGAGGCCACGCCACCGGCCAGAACCCGCCGCACCGCGGCGGGAGCAGGTGCCGGGGCCGCGCCCTGCGCATCCCTGCAGGCGGAAGACCCGGCGACGGTACCGGCGGGAAGAACCTGCCGCGCCGGGCCGGCACGTGCAGGGCCGTCGCTCTCCGCCGAAGCCCCGGCGGCGGCGCCGGGGTCGGCCAGACGGGTTCGCTGAACCGGCCACGGGCCACCCGGGGGTGACGCCACCTCCTGGCCATGCCTCACCCCTCGCGATCAGCCCCGGCGGGAAAGGTCACTCCTCCCATTCGACGGACAGGACGTACTTGTGGGAGGCCGGGAGGGCGTTGTCGCGGTTGATGAACGCCAGGCCGTTGGCCGTGCCGAGCGCGACCGCGAACTCCTCCAGCAGCTCCCACGGCAGGTCCACACCCGACTGGGAGTTGAACGGGATCCGGAACTGGTCGCTGGAGGAGTTCGTCGGCGGCGAGGAGTACCCGGTGTTCCACACGGCCCCAGCCGCCGCGCTGTTGGGGTCCAGCTTGCCCGGCGTCATCCCCGCCGTCGGGGTGGTGCCCGCCGACGTAACACGGTTGATGCCGACGACAAGCTGCTGGGAGGTCGGAGTGGTCGCGCCAGCCACGCATCCGAGCGTCGCCCGGCGGAGCTTGAAGCCGTTGTTCGCCGACGCCATGAGCCACGCGAAGCCGGTGTCGACGGCGAGCGCCGCCGAAGACTCCACCTGTGCGGCGTATCGGGCCATGGTGAGGTTCCTTTCAGAAGTATCCGCCGTACTGGCTGATAAGCCGGGGGGCCACCACGACCACACCGCCCCCGGCGGCAGGCCTGAACGTGGCGACCAGAAGCGTCTGGTTGTTCGTGGAGTGGGTCCATGCCACGTTGGGCGACTCGGCGGCCGTCCCGGCGTCGTAGCGGTCGGCCACGAACAGGTGCTGGTCGGTCGCGGCGTTCCCCGCCGTCTGGCCGTCGAGCCGGCCGGTGTACCCAGACGACCAGACAGGGGACAGCTGGTTTTGGCCTTGCAGCCCGCCCAGGCAGGCCGCGGCGATGCTCAGCTCGCCCGCCTCAGCCAGGGCCCCGGTCGTGGCCGCTGGGGTAGTCGTGTTGGACACCGTCGACCGGGCCGCGACCGTGACGTCGAGCGGTGAGGACGTCCTGCCGCCCGAGTAGCTCAAATAGCCGATCTCGGTGTTCGCGTTGCCGTTGGTCGTGACCGTGACGCTGACACCCTCGGACGCTGCGACCTTGTAGAAGATGTAGGCGCCGATGTTGCCGACGTCGCTCACCGCGATGGACCAGCCTGGGGGCGGGTTCACAGTGGTGTCGGAGGTGACCGCCAGGGCCAGCAGACTGCCGTTCGGCGGGGCGCCGCCAGGGAAGGTGTAGGGGTGGCCGCTCCCACCGTCGGCAAAACCGGCGACCCCCGAGTCGAGAAGCGCCCACGACATGCCGCCACCTCACTCCAGCGCGGCGGAGGGGGCCGCACCGGCGCGGGACGCCCCCCCCGGATGGTTCGGCTACTTTTCGTCCGCCTTGGGCTGCGTCTTGGCCCCCGACGCTCGGCCAGTGGCCCTCACCGTCCGCTTCTCGCCCGGCTCTGCCGTGGCCTGCTCAACCGGCCGGCCCTCTGCGGCTGCTCGACGCCCGGCCTGCTCGTCGACGTGCACCTCGATGTCCTCGAAGTGCTCTGCCGTGGCGTCGCTGTACACCGGGTCGTCTGTGCTCACCAGTTCGCCTGCGGCGATGACCCGTGTGATGCCGTTGTGCTCGGTCGCGAAAGCGGTCTTGCACCGCTTGATCTCCGCCATGCGATTTCTCCCTTAGTGGACGGCCGGTCGGCGGCGGGCGCCCCACATGACGGCGGTCGCGCCGAAGGTGCCGCCCGTGGTTGCTCCGGAGGTCGTGGCGACGATGCGGACGTACCGCTGTGGGCCGGTGTAGCCGATCTCGAAAGTCTTGTCGTCGTCGGTCGAGGCGATGGTCGGCAGCGAGCCCTGGACGTAGGAGGCGTCGACCGCCGTCCAGGTCGAGTTGTCGGGGCTGTCCTGCATGGTGACCGCGACCGAGCCGTCCGTCATCGTCCCGGAGTGGACGATGAACATGACCGACCGGAAGGCGTTGTTCTGGTAGTGCTTGTCGACCGTCAGCCCGTTGACGGCGCCGTTCGTGCGGGTTGCGACGGCCAGCGCCGGGCGGGCGACGCACTCGTTGTAGACGCTCCTGCGCATGTTCTCTCCTTCGATGCCACCACCGGCCCCACGAGGTGAGGCCGGTGGTGGAGCGTCTTCGTCAGCCGACCTTGTTCATCCGGAAGGCGCCGTCGTTCACGCTGTCGGCGCCGACGCGGTAGTAGGCGTACCAGCCGCGCTGGCCGGTCGGTCGCCGGTTGGACCCGACGAGGTGCGGGATGAACTCCACCGTCATGCCGACCCTGTCGGCGATGACGTAGTTGGAGAAGTCGCCGTAGATGAGGTTCCGCGAGCCGGTCGTGACCGTGCTCGTCATCGCCTCGGCCTCGTAGGTCGACCGGCCCAGCAGCTGGGGCGGCTGGTCGTCACGCAGCTGCACCCACATGCCGGCGCCGCCCGCGGTGTCGAACTGGCGCACCACGTTGTAGATCTTGCGGTGTCCCAGCCAGGACGCGTTCATTCGGTACCGGGCGGGCAGGTTGTCGTCCAGGCCGTACACCGACGTGATCGGCATGGTGTTCGTGCCCTGGGTGAGCTCGGCCGAGGTGCCGGTCAGTGCGGTCACGATGCCGAACGGCTCATTGCTGCCCGAGCCGGCGATGAACTTGCTGGCCTCCAGCTCCTCGCGGCCGAACGCCAGCAGGCGGGCGACCTCCGAGGTGACGTTCGCTTCGTCCTGCAGCGCCTCGATGCTGATCGGGACGAAGCCCTGCGCCTTGAACAGCTGCACGGATGGCTGCGCGAACGCGGGGGCGTTGTCACCGGCCTCCGTCGCCTCCTGGGCGAACGCCCAAGTCACCGAGCCCGCGCTGACACCGTTCCACACGTCGCCGGTCGCGACGACCTGCCGGGCGATCCGGCGGATCTGGTTCAGCGACCCGTTCGCAGTGATGATGACCGTCGGGTCGAGCTGGAACGGCACCAGGTAGCCGCCCGCGGAGTCGGTGAGGGACATGGCCCGCTCCAGGGCGTCCCGCTCGTCCGGTGAGATCATGTGTCCCACGCCGCGGGCGACCTTGCTCCAGGCCCGCAGGTACTCGGGCGAGGACGTGGCCAGGCACAGCTTGGCGATGCGGGACTCGTTGTCGTCCCACTGCTCGATGATGTCGGTCGCGGCTGACCGAACCCGGTCGTTCGCGCCCTGCATCTTCTCGATCGCCGACAGGGCCCGGGACCGCAGTTCCTGGCCGACCTCTTCCTTGCTCCGGCCGAACGTACGGACGTCGCGCAGGTCCCAGGGGTTGCGGAACCGGCGGTCCTCCACCGAGTCTGGGTTGAGGACGGGGTCCAGGTCGTAACCGTCCGAACCGTACGGGGTGCCCGCCTGCACCTTCAGCGCGGCCGGTCCGCGCTGCGTCGCGGTCGTGGCCGAACGGACCCGCTCCAGCGCCGCCTTACGCTCCAGCTGGCGCCGGTGGTTGTCGACCTCGGCGAACTCGCGGGTCAGCTCGTCGAAGGACGACTCGTCCTCGGCCGTCAGTTCCGGCTTGTCGCCGAGCCGCTCCAGCTCTTCCTTGATGTTCTGCAGGCGGATGACCGCCTGGCCGTGGGAAAGCTCCACTTACTTCTCCTCGATGGTCGCCAGCCGCTCCGCCATCAGCCCCGCGATCTCGCGGATCTGGCTTCGCAGCCGGTCATTGCTCGTCGTTGTCGCCGACGGGTGCCCATCGAGGGGCGGCGCGTCGGTGTCCTTCGGCGGGTGCCCGGTGGGCGGCGCGCCTTCGGACCGTGTTTCATCAGCGGACGGGTGCCCCAAGGGCGGCGCGTCCGAAGTCTTGGTGTCGCCGAACAGGAGCGCGCGAGCCACCTCGCGACGCGTCTCCGGGTCGGCCAGGTCGTCGGCCTCGGCCTCTGGTACGGCTCCCGCGTCCCGGGCCAGGCCCGACCGGACCTCCCGCTGCAACCCGCGGTCGCGGGAGATCAGTGACGCGACCTCGCGGGCACGGACACCGACAGACGTCCCCTCGTAAGCCGGCCACACCACCGGGCCCAGCTCGGCGCAGCGGATCTCGATCAGCTCGCGCTGCAGCGGCCCCCGGTCGCCCGGATCCCAGAGGAGGCGCCCGAGATCTTCGGGCTTGACGAGCTTGCCGTCCTTGTCGCGCCACTCCTCCCGCACGACTGTGAAGCGGAAGCTCATCCCGTCCACGGCCTCGTCGCGGATGGCGTCGCGGACCGGCTCGACCAGCCAGTTGTCCGACAGCCGCGCTGAGACGTACAGGCCCTGGTCGTCCTCGCGGAGGTCCTGGATCTTGCCGATCGGGATGGATCCGACGAGCGGGTGGCGTCCGTGGTCGAACTGCAGGACCGGCGTCCGCTCCCGGATCGACTTGCGGAACGCGCCCTTGCGGATCGACTCGTCGAAGGTGCCTTCCCAGGAGTCGATGCGGGTCGGCTGGCCGAAGACGGCGGCGTAGCCCTCCAGTGTCAGCCCGTCGCCCTCGGCGACGCCGACGGCGCGCACGATTTGGAACGGGACCGACCGAAGCAGCCCCTCGCGTACAGCGGTCACGGATCCCTCCGGGGTTGTCACGGGCCTTGGTTCCCGTTCGTCTGAGCAGGCGCCGAAGCGTGCGCGCCTGGCGGTTGGAGCTGGACGGAGAACAGGCCGGAGTGCTTCAGGAGCGAGAAGTCTTCGGCGTTGACGGCGGCGATGATGGAATCGGCTGTGTAGCCGGACTGGATCAGCTGGCTGATCGTGGCCGCCTTACGCCCCTGGATCTCCGCGCTGTCCCTGGCGTCCTCACGGAGGAACGGCACGTCTCGGGCGTCATACCAGAGCCGTGTCGCCGGCGGTGTCGGGACGATCTGCTGCAGGCTGCCGGCTGCGTTCTGCCACAGCGGGTGCATGGTGCCGTCGGCGAACCGGCGGCGCGCCTGCGAGTAGTTCCCCGCGTTAAGCGAGGACCCCTGCAATCCCTCGGAGAAGCCGACCACCGTGACCGGCACCCCCGCGGCCGCCGCCAGCCGGGTCTCTCCGCGGCCCTGGGTGGCGGAGAACGACATCTGCTGGAAGTCCGCACCGACCACGGTCACATCGGCCCCGCCGCCCAGGAACAAGCTCTTGTAGGCGTTCTCCACGCCCCTGTGCTCCACGTTGAACAGCTCCTTGAACTTCTTGAACTTCTCGACGTCGATCGACGCGTCCAAGGAGACGACCAGGTTCGGGGTGGCGCCGTTCTCGAAGAACTTCCGCTGGTGCCAGCTCATCAGCTTGTCGTTCTGCAGCTCCCTGATCACAGGGGTCAGCCAGGACATGCCGCGGTAGGTCGCCAGCGGGTCCGGGTACGGGGCGAAGTGCGCGACCTCGTCGGGGAGCAGCGGAATCCCACCGTCGCCGAACCCCAGCCCGCCTTCCTCGTACAGGTAGCCGATCCGGCGGTACCCGAGAATCCCGCCGCGGAACCGGCGGGGTTCCAGCACGATTGACACCCAGTCTGGGCGGAGCCGCACCAGTTCGCCGTTCACCTTGGTCAGGTAGGCGTTCCCGGCCAGGTCTATGTCCAGGATCATCGACGTGAGCAGGTCCTGCGTTGTCCCGCCGGTCCAGGGCGTCTCCAGCAGCGCCAAGTCGGCGTTGCCGAACAGGTCTCCTGGCCGGCCGCTGGACAGGCGCTGGAACTGGAAGCGGATCGCGGAGAACACCAGCATCCGGACGGCCATCAGCGCGAACACTGGCCCGTTGGACGCGTACGCCGCGGTGGCGTACCCGGTGAGGTCGTTGGGGATCCGCTCGGCCTGCCCGCCGACGAGGGTCTGCTGGATCCCGAGCCCGCCGTAGGTGTTGCCGTTGAACATGAACGACTGCAAGGCCAAGGCGTAGTCGTCGATGGTGTCGATGGACCGCGCCTGACGGCGGGACGCGACCGCGCGCTGCAGGAGGTTCACCGGCCGCCGCCCGGCTTACGGAGCTCGCCCACCTCGACCAGCAGCAGACATGACACGGCCAGGAGCCCACCGCCGACCATGAGAGCCGCAGCTACATCGACCGCCATGCCCAGGCCGACGCATCCGACCAGGCACCCGACGGCGTAGCCTAGGCGCGCCCATGCCAGCCGTGACAGACGGATCACCGCGGGCCTCCCGTTCTGCTTGATCACACCCACGCGGCCCACGGCTCCACGGACTCCTCTTCGATGTGGCCACGCGTCGCGAACCCCCACGCCGCCTGGGTCACCGCCACGAGCGGGCAGATGTCCACACTGGCGGCCTTGGAGTCCCACGCCTTCGCATCGCCGAGCGGCCGGGTCACCGCGCCGGCCACCGCCGCGTCGAGGGCCGGATGCGGCAGTACCCGGATGGTCGGGTCGCCCTCCTCGGGCATCACGCCGTCGACCAGCTGGCCGAATGCGTGACCCACCTCACGTGCGGTCGGCTTGGTGATCTCCAGCTTTGCGACCTCGCCGTCCGGCTTCTTGGCCTTCACCGCTTCGAGGTCCGCGATCAGCGACCCCGCCGGCGACCCGGCGTCCACCACCCACGCGCACGGCTCCCACCGCTCCTGGAGCTGCTTGGCCCGCTCCGGAACCCACTTCGTCCCTGCCCGGTAGTCGATGACCTCCAGGTGCAGGAGACCGTCAGCGCGCCGCCCCGCCGCGGCGATGGCCGCCCAAGAGCGGTCAGGCGAGACGTGGATTGCGAACGCGACCTTCCCGACCGCCTCGCTGTGCTCATCGGCGACCGCCCGCCACTTCGCCTCAGGAATGACCGCCCACTGGTCCGCGGCGTCCGACGGCCAGTTGCCCACACCCAGGCGCTCACGGGCGAAGCCCTTCACGCCCATGGACGCGTGCTCGCGGGCCACATGCTCGACGGAGATGCGGATCCCGAGCGCGGGGTTGGCTTTCGCCCACGCCGCCTCGGAGTTCGGGTCATCGTGAACCGTACAGAGGATGCGGCCGTTCTCATCCCGGGCGCACTGGTCGGTGTGCGGGTCGATTGACCACTCGGCGTAGAACAGCGACGGGTCGTCGCCCCGGATCCCACGCTGCCGCACCCGGCCCAGCTGGTCACATGGGGCGATCGTCTTGTCCCCGGGCGACGAGCCGTACCACAGTTGCGGGTTCGGGCGTGCCGACATGGTCGGCATGAGCGCGTCCACGCTGGAGTCCGGCAGGTTGTAGGCCTCGTTGAGGATGACGCAGTCGCCGGAGAATCCACGCCCCGACCCAGTCGAGCGGGCCACGAAGCGCAGCCGCTGCCCCGTGAGGAGCTCCACGCCTTCCTCGCCGTGCGAGGTGCGGACCCGCTTCACGCGCCGGCGGAACGCGTCGGTGTTCTCCAGGAGGAACAGGATCCGGCGGAAGTGCTCCTGGGCTGTCTTGAACTCGTGCGCGGAATGGAGGATGAGCTGCTCACCAAGCAGGAACAGCCCGCCTAGTTCCCGCGCCTCGAACAGCGCGTCCTTGCCGTTCTGCCGGGACACGACGACGCCGCACTCGAACGCCGCCCACCTGCCGTCCTCGCGTTCCCCCAGGCCGTGGTGGAGGCAGAACTGCTGCCACGGGTCGAGGACCAGACCTGCGGTCGCGGCGAGCTCGATGACCTCCTGGCCGGCCGAAGAGACGTACGGCGGAATCGACGAGATCCGCGGCGTCTGAACGCCCAGCATGGTCGCAGTGGTCATGCGCGCTGCCGCCGCTCCTCGCGGCGCGCCTGCAGCTCGTCCACCGGGTCGCCTTCCTTGGCCTCCGGAGTGGCCAGCTTCGCCAGTTCGAGCAGCGTCGAACGAAGCTGCGCGTGCAGCATCGCCGCCGCGGCCGGGCGCACGTCCGGCACGGACAGGCGTTCGGCGAGGTCCAGCGCGGTCGCGGCCATGCCCGAGTCCTCAGTGATCCCCCATCGGCGGAGGTCGGCGCGAACGGCCGCGACCATGCCGCCCTCAACGTGACTACCTTCCGTCACCACAGCCTCCTCACGCTCTGTGACCATGGAGCTGGTTACGCTGGGTGACTCATCACTTTGGGCGGTGGGGAGAGAAAAGGGCGACTGGGCGCAGGGTCACCCGGCCTGTCTGGTTCCCGTTGGAGGGGTGCCCCCCTGCCCCTTGAAAGCCGACCGGCTGTGACCTGCGGTTATGTCCGTCTTGTTGGTGTGTTTTGTCGTGGTGTGCGTGACGGTGCGTGGTGGGGAGCGTGGCTGCTGTGGCTGTGGTCACTGTTCGTCACACGTTCGTGTGTGCGTTGCGTCACCATGACCGTGATGACTGCGCTTGCGTTGACGTTGTGTGATCACGGTGGGCGTACCAGCGTTGAGCTACAGCGACCATCGCGTGTGGGCGCATCGTGCGGATGCGTTGCATGACGACGTCGCGGCCTGGGTCGATCTCGACTATGTGTGCGTCGTGGTCTTCGTAGCGTGCTCGCGCGTGCTCGGACGGGATCGAGTGGATGACGTACACGTCGACCGTGTTCGTGTGGTTGAGCGCTTCTGTGACAGCGGCGGCCCGGGCCCGGTAGGCCACGTCCCGCAAGACCTTGGGGTGGGCGTTGAGGTCGGCCCCTGGTGCTGTGAGCGCGGCGGCCAGGAGGTCGTAGTCGATGACGATGTCCCCGGGTTTCGCGTGCCCGCGGACCCAGGTTGACTTACCTGCTGCGGGTGGCCCGGTGATGACGTACAGGCCCACGGTCTCACCACGCCCGGGAGTTGCGGGCCGGCGGCGCTGCGGGGCGGTCGCCTTTCTCCTGGTTGCATTTGCGCCCGCAGGTGGGGCACCCGGTCACGCCGTGGGCGGGGCGTAGGTAGCGCGGGTCGCAAGGGTCGAGCCCGAGCGTTTCCAGGGTCTTGAGGGCGGGCTCGTGGTCGGCGTCGGTGGAGCCGTCGTGTCCGCATAGCCAGCAGATGGTCGACTCGGCGAGGAGTTGGGCGCGAGCTCGGCGCCAGCGCCTGCCTGATCGGCCTTTGCTGCGCGGCACAGCGTTAGAGGCCGAGGGCGGGGTTCGCGGCCAGGATGACGAGCAGCACCGCGACCGCGAGCAGTAGGAGCGGCCAGGCGCGTTCGATGGCGGACCAGACGCCGACGACGAGGGCGAGGATCAGGGCGGCGGTGAGCACGAGCCTCCCCCTTCCATGGTCAGGTGGGTCGGGTGCGGGTCTTACCGCAGCGGGAGCAGCGTTGGGTGCGGACACGCCCGATGGTTTCGACGGTGACCCAGTGGTGGAGGTGCACGGCCGGTGACCCCCGCTAACGGCTGTTCGATATTGTTCGAATGTGGAGCCGCAGCGTGTACGCCCGTCGAACTGGCCGGACGACCTGAGCGTGGTCGGCGGGTGGGTCGAACCCCTAGGAGAGCAGGTCGACCGGTGGACGATCACCGCAGTGCACGCCCGGTATGTCGCCCCGGCTGTGACCCGGCCGTACGTGGACGGGTGGGGGCGCGAGTCCGCCACGGTGGTGAGGCCGGAGCTGCGGGCCTACCTCGTGGACTTGGCCGGCCGGTACGCGCTGCCCGACATGGCGGGTGTGCTGATCTACCAGACGCCCAAGCGGTGGTGGATGCTCCGGGAAGCGGACCCTGAGACGCTCCAGCGGTACGAGCAGTACCGGGTGGGTCAGGCCGCGGCGGAGTAGGACGCGCGCAGGGCGTCACGCGCCTCAGGTGTGGCCGGCACGGTCTGGCCTCGGTGGATACACGCCTCGATCGTGGCGAGATCGGCGTAGTCGTACAGGACTCCGTCAGGGCCTGACCATTTGCGCACCCGGTAGCGGGTGGCCCACGAGTAGATCGTGCGCGGCGCCTTGCCGAGGCGGGCGGCAGCCTCGTTCACGCTCACGGGTTCCGGGCGGGTCATGGTCACCCCCGGCATGCGAAACCCCCGGCGCCGTGGCGTCCGGGGGCGAGGATCATGCGATCGTACGGTGCCTAGTTTGCGCCCTGGTCAGAGAGTTGCGCAAGTTGTGGCTGCTGCTCGTCCTCTGGGGGTGCGCTCAGGACGGCGTGCGGCTTGCGGTACTTCTCCGGCAGCGCCAGCGTCTTCAGGCCCAGGTGGAGCGCGCGCAGCCGCATGTTGGTGTCGTTCGTCAGGACCCGCGTGCCCGCCTCGGGGTGGAGTTGGTCGAGGTCGGCGGCGCACATGAGGATGCGCCAGTCGGCGTCCATCGCCGCCCGGTCGCGGACGGAGTCGATGGCGACCTCCAGCGTCGCGCTCTTCGCGAGCGGCACCGCCGCCCCGGGGTCGGACCCGGTGAGCCTTCGGTCCAGGTAGCGGATGGCCTTGGCCGCGCGCTGGGCGAGGACGCCGTCGCCGTACTTCTGCCGGTCGAGCTCGTCGATGACAACGATGGGCACCACGAGGCGCACCGCGGCGGCCTCGATCCCTTGCTCGGCCAGTACACCGCGCCAGTCGATGTCGCCGGGCTGTGCCCACCACACCAGGATGTTGGTGTCCACGACGACCGGCAGGCCCGGTCGCGCCGCGAGCGCCTTCACCTTCCCGAGCTCCTGCTTGGCAGCCTCAAGGACCTTGAGCTGCGTGGCGGCTTCGCGGGACGTAGCCTGCGTGAGGTTCGACGGCGTCGCGCTGCCCTGGAAGATCTGCCAGTACGTCGGTGTGAGCAGGCTGGCGGCAAGGTCGGGCTCGGCGAACGACTGGGCCAGCAAGGGAAGGGCGTTGCCCACCGCCCTCAGGTATGTAAGCCACAGCTCCTCGTGCGGCTGTCCCGACCGGGCGTCCGTGATCTGGTCAATGGCGTACTGGAGGTCCTTCTCGGCACCCTCCAGGGTGCGTCCCGCCTTGATTCTCATGGCGATCATCGTCCCAGAACGGCGAGGCCACCCAGACGGATCGTCACCGCCCCCGGTCATGACGCCTCGTGCGCAAGTTCGGCGGCCTCCTGAGCGGCGGCTTGCTCGTCGAACTCCCGGTCGTGCTCCTCCTGCGACATGAGCCGGCCGCAGACCCGGCATTTGAAGTAGCCGTCGTCTTCGCGGCGCATGCGGACCTCGCCGCAGCGGGGGCAGCGGACGGGGCGGTCTCCTACTGGGTCGGACTTGGTGAGCGCACGCAGTCGTCGCTGCCACGCGAGGGTGGCCCTGCCGAACTGGACGCTGCCGGGGTGGGTGAGGATCGCGTCGAGCTCGTCCAGCAGCCACGTTACCGACAGGCGGCGGGCGTGCCCGTTCCGTGCCCGCTGGGGGCGGGCGCCGTACCCGCGGTAGTCCCGCCAGTCGTCCTCAACCTTGACCAGGGCGCCGTACAGCTCGTCCAGGGTGTCGCCGATTGACGACGGGGACGGCGCGGACGCGCCCTTCACGGCCGGGCCGGTCTTCCCGTGGCGTGCGCCGGCTCCCCTGTGGCCGTCGCTCACGGCCGCGAGGAGCGAGGCGAGGTCGTCCAGCTCGGCCAGGGCGGCGCGGATGAGTCGGGCGCACCGGCCGCAGAACACCGGATCCCCCCAGGTCACCGCCTCGTCCGGCTCCTGAGGCTCGACCGGCCAGCGGAGCGGGACCCTCCATTCGGCCATGGCGGTGGTGTGATCCTCCATGGCCTGGTCGTAGGCGTCCCACGCCTCGCGGGCTCGCCGGTTGCACGGGCCGGGGCAGGTGTTCGCGTCTATGGGCATGTGCCGGGCTCCTCCGGGTTGGTACCGTGCGGGGAGACCCCTTGTGGCGATGAGGTGTCGGGATGGGCGGCTCCCCCAGATGTGCAGTCAGGGGGAGCCGCTTCGCGTCTGCGGGTCTCGGGAATCCCGGGGTTTATGAGTGCGTCCCGTAATCACCGCAGTTGGGGTGATTACGGTCAGTCGTAGTCGTAGCGGTCGGGGTCGAGGTCTTCGCCGGCTACCCAGGAGCCGACCCGGAGCCGGGCCCGGCGGACCCGCGCCTGGGCGGCCCACCGGACGCGGCGACGCCACGGGATGACGACCGGGGGCCGGGTGTCCGGGATGAGGCCGTACTCCATGGCGAGCTCGTTGCTCATCGGGAAGTAGGCCGCGATCTTCTTGACCTCGATCCGTGGTCCTTCGGCCGTGGCGGCTGGGCAGTCCTCGTCCATGCGTTCCGGCTGGCAGTGGACGCAGAACGACGTGCTGCACCTGGTGCATCGGGGCCCGGCGCACCCCCCGCCGCTGTAGGCGGCCATGAAGGTCTCGCCCCACTCGGCGAGCTCGAAGTCGTGCTTCACCGTGTCGGGCTCCTTCGGCACGAGTTGCGATCCACCCACCGGGATGGCTGGTCGAGGGCGATCGCCCCGCAAGCGCACCGGTAGACCCGCAAGCCCTTGTCGAGCGCTCGGGTCTGCGGGCGGCACCGGTGCCACCAGCGTGGGGTTGGTGCGTCGAACCAGGGGATGCCGTCGGCGTGTTCGATGGTGAGGTCAGGGGTGGAGTTCGGGTCGACGACCCACGCGGCGCTCAAGGTGTCGGCTCCTCCTGAGAAGGAGCCCCGGACTCGGCTTCGTTCCACTCGCGAAGGAACTCGGCGAGGGCATCCCGGATGACGCGGGCGTTGTCCACCGTCAGGTGGGGACTCGGGTTCTCGTCGCGATCGTTCTTCGCGAAGATCCAAACGCAGTCCTCGGTGGCCAGGCTCGACTCCTGTACGGACACGCGGGAGCCGTACCGGTCGGTGACCTCGGCGTAGATGCGGAACCCGCGGGGCGTGTACTTCCGTTCCGCGTCAGGGGCCGACGCGGTGTCGAGCCACACAAAGCGGGTCGCGCCGTTGTGCCCGTGGATGGCCTCGGCGTCGTCGAGGCGGTCCCAGTGGACAGCGGAGGGGCGTGGGCCTCTCCAGCGTAGGTCGGCGGTGCCGTCGGGCCACAGAACGCCGTCGGCGACGATGCCCGTCCCAGAGACGCCGGAGATATCTTGGTCGCGGTGGAGCTGGAAGCGGCGCGGCTCGGTCATCGGTTGCCTTCCTCGGTGGTGGTGGTGGGGTCGTTGTAGGCGCTCCAGTTCACCGGCCCGAACCGCTGGTCGAAGTCCTTCTGCATGTAGATCGACAGGTGCCCGCCCTTGATCCGCTTGGCGAACCACGCCAGCGCCTCCGACCATGCAGGGGCGTCAGGTGCGGTGCTGGTCTTCAGGTGCTCCGCGAGCGTTTCGGCGATTTGGCGGCACCAGGCTTTGGCTTCGATCTCCGCCTTGACGATCCGGTCTTCTGTCGTGAGCTGCTGCTCGTCAGCCATGGTTGGTCTCCTCGGTGGTGGTTGCGGGCGGGAAGCCGCCCCCGGACTGCTCCCAAACGGGCTGGTTGCATACGCAGGCCACGCGCCGGACGTAGAAGCCGACGGGGAGTGCTGCAGCGTGCGCGTTGGCCTCGCTGGCGTGGTGGTAGCCGCTGACGGGCTGGCAGTCGCGGTCGAGGACGACCCAGCAGCCCCCGTCCCAGCCGTGGTTACTCATCGGCCCCGCCTCCGGTCTGCTCCTCGGAGACGGCACCCGGACCGTCCAGCACGGCGATCCACGTCCGGCAGGGCCAGAACGTCATGCACGTGCCGCACCAGGGCCCGTGCGGGCTGCTGTCATCGCGGGAGTGCAGCTCCCGAGCGCGGGCGAGGGCGGCCTCGGCCCTCTCGGCGCGCTCCAGCTCCGGGCCGACGACGCCGAACACCGCGTCGAGGATCTCCAGCCACCCGTCGGGGTCGGCGTCGCTGATCTCCAGGAGGCGGTCGGCTACCCGTTGGCGAAGCGCTGAAATGGCCCCAGAGCCGTCCGACCATCCGGTGATACCAGGAATCCCCTCTGCGTCGCCCTGAGGGGCCTCTGAGGGCCGCACAGAGGGCATTGCGTCCGACCGCTCCCCCACAGGGAACGCCCCACGGGCGATCGTCATGCACCTGCCGACCGCGTCCACCCCGTACGTGGTGTGGTGCGCGACGGCGACTTCCCGCGTCCACTCCCACACCGGGACGAGCTGGCGGGCGATGTGCTCAGCGATGAACGGGGCGGCGGCCTCCGTGACGCGGTGGGCCATCGTGCGGCTGGGGATGTGTCCGCGCGGTCCAGCAGCGCGCCGGACGGCGCGCACGGCTGCTTGGGCCGCGTCTACGGCTTCCGCTGGGATTTCAGGCATCGGCGGTCACCTCGTTGGCGACGGGCAGCAGGACGGTCGCGTGGCAGTGGTCCGGCTCTCCCTGGTTCGGGAGCGGGCACCAGCACGCGAGGTCCCGGCCGCCGAGCTCGCGGCGGATCTCCTCATCGCTTGGGTAGGCGAGCACGTCCGTCCACCCTGGGGTCGGGTTGCGTCGGACGATCAGGTACGTCTCGAAGCGGGCCGCGCACTCCTCGCGGGTGTAGCCCTGCTTCGTCGTGAACGGGTTGCCGAACCGCGTGCTGCGGTCGACGATCACGGCCCCTTTGGGGAGCCGCCAGCCCTTCGTACGTCGGCGCTGGATCCGCTCAGGCATTGGCCACCGCCAGCGCTCCAGCGGTCTCCGGGATGCTGGGGTACTCCCTCGGGAAAGCCTCGGGCCATTCGGCGGAGTCGTGGCCTTTGCGGTCGGAGCAGCCCCATTCCTTCGCCAGGACGGCCCCGGCCTGCTTCATGAAGAACGCAACGTTGGCGGCCTGGCACTGGTCGCGTAGCGATCTGACCCAGTCGGGGTGCATGGGCCGCGCGCCGGGACCGGACTCGCCGCCGACGATGACCCAGTCGATCCCGTCATGCCAGTACGGCTTGGCCGGAACGGACTTGGCCAGGTCCACCGGGCCAAGCAGCGGCTCGCAGGACAGGAAACGCACGGCGGCGGGGGTTTCCAGCAGGGCGGGGATGCGGAGGTCCGCCCACTTCTGGTCCTCGACGGAGACGCCGAGCCAGACGTTCGGTAGCGGCATGGAGGGCCACATCGAGACTGCTTGTGCGCCGACGCCAGGAGCACGCTTGTCGACCTCGCCCCACACCTTCGCTACGAAATGTCCGCTGTTGAGTAGAGACCGCATCCGTCCATGCCGCTTGGTGAGGATCTGGTACGTGTGCTGCGGTGTGAGGGCCATGAGGGCGAAGACGCGGGCGATGTAGTCATCCGGCACGTCCTTGTGGAACAGGTCGCTCATCGAGTTGACGAAGATCCGGCGCGGCTTCTTCCAGCGGAGCGGCTGGTCCAGCTTGTCCGGGCGAAGCTGGACGTCGAAACCGTTCTCGAAGTAGTGCCCCTTCGTGCCGCGCCACCGCTCGGCGAACGTCTCGGCGTAGCAGCGGTCGCAACCAGGGCTGACCTTCGTGCACCCGGTCACGGGATTCCAAGTCGCGTCTGTCCACTCGATGCTGCTGCGGTCGCTCATGTCAGGTGGTCCTTTCGTGGTTGGGGTGGAACACGGTTTTGGCGGCCTCCCACGGGCCGTGATCAGCGGTCAGGACCGCCAGCTGGGCGAGCACCCGCTCCTCCGCCTGCACGTCGACCCGGGCGAGCTTGTACGTGGTCGTGTAGGGCTGCTGGGCGGCCACACGGGCGCGCATCTGCTCCATGAACTCGGCCTGACGGTCCGCGAACACCTCGCGAGGGTCCGGGTCCGCAGGAACCGCGGGGATCGGCTCAGTGAGCGGCTCCTCAACCTGCACAGGCACAACCGGGGCTGTGCCGTACCAAGACGACAGGTAGTCCAGAAGGAACCTCACGACGCCTCCCGCATGGCCCCGCGGGTCACCCGACGGCCACCACCAGACGCCGCAGACTCCAACAGGGCAGCCCAGTCCGTGGAGGCGAACCAGGTCTTGGACATCAGCCGGGCCGTCGTGGACGCCAGGCGCGGCCACGTGCGGACCTGGGCGACGGGCACGTCGTAGTCGTCGTCGCCAACGTCCGGGCAGCACCGGGTGTGATGCGCCTGCCAGCGGGGTGTGTCCGGCAGGCCGAACAGCGCCTCCAGCGACAAGGCGGGAGCGTCGGGGTTAACCTTGTCGTCCTGGCTGGCCATGACCTGGATCATGCTGACGTGCAGGAAACCGTCGCCGTCCGCGATCGCCTGCTGGCATCTGTCGCAGATGACGAGGAGACGTTCCTGGTCCATGGGGGCTCCTTCTCGAGGGGTGGGGGTCATCTCGCGCTCGAGGGCTCGTCGGCGGCCATGTCGGAGATGCGGGCGTAGTGGCCCTGGAACGCCGCCGTGATCGTGGCCGTGGGGCCCTGCCGGTGCTTGTCGACGATCAGGTCGATCTCGCCGCGTCTCGGGGAGTCCGGCTCGTACACGTCCTCCCGGTGCAGCAGGATCACGACGTCGGCGTCCTGCTCGATCGCCCCGGACTCGCGCAGGTCGGCCTTCGTCGGCCGCTTGCTGACGCGCTTTTCCGACTCCCGGTTCAACTGGCACCCGGCGACGATCGGGACCTCGAACTCTTTGGCGAGCAGCTTCAACTGCCTCGAGTAGGTGGAGATTTCTTGCTGGCGGGACTCCACCTTCTGCGAGGTGGACATCAACTGCAGGTAGTCCACGAACACGACCGCCGGGGGGCGGCCGGCGCGGCGCATCGCTGAGAGCTTGCCCCGCAGTTTCGCGACGGTCATCTCGGTGTCGTCGTCGATGACGAAGTGCTCGGCGGCGGCCATCTCCGCGGCGCGCTTGCCGACCCGCTCCCAGGCGTCCTCGTCCAGGCGCTTGTTCAGCAGCGCGTGCAGGTTGACCTTGGCCCGGTTGGCGAATATGCGGTCCAGCAGTTCGTCTTCGCTCATCTCGAGGGTGCAGAACAGGACCGGCTGGTTCAGCTTGAGCCCGACGTGCAGGGCCATGTTGACCATCAGGACGGACTTGCCCATGCCGGGGCGGGCGCCGATGACGATGAACTGGCCGGGGCGGACCTTCACCAGCAGCGCGTCGAGGTCGTGCCAGCCGGTGGTGACGCCGGGCTGCGGCGTCTTGTCCTCGAGCCGGTCGAGGTACGGGTACACCAGCTCGGCGAGAGACCTGCCGGAGGTGTGCTGCGGGACGCCGGCGGCCCGCTCGAGCACCTGGTACGCCTGCGCTGCCACGTCGTCCCGCTCGAGGTCGGTCCGGTAGCCGAGGCGGGTCAGGGCGCCGCCCTCGAGGATGAGGGCCCTGCGGTAGCGGAGGTCCTCAAGCCGGTCGAGGTACACCGTGATGTGGTTGGCGGAGATGACCGACTCGACCATCTCGAGCAGCGTGGCGGGGTCAACGACCTCGCGCTCCTGTGAGCGGCGGTGCTCAAGTTGAGCCTTCACCGACAGCGGCTCAACCACCTTCGACTGGTTGAGCAGCTCCGCGATCGCCTCGAACACCACCTGGTGCGCCGGACGGTAGAAGTGCCGGGGGGTGAGCTTCTCCACCACCAAGGCCGCCGAGTCAGACGACAGCATCGCCGCCCCCAGGCACGCCATCTCGGCCTCGAGGTCATGCGGCAGCTCGAGATTCGTCATCGGCCCGACCTCCGGTCGTCCCCGCCGAGGACCACCGACGCCGCGCCGTCACGCAGCCGGGACGCCAGCCGCTCCCCGAGGGTGTCGCCGAGCTTCCGCACGTTCGACGTGACAATCGTCGGGCGGGCGTGCTGCCACCGCTCGTCGATGACGCCGAACAGGCACTCCAACTGCCAGTCGTTGACGCGGCTCGAGCCCAGGTCGTCCAGCACGAGCAGGTCGACGGCCCGCATGCGGCGGAGATGGTCCCGGTCCGGGGGTGGGGCGATGGCGTCCTGCCACTCGGCGGCGGTCGCGAAGTGCCACGACCCGGCGTACCCGGCGGCGATGGCCTGCTCGAGCACCTCCCACGCGGACCAGGTCTTGGTGCGGCCGACCTCGCCGACGATGACGAGGTTCCCTGCGCTACCGGCGACAAGGGTCTTGCCCCAGTCGGCTATGGGCGGGGCGAGGGGGCCGGCGTCGCGGAGCCGCTCGGGTCGCGCGTTGCGGACGACGTTGAGCCGGTGGCTGATGCGGTCGGCCCGCCACTCGTCGTCGAGGTCGGGCTCGTTGCCGGTCGGCTCGTCGTTGTTGGGGTCGTTGTTGATGGTCACCAGATGTCCTCTTCGGAGATGGGGCCCGCAGCACGCGGGCCGGAAGTGGGGCCGTGTCCGTCGGTGCCGGTGGGGCGAAGCTGCCGCACACCGTTCGCGTTCATGACGCCGTTGACGAAGCTGGCCAGCGTCGAGGGGTGGGCGTTGCGGGTCATCCATTCGGCGACGCCACGGCGGACATGGTCGGGGTTGATGCCCTCGTCGAGCAGGCCCTTTATCTCTTTGCTGAGCTGGCCGATGACCCGGTTTGGGGGTCTGTTCTGGCAGCGGTCGAGCCACTCGCCGATGATCGTCTGGGAGGTGACTGGGTCACCGGCCTGCGGCGCGGCAGCGCCCGCCGAAGGCGGAACGTCTGCCTCTGTTCGGGAAGTACGAAGTACTTCCTCTGTATCTGTATCTGGGGTCGCCTTTGCTTCAGCAGACCCGTGGCTACCGCCTAGCAAGTTGCTAGGCGTTTGCTTCGGATGCCCCTTAGCGTTTGCCGCCTTCCGAGTCCCGC
This sequence comes from Planotetraspora sp. A-T 1434, assembly GCF_025420585.1. Taxonomy (GTDB): domain Bacteria; phylum Actinomycetota; class Actinomycetes; order Streptosporangiales; family Streptosporangiaceae; genus JAOEGB01. The sequence continues at coordinate 134,472 of NZ_JAOEGB010000014.1, read as the reverse complement.
CCTTGCTACCCGCAACCGCCCTCTTACCTTTGATTTCTTCGACTTTGGCGGCAGAGCGCTGGTGCTCGAGGTAGTCGTGGATCAGGTACTCGCCGGCTCCCGGCTGCGGGCATCGGGGGCAGTCATGGCCCGCCTTGTGCCAGAGCCCGACCTCGATCAGTTTCGCCGCGAGTTTCGTCGGCTGCTTGCGATCGGACAGCCGGGACACGACCCCTTCGGGGATAAGCCCGTCGGTGAGGTTGCGCGACGCGTAGGCCAACGCGCAGACGTGCAGCCATGCGGCGTCACCTCCTGCCGCGACGACCTTCCGGTTCTCCGGGAAGCCGTCGTGCAGCTTCAGGTACGTGTCGGCCATCTCTCTCGCTTTCAGGGCATGCGTGGGGTGTGGGGGTCAGGGTGAGGGCGGGGCCTGTAATCGGCCCTCAGGAGGTCTCAGCGCCGCCTGCCGGGCTTGTGGCCGACGTGGAAGCCCCCGTCGCAGTGGGGGCACTCGTACACGGTCAGCCAGTCCTTGAAAGCCCCCTTGCGGACGAGCCGCTGAAGCGCAGCCGCCGCGGCCTCCCGGGAGTCGTGGCGGCGTTTCCCGTCGCACGCGCGGCCCTTGGTACCGGTCTTCGCGGCCATCACGCCGCCTCACCGCCGCTCTGGGCGGACGACGCGACCAGATGAGCGGCCCCCGGTACGGCCTGGGCCATCTCGTGAGCTGGCCACCCCTCAGGGGGTCCGTCCTGGGTGCGCTTCCACGCGTCGACGGCGATCCGGTCGGCAAGGTCGGGTGCGACCATCCGCAGAGACCTGAGCAGGAAGGCCATGCCGTCCAACGCGGTGGCGGCTACGTCCGCGGTAGCGTCCCCGGGAGCCCGGTTGGCATGCCAATCGGCGGCAGCCTCCTGTAGCGAGCGCGCGAGGCTGTCAGCGGTCACCTCAGACGCGACGACCGGATACGGGGCCAACTCGTCGGCGGTCATCACGCCGCCACCCCCTCGGCCGCAACAGGGACCAACGCGAGGCGGTATCCGTACAGGGCCGCCAGGCGGTCGATGTCCTCAAGCCGTGGTTGGGTCCGCCCGGTCTCCCAGAACGACAGCGTGGTGTGGCAGATGTGCAGGTGGACAGCCACCGTTGCCTGGGTCAGGTGGCGGGCCCGGCGCTCGTCGCCGAGCTGGGCAAGGATCGGGTGCGGGATCATGCGGCCTCCTCGGCTCGCTGCGAAGTGGGGGAACCAGTCGGCCGGGAGGCGGCGACGCAGGACTTGCACACGGCCCGCTGCCCGTGCTTGCCGGCCAGGGAGAACTTGTCGCGCGGGCGGACCAGCCAGCAGGCGCGGCACACCCTGCGGTCGGGGTCCTTACCGGTGCGCTCCGCGTGGGTGGTCCCGGCGAGGACATCGCCCGGGTCGGTCCTGGGGGTGAGGGTGGACATCCACGCCCTGCAGTCGGTGAGGACGGGGCAGCCCCAGCAGACCTGGCGGGCGTGGAGCACGGCGGCGGGGTTGTCGGGGCGGGGGTTCATCAGCTTCGCCTTGCCGACGCACGCCCCGAGAGGGAACGTCGGCACGTTCGCCGGGCGGGGCGTGCCGTACACGGAGTTCTTGCCGGTCACGCCGCCACCCCCCGACTGTCGGCGGCGTCCACGACGGCCAACCGGATGTTGAGGGCGGCCAGGTGGTCCTCCACCGTGGCCAGGTACGGGCGGCGGGCGCAGGCTTCGAGCTGCGCGATGGCCGCTTTGGCTGTGCAGCGGAGGTCCGCGACCGCCTTCTGGGTCAGCCCGGCCGCCTCGCGCCAGGTAGCGAAACCGGCGGGGATGTCGTCGCCCACTGCGAGGACGCGGCCGTGGGCGTCCACCGCCACGATCTGGGTGCCGAGGTGGGCGGCCCAAGCGACCACGCTCGGGAAGTGCGGTGACCTCTGGCCGTTACGCCACTGGGAGACCGAGTGGCCGCCCACGCCCAGCGCCTGGGCGAGGTCCACGCCCCTGATGAGCTGGGCGCGGGTGCGGAGGTCCAGAGACTTCACAATGGGGCTGGTCTTGGCGGCCATCACGCCACCTCCTCGGCGTGAAGGACGGCACGGAGTCGGCTGCCGATCCAGTGCCCGACTGGAGGGCTGACGGCGTTGCCGAACCCGTCGACCTGGTCGCGTGCGGAGCCCCAGACGATGAAGGTGCCCTTGTGATCGGCGAAGTCGACGTCGAAGCCACAGCCGCGGCCGACCTCGTGCGAGGCCATCATGCGGAAGTAGCAGTCGTTGAGCGTCACGTTGGCGAGGACCTCGCGCCATTGGGCACGGAGCAGTGCCTCGGGGTCCGGCGCGGATCCGTTCTGCTCGTACCAGCCGGAGAACAGAAGGCCGTGCCCGGCACCATCAGCGACCACCGTGTTCAGCGGCTGATCGACACCTGCTACGCGGCGGTTGGTTCCTTGCCGGAACTGCACCGTCCCGGCGGCGGTGATCAGGCCGGGGATCTGGTCCGACGTGACGGTCGGCATGGCCTCGGCGTGTGACGTCGGGGTGGTGTTCTTCCGGAACGGCAGGACCCCGGCCGAAAGCAGCGACAGGGGTTCCGAGCCGCCCTGGGTGGGGAGCGCCTCATCAGCGCCGCGAGGTGCGCCCTGGAAGTTGTTCACCGCGAGCAGGACCGCTTTCTCGTGCGTGCTCGTGACCGTGTCCATCGGCTGGGTGATGTGCTTGCCGTCGCCGTTGTGCCGGTGCGCGACCATGACCTGTCCGGTCACCAGGGCGGCCGGGGGTGTGAAGAGTGCCTGGGTGTTGGTGGCGGTCTGCGAAGGCAGAGGCTTGCCCAGGTCGCGGGTGCGGCAGTCGGAGCCGGGGCGTTCGTAGGTGTTGCCTGCGGCGGCCATGAGCGCGCCGGTCGAGAGGATCGAGGTTTCCTGCTGGCTGGTCTGCGTGACGAGGGGCTGCCACGGGTGGCGTTCGGACCCGCGCTGGGACTTGGCTGGCATGAGCACGGCGGGGAAGTCGGCGAACCGCTGCCTGCACCGCTCGGCCCTGGCCATGGTGGCTGGTGCGAGGGGGCTGCGGATGATCTCGCCGGTGTTCTTGTCCTTGAACTCGCGAAGCGGTTTGTCGCCGATCCTGCTGCCGAGGTTGGAGAGGTCGAGCGCGTGCAGCGACGGCGCGAACGGGGGGATCACGACACATCGGCAGGAGGGGCACCGGTACTCGTACTGCTTGCCGTAGCGGACGCTACCGGTGGGCGGTATCCCGGTCTTCCAGGTCCATACGGCCTGCACGGGGGTGTCGCAGAAGGAGCACCACGACTCGGGCCGGTGGTCGAGGTCCGGGGTGGGCAGGCGCTCGTCCCAGAAAGCCCAGTAAGCGCGGTCGCGGGACTGCGCGACGTCGAAGAACATCGAGTTGAGGTAGAGGACGCGGTGCTTGTAGCCCAAGATGCCGAACTGCTTGAGCCACCACCGGTACGTGGAACCATCGCCGTACTTCTTGCCCGGCACCGCCGGGCCCCACGAGGTGAGCTCGGTGGTGCACTCGACGAGGATCATCCGAGGGTGATGCTGGGCGGCATAATGCAGCACGCAGTTCGCCGTGGCGCGGTCGCGCTCCGATCTGGTGACGCGCTCCTCGAATTCGGGATCGTCGAGGTCGAAGAGCGACAGGCGCTGCTCGTAGGCTTTCTTGGTGTTGGCCTGCGAGTGGTTCACGCAGCTGACGCCGGCGACAAGGAGATCAGCAGGGGGAAGGTCCCTGGCGGAGTGGTAGTCGGACGACTCCGGGTCGACCAGGTCCGCGATCCAGTGCTCGGCGTGCGGGTGGTTAGCCTCGTGGACCTCGACCTTGTAGGCGTTGTGGTTCGCCGCCAAGATCGTGGTGAACCCCGCGAGCTCGATGCCCTGCGTGAGCCCGCCGAAGCCGGAGAACAGGTCGACAGCGATGAGCTCGTCGTGGCGGAACCGGCGCCGGCGTACGGCGGGGCGATGTGTCGCAACGCTGCGCTGCTGCGAAGGTCGGCGAGTGCTCATCACGGCCACCTCCACTCGGTGGCCAGCCCGTCCGCGAGCGTTGGGTCGGCGGTGACGGCGTCCCGGATGGCCGGGCCAAGCACGGCCCGGTCGTAGCGGGCACGCTGCCAGCGGTGCCACTCCGACTTGAGCATGTGGACAGCCACGAGGGAGCACCCGACGACCGCCCAGACGGCGAGGAAGGCCAGGAGCCCCTTCATGACGGGCTCCCCTCAGGGCGTCGCTGGTAGACGGGTCGCGGGCCCTTCGGCAGGGCCTCCAGCCAGGCCTGGTACTCGGCCCGGACGGTCACGGGCTCAACAGACCAGGGGAGGCAGTCGGTCGGGTGCAGCTCGGCGCGTGTCTTGGCCATCTACGCCACCTCCCCGTCGTCCTCGCCGCCGTCGTCCGGGATGCTGGTGATCCGCTGCACCCGCTCGTCCGTCCGGTCCGCCCACTCCGGGGCGTTCGCGTACGGGTCCCTGCCGACAGGGGCGCGGCCCAGTCGGAGCACGTCCAGCGGCTGCCCGGCGCGGCCCTCCACGTCGGCGACCATCAGCCGCATCTGGGCTTTGGTCTCCTCGTGCTCCTTGTCCATCCGGGCGATCTCCGCCTCGACCAGCACGGCGAGGCGGGCGGCCAGCTCCGAGGAGTAGGCCAGCGTGTCCCCCGTCGCCGTGGCGGCGGGGAGTTCCCTGGTGTCGGTGTTGCTCACGGGGTGTCTCCGTTCTCGGGGTTGTCGGTGTCGGGGCGGGGGCCGTACCGGGGGTCGGCCTCCTGGAGGCCAAGACAGGACTCGCAGGTCCCGCACGGGTCGCCGCTCTCGGTCGGGCAGGGCGGCGGGGCGAACGGGCAGGCGTGGCCCTCCGGCACATGGGAGCGGCACCACTGGCACCACTCGATCGGCAGTACCGGGCCGGTCATGACGCGGACTCCAGCCAGCGGCGCATCCACGGCGGCGTCTCCCCGGGGTGACGCCGCGTCCAGGACGACCCGCGCACCGGCTCCTGCGTCTCCACCTGGTGGGTGGAGCGGCGGCCCTTTGAAACGCCTCTGAGGGCGTCGCGCTGGGTCTTCCGCCACACCTTCGCCTCGGGCCTCATGACGCCTCCCGAGCCCACTCGGCGGCCAGCTCGCACTGGCACGGCCCACACGACCGGCACACCCCGCACTCGGGGCAGGCCATCACCTGGCCGTGAGCGCAGCAGTCCTCGCCGACACCGGGGGCGCGGCCGTACTCCTGCAGGGTGACCCACCGCCCATCAGCGGTGGGGTAGCGCCAGCCTTGGCCGGCCACGGCGACGGGGACGTCGGCCGGGTCGATGCCGGTCTCGACGAGGTAGCCGAGGCGGTAGGCGGCTGCGCGGTTCTTCTCGACCCAGCCGTGGCAGCCGGTCGTCCCCGAACCGTCCAGCAGGATCAGGTTCTCGGCGGTGTTGCCGCCGCCGCGTCCCCTGGGGAGGCGGTGGTGCAGGGAGTCGCCGTCGCGGGCGGTGGGCTTGCCGCAGCGGACGCACCGGTTGCTGTCGCGGGCTTCCACGAGGGCGCGGAGCTTGTCCGACGGGCCGGTCTGCTTCGTCGGGAAGCGCAGGTGCCAGCCGCGCATGCACCGCTCCACGTCGATCGGCAGGACGCTGCGCAGGCCGAGGGTGTGCATCCGGTCGAGACGGCGCTGAGCCTCCTCTCGGGTGGCGAACGTCTCCCGGTTGCAGCAGGACGGGACGCGGGTCTTCACCGGTCCTCACCCGCCTCGATGGCCGGGCGGAACAGTTCACCGATGACCGGCTGGAGTTCCCCGGACGCCCAGGCCGCCCACACGGCCTCGCGGGCGCCGGGGGCGGACGTGTAGGCGAACTTGCCGGTCGGCTCCCCCCGGGTGATCTCAGCGACCTTGATGCGGGTCCCTGCGGCGTCCTTCAGGTAGCCGTTGACGTCGACCCGCTTGAACAGCTTCTTCAGGTGGTCGTCGTTGATCCGCATGTGCAGCAGGTGCGGCATGTGGTCGCGGACGAACGTCAGCAGGGCGGGGTCGGTCAGCGCTTCCGGCTTGAGCTGCTCCTCGAACGCGTCGGGGTTGTCGTTCGCGACGATCGCCGCGATGGCCGACATGTTGAACTTCCGCTGCGCCGGCCCGGCGAGGATGGCGACGTCGCCCAGCTCGGTCCCGTCCGGGAGCGCGACGTTGAGGGACTTCGCGCCCTCGCTGATGCGGAGGTCGGCGAAGACCGGTTCGGCTTCCTTGCGGAGGTTCTCGTGGGCCTCGGCGGCGATGTCGGCGAGGACGCGGGACGCCGCGACTTTGAGGGCGTGGACCTTGGCGCTCACGCTGCGGCCCCCTTGTCCTGGCCCATCTCGGCCTTGAGCTGGTTGACGCGGTTGGCGACCCGGTCGGCCTCCGGACGGGTGATCTCGTCGGCCTTGAGGGCGGGGCCGATGGCCGACCACACCTTGCCGAGGTCGGTGACGGTTGCGGCGTCCTCCGCCTGCTGGAGCAGTTCGGCAGCCTTCGGCGACAGCTCCGTGTCGGGCTCGTCACCGGGCTTCATCGGGGTCAGGTCCCGCACCCTGGCTGTGGTCGGGTCGCACTTCAGCAGGTCGAAGACGAGCCGCTCCAGCGAGAAGTCGTGGATCGGCTGCGGCTTGTCCACCCCGGGCCGGAGACCGGCGTGGACGGAACGGGCGCCGACGACGAGGGGGGCGTGGTCGCGGGACATCCGCACCCACACCGACGCGTCGAAGCACAGGTTCTTGTGGCCTTCGACCTTGTAGTCCTTGGACCCCTCCACGGGGCGGCCGTTGGAGTCGAGGGAGGCGACGTCCTTGCCGCGGGCGGTCATGACGACGACGCCGGGGAAGGTCATGAGGACGGTCATCAACCGGCGGTGGCGGGCGGTCGCGTCGTTCCACAGGTTCATTGGGACCTGGATCTCCGCGTGGGGGTCCTGCCGGAGCCGCTTCTGGTTGGTCTGCGACCCCTTCGCCCGGTTGGCCGCCCAGTCCTTCAACATGTCCCACTCGGCGGTCATGGAGTCGATGACCAGCACGACGGGGGGTTCGCCGGCGTCTGCGGCGCGGCGGGCTTCGTCGCGGACGGCGACGACGGAGGCCATGATGTCGGCCCAGGTGCCGTCGTGCTCGATGACGAGGTAGCGGGCGCCGGGGATCGCACCGTACTCGTCGGCGGCGCCCTCGCTGAGGTCGAGCCAGTAGGTCTGGCCGACCTTGTCGGAGGCGGACAGTTCGGCGCACGCCCAGGACTTCCCGGCCTTCTCGCCGCCTTCGAGGAGGATCAGCGGCCACGGGACGGCCCCGGTCGGCTTGCGGGTCTTCAACGTCACGGGTCGTTCCTTTCGGCGTTGTAGATGGCGTCGTCCCAGGCGTCCATCAGGTGTTCGGCGGGGTTGGACGGGTCACGCCACACGGGTCGGGGGCGCTGGGCGGCGGCGGGGGCGATCGGCTGGGCGGTCAAAGTCCCCCCTCACGCAGAAGCCGGGTGAGCTCCTGCTCGGCGCGCTTGTAAGCGGCGGCCCGCTCGGCGTCCCGCACGGCCTGGACGGGGTCGTCCAGCTCTATGTCCGTGATCAGGGCGTCGGCGGAGGCCAGGTAGTCCCATGCGGAGGGGCCATGGTCGGGTGCGCTCACCGGGCACCTCCCGCGTGGTCGTGCTCCGCCATCACGTCGGCCGTCAGGCCGGCGCACTCGGAGGACCACACGCCGTTGTGGCGGACCACCGGGACATCTGCGTCGCACCGGCACGGCCAGCACACGGCGGGGCCGCAGGGAAGACGGTCCCGGTCCACGGGCTGCACCGTGACCTTGCTCCACCCGAACTGGTCGGGGGTCTTGGGCTGGTCGAGGACCAAGCCCAACGATCCGTGGGGGCGGATCAGGTCGCCCCGGGTGAGGTCGGCGAAGGCGGTCATAGCGCACCCGCCCCCGGACTGCTCGGAGTCGGCGGCGCGGGCAGCGGCGATCAGCAAGTCACGGGCCATGCCCGCCTGCTTCACCCGGTCGTCGAACGCGTCGTACATGGCCAAGTCGATGGCCGCAGCGGTGTCCACGTCGTGGAAGTCAGCGATCAGCGCGGCCAGCAGGCCGGTACGGAGGGACAAGCCCTCGGTTTCGGCGGCGGCCAGGGTCTTGAAGACGCGGCCCACGCGGTTGGCGGCGTGCTGGGTGGACGTCCGGGCGGGATCTGCGATGATGGTCATCAGTCCCGGCTCCTTCCTCAGTCGAAATTGGGTTGTTGAGCTGGGCGGTTTTCGAGGTCCTCGCTGGCGGCATCCGGCGGGGGCCTCGCTCGTTCACTGGCTAGGCCGCGCTCTCTTCGACCGCCTCGGACGCGCGGGCCTCTGCGGCAGCGACGGAACGGCGGATCGACGGGCCGAGCAGCGCGGCGATGCGGGTTCGCTGCGAAGGTGTGAGCGGTGGGTCGTTCTTCCCGTCCTCCCACCCGGCCTGGAAGCACTCCTGCGGGGTCCGGCAGAGGCGCGCAGGCTTCCGCTGAGGAGACTTGGTTGTCACTTGTGAGCGATCCGGATTGATCTTTTGAGCGCTCATCAGGCAGACTCTCGGGTGACTTCGCCCGCCGATGTCAAGAGCTCGTTAACAGTGCAGTTGAGGACCTCAAGAAACGCGTCCAGCACGTCTGGGTGCGGCAGGTTCTTGCAGCTCTCCGCTCTCACTACCTGGAACCGGGAGACAGGGGTGCCGTTGTCTGTGCAGCGTTGCGCCAGCTGTTCCTGGGTGAGCCGTGCCCGCCGTCGGGCTGCGCGGAGTCGCCTTCCGTCAAAGGGGAGGTCGAGTAGAGGTGTTCGGGCCATGAGCGCACATTATCGCTCATCGCTAATGAGCGCTAGTGACCGCTCAAGATTTTTCCCCTCGGCCGAGCTTCATGTGTGCCGACCAGCCCGTGTGCGCTAATGTGCGCTTATCTCTGAGCGAGGGAACATGCTGATGACCGCCACCAGCAGCACCGACCGCCTCACCGAGGCGAGTAGACGGGCACTCGACGCCCGCATGCACGACCTCCGGCTGCTCTACAAGGACGTCGCAGAAAAGGCCGGCATGTCGGTCGCCCATCTGCGCCGCATCCTCAACGGTGACCAGCCCATCAGCCCGGCCAAGGCCGCAGGGCTCGAAGACGCCCTCAAGCTCCAGCGCGGGGCGATAGCCGCCCTCCTAGCTGGTGAGCCCCTTGCCATCGTGGGGGATGCCAGGGACCAGGGCCACGGCAAGAGCCTCGCCCAACTGCTCGTGGAGCGCGGCCTGGCCAAGCCCGATGAGGTAACTCTGGTCGACGAGGTCATCGATCCCGGCATCTGGGAAATCCTGGACATGGGCGAGCTGTCTGAGGCGGCGAAAGACAACTTCCTCCGGGCGTACATGCTGATGCGCCGGTCGATTTTCGATTTCGATGCCCTGCGCGCTGAAACCAAGAAGCCGCGAGGGTAACCCTCGCGGCTTCATGCCCTCGATGCCTGCGTCAGTTACGGACGATGGGGAACGGTCCGGTGTCGGACCAGAACCGAGATTGAGCCTTGTCCATTACCGCTGTCGCTTGCCCCCTCGCCAGCGCTTCCACCACCCGCTCCACGGTCTGCTCCTGCGCTTGCGCGGCGTGGTGCGCTGCGGCGCGTTCCATCTGTTCCCCGAGCGCGGTCAACCCAGCCGTTAGGGCGGCTTGCATTTGCTCGCTGTGACGCCGGGTTTCGGCGCGGATCGTCGCGATAACCAGTGGTACGGCTGCGGTGACGCACATGAGCGCCGTGGCTTCCGCGCTGAGGAAGTCGTAGTCGGCGAACCCCTCGATCGCTAGCGCCGCCACGGCGGCGAGTCCGATGGTGATGAGGATCCCGTTGGTGAACCGCCCCATTCCTGATGACCTTTCCCGGACCACGGCGATGTGGCCCTTCTAGCGTGCGGCCCGTACCCCCCGGGCGATAGAGCTTGACACTTTAGTTCTCAACTACTCGCACCAAAAGGCGCACTGGGGGCCGATATTTCTTGATCATCAGCGTTAGGCCGCTAAATTTGTCACCGGGCGAATGGCGGGTTACGGCCTGCGCAGGTCGAGGCGTCAGTATGTTCGGATTGGCCCGTTATGCCGCGCCAGTCTAGGTAAGTAAACGGTGCCGTTCAAGTTAGGCATAACTGGGCGTCACGACCTCGCAGAGCCACAATGGGCGGCAGCAGACACAACTGGGAACCATGTCTCAGAGTGTCCCCTTTTGTTGATGACAGCGGGACATTGATCCACTACTATCCGGGAAACACGCTGATCATACGGCGAGGACTGATCGGCCACACGATCACATGTCCGACCCCCCGGGCGTGATCGTGTGGTCCCGAGAGGGGAGGGGCGGCCCCGGGCAGTCAAAGTGCCCGGGGTCGCCGTCCCGGCGGCGGAGGGAAGGTACCCGCCCAGCTCATTTCACGATCAAGGCTTTCCGGTCCGCCGGCAGCACCGCGACCTCCCGGCCATCACGCTCTACCACGAGGAGTGGCACCCCCGGCGTCATATCCAGCTGCCGCATCTCCTCATCGGTCGGCATACGGGCGATGATCCGGGCGCCTTTAGTCACCGGCTCGTCGTCGCGGTCGAATGTCTCGCGAACCTGGCTGCCCACGCCCCGGATGGTGACAACCTCACCCGTTGAGCGCAAGACCGCCAGGGCGCTCCGGACCGTTTCCCGGCCGACTCCGTGTATCTGGATCAGGCGGTTTTCTGAGGGCAGCAGCGAGCCCGGCGGGTACTCGCCCGCCTTGATGTCCTGCCGGATGAGGCGGATCAGTCGGCGGTACGCAGGCTCGTATACCGTCACGATCTTGGACCCTAGGGGCCGCCTATGCCCCTATGGCCTTATGCCCCTGTCCCCCTAACCCCATAAGTGCCTCTGAACTGGTATTACGTGCGTCAGCCGTCCACCGGCTCCAGGTGGACACTGCCCGGGTCGAACCCGGGACCCCGCCACGTCGCCGGCAGCACCACCACCCGGAACAGCGCCTTCACCGTGGCCGCCCGCACATCGAGCGGCGTCTCATCCCACTGCTCAGCGGTGATCCCCGCCATCCGGGCCAGCAGCCGCTGCCGGGCGTTCGACGCGTGCCGGGACCGCAGGTCCTGGATCCTCCGGTTGGCCTCCGTCAGTTGGCCGGCCATCACCTCCGGGTCCAGGTCAGGGTGGTCCAGCAGCTTCGCGAACTTCGCCTTCAGCTCGTCCCGGCGCCGCTCCAACGCGACAATGTCCGCGGCCACGCTCGGCTCCGCGGCAAGGAGCTCGTCCATCAGCGCAGGATCGCCGAGCCGGCCGACCACGCGGCCCGCCACGTACCGGTCCAGGTGCTCGACGTTCCTTGACACAGGCGCCGGGCACTCGCGGTTCCAGCAGTAGTACAGGCGGGTGTCCTTCCTGTTCCGGCCGCCGGACGGTTTGGTCCGCATCGGCTTCCCGCAGCCGGAGCACTCGGCGATCCCCGACAGCAGGTACTTGCGTTCCCGGCCGGCGTACCCGTGCTCTTGGGCGCTCTGCCGCATGACGAGCTTCACGTCTTCCCACTCCTCCATGGTCAAGATGGGCTCCCAAACGGCCTTGTGGAGCGTGCCGTGATGCTCGACCAACCCGGCGATCCGTGGGGAGACGAGCAGGTTCTTGAGCGACTTCCCCACCCACGGCTTGCCCTGAGAGGTCGTGGAGCGCTCATTCATCCACCGAATCACGCCACCCTGGGTTTGCCCCGCAATCAGCCTGCGGGCGGCCTCACGGAGAATCTCAGCCTCTCCAGGGACCATCTGGGTGGTGTCGTACAGCGGCTTGCCCGTCCGGCCCAGCTTCCCGGTAGGGACGCCGTACCCGAACGGGCGCTTCCCCCCGCCCACCGCACGGCCGGCCTCGGCCCGCGACTGCCAGCCACGCCGCACCCGGCGGGAGGTGTCGGCCGACTGCTTACACGCCTGAGCGGCCTCGATCCGAAGGATGAACCGGTCGTCCTCACTCATCAGGTCCCGCACCCCGGACACGCTGGCGAGGTGCAGGTGCCGGTCGTCGGCGAGCTTCAGCAGCAACTCCAGGTCCCACGGCTGCCTGATCAACCTATCGCCGTGGTAGACGAGGACCGCGTCGACCTCCCGCGCTTCGATGACCTCCAGGAGCTTGTCCCACCCGGGACGCTTGCGGTTCCGCTGCCACGCGGACCGAGAGTTGTCCTTGAAGATGTACCGCTCATCGACAGGCCAGGCGAGGCGGTCGGCCAGTTTCCGGCAGTCGTCCTCTTGCCGCTCGACCTTCTCCAGAGACCCGTCGGGGGCGTAGGAAAGACGGCAGTAGATGGCCGCGTTTTGGACCTGGTTGAGCATGCCGGAGAGTATAGGTGTTTAACCGGTTTTGAGCTCCACGACCTCGGACCCGCGCACCTCTCCGACCACGAGACGGTCGGGGCGCATGCGCAGGGCCTGCCGTACGAGGTCGCGGAGGCCGACCCCGCCCGCGCCTTCGAGGTTGGGGGGCCGCGCTTCGAGACGCACCACGTGAGGATGCCGGGGATGCAGCTCGGCGGAGTCCTCGACCAGCAGCAGGCGCTCACCGGGGTCGGCCAGGGACAGCATCGCCGAGAGCATGGTCGTCTTGCCGGTGCCGGTCCCGCCCGTGACGAGGAAGGCGAGCCGGGCCGCCATGATGGCGCGGAGCACTGCCGCCCCGGGGCCGGGGACGAGTTCCTCCATCGTGAAGGTGCGGCGTGGCGGCAGCCGGAGCGAAAGGCACGTGCCCTCGGGGGCGATCGGCGGCAGTACGGCATGCAGCCGCACCCCGCCCGCCAGACGGGCGTCCACGTAGGGGCAGGCATCGTCGAGACGCCGTCCGGCCGCCGCGGCGAGGCGCTGGGCGAGACGGCGCACGTCGTCGTCACGGGGGAAGGTCACGCCGGTGCGGCGCAGCCCTTGGCCGTCGTCGACCCAGACCTCCCCCGGTCCGTTGACCAGCACATCGGTGACCCCGGGTGCGGCCAGCAGCCCTTCGAGCGGACCGGCTCCGATGAGATCGGCCCGGAGGGTGCGCGCGATGGCCAGGACCTCGGCATCGCCGAGCACCGCCCGCTCGGCGCGCAGGGCGGCCGCCACCTGGGCGGCGGTGGGCGGCGCCCCCGCGCGCGACAGCCGTACCCGGACGGCCTCGACCAGCTCCGCCGAGACCACGCTCACGGTGCGCCGGCCAGGGTGGAGAGCAACTGGGCGCAGAACCGGCCGAGCGGGGCGCGGCCGAGCGGAGGGGGGTCGCCCCGGTCGAGCGTCCGGGCCAGTCCGCGCAGCTCGGGAAGCACCCCCGCGCAGGGAACGCCGACCGAGGCGGCGACGACGTCCGGGGCCATGCTCCCCGTGCGGAGCACCGCCCGGAGGTCACCGGTGTGGCGGCGGAGAATCGCGAGCGTCTGGGTGGCGGCGAGCGCTCCCCTGACGTCGGCCTGGATCACCACGAGGGTGGACGTCGCCCGGGAGAGTGCCTCCGACTCGCCGTCGCCCACATGCCGCGGCAGATCGACGATCACGAGGTCGCACCCGCGCCGCCCCGCGTCGAGAACGGCCCGCATCGCCTCGCGGGGAATGGGCGCGGGTTCGCCGCGATGCCAGGACAGCACGGTCAGATCGCCGAATGTCGGCAGCGCGTCCTGGAGGGCGGTGAAGCTGACCCTGCCCTCCCGGCCGGCGATGTCCGGCCAGCGGGCTCCCGTGGCCTGCTCCTGGCCCAGGACGACGTCGATGCCGCCGCCCAGCGGGTCGGCGTCGATCAGGAGCGTCCGAAGCCCGTGGCGGGAGGCGGTGAGGGCCAGCGAGGCCGACAGAACCGTGGCTCCCACGCCTCCCCGGCCGCCGGCGACGCACAGGACCGTGCCCGCCCTCGTCGCGGGCTCGGCGGCTTCCCCCAGCTCCTCGACGAGCAGCCGCTCGGCCTCGGGAAGCTCCAGCACGGTGTGCGCGCCGACGGCCACGCACCTGCGCCAGATGTCCGGGTCGCCGGGCCCGCGCGTGACCAGCAGCACGTTGCGCCGAGGTGAGGGGCCGGTGGCCGCGAGGTCGTCGGCGAGGTCCGCGCCGACGACCACCAGCGGGGCCTGGCTCCAGTACGGCCGGGCATGGGCCGCCGCATGGGCGACGTCGATGTCCACCCCCGCCGCGGCGGCGATGCGGAGCAGATCGTCGAGGAGTTCCTGATCGTCGGTGATGGCCAAGGGCCGGTGCATCGGTGTCTCCCAGTAGCTCGGGGAGACCACCTTGCGCGAGTCCGCGACCGCCGCCCGCTCCCGAACGCGGCTCTGGGGATGAACGCCAGGCTGTGGACAAAGAGGGGCGACCCCCGCCGGGGGGGAGAGCGGGGGTCGCCGACCGGTCCGGCTCTGGGGGGGTAGAGCCGGTCCCGTATTAGAAGAAAGCTTTAATCACTGGACGGGGGCCTGGCAAGGGTTTGGCAAAGGCCCAGTGGAGACACACCGTATGCTGCCTGATCGATGTGACCTTCGTCGAGCACCATCCCCGCATCCGAGTCAGTTTTTTTCATTGAGTCAGTGATGCGTGTGGACGGCGGGCCCTCGGCTCCCCTAAGGCAACCCCCGGTAAAGGTCTTGTTCCGCAGGGTTTTCAACCGCCGGAATCGGACGTAGAAAGGGGTTACGGACTTTTAGGTCCGCGTACGGACACCGGGCACCCACGCGCGACCAGCCGCGGGAGGCGTGTCGAGACGGGCTTGACCCGCTCCGACAAATTTGAGGTGCACGCTTGGTAACCCGGTGACACGTGCGGGCAGCGGCGTTCCATCCCAGGGACGCCGTCTGCTGTCTCCAGGCCATGTTTCAGCGGTTCGGAGCGACGGTTCGGGCTAGCGCGACAGCGCCTCGCAGATCGCCGTGGTCTCGCGGGCCCCCAGGACGACGGCCGCCGCGCAGTGCTTCACCCACCCGCCCACGCCCTCCGCCGTTCCCTTGAGGTAGGCCCGCAGGCTCTCGGCGTACGCGTCGCCGAGATCGACGTGGCCCACCTCGACCGCGACGAGCGATTTGGGATCCAGCCCGTGCTCCACGAGGGTGAGCCGTTCGGCCGCCCGGGCGACGACGCCGTCAGCCGTCCCGAACGGCCGGAGCACGGCCAGCTCGGCGTGTGCTGTCGCGGCGAGAACCAGGGCCGGCGCCTTCGTGGTGCCGGTGAGAAGGCCGGCCAGAGCGGACATCCGTACGGCGGTCTCCTCCGGACCGGGGGCGGGCCCCAGCCCGAGCGGGTCGGCACCGGTGGGCGCGGTGCGCGGCCTGCCGGGCTCGGCGCTCAGGCCGGCCGCGGCCAGCGTGTGGAGCCGCGCGAGGACCTGGCGCGGCGCCGATCGCCACGTCTTGCCCAGCCGTCCCAGCTCGGCGGAGACCCGCAGCGCTCCCTGGACGACCGGGTCGGACACCTCGCCGAGCCTCACCGGCTCAAGCGGCACGTCGACGCCTTCCAGCGCGGCGGAGGCACGCGCGCCGCGCAGAGCGGACTCCGCCGAGACCTCGGGGCTCCGCCGCCGCAGCACCCGATGCCCATAGAGACGGTCGACGGCCTCGCGGGCCTCCTGTACGGCTTCCGGCACTCCGGGGAGTTCGGCGATGGCAGCCAGTGAGTCATTCACAGAAACCGACCTTACCGGCGGGTAAGGAACCTCCCGCCGCTGGCCGACTTCTCACCAGTCACTACATTGCCCAGTTATAGCGCCATTCCCACCGGCGACATGGCAACCGCTCACGACCGCCCGATTACTTGTACTTGACGCCCTTGGCCTGGTGAAGTGGGACACGCAAACTTGGCCGAGGCGGCCGACAGAAACGTAAAGGAGTACGGAGTGGCCACGGAGACCCCCGGTCAGGAGACACAGGAGACTCTGTCGAACCTGCTGAACGAGACGCGGCGGTTCGCCCCACCAGCCGGCCTGGCAGCGGCCGCGAATGTCACGGCCGGCGTCTACGAGGAGGGGGCCGAGGACCGGCTCGCCTTCTGGGAGCGCGCCGCAGAACGGCTGGCATGGGCCCAGCGCTGGGAGACCACGCTGGAGTGGAAGGCCCCCTTCGCCAAGTGGTTCGTCGGCGGCAAACTGAACGTCGCCTACAACTGCGTCGACCGCCACGTCGAGGCCGGCAGGGGTGACAAGGTCGCCTACTACTGGGAGGGCGAGCCCGAGGGCGACAGCCGTACGATCACGTACGCGGACCTCCAGAAGGAGGTCTCCAAGGCGGCGAACGCCCTGGAGGAGCTGGGCGTCCGCAAGGGCGACCGGGTCGCCATCTACATGCCGATGATCCCCGAGCTGCCCATCTCGCTGCTGGCCTGCGCCCGCATCGGCGCGATCCACTCGGTGGTGTTCGGCGGCTTCTCGGCGGCGGCGCTCAAGAGCCGCATCGACGACGCCGACGCGAAGATCGTCATCACGGCCGACGGCGGCTACCGGCGCGGGGCGCCCAGCGCGCTCAAGCCGACGGTGGACGAGGCGGTCGCGGAGTGCCCGGGAGTCGAGCACGTGCTCGTCGTCCGCAGGACCGGGCAGGACGTCGCGACGACAGGCAAGGACGTGTGGTGGCACGACCTCGTGGACCGGCAGCCCGCCGAGCACGAGGCGGTCCCGCACGACGCCGAGGACCCGCTGTACATCCTCTACACCAGCGGCACCACCGGAAAGCCGAAGGGCATCCTCCACACCACGGGCGGCTACCTCACCCAGACGGCTTGGACCCACCACGCGGTCTTCGACCTCAAGCCCGAGACCGACATCTACTGGTGCACGGCCGACATCGGCTGGGTGACCGGACACTCCTACATCGTGTACGGCCCGCTCGCCAACGGGGCGACCAGCGTCATCTACGAGGGCACCCCGGACACGCCGCACAAGGGGCGGTTCTGGGAGGTCGTGCAGAAGTACAAGGTCACGATCCTCTACACGGCGCCGACCGCCATCCGGACGTTCATGAAGTGGGGCGACGACATCCCCGCCAAGTTCGACATGTCGTCTCTCCGGGTGCTCGGGTCGGTCGGCGAGCCGATCAACCCCGAGGCGTACGTCTGGTATCGGGAGCACATCGGCGGCAGCCGCTGCCCGGTGGTGGACACCTGGTGGCAGACCGAGACGGGCGCCATGATGATCAGCCCGCTCCCCGGCGTCACCGAGGCCAAGCCGGGCGCCGCCATGCGGCCGCTTCCCGGCATCGTGGCCGACGTGGTCGACGACGAGGGCAGGTCCGTCCCCAACGGCGGTGGCGGCTTCCTGGTCGTACGGGAGCCGTGGCCGTCCATGCTCCGCACGATCTGGGGCGACGACCAGCGCTACATCGACACCTACTGGTCGCGCTTCGAGGGGATGTACTTCCCCGGCGACGGCGCCAAGCGCGACTCGGACGGCGACCTGTGGCTCCTCGGCCGGGTCGACGACGTCATGCTGGTCTCCGGCCACAACATCTCGACCACCGAGGTCGAGAGCGCGCTGGTCAGCCACCCCAAGGTGGCCGAGGCGGCCGTGGTGGGCGCGACCGACCCGGTGACCGGCCAGGCCATCGTGGCGTTCGTGATCCTGCGCGGCAGCGCGGAGGAGAGCGCGGACATCGCGGCCGAGTTGCGCGCCCACGTGGCGAAGACGCTGGGCCCGATCGCCAAGCCGCGCCAGATCATGGTCGTGCCCGAGCTGCCCAAGACCCGCTCCGGAAAGATCATGCGCCGTCTGCTGCGCGACGTGGCGGAGAACCGCTCCCTCGGTGACGTGACGACGCTGACGGACAGCTCGGTCATGAGCCTCATCTCCGAGAAGCTGCCGACCGCCAAGAGCGAGGACTGACGAGAGAAGGCGCGGGCGCCTGTGGCGCCCGCGCCTTTCGCGTACCCGGGTAGCCTTGTGGCCAGGTGTGCCGGGAAGTCTGGTCGGCGAGCAGGCAAGTCGCCCCATGACGTCCCACGCCACCGAGGAGATCATGCGCCGCACCGCCAAGAACTGGCCGCTGAGACCCACCGTCTGGTACGCCCGCCAGCTCGCGGAGGCCCTCCGCACCGAGACGATCGGCGGCGTGATCATGCTGATCGCGACGGCCGCCGCGCTCATCTGGGCCAACTCGCCCTGGTCGGCCGCGTACGAGTCGCTCAGGCCGGCCGTCCCGGGCCCATTGGGTCTCACGGTGTACCAATGGGCCGCGGACGGGCTGCTCGCGATCTTCTTCTTCGTCGCCGGGATCGAGGTCAAGGAGGAGTTCGCCCACGGGAAGCTGCGAGACGCCGTCCTGCCGATCGTGGCGGCCGTGGCCGGCATGGCCGTACCCGCGATCCTCTATCTGGCGGTGAGCCACGGCGTCCCCGGGGCCGCGAGGGGCTGGGCGATCCCGACGGCCACGGACATCGCGTTCGCGCTGGCCGTGCTGGCCGTGACGGCCTCGGCGATGCCGGACGCGTTGCGGGCGTTCCTCCTCACGCTCGCCGTCGTGGACGACATCGGGGCGATCAGCATCATCGCCCTCTTCTACAGCGAACAGATCCATCTCGTTCCGTTGCTCGGGGCGGCGGTCGTTCTCGCGGTCTACTGGTTCCTGCAGCGCAGGCGGCTGAGGAGCCCCCTGGTGTTCATCGCGCTCGGGGTGGGCGCATGGGTGCTGCTGCACGAGAGCGGCGTGCACCCGACGGTCGCCGGCGTGCTGTGCGGGCTGCTGACGAGCGTCCACGGCGACGATGACGGGGAACTCTCCCCCGCCGCACGGGCCGACCACGTCGTCCGGCCGATCTCCGCGGGGGTGGCCGTGCCGGTCTTCGCCTTCCTCGCGGCCGGAGTACGGCTCGACCCGCAGTCACTGGGGTCCGTCTTCACCGACAGGATCGCCCTCGGTGTCATAGTGGGCCTTCTCGTGGGCAAGTTCATCGGAGTGTTCGGCGGCGCCTGGTTGTCGGTGCGGCTCGGCTTCGCGAGGATCAGCGAGGACCTCTACTGGCGCGATCTGGCGGCGGCCTCCGTGCTCGCCGGGATCGGCTTCACGGTCTCCCTGCTCATCGGGGACAGGGCCTTCCAGGGAGCGCACCGGGTGACCACGGCGGTGCTGATCTCCAGCTTCGCCGCCTCGGTGCTGGCCGCGGCGCTGCTTCACGTGCGCGTGCGCAGGCGGACACGAGATGATGTCTGATAGTCGCAGATAGGAGATCGCCGATGCCCGAGGAAGAATCGCTCGGTGCGCTGGTCGCCCAGGCCAGTCATCATGTCTCGACCCTCGTCCGCGCCGAGATCGAGCTGGCCAAGGCCGAGCTCAAGTTCGACGCCAAGCGGGTCGGCATGGCGGCCGGGCTTTTCGGCGCCGCCGCCTTCATCGCGCACCTGTGCCTGATCCTGGCCTCGTTCGCGATCGCGTACGGCCTGGTGGCGCTCAGGCTGGCGCCATGGCTCGCGTTTCTCATCGTCACCGTGTTCTACCTGGTCGTGGCCGCGCTCCTGGTGTTCGTCGGCTACCGCCGCCTCAAGGGGCTGGCCGGGATGAAGCGCACCGCCCGGACCCTGAAGAGCCTCAAGACGGGCGTCGAGGAAGAGGTCGCCGAGCTGGGCGCGCCGAAGCCGCCCGCCCCGCCGACCGCCGGGCAGGTGGGCGCCCACCGAGAGTCCGTGACCGATGCCACTTGACGAGTCGGTCGTAGAGGTCGAGGGCCCCTGGACCCACCGCGCCGTCCACGCCGGGGGCACCCGGTTCCACGTGGTCGAGGCGGGCGAGGGCCCCCTCGTGCTGCTGCTGCACGGCTTTCCCCAGTTCTGGTGGACCTGGCGGCACCAGCTCGTCTCGCTGCCGAAGGCGGGCTTCCGCGCGGTGGCGGCCGACCTGCGGGGATACGGCGCGAGCGACAAGCCGCCGCGGGGGTATGACCTGCCGACCCTCGCCGTGGACGCCGCCGGGCTGGTCCGCGCCCTCGGCGAGACGGGGGCCGTCGTGGTCGGCCACGACTGGGGCGGGCTGCTGGCCTGGACGATGAGCGTGCTCGACCCGAAGGTGGTGCGCCGGCTGGTGCCGGTGTCCGCGCCGCACCCGCTGCGCATGCGCTCGGCGCTGCTCACGGACCCCTTCGGCCAGCTCAGGGCCAGCGGGGCGAGCCTGGCCTTCCAGCTTCCGGTGCTGCCCGAGCACAGGCTGACGGCCGACGACGGCGCGCTGGTGGGACGCCTGATCGACGAGTGGTCGGGGCCCGAGTGGCCGCCGGAGGATGTCGCCCACCGCTACCAGGAGGCGTTCCAGATCCCCGCCGTGGCACACTGCGCGCTGGAATACCACCGCTGGTTCGCGCGGTCGCAGTTCCGGCCGGACGGGGTGCGTTACGTGCGGCAGATGCGCACGGAGATCGAGGCGCCGACCCTGCAGTTGCACGGCGCCCTGGACACCCGCGTCCTCCCCCGGACGGCTCAGGGGTCCAGCCGTTTCGTGGCCGCGCCGTACCGGTGGAGGCTGATCGAGGGGGCCGGTCACTTCCCGCACGAGGAGCGGCCGGAGCAGTTCGACAGCGAGCTGATCGGCTGGCTGTCCGACCCCGAACCGGACCGCTGACCACTGGTGGGTGATCATGCATAGGTTCCCGGCGGGCCGGGCCGACCTGCACCCCCCTTGTGTGTGATCATGCAGAGAGTCCCGGTCAATCACCTTGAGCCGGCCAAACACCAGCCGTGATCATGCACTGTGGAGAAATGATGCGTGACCGTGACGACGCGGGCAGGCCGCGGAGCTCGCGTCCCCGTGACGAGTACGGCAGGCCGCTGCCGCGCGGCGCGGAAGGCGTGCCCCGCGTCCCGGACGACTACGCGCCGGACGGCCGGGAAGCGCTCCAAGAGGCCGCACGGCTGCTGGCCGCCGAACGACCGTTTCACGCCCACGAGGTCCTGGAGGCGCGCTGGAAGACCGGCCCCGCCGACGAGCGGGACCTCTGGCAGGGACTCGCTCAGATATGCGTGGGCCTGACCCATGTGCAGCGTGGCAACCCGTCGGGGGCCGCCGCCCTGCTGACCCGTGGGGCCGCCCGTCTCGGCTCGTACGGCTCCAGCCGGCCGTACGGGCTGGACTTGAGGTCACTGGCTCTGGCCGCCGACCGGATCATCGTGGACATCGACGCCGGGGACGTCGATGGAACCGCTGCCATCACACTAATCCTGAGCCTCCTGCATGATCACTGAGGGTGTTCCGCCAGGCCAGGTGGCCTGTTCGGGAATCCGCGCATGATCACGACCGGGGGTGGGTGCGGTTAGTCGCAGTCTTGGGTGTCCACCCGGACGACCGCGCCGCTGCCGTCTTCGGCGTCGGGGAGGACCTCCTCGGCGGTCAGGGCGTAACCCGTCTCCGGCTGGTCGGTGGCCGCCGCGAAGATCACTCCGTAGACCTTGCCGTCCGGGCTGAGCAGCGGGCCGCCCGAGTTACCCGGCTGGACCTTGCCCCGGATCGCGTAGACCTCGCGGTCCACCTTGTGCTGGTTGTAGATGTCGTACGACTCCGCCCGCTGCTTGACCCGGATCCTGGCGGCCAGCGGCGTGAACCCGTGGCCCTTGGGATATCCGGCGATGATCGCGCTGTCTCGGCTCTTGGCCGAGTAGTCGAAGCGCAGCGACCCCGTCTGGAGGTCTGGCACGAACAGGATGGCGATGTCCCTGTCCGGGTTGTAGAGCACCACACGGGCGTCGTGCGAGGTCCCGTCCGAGTCCGTGACCCGCAGCTCCTGCGTCACCCCGGCGACCACGTGGGCGTTGGTCATGACCTTGTGCTGAGCGTAGACGAACCCGGTGCCCTCGATGCGCTTGCGGCAGCTCGGAGCGGTGCCCTGCACCTTCACGATGGCCCTGCGCGCCCGGGTCAGGCCGGCGCTCCCGGTGAGGACCCCCTCGTCGGGCGGCGCCACGTTCTGGCCGCCGATCGAGGTGATCACCTGGGGCCATTCCGAGGAGTCCACGAAGTCCCTGAACGGCTTCTGCAGGGCACGCACGCCGTTCGGGATGGCCTCGTCCACGGCCTGCCAGACGAGCGAGCCGTTGACCTGCTCCTTCGGCAGCGGGAAGCTCATGGACACGATCAGCGACCCGAGCAGCCACGCGATCAGCAGGACGGACAGGCCGCTGGCCACCGAGCCGCCGAAGGCGTCCACCACCCGCGCCGGCTCCCAGGTCACGTGGCTGCGCACCACCGCCCCGATGGTGGACGACGCGAACTGCCCGATCGTCGCGGTCAGGAAGACGATCACGATGGCCAGCAGCGCCCTCTCGATGTCGCCGCTCACGATCGCCCCGGCGATCGGCGGCGCGATGAACATGCCGAGGAAGGCCCCGCCGACGAAACCGACGAAGCTGAAAGCCCCGATGATGAAGCCCTGCCGGTATCCGGACACAGCGAAGGCCAGCACCAGGCCGATCAGGATGAGGTCGAGGAGATCACCGCGCACAGCCTCAACGGTATCCAGCCACGCCCGTCATCGTGCAGACGTCCCGGAGGTCCGCTCGATATCGTGACGTCATGGGGGGCGAGACCGTCGACGATCTGATCCAGATGGCGCTGAACGACAGGGATCCGGACGGCGCCGTGCGCTGGCAGGCGATCTCCGTCCTGCAGGGACGCGGTGACCTGGAGACCTTCACCGTGGCCAGGCGGCTGTGCGCGAGCGCCACGGCCGCGGAGCGGGTGCTGGGGGTGGACATACTGGGGGAGCTCGGACGCGACCGGCCGTTCGCCGACCGGACGCTTCCCGTTCTGCGCTACCTCGCCGCGAGCGAGACCGACTCCCAGGTCCTGTACGCCGTGCTGATCGCGTTCGGCCACCTTCGAGACCCTCGGGCGCTGCCGTCGGTGATCGAGCTGTCCACGCACGACAGGGCCACCGTCCGGTACGGCGCCGCCTACGCCCTGCCGAACGTCCTCGGCAAGCCGCCGGACGCGGCGGGCCTCGCGGCGCTGGGCCGCCTGGCGGACGACCCGGACGAGGACGTCGCCGACTGGGCCTCGCTCGGCCTGAGACTAGCCTCGGGCGGAAAGATCGAGGACTTCGGGGGGCAGGTCCTCGATCCGTGACCGGTCCCACGGCTGCTCGAACCCGGCGGCCGCGAGCACGCCGTCGAGCACCCCGGCCGTGAATCCCCACACGAGCAGGCCGCGCACGCGGAACGCCGGGGACGGGAGGGGGTGGCGCAGCCGGAGCCGGAGCCGGTTCGCCGGATCGACCAGCTCGGCGATGGGGATCCGCTCGACGGCCTCGACCTCGTCGGGGGACGCGGCGTGCACCTCACAAGGCGTGTGCCACCAGGCCAGGACGGGCGTGACCCGGTTGTCGCTGCGCCAGACGTAGAGCTCCGGCATGGTCCCGACGACCTCGACGCCGTGCGGGTCGAGGCCGGTCTCCTCCTCCGCCTCTCGCAGCGCGGCGCCGACCGGGCCGTCATCGCCGGGGTCCACGCCGCCGCCGGGGAAGGCGGGCTGACCGGCGTGCACGCGGCCCTTGGAGCTGCGCTGGATCAGCAGGATGTCCGGCCCCTGCGGCCCCTCCCCGAACAGCAGGAGGACCGCCGCGTGCCGCCCTCCGCCGTTCGCGGGCGGCCGCAACGCCGTCGGGACGGGGGTGTGCGCGGCTTTCGCCGCCAGACCCTTCAGCCAGTGGGGAACCACGACCACCTCCTATGAGAACGGGCCGGTCCGGACGAGTTTCCTCGCCTCTTCCGGATCCGTGGGGCCCGTGCCGTACGACGGGCAGAGCGCGGCGACCGGGCACACGCCGCAGGCCGGCCTGCGGGCGTGGCAGATGCGGCGGCCGTGCCAGATGAGCCGGTGGGACAGCATCGTCCACTCGGACTTGGGGATCAGGTCGCCGACCTCGTGCTCGATTTTGACGGGATCGGTCTCAGTGGTCCAGCCAAATCGTCTCGTGAGCCGCTGGAAGTGGGTGTCCACGGTGATGCCGGGGATGCCGAAGGCGTTGCCGAGCACCACGTTGGCGGTCTTGCGGCCGACGCCGGGAAGCTTGACCAGTTCCTTGAGCGTGCCGGGCACCGCGCCGCCGTGGCGCTCGCAGAGGGCCTGGGCCATGCCGATGATGCTGGTGGTCTTGGCCCGGAAGAATCCGGTCGACTTGATGATCTCTTCCACCTCGGCGCGGTCGGCCCCGGCGTAGTCCGCCGCCGTCCGATACTTCGCGAAAAGTACCGGAGTAACCATATTGACCCTTTTGTCCGTACACTGCGCCGAGAGGATCGTGGCGACCAGCAGCTCCAGGGGGTTCCCGAAGTCGAGCTCGCAATGGGCGTCAGGATAGGTTTCGGCCAGGATTCTGTTGATCCGCCGGGCACGGCGTACGAGAGCGAGCCGGGACTCCCCAGCCGATGGGACTTTGCGGGGCACCCCGTAAGCCTACGCGGACCGGGTGGGTCACAATGGCGAAGGGAGGCATCGTGAGCACCGAAGACGTACTGAGCAAGGCGCCCCTGTTCTCCGCACTCGACCGAGAGAGCGCCGCGGCGCTGAGGACGAGCATCACCGAGGTCGAGCTGTCCAAGGGCAGGACGCTGTTCAGCGAGAACGAGACCGGCGACCGGCTCTACGTCGTGCTCGAAGGCAAGATCAAGCTTGCCCGCACCGCTCCCGACGGCCGTGAGAACCTGCTGAGCGTGCTCGGCCCCGGAGAGATGTTCGGCGAGCTGTCGCTGTTCGACCCCCGCCCCCGTACGGCCTCCGCCATCGCCCTGACGGACGTACGGCTGGCCGGGCTCGGCCATGACGACCTGCGGCCCTGGCTGACCGGCCGTCCCGAGGTCGCCCTCCACCTGCTCCGCGCCCTGGCCCAGCGGCTCCGCCGCACCAACGACGTGCTGGCCGACCTGGTCTTCACCGACGTGCCGGGCCGCGTCGCCAAGCAGCTTCTCGACCTGGCCGACCGCTTCGGGCAGAAGGTCGACGACGGCGTGCGGGTCCACCACGACCTCACCCAGGAGGAGCTGGCTCAGCTCGTGGGCGCCTCGCGGGAGACGGTCAACAAGGCCCTGGCCGACTTCGCCCAGCGCGGCTGGCTGCGGATCGAGGCGAAGGCCGTAGTGATCATGGACATGGAGCGGCTCTACAACCGCTCCCGTTAGGGTCCCGTTAGGGTCCCGTTAGGGTCCCGCTAGAGCGTCTTGAGGTAGTTGAGCTGGGCCGCCACGGACATCTCCGCGGCGGGCCACAGGGACCGGTCCACGTCGGCGTAGACCATCTCGACGATCTCGTGCGCGTCCCTGGCTCCCTGGCGGATGGCCTCGCGGATCTGCTCCAGCCGCTGCCGCCGGTGGGCGATGTAGCCGTCGAGGACGCCGATCGGGTCGGGGAGCACGGGCCCGTGGCCCGGCAGCAGCGCCTCGGCCTCCAGCATCTCGGCGCGCTGCCTGAGCTGGTCGAGGCTGCGCAGGTAGTCGGCGAGATCGCCGTCGGGCGCGATGACGGTCGTGCCGCGACCCAGGATCGTGTCTCCCGTCAGCATGGCCCGGTCCTCGGGGAGCCAGAAGCACAGCGAGTCGAACGAGTGCCCCGGCGTGCCGACCACCCTGAGCTCGAGGCCGCCGGCGGTCAGGACGTCCCCGTCACCCAGACCTTCGCCGCCCAGCCGGTGCTGGGGGTCGAGGGCGCGGACCGGCGCGCCGACCATCTCGGCGAGCTTCCCGGCGCCTCCGCTGTGGTCGGGGTGCCCGTGGGTGAGCAGGATCGCCTCGACCCTGCGGTCCGACAGGTGACCGGCGACCCGCTTGAGGTGCGCGTCGTCATCCGGCCCCGGATCGACGACCAGCACGGCCTCCGCCCGCCCGACGACCCACGTGTTCGTGCCGTCGAGCGTCATGGGCGACGGGTTGGGGGCGAGCAGGTTGACGGCGTTGGCCGTACCCGACCCGTCCGGCCCGTCCACGGGGATGCGCAGCCCGCTCACGCGATGTCCTCCGGGGCGACGGTCACGATGATCTCACCGTCCTTGACGATGGGCATGATTGTGATGATCTTCTGGTCGTGCTGGAACACGCCGTCGATCGTCTCGAACGCCGCCACCTCGGTCAATGTGTGGAACGTCGGCGGCATGATGAGGATGTCGCCCGCCATGGCGCGGGCGAGCGCGATCCCGGGCTTCATCCACGCCACGGCGTCGGCCTCGCCGCCCACCTCACGCGTCCGCTGGCCGGGCGGAAGGGCCGCCACGAAGAACCTCGTGTCGAACCGCCGCGTCTCGACCTCCGGCGTGATCCAGTGTCCCCACGCCTTGAGCAGGTCGGACCTGAGCACGAGCCCGCGGCGGTCGAGGAAGTCCGCGAACGAGAGCGTGCGGCCGATCAGCGCCAGCCGGTCGGCCTCCCAGTCCTCGCCGGTGGTGTCCGCCACGACGGTCGCGGCGTCGGGCCCGGCCAGGAGCACCCCCGACTCCTCGAAGGTCTCCCGTACGGCGGCGCAGACGAGGCCGCGCGCCGTCCTCTCGTCGGCCAGGAACGCCTCACCCCACTCGGCGGGCGAGGGACCGGCCCAGGTGACCGCGTGGTCGCTGTCCCGGGGGTCGACGGAACCCCCGGGAAAGACGTACGCCCCCGCCGCGAAGGCCATCGTCGCCGTCCGCTTGAGGAGGTAGACCTCAAGCGGGTCGTCGCGGAGCAGCACCACGGTGGCCGCGTCGCGGGCGGGGGTGATCACGCGCGCACTTCGGCGATGATCTCGACTTCCACGGGGGCGTCCAGGGGCAGGACGGCGACGCCCACGGCGCTGCGCGCGTGCGTCCCGGCCTCCCCGAAGACCTCTCCCAGCAGCTCACTCGCGCCGTTCACGACCTGGGGCTGTCCCGTGAAGCCCGGCGCGCTCGCCACGAACCCGACCACCTTGACGATCCTGACGACCTTCGAGAGGTCCCCCACCACGGACCTGACCGCCGCCAAGGCGTTCAGCGCGCAGATGCGGGCCTGCTCCCGCCCCTCCTCGGCCGAGACCTCGGCGCCGACCTTGCCGGTGACGCCGAGCTTCCCGCCCACCAGGGGGAGCTGGCCGGAGGTGTACACGTAGTCACCCGTCCGTACGGCCGGCACGTAGGCGGCCAACGGGGGCACGACCTCGGGCAGCACGAGCCCGAGCTTCTCGATCCGCTGCTCCGGCGTGCTCATCACTTGGGCCGCTTCATGTAGGCGACGAGCTGCTCCGGGTTGGGCCCCGGAATCACCGAGACGAGCTCCCAGCCGTCCTCACCCCAGTTGTCCAGAATCTGC
This sequence comes from Planotetraspora sp. A-T 1434, assembly GCF_025420585.1. GTDB lineage: Bacteria > Actinomycetota > Actinomycetes > Streptosporangiales > Streptosporangiaceae > JAOEGB01. Next base: position 107,262 of record NZ_JAOEGB010000014.1, on the reverse strand, counting down.
TTGGTCGCATGGGTGAGCAGCGGCACCGTGACGTATTCCCACTTGGTCATGCGGACAGGCTATCGAGGCTGGACGCTCCGCGGCTCCTGTGCTTCCAGCACGGGGGCGTCGACGGCCGGCAGCTCGTTGATCGCTTCCTCCACCGGCTCGGGCTCCTCCACCGGGGCTTTCGGCTCGGCCTGTTCCGGGGCGGGAGCCATCCGGTCGAAGAAGCGCAGCAGCTCGACCGGCATCGGCATGACGAGCGTGCTGTTCTTCTCCGCGGCGACCTCGACCACGGTCTGCAGCATGCGAAGCTGCAGCGCCGCCGGGTCTGACGACATCTCGCGTGCGGCGGCGGCGAGGCGCTTGGACGCCTGGAACTCGCCGTCCGCCGTGATGATGCGCGCCCGCCGCTCCCGCTCGGCCTCGGCCTGGCGGGACATCGACCGCTTCATGCCCTCCGGCAGGGCGACGTCCTTGATCTCGACTCGCTCGATCCGGATGCCCCACGGGCCCTCGGTCGGCTCGTCGATGACCCTCTTGAGCTGGGCGTTCAGCGCGTCCCTGTCGGAGAGGAGCTGGTCGAGCTCGGACTGGCCGATGACGGAGCGCAGAGAGGTCTGGGCGACCTGGGAGACCGCGAACAGGTAGTTCTGGACGTTGACGACCGCCTTGATCGGGTCGATGACCCGGAAGTACACGACCGCGTCGACGCGGACCGAGACATTGTCACGAGTGATGCCCTCCTGCGCGGGCACGCCCATCGTGATGATTTGCATGTTCACTTTTTGCATGCGGTCGATCAGCGGCACGATCAGATGCAGGCCGGGGCCCCGGACGCTCGGCTGGATCCGGCCCAGCCGGAAGACGATGCCCGTCTCGAATTGCTGCACGATTCGCACGCCCCGGGCCACCGCGATGAGTAGCAGGAAGCCCAGTACGAGAACCAACGCGAACAGCACCGACTCCATGGTCGGTACCTCCTTTGTGGGGGGAGCGCCCTTTAATCGGGTCTTACCCAATCGACGCGTGAGCCGTACCACAAGGTTCCCCTCGCAGACCACCCCTGCGAATCAGGATGTGACCTTTGGGTAGCCTTCGGAACGTGGGCGCAGAAACAGCTCGTGACATCGACTGGGACGGCGTGCGGCTGCACGTCGTCAGCGGTAAGGGCGGCACCGGGAAGACCACGGTGGCCGCGGCGCTCGCGCTCGCCCTGGCCGCCGGCGGCCGCAAGGTGCTGCTCATGGAGGTCGAGGGACGGCAGGGCATCGCCCAGATCTTCGACCTGCCGCCCCTGCCGTACGAGGAGCGGAAGATCGCCGTGGCGCCCGGCGGCGGGGACGTCTACGCGCTGGCCCTCGACCCGGAAGAGGCCCTGCTCGAATACCTCGAGATGTTCTACGGCATCAAGCGCATGGGCAAGGCGCTCACCAAGATGGGCGTGGTCGACTTCGCCACCACCATCGCCCCCGGCCTGCGCGACGTCCTCGTGACGGGCAAGGCCAGCGAAGCCGTACGGCGCCGCGACAAGTCGGGCGATCGCGTGTACGACGCGATCGTCATGGACGCTCCCCCGACGGGACGGATCGCCCGGTTTCTCAACGTCACCCAGGAGGTCGCCGGACTCGCGAGGGTCGGGCCGGTCAGGAACCACGCCGACATGGTGCGCGGGGTCGTCGCCTCCCCCGACACCGCGGTGCATTTCGTGACTCTCCTGGAGGAGATGCCCGTCCAGGAGACGCTCGACGGCATCGCCGAGTTGCGTACGGCGAAGCTGCCGGTCGGCGGGATCTTCATCAACATGGTGCGGCCCGTGGTGCTGCCCGGCCCCGTGCTGGACGCGGCCTACCACAACCGGTTCGACCATTCCGAGCTGATGCTGGGGCTGAAGGCCGCCGGCCTGGCGGACGGCAAGGCCGACGCCTCGAAGGTCGCCGAGGCTCTGGCCCAGGAGGTCTCCGAGCACGCCCGCCGCACCGAGCTGGAGAAGCGCGAGCGCCTCTCGCTGGAGGCCGCGGGCGTGCCATGCTACGACCTGCCGCTGCTGCCCGACGGCGCCGACCTGGCCGGCCTCTACGAGCTCGCCGAGGCGATCCGCAAGCAGGGCGCCGCATGAGGGAGGTTCACCTGTGAGCAGGAGCGCGCCCGCGCTGGACATCGACGCCATTCTGGACGACGACAACACGCGGATCATCGTGTGCTGCGGCTCGGGCGGCGTCGGGAAGACCACGACGGCGGCGGCGCTGGGGCTGCGCGCCGCCGAGCGCGGCCGGTCGGCCGTCGTGCTGACCGTGGACCCCGCCAAGCGGCTGGCCCAGTCGATGGGCCTCACCGAGCTCGACAACACTCCCCGCCGGGTCACGGACGTCAACGGCGCCGGTGGCGAGTTGCACGCGATGATGCTCGACATGAAGCGGACCTTCGATGAGATCATCGAGGCCCACGCCGATCCCGAGCGAGCCCAGCAAATCCTGACAAATCCCTTTTATCAGTCGTTGTCGTCGAGTTTCTCCGGCACGCAGGAGTACATGGCCATGGAGAAGCTGGGCCAGCTCCGCCGGTCCGGCGACTGGGATCTCATCGTGGTGGACACGCCGCCGTCACGGTCGGCGCTCGACTTCCTCGACGCCCCCGAGAGGCTCGGCCGGTTCCTCGACGGACGGCTCATCCGCATCCTGACGGCCCCCGCGAAGGTGGGCGGCCGGAGCGCGTTCAAGGTGCTCAACGCGGGTTTCGGCATCGTCGCCGGAATGCTGACGAAGGTGCTCGGCGCGCAGGTGCTGAAGGACATTCAGATGTTCGTGTCCGCGCTCGACGCGGTCTTCGGGGGCTTCCGGCAGCGCGCCGACCAGACCTACCGGCTGCTGCAGGCGCCCGGCACCGCCTTCCTCGTAGTGGCGGCTCCCGAGCGCGACGCGATGCGGGAAGCCTCGTACTTCGTGGAACGGCTCGCCGAGGAGCGCATGCCCCTCGCCGGAGTCGTGGTCAACCGCGTGCACCTGTCGCGGGCGCAGGGCCTGTCGGCCGCCCGCAGCTCCGCGGCCGCCGAAGACCTGGAGGCCAAGGGCGAGCACGAGCTGACGGCCGCCGTGCTTCGCCTGCACGCCGCCCGCATGCAGCTGGCCGCCCGGGAGCAGCGGGAGCAGGAGCACTTCACCTCGGCGCACCCCACGGTGCCCATGGCGCAGGTCCCCGCGATGCCGGAGGATGTGCACGATCTGGCGGGTCTCCGCCAGATCGGACAACTCCTCGCGTCATAGGAGGCGCATCAGCCGGCGATCAGCTCGTTGGTGCGCTCGTACTCTTCCTTCGCCGACTCCAGCAGGTCGCGCCAGGAGTCGACGTCCGGCCGGCGCCTCAGCAGCGCTCGGCGTTCCCGCTCTGTCATCCCGCCCCACACCCCGAACTCGATGCGGTTGTCCAGCGCATCGGCGAGGCACTCGGTTCGGACAGGGCATCCTCGGCAGATCAGCTTCGCCCGGTTCTGCGCGGCGCCTTGCACGAAAAGCGCGTCAGGATCCGCACCTCGGCAGGCGGCACGGGAGGTCCAATCCGTGATCCACATGTTCGACCCCACTCCCCTTAGGTGGTCAGTCGTCATTTCGGCCGACGGGCGCGGGCGTCGAGCCTCCTTGTTGCAGTAGCCGCAGAGGAGAAAGTACGCAACGAGACGATCGATCCGACAGTCCCCGGGGGGACCAATTTCTTGCATGGTCATGTCAGGCCATGTGGCCGGGAATGACTAGTCCCCCCCGCGAATGGGTAATGCGTGCCGATGCGGATCGAGCGCCCTTTCCGACGTACCCTTGGTTTCGTGCAAGCGAGAGGCAAAGCTGAGGGGTCGGCGTTCGCGAGCGTCCTGCGGCTCATCGCCGCGGCCGGCGTGGCGGGGCTGCTGGCCGCCGCGATCGCGCTGCCCGGGGTCGGCGGCGCCGGCGTGACGGTCAAGTCGGCCACCGAGGCTCTGCGCCTGGCGCCCGAGGACCTGGCCGAACCGCCGCTCCCCGAGAAGACGACGCTGCTCGACGCGAACGGCAAGCAGATCGCCCAGTTCTACTACCAGAACCGGGAGTCGGTGCCGCTGGACAAGGTCGCGCCCATCATGCGCAAGGCCATCGTCGCGATCGAGGACTTCCGCTTCTACGAGCACGGCGCGCTCGACCTCGAGGGCACGAGCCGCGCGCTCATCAAGAACCTGACCAGAGGCGGCGTCACCCAGGGCGGCTCGTCCATCACCCAGCAGTACGTCAAGCAGGTCATCTTCAACAAGGCCGAGACCGATGAGGAGAAGGCCGCCGCCATCGCGCCGACCTTCTCGCGGAAGCTCAACGAGATCCGCTACGCCATGGCCATCGAGAAGAAGTACAGCAAGGACGAGATCCTCAACCGCTACCTCAACATCGCCTACTTCGGCGCGAGCGCGTACGGCATCGAGGCGGCCGCCAAGCGGTTCTTTGGGAAGCACGCCTCCGACTTGAACCTGAGCGAGGCGGCGACGCTGGCGGGGGCCGTACAGAACCCGAACGCGACCGACCCGAACCTGGGCAAGGACAACAGGCAGCGCCTCCTTGAGCGGCGCAACGTCGTGCTCGACCGCATGGCCGATCCGCAGCTGAAGATCATCACTCCGGCGGAGGCCGCCGAGGCCAAGGCGAAGAAGCTCGGATACAAGGACAAGCCGATCCCCGGCGGGTGCGAGGAGAGCGAGTTCCCGTACTTCTGCGTGTACGTCCAGAACGAGATCCTGCACGACACGCAGTTCGGCAAGACGGAGAAGGCCCGCCGGGAGTTCCTGAACCGCGGCGGCCTCACGATCAGGACCACGATCGACCGGGACATGCAGAAGGCCGCCGAGAAGGCGATCAAGAAGTACGTCCACCCGTCCGACAAGCCGGTGGCGTCCGAGGCGCTCGTCGAGCCGGGCTCCGGCGCGATCCGGGCGATGGCGTCGAGCCGGAAGTTCGGCACCAACCGCAAGAAGAACGAGATGTCGTTCAACATCGTCGCCGACAGCGAGCACGGCGGCGGCACGGGCTTCCAGGCCGGGTCCACCTTCAAGGTGTTCACGCTGGTCACCGCCCTCAAGGAGGGCATGAAGTTCAATGACGGCTTCAGCATCGGCAGCACGTTCCGGGCGAACGGCTACTCGGACTTCAAGAACTGCAAGGGTGAGAACGTCGGCGACCCGACTGCGGACCAGCACAACTCCGAGGGCGGCGGCGGATTCAAGACCCTGCAGACCGGCACGTGGGGCTCGATCAACACCTTCTTCATGACGCTGGAGCGGAAGGTCGGCCTCTGCGACGTCGTCAAGACCGCGAAGGACCTCGGCATCAAGCGCGCCGACGGCCAGAAGCTCCGCGAGTTCCAGACCTTCACCCTCGGCTTCAACGAGATGGACCCGGTGACGGTCGCCACCGCGTACGCCACGCTCGGCGCACGCGGGAAGTACTGCCCGCCGATGGCGATCACCGAGATCACCGACCGGTTCAACAAGGTCACGCCGTTCAAGCCGGAGTGCAAGCAGGTGCTGGAGCCGGAGATCGCCGACGCGACCAGCTACATCCTCCAGGGCGTCTTCACCAAGGGCACCATGTCGCAGGTGGGCGGCATCGGCAGGGACGCCGCCGGCAAGACCGGAACGGGTGACCAGTCACGGACTGTGTGGTTCGCCGGATACACCCCCGACCTGGCCGGAGCGGTCAGCCTCGGCGACCCGCGCGGCCCCGTGCGGTATCCCCTGAGCAACCAGGTCATCGGCGGGCGGTCGTACGGCTCCGTCTTCGGCGCCAGCATTCCCGGCCCCATCTGGAAGGCCACCATGCTCTCGGCGCTGAAGGACATCGACCCGTCGTCCTTCGTCGCGCCGGACATGTCGCGGTTCGGTGGGTGTAGCCAGCAGTGTGCTCCCCCGCCGAAGCGGCCCGACCATGGCGACCATGGCGACCACGGTGATGGCGGCGACCATGGGGGCGACGGGGGTAACGGCGGCGACGGCCGTGGCAACGGCGGCGACAACCCCTTCGGGATGAACAACCCCCCGATCGTCCCGGCCGTCCACTGAGGCGGAAGTCCTCCCCTCACGCCGAGGGGAGGACCACGAGGTCAGCCGGAGAGGCGGGCGCGGACGGCCTGCGCGACCCGGCCGCCCTCGGCCCGGCCCGCGACCTTCGGGTTCAGGACCTTCATGACCTGGCCCATCGCCTTGGGCCCCTCCGCGCCGCTCTCCGCGATCGCCTCGTCCACGAGCCGGCCCAGCTCCTCGTCGGAGAGCTGGGCGGGAAGGTACCCCTCCAGGACGGCCTGCTCGTCGAGCTCCGCCTGAGCCTGCTGGGCGCGGCCGGCGTTGGCGAAGGCCTCGGACGCCTCACGGCGCTTCTTCGCCTCGCGGGTCAGCACTTTGACGACCTCGTCGTCCGAGAGCTCCCGCGCCGCCTTGCCCGCGACCTCCTCCACGTTCACGGCGGCGAGGGCCATCCGAATCGTCCGAAGACGCACCTCGTCGCGGGCTTTCATCGAGGCCGCGAGGTCGGCCTTCAGCTTGTCCTTCAACGCACTCATGGGTCCATCTTGCCGCGTCAGCCGCCCGATTCTCGCCACGTTATGCCGAGCAGGAAGCGGCGTCAGGCATGATGGCTGTGTGAGGAAAGCTGCCGCGGTGCCCTTGTCCCTCCTCGGTCTCGGTGTGGCCGGTCTCGGCTACGCCTCCGTCGTGGAGCGCAACTGGTTCCGCCTGCGGCGTTTCGACGTGCCCGTGCTGGCTCCGGGACACCGTCCGATCCGCATCCTGCAGATCTCCGACCTCCATCTCACGCCCGGACGTTCCCGGCTGATCAACTGGGTCCGGTCACTCGCGTCCCTGCAGCCCGACCTCGTGGTCAACACGGGCGACACCCTGGCGCACCCCGACGCGGTCGGGCCGTACATGCGCGCGGTGGAGCCCCTGCTCGACCGGCCGGGCCTGTTCGTCTACGGGTCCAACGACCTCTACGCCCCCAAGCCGAAGAACCCCGCTCGCTACCTGTGGCGTACGTCGAAGAACGACGCCCGGCAGCACATCCCCAACCTGCCGTGGGATGAGCTGGGGTCCGCGATGACCGCGGCGGGCTGGCTGGACATGAACAACCGGACGGCCCGCCTGAAGGTCGCCGACCTGGACATCCACGTGGGCGGCATCCACGACTCGCACATCGACCGGGACCGGTACGACGAGATCGCCGGCCCGGCCCCCGAGGACGCCGACCTCCGGCTGGGCGTCATGCACTCGCCCGAGCCGCGGAACATGACGCGGTTCGCAGGCGACGGCTACCAGCTGCTGCTGGCGGGGCACACGCACGGCGGCCAGCTCTGCATCCCCTTCTATGGCGCGCTGGTGACGAACTGCGGCATCGACCGCGCCCGGGTCAAGGGCCTGAGCCGGCACGAGAGCGCGTGGCTGCACGTGTCGGCGGGGCTCGGCACCTCGCCCTACGCGCCGGTCCGCTTCTCCTGCCCACCGGAGGCCACACTGCTCACACTTGTGCCCCGCCGCCCAGCCCGCTGATGGCACAAGCATGGCCAAAGTCCGCTAGACTTGCCGAGGCGCAGGGGATTCCCTGAGCCACCGGGGTGTAGCGCAGCTTGGCAGCGCGCTTCGTTCGGGACGAAGAGGCCGTGGGTTCAAATCCCGCCACCCCGACCCAGAAGTTGCAGGTCAAGGGCCTGATCGCTGGAGACAGCGATCAGGCCCTTGATCGTTTGACCGTCATTTGACCGTCGGTATGAACGCCCCCACGGGGCACTGACGGGTTCAAACGAGTTCTCCTGGGCACCTTGATCACCCGGCTCCGGCCACCCGAGCTCGGCGAAGGCGTTCACCACAGGATCTTGATCGTCTCGCGCGTTCGTTGCCGCGCCGCGTTGGCCACGCTCCTTCTGCCGGTCGAGTCGTCCAGCACCGCGCCCGACGCCTGAACGCGGGAAGCCCGGCGACGGGGCCGCCGGGCCCGGGCGTGTCACGTATAGGGGCGGATCTTGGTCAGGTCGGTGTCGGGCTTGGGCAGGGCCAGGGCGCGGACGGCGTCCCAGATGTCCGTTTCGCTCTCCTTGAGTAGGCCCCAGTCGGCGAAGAATCCGGTGAGGTCGCGGCCGGCAGCGGTGGAGGCCGAGACCACGAACCACTTCTTGCGCTCGTAGGTGCTCGTCGTGTTCCCGTGCACGGCGCGGACGTGCTTGTGCCAGGCGGGCAGGAAACCCGGCCCGAGGCCGAGCCGCAACTGCTCGAAGATCGCCTGAGGATCGGAGTCGCCCGCCCCGAATTTCTTTTCCGAACGGGGCAGGGCCAGGTATTTCTGGGTGGCGGGCCAGCGTCCCGGGAATTCGTCGGTGCGCTCGTTGTGGAATTTCTGGTTGACGGCCAGCGCGTAGAGGTTGACCGATATCTCGGTGATTCCTTCGGGGTCGCCGTAGGTGGTGTCCTGCTGGAAGTGATGGCCGTATTCGTGCAGCATGACCCAGGAGTTGCGGGCTGCCTCGGAAAGCAGCGCGTTCATGAAGTAGCCGGGCTGATCCTCGTGCGGGAGGCCGATGTACCCCGACGCCGCGTGCGGGGGCGCGCCACTGCTCGTCTCCACCGCGTACAGCCGCAGCGTGGGCGGCGCGTGGACCGGGGAGCTGCCGTCCATGCCGCTGACCGCCTCGGAGATGGTGACGACGTCGTGGTGCGCGGCGAGTGTGGCGGCCGGGTCGACGTCCTTGTAGCGGCGGGCGGTGGGCAGCAGTGCGGCGATGACGACGCGTTCGCTGACCATCTCGACCTCGGGGGCCGTCGTCTTGTCCAGCATGACGCGCCACTGGGCGGCGGTCGTCTTCCCCTGGACGTGGTAGGGGACGGGCCGCGCGGTGCCGCCCAGGAGCAGCCACGCCGGTTCGCCTTCGCCGGAGGGGGTGGTGCGGCGCAGGTGGATGATGCCGCCGTACGGGTCGGTGATCTTGTTGATGCCGGGTTTGAGTGCGGTCACGCGCAGGCTGGGGGCGAACTGCTTGGGGTCGTCCCGGTTCGCTATTCCCGGGGCGCCGACCAGCACTTCCAGTCCCGGCGCGTGGCCGTAGACGGTGATGGAGACCTCCTGGCCGGCCGGCGCGAAGTAGCCGGTCGGCTGATAATCGGCGAACGGGAAGCCGAGCTGGAGCCGCACCTCCTCGTCGCCGGCGCCGACGGACGGCGCGAGGGCGAGGAGCCGCGGCTGCGGGAAGTCGATCGTCGCCTCGACGGCGTCGTACACGCGGTCGCCGAGGTGGACCCGCAGGCGCAGCGTGTTCGCGTCCCATTTGTAGTCGGCGGGCACGTCGGGGTTCGACATCGTGCCGTCGGCGGTGAAGTCGCCGATGCTCCCCCAGTTGCCGTTCGGCCACTGCGCCTGCAGGTTCGCCCCCTGCGGCCCGCCCCGCGCGGTCACCTGCAGCTTCCCGTCGGCGGCCTGCACCGCCGAGACCGCGGTCAGCGGCGGGCGTACCCGGACGTCCACCGAGGGGGTGAAGGTGAGGCCGGGCTTGAAGATGCGCAGCCGCAGGACGTCGGTGCTCACCTGGTAGTTGGCGGGCACGTCGGGGTTCGACATCGTGCCGTCGGCGGTGAAGTCGCCGATGCTCGCCCAGTTGCCGTCCGGCCACTGCGCCTGCAGGTTCGCCCCTTGCGGCCCGCCCCGCGCGGTCACCTCCAGTCTGCCCGCCGCCGTCCAGACGGCGGTCACGACCAGTGCCGGCCGCACGGTTAACTGCCGGTAGCCGGAGGCGTCGCCATACTTGAAGGCGCGCAGACGCACCGTGTCGCGCGCCCACTGGCGGTCCTGCGGCACGTCCTTGTTGAGCACGCTTCCGTCGGCGGTGAAGTCGCCGATGCTCCCCCAGTTGCCGTCCGGCCACTGCGCCTGCAGGTTTCCCCCCACCGGACCGCCCCGCGCGGTCACCCAGAGCCTCCGGTCGTCGGTCCAGGCGGCCCATGCCTCGTCGAGGTGTGCCTGCGTTTCATCGGCCACAGAAATTCATCGCCTCTCCCGCTGGAATAACAGGAAATGCCCCGGCCCCCGGACCGGCCTTTTGTCGTCCCCATTCCGGGCCCGACCGGTGCATTCGGAGCCTAACCCAGAGAAAATATCGAAACAAGGAAGCAATTTTAGGGCCTCGACAATTCGGCGCGCCCCAAACAGAATCAAGTGGCCGTTCCGCGCGGCCCGGAAAGCCGGACACCGCTCAGCCTGAATCCACCGCGTGATTTCCTGTGATCATTTCCCGTCCAATTCCTCGACGAGGACCGTTTCTGCTGGTGAAGGCTGGGTTTTCGGGCGTGGGAGGGCCGCCGCGCGCGGGTCGCGGCCTGTCCAGGAGTCCCTCGGGTTGGGGGCGGTGGCGCTGGGGGCGCGGGTGACCGTGCAGTGGTCGTCACAAGCTGGCAGTGACCGGGGGTTGGGGCGGGTCAGACCAGGCGGCGGCGCGGTGGGCCGTGAAGCGCGTCGAAGATATTGAGCCAGGCGTCCTGCCAGTGCCAGTGTTCGGGCAGGTGGAGGGTGAGGTAGCCGCGGCCGTGCCGGGCGATGCGGGCGGGGACGGCAATCCGCTGGCGGCGTAGCGTCGCCCCGCGTGCTCGGGCGTGGAACGCTCCGGCCAGGGACCCGGCCGCGCGCAGCAGATTGTGGGTGAGGGCCGCCAGGGTGAGCCAGGCCGCGTTCGCGGTGAACACACCGGAGGGCATGTGGGCCAACGGTCCGTCGATCAGATCGGCGTTGACCTGTTCCATCACCGCGTGGTCCCGGTGCTGGGCTTCGGCCTGGACGCAGCCCTGGGCCGCACCTCCGGCTGATGGAGGTTGTAGTCCTTCCCCCGGGCCCATCCGTCGGCGTTCGCCGAGTAGCGGTCGCCGAGGTTCAGCCAGCAGGTGCCGTCGTCGGCGAGCACCCGGCGCGCCTCCGCGAAGGTGGCCCGGAGGTTTTCCACGTACGCCGCCGGTGTGGGCTCCTGCCCGTACTGACCGTCGCAGTAGTGCCGCAGCCCCCAGTACGGCGGGCTGGTGATGATGCAATCCACGGAGCGGTCTGCCATCTCGGCCAGCACCGCACGCGCGTCGCCGTGGTAGATCGCCGCCTGCTCATCGCGCCAGTACGGCTCTCGCAGCCCGGTCATCGGCGGCCTCCGGTGTCCCGGAGCTCTCACAGCACGCGGGCGACGTCCTCGGCTCCCATCGGGACACGACTGGCGGTATCCCGACCAAGGGTGCTGGGGACGATGCGGAAACCCGGCGTCGACTCCGAGATACTGGCCGGCTACCTGCATGCCCTGCGCCGACTGGACCTCGCCGCTCCCGGCGTCCGTTCCGGCCTGTGCCAGGCCGCCCGGCATGCGGGCGAGCGCGCCGTACGGCACATCCTCACCACAGCAAAGCGGCGGCAGCCGCCTGACGAGTCACCTCCGCCGCCACGCCTTGGGGGCCGCACCTGGCTCCACCCCGATCTAGTGCTGGTCGACGCGGTGAGCACAGGCCTGCTCAGCGAACTGGACACCGAGCTGATCCTCCTGACCCGGCTGGGCGGCATGCCGCTACGGCAGCCGTCCAGCACGACGCCTTTGTCACCTGCTTCCTCATCCACAGGCCCTGTGGATAAGGAAGCACCTTCGGCTTCCGCGCGGAGCCAGGGCACTTCGGATGCAAAGACCGCAACCGACCCGAAGGGAGGCAGGGACACTACCCCTGGCTCCGCGCGGACCTCATCCCGTCACCGGCCTGCCGCCCTGCGCCGCATCCCCTGCACCGCGCGGCGGCGGGCGGCACCACCGTGTCGCGGCAGGCATAGGCGGCAACGACCTGCGCGGCGGGTTGCCGTCCGGGTCCTGCTCATGATGGCAATCGCCATACTGCTCTGCCGCAGCCACGTGGCCCGCGGTTGCCGTTTCCGCTGCCACAGCCTCGGTCCCCAGCCGCCCCGCTGCCACTCGCGCTGTCTGGCCGGCAGCCGTAGTCGGGCAGTTTCTCCATTTGCCGCGTGCCCGACCACGCCCGTCTTCGTTCAGCCCTGTACGTGGCCGACGGCGTCGAAGACGGCTGCGGACACCGCGTCGGGCTGGGACGCCCCGACGGCGTGGGAGGCGCCCGCGATCTCACGGGTTACGCGCGAGCCGGCGCGTTCGGCCATGAACCTCAGCGCCGCGGCCGGGATGTTGAGGTCGCGATCACCGTGGACGAACCAGGACGGCTTGGCACGCCAGCCCGGCTCGCTCACCGTCAGCCCGTCGGTCAGCGCCTGTTCGGTCACCGGCCGCTGGGTTGCCGCCATCAGGGCGGCCTCATCGGCGTCGAGATCGGCGCAGAACTGGTGGTGGAACCTGTCCTCGGCGATCCGGAACTCGTTGCCGCCGGAGGAGACTGGGTAGGCGACCAGCGCGCCACCCAGGCTTCCGCCCTCGAACTTGCTGGACAGCACCAGCGCGCTCTCCCCGGGCTCGGGCGCGAAGGCGGCGACGTACACGAGGGCCTGCACGGCGTCGTTGCCGGCCGCCGCCTGGCTGATCACCATGCCGCCATAGGAATGGCCGACCAGGACGACCGGCCGTCCGATGCCGGCGATCACGTCGCGCACGTAGGCGGCGTCGCCCGCCACGCTGCGCAACGGGTTGGCCGCCGCGACGGCGGTCAGCCCGCGGCCGTGCAGACGCTGGATGACGCGGTTCCAGCTCGCCGACTCGGCGAAGGCGCCGTGGACGAGGACGACGACGGGCTGTTCTGTGGTGGTCATGAGTTCGCCTTTCCGGTGGTGAGGGCGGCCTCGAGTACCTCGATGGCCTGGGCGACTGGGCGACGGCGGCGCCTGCCGTCGCGGTCGAGCGGACGGGGTTGAGCATCATGACGTCGTGCAGGGTGCCGTTGTAGCGGACGCTGGTGGTGGGCACCCCCGCCGCGGTCAGCTTGCGGGCGTAGGCCTCACCCTCGTCGCGCAGCACGTCGTTCTCGTCGACGACGACGAACGCGGCGGCAGGCCTTCGAGGTCGTTCAGGGTGGCGCGCAGCGGTGAGACGGTGATCTCTACGCGGAGCCTCACGGTGCTTCTGTGCCCATGAACTCACCGACGAGGTGACCGCCGCCGTCCGCCTGGGTCACAGGGTGCCGATCAGGCCGCCGTCGATGACGAAGTCCGCGCCGGTCACGTTGCCGGCGCGCTCGCTGGCGAGCAGGACGACGAGGTCGGCGACCTCGTCGGGGCGGGTGAACCGGCCGGTGACCGAGTCGGCGGCGGCCTGCTCCGCCACCGCGTGCGACTCGCCGCCGTTGTGGCGGGCGAGCGTGGCGGCGACGCCGTCCGAGCCGAGCCACAGGTCGGTGGCGACCGGCCCGGGGCTGACGGTGTTGACCCGGATCCCGTGCGGGCCCAGCTCCTTCGACAGGGACTTGCTGAAACTGGCCAAGGCCGCCTTCGCGGCGCTGTAGTCGATCACCAGCGGGTCCGGCAGCGACGCGTTGACCGAGCTGACGGACACGATCGTGCCGGCGCCGCGGCCGAGCATGAGCGGCAGCGCCTCGCGGGTGGCGCGCACCGCGGACAGGAAGTTGACGGTCAGGGTGGCGAGCCAGTCCACGTCGGTGACAGACGCGAAGCCGCCGGTGCGCGGGCGTACCGCGCCGACGTTGTTGACCAGGATGTCCAGGCCGCCGAAGGCCGCGCCGGCGGCCTCGACCAGTTCGGCCGGGCCGTCCAGGGTGGCGAGGTCCACCGCGACCGGTCGGACGCGGCCCCCCGCCGCCAGCTCGGACAGCTCGGCACTGATGTGCCGCGCTCCTGCGGTCACGCTGACGCCCTCCGCGACGAGCGCCCGGGTGACCGCCAGCCCGATGCCCTTGCTCGCGCCGGTGACCACGGCGGTCTTGCCTGACAGGTGCAGCTCCATGACGGGCCTTTCTGCGGGACGCGGCCCCGCCTTCGGGGCGGGGCCGCGTGCGGGGTCAGCGGGCGGACTTTGCGGCGGCGACGATGACGTCCACCACGGCCTGCGGCCGGGACAGCATGGCCAGGTGTGACGCGGCGACCTTGGTGACCTGGCTGTGCGCCCGGTTGGCCATGGTGACCTGCAGCGACGGTGGCAGGATGGCGTCCTTGGTGCCCACCAGGTACCAGCTGGGCAGCGTCTTCCACGCGGGCGCGCCGGACGGCTCCTGGAGCGCGCTCAGCGCGATCGGGCGCTGCTCGGCGGCCAGCCGGGCGGCCGTGGCGGCCGGCAGGTCACCGGCGAACGCCTGCGGGAACACCGCCGGCTTGATGTAGAGGTCGACGTCTCCGGCCGGCGCCCCAGGGTAGGCCACGGCGTCGAACAGCGCGCTCGGGTCGCCGCCGCCCTGCAGTCCGAGGACCGTCTCGCCCTTGTCGGGCACGAACGCGTCGACGTAGACCAGCGCCTTCACGTCGGGGTCGGTGCCCGCCGCGTTGGTCACGACCGCGCCGCCGTAGGAGTGGCCGACCAGAACGACCGGGCCGCTGGTCCGCTGGGCGAGGAACGCCGACAGGTACGCGGCGTCGCCGGCAAGCCCGCGCAGCGGGTTGGGCGCGGCGAGCACGGTGTACCCGAGCCGTTGCAGCCGGCCGGTCACGCCCGACCAGCTCGACGCGTCGGCCCAGGCGCCGTGGACGAGCACGATGGTCGGCTTCTGGCGATCGGCACGGCCGGCGGCCGATGCCGGGGCGGCGAGCGTGAACAGGGCGAGGGCGGCCAGCGCGATCACCGCACCGCGCCGGCGGAGGGGGTGTTTCATCATGATGGATCAGCTCTCAGTCGAGGAAGGCGAGCAGGCGCCGGGTGAGCTCGGCCGGATGTTCCTCGTAGATCCAGTGGCCGGAGTCCGCGATCACGAGTCCGGTCACGTGGGTGGCGTACGACCGCACCTGGGTGGGGACGAAATCGCCGAGGCTGCCGCTCGCGCCGATGGCCAGCACCGGCATGGTGAGCTTCGTCCTGCGGTAGCGGGCGTTGTCGGCGATGTCGGCCGGGAAGGCGCGGAACCATTCGAGGCTCGCCCGCAGGTGGGCGTCGTCGCGCAGGTAGCGGGCGAACTCCCGGACCTGTGTCGGCCCGATGGCGCCCTTGCGGACTGTGAGGGAGTCGGTGAAGCGGTCCACCCAGACCTCCTCGTTCCCGTCGATGACCTGCTCGGGCAGGCCGTTCTTCAGGCTGAAGAAGCCGAAGTTCCACACGCCGGGGCCCTTCGGGGTGAGCGACGGGAAGCCGTAAATGCTCTTGTCCGGGATCGGCGCCTCGCTCAGCACCAGCCTGCGCACGTCGCGAGGGTGCGCGGCGGCGTAGGCGTAGGCGACCATGGTGCCGATGTCGTGGCCGACCAGGCGGATGTCGCGGTCGAGGCCGAGCCGCTCGAGCAGGCCGTGGATGTCGGCGGCCATCGTCTTCTTGTCGTAGCCGCCGGAGGGTGCGTCGCTCCGGCCCGCCCCGCGCAGGTCAGGGGCGATCACGGTGTAGTGCTTGGCCAGTTCCGGCAGGATCTCCCGCCATTCGTACCAGGTCTGCGGGTAGCCGTGCACGAGCACCAGGGTCGGGCCGTGCCCGCCGCGCACGTAGTTGATGCCGACGCCGCCGACCCTGACCTTCCGCTCGGTGAACCCGGCCGGCACCCGGGGGTGGTCACCGCGGGCCGCCTCGGCCGTGGCCGCCTGGGTCGTGGCCCCGGGCAGTAGCAGGGATACACCCAGCATCAGAGCGGTCACGAGGAGTGATCGCCATTTCGCTCGGGCGACCATGGATATGTTCGACATTCTGGTCCGTTCGATGATCGTGTTCAGAGCGACTGGCGGGCGAGCCAGGCCAGCGTGAAGTCGGCGACCTCGCGCCAGCCGCCGTCAATGATGAGCGAGTGCGCCCGGTCGGGGAACTCGTGGAAGTCGGTGACCGCGGCGGAGTGCCGGTACTGCTTCAGGGTGGCCAGGGTGACGGCCTCGGGCACGGTGTGGTCCCGGCCGCCGGTGATCAGCAGCAGCGGGCCGCGGGCCTGGTTCCCGGTCGCCACCTTGGCGGGCGAGTGCGGGTCGAAGTTGGCCGCCGCGGCCTCGAACAGCGGCTTGCCGGGGGCCGGGATGTGCCAGCGCCGGTACAGCTCGGCGGACTCCTGCTCGGAGACGGCGTTGCCGAAGGCGTACCGGAACTGATCCTCGGTGAGCGACACGGCCCGGTTGCGGTTGGCGGGGTTGCGGAACACCGGCAGCGCCGAGCGCAGCGCGGTCAGCGGCACCGGCAGCACGCCCTTGATCTGCGCGGCGTCGATCGCGACGGCGGCGGCCGCGAGGTCCAGCCCGAGCAGCTTCTGGGCGATCATGCCGCCGAACGAGTGGCCGATCAGGATCGGCCGTTCCGGCAGACCATTGATGATTTTCGCGTAGTGCTCGACGACGTCGTCGATGCCGTGGCCGGCGATGGCCTCGGGGTTCGCCCGGGACTCCTCGACGGTCGCGCCGTCGCCGGGCCAGCCGGGCGCGCTCGGGGCGTAGCCGGCCTCCTGGAACAGGTCGGTCCAGGGGGTCCAGGAGGTGGCGTGCAGCCAGAGTCCGTGGATGAAGATGACGGGAGTGCTCATGGTGACCTCTCAGCAGGTGATCAAGCCGTAGGCGGGGGGCCGGCGACGTGGAGCCGGAACGTCTCGGCCGAGGCGACGATCGCGCCGATGTCGAAAGCGGGCGGGGCCTCGTCCAGCGAGGAGACGGGCGAGCCGTTCTTCCGGAACCACTCCTCGATCCCGGAGGGGGCGTAGACGACGGCCATCCGTGATTGTGGCGACCGCACAAGGTAGCTGTGCGGGACGCCGCGCGGACCATGAGCAACCTGGCCGGCCGTCAGGTCGTGCCGGGCGTCGCCGACGAAGAAGCTGATCTCACCGTCGAGGACGATCCACACCTCGTCCTCGCCGTCATGCACGTGCAGCGGCGGCGCCTGTCCCTGGGGGTCGTCGAACATCAGCACGCTCATCGTGCGGCCGGTCGCCTCGCCGGGGACGAGGATTTGGGTACGGCCGCCGAGGAACCAGAACGGCTCGCCGGAGAGCCCTATGTCGGTCATGTGGGCGCCGCCTTTCCATAGTGCGTACGGGCACGGGTGATTCCCGGTTCCACGGCCGGAACGCGCGTACCCCCGGAGGATCAGGACGCCGTGCCGAGCGCGGGTGCACCCATCACGCTAGGGATCCGGCCTGCGAGCCACCCCACGTGAACACGTAGTCCTCGACCATCCGGGGCCCGCACGTCGTGAACCCGCGATTTCGGGCTCAGCCAGCCTGGATCGCCATCAGCCGGGCCAGCTCCACCCGGGATCGCACCTGGAACTTCCGGAACACCTGCCGCAGGTGGTAGTCGACCGTGTGCGGCGAGATGAACAGCAGGGCGGCCGTCTCCCGGTTGGTGAGCCCCCGGGCGACGTGCTCCGCGACGGTCCGTTCCGAATCGGTGAGCCGGGACCAGGCCGGTCCGGTATCGGCCGGCCGGCCGTCCAGCCAGATCACCGCGCCGGCCAGGACATCGTCGTTGTAGACGCCCTCGCATCGCCCGGTCAGCGTCCCGGACGGCAGGGTCAGCCGCCCCTGCCGCCGCCCCGACGCGGTGCTCAGCCGCCGCCCGGCCCACTCCCACAGCAGCGTGCGGTCCGCGGACGACAGCAGGCCCGCGGCGGCGCTGTTCACGAACATGGTGTGGGCGTCGACGACGGCGACGGGCCCCTTCGCCTTCCGGCGTACCTCAAGGAAATGCGCGTGCAAAGCCCGATGCGGGCCGGGCCCGGCGGTGTGCGGATCGTGAGCGGGCACCGTTTCTCCCCCTGCGTCGCCTTGACCGGTCGTCCTCATGGAACCGCGCCGGGGCGGGCCGCCGAATCAGGGAAACACCCCAGTGTGTCCAGAGGCCGGGGGTCAGCCGGCGGGGCTGTCCTTGAACAGCTCGCGCAGCTGCCGCCGGGAGGTGAGCCGCAGCTTCCGGAAGATCTTGGTGAGGTGGTACTCGACGGTCGAGGTGCTGACGTACAGCCGCCGGGCGATCTCCGCGTTCGTCGCGCCCTCGGCGGCAAGAGTGGCGATCTTGGTTTCCTGCGGGGTGAGCACGGGGCCGACCGGCGGGGCCGGGGGCGCGACCCGCTCGCCGGTCGCGGCGAGCTCTACCCGGACGCGCTCGGTGAAGATCCCGGCGCCCATCGCGGCGAACATCTCGTGTGCGGTACGCAGCTGCGCCCCTGCCTCGCCGCGGCGCCGGTGCCGCCTGAGCCATTCTCCGTACAGCAGGTGGGTGCGGGCCAGGTCGGTGCGCATCCGGGTACGCCCGAGCAGCTCCAGCGCCTGCCGGTAGAGCGGCTCCGCGGCGCCGCCGGTCTGCTCGCCGAGCAGCGCACGGCTGCGCGCGAGCAGGCCGAGTCCCCAGGGCATGCCGCTGATCGGCGCCCGCTCCTCCAGCCGCGCCAGTGCCTGCCGTGCCGTGTCGGGGTCGCCTGCCCGTACAGCCGCCTCAACCAGGTCGGGCAGCACCCGGTTGCCGTGGCCCGGCGGGTCGCGGTCGAACAGCGGGCGGGCCCGGTCGAGCGCCTCGCGGTAGTTGCCGAGGCTCACCTCCAGCACCGTCATGGCCAGGGCCGCCTGGTTGACCAGGGCCGGGACGTTGTGGGCGGCGCTGACGGCGATCTGGTCGGCGGCGGCGCGGGCCTCCTGCTCCCGGCCCTGCCAGACCAGCTGCTCGATCTGCCAGTGCGGGCCGCCCCGAGGCATCACTCCGCTCATCGCGTACAGGTCGAAGTTCTCGGCGTAGTGCCCGTCGGCGACGGCGATCCGGCCCGCGCGCAGCTCGCTGCCGGCGAGCAGGGTGAGCGTCACCCGGAGCGCGTGCAGTGCCCCGCTTTCGCGGCCGGACGCCTCCAGCCGGCGCAGCAGCGTGGACCGGCCCTGCTCGTCCCAGAGCTCGTCGGCGGCGAGCCCGCCGAGCAGCGCGAGCGGCATGCCCTCCTCGCTGAGCCGCTCCGCCGTGCACAGCTCGGCGACCGCGGCCCGCATCAGCGGCACCGCAGCCCTGTACCCGGCCGTGACCCGGGTGGCGAACGCCCGGGCCAGCATGTCGGCCGCCGTCTCCGCCGGATCGGCCGGTACGGCGAGCACGGCACGGGCTACCTCGAGCGGCGTGGTGCCGACCGTGTGCTCCAGCGCGACCATGGCGGTCTCCATCGCCTCCCGGAGCATCACCCGGGTCAGCCGCTCGTCCCGGCCGCCGAGCGCGGCGGCGGCGTCCATCAGGATCGCGGGCGCGTGCGCCACCCGGTCGTCGTAGTTGGCGACGGCGGCGCGCAGCCGCTCTCCCATCGCCCGGGCGACCGGGGTGTGCAGCATCGGCCGCGCCTGGTCGAGCAGCCGGCGGACCGCGGCGATGTCCCCGGCGACCAGGAACGCCCCGGCTGCGGCGAGCAGCCGACCGCCGCGCGCCGGTGCGTCCGGGCTGAGCTCGGCGGCGCGGGCCAGGAAGGCGGCCTGGGCGGTGTAGCCGCCGCGCGCTCCGGCCCGCTCGGCGGAGGCTTCCAGGTCCCGGGCGACGCCCTCGTCAGTGCCCGCGGTGGCGGCGGCGAGGTGCCAGGCCCGGGTGTCGGGGTCGAGCACGGGGTCGCTGGAGTCCGCCAGCGCGCGGTGCGCGCGGCGGCGATCGGCCGGCGTGGACGCGTTGTAGACCGCGGCCCGGATGAGCGGGTGCCGGAAGGTGACGCTGCCGCCGGCCAGGTCGCCGAGCAGCAGGATGCCCTCGGCGAGCGCCGGGTCGGCGTCCACCGGGGACATGCCCAGCAGCGCCACGGCCCGCCAGAGCAGAGCCTGGTCGTGCGCGGGCGCGATCGAGGCGACGAGCAGCAGCTCCCTGGTGACCGGGGGCAGCGCCCGGACCTGGCCCAGGAAGTACGTCTCCAGGTACGCGCCCAGCGGGAGCGGTACCGGCAGTTCGGTGTGGCCCGCGAGTTGCTCCGGCGAGAGGGCGGTGGCGAGGGTGATGAGCGCGAGCGGGTTGCCGTCGGTCTGCTCCACCACCCGCTCGGCCACCGCGTCGTCGAGCGGCCCGGCGACGGACTCTGCGAGCAGCCGGCGGGCGGCCGCGTCACGCAGCCCGCGGACGGGGCGCACCGGCAGGCCCTCGAAGAGCGCGGCCCCGGATTCGCGTAGCGCGACGAGCATCCCGACCCCTTCTGCGTGTAGCCGCCGGCCGACGAAGGCGAGCGCCTGGGCGGAGTCGCGGTCCAGCCAGTGCGCGTCGTCGACGAGGCAGAGCAGTGGCCGGTCGGACGCGATCTCGGCGAGCAGGCTGAGGGTGGCGAGACCGATCAGGAACTGGTCCGGCGGGGGGCCGTGCATCAGCCCGAATGCCCGCCGCAGGGCGTCGCCCTGGGGGCCGGGGATCCGTTCGAGCCGATCGAGGAACGGCGCGAGAAGGTGGTGCAGCGCGGCGAAGCCGAGCGGAAGCTCGGACTCGACGCCGGAGATGGTGAGCACCTGCAGCCCCGCTGCCGAGGCCGCCGCAGCCGCCGCCTGCAGCAGCCGGGTCTTGCCGACGCCCGGCTCGCCGGCGAGGACGAG
Source organism: Planotetraspora sp. A-T 1434 (assembly GCF_025420585.1). Classification (GTDB taxonomy): domain Bacteria; phylum Actinomycetota; class Actinomycetes; order Streptosporangiales; family Streptosporangiaceae; genus JAOEGB01. The sequence continues at coordinate 86,681 of NZ_JAOEGB010000014.1, read as the reverse complement.
CGTGTCGCTGAGCCGCGCGCTGAGCCGCCGGATCACCTCGTCGATCGCGTGTCGTTCCGCGTCCCGGCCATGCAGCGACACAGGCGCCGGCCGGGGTCCCTGAGCGGTGACGTCGTCGGACACGATTCCCTCTCGACTATGCGTGCGCACGTGCCGGGGCCGGATTCGGTTCGACCCGGAGGCGGCACCAGGAGACTATGTCACCATGTCCAGCGAATCCGCCAAATCAGCGCTTTTCGGGCGAGAGTCGGAGATCGCCCGGCTCTCCGGTCTCCTCCGTGGGATTCGCGACGGAGGCAGTTCACTGGTCGTCCGCGGCGAGCCCGGCATCGGCAAGTCCGCACTGCTCACCGCAGCTGCGGACGCCGGCCGGGACGCCGGACTGCGGGTGCTGTCCACGGCCGGGACGCAGGCCGAGTTCCATCTCCCGTACGCGGGGCTGCACCGCCTGCTGCATCCCGCACGGCTGGACGACGGGGCGCTGCCCGATCCGCAGCGGCGCGCGCTGGCGGCCGCGCTGGGGCTCATCGACGCTCCCGTCCCCGATCTGTACCTGGTCGCGCTCGCCACGCTCAACCTGCTGGTGGAGGCGGCGAGCCGGACTCCGCTGCTGGTGCTCGCCGACGACGGCCAGTGGCTCGACCCGCCCACCGCCGGGGTACTGTCCTTCGTCGCCCGGCGGCTGGAGGCCGAGCCGGTGGCGCTGCTCGCCACGCTGCGCGACGGCGTGCCCTGCGCGCTGGCCGAGGCCGGGCTGCCCGAGCTCGTGCTGCGGCCGCTGCCGGACACGGCCGCGACGCTCCTGCTCGACGCGCGCGCCCCCGGCATGGATCCGCGGACCCGGCGGCGGCTGCTCGACGAGGGCGCCGGCAACCCGCTCGCGCTGGTGGAACTGACCGGCGAATGGCGCGACCAGGGGGCCGGCCTGCTCTCCTCGCCGTGGCTGCCGCTGACCGAGCGGCTGGAGCGCGCCTTCGGCGCCCGGCTGGACGACCTGCCCACCGCCACGCGAGCTCTGCTGCTCGTCGCGGCCCTCGACGACGGCACCACGCCGGAGGAGGCGATCGCCGCCGCCGCCGTCCTCACCGCCGGGCCCGTCGCGCACCACGACCTGGCGCCGGGGATTCGCGCCGAGCTGATCGAGCCGGACGCCGCCCAGATCCGGTTCCGGCACCCGCTCATGCGCTCAGCGATCTACCAGGCCGCGACGCTGCCGCAGCGCCGCGCGGGCCATGCCGCGCTCGCCGAGGCGCTCGCCCGGCAGAGTGGCGAACGCGCCGCCGACCGCCGGATCTGGCACCGCGCGTCCGCCGCCGCCCGGCCGGATGAGGAGATAGCGGCCGAGCTGGACACCATGGCCGCCCGCGTCGCGCAGCGCGGCGCCCCGACCGAGGCGGTGACCGCGCTGGAGCAGGCGGCCAAGCTCACCGAGGACGCGCGCCGACGGGCCGACCGGCTGCTCCGGGCGGCGGACCAGGCCGTCGAGCTGGGTGGCCGCGACGTCGTCGTGCGGCTGCTGCGCCAGACCGAGCTGCTGCCGCTCACCTCCCAGCAGCAAGCCCAGCTGCGGTGGATCCGGGGCACCCTCAACGACGGTTCGGACGGCCGGGCGACCGGCCCGCAGGTGCTCACCGCCCTCGCCGAGTCGGTCGCCGCCGACGGCCGGCCCGAGGAGGCGCTACGCATCCTGTGGAGCGCCGCGCTGCAGTGCTTCTGGATTGAGCCGGGCGCCGAGGTGCGCCGCCGGATCGTCGCGGCCGCCGAAAGCCTGCCGGTGCCGGCCGCGAGCCCACTGCTGCTGGCTATCCTCGCGTACGCCGCGCCACTCGACCGCGGGGCCGTGGTCATCGACGGGCTGCGGGAGCTGGCCACGCAGCCCGTCATCGACCCACAGGCGGCCCGGCTGCTGGGCTCCGCGGCGGTACTCGTCGGGGCGTTCGAGCAGGTGGAAAGCTTCTCCGCGGCGGCGCTGCCCGGGCTGCGCGCCCAGGGACGGCTTTACCTGCTCACCCGCTCCCTCGCCCAGCAGGCGTGGAGCGCGGTGCACCGGACCAACCTGAACGTCGCGATCCCAGCCGCCGAGGAGGCGGCCCGGCTCGCCCTCGAGACGGACCAGCCGCAGATGTACGGCACCGCTGTGTCCACTCAGGCAATGCTCGCGGCGCTGCGCGGCGAACCGGACCGCGCTCGGGAGCTCGCGGCGCGCGCCGAGGCGATGAGCGTCGCCGCCGGGGTGCGGCCGGTGCTCGCCACCGTGCAGATGGCCCGCGGCCTGGCAGCGCTGGGCGAAGGTCGGCACTCGGAGGCGTACGAGCACCTGCGCCGTCTGCACGACCCCGCCGATCCGTCGTACCAGCTCGCGCTGCGCTGCTATGTGGCGGCCGCGTTCGCCGACGCCGCCGCCGGGAGCGGTAACGCCGGCGCGGCGCGGGCGGTGCTGCGCGAGCTGGAGGAGGTGGCGCGGACGACGCCCGCGCCTGCGCTGCACGTCGGCCTGCCGCTCGCCCGGGCGCTGCTCGCCGACCCAGCGGACGCACGGGCTCGGTTCGCCGACGCGCTCGCCGCCGACCACGCCCGCTGGCCGTTCGCCCGCGCGTACGTGCAGGTGGCCTACGGCGAGTGGCTGCTGGACCAGGGCGATCCCGGCTCGGCCCGGCCGCTGCTGCGCACCGCCCGCGATACGTTCGACGCGCTGGGCGTCGTGCCGTGGAGCGACCGGGCCCGGCGCGGGCTTCGCGCTTGCGGGGAGGCCAGTGCCGACCGCGTCCTGACGGCCCGTGACAAGCTCACCCCGGTGGAGCTGCACATCGCCCGTCTCGCCGCCGAAGGCTTGTCCGACGAGGAGATTGGCGAGCAGGTCTACCTGTCCCGCCGGACGGTCGGCGCACACCTGGCGCAGCTGCTGCCCAAGCTCGGCATCGACTCCCGGGCGGACCTGCCCGCCCTCCGCCGGGACCGGACGGACTGACCCGCCCTGAGGTCAAGACGCAATGGACAGATAGCGATGCTCACGAGGAACGCGGCCTCAAGCATCGGGGCCGTGACGACGTACGGCCGGTTCCCATCCCTCCCGCTCTGGTGAAGATCCTTCGGCAACACATCGATGAGTTCGGCATCGGGTCCGACTCGGATCTTCCGAAGCGAGCGCGGCGGTGTGGTCGCCTCAACGGCCTATACAGAGGTGTGGCAGGACGCCCGACTCCTCGCCTTCACCCGGCTCAGGTTGCCTCTTCCTTCGCTCGCCGACCGTACGACCTCCGGCACGCGGCCGTGTCCCTGTGGCTCAACGCAGAAGTCTCAGCCCCGATGTGCGCCGAGCGCGCCGGACACAGTGTGGATGTCCTCCTCCGCGTCTACGCCAAGTGCCTCGACGGACAGCAGGAGATCGCCAACCGCCGGATAGAAACCGCGTTGGTGGGATGAGCAGCCGCGGACATACTGACCACGTGGAACTCTCGGCAGAACTGCGCGACCATCTCGCAGAGCTTCGAGGGGTTCTCCTTCATGGACGGCTTACCGGCTCCGTCACGAACGCAGGATGGCTGGCCTGTGAGTTGCTCGGAGCGGGAGTTGACACCCCCACCGCGCTCGAACTAATCGGTGCTAGTCCGAGAAGCAGTCACGTACGTCGTTCGAAGGTGGTAACCCACTGAGCGCCCGTGATCTCATGTGGGTCGCCGCTCGACTGGCGGCCCACACTCCGGGTGGTGGCGTTGGGTGATCGCCTGCCAACCTGGGGCGTGTTTAAGATCAACGATCTGGTGGGCGTGGTGTTCTCGGGGCTGTCTGACCTGGTCATCGAGGATGTGGTAGACGGTGGCGGACCCCCTCGCCCGGGCAGCCTCGAAGGACGTCACCCAAGGCTGACGGGCGCTGGCTCAGCCGGGGCTCGGCCTTCTGCGGCCCGGCATGCCGACGGCCGTACCGAGCCGACCGCCGGAAGCAGCGGCTGTGTGAAGCCGTCACCTCCGTGTGCGTTGGATCTCGCGCAGACAGGCTGGTACCCAGAGGGCGTCAAGCCCCTTCCCTGGTGGTCGAAAAACACACTCCGGGCGTGCCTCAGATGAGTGGCCAGTTGCGTAGTACGGCGTCGGCCATCTTCCGGAGCTCGTCGCGGCCGACACCGCTCGCGGCTTGTACGGCGATGCCGTAGGCGAAGGTGGTGAGGTAGCGGGCCAGTAGCCCTGGATCGGTCTGCGGAGGCAGGTCGCCTTCGTCGACGGCGCGCTGGAACCGCTCCTGGATGCAGCAGTAGCCGTTGTTGCGCCAGGCGACGAGGAGGTCGCGGACTTCCTGTCCGGAGTCGCTGGTGGTCAGGGCGCTTTGGACGCCCAGACAGCCATGTGGATGGGCCGGGCGGGTGGTGGTTCGAACGGTGCCGGCCAGGATAGCGGTGGCGACATGGAGGGCGGTCGGCTCCTCTAGGGCTCGGGCGAGGTATGCGCTCGGGCCTTCGGTGTAGCGCTCCAGGACCCTGCGGAACAGCTTCTCCTTGTTGCCGAAGGCTGCGTACATGCTGGTGGTGGAGATGCCCATCGCGTTCGTCAGTATCGCCGTGCTGGCTCCCTCGTAGCCATGCTCCCAGAAGACCAGCATGGCGCGCTCCAGAGCTTCGTCGGCGTCGAATCCTCGGGGGCGGCCGATGAGGCCGCTCTGTTGCTTCTCCACCCCGGCAGCCTACCTTTTCCGCAGCGATCGCTGCGGAAGTGCTAACGTACAACTTCCGCAGCGATCGCTACAGAAGCTGAAGGGGCTAACCATGTCGGACTGCTCAAGAGGAAGACCGCTCTCGTCACCGAAGGCAGTACCGGGATCGGCCTGGCCAGTGCCGCCCGGCTGGCGGCCGAGGGCGCATTGACGACAGCGGGGATTCGTGGCCCAGGCGAGGTCGGCAGACGGATCGCCCGTGCGGCACTGGCAAACGCCCAGGCCTGTCATTCAGGCTCCCCGCACCACCACCGTCGGTCATCCCCCGGCACCGTCTGACGAGAGTCCAGCGCATCGGCCGAAAGGAACTCTCGTCAGCGCATATCCGCTTCAGCAACGGCCGGCACGGCTAGGCCGTAGAGGGCGTCGCATCTCATCAGCATCCCGTTGCAGTTCCAATCCGGAGCCGCCCCACAGAAGGGTCACCTTGTGTCCGACAGAGATCTGCGCGCTTTCTACCTGCGCTACATCGAGGCGCTCAACGCCCACAAGTTCGACGGCATGGACGAGTTCATCGACGACCGGACCACCCTGAACGGTGAGCCAGCTACCCGGGACGACCTCATCGCGGTTCAAAAGCATGACGTGGACGCGGTTCCAGACCTCCACTGGGAGCTCAAGGAGCTGCTCTTCGACGGTGACCGTCTGGCCGCGCGACTCGTCAACACGGGTACCCCGGTGAAGGAATGGCTCGGCGTGACTCCTACCGGCGCCTCGTTCGAGATCATCGAGTGCGCCATCTACCAGGTCCGCAACGGACGATTCGTGCACATGACCGCCCTGCACGACGCCGGCGAACTTCTCCGGCAACTGACCGGCTGAGTTCCGGATCAGCGCCAGAAACTCACAGAACAGTCCCAACATCACTAACGGCCCAGCCGGGCCACATGACTCTTAGGGGTACGCATGACCATCGCTCTGATCACTGGGGCCAACAAGGGCATCGGGTTCGAGACAGCCAGACAGCTCCTTGCGTTGGGTCACGTCGTCTACATTGGCGCTCGTGACGTCGAGCGAGGCGAGAAGGCCGCGGCGGCGCTTGGCGCACGATTCGTGCAGCTCGACGTGACCGACGACGCATCAGTGAGCAGCGCTCTGGCGACTATCGACTCGACCGAGGGCCGACTCGACGTCCTGGTGAACAACGCGGGCATCCTGGGGCAGGGAGTCACCGACGGTCCCACGGCACTCCGGGCCTTCGACACCAACGCGGTGGGAATCGTGCGTGTCACGGAAGCGGCGCTTCCTCTGCTTCGCAAGTCCTCGAACCCCACTGTGGTCACCGTTTCCAGCAGCGCCGGATCCTTCTGGGCGGTGACCAATCCGGAGCGACCTGAGTTCAACTTGCCGTTGGCGCTCTACTCCGCGTCCAAGTCCGCAGCCACCATGCTGACAGTCCAGTACGCCAAGTCCCAGCCGGGCATCAAGTTCAATGCAGTCGAGCCCGGCACCACCGCGACCGACATGACCGCGGCATTCGGAATCGGAAGGACGCCGGAGGAGAGTGCCAGGGTCGTCGTGCGTCTTGCCACCCTCGATGCTGACGGTCCGACAGGAACGTTTCAGGATGAGAACGGCGAAGTGCCCTGGTAACCGTGTGGGAACAGGCGGGGCAGCACGCCTGGACTGCCCCGCCTGTTCCCACAGGGCGACCCTTATGCACCAAAATGTCGGTGAACAGCCCGCGGTACTATCCATGCTGGCCCCGCCAGGCCAACCCGACCTCCGGCAGCTCCCGAATAGGCTCACGTTCCGCCACAAGAGGTAGTACTCGAAGGACACCGCGATCGGCGGGACCTTTCAAGCCGAGCACGTCGAGAACGGGTTTCGCGTGACTGCTCGTATCCTGAGGCCCGAATGTCATGAATGAGCGCGGAACCCGAATTCGCGTCGTCATCGCCGATGACCAGCCGTTGCTGCGCCACAGCCTCGCCGCTGTAATCAACGCCAATCATGACATGACGGTGGTCAGCGAGGCGGGCACAGGCGATGAGGTCGTCAGACTCAGCGCTGAGCTGCATCCTGACATCGTGCTCATGGACATTCGAATGCCGGGTACTGATGGAATCGCAGCCACCCGCCGCATCATGACCAACGCAGGCATTGAACCGTGAAGGTCATCGTTCTCACGATGTTCGAGCTTGACGAGTATGTCCGCGCTGCACTCCAAGCCGGCGCCAGTGGCTTCCTCCTCAAGGATTCTCACCCCGATAAACTCCTTGATGCGATCCGCCGAACTCATCAAGGCGAATCATTGTTTGCCCCGAAAGTCCTTACACGCCTTATCGAGGTCTACATCGCCCAGCCCACAGGCGCGAAGCCGGCGGGCCTGGACGCTCTCACCGTACGGGAGACCGAGGTCCTCACCTTGGTCGGTCACGGGCTCTCAAACGACGAAATCGCGGCGAGACCCACGATCTCGATTAAGACCGTCAAGACACATATCGGCAACCTGCTGAGCAAACGCCAGGCACGAGATCGCGCGCATCTCGTCATCGCGGCCTACGAGGGCAACCTCGTCCAGTCGACGCGCTGAATCCGCCTGACCTGGAGGACAGCCACGGCCGACACATTGAGCCGTTGACGGCGACGATGACCTCGACGTTCGTGAGACCGTACTGTTCCTGGCCCGGCTGCTGCACACCGAACGCCGCCGACGCCGGCCTGATCCACGTCGACCTGGACGACATGCTCATCCTCACGATCGAGCGCGACAGAGGTAGGAATCCGCGGGTGAACTAGTCGAGGCGGGAGACCTGGTAGTGGCTGATGTACCAGCCCTCCTCCGTCCGCTTCACCAGAACGCTGAGGTAGACGCTGATGGTGGGACGGTCGGTGAACGAGAAGTCGACGGCCAGGTAACCGAGCACGAGGTCGTCGGCGGGGGCTCTGGTCTCCAGGATGCGGTACGCGGCCGTCAGCCCGAGTGGCTGGGAGTCGTAGTAGGCGGCGATGCCCGGCCTGCCGACGCTGTAGGGGCGCAGTCCCTGGAAGATCGCGTCCTCGGTGAACTGGGCTGCGACCTGCTGCGGTTCGTGGCGGTCGATGCCGTCCTTCCACCGGTCGAGGACGCTTCGGAGGATCGCTTCCCTGTCTGCGTTGCTGTTCATCAGGGTTCTCCTGCTCATGGGATCGAGGGCTTACGACTGCTGGGTCCGGTGAGCCACGGTGAGCGGGAGGCCGGCTCTTCGATGTGTCCTGCGGCGGGTGCCGGCGCCACATCGGTGCCACAGCCGGCCTTGCCCCGTGCTGCTCGGCCCGGAAGCCGCCCGGTATCGCGTCGCGAGCGATGGCCTGCGGGTCAGTGGCCGGCGTTCTGGCCGCCGTCGACGTGGAGGATCTCGCCGGTGACGAACGAGGCGTTCTCCAGATAGATCACCGCGTCGGCGATGTCGCTCACTTCACCGAGGCCGCCGACCGGGTGCAGGCCGCTGAGGAACTGGTGGGTCTCCTCGGGGTGCATGGGCGTCTTGATGATACCTGGGGAGACGGCGTTGACCCGGATGCCGCGCGTGGCGTATTCGATGGCGAGGGACTTCGTGGCCGACTGCAGGCCGCCCTTGGTCAACGAGGCCAGCACGGACGGAACTCGGGAGTCGGGGTTGTCGACCAGGCTGGTGGTGACGCTGACGACGTGGCCGCCGCCCTGGGCGAGCATGTGCTCGATGGCGAGCTGGGTGATGCGGAAGAAGCCAGAGAGGTTCACTCCGATCACGGCGGCGTAGTCGTCGAGGGTGTAGTCCGTGAACGGCTTGGCCACGAAGATGCCCGCGTTGTTGACCAGGGTGTCGATACGGCCGAACCGCTCGACGCCGGCGGCGATGACGCGTTCGGCGGTGGCAGGGTCGGCGATGTCGCCCTGGACGGTGAGGATGCCCGGGTCGTCGGAGGGGGCGATGGTACGTGAGGTGGCGACGACGGCGTAGCCGAGCTTGCGGTAGGCGTCGACGAGGCCGGCGCCGATGCCCTGCGAGGCACCGGTGATGAGGGCGACCTTCTGGTGGTGAGTGCTCATGATGACCTTCTCCGGCAGGGATGGAGGATCTCGACCGGCTGATCATTTAGCCGACCGGTCGACTACTTGTATGTGACCGTAGGCGGCCGCCGGGGAAGAGTCAAAGGCCAACAGGGACCGGTTCAGGACCGGCATCCTCATAGCTGGTAGGCGCAGGCTCCTAGCACAGGTCAGCGCGGTGGCGCCTCCACCGGGGACGGTCGGCGCGGCAGTGTTGCTGGCTAACGCCGGTGCGGGTCGCCCTTGGGCAGCCAGGCGTCCGGACCATGGATCGCGAGGTCGCCGTCGTCGTCGCAGAGGGCGTCGACAACGGCGAGGACTGCGGCGCGCACTTCACTGCGGCGCCACACCAGGGACCAGGTCCAGTAGAGCTCCGGCGTGATGACGGGGCGTTGGACGAGGTCCGGCGGGAGCGAAGTGGTCTGGCCCTTGGGCGAGTTGATGACCGGGCGGCCGCTGCGGCGGACATGGTCGAACAACGCGGGGCCGGTGATGCCGCCGTCGGAGACGCGTACCGCATGGGCCCCGGTCTCGTGGGCCAGTTCTTCGGCGTAGGCGTTCCAGGACGACCACGAAGTGGTGTCGTCGTCGAGGAGAACGACGGTGTCCCGGGCGGGAACCTCGCCGGTGTCATCGCCGGTGGCCACGGCGTAGAGGCGGTCGGCACCGATGAGTCGGGCACGCAGGCCGTGCTGCTCGAGGTCGTCGGTGCGTACCCAGCACACCGCGAGGTCCAGGCCGCCGTCGGCGACCCTGGCGGCCTGCGTGTGCGAGGGCGCGACCCAGGCGTCGACATGGACCTCAGCCACTGTGGCGGTGCGGGCGTTCAGGTCCGGCGGCAGCCAGTTGACGTAACCGAGCCGGACCGGTTCCGACCCGGACAGCCGACGGGCGCGGTGCCGGAGGTCGTCGGCGCGTTCCAGCAGGGCGCGGATGTGCGGGAGGAGGGCGGAGCCGGCCGGCGTGAGTGCCACCGAGCGGCGGTCGCGGTCGAACAGGCGCACACCGAGGTCGCGTTCGAGTGCCTTGATCTGCTGGGACAGCGAGGGGCTCGCGATCAGCAGGCGCTTGGCAGCGCGGCCGAAGTTCAGTTCCTCGGCCACCGCGACGAAGTACCGCAGCCGGCGCAGCTCCACGCTCGTCATGCTATGTCGCTGGGAGGCTGCGCCTAACAGCAGGGAGGACGGCGGTCGTGGCGTTCACCTGGCCCGCGGGCAGACGATGAGCGGTGGGAAGGCCGGACAGCAGATGACCGCAGTGCCCTGCGGACCTCCTACCGACGGTCAAGGGTCGCCGTCCGGCCTGACCACGGCGGTGTGTCATTCCACCGCAAACCCCACTACCAATGGCGTTCCGGTCGTCGCCGAACGCCCAACCGAGCGGAGAAAGGACCATGCGCGAGTTCCTGGTCGAAATCATTACCACCGTTCCCGAGGGCACCAGCGCCCATCCCGGAAACACGCTCGACCGAACAAGGACTCCCTCATGACCGTACGGCCCCTGCGCGCCTCCTCGGCCCGAGGAGGCGGCGCGCTTCACTCACCCTGGGGCCACGTTGCCCAGGCCGCCGCGGCACTCGCGACGGGCATGGGGGTCGGCCGGTTCGTCTACACCCCGATCCTCCCCCTGATGCAGGCTCAGGCCGGGCTGTCCGCGGCAACCGGCGCGAACCTGGCCACGGCCAACTACGTCGGGTACCTCCTCGGCGCACTCGCCGGCTTCCTGTCCCCCGCGCTGGTCCGCTCAGCCGCCCTCCTCCGCACCAGCCTGGTCGTGCTGACCGGCAGCCTGGCCGCGATGCCCGCCACCCACAGCACAGCCGTGTGGATCGCGCTGCGACTGCTGGCCGGGGTGACCAGCGCCCTTATCTTCGTCATCGCAGCCGGCTCCCTCCTCAGCCATCTGCGCGAGCACCCCGCCCACCTGCCCGGCTGGGCGTTCGGCGGAGTCGGCGCCGGCATCGCGCTGTCCGGCCTGCTCGTCCTCGCGCTGCGCTCGGTCGCCGACTGGCGAGCCGCCTGGTGGGCCGCCTGGTGGGCCGCCTGGTGGGGCTCGGCCGCACTCGCCGCGCTTCTCACCGCCGCCTCGTGGAACCTCCGCCCCGAAGCCCCGCCTACGGCACCCGCGGAATCCGGCAGGTCCGCGGCCGGCGGCCCGAGGACGCGCACGCACCGCTGGTTCACCGCCCTGTTAGCCTCCTACACCCTGGAAGGGATCGGTTACATCGTCGCCGGCACCTTCCTGGTCGCCGCGATCGAGCAGAGCTCCCCCGGCTGGGCCGGCAGCGGCGCTTGGGTGCTGGTCGGATTGGCGGCCGTGCCGTCCTCGGCGCTGTGGGCCTGGCTCGGACGTCTCTGGTCCCGCCCCGGCCTGCTGTTCGCCGCGCTCGTCATCCAGGCGGTCGGCATCAGCCTGCCGGCCTTGATCCACGGCGTGGCGGCCTCCCTGGTTTCCGCGGTCCTGTTCGGCGCGACGTTCATCGGCGTCAGCACCCTCGCCCTCGCCGCGGGCGCCCACCTGCGGTTCCCCCGCTCCGTCGCGCTGCTGACCGCCGGCTACTCCGTCGGCCAGATCCTCGGTCCCCTGGCCGTCACCCCGCTGCTCCACCAGGGCTACCACCAGGCGTTGATCCTGGCCGCCGTCGTGGTCCTCGCATCCGCCACGGCCGCCGCCGTGCTGCGCATCGGCTTCCCGCACCACATGGTGGTGGTGCGACAAGCCCCGCCGGTACGACGGCCCACTCCGGCGGACGACGCCCCGGCGACCGGGTGAGACAAAGCCCTCATCCTGCGGCTTGCCGCAAGCCACGACGCCGCTTGGCCGGGCTCGCATGTCAATCATCCGCACGGCTTATCAGCTGCATTGATGCGAATCCCCGACTCCAATGGCCGACCGTGAGTCAAAAATAACGGAAAGGTGTCGCCATGCGCCGCCCGTCCCGAAGCCACGGCGAACCGTCTGTCCGGCAGATGTTCGGTGTATCTTCACGTTGTCCCCTTTACGAACCTTGTGGGGCCTATGTGGCGTCCCACGACATTTACGAGGAGCTCCCTTGAAGCGCACTGTCGCATTCGGTGGCATTGTCGCGGCGGGCGGCCTTCTTGCCGTAAGCCTCACCGCTCCGGCTCAGGCTTCGTCGCCCGACCCCAAGCCCGACGTCGCCAGCGCGAACCTGGCCGGCGACGCCGTCGCCGCGAAGAACATCGTGACCTTCTGGTACGCCGAGAACTCGGCCAATCTGATCAACGCCACGCCGTACAAGGTGGAGACCAAGGCCGTCACCACCCAGGTCGTCTCGAAGGGCGGCCCCGCGGCGAGCGGCAAGCCCGGACTCGTGCCGGCGGTCGGCGACGAGAAGAAAGCCGGCAGGTCGAAGAACGTCAACCTGCCCAGGAGCACCGGCAAAGTGTTCTTCCTCGGCTCCGACGGGCAGCCGCACTGGTGCTCGGCCACCTCGGTTCAGGCGCGGTACCGCAACCTGGTGGCCACCGCCGGCCACTGCGTCTACGACACCGAGTCGAACAAGGCCACCCTGAAGAACTGGGTCTTCGTCCCCGGCTACTACCAGGGCAAGACCCCCTGGGGCATCTACGTCGGCAAGCAGGCGTTCACTCACTACGACTACAGCGTCTACGAGGACGGCGACCGCGACTACGCCTTCGTCACCGTCTACAACGGCCTCAAGTTGCCCGCGGGCGGTTTCAAGGACGTCGAGGACCTCATCCACGAGCACAAGTGGGACCAGCTCAAGGACTACGTCAAGGTCAAGGAAGTCGACAAGGCGACCTACGACGCGTACGTCCGTGGCGACTCCGACCACGATGGCTGGGGTTACTGGAAGGGTGATGACGACCAGGGCCACACGCACTACTACGTCCTGAGGTTCCACGACATCGGCCGTCTGGGCAACAACGTCGGCGGCCAAGGCCTGGCCTACAACCAGAAGCTCGGCAGGTATGTCTACGTCTTCGGCTACCCGAGCGGCTCCCACCCGGACGGCAACCACGCCTTCACCGGCAAGACCCTCAAGTGGTCGTACGGCAAGACCTTCGCGGCCAGGTCCAAGGACCTGAAGGCCGAGCAGCTCGTCGCGGTCAGGTCGGCCTTCACCGGTGAGGGCGCCCTCGGCTCCGCCTGGGTCGCCAACTACAGCAACAGCCGCCGTCTCGGCTACCTGAACGGTGTCACCATCGGCGTCTCCGACACCGACAAGAACAAGCGCTTCGACACCAGCGTCTCGCCGTACTTCGACGGGGAGACCTATCAGGTCTACAACGCGGCCAAGAACCGCTGGTCGGGCTCGATCGCCTGACCTCCGAGCGGAGAGAGACGTCGTCTCGATCGATCGTGTGGCCCGCGTCACGTCCTCAGGACGCGGGCCACACCGGCGTCGGGACGCCGATCACGGCGCCGCGCGACTGCGCTCTCACCACCAGCCGGCCGGCCCGGCAGGCGCCGGGGCGACCACGCGGTCCCCTGGCCAACGAGTCGATTGCTATATGGAACAGAACGTCTTGCCACAAGCGCATTTCGGGGGACGCCGCCCATAGAATTCAAGGATGACGGTCACATCACCATCCGCGGCCTCGGACAGCACCTCGGCGGAGGACTGCGCCCCGACGGAAGACTGCGCCGGCGCGCTGAGTGGCGACCTGGGCTGGGCACTGGGCAAGGTGTTCCGCTCGTACATCAAGACGGCCAACGATGTGATCGACGGCATGGTCGGCGGCGCCCGGGGTTACCAGATCCTGACCACGGCCGCACGCGCCCTGCCGGCGACGCAGCTGGCGATCGCCCAGCGGCTCGGCATCGACCGTACGGTCATGACCTATCTGCTCGACGACCTTGAAGACGCGGGCCTGATCGAGCGACGCCCAGACCCGGCGGACCGGCGCGCCAGGCGCATCGTCGCCACGGAGAAGGGTCAGGAGACACTGGTCGAGCTGACGCAGCGGCTGCGATGCGTCGAAGACCACCTGCTCAGCGCCCTCGACGAGTGCGAGCGTGGCGTCTTCCGCGACCTGCTGCGGCGCCTGGCCTCCCATGCCGACAGCCTCGACCCGGTGACGAACCCATGTAAGGCGGCCGAGGAGGTCGGCGTATCGGTCGATGCCGGCAGAGGCACGTCCATGCCCCGCCCCCGGCGTTCCGCCGCGAGCCGATAGAGCGCCGGCGGATAGGAGCGCTCCGGGGAGGAAGACCACCAGGCGAGCCTGCCGAAGGGTCCTCAGGCAGGCCCCAACCTGGTGCGCAGGTTGAGGAGATTTACCAGCGCCGGCTCGAACAGCTCGGGGTCGATCTTGGCTGCCATTCCCCCACCCAACCGGACAATCACCCCACACGACCACGATTTGACAAACCGCGGCAGGACAGAGATTCTCAGATACAGATAATCTGTCAGACATACTAAGTGGCAGGTCGCGGCAGGCGTGTGTCATCCAGCCGTCCTCCGGGAGGATGCCCGCGTCGTGTCCGTGCCCGCCCTGATCATGAAGGCCGTCCCGCCGTCCGCGGCCTCGGCGGCCAACGGGGTGAACTCCTTGATGCGGGCGATCGGCACGTCCACCTCCAGTGCCGTGGCCGGAACGATCCTGGCCGGCACCAGCCAGTCATTCCGAGGCATCATCATTCCTTCAATGGACGGATTTCGGATGGTCTTCCTCATCGATTGCGCGGTAGGAATCGTGGCCGTGCTGAGCGCCGCCCTGATTCCCGCGCGCCGGGCAAGGCACCTCCGCCGCCAATAAATTCACAACACACATACCGCACAACCGCGAGGCCACAGACCCGGCGGCTGTGCGGCTTTCGTCATTTCTGTAAATAGGCGCCCCAATGTGGCCGACCACACATGTGATTTATCAGACTCCTTTTGCGGCAATAGTCCGCCGAAATTCCGGGTTAGCGTCCACATACACCCGATCGGGTGCGCTTCATTGGGGAAAGGAAGCAAGGAAATGGCACGGAAAATCGTCACCACCATTGGGGCGGTCGCCGTCGGCGCCCTGGCTCTCGCGGCGGCCTCCGCTCCGGCGTACGCCGACGTGGCGCCCGGACGTGAGCAGGGCCCGATCAGCTCAGAGATCCAGTCCGAGCACACCGGCTCCCGCCCCGCGCCGTTCACCGGAGACCACCAGACCGGAGACGGCCGCGGTGAGCACGGCGGGGAAGGCCACAACGACCACCACGACGGGGACAACTCTCACGGAGACGGAGATGGAGACGGCCACGGGGACCACCACCAGTGGGGTCACTGGGGCCACGGATCGGACCACGGATCGGACCACGGATCGGGCCATGACGAGAACGGCCATGGGAACCACCACGGTGACCACTATGGTGACCACGGCACGGGGTGGAACCAGCACGGCCACGGCTGGAATGGCCACGGCTGGGACCACGACGGCTACTGGAACCACTCGCACTATTGGAACCAGTGGAGCCACAAGCATGGCCTGCACATCGTCAAGTGGCACTTCTCCCACAACGACAACCGGGCGACCCGTATCACCGGCTTCCAGGTGACGCCGGGACGGGCCCACGAAGGCGACCGCCTCACCCTGGACGGCACGCTCCACACGCGCGGGGGCGCCAACCACTACATCGGCCGACAGCGCATTCACGTCTATTTCCGCTCGAACGGCTACGGCGGCTGGAGAAATGTCGACACCATCACGACCGACTCCGACGGCGGCTTCCGGACCGATGTCCGCGCTCGCCGCTCCGGCACCTGGCTCGTGAAGTTCAACGGCAACGACCGTCTCGGCAGCTCGGAAGCGCGCGACTACGTCAGGGTCGCCGGCTAGGGAGCCGTCTCCCATGGACTGGGCCCCCGTACGGCACCACGCCTTGCCGTACGGGGCCCGCCCTGGTGGAGGGCTCGCCGGACTCCTCAGATGGCGGCGGTGTCCGGTCAAGGGCCTGATGACGCGCGATAGCGAGAGGGCCTTCGAGTCGGCACGACGTTAGCGGTTTGAACGACCAGCGGGCCCGTCAGGCGCGGCAGCGCGGTCGATGGCCTTCTCGACGCCCACCACGCGGTCGGCGAGGAGGCCGATGGCGCCGACGGCGCGGGTCATGGGGTCGTCCCCGTCTCCGCCCAGGGCCTTCGAGCGAAGATAGCCGGATTTCACCTGCGTCCAGCGCTCGGCCTGGTCAGCGGTCATCGTGTCGCGCAGCTCCGCCAGCTTGAGCAGGTTGGCCTCGGCTTCGGACGTCAGAGTCTGGGCCTCTCCCAGGTAGTGGGCGTCGATCACGGCTTGGAGTTCGACGTCGTTCATGACGGGGACTATCCGCTCGGCCAGCTTGTTCATGTTCCGGTACGAACCCTGCAACTGGAAGGGCGGCTCCGTGCGCGAGGCGTCGGCCTGAGCGGCTGAGGCGATGTATGCCTGGTTGACCGCCAGCACGACCTGCCGGACGCGCAGCAGCTTCGCCAGCACCGAGAGGATCTGGTCGAGCTCGACTCTCGAATAGGGATGACTCAGCTGGTCGGCGTTCACCCCCGAATCCACCCCCGAATCGCCTTGGGCCAGCCGTACGAGCAGCTCGACGTCGGCGCGGTCGCGCGTGGAGAGCGGCGCGAGGACGGGATTGGAGGTCAGCGCGTTCTCGATGTAACTGAGCGCGAACAGCTCCTCCTTGCCGGACAGCACGTCGCCGAGGTTCCACACGTCGGCCCGGTTGGCGAGCATGTCCGGGACGTGGAACCGCCGGCCCGACTCTGTGTACGGGTTGCCCGCCATACAGATGGCGAAGCGCTTGCCGCGCAGATCGTAGGTCCGGGTCCGGCCGTTCCAGACGCCCTCCATCCGGCGCTGGGCGTCACACATCGAGATGAACTTCTGCAACAGTTCGGGAGAGGTGTGCTGGATGTCGTCAAGGTAGAGCAGCACGTTGTTCGAGCATTCCAGCGCGAAAGAGACCTTTTCGATCTCCTGCCGTGCGGTGGCGTCCAGCGCCTGCGCCGGGTCGAGCGAGGTGACGGCGTGGCCGAGTGACGGACCGTTGACCTTGACGAACACCAGACCGAGCCGGCTCGCGACGTACTCCATGAGCGTCGTCTTGCCGTACCCCGGCGGGGAGATGAGCAGCAGGAGTCCCATCTGGTCGGTGCGCTTGGCGTCCCCCGCCGCGCCGAGCTGCTTGGCGAGGTTGTCGCCGATCAGCGGCAGGTACACCTCGTCCAGCAGCCGGTTGCGCACGAACGCGCTCATCACCTTGGGCCGGTACTCCTCCAGCCGCAGCCGCGCCCGCTCGCGCTCGATGAGCTCGCCACGCTGCCGCTGGTAGGCCCGGTACGCGGGCACCCGCTCGGTCCGGAAGCGCCGGGCGCGCGTGAGCATCTCGTCGAGGCGCAGCACGAGGCTCCGCCCGGCCAGCCGGGGATGCGCGCCGAGCAGACCTTCGACGGTGGCCGTGAGTGCCGCCGACGAGTCGTACCGCGGCAGATCACCCAGCTGTACGGCTATCGCCTCCGCGAGGTCGCCGGCGTGTACGGCTCCCGCCTCACCGTTCTGTTCGCCACTGAGGAAGGACCCCAGCCAGGCCTCCGCCAGCTGGTGGCGGGCTCCCAGATCGTCGCCCAGCGCCCGCAGATCGTCCTCGAAGTCCTTGAGAGAACTGCCGAGTGCCCCTCGGAACCTGCCCAGGAGACCTCTGGCGGCGGCACTCGTGACGAAACCTGAGGGCGCGCTCGCCAACTCCTCGAACAGGTACTCCCCCGCGAGGTCGGTGTCGCCGCTCTTCAGTTTGGCACGGCGCAGGAAATCCACCATGGCGGACGTCAGTTCGGTACAGATCTGGCCGATCGGATCCGCACGAAGTTCCAAAAGCACCTCGGAGCCTGTGAGATTCGACGATCCCGGCTGACCGGGAGGTGCGAATCCGTGCCTGAACGTGGCCCGGGCCCGGGCCAGCGACCGGGCCCGCGTGGTCCAGATCTCGCGGGCCGCTTCCTCTGTGCCGAACGCCCAGAAGAGCTGCGCGGCGGCTCGCGCCGCGGGCGGGAAACGCAGCAGGCCGGCGCCCGCGTGGAGGCGGAGCAGCGCGTCGAGGATCGCCGCGGCGTCCCGGTCATGGACGCCGCGCTCGTAACCCTCGTCGTAACGTGTCTCCGCGACGCGGCGCACCACCTCCAACAGGCCGCCGTCGACAAGCGCGGCCGCGTGCAGGGCGTCGAGAGAGAGCCCCGCGCGGCTTGCGCTGCCGGTCCGCGCGAGGCCGCCCGTCTCGGCCTCGGTAAGGATCGAGGCGGCGAGATGCTCCGCCCGATATACATCGACTGACTCGGAGACGAGCAACTGGTCCCAGAACGGCCGGGTCGCCTCGAACGACTCCTCGTCGACAGGCGACCGGTAGTCGGTCCCGGTGACGGCGAACGCCATGCGCCCGTCCAGGGGGACGAGCGTGAGGTCGAGCGGCTGGGTGTTGACGGCGAACCGGTGACGGCCGAGGCGGATGGTCTCTCCGCCGTCGGAGTAGAGGTCAAGGCGGTCGCGCAGGGCACGGCCCGCGTCCAGGCGGGCGGACTTGATCCGGCCGTCGAGCTCCTCGGCCCGGACCTGGTCGCCCAGCGAGCGCAGCTCGTCGGCGACCGCGCGCAGCTTGGCCACCATGGGATCGGAGGCGAAGTAGGTGTTCACCTCCTCGATCGAGTCGAGGCTCACGACACGCCGGTGCACGCCGCTCAGGATCCGGTCCGCGGAGGCCGAGAGGCGGTCGGCCCGGCGCGCGCGCTCGTCCAGCAGCGTCTGCTTGCGTGAGGAGAACGCCTCGTAGACGTCCTCCCGCTTACCCTCCAGCTGGGCCACGAGGTCGTCGAACTCCCCGAAGCGTGACTCCAGGTTCTCCAGCTGGAGCAGCAGCCTTCCCAACTGCTCGTCGCAGCGTTCGGGTGTGTCCGCCACCGCGAGCGCGCCGGTGATGGTCTGGCCGAGCACGGCGAATTCGGCGGCGAAGTCGGCCCTTCCTTCGCTCGCGAGCAGCTCCCCGCGTTTCGCGGCGAGGGTGGCCCGGGCCCGGTTGATCCCGCCGAGGACCGCGCCGATCCGTTCCAGGATCGCCGTGCGCACTGTGACGTCGGCGATCTCCAGGGTGCCGACGACCTCGGTCAGGATCGCCAGACCCTCGCCCTGCTCGACGAGCCGATCGGAGATCGGAGTGGACTCCGCGACGGTCCTGATGGCCTCCGCGTCCGAGATGAGCCGTTCCACGTCGGCGTGGTAGGCGGTGAACGCGTCGTCGCGCTGGAGGAACGCGGCAGCGCGCTGCGCGGCGGCGCCGAGCTCGGTCTCAAGGTCGCCGGCCAGAGCGTCCACCCGCTGGGTGTCGATGTAGCGCAGCTCCCGCAACGTCGCGACACGGCCCTGCGCACGCCGCAGCCCGGCGAGCTGCCGCACCCACGCGTCGGCCGTCATGGGCGACTCGCCGCGGGCCTGCCGTACCAGGGACGCGATCTGTGCGGCGGCCTCGTCCAGGGCGGACGCCGCCTGGCGGGTCAGCGACTGGACCTTCTCGAACTCGTCCAGCACCTGCTCGGCGGTCGCCCTGAGGTCGGCGATCGGGGAACGGAGATCGTGGTCGTTCAGCCAGTGGTAGTGGTCGAAAGCCCGGACGCACGCGGCGATCAGCGCCTCGAAGACCGGCACCGACGGGGCCATCTCCTCGACCATGCGGACGACGGACAGGCAGTCCGAGATCCCGCGCACCAGCTCGGCGTTGCCGATGCGCTCCAGCGGCCCGCTGCCCACGGGCTGGGCCGCGGCGAAGGTGTCCGAGACGTACGGCGTCTGCCAGATTTGCATGGGATGGACGCGGGTCGGCTCGTCACTGGTCGCCCGGAACACGATGAGGGTGCCGTCGTCGAACAGCGAGTAGCCGTGACACGGGATCGGGTTGGCGACCTCCTTGCGGATCACGTTGTACGGCAGCAGCAGCGTCCGGCCCTCCGCCCTCGCGTGGAAGACGTAGAGCACGTCCTCCCCGTTGGGCGAGCGGATGACGCGCTCGAACTCCAGACTGGCGACGTCAGTGTCGAAGGTCTTCGCCGTGCCGGTGGCGAGGTAGTAGCCGCCGGGGAAGATGATGCCCTGGTCTTCGGGTAGCCGCCGGCAGGCCTGCCCGATGCCATCGAGCCGGACCACTTCTCTGGACCTGGTGTTGAACACCAGGTGCCGCCACTCGGCCTCGTTGTAGGGCCGGATGCGGAGCAGGATCAGCGGACCGACCCTGGCATGGTGCACGTCCGCGTCGGCCAGGCTCTGCAGCGGCTCGTCGACGGGCTCGCGGTAGATCCCCTCACCGGTCTCGGTGTTGTTCTCGACCTTGATGGTGAGGTCGCCGCCGACGGTCTCGACGAACACCTCGTCGGCGATCGAGATGTGCGGGTGACGGCCGAGGACGTGGTCGTCCCTGGTGGTCACCGTCCACTCGAAGTCGTGCGACGGCGGGAAGACGTGGTCACGCTCGCCCCGGTTGTCCAGGTAGCTGACGGAGCCATCGGTGCCCACGCTCCATCGCAGGACCCGGATGTCCTGCGGGCCGGTCTGGAAGACGGCCAGCAGCCGGCCTTCCAGCCGGCGCAGCTGCAGCAGCCGGGTTTCCTTGTAGTACCGGTACAGCTCGCCGAAGTCCCGCTCGAACTGCGGGTCGTCGAACAGCAGCGGGCTGTCGTCGAACCGGAAGGCGTCGCCGTCGCGGGTGAACCGGTGGCATGAGAACACGTCCGGGACGGTCGTCTCGGACCTCAGCCCGATGAACACGTTGTATCCGAACAGCATGACCCCGCCCACGGACACGATGTCGCGCGGCACGCAGTTGTTCTCGGTGCGGATGCGCTCGGTGCCGGCCAGCCGGAGCTCGGCGCCGCCGAAGACGTCCAGGCGCCGGGCGTTGAGCGCCCGGGCCCGGCGGGCAAGCTCCTTGGCCTGCTCGGACAGCCGGGCCCGGAGGACCTCGTAGGTGCCCGCGTCGAGCCCCGCCTGCGTCTCGGCGACCTGCGTCCCGATGGCCTGTGTCCCGATGACCTGTGTCTGTCTGATCTGGGCCACGGGGCCGTCAGTGCTTCGCCGCGTTGAGGGCCGCGACCGGCTGCTCGGCGACGCCCAGGCGCTGCGCGGCGCTCAGCAGATCCTGCAGCTTGTCCGCGTCGGGGCCGCCCGCTTTGATCAGCTTCACCAGCAGGGCCGACAGCGTGAGGTTCCGCACGTCCGCCGTGTCCAGCGAGCCGAGCATCCGGGAGAGGTCCTGGGGCAGGCTGGCGGTCCCGTCCAGGTACGGCTTGGCGACCGCCCGAGCCACGCTCGAGTTCTCGACGAAGCCGTCCACGCTCTTGCCCATCGTGATCGAGCTCATGAGCCGATCGAAGAAGATGCTGTCGCCACCCACGATGTCGATGTCGGCCTTCTCGAGGCCCGCCGCCAGCACGGTGGCCTGCGCCGCCGCGATCTCCCGCTGGACGTCGATGTCCTTGAGCCGGATCTCCTTCTCCGCGTCCAGCCGGAGGCGGTACTCCTCGTGCCCGCGGCTCGCATCGTCGAGCGCGGCCAGCGCCGCGGCTTTCTGGGTGAGACCTTCCGCCTCGGCCTTGAGCGTCTCGCCCACAGCGGCCGCGGCGGCCAGCGCCTTCGCCTGCTCGCCCTCGGCTTCCGCCTTGAGCTTCTCGCCCACGGCCAGCGCGGCGGCGAGTGCCTTCTCCCGCTCGACCGTGGCCTCCGCGCGTCCCACCTTCTCGATGGCTTCGGCGTCGCGCTCGCGCACCTGGACATCGGCGAGCCCGGCGGCAGCCGCCTCGGCCTGGAGGCCCTCCGCGAGGCGGATCTTCGCCCGGGTGTCGAGCTCGGCCGCCTGCTGGCGGGCCTCGGCGAGGACGAGCTCCTCGCGGGCCCTGTACTTGGCGGCCTGCTCGGCGGCCTCGGCCGCCTTGATGTCCTTGACCAGGTTCTCCTGCGCCTCGGCTTCGGCCTGGATCACCAGCGCCTGACGCGCCCGCTCGGCCTCCTCGACGACCCGCAGGCGCTTGATGTTCTCCTCCTGCTCGGCGACCGTCTTGTCCACCGCGATCCGCTCGCGCGTCACCTCGGCGATCGCCCGCTTCTCGACCTCGAGCTCCTTGTCCTTGGAGATTCGCGACAGCTCCGTCTCGCGTTCCCGGGCGATCACCTCAAGCATGCGATCCTTCTCGATCCGCTCGGTCTCGATCGCGATGACACGCTCGCGGTTCTTCTCCGCGACGGCGATCTCCCTCGCCCGGTTCTCGTGCTGGATGCCCAGTTGCTCGTCGGTGCGGATGTTGGCGGTCTGCGCCTTGAGCCGCTCCTCGGCCTGCACCCGCGCGGTCTCGGCCTCTTCGCGCGCCTTCATGGTCTCGATCTCGCGCTTCTGCTTGGCCTCCGCGTCGGCCTGCCGTCGCGCGAGCTCCAGGATGGCCTCCCGCGCGTCGACGTTCTGGCGGGTGATCTCCTTCTCCTCGTTGCGCTGGTACTCGTTGGTCCGGACGTGCTCGATCGCGGTCAGCTCAGTGATCTTACGAATGCCCTGGGCGTCGAGGATGTTGGCCGGATCGAGCTGCGCCATGGGCGTCTGCTCGAGGAAGTCGATGGCGGCGTCCTCGAGGCTGTAGCCGTTCAGGTCGGTGCCGATCACTCGGACGATCTGGTCGCGGAACTCGTCGCGCTTGGTGTAGAGGTCGACGAAGTCGAGCTGCTTGCCGACCGTCTTGAGCGCCTCGGAGAACTTGGCGTTGAACAGCACCTGCAGCGTCTCCTCGTCGCTGGCCCTGGCGGTGCCGATCGCCTGGGCCACCTTGATGACGTCTTCGACCGTTTTGTTGACCCGCACGAAGAACGTGATGCGGATGTCGGCCCGGATGTTGTCCCGGCAGATGAGCCCTTCCTGGCCGGTCCTCGTGATCTCGATCGTCTTCACCGAGATGTCCATGACCTCGGCCTTGTGCAGGACGGGCAGGACGACGGCGCCGGTGAACGTGACGTCGACGTTCCTGACCTTGGAAACGATCAAGGCTTTGCCCTGTTCGACCTTGTTGAACAGCCGGCTGATGACGAACATCAGGCCGATGACGACGAGGAGGAGAACGGCGAGAAGCACGCCCACCCCTGTGCTGATCACATCCATCGAAGGTCCCCTGTCAGTGGAGGTCGTAGGGCATGACCCAGAAGAACTCGCCCTCCGGGTCATAGTCGAAGATGAGTGCGGAGCTACCAGCGCGGAGATCGTCGTCTCCGGTCTGGCGCACCTGGACGACGGCCGAGGAGCCGTCCTCCGCCGTGACCTCGGCCTGGCCGAAGTCGGATCCGACCCGTCCGGTACGGATGACGCACATCCGGCCGACGAAGTCGCTCCGGGACGGCGCGGCCACGGCCGGGAACAGAAGGCGTATCGGCAGCACCAGCAGGCGGGTGCACAGCCAGCCGGCGAGCAACGCGATCAGAAGGACGGCGGTCCGCGCGGCCGTCCCCTCCACCAGAGCCACGCCGGCGAGGCTGACGAACCATGCGATCGCCACCATGACCGAGATCACGACAGTGGCCGGCACTCCACGCAAACCGAAGCCGGCAAGAAGATCGTCAGGGAGGTCCGCCCCGAGGCCCCCCAGCAACACGAGGACCCAGTAGCCGATGACGACAACCAGCATGAAGCTGAACAGCACGGCCGGAAATCCAAGCGCCGCGCCGACGAAACCCCCCAAGTGACTCCCACCGTTTATCAGCATCTCCCCCGAGACATATGCATCATTGCGCATATCCCAGCAATGGTGAGCATCTATTTCAAGAGGGAATAACAGGCACTTTTCAATGATTACGCGCGTTGTACCGCCGGTCATAGGTAGCAACACGACTCAGCGCAGGCGCTCCCCTGAGCGGGGGCGCCTGCGCGTTTGTGGCCGGTCACTGCCACGGGCCGGTCACTGCCACGGGGCCGGTCACTGCCACGGGGCCGTCGGGAACCAGCCGTAGCCGAACCGCGCGGGCAGGCGAAGGTCCCAGTACAGGAAGGTGAACGCGCCGACGACGATGAAGGCCACGGCGGTGATCGTCGCCACGCGTGCCGGCTTCGCGGTCATCCAGCGGGTGAATCGCCCCCTGGTCGCATACACGAGAACGACGTAGAGCACGGCCATCACCGTGATGTTGCCGAGTGACTGCAGGATGAACACCGCCGCGCCGTAGAACGGGTTGTGGGTCCTGGCGGCGTACTCGAACAACTTGTGGAACAGCGGGAACGGTCGTCCGACAAGGAACCCGCCGATCAGCGCGCCGATCACCACCAGACGGGCGTGCGGGAAACGGAGCGAGAGAGCCGCGAAGGGATCGGGCACCACGCGCAGCGCCGCCAGGCCGAGGTAGAGGAAGGCCAGGCCGATCACGCCGAAGACGATCGACGCCTGGATGAGTCGTGGGGGAAGCCCGGATCCACCCACCGCGGTGGACAGCTGGGGGAGGCGCTCGCCGAGGATCGCGCCGATGGCGCCGTAGGCCCCCGAGATCGCGACCATGCCGAGCGCGAGCCAGCCGATCGGCCCCAGCGTCGACCTGAGCGAGAGCGAGCCGCCTGGGGCGGCGGTGCTCATCCGGCCATCCCGGTCATCCCGGGCGTTCGCCATGGGGGCGATCGCGCCGAAGACGGCGATGTTACAGGCGGTGAACGTGCCGGCCAGGCCGGAGACGAAGGCGAAGGCCGTCCCCGCGATCAGGCCGCCGATGGCCGTTCCCTTGGCGTCGTAGCCGAGCAGCGTGTTGGCGACGTTGTCGCCGATCACGCTGTCGACGAGCGTGAAGGACCACAGTGCGGCGACCAACGCTCCCGCCAGCACGCTGAGGATGACGATCAGTCCTCGGCGGCGGGGCAGATCAGCAGGGGAGATGTCGGATGAGGAGGCGGCGAGTGGAGTGGTCCGAGCCATGAGACACCCTTTCTGAGTCCGAGCATCCTGGCCACGCCACAGGACGTCCCACGCAGGATCAGCTGAGAGATCTGCCGGGGCAACCCCTACGACACCGCCGGAACCCAGAAGTCGCCGTCGGCTTGTTGTCGGTGGGCAGGTCTACCGTGGGCGGACACAGGAGCCCAGGCTGAGCAAGGAGAGACGATGAGCACACTGGAGAACCGGCCGAACACCGCACTCCTCGTCGTCGATGTGCAGAACGGCGTCGTCGAGGGGGCTCACGAACGCGACGCGGTCGTCGCGAACGTCGGCAGCCTGGTCGAGAAGGCGCGGCGCGAGCGGGTCCCCGTTGTATGGGTTCAGCACTCCGACGAGCAGCTCACGAGGGGAAGCGACGACTGGCGGATCGTCCCCGAGCTGACTCCGGGCGACGCCGAGCCACTGGTCGAGAAGATCTACGGCGACTCCTTCGAGGACACCACCCTTGAGACCGTGCTGTCGGGCCTGAGAGTCGGGCGGCTCGTCGTCGTCGGCGCACAGACCGATGCGTGCATCCGCTCGACGCTCCACGGCGCGTTCGTGAGGGGATACGACGCGACCCTTGTCAGCGACGCCCACACGACGGAGGACCAGACGGCATGGGGGGCGCCGCCGCCGGACCAGGTCATCGCGCACACGAACCTGTACTGGACCCACCAGACGGCGCCGGGGCGGACGGCCGGGACCGTCGAAACCAAGGACGTCGACTTCGGCGGCACGTCCTGAAGCGACCGAGAAGTCCGCGCTGTTCAGCGCCGTTCATAATCCGCGACCCGGACCGGAACGTCTCGGGGAGGGCACCGCGTCCGAAGCACGTGACAAGCTGAGCCCCGCAGGGGCTCCGGGGCGGGGCTGAACGACGCGCACGGTGGCCCGGGACTTTGGACACCTCACCTAACCTGGGCATATGTGCGTGTGGAGCGGTGATCGCCGGTGAAGGACTCGGAGATCGACTACAAGGCGGTGTTCAAGGCCACACATGCCCCGTTGATGGTGCTGACGCGGGACCTCGTCATCGTGGCGGTCAATGACTCCTTTCTGGAGGTGACGGATCGGATCGAGGCGGACCTGCTGGGCCGGGACGTCTTCACGGCCTTCCCCATCAATCCGGAGGCTCACAACGATCCCGACGGGCAGGGGGCGGAGGCCCTGCGTGCTTCGCTGCAACGGGTGACGGCCACCGGCGAGCAGGACATCGTTTCGCTGGTCAGGTACGACGTCGAGGCGAACGGTGAACCAGGGGGGTTCGAGAAGCGGTACTGGACTGTGGTCAACGCGCCCGTCCTCGGCGAGGACGGTGAGGTGAGACTGATCCTTCACCGTGTAGAAGAGATCACCGGCTTCCTCCAGCGGCTGAGGCGGCCCCGCGAACGCGATGTCACCGGCGCGCGGGCTGAACTGCAGGTGGTCGAGGCCGATGTCTACGTCCGCGCCCGCGAGCTCCTCGACCTCAACGAACGGCTCCAGCGGACACACAGACAACAACGCCAGACCACAGCGGCGCTGCGGGAGGCCATCGAACGGCAGCGGCGGTTGGTCTTCGATGTCTCCCACGACCTGCGCAACCCGATCACCGGGCTGCTGACGGAGCTGGAGGCGGCACTCTCGGAACCCGACATCGATCTGGAGCAGATCCTTCGCAAGTTGCTGAGAAACGCTGAGCGGCTCAACGACATCGTGGCGGATCTGCTCGAACTCGCCCGGCTGGACAACGGGGCGCGCAGCGCCGCCGAACCGGTCGATGTGACCCACCTCGTCATGGACGAATTGGAACGCCGGACCTCGGCCGCCGCCGTACACACCCGGCTCGATGAGCGGGTGATGGTGCGTGCCTCCCGGATCCGGCTGGCCCGGCTTCTGGGCAACCTGCTGTCCAATGCCGAACGGCACACCACTACCAAGATCGAGATCAACCTCACCGCCGACCCGCCCGATGCGGTCCTGGAAGTCATCGACGACGGACCGGGCATCGCCCCGGCCGATCGCGAAAGAGTCTTCGAACGCCTGTGCCGCCTGGACGCCGCCCGCAGCCTGGATCCCGGCGGCTCCGGACTCGGTCTGCCCATCGCACGCGAGATCGCCCACGCCTACGGCGGTGACCTGTACGCCGCCGACCACCCGATCGGCGCCCGCTTCGTTCTCCGCCTCCCCCTCGCGTGACGGGAGCAGATCGGGTGACCGGTTCCCAATGAGAATTAACGCGGGTCCGCGACCACAACGCCAGGCAGAGCGTCAGTCCCCCGTCGCCGTACGGAGGACCTGGGTCAGCCGGGAGAAGCCGTCGGAGCCGTACCCTGCGTCGATCGCCCGTTGTGTGACGGCTCTGGCGGCGCTCAGGACGCCGACGTCCAGGCCGCGGGCCTGAGCGGCGTGGATGATGTGTTCCATTCCCGCCGCGGCCGAGGCGATGCTGGATCGGTCGCCGGGGTGCCTGCCCTCGTCGATCCGCTCCGCGAACTCGGCGATGATGCCGGGCAGCAGGCCGACGCCGGCTTGGGCATACGGCGCGATCTCCTTGGCCGTGACGTTCTCCGCGCCCGCCAGGGCGAAGGCGTGGACGATGGCGCTCATGGACGTCCAGAAGATGTCGAGCAGGGCCACCTCGTAGGCGGCCGCCCGCCCCGGGTCGGCGCCCATATATGTGGCGGTGCCGCCGAGGCTCGCCAAGGTCGGGCGGTGAGCCTCATAAACGGCCTCTGATCCGCTGTACAGAACATGAGCCGCCGGCCGCCCGATGGTCGATGCGGGGGTCATGATCGACCCGTCGAGATAACCGGCGCCGTGCTCGGCGGCCCACGCGGCCGTTTCACGGGCCCTGTACGGCGAGCCCGCGGTGAGATTGACGAGAGTCCGCCCGCGTACGGCTTGGCCGAAGAGAATCGAATCGACGGCGTCGTAGTCGAGCACACAGACGACCACCAGCGGGCCGGTGGTGATCGCGTCCGCGATCGTGGCCGCGGGCAGGGCTCCATGCGCGGCAAGCTCCTCGGCCTTGGCCGGCGTCCGGTTCCATACGGTCGTCGGGTGGCCGTTGGCGATGAAGGCGCGGGCCAGCGCCTGGCCCATCGGGCCGAGTCCCAGAACGGTCACGGCTGATCTTCGCGTTGTCATGGCGGTTACGCTAAAGCTTCACGTCGGCGTGAGAGTCAACAGGCTTTGCCGGAGGTCACATGCGCATCGGGGAGCTGTCCCAGCGGACCGGGATCAGCCAGCGGGCGCTTCGCTACTACGAGGAACAGGGGCTGTTGCGGCCCTCACGGCGGCCGAGCGGCTACCGCGAGTACGACCCGGCGGACCTGCGCACGGTCCGGCGCATCCGCATGTTGCTCGCGGCCGGCCTCAACACCGCCACGATCGCGGAGATCCTGCCCTGCATCGCCGATGACGGCCAAAGCCGGGCTCCGGTATGTCCGGAGTTGTACGCCGGCCTGTCCAGGGAACGTGACAGGATCAACGACGCGATCGATGAATTCATGGCCGCCCGTGCCATGTTGGACGCCATCATCGCCGCCCCACAGCACCTGAGGTCCGCCGGCGTATCGACAAGGTGATTTCGGAACTCGTAGTTTTCCTCGCGGGAAAATGTGCCGCACACGCCGGCGGGCACTCCTACCAGTGAGCGTGGCCTGGGGAACCGCCTTTCCCAGGGCCCCCGTCCCCATCCGGGTCGTCATCCGATGAAGGCCCGGATGCCCTAGATCACTCCCGCCTCGCTGTGATCCGTACGGGGTCCGGACATGTTCCGGCGGCTGACCGCCTCGACGTCGAAGATCCCCTAAGATACTGATCTTTCTGACAGATCATGACTTGGGAGTCAAGAGTGACAACGCTGAGCCGTAGGAGCCTGCTGAAGGCGGGCGTGGGAGCGGTCCCCGCCCTCGCGCTGGGCGCTGCTCCCGCCCGAGCGGCCGACGTGCTGGTCAGCGGCGTCGCCCCGGCGGCCCTCGCCGGGCTCGACCAGGTGATGAAGACGTATGTCGCCGAACGCGACATCAGCTGCGCGCAGCTCGCGGTCGTCAAGAACGGCAAGATCGTGCTGGCGCGAGGCTACGGCTACTACACGCGGCCCACGACGACGGGCGGAACCGCGTTCCTCGCGCGCGTCCAGCCGACCAGCCTTTTCCGGATCGCGAGCCTGAGCAAGCACATCACCGCGACCGCGGTCATGCGACTGGTCCAGGACGGCAAGCTGAGCCTCTCGGCTCCGGTCACCACACTGCTGGGCCTGTCCGCCACCGCCGATTCCCGCTTGAAGAACGTGACCGTGCTCCGCCTGATGCAGCACCTCGGGGGCTGGGACAGGGACGTGAGCAAGGACCAGCTCTGGCTGGACCACACGATCTCGGCCTCGCTGGGCGTGCCGCTCCCGATCAGCCACGCCGACATCATCAAGTACGCCACGGGGCGGCCACTCGACTTCCAGCCCGGCTCGAAGATGGTCTACAGCAACTACGGCTACACGCTGCTCGGCCGGATCATCGAAAAGGTGTCGGGCATGAGCTACGAGGCGTACGTGAAGCAGAAGCTCCTGACGCCTATCGGCATCAGCCGTATGCGCCTTGGCCTCAGCCTGAGGACCGAGGCCGCGGCGGGCGAGGTGACCTACTACTCGCAGTACACGAACAAGACCGTGATGGATGGGTCCGGCACGGTGGTGCCGTACCAGTACGGCGGGTTCAACATGCCCAACCAGGACGCCAACGGCGGCTGGCTGGCGTCCGCCGTCGACCTGGTGAAGTTCTCCACCGTCTTCGACGCGGCGGGCAAGGTGCTCAACGCCGCCTCGATCGCGACGATGTTCGCCAAGCCGGAGATCGGCATCAGCGACGACGGCTCGTGGTACGGCTGCGGCTGGTACGTGCGCCAGGTCCCCGGCCACCTCAACACCTGGCACGCCGGCGGGATGCCGGGGACCTACACCTACCTGGCGAGGATCCAGAACGGCGTCACCTACGCCGCGCTCTTCAACCGGCGCGAGGAGAGCGGCACTCCCGACTACGACGTGCTGAGCCCCCGCATGAACGAGGCCATCGGAAAGGTCACCACCTGGCCGACCACCGACCTCACCTCGAAGTACTTCTGACGGCCGCCCGCGGCGCGGATGCCGTTGACAGTTTCACCAACCAAGCGCATGCTTTGCGCGGGTGCCAGGCGCGAGGTGCCGTCGCAGGCCTCTCGTCGAAGGGAACCCGCCGTGCCCGCACATCAGAACGCGTCCGCCGCCGCGGATCGGCCTCAGCCGCGCGGCCACAGCCGGAGGCAGGTCCTGCGAGGCGCCGTAGCCGCCGGAGCCGGTGTCATGCTCGGCTCCGGCCTGCTTGACCGCGCCGCGTACGCCGCCGTGGTCGAGTACGACGTCGTGGTGATCGGTTCCGGGGCGGCGGGGATGACGGCCGCGCTCACGGCCGCCAGGCGAGGGCTGCGGACCGTGGTGGTCGAGAAGGCGCCCACCTTCGGCGGTTCGGCGGCCCGGTCGGGAGCCGGGATCTGGATCCCGTGCAACGAGGTCATCCTCGCCGCCGGCGTCCCCGACACCCCTGCCAAGGCGGCCACCTATCTCGCGAGCGTCGTGGGAAACACGGTGCCCGCCGACCGGCAGGCGGCCTTCCTCGCCAACGGCCCCGCCATGATCTCCTTCGTCATGAGGAACAGCCCGCTACGGTTCCGGTGGATGGAGGGCTACTCCGACTACTATCCCGACCTGCCCGGCGGCATGCCGAAGGGGCGGTCCATCGAGCCGGACCAGCTCGACGGCACCATCCTCGGCGCCGAGCTGGCTCATCTGAACCCGTCGTACATCCCCACTCCGGCCGGCACGGTAGTCTTCAGCGCGGACTACAAGTGGCTCACCCTCGCCGCGGTCAACGCCAAGGGCCTGGCGGTCTCCCTGGAAGGGGTCAGCAGATACACGGCGGCGGTGCTGCACGGGGAGAAGCCCCTCACGATGGGCCAGGCCCTCGCCGGCGGGCTGCGCGCCGGGCTGATGTCCGCCAACGTCCCGGTATGGCTGAACACGCCCTTCGTCGACCTGCGATTCGACGGCAGCGGCCGCGTCACCGGGGTCGTCGTCGCACGGAACGGCACGCAGACGCTGGTCAACGCCACCCGCGGAGTGATCACCGGCTCTGGCGGCTTCGAGCACAACCTCGGCATGCGTACGGAATTCCAGCGGCAGCCCATCGGCACCGATTGGACGGTCGGAGCCAAGGAGAACACCGGCGACGGCATCCAGGCGGGCCAGCGGGCCGGGGCGGCGCTGGACCTCATGGACGACGCGTGGTGGGGCCCGGCGATCCCGCTGCCGGACGAGCCGTACTTCTGCCTGGCCGAACGCACCCTGCCCGGCGGCATCATGGTCAACGGCGACGGCGTCCGGTTCGTCAACGAGGCCGCGCCGTACAGCGACGTGGTGCACGTCATGTACGACCGCGACACGACCGCGCCGGACATCCCGGCCTGGCTGGTCGTCGACCAGAACTACCGCAATCGCTATCTCTTCAGGGATGTGGCTCCCACGCTGCCGCTGCCCGACGCGTGGTACCAGAGCGGAGCCGTCTACAAGGACTGGACGATCGAGGGGCTGGCGGCGAAGATCGGCGTTCCGCCGGCGGCCCTGCGCGGCACCGTGAAACGCTTCAACGGCTTCGCGCTGACCGGCAAGGATCTCGACTTCCACCGCGGCGACAGCGCGTACGACCACTACTACACCGACCCGGTCGTCATCCCGAACTCCTGCCTCGCCCCGTTGTGGCTGCCGCCCTTCTACGCGTTCAAGATCGTTCCCGGCGACCTCGGCACGAAGGGCGGGATGCGCACGGACGCCCGGGCGCGCGTGCTGCGAACGGACGGCTCGGTCATACCGGGGCTGTACGCGGCGGGAAACGCCAGCGGCGCGGTCATGGGCCACAGTTACGCCGGCGCCGGCTCCACCATCGGCCCGGCCATGACCTTCGGCTATGTGGCCGCGAACGACATCGCCGACGCCCCCGGAGCGTGACACCGCCGAATTCCCGCCTCGCGTCGAACCCGGCCTGCGCTACGTGGTGAGCTGTGCGGTGCGCCGTGGCATGAAGAGGATGGCAGCCACGATGAGCACCGCCACCACGACGAGCGCCTGGAAGACGTGGTGGCTCGCCTCGTAGAGCGCCGCGCGGATGAAGGACGCCGTGGGCGACCGCGCGGCCGAGCCGTGAGCGCCGAGCACGAGACTGGTGGCGTCGACGCTGTCGGGCAGCCGGCCGGCCAGCGAGGCCGGCGGGTGGGCGAAGCGGTCGGCCAATGTGGCGTTGGAGATCGCCCCGAAGATCGCCGCCCCGACCGCGCTGCCGATCGAGCGGGAGAACATGTTGGTCGCGGTGACGACGCCCCGGCGCTCCCACCCGACGACGGACTGGATGGCGACCATGGTGGGGCTGGAGGAGAGCCCCAGGCCGGCGCCGACGACGAAGCATGCCGCCGCCACCGTCCACACGTGCGTCCGCTGGGTGACCAGCGCCCCGAGGACGGCGCCCGCCACGACGAGGGCGCTGCCGATGACGGCCGTGTCCCGGAAACCGATGCGCATGTAAAGGCGGCCCGAGAAGGTCGCCGCGAGGGGCCACCCGATGGTGAGCGCCGCCAGGGCGAAGCCGGCGACCAGGGCCCCCGTGCCGAGGACACCCTGTACGAAGGTCGGCACGTACGAGCTGAGGCCGATCATGAGCGCGCCCACGCCGAGGCCCACGAGATTGCCGCCTGTCAGTGTGCGGTGCCGGAAGACCCACAGCGGCAGGATGGGCTCGGCCGCCCTGCGCTCCACGACGACGAACGCGACGACCATGGCGAGCCCCGCCGCGAAGATGAGCAGGCTGGGAGCCGACCCCCAGCTCCACGCCACCCCGCCTTCGAGCAGGCCGAGGATGAGCAGGGAGGAGCCGGCGGTGAGCAGTGCCGCACCGACGTAGTCGATCCGGGGCGAGCTCCGCGTCACCCGCTCCTTGAAGCGCCGGGCGAGCGTCCAGGCGGCGACGGCCCCGAGCGGCAGGTTGATGAAGAAGATCCAGCGCCAGGAGAGGTACTCCGAGAAGAGGCCGCCGAGGGCGGGCCCCACCACGGCGGCGACCCCCCACACGCTGGCCACGTAGCCCTGCACCCGCGCCCGTTCCTCGACGGAGTAGAGGTCGCCGACCATCGTGATGCTCATGGGCTGTACGGCCCCGGCCCCGATGCCCTGCAGGGCCCGGAACGCGATGAGCGCCGGCATGCTCCAGGCCACGCCGCACAGCACCGACCCGGCGAGGAACACCGCGATGCCGAAGAACATGACCGGCTTACGCCCGAAGATGTCGGCCAACTTGCCGTACAGCGGAACCGTCACCGCCTGCGTGAGCAGGTAGATCGAGAACAGCCAGGGAAACTGGGAGAAGCCGCCCAAGTCCCGGACGACGGACGGCACCGCTGTAGCGATGATCGTGCTGTCCAGTGCCACCAGGCCGGTGCAGAGCATGATGGCGGCCAGCACCGGACCGCGCTCCGACCTGAGACCGATGCCCTTCGGGGTCGTTACCGTCGTCACGTCGGAGGAGCTCCCTGTGCTTGTCGAACCCGTGTTCTCGAAGGCGTGCTGCCGAACGCCGGCCGTAGGGCATGCTGCCGAAGGCTCGCGGTCGAGGGCCGGACCAACCCCCTGGCGGCAGACCCGTCCCGGGAGTACGCAACCGTCCGTTACCCCCATTACATTCCCGACCTATGTACTGACCTGCGCCAATTGAGAGCATCGATGCCCCGAAATCCCGGTATGAGCCGGTATGGAAGGGTATTCGGCGTGACTGAGAGCGTTCGAGAGTTCGTCCGCCGGCATGCCATGGACACCCGGCCACTGGCGACCCCCCACTTTCGGCGGCTCCTGTTCGGCCAGGCACTCTCGTTCATCGGCTACCAGCTCACCGCCGTCGCGGTCAGCGCCCAGGTGTACGCGCTGACCCAGTCGTCGCTGTGGGTCGGGCTCCTCGGACCGGTCGCGCTCGTGCCCCTGATCGTCTTCGGCCTGTGGGGCGGCGCGATCGCCGACGCCGTGGACCGCCGCAAACTGCTCCTCACCAGCTCGCTCGTAAGCTGGAGCGCGACGCTGACGCTACTGCTGAACGCGGTGTTCCTCGACAACGTCTGGCTGCTCATCGCCGCCGTGGCCGTACAGTCCACCGGGGTCGCGATCGCGTCGCCCACCCGCAACGCCATCGTCCCGAGGCTGGTCCCGGCGCATCTGGTGCCGTCGGCCAACACCCTCAACTTCACTCTGGGCAGCCTGGGCGCCGTCCTCGGCCCGCTGCTGGGCGGTGTCGTGCTCGCCGGCGGCGGGTACGGCGTGGCGTACCTCATCGACGCCGTCCTGTTCAGCGCCAGCCTCTACGCCGCCGTACGGCTGCCGCGGCTCGAACCGCTCGGCGAGGCCGCCGCGCCCGGCCTACGGGCGGTGGTCGACGGGTTGCGCTACATCATCGGCAGCCCGATCGTGCTGATGTCGTTCGTCGTGGACATCATCGCCATGGCCTTCGCGCTGCCGCGGGCCCTCTACCCCGAGCTCACCGCCACCCGTTTCGGCGGCTCGGCCGTGGCCTTCGGCTGGCTGTCCGCGAGTGTGGCGCTCGGAGCGGTCATCGGGGGCGTGTCGTCCGGGTGGGTGGGCCGGGTCCGAAGGCAGGGCATGGCGCTGACCTTCGTGATCGCGCTGTGGGGGCTCACGGTGGCCGCGGCCGGGCTGGCGTCGCAACTCTGGCTCGTCGTCGCCCTGCTCGCGGCGGCCGGCTTCACCGACCTCGTCTCGGCCGTGTGGCGGCAGACGATCCTCCAGACGTACGCCCCCGACGACATGCGGGGGCGCCTCCAGGGTGTCTTCTTCGTCGTGGTGGCGGGCGGCCCGAGGCTGGGCGACATCAGAGCGGGCGCGACGGCCGCGGCGTTCGGCCTGGTGCCCGCGTGGGTCGGCGGCGGCCTTGTCTGCGCCCTCATCGTGCTCGTCGCCGGCCTTTCCGTCCCCGCTTTCCGCCGATACCAACCGCGTTAGCCGCCGCGCGAACGCCTCCCGGACATGCGGAAGGGGCGTAAGCCGCGTGGCACGGCTCACGCCCCCATCCGGCCGCCCCTGCGCCGAGCTTCAGGACGGTGTCGGCGACGACGTCGGAGACGATGTCGGAGACGATGTCGGAGACGATGTCGGCGATGAGGTGGGCGACGCCGTCCCTGCCGTGGGCTTCAGAACGGTGTCGATGATGTACACGGTGGCGTTGCGGGTGCGCAGCCCGCCGCAGACGACGGTGGCATCGTTGACCTTGAAGGTCTGCCCTGAGCGGCTCGTGGTGATCGTGCCGCCCTGCAGAGTGGTGAAGCTGCCTTTCTCCAGGTCGGTCGGCGTCTTCCGGCCCTTGACCACGTGATAGGCCAGGATGGTGCTGAGAGCCTGCCTGTCGGCCAGGATCTTGTCGAGCTGGTTCTTGGGAATCTTGTTGAAGGCGTCGTTGCTGGGCGCGAAGACCGTGATGTCCTCCGCGGAGTTCAGAGTCTGCACCACGCCGGCCTTCTGCGCCGCGGTCGCCAGCGTGGACAGGGTCGGAACGTGCGAGAGGGCGGTGCCCACCGGCTCGTTCGCCAGCTCGGCCGGGCTGCCCGGACCCGAGGTCGGCAAGGCGGCGCACCCCGGCCCGACAGGCGACGCGGACTCCGATGCCGTGGCCGTGGGACTGGTCTCGGGCGACGCCGTACCTGTCGGGGTCTCTTCGGTGGGAGTGACTTCCGGCGCGGGACTCACCGTCGCCCGGGCGACGGCCGCGCCTGCTCCACTGCTGTAGGTGCCGGCGCCGTATGCCGTCGTGAAGGATACGGCGACCGCCGCGACCGATAGGGCGAGAAGACGATTGTTCATGGCGTCTGTCCCCTTTGCGTGTCCTGATGGATGGCGGGCACACGGTTAGAAGGCAGGGCAAAGCCGGTGACGTCGTTTATCGGACTCGCCGACGGCCATGCGCGAAATAGAGCTCCAACCGGCATTCGAACCCCCGCGACCCGGTTGCTGGCCTTGATCGGATGCCGCGCGCAGGCCCCCTCCCCGCATCGGATGCGCGACACACCCACTTGGAGTATTCCCGAGCGTCAAACGTCGCCAACCCACAATCCACACTTCAGCCCTGCCGCCTCCCCTTGTAGACGTCGGCCATGTGCTCACAGAGGTGGGGCGGCAGGTCTACGCCGTTGTATCGGAGATTCGCCGATCGTTCACCGGAGGTGCCTCGCGGCGTCGTCGAACTGCCATGCGAATGCACTGGGATTCAGCAGTCCGTCGCGTGAGTTCTGGGAGGACTGGGAATGCGGAGAACATTGGCTGTAGCGGCCGTGGGCGCGTTGGTGATGCTGGGCGGGACGCTCACCGCCAACGCCAGTGGGAATTCGAAGCGGGGTGACGACCACGAGGGGTCGAACCGCGCCTACGAGATCGCGCTCATCGGGGACGCGCCGTACGGCGACATCGGGCGCGTGCAGTTCCCCCGGGTGATCGACGAGATCAACGCCGACCACCGTCTGGCGTTCACCCTGTTCGACGGCGACATCAAGAACGGCAGCGAGCGCTGTGACCAGCCGCAGTACGACCTGGCCGTGAAGAACTTCGCTTCCTTCCGCCGGCCGCTCGTCTATGTCCCCGGCGACAACGAGTGGACCGACTGCGACCGGCCGAGCAACGGGAGCTACGACCCGAACGAGCGCCTCGCCCTCATCCGCCGCACGTTCGCCGCGACCCCCGACTCGCTGGGCCAGCGGACGCTGAAGCTGGAACGCCAGACGCCCGCCTATCCCGAGAACGTGCGGTGGCAGTACGGCGCGGTCACCTATGTCGGCCTCAACATCCCGGGCAGCGACAACAACGCTCCCCAGTTCGACGCGAGCGGCAAGCAGACCGACGGCGACCAGGCCGAGTACACCGCGCGCAACGCGGCCAACCTCGAGTGGCTCGACCGCGGCTTCGCCGCCGCCCGCGACGCCGGGTCGAAGGCGGTCGTCGTCGTCCTCCAGGCCGACATGTGGACCGAGGAGCCGACCGCCCACTTCGCGGACACGAAGCGGAAGCTGGCCCAGCTCTCCATCGCCTTCCCCGGGCAGGTCCTGCTGGTCAACGGCGACTCGCACGTCTTCAAGGTCGACAAGCCGCTGACCGACGCGAAGAACCAGGTCATCGAGAACGTCACGCGGGTGCAGACCTTCGGAAGCGCGCAGAACCACTGGGTGAGCGCGGAGATCGACCCGAGGGATCCCGAGGTCTTCACCTTCCACGAGCACATCGTGGCGGCGAACCTCCCCACCTATGTCAGCCCCTGACACCTGTACGGCCCGCGTCACCCGCTGAAGGTCCCTCCCACCACACGACGCCCCCGAGTATCAGCTCCAGGTCAGCTTTGGTTTAACTGGAAGAACGGGGCGGCTCCGGGCGTGTAGCGTCCGGCGGTGGTCAGGAGGGACCACCATGAGAAGTCCGAGGCACCGGCTCATCACCCTGGTCGCGGCCGTCGCCGTGCTGATCGGCGGCGGCGTCGCGTACGGCGTCGTGAGCGGAAACGTGGGTCCGCAGGGCGACGGCACCGCCGTCACCCCCGTCGGCTTCCGCGTCACCCCGGCGGGAGCCCAGGTCGGCCTGGAAGTGCTGCCGCTCGCCTCGGCGCTCTCGCCCGACGGCTCCACGCTGCTGGTGACCAACGACGGCCAGGGCGACCAGTCGCTCCAGCTCATCGACACCGCGACAGGCAAGGTCACGCAGACCCTGTCGTACGGCAGGCCCGAAGCGCTGTACGTCGGCGTGGCCTGGAGCCCTGACGGCACCCGCGCGTACGCCAGCGCCGGGGGCAACAACAAGATCCGTGTCTTCACCGTGTCGGACGGGCGGCTCACGGAGACGGATGCCCTGAAGCTACCCACCAGGAGCCCTGCCGGGAAGAAGATCAACATGTTCCCGGCCGGGCTGGCCGTCTCCCCCGGCGGCACGACGCTCTACGTCGCCGACCAGCTCGCGGACGCCTTCTCCGTCATCGACGTCGAGACCGGCTCGGTCACATCGACGGCTGTGGGGCACAACCCCTACGGCGTCACGCTGTCGAGGGACGGCGCCACCGCGTACGTCACCAACCAGGGCGACACGACGGTCAGCGTGGTCGACGTCGCCCATGCTTCGAGCGGGGGCGATCCCTCCCTCACGGCCACCGTCCAGGTCGGCACCCATCCGAACAAGGCCGTGCTGGACCGGTCCGGAGAGCGGCTTTACGTCGCGGCGGCCGACAGCGACGAGGTCGACGTGATCGACACGGTGAAGAACCAGGTGGAGAGCCGGATCGACGTCCGCCCCCACCGTGGGGCCGAGATCGGCGGCAATCCGGTCGCCGTCGCCCTCTCCGGCGATGAGCGGGTGCTCTACGTCGCCAACTCCGGCAACAACGACGTGGCTGTGATCGACGTACGGCGGGGCCGGGTGCTGGGCCTCATCCCCACAGGTTGGTATCCCACCTCGATCCAGGTCATCGGCGACCGGCTGCTCGTCACCAACGCCAAGGGGCTCGGGGCCGGGCCGAACGACGGCCCCGGGCATCCGGACCCCCACGCCTCGACCTCTCCCGACCAGTACATCGGCTCGATGATCAAGGGCACGCTGTCGGTCATCTCCGGAGTGGCGGACCCAGCCCGGCTCGCCGCGTGGTCACGGCAGGTCGCCGCCAACAACGGGAGCTCCGGCAACGGGGGCTCCGGCAACGGGAGAGATCGCGCCTCCGCTCCCAGCGCCGTCATCCCCCTCCACCCCGGTGGGCCGACGCCGATCAAGCACGTCATCTACGTCGTCCGGGAGAACCGCACCTACGACCAGGTCCTGGGGAGCCTGGGCAGGGGGAACGGCGATCCCGGCCTCAACCTCTTCGGGGAGTCCTCCGCGCCGAACACCCGCGAGCTGGCCCGCCGGTTCGTGACGCTCGACAACTTCTACGCCGACGCCGAGATCAGCGCCCAGGGCTGGAACTGGTCCACGGCGGCCAACTCCAACGCCTACACCGAGCAGACATGGCCCGCGGGCTACTCCGAACGCAACCACCCCTACGACTGGGAGGGCGGCAACCCGGCGACGGCTCCCAACCGGGACTATCGGGACGCCTATATCTGGAACCGGCTCACCGACGCCGGCGTGTCCTACCGGAACTACGGCTTCTACACCTCCAGCGCCGGGGTGACCGACCCGATCGATCCCGACCTGCCCGGCAACACCGACCCGGCCTTCGCGGGGTTCGACATGAAGAAGCCCGATCACTGCGAAGCGGGGGCGGGCCGCATGTGCGAGTGGCTCAGGGAGTTCCGCGCCTACGAGGAGAACGGAAAGCTCCCGGACGTCGAGCTCGTCCGGCTGGGCACCGATCACACGGCGGGCACGCTCGCCGGCGCGCCGACGCCGGAGGCGTGCGTCGCCGACAACGACTACGCCGTCGGCCAGCTGGTGGACGCGGTGTCGCACTCCAGGTTCTGGGCCGATACCGCGATCTTCGTAGTGGAGGACGACGCCCAGAACGGCCCCGACCACATCGACGCCCACCGGACCGTGGCCCTGGTCGTGAGCCCGTACACCCAGACCGGGCGGGTCGACTCGACCTTCTACAGCACGGTGTCGATGTTGCACACCATCGAGCTGATCGCCGGGATCCGGCCGATGACCCAGTTCGACGCCTATGCCACCCCCATGACCCCGTCGTTCACCGGCCGGCCCGACGCCCGGCCGTACGACGCGCTGCTGCCCGCCCAGCCGTTCGACGCGAAGAACCCGGCGGACGCGCCGATGGCGGCCATCTCGGCGAAGCAGAACCTGACCCACGAGGACCAGATCGACGAGGCGACCTTCAACAAGGCCATCTGGCAGAGCGTGAAGGGACCCGGCTCCCGGATGCCCGCCCCCCGGCACCGCCTCCCCATGCCCGACGTCGAGGAAGAGGAGGACTGACCATGCCACGCCGGGTGAAGGTCGAGGGAGATCTCTACCATGGGCACGTCCCGGAGGGCGCGGTCTACGTGGGCCGGGCCTTGCCGGGGCTGAAGGCCAGCCCGTATCGCAACCCCTTCCGGGTGAAGGAGTACGGCAGGGAGGGCGCCCTGCGGATGTTCGAGGCCTACCTGGCCGACCATCCCGAGCTGGTCGAGCGGGCCAAGCGCGAGCTGGCGGGGAAGGACCTGGCCTGCTGGTGCGGGCCCGACCAGCTGTGCCACGCCGACCTCTGGCTGGAGATCGTCAACTCTAGCTAGCAGGGTCCGGGGGAGGCGCCGGAGACCTCCAGGTCCGCCCCCTTGAAGGGCGACATGAATTGCGACAGCAGGTCGACTGCGTAGCCGGGCACCTGGCCACCGCCAGGCGCGAGGAGGCTCACCATCTGGGGGCCGTCCGCGCCGCGCAGCGTGATCGAACCGCTCCTCGGGGCGGCCGCCAGGCCGGGCCGCGTGCCGATCGTCAGACAGGCCAGCTGGGCTCCGCCGATCTTCACGGACTGCTGGGCGCCGATCGGCCGCAACCTGCCGTCGTAGCGGCGGAGCTCCAGCGACGTGACCGGGCCCAGCCTCAGTGTGTCCGAGAACGCGTCCTGGCCGACCTTCCGGCCGACCCTGACCCGCAGCTTCACGTCGGGATTGAGGGCGACTCCCGCGGCTCGCAGGTCCAAGTGGTCATAGCCGCCCTCGAAGCCGGGCGAGACGTAGCCCAGCGCGGCCGGAGCCGCCATTCCGAAGGGAACACGGCCCGGCCGGATCCTCAGCCACGACATGTCGTGGACGGCGAGCGACACGTCTCTTATCTCACTGCGGCGCAACGCGAAGTGCCCGTCCATCCGGAAGCCGAAGAACCCCATCGTGTACGGAATATCCGTACGGAACCGGACTCGCTGTCGCCTGGACCGAACCGACCGACAGGCCCGCGTGGATCTCCATGAGCTTCGTCGGCACCGGGCGGGAGGCGAGATCCACCGACAGGTCGGGATTGACCCTCACCGTGGTGTCGGAGGCGAGGTCGGTCACGACGAACGACGAGCCGAGCAGCCCCGGGACAAGGGAGCTCTCGATGGCGAAGGTTCCGTCGAGGGTGTCGGCGTCCGCCTTGTAGGCCAGGCGCGGCACCCGAAACCCCCCAAGCCCGCGGAGCCCCCGGCCTGACGCCGTGGCGTCGATGCTGAAGGTGGCGGGCACGTCGGTGAACCGCACGGCGCCCGTCCCGGTCTTCCCCTTCCTCGGCACGACCGTCACCTTGGCGATCAGCGTGTCGATCGGGGCGGAGTTCCGTACCGCGATGTGGGTCCTGCCGCCGTAGGCGCCGCTCACCGCGACCGATGCGGGGACGGGATCCACGACGAGCCGCCCGCGCACGGTTCCCTGGGGGGTCGTGGCCTCCCCCAGCACCTCCAGCGAGGTCAGCGTGGCGGCCGGCTCGACCCGGTAGGCGGCGTTGACCACGCCGCCGCTCCCGACGCCGAACGGGCCGACGGACATGCCGGTAACCGTCTCGGGCAGGCCGTCCAGTGTGGCCATCGCCTTGATCGGCACCGGCGCGAGGATCTCGCTGGCCAGGTAGACCACGAGCTTCCGGTCCCGGGGACGATAACCGGAGAAGGAGACCGTCTTCCGGCCCAGGTCCGCCGTGAGCCTCGCGGGGAGCCCGGCCAGGCTCACCACGCCCCGGACGCCGAAGCAGCCGCGGCCCGCCGTACAGAACGGTCCCCTGTCCCTGGCGCATCCGGCGGATCCCCCGGCGCAGCCGCCGTCGGCGAGCGCGACACCGCCGCCGATCCCGGGGCCGGCAAAGGTGGGGGTGGGGGGAATGCCGTTGATCGCCGCCGCCTTGCCCAACCGTCGGCCACCATCCTGATGTGGGCGCGGACACCCTCGGCGGTGGCGGACAGATCATCCCGGCACAGATCATCCCGGCAGTGGGGGCCGACCGTGGTCACATGACGCCTGTTCAGATAAAGCGTGACCTTCTTCAGGCCCGAGGCCGCCGTGACGTCCGCCACGGTCCGGCTGCCCATCGTCCAGGACGCCTCGACGGCCGAGCGCACGCCGTACACCGTGCCGTCGATCGTCGGGCCGGTCCTGGTGTCGGAGTACGCCGCACGGATCCGGTCGATCGTCCCGCTGGCCCGGTAGGCGGCCTTCTTCGCGACGGGATCGACGTTCACCTCCACCTCGTCCGGGGTGTCGGAGATCTCCATGCGGGCGAGGTGGGTTCCGTCGATGCTCGCGGCTCCCATGAACGGCCCGCCAGGCGAGTCGAGCTTGAGCACGGCATGGGGCCGGCGGCCGTACGCGACGTCGAACCCGGACAGGCCCGAGAGCCTTCCCGAGACGCCCAGCCGGGAGCCATTCTTGATCATGGTCACGTGGGCGCCGGATGGGCTGGAGATCGCTCCCTCGCCGCGCTGCAGAACCGCTTCGACCCTGCCGATCGTCGAGCTCGCGGTGCAGGCCAGCCTGTTCTTCCGGGTGTTATGAAATATCGT
This sequence comes from Planotetraspora sp. A-T 1434, assembly GCF_025420585.1. Lineage (GTDB taxonomy): Bacteria > Actinomycetota > Actinomycetes > Streptosporangiales > Streptosporangiaceae > JAOEGB01. The sequence continues at coordinate 44,494 of NZ_JAOEGB010000014.1, read as the reverse complement.
GAGGTGGGCGGGAAGCCCCGCGAGACTCGCCTGGAGCACGGTCCTCGCCGCCGCCCGATCGAAGTAGATCACGTTCACGCCGGTGTTCCGGCCGCTCGGACGGGGCCCGTCCGTGTCCACGATCAGCCGCGAGGACGCGCCCGGCTCGTATCGCGCCCGGATGCCGGCCGGCAGATCGGTGATCGTGCCTCCGGCCGCTTTGCTGAGCCGGTCCCCGCTGTAGGCATAGGTGTAAAGCTCCGCCCTGGCGAGCGGAGTCGTGCTGGTGAAGCGCAGGTCCACCGGCCCGTCCCGGCGCGATCGGGTCAGCTCGGCGGTGGCCTGCCCGCCCAGCCTGGCCGCGACGATGTGGGCGACCTGCTTGCCGTACGACCTGGCAGCCAGGACGACGGCGTCCATCGTGGTAACCCGTGAGGTGTCCATCGAGAGTTCGCCGTCGAGCGCGCGGGTGTCGAACCGGGCATGTGCCGAGAACATCCCCGGCACCGGCGCCTGCCGCAGGCTCGCCAGGGCGGGCTCGACCGGCGTGCGTCCCCGCAGACCGGCCACGCCCACGACCATGGCGATCGAGGCGCCCGGCTCCGACCGGCGGGCGCGGGCCCGCACGTCCACCACTCCACGCGCCGCCGCGACGTGGTCGACCGTGTAGACGGCCCAGTCGAGGCCGGAGAGCGAGGCGCCCCGCCGGTAGCCGTCGAAGCCGATCGACACGCGCCTGGCCTGCTTCGGAGCCGGAATGTCATACTCGGCCCAGACCTGGGCCTTCAGGTCTCGGCCGTGGGTCTCGCTGCCCGGCAGGCGCCGGGTGAGCAGGCCCAGACCGGCCGCCATTCTCGTCGCCAGATCACGCCTCCGCGCGTCCAGCCGCTCGCGCAGGCCGGGGATCAGGGAGTCTCCACCGGCTCCGCGGCCAGGGACGGGCCCCGGGGCACGTCCACCGGCTCGCCCTCGGGAAGCGCCATCCGCGGCACGGGCTCGATCTTGGGCCCGGCACCGGGATCGGCCTCCGCGCCTGCGTGCCCTACGGCAGGGGTTCCGGCGGCGTGCGCCTCCCCGTGCGGCAGGGCGACCAGGCAGATGAGGACGCACACGAGCGCGTGTCTCAGCAGGCGCGGCATGAGTAGCTCTCCCCATTGGCCGGATGGCGAAGCAAGCAGCCGACCATAGGGTGCACTTCATGTCAAATGGCCAGAAAAGACGGGCTGCCGCGCGGGAGGATCTACCTGCGCCCCCACCTGCTGGGATACCTACTACCTACGTATATGCGACATGGGTACCGATACGGGGGTTTTCCCCGTGCTGTGTCAGGGGTCGGAGACGACATGATGACGGTGTTACCAAGAAAACCCCATGACAACCGGCGAGGACCAAAGGAACGAAACGATGTGCCAGCACCAGCCTCCGTGCCCACCCGCGACCGCTTCCGACCGCGAAGCGGCCTGCCTTGTCGCCTTCCACCCGGAGCAGGGATGGGGCCTCCTCTGCAACGGCGTGGTGCTCTTCGAGGACACCGGCGAGCTGCTGCCCGATGGAAGCAGCATCCCGGCCCACCGTGGCAACGTGGGATGTGCGGCATGAGCCAGATGATCATGTCTCGCTCCGTCCCGCTTGAACACCAGTGGCCGGCGCGCGATCGGTGGACGACCGCGCGCCACCGGTTGGGAACGATGATGGTCCGGCTCATCGAGGGGCCCGGCATCCAGGTGTGGTCCTGGCGCCTGCCGAGCAGCCTGCGTTCGGTCGCCAGAGCCCGGCGCCTGACCCGCGAGCGGCTGTCCGCATGGGGGATGGAGAAGGTGACCGACGTCGCCGAGCTTCTCGTGAGCGAGCTGGTGACCAACGCCCTCTGCCACGCGCGCGGGCCCATCCGGCTGGCCCTGTCAGCCACGGAGGGCATGCTGCGCTGCGAGGTCGAGGACGGCGGGACCGTGCTGCCCCGCCTGTACAACGCCCACGAGGACGACGAGGGCGGCCGCGGGCTGTGCCTCCTCGACATGCTGGCCTGCTGCTGGGGCGCCGCCCGCACTGCCAACGGCAAGGTCATGTGGTTCGAGCTGCCCGCCGACTAGGGAGATCACCGACAATGCGCCAGATCCGCGTCACCAGGCCCCGGCCCCGTCCGGAACCGGCTCACCCTGACACGCGTACCCCGGCCGGCCGGCCGCTGCCGTACTGACCACCCTCGCCGGCCGTCACCGGGACCCTCACGTGGGACGGGTGCGCTCGCTGAGCCAGGCGGCGATCTGCGTCCGGGAATTGAAGCCCAGCTTGTTGAGAATGTGCTCGATGTGGCCCTCCGCGGTGCGCTGTGAGATCACCAGCTCCGCCGCGATGTCCCTGTTGCTCAACCCCTGCGCGACCAGCGTGGCGATCTCCGTCTCCCGGCGGGTCAGGGGAGCCAGGCGACCGGCCGACGCGTCCCGCGGCGCGGCATGGGGAGCCTCGTCCTGCAGCGCGTAGGCCACCGCGTCGTCGTACGGCAGGCGGGCCCCGCGCTTGACCGCGGCCTGGAACGCCTGCTCGCCAAGAGCCTCCAGAGTTCTCGACTCGCATTCCTTGTGATAGCAGATCAGATGCCCGAATCCGGACAACGGGGCGCCGACCGCCCTCCAGACCGTCTCCAGGATCCCCAGAAGCCGGGCGGCCCTTTCGTAGCGCTTGTCACACGCGGCGATCCAGGCCAGCACCTCCAGGTTGACCCCGGCCCCCAGCGGGTCGTCGAGCGAGCGGTTGAACCGCAGGCTGGCCTTCTCCAGCTCGGCCGCCCGCGCCGAGTCACCGAGCTGCCAGAGCCCGATGCCGAGCGCCATCTTCGTGTACGCCTGGTGCCAGCCCTCCCCATAGGCCTCACAGACGGCCAGCGACTCCTCGGCGGCCGCGATGGCCTCGGCGACCTCACCCTGGTAGGAGTACGCCAGGGACAGCCGGATGAGCGCGAGGGCCAGGCCGACCGGGTCTCCGTTGACGCGGTGACCGTGGGCCGCCTCGCGGTAGAGCCTGGTGGCCGAGTCGGGATCACCACGGCACATGGCGATCATTCCGGAGTAGAGCGCGACGTAGGCCCGCATGGCGTCATTCCCGAGCCGGTCCGCGATGGCCCCGCCCTCATCGAGCATCACAGCGGCCTTGCCGCAGTCGGCCTGGATGAGGGAGAGCCACGCTCCGGCCCACAGGGCCCGGCCCCTGACCTCGGTCGGCTCCGTCTCCAGGGTCAGGCCGTGGTCTATCCAGCGACGGCCCTCACCGAGGTAGAAGCCGGTGATCCAGTGGTAGCGCAGATCCACGGCCATGGTCAGCCCGGCATCGGCCTCCCCGGGCTCGCCGAAGCAGTACTCCAGGGCCGTGCGGAGGTTGGCGTGTTCCCGCTGGAGGCGGGAGAACCACGCCACCTGCTTCGGGCCGAACAGCTCCGCGTGGGCCTCGGCCGCCAGCCGGCGGTAGTAGTCGCGGTGCCGCCGCTGCATCACGGCCTCCTGCCCGGAGGCGGCGAGCCGTTCCTTGCCGTACTGCCGGATGGTCTCCAGGAGCCGGTAGCGGACCGCCCCCGGCTGGTCCTCCCTGGCCAGAACGGACTTCTCCACCAGCCCGGTCACCAGGTCGAGGACCGACTGCACGGCGATGCCGTCCCCGGCGCAGACGTTCTCGGCGGCGTCGAGATCGAGGCCGCCGGCGAACACCGACACCCGCTGCCACAGCAGCCGCTCCCTTTCCGTGCACAGCTCGTAGCTCCAGTCGATCAGCGCCCGCAGCGTCCGCTGGCGCGGGAGCGCGGCCCGAGATCCGGCCGTGAGCAGGCGGAACCGGTCCTCCAGCCGTCGCAGAAGCTGCTCGACCGACAGCGCGCGCAGCCGTACGGCCGCCAGCTCGATCGCGAGCGGGATGCCGTCGAGGCGGTGGCAGATCGCCGCCACCGCCTCCCGGTTCGCGTCCGTGACGGCGAAGTCCGGCACCACGGCCACGGCCCGGTCCGTGAACAGCCGCACCGCGTCGCACTCCACCAGCGACTCGGCCGAGACGAGGGAGAGGTCCTGGGTCGGGAGCGACAGCGGCGCGAGGCTCAGCGTCTGCTCGCTGGAGATGCCGAGCGCCTGCCTGCTCGTGGCCAGTATCCGCAGGTGCGGCACGGCATGCACGAGCTCGTCCGCGAACATCGCGCACTGGATGAGGAGATGCTCGCAGTTGTCCAGCACGATCAGCGCGTGCCTGTCGTTCAGGTAGTCGGCGAGCGCCTCCAGCGGGGACCGGGAGTAGTAGTCCCGGATCTCCAGGGCCTCGGCGACGGTCTGGGCGAGCAGCTTGGGGTTCTCCAGCTCGGCGAGCTCCACCAGCCAGACCCCGTCGGGGAAGATCCGCCGCACCTCGGCCGCGACCCGGAGCGCCAGGCGGGTCTTGCCGACCCCGCCGACACCGGTCAGGGTCACCAGGCGGGAGGCGGCCAGCAGACGCTTGACCTCGGCCAGTTCGTGCCGACGTCCGACGAAACTCGTCAACTCGGCGGGCAGCACGTTCAGCCGCCTCTTCGAAGCCCTCGGTAGCACCGCCGTCATATTCCAGGCCGCCCCGATCCGCATCGCCTGCGCCGAATCGGCACACCCCGACATGGCTCAGTCGTCTCTGAGAGACATTTTAACGATACCCGTTTGACCAGCGACTTTGCCGAGCCTAGCGTTGAGGAAATGGGCGGCACGGCGTTCACTCGGCAGGTCGGCAACCTTCCCGCCGACGTGACGAGCTTCGTCGGCCGAAGGCAGGAGCTCGCCGAGATCAAGCGTCTGCTGACCGCCTCCCGCCTGGTGACGCTGACCGGTGTCGGCGGGGTCGGCAAGACCCGGCTCGCCCTCCGGGCGGCCTCCGAACAGCACCGGGCGTTCGACGGGGTCTGGCTGATCGACCTCGCCGGACTCGACGACCCCTCTCTCGTGCCGCAGGCGGTCGCGGCCACCGTGGGGCTGTGCGACCAGGCCGTGACGAACCCGGTCGAGGCGCTGTCCGAGTTCCTGTCCACGCGGCGGACCCTGCTCGTGCTGGACAACTGCGAGCACCTGCTGGACGTCTGCGCCGCGCTGGCCAGCCGGCTCCTGCGGGCGGCTCCCGAGCTGCGGATCCTCGCGACGAGCCGGCAGTCGCTCGGGATCTCCGGCGAGCGGGCCATGAACGTCACGCCGCTCTCCGTGCCGGATTCCGGCCGGCCGCCGCCGACTCCGAAGGAGCTGGAGCGGTACGACGCGATCACCCTGTTCGCCGACCGCGCAGCCGCCGTGCTGCCCGGATTCGTGGTCGACGACCGCAACCAGGAGGCGGTCGCCACGCTGTGCCGCCGGTTGGACGGCATCCCACTGGCGATCGAGCTCGCCGCCGTGCGGCTGCGGAGTCTCTCCATCAACGCGCTCGTCGAGCGCCTCGGTGATCCGTACCGGTGGCTGACCTGCGGCAGCCGTACGGCGGTGCCGCGACAGCGCACGCTGCACGCGCTGGTGGACTGGAGCTTCCAGCTGATGCCCACCCCCGAGCAGATGCTGTGGACCCGCATGTCGATCTTCCCCGGGCACTTCGACCTGGACGCCGTGGAGGGGGTGTGCGTAGGCGACGGCATCGAACCGGAGGACGTGCTCGACCTGCTGGACGCCGTGGTGGACAAGTCGCTGCTGCAGCGGGAGGAGCACGGCGGCGAGGTTCGCTACCGCATGCTGGAGACGCTGCGCGAGTTCGGCCAGATGCGGCTGACCGGGCCGGACGAGCGGCGGGCGCTGCTGCGCCGGCACCGGGACTGGTACCGGCGGCTCGCCGAGCAGGCGGCCGCCGAATGGTTCGGGCCCGGGCAGGCCTCCTGGTTCGCCCGTCTCAAGCTGGATCAGGTCAACTTCAGGGCCGCCATGGAGTTCTGCCTGCGCGAGCCGGGCGAAGCGGAGACGGGGCTGCGGATGGCCACCGACCTGCACCGGCCGCACTGGCTGCCCAACGCCTTCTTCCTTGAGGGGCGGCACTGGCTCGACCGCATGCTGGCGGCGGCTCCCGAGCCCACCGCGACCCGCGCGGAGGCGCTGTGCGTCGACGCCTGGCTGGCGTTCATGCAGGGCGACACCGAGGCGGGCCATCCCCTGATCGAGGAGGGCACGGCCCTGGCCGACAAGCTCGGCGACCCGGTCAGCATGGCGCAGGCGTCCTCGGTCTCGGGCAAGGCCGCCTACTACAGCGGCGACCTGGCGCGGGCGACCGGCCTCCTCGACGAGGCCGTCGCACGGCACACCGCCAACGGCGACTGCTTCGGCGTCGTGACGGCCGCGCTCACCCTCGCGGCGGCCCTCGGCTCCGGCGGCGACGCGGCCCGCGCCACGGCCCTGTTCGAGGAGTGCCTTTCGCTGGCCGCCGACCACGGGGAGAGCTGGTGCCGCGCCTGGGTGCTGACCGTCTTCGCGCTGCACATGTGGCAGCTCGGCGAGACCCCGCGGGCGACCTCACTCGCCCGGGAGAGCCTGCTGCTCGGCCACGCGTTCGAGGACCGGCTGAACGTGGCGTCGAACATCGAGGCGCTCGCCTGGATCATGGCGAGCGAGGGACGCCACGAGCGCGCGGCCTGCCTGCTCGGCGCCGCGGACGCCGTCGGCGGTACGGTCGGGATCTCCGCGCTGCTGCTGAAGCGGCAGGTCGAGTTCCACGAGAAGTGCGTGGCCTCGCTACGGGAGGCGATGGGAGACAAGGCGTTCAACCGGGCGAGACGCCACGGCACCCGGTTGACGGTGGAGCAGGCCGTCGCCGAGGCTCTCGGCGACCGGCCGGACAAGCGCGCCCAGCCGGAGAAGCCCGCCGCTGAGCCGCCGCCCTCACCGCTGACCGCCCGGGAGCGGGAGATCGCGGAGCTCATCGCCCAGGGGCTGAGCAACAAGGAGATCGCCGCCGCGCTCGTCGTCGCCCAACGTACGGCGGAGGGCCATGTCGAGCACATCCTGGCCAAGCTCGGCTTCACCTCCCGCGCCCAGATCGCCGCCTGGATGACCACCCAGAAAGCCTCCCAGGAAGCCGAGTGACAGCCCGCTTCGATCACCGCCAGGCGGACATTGGTCACGTGTCAGGCTGATCCGAGCCGTTGCAGCAGTTGGGCGCGTCTGGCTTCCAGGTCCTCGATCAATGCCTCCTGCTGCTCGGCGTTCGTGAGCACGGTGGCCATCTCGGCCGGGTCCGTGGGGGAGTCCCACCGCTCGCCGATCTCCCGCCGGAGCTCCGCCACGTCCTCGCGGAGCCGGACCAGGTCCGCTTCGACCTGCTTCAGCTGTTCCCTCAGCTCGGAGTCATCCATCCCCGTACCGTCCTGTCCCATTGGAGCTGTTCCTCACCACATTCCACCGAGACGCGGAACTATTCGGCGAGGTCCACATGCCCTTCGGCGACGTGCCGGTAGTCGCGGGACTCCACCGGCAGGCCGGCCGCGTCGAGCCGTACGATCACCACCGCCGCGCCGCTTCCCCCGTCTCCACGGCCGTCAGGCGGTCCCGTGGCCGATGTACACGGTGGTGCGGGCAGCGCGGGCGCGCTCGGCCGCGGCGAGCCGGGCCGTCAGGTAGGACGGCATGATCCCGGCGGCCTCCTCGGCGGTGAAGAAGCCGTAGGCGTCCAGCTCCTCGGCCTGGAGGACGACGCCGTCGCCGTCGGCCACCGTGCCGCAGTCGAAGAGGAAGTGCACCAGCGGAATCGGCCGGTCGTCGAGCGGCGGCACCCAGTGCACCACCAGCAGCCGCCCGACCGGCGGTGTCAGCCCGAGCTCCTCCAGCAGCTCACGGCCGCATGCCTCCTCGGGTGACTCCCCCTCGTCCACGTGGCCGCCCGGCCAGCCCCAATGGTCGCGGTAGTTGGGCTTGACCAGCAGGACCCGGCCGGAGGGGTCGGTCATGAACCCGGCCGCGGCGGCCACGACCTTGTTCAGCCCGGCGTAGAAGACGTCCGCGGGGATCACGACGGCTCCAGCTCGGCGAAAGGCATGTCACGAGCCTAAGGGGCCGCCCCTGATCTCCGGCTGCGGGATGTCCCCTAGACCTCAAGGACGAGAGTTGTACGCCCTTGGCAGTACTCCCAATCCCGTCTGCGCGCCCGATGTTTCGCCCGTGATCGATTCCTAGCGTTAAAGGAAACGTAAAGGGAGAGAACATGAAAAGGAACTTTGCCGCCTCGGTGGGAGGCTGGAGCGCCCGGCACCGCTGGTGGGCGCTGCTGATCTGGGTCGCCTTCGTCGCCGCCGCGACCTTCGTCGGGAACGCCGTCGGCACGGCGGAGATGAAGGACTACGAAGGCATGAACGGCGACTCCCGCCAGGCCGGCCAGATCTACGACGAAGCGGGCTTCAAGAACGTGGCGGACGAGGTCGTGCTGGTCCAGCCTCGCTCGGGCGCGCTCACCGTGAAGGACCCCGGCTTCCGCCAGGCCGTCGCCGACGTGAAGAGCGCCGTCGAGGCCACCGGGCAGGTCGAGCACGTGCGCACGCCGTACGACAGGGAACCGTCGCCGGTCACCGAGGACCAGAGGACGACGCTGGTCCAGTTCGACATGAAGGGTGACGGCGACACCGCCGAGAAGCGCGTGCAGCCGGTGCTCAACGCGGTGGCGAGGGTGCAGAAGGCCCATCCCGGACTGCGGATCGAGGAGGCCGGATCGGCCAGCGCGGGCAAGCTGATCGGTGAGGCGATCGACAAGGACTTCGTCCGCGCCGAGCAGCTGTCGCTGCCGATCACCCTTGGCATCCTGCTCGCCGCGTTCGGCGCGTTACTCGCCGCGCTGGTGCCCGTCGCCCTGGCGATGACGGCGATCTTCTCGGCCACCGGGCTGCTCGCGCTGACGAGCCACCTCCTCCACGTGGACTCGGCGACCAGCAACGTGATGCTGCTGATCGGCCTCGCGGTCGGCGTGGATTATTCGCTCTTCTACATCATGCGAGAGCGGGAGGAGCGGGCGAAGGGCCGTGACAAGCGGCGGGCCATCGAGATCGCGGCGGCGACCTCGGGGCGGGCCGTGCTGATCTCCGGCATCACCGTCATCGTCGCCATGGCCGGGATGTTCCTCACGGGCAACGGCACGTTCATGGGCTTCGCAGAGGGCACGATCCTGGTGGTCCTCACCGCCGTGGTCGGCTCGCTCACCGTGCTTCCCGCGCTGCTCTCGCTCATCGGCGACAAGATCAACGCGCGGGTGATCCACGGCACCGTCCGGGTCCTCACCCGGGGCCGGGTCACCTGGCGGCGCATCCTCGGTGTCCGGGGCGGGCAGAGCCGGTTCTGGGGCGCGATCATGGGGCCGGTCCTGCGCCACCCCGTCGTGTCGGTCGTCCTCGCGGGCGGCCTGCTGATCGGCCTCGCGATCCCCGCCTTCGGGCTGAAGACCGGCGCGCAGAACATCGACGACCTCCAGGGCGACTACTCCATCGCCGAGACCTTCAAGCGGATCGACAGGGCCTTCCCCGGCGGCAACGACCCCGCCGTGGTCATGGTCAAGGCCGCCGACGTGACGACTCCCCAGTTCACCGCGTCCATCCAGAACTTCAAACGGCAGGCGCTGGCGACCGGCGAGGCCAACGAGCCCGTCACGGTCACGATAAATCCTGACAAAACGGTGGCGCGGATCGGTATCGGCATCAAGGGCACGGGCACCGACGCCGTCTCCGAGCACGCCATCCACACACTGCGCGAGAAGGTCATCCCGGCGACCCTTCCCGGCGCCCACGTCACGGGCAGCGCGGCCGGCTCGATGGACTTCAACGACCAGCTCACGCGGACGCTGCCGCTGGTGTTCGGGTTCGTGCTGCTGCTCGCCTTCGTCCTCCTGCTGATCTCCTTCCGTTCACTGGTCGTGGCGGTCAAGGCCATCCTGCTCAACCTGCTGTCCGTCGCGGCGGCCTACGGCGTGCTCGTGCTGGTCTTCCAGAAGGGGTACGGCGAGGGCGTCCTGGGCTTCCACTCCACCGGGACGATCACCAACTGGCTGCCGCTGTTCCTGTTCGTGATCCTCTTCGGCCTCTCGATGGACTACCACGTCTTCATCCTCAGCCGGATCCGGGAGGCGTACGACAAGGGCATGACGACCGAGGAGGCGGTCACCTTCGGCATCAGGAGCACGGCGGCCGTGGTGACCAGCGCGGCGCTCATCATGGTGGCGGTGTTCGCGACCTTCGCCACGCTGTCGCTGCTGACCTTCATGCAGATGGGCATCGGGCTGGCGGCCGCCATCCTGATCGACGCGACGATCGTCCGGGCGGTCCTGCTGCCCGCGACCATGAAGCTGCTCGGCGACTGGAACTGGTACCTGCCGCGCTGGCTCGGCTGGCTGCCTCAACTCTCCCACGGCGACGACGCCGAGGACGCGGATGAGGACGAGCGGCGGGTCCCCGCCCTGGTCGGCTGATCGATTCCCGTACGGCCCCCGCCTTTCTCCGGCGGGGGCCGTTCGCCTATGACAGGACGCTATGGGAGGACGCCGAGCAGGCCGAACCTCCGGGCCTGGGCCGGCTCGGCGATCCGCTGGACCTCCGTGAGGCCGGCCGTCAGGACGACGAGCGTGTTGTGGGCCGCGCCCTTCACCCGCACCACGAGCCGGCCGTCGGGGAGGTAGACCGCGCCGATGAGGGTGCCCTTGACCGGCACCGGGACACTGGCGCCGGTCACGGTGTCGACGATCGAGGGGCGGTACCAGACCGGCCAGACTCCGTCACCGCCCTCGTCGTTCGCGCCGAGCCGCTTGACGATCACCTTGCCGCCGTCGGGCGACAGGCTCTGCACGTGGTTGGCGAGCTTGATCCCGGCGGCCCGGCGCGACTTGCCGGTGGTGACGTCGAGAAGGTAGACGCCGTCGGTCGTCCCGGCGTATCCGGCCAGGTAGCGGCCGTTCGCCGACCAGGCGAGATGGCACACGCCGTACGTCCTGCCGACGGTGCGCCGGTTCTTCCCGTCGGCTCCGACGATCGCCACGCGGGCGGTGGCCTCCGTGCCGGTGAGCGGGTAGGCGATCCGGGAGGAGTCGGACGACCAGACCGGCGTGGCACAGGGCACTCCGGCGACGGCGCCCCGGGCGATCACCCGGTCGCCCGTGCTCCCCGTCACGTGGAGGCGGCCCTTGTCGTCGATCCAGGCGACCTTCCGGCCGTCCGGTGAGGCGGAGAACTGGCCTAGGCCACCGGCCGACAGCTTCGAGAAGCCCTTCTCTGGCCGGTATGTGAGGACGTCGACCGCGTCGCCGTACCGGAAGAAGACGGCTCCCCTGACCTGCTTCGCCGCCGCGTGCGCGGGCAGCGGAATCGAGACGAGGACCGCGGTGACCGCGGCGAGTGCCTTCAAGATTCGCATAGCCGTATCTACACCGATTCCTCTAGAGACACCAAGTGTGGGGCGAAAAATCCTTTAAAAGTAAACTCGTCGGCATGAGGGCAGCCGCGACATCCATCCGGAAGCCCTTGGTCTACTGGACCGCCGGCGTGCTCACCTACATGGTCGCGGTCTTCCACCGTCAGTCCCTCGGCGTCACGGGGATCGACGCGGCGGCCCGCTTCGGCGTCGGAGCCGCCGGGCTGTCCATGTTCGCCATGCTTCAGCTGCTCGTCTACGCGGCCATGCAGATCCCGGTCGGCATCCTGGTCGACCGCGTCGGGTCCAAGCGGATGCTCCTCGTGGGCGCCGCGGTGATGGCTCTGGGGCAGCTCGTCTTCGCCGTGGCGACCGGCCTCGCGGGAGCCGTCGCCGGGCGCGTTCTCATCGGCTGCGGCGACGCCATGACGTTCATCAGCGTGATCCGGATCGTCAACCTGTGGTTCCCGCCCCGCCGCAATCCGGTGATCGTGCAGCTCACGGGCCTGCTCGGCCAGCTCGGCGCGATCGCGTCCGCCGTGCCGCTGATCCACTCCCTCCGGACGTACGGCTGGACGCCCACCTTCCTCGGTGCCTCCGCGCTCGGGGTGGTCGCGATGCTCATCGTCACCGTCGGGCTTCGGGACAGGCGGCCGGAGGGCGGCGCCACCGCCCTCGGCCTCCGGGCGGCCTGGGCGGAACCGGGAACCAGGCTGGGGATGTGGACGCACGCCGCGACCCAGTCGTCGGTCGCCGCGTTCACGATTCTGTGGGGCTATCCCTTCCTGGTGCAGGGCCAGGGCCTCTCCCCGTCGACCGCCGGGCTGCTGCTGACCACGCTCACGCTGCTCGCCATGATCTGCGGGCCGCTGGTCGGCTACCTCGCGGGGCGGTTCCCCCTGCGCCGGTCGTGGATGGTGCTGGCCGTCATCGGCGGCACGGCGGGGGCCTGGACGCTCGTCCTCCTCTGGCCCGCGCCCGCCCCGCTGTGGGTGCTCGTCCTGCTCATAGTGGCACTGGCGACGAACGGCCCCGGCTCGGTGATCGGGTTCGACTACGCGCGGACCTTCAACCCGGCCGAGCGGATCGGCGTCGCCACCGGGATCGTCAACGGGGGCGGGTTCGTCGCCACGATCTCAGTGGTCACGCTCATCGGCGTCTCGATGGACCTTCAGGGGGACTTCCGCTGGGCGTTCGCCGTGCAGTACCCGGTGTGGCTGCTGGGCGCCGTCCAGGTGCTCCGCTACCGGACCCGGGCCCGCCGTCTCCTCGCCCTCCGCCTCGCCCCCAACAACGCCTGACTGCCAGCCTTCGCGGCTCATATCCACGTCCACCGCCTCGGTGAAGCCGGGCAGGGTGCCGACAACGCCTTCGAAACGGCTGCGGCACCCGCCGGGGAACCTCATATCTCGACCAGGAAAAGCTTGGGGTCGAAGGCTCGCAGATCATCAGGGTCGGCGGTGATGACAGGCAACCGATGATGGCGCGCGAGCATCACCACATGGGCGTCAACAAGATCGTCTCCATCTGCGCGCTGACCCAGGTACGCGCCTATGGCCTTGGCTACAGGGACGGTGATCTCGGCTACCTGCACGTCACTTCGCCGAAGAAGCATGGCCAGGGCTGCCTGCCGGGCGTCACCACGCCATGCCTCAGCGACGGATCCAGCGGAAATCACCAGCCTATGCTCAGGACGGGGATCGGCCAGAAGCCCGATCATTATGCGGTTCTTAGCCGGCTTCTCCAGCGCGATCAGGGCCCCAGTGTCGAGCACGAATCCGCGAGTCACGCGGTGTCCTCACCGTCAAGGGAAGCGTAGTAATCCTGCGCCTGCTCGCTCGCCGCCCGGGCGGTCTCGATCCAGGCTCGCTCCTCTTCGGTCAACTCGCCCACCTGCTCCCGAAGAGCGGACCAGAAATACTTCTGTGCCTCTGTCTCCGCCAGGCGCTCAGCCACAAGCTCCGCCATGAAGGCAGACACAGAGGGGTACTGGCCCTCCGCGACCAGCCGCTTGACCTCTTCCGCCTCCTTGGCGGGGAGAGTGACGGTGACCCTCGTGACATGCTCGCCCATAGCCCAAACGCTAGCATACGAAAGTATGCTGGCATATCCCAGGTCGGCTCCACTCAAGGTCATCGAGCACAGTAGACGTCCGCATGAGCTGCATAACCAAAAGCATAGTCAAGGCTTTGCCGAGCGTACCGGCTGCGCTACTTTCGGTTAGAGATCCACGAACGGATCGGGGAAGTGGCCGGGGGCGAGGGTGGCGGCGCGGTCGAGCAGGGCCGTGCGCGTCCTGACGGCCAGTTCCGGGTCCTCGTCGTACACATAGGCGACCGCGGGATCGGCGACCTGAACGGGGTGCAGCACCACATCACCGCTCACCACGAAATCCCCGACTTCGACACACTGGTGGCCGGGCGTGTGGCCAGGGGTGTGCACAACGCGGATGCCGGGAAACAGTTCCGCGTCGCCGTACACAATCTGGAGCGAGTCCCGCAGGGGCGCCACGACCTGGTCAAGCATCGGGCCCGTGACCCAGTCGAGCTCGGCCTGCTGGATCACGTATCGCGCGTTCGGAAAGGCGGGCGCTCCGGCCACAATGGAGCCGCTCGCGTGGTCGCTGTGCAGGTGGGTCAGGACAACCGCGTCGACGTCAGCGGGGTGGACGCCCACCGCGGAGAGTTCCTCAGGCAACCTTCCGGGGACGGGCGCCCAGCCGGCCGCGGGCGAGTCGGCGCCGCCGATCCCGGTATCCACCAGGACGGTACGGCCCGCGGCCCGCAGCAGGTAGCAGTGGAAGTGAAGGATCCACTCAGCGTCCGGCGAGAACGAGCCACCGGGGAACATCTCGGGCAACGGCTTGCGGATGTGGTGACCCATTTGCCCCACGGCATCACAGAGTGCGACAATCTCGACCCCGGTCACGATTCTCGGTTCATGCGACTCATAAGACTCATGCGACATTGCTTCAAACTACTGGCGGGGGGCGGGGGTGTAGTCGGAGACGAGGTCAGCGGCGTAGACGGCGCGCTCGCAGCGCGAGCAGCGGTAGAGCACGGGGCCCTCGTCAAGCTCGGTACGGCAGCGCGGGCAACAGCGGTGGGTGCGGGTCATCTCGATCTCCCCCTTCGGCGTTTCTTCGTGTGCTCATTGGACATCCGGCCACTTGTCGTATTCCTGCAGTCCGCTTGACGGCCTCCGCCAAGGGAGGATGGAGGGATGCTCGACGACGTCATCGACTATCTGCTCTGCCCGGTCTGCGGAGGGCGGCCGTCCCTCGTGGAGGGGGCGGTCCGCTGCGAGCGCGGGCACAGCTTCGACGTCGCGCGGCAGGGCTACGTCAGCCTGCTGACCGGGTCGGCGGCTCCCGGCACGGCCGACACGCCGTCGATGGTCGCCGCCCGCGCGGACTTCCTCGACGCCGGGCACTATGCCCCGCTCGCCGACCGCCTCGCAGATCTGTGCGGGGCCGCCTCCGTGGTCGCGGACGCCGGCGCGGGGACGGGCTATTACCTGGCCAGGGCCCTGGGCGTGAGCGGGGGTACGGCCGGCCGGGCCGTGGGCATCGCACTCGACGTCTCCAAGCACGCCCTCAAACGGGCGGCCAGGGCGCATCCCCGGATCGGCGCCGTCGTCGCGGACGTCTGGCGGCCCCTGCCCGTCCGGGACGGGTGCGTGGACGTGCTGCTCAACGTCTTCGCGCCGCGCAACGCCGCCGAGTTCGCGCGGATCCTCAGGCCGGGCGGCTCGCTGGTCGTCGTCACGCCGGCCGAGGACCATCTCCACCCGCTCGTGGAGCGGCTCGGCCTGCTCTCCGTGGACGAGGAGAAGGAGCGCCGCCTCGAGGAGACCCTGGGCGGCCGGTTCGCGAAAGCCGTACAGGAGGTGGAGGAGATCACGCTGACGCTCGGCCACAAGGCGGTCGAGGCGGTGGTGGGAATGGGGCCGAGCGCCTGGCACACCGGGACGGCCCTCGCGGACAAAATTCGCGAACTTCCCGACCCGGTGCGGGTGCGGGCGTCTTTCCGAATTACGCGATGGGTGGTACATAAGTGACTTGAGCGCTACTTGACCGGAAATTCCCCTGCGACATCCGCGATTTGTCGGTCATTTTCGATGTCCGCGGGACATACTTGACCGCGACCCCGAGGGCACACAGGGGAGGGCGCATGAAGGCCGAGGAACGCTGGCAGGCCAGGTTCCGGGCACCGCGCATGACCCTGCCGACATGGGCGCGCCAGGCGCCCCACCGCGCCGTCTACCGCAGCAACGCCTCCGGCACGTGGGAGATCTACGCCTGGGATCGCTCGACGGGGAGCACCCGCCAGGTCACCGACCGGCCCAACGGCACCTCCCGTTGCGCCATCGACCCGCAGGGGAAGTCGATCTGGTGGTTCGCCGACACCGACGGCGACGAGTTCGGCGTGTGGATGCGGCAGCCGTTCTACGGCGGCCCCGACGTCCCGGTGAACATGCCGCCGGGGCATCCCTGCGGCCTCGCGCTCGCCTCCAACGGCGCCGCGGCGGTCGGCCGTTCGTTCCGCGGCGGCTTCGAGGTCCTGCTCGTCCAGGGCGACCTCGTCCACGGCGACCTCGTCCACGGCGACGAGGACCCCGTCACGATCTACCGGCACGACGAATCCGTCCACGTGGCGGACATGTCCCTCGACGGGTCGCTCGTCGCGATCAACCACAGCGAGCACGGCGACGCCTTCCACCCCTCCCTGCGGGTCCTGAGGGCCGGCGGCCAGATCGTCGGCGAACTGCACGACGGCCCCGGGAAGGGCGTCACGGGCGTCCGGTTCGCCCCCGTGCTCGGCGACCGGCGGCTGCTGGTCCTCCACGAGCGCCGGGGACGCCGCGCGCCGCTGGTGTGGGACCCGGTGACCGGCGAGCAGCGGGAGATCTGGCTGCGGGTGCCCGGCGAGACCACCGCCGACTGGTACGGCGACGGCCGCGCCCTGCTGATCATGCACAACCATCGGGGCCGCACGGAGCTGCTGAAGTACGACCTCGCGGGGGGCGGCCTGACCCCGATCGAGAGCCCCCACGGAGTGATCGACGCCGCCGCGCCGCGCCCCGACGGCACCGTGGAGTACTCCTGGTCGAGCGCCGCCCATCCCCCGGTGATCAGGTCGAGCAACGGCCACGTGGTCATGAGCCCGGGCCGCACCCCGCCGCCGTCGGTGCCGCTGGAAGACATCGACGTGGACGGTCCCGGCGGCCGCATCCACGCACTGGTCTCCCGGCCGGAACGCGTCGCCCCGCCGTACCCGACCGTGTTCCTGCTGCACGGAGGGCCCGCCTCGCAGGACGACGACTCGTTCCTCCCGCACGTCGCGGCCTGGGTGGACAGCGGCTTCGCGGTGATCCGGGTCAACTACCGTGGCTCGGCCGGGTACGGCTCGGCCTGGCGGGACGCGCTCCACGGCGACGTCGGCCACATCGAGCTGGCCGACGTGTCGGCGGTCCGGGACTGGGCGATCGACCAGGGGGTGGCGGACCCCGCCCGGCTCATCCTCGCGGGCGCGTCCTGGGGCGGATACCTCACGCTGCTGGCTCTCGGCACCCAGCCGAAAAGCTGGGCCGCCGGCATCGCGGCGGTGCCCATCGCCGACCACGCCGCCGCGTACGAGGACGCCGCGGAGGGGCTGCGGGCGGCCCATCGCGCCCTGCTAGGCGGCACGCCCCTGGAACAGCCCGAGAGGTATGCCGCGTCCTCGCCCATCACCTACGCCGACATGGTCCAGGCGCCGCTGCTGATCCTCGCCGGGGAGAACGACCCCCGCTGCCCGATCCGCCAGATCGAGAGCTACCTCCAGGCGCTCGCCGACCGCGGCCACGAGGCGTCCGTCTACCGCTACGACGCGGGGCACGGCACGCTGGTCATCGAAGAGCGCATCCGCCAGGTGGCCGCCTCGATCGACTTCGCGGTCAGGGCGCTCGCAGAACGAGAATAGCCAGGTCGTCGGCGCTCGGCTCGGGCGCGAACTCCTGTACGGCACGCCGGATCCGCTCGGCCACCGCCCGGGCGGACAGGTCGACGCATTCGGACAGCAGCTTGGCCAGCCCGCCGTCGTCGTCGAGGAGCCTGGTCCCCGACCGGCGTTCGGTCACCCCGTCGGTGACCCCGAGCAACACGTCCCCCGGGTCGAGATGAACGCTCTCCTCGTAGAAGGCCGCCTCGGGGAAGACCCCCAGCAGCGACTGCGGCGACACGACCGACTCGACAACGCCGCTCGGCCGCAGCCGCAGCGCCTCCGGATGGCCGGCGGAGACGAGGCTGATGTCGAGACCGTCGGCCACGCGGGTGATCTCCCCGTGGAGCAGCGTGAGGAACCTCGCGCGCTCCCCCTCCTCCAGGATGGCCTGGTTGAGCCGGGCCACGACGGAGGCCACGCCGTACCCCTCCCGGGCGAGCAGGCGGAGCGTGTGGCGCGCGAGCCCGGTCACCGCCGCGGCCTCGGGGCCGGTGCCGCAGACGTCTCCGATGGCGAACCGCCAGACGCCGTCACCGAGTGGGAACAGGTCGTAGAAGTCGCCGCCGACCTCGTTGGTCTCGCCGGCGGGCTCGTAGATCACATGGAAGTCGAGGCCCGGCGTCGTCGGCTCGTCCGGCGGCAGGAGGCTGCGCTGGAGCGCCCGGTTGGCCGCCGCCTGCTGCGCGTAGAGGCGGGCGTTGTCCATCGCCAGCGCGGCCCGGCGGCCGAGGTCCTCGGCGAGCTGCATGGCCTCGTCGGGGAAACGGTCGCGGCGGCCCAGGCACATGACGCCGAGCCGCCGCCCCCGCGCGGTCAGCGGGAACGCCAGGGACTGCCAGTCCCCCGTGTGGAGGACCGCGGGGCCGTCGTCCGCCGGCAGGGGCAGCGCATCGAGCTGGTCGCGGAGCGCGTCGATCTGGGTCTCGTCGGCGTGCCACAGGTAGGCGAGCCGCAGCGGGCCCGACCCGTGCGCGGAGGTGTAGACGGCGCACCAGGTCGCCAGCCGGGGAACGACGATCTGCGCGATGATCGCCGGGACCATGTCGGGGTCGAGGGTGCCCGCGAGGAGATCGCTGGCGTCCGCGAGGAAGCCGAGCCAGCCGGGGCCCTGCACGGCCTCGGTGACCCACTCGTCACTCGTGTCGGACGCGTTTCCGGGCAGCTCGATCCTCGCCCACCGGGTGCGCAGCGACGCGGTGAAGGTCACCCCCCAGGAGATCGCGTCCGCCGGCGGCCCGTAGCCGGGCGCCTCCGCCTTCTCACGGACCTCGATCTGCACGGACTCACCGTGGTGGATCCACACGACTTCGAACGGCTCGCCCGACACCTCGCCGACGAGCTCGGCCGCGAGCCGCTCGGCGTCCCCGCTGATGGACATGGCCGCCCACGCGGTCATCACCTCACGGGTGAACCGCTTCGCTGCCGGTACGGCCGTCTGGCCTGGCGTGAAGGACGCGGCCAGAACGGCACGAGGGGTATCTGTCACCGTGTCTGGCTTACCACAATTCCGGCTGACACGGGGTCAAACAACAGGGCCACGCAGGCCACGGAACGTGACAGACTGGCATGGAGTCCGTCCCCCCGGAGGCCGCTATGCCTCGGCTGCGGCGCTGAACCCCCAAGGGGTGAAGGAGGCTAGATGTCGCCCGCCAACGTGGAACTGGCTGGGAAGGAGCGGTGTTATACCGAATCCGACCTCGTTCCGTTTCTGGAGACCCTTATAACGTGGCGTGACGGCGACTTCCGCCGACGCGTGCCACACGCGCCGCCGGGGATCCTCAGCGAGATCCGCCTGCTGCTCAACGAGGTGGCCGACCGGCGTGAGCATCTCGCCAACGAGCTGGTCCGGGTCCGAAGGGAAGTGGTCAAGGAGGGCCGGTTCGGCGAGCGCCTGACCCCCGGGCCGGGTGTCGGCTCGTGGGCCGAGGGCGTGGGCTCCGTCAACGACCTCATCGACGCGCTCGTCACCCCGGTCACCGGCGCGGCCGACGTCATCGACGCGGTGGCCAAGGGCGACCTGTCCCGCCGGATCGACCTGGATCGCAGCGCGCGCGGCGAGGTCCGCAGGCTCGGCAAGGCCATCAACGTCATGGTCGAGCAGCTCGCGCTGTTCACCTCCGAGGTGACCCGCGTCACCAAGGACATCGGCACCGAGGGCAAGCTGGGCGGCCGGGCCAACCTGAAGGGCATGTCCGGCAGCTGGAAAGACCTGACCGAGGCCGTGAACACGATGTCCGGCCGCGTCTCGGCCCAGGTGCGCGACATCGCGGTCGTCACCACGGCCGTCGCCAAGGGCGACCTGAGCCGCAAGGTCACCGTCGAGGCCGTCGGCGAGATGTTCGAGCTCAAGAACACCGTGAACACGATGGTGGACCAGCTGTCCGCCTTCGCGGAGGAGGTCACCCGCGTCGCCCGCGAAGTCGGCACCGAAGGCCAGCTCGGCGGCCAGGCCCAGGTCCGCGGCGTCTCCGGCGTCTGGAAGGACCTCACCGACAACGTCAACTTCATGGCGAACAACCTGACCTCCCAGGTCCGCCAGATCGCCGCCGTCTCGACGGCGGTCGCCCAGGGCAACCTGTCCAAGAAGATCACCGTGGACGCCCAGGGCGAGATCCTGGAGCTCAAGGACACCCTCAACACGATGGTGGACCAGCTCTCCGCGTTCGCCGACGAGGTCACCCGCGTCGCCCGCGAGGTCGGCACCGAGGGACGCCTCGGTGGCCGCGCCGAGGTGCAGGGCGTCTCCGGCGTCTGGAAGGACCTCACCGACAACGTCAACTCCATGGCCAACAACCTGACCTACCAGGTGCGCAACATCGCCCAGGTGACCACCGCCGTCGCCAACGGCGACCTCACCCGCAAGATCGACGTGGACGCCCAGGGCGAGATCCTCGAGCTCAAGAGCACCATGAACACCATGGTGGACCAGCTCTCGTCCTTCGCCTCCGAGGTCACCCGCGTCGCCCGCGAAGTCGGCACCGAGGGACGCCTCGGCGGCCAGGCCCAGGTCCGCGGCGTCTCCGGCGTCTGGAAGGATCTCACCGACAACGTCAACTTCATGGCGAACAACCTGACCTCCCAGGTCCGCCAGATCGCCGCCGTCTCGACGGCGGTCGCGCAGGGCAACCTGTCCAAGAAGATCATCGTGGACGCCCAGGGCGAGATCCTGGAGCTCAAGGACACCATGAACACGATGGTGGACCAGCTCTCCGCGTTCGCCGACGAGGTCACCCGCGTCGCCCGCGAGGTCGGCACCGAGGGGCGGCTGGGCGGCCAGGCCCGCGTTCCGGGTGTGTCTGGCGTCTGGAAGGACCTCACCGACAACGTCAACTCCATGGCGAACAACCTGACCTACCAGGTCCGCGACATCGCCGTGGTCACCACCGCCGTCGCCAAGGGCGATCTCACCCGCAAGATCGACGTGGACGCCCAGGGCGAGATCCTCGCCCTCAAGACCACCATCAACCGGATGGTCGACCAGCTCTCCTCCTTCGCCTCCGAGGTGACCCGCGTCGCCCGCGAGGTCGGCTCAGAGGGGCGGCTGGGCGGCCAGGCCCGGGTCGAGGGCGTCGAGGGCATCTGGAAGGGCCTCACCGAGAGCGTCAACGAGCTGGCCGGGCGCCTCACCACGCAGGTGCGCGCGATCGCGGCCGTGACCAGCGCCGTCGCCCGGGGCGACCTCACCCAGTCGATCACCGCGGACGCCGAGGGCGAGCTGGCCGACCTCAAGGACAACATCAACACGATGGTGTCCAACCTGCGGGTCACCACCACCGCCAACCAGGAGCAGGACTGGCTCAAGTCCAACCTGGCCCGGATCTCCCGACTTATGCAGGGCCACCGCGACCTCATCGAGGTCGCCAGGCTGATCATGAGCGAGCTCACCCCGCTCGTGTCCGCCAGCCACGGAGCCTGCTACCTGGTGGTGAACGGCGAGCTGACCCTCATCGCGGGGTACGGCATACAGCCCGGATCGAGCCCCCGGCAGCGCTTCGCGCTCGGCGAGGGCATCGTCGGCCAGGCCGCCCTGGAGACCCAGCAGATCATTTTGGAGAACGTCCCGGCCGAGTACATCACGATCGAGACCGGGCTGAGCAGGTCGCGCCCCGCCCAGATCGTGGTCATGCCGATCCTGTTCGAGAACCAGGTGCTCGGCGTCCTGGAGATGGCCTCGTTCAACCAGTTCAGCGAGGTCCACCTGGCCTTCCTGACCCAGCTCGTCGAGACAATCGGCGTCACGATCAACACGATCATCGCCAACTCCCGTACGGAGGACCTGCTCAAGGAGTCGCAGCGCCTGGCGACCGAGTTGCAGGAGCGCTCGGACGAGCTCCAGCGCCAGCAGGAGGAGCTGCGCAGGTCCAACGCCGAGCTGGAAGACAAGGCGGCGCTGCTGGCCAAGCAGAACCGCGCGATCGAGATCCAGAACTTTCAGATCGAGCAGGCCCGCCGCACCCTGGAGGAGCGGGCCGAGCAGCTCGCGGTCTCCTCGCGCTACAAGTCCGAGTTCCTCGCGAACATGTCGCACGAGCTGCGCACCCCGCTGAACAGCCTGCTCGTGCTCGCCAAGCTCCTGACCGAGAACACCGAGGGCAACCTGACCCCGCAGCAGGTCGAGTTCGCGAGGACGATCCACAGCGCCGGCTCGGCCCTGCTCCAGCTCATCAACGACATCCTCGACCTGTCGAAGGTCGAGGCGGGCCGGATGGACATCCACCCGCAGCAGCTGTCGCTGCCCAAGCTCGTCGAATACATGGAGGCCACGTTCGCGCCGCTCGCGCAGGACAAGGGCCTGTCCTTCTCGGTCCAGGTCGACCCGACCGTGCCGAACGAGCTGCGCACCGACGAGCAGCGCATGCAGCAGGTGCTGCGCAACCTGCTGTCCAACGCGGTCAAGTTCACCCCCACGGGCGAGGTCCGGCTGGAGGTGACCCACGCGCCGCTCAGCATCCCGTTCGTGGACGAGACGCTGAAGGGCTCCGACAACATCCTCGCCTTCAAGGTGGTGGACACGGGCATCGGCATCGCGCCCGACAAGCTGGAAGTCATCTTCGAGGCGTTCCGCCAGGCCGACGGCACCACCAGCCGCAAGTACGGCGGGACCGGCCTTGGCCTGTCGATCTGCCGCGAGATCGCCCGCCTGCTCGGCGGTGAGATCCACGTGGACAGCACACCCGGGGAGGGCAGCACGTTCACCCTCTACCTGCCGATGGCCTATTCGGGGCCCCTGGCGGCGCGCGACGGCGGAGCCACCACGACCCTGTCGCACACCACGGAGCGTAGAGAGCCCCTTCCGGAGCTGCACAACGAGGACGTCCTGCCGGAGCTCGCGCCGCCCACCGATCTGCCCATCCCGCAGCTCTCGCCCCTCTCCGAAGGCCAGGACTGGCAGGGCGACGACCCGCTGACAGGCGCGAAGATCCTCATCGTGGACGACGACATTCGCAACGTCTTCGCGCTCACCAGCGTCCTGGAGCGGTACGGCTCGACCGTCGTCTACGCCGAGAACGGCCGCGAGGGCATCGAGCAGCTCGAACGCAACGAGGACGTGGCCCTCGTCCTGATGGACATCATGATGCCCGAGATGGACGGCTGGGCGACGACCTCGGCGATCCGGAAGATGCCGCAGTTCGCGGACCTGCCGATCATCGCGCTGACGGCCAAGGTCATGCGCGGCGACCGTGAGAAGAGCATCGCCTCGGGGGCATCCGACTACGTGCCCAAGCCGGTCGACGTCGACCGGCTGCTCGAACGGCTCCGCGGCTGGCTCATCCGCGGCCGCGTCACCACCGCAGAAAGGTCGGAGCTCATGAGACCCGACATCCAGGAAGGGGCATGATCGATGCCTGACCGCGCCAAGATCCTCCTGGTCGACGACCGCGAGGAGAATCTGATCGCGCTCGAGGCAATCCTCAGCTCGCTGGACCTGGTGCCCGTGCGGGCCCGGTCCGGCGAGGAGGCGCTGAAGGCCCTGCTGTCCACCGAGTTCGCGCTCATCCTCCTCGATGTCCGCATGCCCGGCATGGACGGCTTCGAGACGGCCGCCCACATCAAGCGGAGAGAGCGCACCCGCAACATCCCGATCATCTTCCTGACCGTGGTGGACAGTGCCCCCGACTACGCCTTCCGGGGATACGCCGCGGGCGCGGTCGACTACCTCACCAAGCCCTTCGACCCGTGGGTCCTGCGGGCCAAGGTCGCCGTCTTCGTCGAGCTGTACAACATGAACCGGCGGCTCACCGAGCAGGCCTCGCTGCTCCGTGAACGCCTGACGGCCGAGCTGCCGAACGGCGCCGGGACCGACCAGGCGGCCGTCCTGCCGGAGCTCTCCCGCCGGATCAGCGCCGTCGAGGACGAGCTGGCCAGAGTGCGCGAGTTGGTGCAGAAAAACGGCGACTCCACGGTTTCCGGCCCGCTCTCCGACCTCAGCGAGCGCGTCGCCCACCTCCGAGCCGGCTTCGACGCCCTCACGTAGTTCGATTGCCGCCTCGTCTCCGCCCCCCTGCCGCGTGATCACGCACAGGTTCCCGCGCGCATGATCACGGCGACGGGTTAGCGGCGGGCGCGTTCCAGGGCGTCCCAGAAGCCTCGGCGGAGGGCGTGGCGGACCTCGTCGTGGAGGAGAAAGTCGATCGGCAGCGAGGAGCCCTGGAGGAGGCGCGCCTCGAGGTCGGAGGGCATCCTGGGCTTGCGGGCGAGGACGGCCTCCAGCCACAGGGCGGGGGCGTCACGCGCGACGGAGTCGCCGAAGTCGTGGCCTTCCTTGTGCGCGGCCTTCACCGCTTCGGCGAGCGTGGTGGTGCCACCGTTCTGCGCGGGCACGGGAGCGGGCTGCGGCCCCGTGTACGGCCCGAGCTGCGACGGCGAGTAGCTCCCGGTGTTGGCCGAATACTGGTTCGGCGGCGGCTGAGCCGGGGGCGGCGGGGACTGGACCACCGGCGGCGGGGCGGGGGCCGGAGGGGGAGGCGGGGCGGGCTGCGGCGCGGGCTGGGGCTGGGGCTCGGCAGTGTACTGCGGGTAGGCCGGCGGCGACGGAAGCGCCGGCGGGGCGGGCCGCGCATGGGAGGACGACCGGCCGCCGCCCTGGGAGCCGTTGGCCAGCGGCACCACACCGTTGCCACGAGAAGGACCGCTGTCGGCCGGCTGCTGGTGCTGGCCGTTCCGCCCGGATGGCTGGTGCTGGCCGTTCGGGTGACCGCTGTCGCCGCCCGCGACGAGGTTGACGTAGGGCCGGAGGTGGCCGGAGCCGATCTCGATGAGGTCGTCGCACTCCTGGCGGAGCGTCCGTGAGACCGCCCAGCTTCCGTCGGCCGAGATGTGGATGACGGTCACCCGGATGCCGAGATCCTGCGCGTCGCTGACCACCTGTGCCAGGTCCTCGTCGCCGCTGACCACGACCGCGTCACAGACGGCGTTGTTGCGGGCCAGCGTCATCAGGTCGCGGTGCACCTGGGCGTCCACACCCTCACGGCGGCCGGGCCGGATGCGGGCCAGGCGCAGCTTGAGCCCGGGGATGTCGGCGAGCACGTCGTGCTCCGGGGTCCGGCGGCCCTCCACGGTCGCCTCGTACCAGTAGCAGCGCAGCAACGGCAGCCCGGTACGCTCGCGTGAGAGGGTCGTGAGGAGTTGCAGCAGCCCGGGATAGTCCCAGGCGACGGCTTCGCGATGGCGGGTCCCATGCACGGCCATCGCGCCGTCGGCCAGCAAATAGCCGGCGTCAACGAACAGCGCGCACCGATCCACGCGACACCGCCCTTCCTACGTGGCTCTCTCAGGGTAATCAAGCGGGTGATCGCGCGAGGGTGAATCCCGGCGATTCAGCCCTCCTCCGCCGCCCGCCCGCCACATCTGTGCTTCCGCGCCCTGACGTTGGAGCGTTCACGCAGACCGTACCAGTTTGTCCGGGTCTTGCCTTCCCTCAGTTTCGTTATGACCACGAGCGGGCGCTGACCGCCGCGACCCCGAACAGCAGCGTGTTGTCCCTGGTCGTGAGGCGCAGGACGGGGTGGCGGCCGAGCACGGTGTGAAAGGTCCCCACGGCGACCCCGGCGGCGTATCCGGCAATCCCGCTTTCCTCATGGGAGAGCGTGACGGATCCGCCCGTGGCGCCGTTCCAGAGGACGAGGTCGATCCTGGCCGGCGCGGCCGAGAGGCCGTCGAGCGGCACCTTCAGCGGCCCCTTGCTGCCGTCGACCACCGTGGCCGTGTCCAGCACCGCGGCCCTGCCGTACGGCTGACGCCCGCCGCCGACCATCACGACCAGGCTCCAGCCGGCGTGCTGCGACTCTCCCCAGCGCATCGACGGGTCGGCGGCCCACCACCGGCCGCCGCCCGCCGTGCCGGCCAGCGAGGTGACGTCGGCGAACGCCTGATAACCGGCGCCTGTGGGCAGATCCCGCCGGACGACCTCGGCCGCGTGGACGGTCGCGTATCGCCGGGCGCCGGGAGCCTTCACCCGGATGTCGCCCGCCGGGATCGCGCTCCGGCCGGTGGCGGACCAGTAGAGGCCCGCCCACAGCACCCTGCTCCCGGCGGGCAGGTCAAGGCGGGCGCAACTGGAGCTGCGGGTGGAGGGGTCGCCGTCGAGGTCCACGGGGACGGCCAGCGCGGACCCAGCGGATCCCGTGCCGCCGGATCCCGTGCCGCCGGATCCCGTGCCGCCGGAGGTGGCGGCGCCCGGGGCACAGGCGGGCGGCTTCGGCGACGAGGTGAGCAGCGTGTTGCCGGCGGCCCGGGTGGTCACCCGCCCGTCGGCGGCGAACCGGGCCGCCGCGCCGGAGGCGCGCACGCCCGCGGCCGACCTCGCCGCCACCTGAAGGCCGCCCGACCTGACGCGAAGATCGAGCGCCCTCCCCGTGGGAGCGTCGGCGGCCACAGCGACCCGCAGGAAGACGGTGGTCGCCTGGCCGGGAGCCAGCGCGCCGTGGCCGCACCGCACGTCTCTGCCAGCCGTACGGCAGGCCCACCCGTCCACCGTGCCGACGGCGACGGCGGGGCCCGAGCCGTGCCCTGAGAGGGTGACTCCTGTGGGGAGTGCGACGGCGGCCTCCACCTCACGGCTCCGGGCCGTGCCCGTGTTGCGGAGCCGTACGCCGATGATGCCGGGCCTGGCCCGCACCAGAGCGCCGACCGGGTCGATGGTCGCGGCCAGGGCGGGTCTTCTCTCGGCGGGCTCCGGCCGCCGGACCGAAAGCCGGGTGACCTCCGGAGACGCCTCGCGCGGCCTCACGTGGGCATCGCGCGGTTTCGCGAGGGCCTCTCGCGGCTCCACGGGGTACGGCCGCCGCGCCCTCGGCCCGTGGTCAGTGGGCGCCCGGCGCGGGTGGTCGGTCTCCCGGCGGGGCGACGAGGGCGTCCCGGACGTCCGCGGAGAACTGTCCCCGGGCGTGGGCGTGCGGAGCGCACCGGCTCCCGGGGGGAGCCCCGGCTTCTCGTCGGCTATGGGGTCGGCCACGACGATGAACGCCGCGCCGGCGAGGGTGGCGACGGCCGCGCCGGCCAGAACGGCGCGATGGGCCGTGGGCACTCGGCGGAACAGGGCGGCCACGCCGTACAGCGGAGTGACGGTGCCCTCGCTCGCCCTGGCCAGCTCCGCGAGGTAGTCGTCCACGGCCGGACCGGCGACGAGCTGGCCGGCGATGACCCGCAGCCCCTGGGGCACGTCGGCGAGCTCGAGGAAGACGGCCCGGCAGTCGATGCACTCGGCGACGTGCTCGTCCACCGCCTGGGCGTCGCGCCGGGCGAGCGCGCCCTCGACGTGCTGGGCGATCTTCGGCAGGATCGGGCGGCACTCGTCACGCGGTTCGCCCTCCCGGTGGAGCTGGAGGTAGGCCTGGCGGAGCCCCTCACACGCCCGCTCGGCCAGCGCCGTGACGCCGCTCGACGACAGGCCGAGCAGCGGAACCATCTCGGCCGGCCTGGCGCTCTCGATCTCGCAATGCCACAGCACCATCCGCCAGCGCTCGGGGAGCGAGAGGTACGCCCTGGCGAGCGGCGTCCGCTCCAGACCGGTGAGCTCCGGGTCGACGTAGACGGCCCCCGGGTCCGCCAGATCGACCTCGCCGACGGCGAGGTAACGGCGGAGCGCCGTCAGGAGGTAGGGACGGAAGGCGGACACGGGGCCGCCGCCGCGCCGGATGACATCGAGGATCCTGGCGAACGTCTCCACGAGGACGTCCTCGACCTCCTCGTCCCCCTCGACGAGCTGGCGGGCGAGCGACCGGGCCGCGACGGCGTGGCGCTGGTAGAGCATCCCGTAGGCCGAGGTGTTGCCCCCTCTGACGGCCTCGAGCAGTTCCACATCGGTTTGCCGAGCTGTACTCATCGCGACCTCTCGATTACGTAGAGTTGCAAGGCCATTAATTCCGCACCCGGCGTCATGGTTAAACCGCAGGCGGGGCTTTACCTGCGGCACCCGTACGCTGAGCACCATGAGTGACCGCGAGAAGCTGCTGGACGAGATCAAGAACAAGGGGGTCGTGCACGGCCGGGTCGTGCTCTCCTCGGGCAAGGAGGCCGACTGGTACGTGGACCTGCGCCGGATCACGCTGGACGGCGTGGCGGCCCCCCTGGTGGGCCGGGTGATGCTGGACCTGACGGAGGGCCTGGACTACGAGGCCGTGGGCGGGCTGACGTTGGGCGCCGACCCCGTGGCGACCGCGATGCTGCACGCCGCGGCGGCGCGCGGGCGCGTCCTCGACGCGTTCGTGGTGCGGAAGGCGGGCAAGGCGCACGGCCTTCAGCGCAGGGTCGAGGGCCCGGACGTCGCGGGACGGCGGGTGCTCGCGGTCGAGGACACGACGACCACGGGCGGCTCGGTGCTGACCGCCGTCGAGGCGCTGCGGGAGGCCGGGGCCGACGTCGTGGGGATCGCCACGATCGTGCACCGCGGCGGCGACGAGAACCTGGCCGCCACGGGCCTGCCGTACAGGTCGGCCTACAGCCTCACTGACCTGGGGCTCTCTTGACCGAGAACGTCTGACGTTCGCCGGGTTGCCCGGCCGGCCGGGGCTTGCCGTTCTCGAGCACCTCGACCGTGCCCGCGTCGTCGAGGACCACGTCGAGCTCCGGCTCGAAGTAGGACGCCTGCTCCCCTCGGCTCAGGTCGCGGTCCATCAGCACGTCACCGCCGGGCACCCGGACGAAGACGGGGCAGATGTCGGCCTGGCAGATGAACTGGACGGTCGGCACCCGGGCGCCGGAGGGCTGCGCCGTGTTCCCCTGGTTCCCGGTGTTTCCAGTGTTCCCAGTGGCCCCTGGGGCCGCCGGGGCGCTCGCGGACGCGCCGGGGGTGGGGGCGCCGTCCGTCCCGAGGGACGTGAACAGCGCCTTCGCGCCCACCACGACGAGGGCGAGCAGCAGCAGGACCGCCAAGCCGACGAGTGCCAGCCTGGCGATGCCCAGCGGGTCAGACCTGTGGCGTCCCACACTGGGGAGATTAGCGGGTGTGAGCGAGATCTCAGTACCGGCGTGTCAACCTCGGGCTACCGCTGGGCGTGGTGACG
The DNA here is from genome assembly GCF_025420585.1 of Planotetraspora sp. A-T 1434. Classification (GTDB taxonomy): domain Bacteria; phylum Actinomycetota; class Actinomycetes; order Streptosporangiales; family Streptosporangiaceae; genus JAOEGB01. The sequence continues at coordinate 15,688 of NZ_JAOEGB010000014.1, read as the reverse complement.
GCCCTTCGGCGCGGCCATGGCGGCGCGGCGGTTCTTGAGCACCTCGCGGACGATGGGGATGACCGAGAGCAGCACGACGACGAAGACGCCGGGGAGGATGTACCTGTCGATCCCATCGACCCTGGTGCCGAGGAAGTAGCCCAGGAGCAGCAGGGCCTCGACCCAGGCGACGCCCCCGACGACGTTCCAGACGAAGAACCGGCGGGCGTCCATCTCCAGGACGCCCGCGACAGGGTTCATGAACGTGCGGACGATCGGCATGAAACGGGCGGCGACCACGGCCTTGGCGGGGCCGAACTTCTCGAAGTAGTGCTCGGCCTTGTCGACGTGCTCCTTCTTGAACAACCGCGAATCGGGCTTGTCGAAGAGCCTCCGGCCGAACCTCGCCCCGAGGAAATGGCCGAGCTGGGCGCCGGCGACCGCGGCCACGGGCGCGAAGACCAGCAGAGTCGGCAACGACAGCGGCGCGATCCCGAACCCCTGGGCAGCGGCGGCGGTGCTGAAAATGCCGGCCGTGACCAGCAGGGAGTCACCGGGCAAGAAGAACCCGACAAGCAGCCCCGTCTCGGCGAATACGATGGCGATGACACCAATCGTCGCGAAGGCACCGAGCATGCCCAGCCACCACTTGGGGTCAAGAAGGTCCAAGAGCACGTCCACGGTGTGAGCCTACCTGTCCCATATGAGACGAGACTGAGAAGCCACAGGCGCTTTCGGGAAATACACGGTGTGAATTGACCGAAGCATCCGCGCTTCCCTGATCGGCATGGCCTTCGGGATACTGGCCAGCGCCGGTTACCGTCCGAGAAGGAGATGACTTCCGATGCCTATCGCGACTCCAGAGGTCTACGCCGAGATGTTCGACCGCGCCAAAGCGGGCGGCTTCGCCTATCCGGCGATCAACGTGACCTCGTCGCAGACCTTGCACGCGGCCCTTCGTGGCTTCGCGGAGGCGGAGAGTGACGGGATCATCCAGGTGTCCACCGGTGGTGCGGAGTTCCTCTCCGGCACGACGGTGAAGGACATGGTGACCGGGTCGGTCGCCCTGGCCGAGTTCGCCCGGGCGGTCGCCGACAAGTACCCCGTCACCGTGGGCCTGCACACCGACCACTGCCCGAAGGACAAGCTGGACGGCTTCGTCCGCCCACTGCTGGAGATCTCGCGTGAGCGGGTCGCGCGTGGCCTGGACCCGCTGTTCCAGTCCCACATGTGGGACGGCTCCGCCGTACCGCTGGAGGAGAACCTGCGCATCGCCGCCGAGCTCCTGGAGAAGGCGGCCGAGGCGCGGGTGATCCTCGAGGTCGAGATCGGCGTCGTCGGCGGCGAGGAGGACGGCGTCGTCGGCGAGATCAACGAGAAGCTGTACACCACGCCGGAAGACGCCCTGGCGACCGCCGAGGCGCTGGGCCTGGGCGAGCGCGGCCGCTACCTGCTGGCGGCGACGTTCGGCAACGTCCACGGCGTCTACAAGCCGGGCCACGTCAAGCTCCGCCCGAGCGTGCTCAAGGAGATCCAGGAGGCGGTCGCCGCCAAGTACGGCAAGGAGAAGCCGTTCGACCTGGTCTTCCACGGCGGCTCCGGCTCGGAGCTGGAGGAGATCCACGAGGCGATCTCCTACGGCGTGGTGAAGATGAACATCGACACCGACACGCAGTACGCCTTCACCCGGCCCATCGTGGACCACATGTTCAAGAACTACGACGGCGTGCTCAAGGTCGACGGCGACGTCGGCAACAAGAAGGCCTACGACCCCCGCTCGTACGGCAAGAGCGCCGAGGCGGGCATGGCCAAGCGCGTCACCGAGGCCTGCCAGCAGCTCAAGTCCGCGGGCACCAAGATCAAGTAGTCAGGGGAACGGAAGGCCGATCGCCGTATCGGCCTTCCGTTTTCGTGTGACGGATCATTACCGTTTGGGGCCCCAACAGGTAAGACTGTGTTCATGGAAACGCACGAGAACCTCCTGTCCGGGCCGCCGCCCACCCTCCTGCCGGACAACACCGAGGCGCGAGAGATGCTCGAGGCAGGCGCCAAGGCGGCCGACGTGGCCGCGCGCTTCCCCGCTTACCCGGCGGCCTGGGCCATCCTGGCCGACGACTCCTTCGCCTCGGGCCACGCCGTGACGTCGTACGCGTTCGCGCGCACCGGATACCACCGGGGGCTCGACCAGCTCCGCCGGGCCGGGTGGAAGGGCCACGGCCCCATCCCTTGGGAGCACGAGCCGAACAGGGGGTTCCTGCGCTGCCTGTACGCGCTGGGCCGGGCCGCCCAGGCCATCGGCGAGAAGGACGAGGCCGAGCGGTGCGCCCAGTTCCTGCGTGACAGCAGCCAGACGGCCGCCGACGCCCTCGCCAACGGCGAGTAGCCGCACACGGGCGGCCCTTCACGCGGGGGCCGCCCGGTGAGGCGTCTCAGTGAGACGTCTCAGTGAGGCATCGAAATCAGCGCCCGGACATCCCATGTACCGGAACGCTCAGGTAGTCTCTGTTTGCAAGAGGCCCCTGTCGCGCTTGCGCCAGGGGTTTTCGTTTTGTGCGCGGGAGTAAGACCATGCCGGCTGTCGTTCTCGTGGGCGCCCAATGGGGCGATGAGGGCAAGGGTAAGGCCACCGACCTGCTTGGTGGCGACGTTCACTACGTCGTCCGCTACCAAGGTGGCAACAACGCGGGCCACACCGTGGTCATCGGAGACCAGAAGTACGCGCTGCACCTGCTGCCGACGGGGGTGCTGTCCCCCGAGGTGGTGCCTGTCATCGGCAACGGCGTCGTGATCGACCCCGGCGTGCTCCTGAGCGAGATCGACGGGCTCGCGGAGCGCGGGATCAACTGCGACCGCCTGCTGATCTCGGCGAGCGCGCATTTGATCATGCCGCACCACAAGGCCATCGACAAGGTCAGCGAGCGCTACCTCGGCAAGGCCAAAATCGGCACGACCGGGCGGGGCATCGGGCCCGCCTACGGCGACAAGATCTACCGCATGGGGGTCCGCGTCCAGGACCTGCTCGACCCGGGCATCCTCAAGGAGAAGATCGAGGTCGCGCTCACCGAGAAGAACCAGATCCTCACCAAGATCTACAACCGCCGCGGGCTCGATCCGGTGAAGGTCCTGGACGAGTACCTGGCCTACGCCGAGCGGCTCCGCCCGCACATCGCCGACACCTCGCTCGTGCTCAGCAAGGCGCTCGACGAGGACAAGGTGGTGCTGCTGGAGGGCGGCCAGGGGACGCTCCTCGACATCGACCACGGGACGTACCCCTTCGTCACGTCCAGCTCCCCCACCTCGGGCGGCGCCTGCGCCGGATCCGGCATCCCGCCGACCCGCCTCACCCGGATCATCGGCATCCTCAAGGCGTACACGACCCGCGTCGGCTCCGGCCCCTTCCCGACCGAGCTCCTCGACGAGCAGGGCGAGTGGCTGCGGCAGACCGGGCACGAGTTCGGCACGACCACCGGCCGCAACCGCCGCTGCGGCTGGTTCGACGCCGTCATCGCGCGGTACGCCACGCGGATCAACGGGGTGACCGACTTCTTCCTGACCAAGCTCGACGTGCTGTCGGGACTGGAGCGGATCCCGGTGTGCGTGGCCTACGACGTGGACGGCGTGCGCCATGACGAGATCCCGATGACCCAGACCGAGTTCCACCACGCCAAGCCGGTCTACGAGGAGTTCCCCGGCTGGCAGGAGGACATCACCGGCGCCAAGACGTTCGAGGACCTGCCGCCCAACGCGCAGACCTACGTCAAGGCGCTGGAGGAGATGAGCGGGGCCCCGATCTCCGCCATCGGCGTCGGCCCCGGCCGCACCCAGACCCTCCAGCTCCGCTCTCTCATCTGATCCGGCTCATCTGATACCCGGACGGCTGTGCCGTACGACATGGTTTGCGGGCATCCACGCGAGAATCGGGGGATGCCGGGTGATGAGCAGGCGAGACAGTAGGGTACGCCGTTGTGCACGGATACGTTGAGCTACATGGTCACCGGGGAGCGCGCGGGCTGAGGCCCGAGAACACGCTTCCCGGCCTGGCCTTCGCACTGGAGCTCGGGGTCGACGCGTTGGAGTTCGACGTCGCCATGTCGGCGGATGGGGAGCTCGTGCTGACCCACGACCTCATCGTGTCCCCGGTGACCAGCGCCGACACGGGCACCGCGGAGCCCGGGGACCCGATGTTCCCCTACGTGGGCAAGCCGATCATCGGGCTCAGCCTGCCGCAGCTTCGCACGCTCGACGTCGGCGTACGGCTCCCGCAGCGCCCCGACGACGTGTTCGCGGTCACCCAGGTGCCACTGCCGGACACCCGGATGCCCACACTGGGCGCGGTGCTCGGCCTGATCGGCGCCCTGGGGGCCGACCGCGTCCGGCTCAACGTGGAGCTGAAGTCCGACCCGACCCGTCCCGGCCTGTCGGCCGACCCGCGCCGGTTCACCGAGCTCGTCGTGAAGGAGCTGGACCGGCACGACCGGCTGTCGAGGGCCGCCATCCTCAGCTTCGACTGGCGCATCCTGGAGATCGCCAAGCCGCTGGTCGCCGAGAGGTACGCCCTGATCGAGCGGGACACGATGACACCGGCCTGGATGAACGGGCTGGACCTTGCTGACTTCGGGGCTGACTTCGGGGCCGACTTCGGGGCCGGCCATGAGGGCGACATCGCGGCGGCGGCCAAGGCCGTCGGCGCCACGACGCTGTCGCCCGACCGGGAGCTCGTCGACGAGGCGCTGATGGCCGGCGCGTCCCGGGTCGGCCTGCCCGTCGCCGTGTGGACGGTCAACGACCCCGAGGAGGCCGCCCGGCTGATCGACCTGGGGGTGTCCGGGATCGTCACCGACTACCCGGACCGAATGCGCCGCCTCTGGAAATCCCGCGGCCTCCCCCTCCCCGCCCCGGTCACCCCCCTCCGCTCCGTCGACGCCTGACGCCCAGCCGCCAAGAGCTCTACCTTCGGGCCCTGCTGACCCCGTCAGGTCTCAGATATCGAGAGGGCTCCGGAGGGGCAGAGTTGGACGGCGCGGCGGACGGCCGCCTCGCGGGAGCCGGGCGGCTCGGGATCCAGCAGCACGACCGTGCCGTCGTCCTCGCTCTGGTCGAAGACCTCCGGCACGCTCAGCGCGCACATCCCCGCGCCGACACAGCGGCCGGTGTCCGCGTGGATCTTCATGACCTCACCCCCCTACCAGGTGACCGGCAGCCGGTGCACCCCGTAGATCGACATGTTGCTGCGCATCGGGACCTCCTCGGCCGGTACGGCGAGGCGCAGCCCGGGGAAGCGGCGCAGCAGGGCCGGGTACGCGACGCGCATCTCGGTCCTGGCGAGCTGCTGCCCGAGGCACTGGTGGATGCCGTGGCCGAAGGTCAGGTGGCCGTGGGCCGACCGTGTGACGTCGAGGTCCTCGGCATCGGCGAACCGCTCCGGGTCGCGGTTGGCGGCGGGCAGCGAGAGCGTCACCGACTCCCCCGCCCTGATGAGGTGACCGTCCAGCTCGACGTCCTCCAGCGCGGTCCGCACCGGGCCGATGTGAATGATCGTGAGGTAGCGCAGCAGCTCCTCGACGGCGTCCTCCACCACAGCGGGGTCATCGCGTACGGCGGCGAGCTGGGCGGGGTTGCGCAGCAGCGCGAACGTGCCGAGCGCCAGCATGTTCGCCGTCGTCTCATGACCGGCGATGAGGAGGAGCAGCGCCATGCCCGTGATCTCCTCCTCGGTCAGCTCGCCGCCGGACACGAGGCCGCTGAGCAGGTCGTCGGCCGGCTCCACGCGCTTGCGCCGCACCAGGTCCCGCAGGTAGGTCAGGAGGTCGGTCATGGCCGACATCACCTGGTCGGGCGTCGATTCGAGGTTCAGCATCACCGCGGAGTCCCGCTGGAACCGCACCCGGTCGTCGTACGGCACGCCGAGCAGCTCGCAGATCACCAGCGAGGGGATGGGCAGGGAGAACGACTGGACGAGGTCGATGGGGCCGCCCGCGCGCTCCATGGCGTCGAGGCGGCCGTTGGTGATCTCCTCGATCCTCGGCTCCAGCTGCCTCATCCGGCGGACGGTGAACTGGCCGGTGAGCAGCCGCCGGTAGCGGGTGTGCGCGGGCGGGTCCATCCGGAGGAAGAAGCCCGGTGGCACCGGGAGCATTTTGAACTGGGCCATCCGCTGGGGGATCGGCGAGTGGAGGAGCTCGGGGCGGGTGCTGAAACGGGGGTCGGCGAGGACGGCGCGGACCGCGGCGTACCCGGTCACCAGCCAGCCTTCGTGGCCGTCCGGGTACGCCATGCGGCAGATGGGGGCTTCGGCTCGCAGCGGTCTCAGCTCGTCCGGCGGATCGAAGGGGCGCTCACGGACGATGGGATACGTCACCAGACCGGGCATCGCCTCTCTCATGACACGCTCCTTGTCGAGTTGTCAGCTCCTTCCACATAACAGCATCAATTGCATATTTGCACCCACCCGCGGCGAGATCACCGTACGGAAATAGAGCAGCGAAAGGTCAGAGCCAGCCGTTGCGGCGGAAGGCCCGGTGGAGAAGGGTGCAGGCGACGACCATGACGCATATGACGAGCGGATATCCATAGACGGCCTTCAGCTCGGGCATGTGCTCGAAGTTCATGCCGTAGACGCCCGCGATCATCGTGGGGACCGAGATGATCGCCACCCAGGAGGAGATCTTCCGCATGTCCTCGTTGGCCAGCGCGTTCGAGCGGGCCAGGGCGGCCTGCAGGATCGAGTCCGACAGCTCGTTCGAGGCCTGGACCTGCTCGCACACCCGGGAGAGATGGTCGCCGACGTCGCGGAAGTACTCCCGCATGTCGGACGGGATCATGCGGCGCTGGGGAAGCGCGTTGAAGGGCGTCTGCAGGGGGCCGACGGCCCGCTTGAGCTCCAGCATCTCCCGCTTGAGCTGGTAGATCCTGTTGATGTCGCGGGAGCTGACCTCGGCGAAGACGGCCGCCTCGACCTCTTCGAGCTCGGCCTGCATCAGGTCGGCGACGTGGAGGTACTTGTCGACGACGTGGTCGGCGATCGCGTGCAGCACGCCGGTCGGCCCGCGGCTCAGCAGCTTGGGCTTGTCCTCCAGCTTCTCGCGCACGTCGGCCAGCGGGCAGTGTCTGCCGTGCCGTACGGTCACGACGAAGTCGGGCCCGACGAACACCATGATCTCGCCGGTGCCGATGATCTCGCTGCTGGCGGTCAGCACCTCGTGGTCGAGGAAGGCCACGGTCTTGAGGACGACGAACAGCGAGTCGCCGTACCGCTCGACCTTGGGCCGCTGGTGGGCCTTGATGGCGTCCTCGACGGCCAGGGGGTGCAGGCCGAAGACCTCCGCGAGCCACTCGACCTCGGGGGCGGCGGGCTCGTGCAGGCCGACCCACACGTAGGCGTCGGGAACCGGGCTGTCGTTGTTGTGCTCACGGACGAGGCTGACCGCCTCGGGGATGCCGCCGGCGGCGACCTTCTTGCCGCCGATGTACGCGCCGAACTCGACGAGTGAGTTGCTGGGTGGCACGCACTGTCCATCCAGTTTGGCGGTCACGGATGCGCTGAGGCGAGTGGGGAGAACGCGGCTGTGCTTGTTGATGCGGGGGAACAGCGTTGAGGAGCGCATGGCGGTCCCTTCCCGCCCGAGCCGGCACGCTCCACGCGCGACGTGATGTCACCCCTTTATGCAGGCGTGAGCTGCCCCTCGGGCTCAGTTGTGAAGTGGTCGGGAGTGCGCACGACGTACGTGCGCGAGCACGTACTGACGGGATCACCAGAATTCATCCCGGACCACCTCCTATCGCCACGAGAAGGGACGAAGCCCACCTAACTTACCACATCAGTGTCGAGCCGCCCTTTAGCCTACCCCCTATCTGTCCCGTTGATCATGTACTTCTCTGTTCCCAATGGGCGCGACAATGGACAGGTGCGCGTTCTTGTCATTGGTTCCGGGGGCCGCGAGCACGCTCTGTGCCGTGCCCTGAGGCTCGACCCGGCCGTTTCCGAGGTCCACTGCGCGCCGGGCAACGCCGGCATCGCGGAGGTGGCCACCCTTCATCCGGTGGTCCCCACCGACGGCCCGGCGGTCTCGGCGCTGGCCGTGCGGCTGGGAGCCGGCCTCGTCGTCATCGGGCCGGAGGCCCCGCTGGTCGCCGGCGTGGCCGACGCCGTCCGGGCCGAAGGCGTTCCCTGCTTCGGGCCGTCCAAGGAACCCGCCGCGATCGAGGGGTCCAAAGCCTTCGCCAAGGACGTCATGACGGCCGCCGAGGTGCCCACCGCGCGCGCCTTCACCTGTGTCACGGAGGAGGAGGCCGCCGCCGCCCTCGACACGTTCGGCCCGCCGTACGTGGTGAAGGACGACGGGCTGGCGGCCGGCAAGGGCGTCGTCGTGACCGGCGACCGCGACGAGGCGCTGGAGCATGCCGGGGCGTGCGAGCGGGTCGTCATCGAGGAGTTCCTCGACGGTCCCGAGGTGTCGCTGTTCGCCCTGTGCGACGGGGAGACCGCGGTGCCGCTCCAGCCCGCGCAGGACTTCAAGCGCGCCTACGACGGCGACCGGGGCCCCAACACCGGGGGCATGGGCGCCTACACGCCGCTGACCTGGGCGCCGGAGGATCTCACCGACCAGGTCATGGCCGAGATCGTGCTGCCGACCGTGGCGGAGCTGGCCAAGCGCGGCATGCCGTACACGGGGGTCCTCTACGCGGGGCTGGCCCTGACGAAGGACGGGCCGCGGGTGATCGAGTTCAACGCCCGGTTCGGCGACCCGGAGACCCAGGTCGTGCTCGACCGGCTGGAGACGCCGCTCGCGGGCCTGCTGCTCGCCTGCGCGACCGGCGAACTGGCCGCCCACGAGCCTCTGCGCTGGCGCGGCGGCGCGGCGGTGACCGTGGTCGTCGCGGCCGAGAACTATCCGGGGGATCCGGTGAAAGGCGACACCATCGGGGGTCTTCCCGTTGGCGTCGAGAGCGCGGTCGATGGGGCGGTCGCGGGGGCGTACGTCCTGCACGCGGGCACCGCCCTCGACGGCGATCGGCTCGTGTCGAACGGCGGCCGGGTGCTCAACGTGGTGGGCACCGGCGCGGACCTGGCCGAGGCCAGGGCCAGGGCGTACGACGCCCTCGGGCGGATCACGCTGCGAGGCTCCCACCACCGCTCCGACATCGCCCTCGACGCGTCTCAGCGCTGACCCCCGCGCCGACTTCCATGCCGCCCCGCGCTGAGCCGCTGTGCCGGCCCGTACGGCTTCCGCCTGCGCGGGCACGGTGCACACCAGCGGACACCAGCGGACCGGGCCACCAATAGACTCGGCACAGTGAAGCACCTCCACTCCGGCAAGGTCCGCGACCTGTACGAGACCGACGACGGGCTGCTGCTGATGGTGGCCTCGGACCGGATCTCGGCGTTCGACTATGTGCTCGAACCGGGCATCCCCGACAAGGGCGAGATACTCACGCGGCTGTCGCTGTGGTGGTTCGACCAGCTCAAGGACGTCGTCCCCAACCACGTCGTCTCGGCGGACGTGCCGGCGGAGTTCGCCGGGCGGGGCGTGCTGTGCCGCAAGCTGCGGATGGTGCCGGTCGAGTGCGTGGCGCGGGGTTACCTGACGGGGTCCGGGCTCGTCGACTACCGCAGAGAGGGCGTCGTCTCCGGCGTGCCGCTCCCGCCCGGCCTGACCGACGGATCGCGGCTTCCCGAGCCGATCTTCACCCCCTCGACCAAGGCGCCGATGGGCGAGCACGACGAGCCGATGACGTTCGAGCAGGTTGTCGCCGAGGTGGGGCCCGACGTGGCCGAACGGCTCAGGAGGATCACGCTCGACGTCTACACCCGCGGCGCGGAGATCGCCCTCGAGCGCGGCATCATCCTGGCCGACACCAAGATCGAGCTGGGCTGGGACGCCGAGGGTGAGCTGACCCTGGGCGACGAGGTCCTGACGCCGGATTCCTCCCGGTTCTGGCCGCTCGACCTGTGGGAGCCCGGCCACGCGCAGCCGTCCTTCGACAAGCAGTACGTCAGGGACTGGCTCCTGTCCCCCGAGTCCGGCTGGGACAGGACCTCCGGCGAGGCCCCGCCGCCGCTTCCCGGCGAGATCGTCGAGCGCACGAGAAAGCGCTACGTCGAGGCTTTCGAACGGCTGACCGGCGAGCCGTTCCGGAGTTAGTCGCATAAGTCACAAAAGTCACACGGGCATCAGAGTTTCAGGGGTCTTCCATGGGTAGTTCCCCTCGAAACGCCCGGGTTAGCGGCTAGTCTGAGCCGACCGGTCTGGCCGACTGCTTTTGGTCGACTGGTTTGGGCCGACTACTTCGGCTGCCGCCTCAAGCGGGTCCCCACCCTTCCCCCGAAATAGGAGACTCATTCATGGTTCGTTACCGCGTACGCGGTGGCAACGTACTGCGTGGAACCGCCTTCATCCAGGGCGCGAAGAACGCCGTACTGCCCATGATCGGGGCGGCGCTGCTCGCGGCCGACGGCCGCACGGTGCTGCGCAACGTGCCCGTGATCGAGGATGTGCGGCGAGCCGTCGAGCTGGCGCAGGCCGTCGGCGCGAAGGTGGAGTTCCACGAGACCGAGCGGACGCTCGTCATCGACGCCTCCCGGCTCACCAGCCCCGTCCTCCCTGCGGAGATCGCGCGCCGGTTCCGGGGTTCGGTGCTGTTCGTCCCGGCCCTGCTGCACCGGCTGGGCGAGGCGGTCATCGAGGGCGTCGGGGGCTGCAACCTCGGCAGCCGCAACCTGGACTTCCACTACCTCGGCTACAAGCGCCTCGGCGCGATCGTGGACGAGGGCGAGAGCGTCATCCACATCAAGGCGTCCGGGCTCGCGGGCGCCCCGCTCTACCTCGACACGCCGTCGCACACCGGCACCGAGAACCTCATCATGGCCGCGGCACTCGCCAAGGGCACCACCGTGATCGAAAACGCCGCGCTGGAGCCCGAGGTTCTCGACGTCATCGTCATGCTGTCGCGGATGGGCGCCAGGATCCGCGGAGGCGGCACCGGCTTCATCACCGTGGAGGGCGTCGGCGAGTTGACCGCCGTCGAGCACACCGTCATGCCGGACCGGCTCGACGCCGGCGTCTTCGCGATGGCCGCCGCGATCACGGGCGGCGAGGTCAACCTGGTCGGCGCGTCGCTGGAGCACCTCGGTGTGGTCCGGTGGAAGCTGGAGCAGATGGGCGTCGAGTTCGAGACCGACGGGGCGGTCCTGCACGTCCGCCGGGACCGCGACCTCCGGCCGATCAACGTGATCACCGACACCTACCCCGGCTTCGCGACCGACCTGCAGTCGCCGCTGATGACCGTCGCGTGCCTCGCGGACGGCTCCAGCTACATCCATGAGCGAATCTTCGACGGGCGTTTCGCACTCGCCGGCGAGCTGAACAAGATGGGCGCCAAGATCGAGGTGGACGGCAGCCGCGCGGTGGTCCACGGCCCCACTCCCCTCCGCGGGACCGAGGTGACCGCCCACGATCTGCGCTCCGGCATCGCGCTCGTGCTGGCCGGTCTGGCGGCCGACGGAGAGACCACGATCGGCTCCGGATATCTCATCGATCGGGGCCACGCGGCCCTCGCTCAGCGCATGCAGGCCCTCGGCGCGGATGTGGAACGGGAAATTTCCCCTTTGACGGGGGGCTGAGTCCGGAAAGCGATTTCCGCCAGGTTGACCAGCGGAAACATTGAATTTCCTGGAACACTTCCCGCGCCCCCGAATGGAATTCCGGCAAATCCGGGCGTGACATTACGGCCTTATCAAGCGATCGTTCCAAAGAGAAGCCACAACAACGAGGGCAACGTGGGATGGGACGAACATTGGTCGAGCGCACGGAAGACACTCCGCGCGGGTCGCGCCTGGGCACGGTGACGCCGGATCTCACCATTGGCGTGGTGGGGTCACATGACCTTGTCGAGCGGGTGATGCTCATGGGGCACGCGGCGGCCCCGGTGCCCTGCCGGCTGGTCGCGGCAGCCTACCGGGACGAACAGGAAGCGGCGGACAAGGTAACCCGGCTCGGCCCGGGCGTGGACGCCTGCCTGTTCGCGAGCCCGGTCCCCTTCGAGCTCGCCCGGCGAGCCGGGGTCCTGACGATGCCCGCCACGCACGTGCAGCTCGGCGGGGCCGCACTGGTCGCGGCGATCGCCCGCGCGGCGCTGGACGACCGCATCGACCCCCGGCGGGTGAGCATCGACGTGCTCAGCCGTCCGGAGATCGACGAGGCGTACTCCGATCTGAACCTCCCCTCGGGCGAGGTGCACAACCGCGACGAGCCGGGAGCGACCGGCACCATCACGGCCTTCCATGAACGGCTGCTGCGCCAGGGGGTGACCACGGCGGCGCTGACGTGCGTGCAGGGGGTCGCCGACCGGCTGACCGCCGCCGGGATGCCGGCCGTGCCGATCCGGCCGACGTCCGCCGCGGTCCGTACGGCACTGCACACGGCCGCGCTGCTCGGCGCCCGCCACCGGCTGGAGGAGTCGCAGCTCACGGTCGTCCTGGTCGAGGTGCCGACGCTCCGCGAGCCGGTACGGCGGGCCGCGCCCCGCTACTGGCGGGACGAGCTGCGGCTGTCGCTGCACCGCCTGCTCGTCCAGGAGGCCAACCGGATCAACGCGAGTGTGTGGCCGATCGACGACCACAGCTACCTGGTGGTGGCGACGAAGGGCTCGATCGCGGCCGCGACGGATGGGTTCCGGGTGCTGCCGTTCGCCGCCCGGATCCGGGAGGAGCTCGGCCTGGCCGTCGAGGTGGGCGTGGGGATGGGCAGGACCACCCATGACGCCGAGACCCACGCCCGCGGCGCGCTGGCCCGCAGCCAGGGCGGCAAGCAGGCCCAGGGCTTCGCGGTGGACCGGGAGGGCAGGGCCCTGGTGCCGCCGCCCCGGATGCCACCGCAGTCGAACGGACCCGCCAAGCCCAAGGGCGTCGAGGTGCTGGCGCGCCTCGCCGCCAAGCTGGAGGGCGGGGACACGGTCGTGGACGCCGAGGGGGCCGGGCGCATGCTCAGTGTCACTCCTCGCACGGCTCGGAGGTTGCTGCGCACGCTGGTCGACGAGGGACTCGCGTGGCCGCTGCCGCCGAACCGGACTCCCCAGCCCGGCCGTCCGCGTCAGCTCTACCGGCTCATCGTGGAGAAGCTGAACCGCTGATACCGCTCTCAGAGCCGGGGGCTATTGTCATGGCCCATGGGGAAGAACGGTCGTGACATCCGGGTCTGGCTGGCGCTCGCCGCCGTCTACATCGTGTGGGGCTCGACGTATCTGGGCATCAGGATCGCCATCGAGAGCGTGCCGCCGCTGTTGAGCGGCGGGTTCCGGTTCGTCACGGCCGCGTTGGTGCTCGCCACGGTGCTGGTCGCCCGCAAAGGAGCGGCGCCGTACCGGATGACGTGGCGGGAGTTCGGCGGCGCCGCGCTGGTGGGCGTGCTCCTGCTGGCCGCCGGCAACGGCATGGTCGCCGTGGCCGAGCAGCACATCTCCAGCGGCCTGGCCGCGCTGCTCGTCGCCTCGGTGCCGTTATGGCTGGTCGTGCTCCGGACCGTCTTCCGCGACCGGCCCCACGCGCTGACGCTGGCGGGCGTGCTCGTCGGCTTCGTCGGGGTGGCCGGGCTCTCCCTGGGCGGCGGCACGTCGTCGGCGACCCTGGGGGTCGCCGTGTTGCTGCTCGGGTCGGTGTCATGGTCGGTGGGGTCGTTCATCGCGCAGCGGATCCCCATGCCGAAGGACCCGTTCGCCGCGAGCACGGTCGAGATGGTCGTCGGAGGCGCAGTGATGCTGCTCACCGGCCTGGGGATCGGCGAGCGGGTCGACATCGGTGCCGTGACCGGCCGGTCGTGGCTCGCCATGGTCTTCCTGGTGTTCTTCGGGTCGCTCGTGGCGTTCACGTCCTACGTGTGGCTGCTCGGCAACGCGCCGATCTCGCTCGTGTCGACGTACGCCTACGTCAATCCCGTGGTGGCCGTGATCCTCGGCATGGTCGTGCTGGACGAGCGGGTGACCGCGGGCATGATCTTCGCCGGACTTCTGATCCTGATCGGCGTGGCGCTCGTGATCTCCACCGAGCGCCGCAAACCGGCGCCCTCAGTGGAGGAGCCGGCCCTGCGCGAAGTCAGTCCCTAACAGCCGCGGTCAGTCCTTGAACGCCGTGGTTTGCTTGAACGCCTCGGCGGCGGCGAGGAAGGTGTCGTTGGACTCCGGGTCGCCGATCGAGATACGGGCGCCGTCTCCGGCGAAGGGCCGCACGGCCACGCCCGACCCGGCGCAGAGCTCGGCGAACTCCATCGTGCGCTCGCCGAGGCGCATCCACACGAAGTTGGCCTCGGTCGGCGGCACCGTCCAGCCCTGGGAGAGCAGCGCCTCCCGCACCCGGGTCCGCTCCTTGACCACCGTCTCGACCCGCTCCAGCAGCTCCCCCTCGGCCTGCAGCGAGGCCACGGCGGCGACCTGGGCGAGTTGGTTGACCGCGAACGGCAGCATGGTCTTCCGCACCGCCGCCGCCACCGGCGCGTGGCCGATCAGGTAACCCACCCGCAGCCCCGCCAGGCCGTACGCCTTGGAGAACGTCCGTAGGACGGCGACGTTGGGTCGATCACGGTAGAAGGTCAGCCCGTCCGGCACGTCCTCGTCTCTGACGTACTCACAGTAGGCCTCATCGAGCACCACGAGCACGTTCTCCGGCACCCGGTCGAGGAACCGCCCCAGCTCGGCCGTCCGGTTGACCGTGCCCGTCGGGTTGTTCGGATTGCACACGAAGATCAGGCGCGTCTCCGGCGTGACAGCGTCGGCCATGGCGTCCAGATCGTGCGTTTCGTCCCTGAGTGGCACTTCGACGGAGACCGCCCCCGCCAGGCTCACGAGCAGCGGGTACGCCTCGAAGGACCGCCAGGCGTAGAGCACCTCGGCGCCCGGCTCCCCCACGGTCTCCAGCAGCTGCTGCGCCACTGCGACCGACCCCGCGCCCAGCGCGACATGGTCGTACGGCACGCCGTACCGCTCCGCGAGCGCTTCAGTGAGCTTCACCGACCCCGGATCGGGATAACGGTTGATCTCCGTGGCCGCCCGGGTGATCGCCTCCACCACCGACGGCAGCGGCTCGTAGGGGCTCTCGTTGGAGGACAGCTTGTACGACCGGCCCTCTGGGGAGACCACGGCCTTGCCGGGCTTGTAGGCCGGCATGGTGTCGAGGATCGAGCGGAAACGCGGCATGTCCTTACCTTAGGAGATGCCGAGGAGGCCCCCGCAACCCTCCCGCCGGAGGCGTCTTTCCACCGGCCTGTCCGGCGTCTGCGACGAGAGCCTGCCGGTGGCGCCCGCTCACACCTGTACCGCCTCGGCGACGCAAGTCCAGCAACGCCGCCAGCCCAGCAGCGCCGCATGTACGCCCAGGGACACCCGTACGCGTCACCTGCGCGGCCCGTCGGTCGTACGGCTCACCGTCGCTTGCGCGGCCCGGTTCGCTGCCCGGTTCCCGTCGCCGGTGCAGCTCAGCAGGGCCCGCGCGTGGTGGAGTAAGGCCCCTGCGGCTTGGGCAGGGAGCGTGCGCGCGGTTCAGTGTTGGCGTGCTTCCCCGTCAGCGCCGGAACCGTCCGGCGTAGCGGCCTTTTCTGCCGAGGTGGGTGAGGGTCCAGGTGCCGTCGGGATTGCGGTGGGTGGTGTAGCGGTCGGGGTGGGCGGCTTTGTCCCGGTTGTGCCACGTGCAGGCGGGAGCCATGTCCTCCAGGTCGGTAGCGCC
>NZ_JAOEGB010000137.1 GCF_025420585.1 Planotetraspora sp. A-T 1434 | reverse complement strand
TCGATGACGTGGAGGACCTGTCCGAGGACGATGCCTTCACCGGCGGCGAGCCGCGATACGGCCAGCCGCCGGGCGGCGTGTCCCCGCATGACGATTCCCATGACGGCACGTCCGACGGGTCCGGCCAGCCGGGGTGCGGGCGGTCCTCGGGCAGCGGGCCGCTCGGCAGTGGCGGCAGTGGGCCGCTCGGCGGTGAGCCGGTGGGCGAGGA
>NZ_JAOEGB010000136.1 GCF_025420585.1 Planotetraspora sp. A-T 1434 | reverse complement strand
GAACCCGGCGATCGCCCCGGCGACTCCTATGAGGACTACGCCGACCCCACCGACCACAGGGCCGATCAGCAAGCCGGTCAAACCACGGATCCGGGAGCCGATGAAACGGCCGGCGACTGTGGTCACAGCGGCGACCTCGGACCAGGGCACAGGCCACACCAGGCGGCGGAACAAGAGGAGGCGGAACAAGAGGAGGCAGGCCAGGGGGCGGCGCAGGAGG
>NZ_JAOEGB010000135.1 GCF_025420585.1 Planotetraspora sp. A-T 1434 | reverse complement strand
AAACAGGCCAGCCACCACACCAGCCTGCGCGGCCTTGGAGGTGCCCGCCCCGACCCCGCCGCCTGGCTGCTCCCCGCCGCCGTGGGGCTGGCCGACGTCGTGGTCGTTGACGTGCTGGTCGGTCTGGTTGTCGTCGTTGGGTTGGTCGGCGTCGTTGTCGTTGTCGTGGTTGTTGTCGTTGAGGTGGGGGTCGTAGTCGTCTTCGGTGTCGGTGGGATCCA
>NZ_JAOEGB010000134.1 GCF_025420585.1 Planotetraspora sp. A-T 1434 | reverse complement strand
GAACCAGCCGATCGCATCGCCGCTCGCCTGCGGCGCGGCAGCCGCGGCGGTCGTGCCCCCGCGTTCGACGCCCGTGACTACCGCGCCCGTCATGCTGTGGAATGTGGCATCAACCGGCTCAAACGCCACCGCGCCATCGCGACCAGGTACGACAAACTCGCCGTCCGCTACCAAGCCGCCATTGTCATAACCGCGATAGACGACTGGCTCACCAGGCTTTGAGACAGGCCCTAG
>NZ_JAOEGB010000133.1 GCF_025420585.1 Planotetraspora sp. A-T 1434 | reverse complement strand
CGTGAGGGGGGGTTGTTCGTCAATTGGGATGCGGTGGAGGAGTTGTTCCCGGCGGGTGTGCTGGATGGGATGTTCGGGGCGTTTTGCGGGTTGGTGGAGTGGCTGGCGGAGGGGGATTGGTCGGGTCCGGTTCCGGTGTTGGTTCCGGCGGGTCAGGTGGCGGTGCGGGAGGCGGTCAACGCGGGGGTCGGTTCGGTCGGTGGTGGGTTGCTGTATGCGGGGGTGTTCGAGCAGCCGGCTGATCGTCTCGC
>NZ_JAOEGB010000132.1 GCF_025420585.1 Planotetraspora sp. A-T 1434 | reverse complement strand
CGGACGGCCCCGACCCGCCACCGGAGTCCCCACACTGATGTCGCCCTGACCGCTGTAACGCCCAAGCAGAGCCTGGAACGCCGCCAGCAACGTCATGAACAACGTCGCCCCCTGCTCCCGCCCGACCTGACGTAATCCATCGAGAAGAGGCGCCGGAAACGCGAACCGCTCCACCGCGCCCCGATAGGTCGCCACCGCCGGGCGGGGACGGTCGGAGGGCAGCTCCAGCTGAGCCGCGCCCGTCAGCTTCTCCCGCCAGTAGGCAAGG
>NZ_JAOEGB010000131.1 GCF_025420585.1 Planotetraspora sp. A-T 1434 | reverse complement strand
AGGACGGCCCCGACCCGCCACCGGAGTCCCCACACTGATGTCGCCCTGACCGCTGTAACGCCCAAGCAGAGCCTGGAACGCCGCCAGCAACGTCATGAACAACGTGGCGCCCTCTTCACGCCCCACCCGGCGCAGCCCGTCCAACAGTTCGGAGGGGAAGAAGAACTGGCCGATCGACCCCCGGTAGGTGGTGACCGCCGGGCGGGGACGGTCGGAGGGCAGCTCCAATTGCGCGGCACCGGCCAGTTTCTCCCGCCAGTAGTCCAGA
>NZ_JAOEGB010000130.1 GCF_025420585.1 Planotetraspora sp. A-T 1434 | reverse complement strand
CCATCCGGCGGTACGGCAGGCGGTCGTCACCGTCGCCAGCCGTACACCGGACGACCAGTACCTGGCCGCCTACGTCGTCGGCGACGCACCCGGCCGCCGGGAACTGCGCGCTCATCTGGCCGAGCACCTGCCCGAGCACATGATCCCTGTCATCACCACCCTGCCGAGCCTGCCGCTCACCCCCAACGGAAAGGTCGACCGGGCGGCGCTGCCCGCACCCGACCTCGACGCCGTCACCGGCCAGACTCCGTACACCGCCCCACGCGACGAGATCGAG
>NZ_JAOEGB010000013.1 GCF_025420585.1 Planotetraspora sp. A-T 1434 | reverse complement strand
AGGAGGGCGCGGTCCTGACCAAGCTGGCCTGGCTGGTCGGCATACGGGGAGACCTCGAGGAGTCCGCCTCGCTGTTCACCGAGGTCGGCTCGGCCGGCAGCGGCTACCAGCGAAGCCGGTCGCTGCAGGGTCTCGGCTGGGTGGCCGGTCAGCGCGGAGCCCACGAACAGGCACGGGCTCATCTCGCCGAGAGCCTGGAGCTCGCCCGTGGCCTCGACGACCAGAACCTCGTCGGTGACGTGCTCCACGTTCTCGCCTGGTCAGCCGGCGGGGGCGGTGACTTCGCCACCGCGGAGGCGCACTTCACGGAGGCGCTGTCCATCGCCAGGCGCTTCTCGCGCCGTGACCAGACCATCTCGGCGCTGCAGGGCCTCGGCTGGGTCGCCGCCATGCGCGGCGCGTTCGCGCAGGCGCGGGGGCCGCTCGGCGAGGCGCTGGCCCTGGCCCGCGAGGTGGATCATCAGGAACGCGTGCCCATCCTGGTCGCCCTGGGATGGGCGACGAGGGCCGTCGGTGACCTGGACGCCGCCGAGACGCACCTGAAGGAGGCGGCGGAGATCGCGGAGCGGTCGGGCGCCAACGAGCGGCTGGCGCGGGTGCGCCTGGAGCTCGGGCAGCTCGCCCTGCAGCGACACGATCACGCGACGGCCGAGATCAGGATTCGGGAAGCCCTGGCGGCCGGACGCCAGCTGGGCATCGTGGACCTGGAGGCGGGGGCACTACTGGCCCTCGGGCGTACGGTGAGGGAGGCGGGCCGTACAGACGAAGCGCGCGACGTGCTGGCCGAGGGCCTCGGCTCGCGGGCGGCGGAGAACGCCAACACGCGCGCGCTCTTCCTCCACGCGATGGGCGAGGTGGAACTGGACCTCGGCCACGCGCACGCGGCCCTGGAGTGGTTCACGGACATGACCCGCACGGCGCGCGACGCGGGCAACGACGAGCAGGCCGCGGTCGGCCTGTACTGCCAGGCGCAGGCCGCTCTGGCGGACCGCGACGCCGGCGAGGCCCGGCGGCTGGGCGAGGCCGCCCTGCGGGAGCTGACCGCGCTCGGCAGCCATCGCGGCGCGGAGGTCACGACCTGGTTGGAAAGCCTTCCCGGCTGACCGCCGCCGTGGTCAGCGCCACCTGCTTGACCTTCTCGGCGATGTCCACCCATCGAAACCGGTCCCGGTACAGCCGGTGGGCCTCACGGACGAGCCGGGGGCGCAGGGCCTGGTCCCGGAGCAGCGCCACGCAGGCGTCCGCCAGCTCGGCCGCGGTCTCCCCGATCAGCAGGTGCCGGCCGTGGATCGCGTCGAGTCCCTCGGCGCCCAGCGCCGTCGACACCACGGGGATCCTGTGCGCGAACGCTTCGATGATCTTGGTACGGGTCCCGCTGCCATAGCGCAGTGGCGCGACGATGACGTCCGCCCGCTCCAGTTCGGAGGCGACGTCGGAAACCCACCCGGTCACGGTGACGGCCGGGGGCAGGTGCAGACCCGTCACATCCGGCCCGGCCTGGCCCACCAGCCGGACCCGGGCGTCCGGGATCACCTGGTGGATCAGCGGGAGGATCTCGCGTACCAGGAGCCGCGCGCCGTCGGCGTTGGGGCCGTAGCGCAGCAACCCGACGAGTGCGATCGTCGGGGGCCGTCCTCTGGCGGCCGGACCGGTGGCCCGGCCCATCGGGACCGTGTCCTCATACCCGTTGGGTACCACCCAGATGTTGCCCATCCCCAGCCGGTCCCGGTCCAGCGTGCTGCACAGGACCACGGCGTCCGCGGTACGGGCGACCCGGCGCTCCAGCATGAGCCAGCGAAGTGTCTCCGCCAGCCTCGGTCGCTCCGGACCGGTGGCGCGGGCCCGGCGCTGGGCCATCAGCTTGCGGTGTTCGAGGTCGTCGAGGTCGACCACGTGCGGCGCGGAGAGCAGGTCGGCGAGCATGACATAGCCGTTGACGCGGCTGAACCAGACAAGGTCGTACGGCGGCGCGGCCCACGTCAGGAACGCCTGGCGCACCGCCTCGTCCCGCGCCGCGGCGAGCTCTCCCGGGATCGTCCGCAGGACGCGCCGGCGTCGGCGGCTCCGGGGGAGCTGGATGACGCGCGTCCGCAGGAGCCGGAGATCCTCCGCCGCCGGCGCGGGAGTGGCCCACTCGGGGTCCACCACCGAGAAGAGGTCCACCCGCGCGATCTGGGCCAGGGCGTTGAGTGTGTGGTACAGCCGCCTGCGCAACCCGGTAGCCCGTTCCGACGGCGTCTCGTTGGAAACCACCAGCACGCGCACTGGCGTCCTACGCCGCGCCGCGCGGGAGTTCAAGTCCGAAGTGCGCGGTTTTGGCCCAGGAGCGATCGCCCCGCAGCTCTCGCAGCACCGCGACCATGGCCGCCGCCATCAGCGCGGCGTGGAAGAGGGGAACGGTGACGGCCAACCGGAGTCTCGCCCATTTCGGCATGGTGAAGGGGAAGTCGTCCTGGAGCGGGTGTACCAGGGCCGTCGTCAGGAAGGTATTGACGACGCCGGCCGCGGTCAGTGAGGAGAGCAGGACGATTCCCGGCGGTCCCAGCGCCAGGGCCGCGAACACCGACAGCGGCAGGACTGGAAGGTAGGCGGCCCGGAAGAGGTTCGCGAGCAGGACATTGCGCATCTTGCGGCGCTCCGGCCGGGGGAGCAGGCGCCACTCCCCGTCCAGCAGGACCTGGAGGAAGCCCTGGTTCCATCGGGCCCGCTGACGGACGAAGGCCGTGATGCCCGAGGGGGTCTCCTCGATGGTGGCGAGCGTCGCCTCGGGCAGGAAGCTCAGCTTCTTCCCGGCGAGCATGAGCCGTATCGTGAGGTCGCAGTCCTCGGCGAGCTGATCGGGTTTCCAGCCGCCGATTTCGGTCAGCGCGTCGCGGCGGATGAAGCAGGAGTTTCCGCTGAGCCTGACGTCCAGCAACCCGATCTCCACCGCGCGCGGCTCGTTCAGGAACATGAAGTACGTCTCCACCATGTGCTGCGACTGGTACCAGCGAGGCGAGTTCCTGAGCGGCTGGTTCTGCGCCTGGATCGCGTCGGCCCCGGTTCGCCGCAGATGGGCGTCCACGGCGCGGAGGAGACCCGGGTGTGTCCAGCCGTCCGCGTCGAAGACCCCGATGACGTCGTGGCGGCAATGGGCCAGGGCCCGGTTGAGCGCGCCGGATTTCATGTCTCCCCCCTCGTCCACGAGCACCGTGATCAGGTCGGGCCTGATGGCCGCCGCTCGCCGCGCCGCGGCCACGGTGGCGTCGTCGTCGGCGTCCACGACCGCGAAAATCTCGAAGGCCGGGTGGTCGGACAGGGACAGGCGCAGCAGGTTGTCCTCCAGCACAGCCGCCTCCCTTCGCGCCGTGACCAGGAGGGAGAAGCTCAGCGCGGGTTCGGCTTCCTCAGCGGCGGCGCGGGGTGGGTTCCGCAGGCGCAGCCGTACTGATCGGGTGAGCGCCCGCATCCGGCCGAGGGTCGTGCGGCACAGCCAGATCAGAGGGATGGTCGCGATCACGAGGATGAGGTTCATGGGCGCTCTCCAGGGGCGGTTCCGTGTCCGGCTTGCGCAGCACGAGGAGTTGGGCGAGCTGGGGGTAGAAATCGTTCACCTCGTACCGATCCAGCTCGGCCAGCACCCGCTCCGGGCTGAACTCGGGGAACCCCAGGAGCTCCCGCCGGTCACCGGTGATCAGGCGCAGGCCGGACGCCGCCACGAGTTCGGCCAGGCGGACATTGCGCCCCCACTGGTTGCGCGAGGTCCCGGTGAACGGGTGGATGTCGAGGAAGAGATCCACCGTTAGCACGAGGTCGCCACCCGGACGCAGTATCCGGCGTGCCTCAGCGAGCACCTCATCCACCTCCGCCGCCGCGAGGTGCTCCAAAGTCGAGATGCAGTAGACGGCGTCGGCCGAGTCACTCGGCAGTCCCGCAGCGCCCAGCCTGCTCCTGCGCAACTCCACCCGGGTTCCGAGGAGACGGTTCAGCGCCTGGTGGGACTCGACCGGATCGGGCCAAGGGACGCCGGCTTCGCCGTACCCGACGAAGGGATCGACATTGATCACCCGCGCGCCGGACCGGTCCAGGGCGAACTGGAACCCGGACATGCCGCCGCCGATTTCCACGGCACGCATGCCGGGACGAACCGGCGACGCGTGGAACGCCCAAGGGAACTCGACCCGCCGGGTGCTGCTGTTGGGTTGTGCTCCGAACATGCCGACGCGACGGACGACGCTTTCCTGTAATGCGCCCGGGCGGCACAGTTCGGCATATCCGTGAAATCCGAACGGCGCTCCCCATCGGCGATTCCAATGCTGGAATTCCCCGGCCATCGTTTTACGAGCCAGCATGCACGCTCCGCTCGTGGACCCCAGAACACGATCAGTGTCTCAGACGAGACGGATCATGTATATAACCGGTTTCCCGGCCATCCGGCAGCATAAGGAGGCGATGGTTCCCGGCGTCACCAGGTGCTTCAATGGAGTCGCCAGTGACCATTACCAGCCAAGGAGAGGGCGTGCGCGAGCGGCATGCGCGCTTCCTGCGCGAGCGGGATCACTTGGAGCATTCGGCCATCCGCACGTTGCTGTCACAGGTCCTGCGGCCAGAGGACAACTGCGTCGACATCGGCGCGAATAGCGGCGACATCCTGCGAGAGATGGTCGGCCTGGCGCCGTTGGGCCGCCATCTCGCCTTCGAACCCATCCCGGCTCTGGCGGAAAGGCTGGTCCGGGACTTTCCCGGTGTCGACGTTCGTCAATGTGCGATCGCCGACCGCGGGGGCAGGATGTCCTTCTTCCACGTCATCGAGGAGCCCGCGCTCAGCAGTTTGCGCGTGCTTCCCTATTTTCAAGGGCACAGCTTCGAGCGCATCGAGGTCGACGTGGTCGATCTGGACTCCTCGCTGCCGGACTCATATACGCCCCGGGTCATCAAGATCGACGTCGAGGGCGCGGAGATCGATGTCCTGCGGGGCGCCATGCGGACCATCACCCGGCACCGGCCCATCCTCATCATCGAGTTCCAGCGAGACGGCGCCGGCGCCTTCGAGGTAGGCCCGGCCGACCTATACGACCTCATCTGCCGGGAGGCCGGAATGCGCCTGTTCGACGTGTTCGGCGAGGGCCCCTTCGGAAGGGAGGAACTGCGGAAGGCCTTCCACGCCCGCCGTCTGATCAACTACGTGGCACACCCCTGACCGCGGGTCGTCGACGCCGCGGGGGCGGTGCCCAGGGGCGGGACTTCGGCAGAATGTGACTGACGCCAACCTATGCGGGACACGACAGGAAGGCTTCCCGGTGAAAGAAGAGGTGCCCACCGCGGGCGATCAGGCCCCGGCGGCGATAGACACCACCGTGCCGCACTCGGCCCGGATCTGGAACTACTGGCTCGGCGGCAAGGACAACTATCCCGTCGACCGTGAAGCGGGTGATCAGTACCGCGAGGTCTTCCCGCGTATCGCCGACATGGCCCGTGCCTCGCGTTACTTCCTCGTCCGTGCTGTCCGGCACCTGGCCGGCGAAGCCGGGGTCCGCCAGTTCCTCGACATCGGCACAGGACTGCCGACGGTGGACAACACACATGAGGTCGCCCAGCGGGTCGTGCCGGAGTCCCGGATCGTCTACGTGGACAACGACCCACTCGTGCTGACCCACGCCCGGGCCCTGCTGACCAGCACCCCGCAGGGGGTCACCACCTACATCGACGCCGACCTGTACGAGCCTGACAAGATCCTCGAAGCGGCGGCCAGGACCCTGGACTTCGGCCGGCCGGTCGCCCTCATGCTGATGGGCATCATGGGTCACGTCGCGGACGGCGAGGCGCAGGCGATCGTCAAGCGCCTAGTGGAGTCCCTGCCGTCGGGTGGTTACCTCGTGCTGTATGACGGCAGCGATGTCGACGAGTCATTCGTCGAGGCGCAGCGCCACTACAACGAGGGGGGCGCCGTGCCCTATCATCTGCGCAGTCCCGAGAAGATCACTCAGTTCTTCGACGGTCTGGAGCTTCTGGAGCCCGGCGTGGTCTCGACATCGCTCTGGCGCCCGGAGCACAACCCGTTCGAAACCGCGACCGCCGCGGAGACCTTCGGAGGGGTCGGGCGGAAGCCATAGGGCCGTCACGACTCGTCCCTCGTCGCTGTGTCGGCGAGGCGTCGCGTCGTCACATGTCCTTGAGAAGGTCGTTGAGAAGGGCCCGACTCTCGGCCTGTGGCTGCGCTTCGACACCCAGGCGGTTGAGAACGTGCCAGTAATACGCGATATCGGCGGCCTTATCGAGATAATGCCCGCCAGTGAGCTGCTCCAGGAAGACGACGTCGGGCAACGCGTCCTCAGAGAACCGCAGGAAGGTGATGGGCCCAGCCGTGGCGGCGTGGCCGCCGCGGCTGAACGGCATCACCTGCACGGTGACGTGAGGGAGCTCGGCGATGTCGATGAGGTGCCGTAGCTGGTCGCGCATCGTCGCGGCGCCGCCCACCGAGCGATGCAACGCCGCCTCGTCGATGACGGTCCAGAGCCTGGGGGCGTCCGGCCGGCGCAAGATGCGCTGCCGTTTCATCCTGAGCTCGACACGGCGGGCGATCTCCGTCTTCGGGGCCTCATGGTGAAGGGATCGGATGACCGCACGGGCGTAGTCGGGTGTCTGCAGCAGCTCCGGGACGAACGTGGGCTCATAACTACGGATGACACCGGCCGCCTGCTCAAGCTCGAGATACGCCTGCCACCAGGGGGAAACCACGTCCTGGTACGGCTGCCACCAGCCGGGCATGCCGGCCTGCTTGGCCATCGCCAGCAGCGTCGCCCGTTCGGCTTCGTCGGTGACGCCGTACAAGGTGAGGAGATCGGCCACATCACGCTGTTTGAAGCCGGTGCGGCCACGTTCGAGGCGACTGATCTTGGAGTGTGACGCCCGGATCGTCTCGCTCGCCTCTTCGGCCGTGATGCCCCGTGCCTCACGGAGTCGCCGGAGCTGCGCACCCAGCACCATTCGCGGCACCGTGGGCCCGATATGCGCGGAGTCCGGCACACGGCCGTCGCGCTGGTGGCCCGCCGCCTCGACTATTTCCATTCTTTCTCCCTCAGCAGCGGCCCAATCGGCCACGGACTTACTCCACCTTTTCACATCAAAGGGAGGCGCCGACGCCTTAACGCAGCGTTCCGCGAGCGAGGTCCGTGAGCGCGCCGGCCGTGCTCGGGCAGGCGCCGTCCCGTCGGAGACCGGCTCAGCGGTCAGGCGCCGTCGCCTGCCTGGAAGGGGCCGACTCGAGGAACGGAGGCTTTGCCGGTGTTCGAGACCGGACCGCCGGTCCACCGCACCCTGAGCGGTGCGGTCTCATCGGGAGGTGTGATCAGCAGCGCGGCCGGAGTCACTGTTGTCACCCCGGTGACCTGGGGATTGGTATACGTCAAGGCGGCCCACGCGCTGTGACCCGGGGCCACCGGCACGCGCCGCTTCTCCACTCCGGTCAAGCGCTCCGGGTTCACCGTGACGGCCTGCCCGGTGGCGTTGACGAACGCGGCCCCCGGGAAGCCGTACACGGTGCAGGTGCGACCCGACTTGTTGGTCAGCACGATCGCGAAGTTCTCCTGGCCCGCGCCGGGATGGTTCGGGCCGACCGAGGCGCGCAGGTCCGAGGTCTGGCAACGGCCGCCCGGCGCACCGCTGGGCTGAGTGCCGCCGCCGGTCGGAGCGGGCGTCCGGGTCACGGCTGGGGCGCCGCCCCCGCCGGTCGTCGGGGACGTCGCCGGAGCAGCCGGTGAGTTCGTCTGGCCCCCGCTCGCTTCGCCTCCGCTCGTGTGGCCCCCGCTCGCTTGGTTTGCGCTGCCCGGGCTCGCCGATTCGGGCGGGGCGGCGGCGCCCGTGCCTCCGCCGTCGGCGCAACCGGTCAGCACCGAGAGCAGGACGGCCCCGCCTGCGAGCACCGCGCTCATGCCGGCGGCCGATCGCGCAGGCCGGCCCTGGCGGCGGACCTCCTCCCGCTCACGTCGCTCTGCCCGGCCGCCGGCCGCCTCTCCGTCCCCGGCCTGGCCGCCGACTACCTCCTGATCATGTCGTCCGGAGTGGAATCCCTGCTGGTTCGTCACGTCTGCTCCCCCCTCTGGTAGTCGTCGCATGACGGTCCGGCGCTCCATGCGTAAGCGCCAGTGAAGCGTCACGTAGAAACACGGCACCGGGCCTCCGAGTTCCCTCGCCGGAGCGGACGATCCGCTCGACGTGCCGCTTTCAGCCGGTGCGGCCTCCTGGCTGTGCTCCCTCATGGCAATTGACGCTCGCACCTTCCGCGCCCCGGGGCATCAGTCATTCGACCGTGAAGAGATCGGCCGTTTCGGTCCCGCGCCGCCGCAGGCCAGGTTGAGGTCGGAGGCGACAGGGCGCGGACGAGGTCGTGCGACCTTGTGCCGGCCGGGTGGCCCAACGACGCAGGACGGCTGAGATCTTCCGGCTGAGGCTGAACCGCGGATCCCCGGCTATCGTCATGGTGGTATGACGATAAGAGCTTTTGCGCTGGTCATCGCGGTGCTCCTCCTCGGGACGGCCTGCGGGCGTGCTGACGACACCGCTCAGGCGACCGCGGCGTCGCCTGTGGTGGGCGACGATGAGCCGGTCGCCCTTTGGCAGTTGGAAGACGGGTTCGTCCCGCCGGGGTGGCTGGCCATCCGGCCTCCGCATGTCGTGGTGTACGCCGACGGGCGGGTGGTGGTGGACGCCGCCAGGCAACTGCGTCTGTCCCCCTCCGAGGTGAGCGATGTCGTCTCCGCCCTGGACAAGGACCTGACCGGACAGCCTCCGACCGCCACGCCCCATCCCGGTGCGCCCGCCGTGGCGGACGTCCCCACCACGATGCTCGGTGTGCGGGCGGGCGCCGGGAAGATGCGAGAGGTCCGCGTGCCGGCCCTGGACGAGATCGGCGGAGCCTATGACAAGCAGCTCTACGAGGCACGGGACCGCCTGGCCCGGCTCGCGCAGCGCGTGACAGCCGAGGGACAGGAGTACACCGCCGACCGTGTCCGGCTGGTGGCCGAAGACGCGACGGGTCGCACGGGCAAGGTCCGCGACTGGCCGAAGGACGTGCCGGTCCCCCCGCAGCCGGATCCGCAGTCACCGGTCCGCACCCAGGACCTCTCGGGGCAGGCGGCGAACGCGGTCATCCGGCTGGTGCCGCACGACAAGGCGCAGCCCTTCAACTGGCCGGTGTTCGTTGACGCGTCAGGCGCACGGCTCGCCCTGTCCTGGAGATATCTCCTCCCGCACGAGTGAGGTCTCGGCCGCGGCGATCGAACCGGCCACGCCGCCGCCGCGATGAGCTGCGGTTTGCTCCGAATCGTTCCGCGGTCAAGGGGATATCAAGATAATTACCCTCGGGCATCGGGTGAGGGCGGTGGGGATGCGCGGGGTGTGGCGGGCCGGGGCGATCGTCGCGGCCGTCGCTGTCGGTTCGGTGCTGCTGCCGGTCGCGACGAACCTCGCCACCAGCGAGCCGCTGCCGTCCTGGCTGGAGCGGTACCGAAGCTGGGCGTGGCCGGCTGTGGTGACGCTGGGGCTGGTGGCGGCGTTCCTGGCTGTCTCCGCGAGCCGTCCGGCGGGTGTCGCGACAGGGCCGCGCAGGTACGGCAAGACCCGCCCGGCGGCCAGAGAATGGGCGCTGGAGAACGTCCGACACTACGTGACACAGCAGCTCACGATCAGGCTGGGGGACATGGTCCGTGCCGACACGCGGATCGAGCAGCGCCCTGGAGCCGTCACGCCGGCGTTGAGCAACCACGTGCGGCGCCTCGGCGCGTCCGCCGACGCCGCACGGCTCGGCGTGCGTGAGGCTTTCGAGGAGAGCGGGCGCTCGCTGCTGCTGCTCGGGCCGCCCGGCGCCGGGAAGACCACCCAACTCCTCGAACTGACCGCCGCACTGCTCGACGAGGCGCGGGACGATGCGGCCAAGTCCAGGCCGGTCCCCATGCTCATCCACCTCGGCGGGTGGGGCCGCAAGCGGCCGTTGCTGCCCTTCCTCAAGCGTGAGCCCACCCTCCACGACCTGCGTGACTGGCTGCTGGCCCAGGCGCAGGAACGGTACGGCGTCGGTGCCAGAATCAGCCGGGCCTGGCTGGAGCAGGACGACCTCGCGCTACTGCTGGACGGCCTCGACGAGGTGCCCGACGGGATGCGCGGGGGCCTCGTCCACCTCATCAACGAGCTTTACGAGGCGCACGGCGGCATGGTCATCGTGGTGTCGAGCCGGACCGCCGAGTACGAGCGCTCGCCGCGGCTTCAACTGGGGGACGCCGCGGCCATTCTTCCGCTGGGGCGCCCCGAGGTGACGGCGTACCTCGCCGCCGCGGGGCCCGCCTTCGCGGACCTGGGGCGCGCGCTCGAGGCCGACGAGTCACTGTGGGAGGTGATCGACTCGCCGTTCTGGTTGCAGGTCCTCGCGGCGGTGGCCCGCGCTCCCGGCGTCGGCGGACTGGCGGCGAGCGCCGACCACGCCGTGCGGAGGAGTCACATCTTGGACGCCTTCGTCGCCGAAGCGCTGCGGCAGCCGCGACGGGAGGCAGGCGGATACACGCACGAGCAGACGGTCAGATGGCTCGGCCAGTTCGCCCGCAGTGCGAGACGGCAAGGATCGACCACGATCAGGTCTCCGATGATGGCGCCCTCCACTTTCCTTGGGACGGTGCCGGGCCGGTTGTTCACTCCCGTCCTGCCCGCGCTAGGCATCGCCCTGTGGGCCGCGTCCCTGCTCTCGACGGCGGTGCCGCTGGTGAGGGAGCACGGGGCGCTCGTGGCGGTGGCGCTGTGCTGGGTACCGGGCATCGTGACGTCCATGCTCGCCGCCACTGCGGTCGTCGACGGGCACGTGCCGTGGCCTCCCACACCGCGCGCGTCGATCGGGGGAGCGCTCGCGGCCCTGCCCGTCGCCGCAGGCGCGTTCCTGCTGCGGACATCCTTGTCCGATCCGTTCCCCGACGCCTCCGTGTTCGGTTCGGCCCTCGGTGTCGGCGCCTCCTCCGCTTTCGTCGGCGCCTTGGGGATGGGCGTGGCCGCGGCCCTGTTCGGGGCGCTGTTCTTTGAGAAAGGCGCCGAGGTTTCCGACTTGGAGATCAAGTTCTTCTTCTCCGCCTCCTTCGTCGGGATGGCCGTGGTGGCGGCCGTAGTCCTGCCACTCGCCGTCTTCGGTGCGGTGAACTGGACGGGTCCCTTCCCCGCCGTCTTGGGCGGGCTCTACCTCGGCACCCTGCTGGGCACGGGAGTCGGCACGGTCTGTGGAATCAGTGCGATCGGGACCTGGCTTCCCGTGGCCATCCTCATCGCGGCACGGCTGCTTCCCGTCAGAGCGAACAGGTTCTGCGGGTTCGCCGCGTCGGCGGGGCTTCTGGTCCCAGTCGGCTCCCACCCGCACGAGTACCGCTTTCTTCACATGATCTTCGTCGATCATTTCGCCGACCGGGTGTTCCGTACGGATGCCGGCTGATGGTAACGGTGGTCCGGTCCGACGCTATTCGGCCTGCGGCTCCTCGTAGGGGATGCGGCTCAGGTGCAGGATGGCGCCGAGGGTGCCCCATTCGTCGGCGCCGAGCTTGGTGAGCGGGCGCAGAAGTTCGGCGTTGGGCCGGCTCTCGACGATGTACTCCTCACGCACCGCGGCGAGAAACACTCGTCCGAAGACGAGGGTGGAGTTGCCCATACGGAGAGTGGTGTGCGAACGGCACTCCATGACGACAGGGGACGCGGCGACCCTCGGAGGCCGGACGTGCCGGCTGGCCTCGCGCTCGATCCCCGCGAAGTCGAATTCGCTGACGGTCCGCGGGAAATCGGTCGCGGTGGCGTTGATCAGGTTCAGCAGCGGTTCGGAGGAGAAGTTCACGACGAACTCGCCGGTGTCCTCGACATTGCGCAGGGAGTCCTTACGGCCGATCGAGGTGAACTGCACGATCGGCGGATCGGTGCTGGCGATGCTGAAGAAGGAGTGGGGGGCGAGGTTCTCGATGGATCCGTCCGGCGTGACGGTGGAGATCCACGCGATCGGACGAGGGACGACGACTGAGGTCAGGAACCTGTAGAAGGCGGCCCCGCCCATGGCCTCGGGATCGAAGTCGACGCGCATGACGCTCAGTATCCAGCACTTACACCCTGCGTACTGATCGCCGCGCGGAGGCCGGGGTACGCTCAGCCGCAGCCGGGCGGGTGCGCGCCGAAGAGTGCGCGGGGTCCTCCGGTGGTGAGCACGATCACACGTGAGGCGGCCAACCAAATGCCGAGTCCGGCACTCATATACGGGTGTGAAGCTCTCGACATCCCTCACCGCATCCCTCACCGCCGTTCTCTCCGCCACGGCCGTTGCCGCGACGCTCGCCGCCGGAGCGTCGCCCGCGGCCGCCATGCCGAAGTTCAAGCAGCCCAAGGTCTTCGGGACGTCCTTCCAGACCGACCCGAAGCACGACTTCACCAAGGGGATCAGCCCGCGGCACGACGGCATCCTGCGTGGCTGGGTCACCCATTACAGCGGCGGGGTGGCCGAGTACACGCCCATCAAGTGGGTGAAGGACAAGACCGGCAACACGGAGGGGCATTTCGCCGGCCCGCCGGAGGGTGACGTCACCGCGTACGCCTCGCCCATCTCGGCGAAGGTCGCGTTCTACAGCGCCACCGGCTGCAAGGGCACGGACGTGACCGCCGACAACAAGAGCCTCGGCACGAAGCGCTGCTCCCGTAAGGTCCTCATCTCCCGCCTGGCGGACAAGCGCCCGGCCCTGATCACGGTGTACCAGGGAAAGATCGTAAAGTTCCAGGAGATCTACACCCCCTGACAGCGGCGGCGGCCATCGCCGTCCGGGCCTTTTACTCCGGGTCGAATGGCCCCACCCCGTCCTCAAGGGCTCACGCATCGATCTGGTGGCCGATGCCGCCCCGCCTGCGTTCATCGAGTTCAAATACTGTCGGAACGATCCCCGCTGGGAGTACGGGCTGCTACCGAAGGCCAAGTCCGAACTCGCTTGAGTGCAACTCTTCGAGGATGTCAGCAACGCTGCTCAGGGCTTGTGCGTGCGAAAGCGCACATCGGCCGTCCACGCGCGATTGCCCGAACGGCCCGGGCAATCCTTGTTGTAACAGCGCCAGTACCAGGTGCCGTTCTTGCGACGCCTCAGGTCGACCTGGAATTGGTGGCACGCACCGCAGTTTTGTGGTCGGCTGAAATCCTGGGCGTGCTCGTGGTCGAGTATCTTGCGAGCGAAATAGCCACCGCGCAGGGTCAGCATCACCTCACGCGTTCGGCTCTGGGAGAGCGTGTTGAGGCTGCCCAGCATGACCGTTCGTTCGTCGATGACGACGATTTTCTGATGCATGTCATTGACCTCGACGACCGTGGGGACGATCGCGCGCAGATCTGCGAGGCAGTCGGCGAAGCTCTCCTTCTGCTGGAGGGTGTCGCTGGGGTCCCTGACGAAGACTGTGACGCGAACCCCTCGTGCCACGGCATCGCGCAGCGCGGGGAGGATGCTCCGTACGCGCTTGGCCACCCAGGGAGACCAGAGCCAGATGGAGGCCCGCGCCTCGTCGAGGCGGCTTTTGAAGGTCTCGTAGAAGGATCGCTCGTCGTCGACGGCCGTGATTTCGACGTGCCGGGAGAGAACGTCGGCCAGTCGGGCGCCGACGGGGCCCAGATTCGCGGCTGCCTCCGCAGGAGGTGCGATCAGATCGGTCGCCTCCAGAAATCGAAGCTTCCTTTCGCGGCGCAGGTCGGCGACGTGGCCGAGCGCGGTCCCAGCACGGGCGCTTGCGAGGCGATGGCGGCTGCCGATGATGTAGAGACGGGTCTGCACCCGGGTGACGGCCACGTTGAACAGGCGCAGGCCTTCACGGCTCGACCGCCCAGCGCCGGGCAGCAGGGACGCCTGAGCCATCCACATACCCGGGCCGTCCTGCCCTTCCACTGTGTCAAAAACGACCACGCCGAACTCCCGGCCCTGGAAGCGGTGGGCCGTGCCTACCTCGGCCAGCGGCCGCCCGGTCTGCTCGACGTCACGCAGGGCCTCCAAGGTGGCCTCTGCCTGCGCTCTGTAAGGGGTGACGACCCCGGTGGTTTCGCCGTCATCCTGATGGAGGTCAAGAAGCGCGCGGGCAAGCAGCAGGCCGGCGGGCCACCATCCACCGCCGCCATCCATGCGGCGGACTTCGGCCAGTTCGTGAAGGCCGTCCGTGTTGACGAAGACAATCTCCGGGTCGTCTTCGGGACGGGCGCGTACCCCGCTTCCCGCCTTGAGAACTCCCCCGTACGCGAGGCGGTTCGCCAGGTCCATGACATGCGGGCCGAACCGGTGCTGCGTGTCCATCACCAGGCAACCGGGGTGGCCGCTGGCGGTCTCCGGTGATGTGATGCCGCAGTGCTCGAAGACATCGGGCACCAGCCAGCGCTGGACATCCGGCCGAGCGCTTTCCTTGATCTCCTTGGGAAGCACAGGCCCGAGCTGCAGGAAGTCCCCCAGGAGCACTGCGCACTGCGCGGCGTTGGCCGTGGCCAGAAGCACCTCAGGCAGAGCCGCCGCGCCCACCTCGTCGATCAGCACCACGTCGTAGGAAGCCTTGCACACGGCCTTGTTGGTGCGGGACCGGGCCAGTGTGGTGGCCACCAGGCTGGCAGCACTGACTATCTCGCCCTCGGCGTCACGGGCCAGCCTCTCGTACTGCTCCTGCAGCTCACCGTGCCGTTTCTCCAGAGCAGCGCGGCGTGTCTCGTTCTGAACCGCAAGTCTGCGTAGTTCCTCGGCCTCGGCATGCTGCGCCGGCCACTCATGCCGGTCTGACTCCGCGACCAGTTCTTGAGCGGCCTGGGATGCGGCCTCGTCACGCCGTACGCTCTCGAGTCGCTCCAATATCTTCAGCTGCTGCGCCTGAAGGTCGCTCAACCGGTCTGCCTCCCGGCGGGCGGCGTCCTCCCGCTGCCGGATCTCGTCGGGGCTGAGCGGGATGTCGCGGACGAAGTCCGCGATCGCCCTCTCCGTGTCCCGACGGAACCTCTCAGCAGTGGCGCGTGCGGCCGCGGCATGCGACCGGCGTTCGTCGAGAACGGCCCGCGCGTCGGCAAGCCGTTCCTCGATCTCCGCCAGTTTGCGCCGGTCCCACCACCTGACCTTCCCCGACGGCCGCCTCAGCTCCTTCCGTTCCCGCTCAATACGCGTGCAGGCGCCCTCCGCCAGGAGCGCGTCGGCTTCTGCCTGCGTGGCGGCCTCCTCGACCTGCGCCCCCTTCCCGCGTTGCACCTCGACCTGCCGCCACCGCTGCTTGTACGGCAACGCCTCGGTCACCGCCGCCTCGGCCGCATCCGACCACCGCTGCGCGTGGGCGACCGCCATGGCGCCGGCCTCGACAGCCTGCTCACAGTCCCGCCGGGCTCGTGTCAAGGACGCCACGTCGCGGCCGAGCGTACGCAGGCGGGCCCTAGCCCTTTGGTAGGCCGTAACGTCGAAGCGCACCAGACGGGCCTCCAGATGGCGCAGCCGCTCTTCGTCCCGGCGCATCTCCAGCAGCGTCGCCGCCACGGCCCCGCGCTCTTTCTCCAGTTCGGTGAGTCGCGCTCGCACCAGCAGTGGCAAGGAGGCGTGGTGGTCTTCGGCGACCTCCCGTAGCTGAGGCGGTCCTACCCGTACGATCTGCCCGGGTTGGTGGCGGCGCTTCTTGAGGACGCCGCGCAGCGCGTTGTCGACGGCGATATTGGTCGCCGAGACCAGCAAGATTCGCTTGCCGGCTGCCATGAGATCTTCGAGCGCGGCTTGGAGCAGCCGCGTCTTTCCCGTCCCCGGAGGTCCCCACACGAGCCAGACTCCGGTGCCGAGACAGGCTCGGTACGCCTGCGCCTGTGCCGGGAGAAGCCCGGGGGGAGCCGAAACCGCCGCCTGATTACCGCCGATCTCGCCGCGGGCCAGCAGGTTCGCCAGCCCCGCGTCGGTGAGATTGGCGATGCCGTCCCGCAGCGACGTGAGCAGGAACGTGGGCGACTCCCGCCGGCGCCAGACATGGGGGTCGGCTGGATCGGCGAACTCAGCCACACGCACCCGCAGTAACTGTCCTTCCACCACCGCGTCCATCACCGGGAAGCCGTTGCGTATGGTGTCGTTCTCGGCACCCGACAGGCGTAATTTGTCGAGTAGGTCGGGGTTGAAGTCGAATCCCCGAATATCGACCACAAAGACGCCGGGTTCGGCGGTGGCCCGCGCCGCACCGATGCGCTGCCAGCCTTCCCTCCGCCCACTCCCTGCCCGCGACCCGATCCACTCGCTCAGTGCCGTGGCCACCTCATCGCGCCAGTCCAAGCAGCCCTCCGCAGCAGCGACATGGGACGTCACGGAAACGGACGTTCTGGCCCACTTCCAATAGCCGATGCTAAATCATCTGCCGAACGGCACTGATTCTCCTGGTGGGTGTATGGATAAGACTTGTGATATGTGGCCGGTAGTTAATGGCAATTGGGGCTCTTGAGAACTCTCTATTCGTAAACCAGAGCGAATGGCGATAGGGATCCTCCTTCGTCTGCATGTCGGGCTGATACGAGTACGTGCCCCCAAACTTCCGCTCTCTTGTTGGGCGCGCTGAGCGCCTTCGGCAGCGTGCCGTACTCCTTGGTCGCGGTGGAGATCGCCGTCCTGGCAGCCTTACCGATCCCAGCCTCGTTGTTCTCCTACGGCAAGTACCTCACCTGGCCCGGTGCTCCTGGGCGCGAAGGCGCCCCGGCCCGGGCTGACGGCCGGAACTGGGGCTCACAGCTCAGGGCAGCCGGCCGTGCCGGTCGCACGCGGACGCCTCCAGCTTGAGCAGGTGCTCCGCCTGGGCGTGCTCCTCGACGGGCCACATCCTTGACGATGTGTGCAAGAGTTTGCAGAAATAAGCTCTACTCGATCTATTCACATGAGCGATCGCGCGCGCTAGTGTCCGTGCATGCTCAGGGACAGCCGGCACGAACTCATCGTGCGGATTCTGCGCGCCGAGGGTTCGACCACAGTGGAGGCGCTCGCCGACCGCCTCGGCACGAGTACCGCCACGATCCGCCGTGAC
The DNA here is from genome assembly GCF_025420585.1 of Planotetraspora sp. A-T 1434. GTDB lineage: Bacteria > Actinomycetota > Actinomycetes > Streptosporangiales > Streptosporangiaceae > JAOEGB01. The sequence continues at coordinate 197,774 of NZ_JAOEGB010000013.1, read as the reverse complement.
CTGCTGCAACTCGATCAGGCTGGGCAGTTGCGCCGCGTGTACGGCGGAGCGATGTCTATCGACGACAAGGACGACCCCTTCGTCGACGTGGCGGCCGTCCATGCCGAGGAGAAGGACAAGATCGCGCAAACCTGTGCAGGCCTCGTCAGGGACGGCGAGACCGTCCTGCTGGACATCGGCACCACCGCCGCCCGGGTGGCCAGAGCGCTGCGCGGGCGGTGCCTCACCGTCGTGACCAGTTCGCTCGCGGTGGCGCAGGAGCTGCAGGACAGCGAGGACATCCAGCTGATCCTGCTCGGCGGCATGGTGCGGCGCGACTACCGGTCCCTCGTCGGCTTCCTCACCGAGGACAACCTCCGGCAGATCCGTGCCGACCGGCTGTTCCTCAGCACCAGCGGGGTGCGTCCCGGAGGGCATGTCATGGACACCACCGTGGTGGAGGTTCCCATCAAACGCGCGATGATCGCGGCGAGCAACCAGGTGGTGCTCATCGCGGACATCGGCAAGTTCCCCGGAACCGGCATGGCTCGGGTCTGCGGAGCCGCCGACCTCGACGTCCTCGTCACCAACGGCGGGGCCGATGCGAACACCCTCAGCGCGTTCCGCGACGAGGGGGTCACGGTGATCGAAGCATGAGTGACGGTGACCTGCCCCGACGACCCCTTTCGTGCGCCGGCTCATGGGCCACATCGAGAACGGCGCGCCCAGCATCTCCGGATGCATCTCCGGATGAAGCACTACTGGAAGGAAATCCCCATGTGCCGCAACCATGATCATCACGGTCACTCCCATGAGGCGCCGGAAGGGACGGCCGCCTTCGCGGACCTGTCGGTGCCGGAGCGTGAGCTGTCCCCCGGCGACATGAGCCGGCGCCGCTTTCTGCTGAACAGCGGCCTGCTCGGCGCCGCCACCGTCGGCGTGACGGCCCTGGGCGGGGTGACCGCCGCGCGTCCGGCGGCCGCCGCCACCGGCGGCTCCCGCGGTTACAAGTGGCTCGCCGGTGACCACCACACCCACACCCAGTACAGCTATGACGGCATGTACACCATTGAGCAGCAGGCCGCCGGCGCCATCAAGCACGGCCGCCTGGACTGGCTGGTCATCACCGACCACGGGCACGCCGCGCACGAGAAGTTCGCGGTCGAGTCCACCTACGCCGACGTCGTCGCGTCCCGCGCCAGGCATCCGGAACTGCTGCTGTGGCAGGGCCTGGAGTGGAACGTCCCCAGCGGCGAGCACGCCACGTTGTTCTTCGACGGCGCCCGCGACGAGATCCAGCTGTTGCGCGCGTTCGAGCGGCTCTTCGACTCGAGGGTCAACAACACCGGCGCGAGCTCCCCGGCGAACGAGGCTAAGGCTCTGGAGGCGCTCGGCTGGCTCGAGACCGCACTGCGCACGGGCTCGGCCAACTCCGCGCTCTTCCTGATCAACCACCCGATGCGGCACGGCCGATACTCCCCGCGCGAGATCCGGGCCTACCGCGACGCGGCCCCGCACATCGCGGTGGGCATGGAGGGCGCGCCCGGCGCCCAGAACGAGCCCCGGGCCCGCGGTGACTACAACACCACCCCGGAGGCGAACTCCTGGCCCGGGTGGCAGCAGAAGCACTACCCGACCTACGGCGGCTTCGACTCGATGACCGGCATCCTGGGCGGCATGTGGGACTCGATGCTCGCCGAGGGCAAGGGCTGGTGGATCACCACCAACTCCGACGGCCACTTCTACAACAACGACACGATCGTCGAGCCCGCGCGACCCGGCGACTGGTACGACCTGCACGGCAAATACCCGGACCCGATCGACAGCGGCGTCCCGCGGCGGCACGCCGACTTCTGGCCCGGCCAGTTCAGCCGGACCGTCGTCGGAGCTGCCTCACGCAGCTACGGCGCCGTCATGGAGGCCATCAAGTCCGGCCGTGTCTGGGTGTCGATGGGCGGCCTCATCGACGACCTGTACGTCGACGCGCACGCCCCCGGCAACGCCCCGGTCTCCCTCGGCGGCCGGTTGTCGGTGCGGCGCGGCGACGACGTCACCGTCACCATCTCCGTCGACCTGGCCGGGCGCCCCAACGCCAACGAAGACGTGCCCAGGCTGGCCCGCCTGGACCTGATCCGGGGCGCGGTCACGGGTCCTGCCAAGGACCCCGACACCTTCACCGCCCCGGACGTGCGAGTCGTGGAGTCGTTCACGCCGAACGGCAGGGCCCGGGTCGCGGAGTTCCACTACAAGTTCCGCGACGTCCGCGAGCCGTTCTACTTCCGGCTGCGCGGCACCGACGGCAAGCGCAGCGCGGCCGGCGGCCTGGAGCCGGCCGCCGACACGGGCCCCAACGAGACCCCGTGGAACGACCTCTGGTTCTACGCGAACCCGATCTTCGTCGATGTGGTCTGAGTAGGGCCGACATCCCCGGGACGGCCGGCGTCGAACGCCGGCCGTCCGGACGGCCGTTACGCCCCAGGTGCCAGTGCGGCGCCCCGGCGGGTCAGAGAAGCCGCAGGTGCAGACGCAGGAGAACGAGCGCCCGCGAGGTCACGGTGGCGGGCCGGGTCACCGGGACGCAGTCGACCTGGGGGCACGGAGTGGTGAAGCACTGCTTCGGCGACGGCACGCACATGGTGCCCGCCGGGCACAGCACCGCGGCGCACGCCGAGGCCGGGTCACCGGGAGTGCAACCGGCGGAGATCGGCCGGTCGGCGGCCCAGGCGGAATGGGCGGGCATGGACGGTATGACGCCGTCGGCGGCCGAGGCCGCCGACGGCACGGCCATCCCTGTGGACACCCCCGCGGCCATGGCCGCCGCCACTACGAACGTGCGAAGCATTTTCTCCCCCGAAAGCTCTGGAGCCCCCGGCGATCATGCTCGCATATCCGGACGGCGCAGCCTGGCCGCGCCGCGCCGTCACCTGCCGGACGTGGCCGCCGGCGGCGGACCAGGCCGGCTCCTGGTCTGGCAGTTGTCTCAACCGCGTCGAAGACCGCCGGCCGATGCCGATGACCGCCGGCGACGCCCCTTCCGGAGGATGAACCGATGGCTACGGAGCGGAGACGGCGGATCGGATGAGGGGGGCGGTGCGGTAGCTGTCGCGCAGGCGGTCTTCCGCCTCGGCGTGAGCGCCGATCTCCTGGAGGCCGAGCAGTGCGGCGCCGACGGCCGGAGGGACGTCCACCACCAGGATCTCGGCCTTCGGAGCCACGTCCCGGCATCCGGCGCGGATGCCGTCGAGCAGGCGCTCGTCGCCGGACGCGAGGACGCCGCCCCCGAGCACGATGTCGACCGGGACGTCGAGCAGATCCAACCGGCGGAGCGCCGCCGACGCGAGCAGGACCACCTCTCTGGCGAGCCGGTCGACGACCTTTCTGGCGACGGCGTCCCCGGCCCGCGCGGTGGCGAACAGCAGCGGGGTCAGCTCGACGAGCCGGGACCGGCTGACCTCGCCGAAGTGGAGCCGCTCGACGAGCTCCTCGGCACGGGACACGCCGAAGTGCGCGGTCACCGCGGGGAGCAGCGCCGTGTCGGGACCGCGGCCGTCTTCCGCCCGCACCGCCCGCCACAGCGTTTCGTCGCCCAGGAACAGGCCGCCGCCCCAGTCGCCGGACAGCCGGCCGATCGCCGGGAACCGCAGGGTCCTGCCGTCCGGCGCCACGCCGACGCAGTTGATGCCGGCCCCGCAGACCACCGCGACCCCATGCTCGCGCCGGGTCCCCGCCCGCAGCAGCGCGAAGGTGTCGTTGTCCACTGTGATCGTCTCGGACCAGCCCAGCTCGGTCAGCGCCCGCGTCAGCGCCTCCTGCTCCCGGCCGAAGTCCACCCCGGCCATGTACGCCGCCGTGTGCCGGGCGTACGGGGGCCGCGCGTGCGGATCGGCCTGCCGCACGGCCTGGCGGACCAGGGCGTCGAGGGTGGCGACGCCGACGGCGAGGCCCTCCCGCTGCGCGGACGCCCCGGGGCCGCGGACCTGGGACAACACCGTGCCGTCGGAGGCGACGAGGAGCACATCGGTCTTGGAGTTGCCGCCGTCGAGCGCCAGTATCCCGTCGATCACGCTTCCGCCCACGGCAGGAAGGCGCGGTTGACCGCGACCAGCCGGTCCGCCAGGGCTGAGGCCTGGTCGATCTGGCCGATGAGCGGGTGCGCCAGCAGCGCGTCGAACACCCGGTCACGGCCGCCGTGGACGGCCGCCTCCAGAGCCAGGTTCTCGTATGCGGTGACGTGGGCGACGAGTCCCGCGATCGCCGGTGGCAGGGGGGCCACCGGCAGCGGCTCGGCGCCGGCGCCGGTGATTCGCGCGGGGACCTCGACCACGGCGTCGGCGGGCAGGAAAGGCAGGGTGGAGCCGTTGCGGGCGTTCACTACCTGCACGTCTCCCCGGTCGTTCAGGAGGGACGCCACGAGCTGCACCGCCGCCTCCGAGTAGTAGGCGCCGCCCCGCTTCTCCAGCAGCTCCGGTTTGGTGACCAGGCTCGGGTCGCGGTAGAGGTCGAGGAGGCCGCGCTCCAGCTCGGCCACGGTCTCGGCCCGCGATGGGCGGGTGAGCTCCTCGGCCACGATCGCGTCGTGGCGGTAGTAGTACTTCAGGTAGTAGGACGGCACCGCGCCGAGCCGGCGCATCACCATGGCGGGCAGCCCGACGTGCTCGGCCAGCTGGTCGCCGTGGTCGGCGAGCAGCCGGGGGAGCACGTCCACCCCGTCGACGCGTACGGCTCGCACCCAGGTCAGGTGGTTGAGCCCCACGTGCTCCAGGGCGACCGCGTCCGGGGCGACGCCGAGCAGCCCGGCGACCCAGCGCTGGAAGGTGATGGCGACGTTGCAGAGTCCCACCGCGCGGTGACCGGCGTCGAGCAGGGCCCGGGTGACGATGCCGACGGGGTTGGTGAAGTCGACGATCCAGGTGTCCTCCCCGGCGATCCGCCGCACCCGCTCGGCGACGTCGAGGACCACGGGCACCGTGCGCAGCGCCTTGGCGAGGCCGCCCGCGCCGGTGGTCTCCTGGCCGAGGCAGCCGCACTCCAGGGGCACGGTCTCGTCGGTGGCGCGGGCGGCCTGGCCGCCGACGCGCAGCTGGAGCAGCACGGCGGACGCTCCGTCGACGCCGGCTTCGAGATCCGAGGTGAGCCGCAGCTTGGCCGGGTGACCCGCGTGGTCGAGGAGACGGCGGGCGAAGCCGCCGACGACCTCGAGACGCTCCTTGTCCGGGTCGACCAGCGCGATCTCCTCGATGTCGAGGCCGGCGTGGCGGTCGGCGATGCCGCTGACGAGTTCCGGGGTGTAGGTGGAGCCGCCCCCGATGACGGTGAGTTTCAACCTTTGACTCCTGTGAAGGTGATCCCTCGGACGAAGGACTTCTGCGCGATGACGAAAAGGAGGATGACGGGCAGCATGACGAGCACGGTCGCGGCCATGGTCAGGTTCCACTGGACCTGGTGCGCGCCGCGGAAGGACGCCAATGCGAGCGACAGCGTCCACTTGTCCGGATTCTCCCCGGCGTACAGCAGCGGCCCGAAGTAGTCGTTCCACGTGTACATGAAGCAGAACAGGGACACCGCGGCGATGCCCGGCCGCGTCATGGGGAGCAGCACGCGGAGCAGGGCCCGCAGGTCGCCGCAGCCGTCCACGCGGGCCGCGTCCAGGTAGGACTGGGGGATCGTCAGGAAGAACTGCCGCAGCAGGAAGATGCTGAACGCGTCGACCAGGAAGTACGGCACGATGAGCGGCCACAGGGTCCCGGTGAGATGCAGCCGGGCCCACAGCACGTAGAGCGGGACGGACAGCACCTGCGGCGGGATCATCATGGCGGCGATCACGATGAGGAACACCGCCTGGCGGCCCCGCCAGCGCATCCGGGCCAGGGCGTACGCCGCGGGCACGCTGGACAGCAGCATCCCGGCCGTGGCCAGCAGCGAGTACATCAGGCTGTTGCCGAAATACCGCAGCAGCGGGGCGGTGTGGAACACCTCGGCGAAGTTCTCCGGGTGCCAGGAGCGCGGCCACAGGTCGGACGTCAGGGCCTGCCGGTCGGACATGAACGCGGTGAGCGCGACGAAGACCAGCGGCAGGACGAACATGAGCCCGATCGCCAGCGCGATGCTGTGCGTCGCGATCCAGCGCAGGACGCCACGCCGTGAGCGGGGGCCCGGGGTGACGCCGGTGAGAGCAGCCGCCATCACGCCGCCTCCTCGCCGTGGGACCCCCGGCGCAGCCGGTAGACGAAGAACACGGTGAACACCGTCGAGACGACGAACAGGGCGATTGACATGGCCGATGCGTAACCCATGTTGTAGTAGTGGAACCCCTGCTGGTAGAGCCAGACGGGGAAGGTCAGCGTCGAGTTGTCCGGGTAGCCGATGACCCGCTGGCTGCCGGCGATGTCGGCCGACCCGGAGGCCACCGACGCCGCCACCACGGCCTGCGTGAAGTACTGCAGCCCCAGGATGATGGAGTTGATCACTCCGAAGAAGAGCACCGGCGCGATCGACGGAAGCGTGATGTGCCAGAACCGCCTGATCGAGCCCGCGCCGTCCAGGCCCGCCGCCTCGTACAGCTCAGCCGGCACGTCGAGCATCCCGGCCAGCAGAATGATGATCAGCTCTCCGGAGACCCACAGCGTGAGCAGGGTCAGCGCGGGCTTGGCCCACGCGGGGTCGCTGAACCACAGCGGCCCTTTGACGCCGACCCAGCCCAGCACCGTGTTCACCGGTCCGGTGCCGGGGTTGAACAGGAAGGTGAAGACCAGGGTGGCCGCCACCGGCGGCGCCAGCGCCGGAAGGTAGATGAGCGTCCGGAACAGCCCCGCCCCGTTCCTGATGCGGGCCAGCACGGCGGCGACCCCGGTCGCGAAGATCAGGCGGAGGACGGTGATGACCACCACCAGCCACACGGTGTTGTAGGCCGCCTTCCGGGCGAGCGGATCCTGCGTGAGGAGGAAGGCATAGTTGCGCAGGCCCACCCACACGGGCGTGTTGAGCAGGTCGTAGCGGGTGAACGAGTAGTAGAGGAGCGCGCCGAGGGGGTAGGCGAAGAACACCGCGAAGCCGACCAGAGCGGGCGCCATGAAGGCCAGCGGCCGGATCCAGTGCCCCGGCCGCGGCCGGATCCAGCTGAGGGACCCGGCCGCGGGCACGGCGTTTGGCTTGGCAGACATCGGTGGTCAGCCGCCGAGTTGCGCGTCGGCGTCGATCTGCGCGGCGGTCTTCGCGAGGCCGGCCTTCAGGTCCGGCACGCCGCCGCTCTGGTAGGAGGTGGCGAAGTCCTCCGCGGTCTTGAGGTAGGCCCCGCCGTTCGAGCTGGCCGGGTTCGTGGACAGGTTCGGGTTGGCGAAGATGTCGAGGAAGGTCTTGAAGTGCTCGTCCTGCTGGAGCGTCGGGTCCTGCAGTGAGGGAACCGTGGACGGGACGTTCTTGAGACCCTGGGCGAGGCCCTGCAGTGCGCCGGTGTCCGTGGACATGTACTTGACCAGTTCCCAGGCGGCGCCGGCGTTCTTGGCGCCCTTCGGAATCCCGATGATCGTGCCGGTGGTGTAGCCCCCGCCGTACAGGTCGGGCTTGTTGTCCGCGACCGGGAACGGCGCGGTGGCGTAGTCGAGGTCCGGCGCCTCGGCCGTGATGAACGCGGTGCGGTACTCACCGTCCATCGCCATGGCGATCTGGCCCTTCTCGAAGGCCTGGTCCGGCGAGTACTCCTGGCCGAGACCGGCCGTGAACTTGGCCAGCTTGTCCTTGCCGTAGAAGTCGGTGAACTTCTTCGCCCATTCGAGCATGGCCTGCCACTGCGGGTCGGTGCCGAGGGCGGACTTGCCGTCCTGGCCCTTCCACTGCACGCCCCAGTTGGCCGCCCACATCTGCACGTGGTTGGAGTAGAAGCCGATCGTGGGGACGAACCCGGCGACCTTGATGGACCCGTCGGGGTTGAAGACCGTCAGCTTCTTGGCGTACTCGAACAGCTCCGACATCGTCTTCGGAGGCGCGGTGATGCCGGCCTTGGCGAACATCGCCTTGTTGTAGTAGAGGCCGTACACGTCGGCGAGCAGCGGCATCGCGCACCGCGTCCCCTTGAACTCCGTGTACGTGCGCGTGGCCGCGGGGATCTGGTTCAGGTCGAGCTTGTCGCGCGTGATGTAGGGCTTGAGGTCCTGCCAGGCTCCGCTGGAGCAGAACTGGCCGATGTTGTCGGTGGAGAAGGAGATGGCGACGTCGGGCGGGTTGCCCCCTCGGATCGCCTGAGCGACCTTGTCGTCGTCCTGGCCTCCGCGGTTGTCGACAGTGATGTTGGGATGCTTTCCGTGGAAGCCGTCCAGCGCCTTCTGGAGCAGCCCCAGCTCACGACCGCTGAACTTGCTCCAGACGCTGAGGGACACCTTCTCGTTCGCGGCCGGCGCCTGAGCCGTACCCGATGAGCCTGTCTCCACGCCGCCACACGCACCCGCGGCCAGGGCGAGCGCCAGACAGGCCGTCGCGACACCGATTCGTCGCATTGAACCCTCCAAGGGGGTGAAACTGCCGACCCGCCACCGTGGCCGGGTCAAAGGGGCGAGGCCGCCATCAGGAGGGGATGGCGAACACCTCTTCACGCGCTCCGGCCAAGGCCAGCCGCAGCGCGCCTGAGCGGACCGGGTTGCCGGTCACCAGGCTTGGTTGGATCCGCGGCCGGGGGAGGACGAGCTCGGCCAGCTCCCCGGCGACCAGGTCGCACAGGGCGCTACCGCCGGCCCGGCCCACATCGCCCGCGAGGACCACGAGCTCGGGATCGACGACGGACACCACCCCGGCCACCGCCAGCGCCACCCGCCGGGCCACCTCCCGGAGGAAGGCGGCACGGGTGGCGGGGTCCGCGTCGAGATCCCCGGAGACGATCCCCTCCACATCGTCTCCGGCCAGGCCGTGCGCCCTGGCCAGCTCCTTCAGCGCGTCGTTGCTCAGCATGTCGCCGACCCGCTGCCGGGGTGGTACGGCATGGGCGCCGGTCGCCGGGGGAGTGGGGGAGGGCATCCAGTCGATCTCGCCGGCTCCGCCGGACGCTCCACGCAGGAGGCGCCCATCGGAGACGACGGCGGCGCCGGTGCCCTGTCCGATCCAGATCAGCGCGAAGTCGTCGACCCCCGCCGCCTGTCCGGCCGCCATCTCGTCGAGAGCGACCAGGTTGACGTCGTTCTCCACCGCCACCGACGTGCCGAGCGCCCCGGCCAGCCGTTCCAGGACGTCGAAGCCCTGCCACGCGGGCAGGTGCGGGGCGAAGCCGAGATAGCCGGTCCGCCTGTCCACGGAGCCGGGCAGCCCCACCACGACCCGGCGTAGCTGCCCGGCGGTCAGGCCCACCTCGGCGGCGGCGACGGACACCGACAGGCGGAGGTCCTCCACGCCGAGGTCCACGTTCTTCCTGGCGCGGTGCCGATGCTCGGCGACGACCTCGCCGCGGAGGTCGGACACCGCGACGTCGAGACCCTGGGGGGTGAGGTCGACGGCCGCCACGTGGGCCAGGGCGCCGTTGACCGACCAGAGCTGCGCACGCGGCCCCTTGCCGCCCTCACGGAACCCCGCGCGCCGCAGCTGGCCGTCCCTCTCCAGGCGAAGCAGCAGGTCGGCGGTCGCCGGCTTGGACAGCCCGATCTGCGACTCCAGCTCCAGCCGGGTGAGTGGCCCTCGCTCGAGCAGAGCCAGCAGCGCCGCGCGATCGTTGATCTGCCGCAGCAACTGAGGGCTTCCCGCGCGGTGTTCCACGGTCGTCTCCCTTACTGTCTGGGAACTTCCCAGACAATTTCGTGGAAATGTACTTGCGCACATCAATCCACGTCAAGGGGGCTTCGGGTGCGATCATGCACGGATTCCGCCCTGGTGCGACTGACCAGTTCGCCGCCGCTTGGTGATCACGCGCTGTCGTTCAGCGGGCGCGTGCCGGACGAACCGGCGTTCACCACGTGTAGGGGCGGCGATCACGCGTCCGCACCTGTGGTGGGGACCGCGAGCGGCAGCCTGAGGACGAACCGCGCCCCCGGCCGGCCGTTCTCGATCATCAGGCTGCCGCCGTGGCTCTCGGCGATCTGCCGTGCGATGGGGAGGCCGAGCCCGGTGCCGCCGGCGTCCCTGCTCCGGGCGGTGTCCAGCCGGGCGAACCGCTGGAAGACGAGCTCGCGCTGGCCAGGGGGGATTCCGGCCCCGTCGTCCGCGACCTCCAGTACGGCGGCGCCTGTCGCGAAGCGGGGATCGCGCGGATCGCCCGGCCGGCGTCCTACGGTGATGACGATCGTGCGCTCGGCGTGCCGTTCGGCGTTGTCGACCAGGTTGGTCATCAAGCGGGAGAGTTCCAGCTTGTCGCCCCTCGCCACTACCCCGGCCGCGAGTTCGCACACGATCTCCTTGGTCTCCCCGGCGCCCCTCAACGGAGGGCGGCGCCCGAGCTCGGAGGTGACGAGCTCGGCGAGATCCACGGGCTCCCGGCGGAGTGACGCGCCCGCCTCCAGCCGGGACAGCGTGAGCAGATCGGTCACGATGTCCTGCAGCCGGTCGAGACTGGGGAGCAGGGAGCGGGCGACCGCGGCCACGTCGGTGTCATGGGCGGCGCATAGCGCGTCCTCCACCTGGGTGCGCATGGCCGTGATGGGCGTTCGCAACTCATGGGAGGCGTCCGAGGTGAACCGGCGGTGCTGCTCCATCGCGGCCTCCAGTCGCGTCAGCGTGTGGTTGACGCTGACGGCCAGGTCGTGGATCTCGTCCCGCCCGAGCGGCACCGGCACCCTGCGGCTGAGGTCGGCGGCCTCGATCTCGTCGAGTTCGGTACGGATCGCCTGCACCGGCAGGAGGACCCTGCCGAGGAGCTGGTAGCCGATATAGGTGATGGCGACCACGAGGAGTAGCGAACCACCGAACACGAGCACGGCCAGCCACGGATGGACATAAAGCGGGATCACCGGTGCGGCGCTGTAGACCGTCCAGCTCTGCCCCTGGTAGTAGACGGGCACCGCGGCCACGATGTCGCAGTTCGACGCGCCGAAGACCCGGTCGCAGACGACGGAGACGGCGGGCTGGAGAACGTTCCTGGCGCCGAAATTCGCCATGGGGGGCGCGCCTCGCAGGTTCTTCGTGGCCATGACCACCTTCCCCTGGTGATCGACCACCTGCACGTCCCGGTCGTGGGTGCCCTGGATAGGGTCGCGAAGCGCGCCCTTCTCGATGGAGTAGGCGGTCCGGCTTCCCGCGGCGGCCACCTGCTCGGTGAGGTATTCGGTCGCCAGGCGATGGATGCCGAGGAGGAGGAGCACGGCGAACACCAGGCACAGCACGGCCACCAGCACGCCCCCTATGAGGGTCAAGCGAGCCCGGATCGACCAGTACCGCATGAGATCCCCCCGGATCTCGCCGGGACGGTCGCTGGCGTGTGTGCCAGACCAAACCGGCCATAGCCGAACATATCGCCTATACCCAATGGGCTGCCCGTCACCGCGGGCGCTCAGCCGGGCTGCTGGTCGGGCCGCGAGCCGGCCTGAGCGCGGAGCCGGGCGGCCTGCTCCTCCAGTTGCCGCGCCTGCTCCTCGATCGAGAGGGCGGGAGCGGGGGTGGACGGCCGGTCCCCGGTCACGGTCTCCGCGTCGTCATCCCCGAGCCTGCTCGTCTCCTTCTTAAACAGCCGCAGCGCCTGCCCCAGAGATCTGGCGGTGTCGGGAAGCCTCTTCGCACCGAACAACATCACCAGCACCAGCGCCACGATCAGCCAGTGCCAGACAGAAAACTCTCCCATGCGCCTTCCCCCTTCTCATGGTGCCCAGAGCCCACCTTACGGCCCCTGACCTGCGGGGACAGCAGCGGCCGCCGGTCGGCCTCAGCCGGTGAAGGCGGGGTTGAGCGCGGAGACGGCGACCCGCTTGGGGGCCCCGGTCCCGTCGGCGGGGACGGACCACAGGTCGGCGCCGAAGTCGCCCGGCAGGCCGTACAGCACCGTCTGCGCACCGGCCCAGACGACCTGGTCGTCGACGCTCCGAGTCTCGGCCAGCGGCGTCTCGCGCATGGTCCGCAGGTCCAGCGCGTACAGCCGCCACGGCGCGTCCGGGCTGAGGCCGGGGACGCGCTTCTTGAAGACCAGGCGGGTCCCGTCGGGCGACAGAGACGGGCATTCGACGTTGGGGCGCAGCGTGGTCACCGTGCGCGCGGCGATGTCGCCGCGGACGAGGTAGGTCTGCCCCTTGGTCGCCAGGGTGGCGTAGAAATGCCCGTCGTCCGCGAAGGTGACGCCCCAGAAGTTCACGTCGGGAGCGCGGTATGGCCGCCCGTCCTTGACGATCTCGTACTTCTCCAGGCTCGTGGTGAGCGCCCACGTCCGCGTGTCGACGATCGAGGTCCGCGTGGAGAAGTCGCCGCCCGCGTAGGAGTCCCCGCCCACGAAGACCGTCCAGGCGACCAGGTGGCCGGACGGCGCGACCCTGGCCCGGGACGGGACGCCCCCGATCGGGTAGTCGCGCAGCGTCCGCAACTGGCCGTCGAGGACGGACGCGAAGTAGCTCTCCCCAGTAGGGCCGTCCACCTTGCGCAGGCAGACGCCGGTCCGGGCCGCCGCGTGGAAGCGCAGGCAGCGGACCGGAGCGGCGGTCCGGGCGCCGCCGGGGGCGGAGGCCGCCACCGAGACCAGCTCGTCCCGGTACGGCCCCCAGGCCATGTTGCGGAAGATCATGTGCCTTCCGCCGCCGAGCGTCACGACGCCGGGCGCGATGCCCGGCCCACCCGGCTGTGGCCGGTTCCGCTCACCCACCCGGTCCGCCGCGTGCAGCACCGAGGCGAACGCGACGGAGCCCAGCACCGCTACCGCGACCAGCAGCGTGACCACGCGCGCCCGCGGCGTCATCGGACCTCCGGGCCGCGCAGAGCGTACGCCGCCCGGGCCGCGCAGATCGCGAGAGCGCCCGCGGCGACCATGAGCGCGGCCCGGTCGCCGATCGCGGTCCACGCCGCGCCGAAGGCCGGCGAGCAGCAGAACCGGGCGAGCGCCTGTCCGGTGCCGATCAGCGCCGCGCAGACGGCCAGCCGCCGGACGTCAGGGCGCCGCAGCAGCGCCATCGCCGACCGCACGGTGACCTCGGGCCGCCTGAGCCCCAGCCCGGCCACCACATAGAGCGGCAGCACCGCGGTGACCATCTCGGAGGAGACGTCCGTGATGAGGCTGACCGTCCCCAGCGCGATGACCGTGCCGGGGATCGATCGCGTGGCGCGGCCCGGCTGACCGGCCCGGTCCTGCGGCGCGTCCGCGGACGTGGCCCCGGAGGCCGGGCCGCGTTCAGCCAGGTACAAGCTCAGCTCCAGATTCCGGTGATGTCCGAGGCCGTCGCCGCGTTGCCCGCGTGAGTGGTCAGCCCGGCCATGTCCTCAAGCGTCCGGAGCAGGTTGTAGTGGTTGTAGGTGGTGGACGACGAGCTGCCCGGGATGACCGGCTGGCCGTACACGACGGCGGCGATGCGGTTGCCGCTGAGCTTGTTGTCCTCGTCGAAGGTGACGATGAGCAGGCTGTTGTTGGACTTGGCCCAGGTGGCGTACGCGCCGAGCTTGTTCTTCACCCACGTGTCGCCGGTCGAGACCGAGCAGTCGTGCATGTCGTTGCAGAGGTTCGGGACCACGAAGGAGACCTTCGGCAGCGTGGTGAAGTCCGTCGGGAACTGCGTGAAGGTGTAGGCCGTGGAGGTCGGGACGTTGCTGAAGCCGAACCAGGGGTTGTGCTTCTGCGCGTACTTCCCGGCACTGTTGGTGCAGACCGTCGAGCCCTGGCTGGGCAGGCCCTCGTTGTAGCTGCCCCAGGTCTTCCCGGCCGCGATCAGCTCGGAGCCGAGGTTGGCGGCGGAGCTGAATCCGATCGTGACGCAGCTGTCGTCGGTGATGCCCTGGGTCTTGCCCGAGAAGAAGGCGTAGTAGTTCGGCTGGCTGGGGTGGGTCTCCGCGTAGAACTGGGTGAGGTTTGCCCCGCCGGTGGCCAGTGAGTTGATGTACGGCGCGCTGGAGCTGCCGATGATCTGCGAGTAGGCGTGGTTCTCCAGGATCACCACGACGACGTGGCTCGGCGACGGCACAGTGGCGGCTGAGCTCGCCCCGGTCCCGGTCCACAGGGCGAGCGCGGCGGTGACGCCGAGGGCGGACGCGATCGGGACGAGCTTCCTGCGGATGCGGGACTTCGCAGCGGACACGACCATGGATGTCCTCCGTAAGGGGGTTGAGAGGCTCCGTCAGGGTAGATCGCGATTACTGACCTTCCAGTGAGCTGAGGTTAATGGCGGCGGAACAGTAGGTTCCCTTTCCGCAGGCGTCCGGACGCCGCGCGACCTACGCCGGTCGTCGGAAGCGAGGGCGCGACGGGCGCGACCTACGAGGCGCCCCTGACGATTGGGTCTTGACTCCACTGTCCCAGCGGTTAAATTTCGATCAAGAAAGTTTCCTAAATAAACGCCGCCCGCGCTTCGACTGGCTCTTGGACTTATGGACGGCCGACTGCGCCCTCTGCTTGAACCCGGTGGTCGCAGTCTTGCCGACCGGGTGCTTGTCGGCGCTGCTCTGGATCCGGCTGGCGGCCTCAGGCGTCATCTTCCGGCTTGTGGAGCCGCCGTCGTTCGTGCTCACATGACCTCCTGCGGGTCTGCTTCCCGGGGTGATGGACTGTAGTGGCGGGGGACGGCGGTGTGGCGTAGGCGCCGTCGGCGCCGCAGCGGGGTGGTCAGTCTCAGCAGACTCTGGAGAGGCGCCCTCGTCTGGTACAGGGGAGGGGCGCTGGCCGCCGACCTGACCTGGCCCAAGCTGTACGCCCGCTGGCGCCGTACGCCCCGGGACGAACTCCGGGAGAAGGTCGCGGCTGCGGCTCGTGACGCGCGCGGCGAGGAGGAGTTCTTCCGCCGCCTGGCTCAGCCTGCCCCAGCTGCGCCGCTTGTGGCGTACCGCCGAGGAAGGATGGACGCGGGCCGAGCGGGAGGCGTTGTACGGCGAGGCCGCGCATGCGGCGTCGGCCGCGGCAGCCCGGATCAGACAGGACCCGGCCTCGGCCGCCGACGCCGCGCGGGCCGCCGCGGACGTCCTGCGCGTTGCCGCCGCCGCGCTTGGCAACCCGGTCCTGGCGAGGGCGGCCGAGGAGTACGACCGAGCCGCCCGCAACGCCTACGGCCGGATCCCGAAGCCGTCGCCGGAGGGCATACGGCTGCTCCGTGGTCCGGCTGCTGGCGCTGTCGAATGTCATGGGCCGTGACACGACGCTCGCCGGCGTGGTTGTCATGGGCGCGCGGAACCAAGAGTGGCAACTACATTCCCGATCACCAGCCTGTCTCTCGGACGGTTCCTGACGGAACATCGCAACGGCTCTATCCTCACTGTCTACCGTGCAGCAACAAGCAAGGGCTTTATATAATTCAACTCATCCGAAAAGGCTACATTTCTTAATTAAATTTAGGGAAGGCGACGTTCTAGTTATGCTGCTTGGTGAAATCATTGCAGGCCTTCCTTGGGGGCTGCTACTGGTAACTGACGAAGGGTCTGATGACGAAATACCGGATTTGAGTTCAGAAGATGAGCTGGTGACGGCAAGTGCTACCGCTCTTGTGGTTCGCACCATGCACGCCGCAGAAGGCTCAACCTCTGTTCGCGTTTGGCGCGGCGAGGAAATCGCCGTCGGTCAACCTGTCTACTCCGGGATGATCGAAGTCCCTACCGGCATCCTACGGGTGGGCGATGCAACCGGGGACCAATCGCGGAAGTTCAATATTTCCCCAGGTCGATATGTTATTGAGGTAGTTCTTGATCCACCAAGGGAAGCCACCCAGGTGAATATCGTCATTAATCCAGCGCCGGGCTCCTGACAGCGCGTCAACCGAGTGAAGACGGATTCGAGGGCGGCGCCAACTCCGGTGAGACCACGCCAGTTGTCATGACACCGGACAACAACTGCGTTGTGATCCCTGAGATCACGAGCCAGCGGATCTGCGATAGCTAGCTTCAACCTACGAGAATGGAAATTCTCGCTAGTTGATCACTAGAATGGTCGCCGTGTCAGAGATCATCCCGGCGGCGGCGTCCTTCCTTCCCGACGTGGCACCGCGCCCGCCGGCGCAGAATCCCTACCTCGTGTATCTGAAATCCCTGGGGGGTCAGCAGTCGCGCCGGACCATGGGCGCGTGTCTCGACGGCACCGCACGGATCCTCGGCTACCCGACCGGCGAGGCCGTCCCATGGGGGCTGCTCCGCTACCAGCACACGACGGCCCTGCGGAGCGAACTGATGAACCAGGTCCGCATCGATGCCGACGGCGAGGCAGCGCCCTGGTCGCCCTCGACTGTGAACAAGCACCTGAGCGCGCTGCGCCAAGTCCTCTACCACGCCTGGATGCTCGGGCAGATGACCGCGGAGGACTATCAGCGGGCAAAGGCCGTGAAGAACGTCAAGGGCGGCACCCGCGCCAAGGCCGGACGAAACATCGCCGAATACGAAGTCGCGGCGATGCTGAAGGCATGCCTGGCCGCCGGCGGCCTGATCGGCATCCGAGACGCCGCGGTGATCGCCGTACTGCAGTCCACGGGCATGCGCCGGGACGAGCTGGCGAAGGCGACCAGGGCGAACTACGACCCCGGCGACCGATCTTTGGCGATCACCGGCAAGGGGGGAAAGTCGCGCGAGGTCTATCTCCACGAGGTCGCCGCGGTCTACCTGGGCCGGTGGCTCGCCGCGACCGAGCACATTCGCGGGCCGCTGATCGCCCCGGTGAACCGCTGGGGCGACGCCAGGGCACGGCATCTGTCATCGGACGCCATCGCCGCGGCCCTGGAACGCCGCCGCCGGGAGGCCGAGCTGCCCCGGCTGTCACCGCACGATCTGCGGCGGACGTTCGCAGGGGACCTGCTCGACAACGGCGTCGACCTCGCTCGTGTCCAGCAGCTCATGGGCCACGCGTCCCCCGTCACCACCTCCGGCTACGACCGGCGGCCCGGCCGCCAGCGCCGTGCCGCGATCGACACCTTGACCCTGCCCCGCCCCGAAGACCTCGCTACCACCAAATGAGCCGTGCGCCGTCCGACCCTGCGTGCTGGTCATAGCCGTTTCGTCGACACCGATAGGTCGGTACGGATCCTTCGCGGGGCGCGGCGCGGTCATGACACCGATCATCTCAGGCAGTATGTCTGGTGTTGGGGCGGTTGTGGGGGCAGCGGGCGGCGGCATCACGCCGCTCCCGGTGCAGCACCCTGGGACAGGCATCACCTTGGCGCACGAGAGAAATGTCCAACACGCCTTGGCGCCGTCCCCACCGTGTTGTCACACGGACACCAGTCACTAGCCGAGGAGTCGGTCGGCGTGAATGCCGTACATCTCATGGGCGATGCCGAAGCCGAGATCCTGAACGAGGCGCCGTTTCCAGGGCCGCTGGGCGATGGCGTGGGTGAAGCGGCGGGCGGTGCGGGGGGCCTTCATGATGGCCTCGGCCAGTTCC
Organism: Planotetraspora sp. A-T 1434; assembly: GCF_025420585.1. GTDB lineage: Bacteria > Actinomycetota > Actinomycetes > Streptosporangiales > Streptosporangiaceae > JAOEGB01. The sequence goes on along the minus strand of NZ_JAOEGB010000013.1, from coordinate 180,349 downwards.
CAGGCGCGGGGCAGGAGACGATCCGCGGGCAGCACCTCGTTGACCAGGCCGAGTTCGAGTGCTTGCCGTGCGCCGATGGGCTGGCCGGTGTAGAGGTGATAGGCGGCGCGCTTGGTGCCTATGAGTTCCTGGAGGGTGAGCTGCTGCCCGTCACCGGGCGCGGTGCCGGCCAGCAGGTGCGGGTCGATGATGGTCGCGGTCTCGGCGGCCAGGGTGATGTCGCACAGCAGCGCGAATTCGGTGTGCGCCAGGCTAGGCCCGTTGATCGCCGCGATGGTGGGGATGTCGATGCCGAAGACGAAGTTCTCCAGCAGCTTGGTGGCGTCGTAGTAGGCGTGCTCGTAGGCGAAGTCCTTGGGACGCGGGTTGTTCCTCAGCCCGCTCGCCACCTCTGCTGGATCGGCGGCAATGGTCTCGGGGGTGCCCAACCACAGGTCGCCGGTGCCCGTGAGGATCAGCACTTCGTTTTCGGGGTCGTTGCCGACCTCCTGCCAGGCCTGGGCCCAGGCGTTGTGCACCGCGAAGTCGAAGTGGGCCGAACCGCCGTCGGTGTGCATGCGCAGTTCGATGATCCCGTCACGGCGGCGCATGACGAAGTAGCGCGAATACTTCTCGGCGTAGGTCTCAAACCTCGGCCGTGCCACGTAGCCTCCGGCCCGGGCATGCCACTCATCGAGTTCCTGGGGCATCTGCACATCTCCTCGCTGGCTCATGGACGTGTCCACAGGTAAGCTCCGACCGTAACCGAAGCAGTGCTCCTATTATCCGTAGCACCGCTTCGGTTAGCAACACCGCAACCGGAAAGAGCCTGAGATGAACGACGTGAACCCCTGGCCGGCCGGCCTTCCCGTCCGCGCTGACGGCCGGCGCACCCACGAGCACCTCCTGGCCGCAGCCCAGGCGACCTTCGCGGAGCAGGGGACCGACGCATCCCTCCGAGAGGTAGCGCGCCGGGCGGGGGTCAGCATCGCGACCCTGTACCGGCATTTCCGCACCCGGGAGGCGCTGCTCGAGACGCTGCTGCGGCACGGGTTCGACACCCTGCGCGCCCGGGCGGCCGACCTCATCGCCTCCCCCGACCCCGGCCAGGCCCTTGCCGCCTGGATACGGGAACTGGCCGTGGCATCGGCCCGCTACGACGGCCTTCCCGCCTCGGTCATGGCCGCGCTGCACGATCCGGAATCAACCCTGCACGCCTCCTGCGCCGGCCTCCGCGCCGCAGCCAGCGACCTGCTGGCCCACGCCCAGCGCTCCGGCCACATACGTGCCGACCTTGACGCCGACCAACTGCTCGCCGCGGTCAACGCCATGGCCTGGGCAACACGCCAGGCATCCTGGACAGCCGACGCCGGGGACCGGTTCCTGTCACTCCTCATCGAAGGCCTGACGGCCCGCCCCCTCCAGCCAACCGCAAAGGCTGACGAGTGCTGATCCCACACGGCGTTCCGCGCGTCGTTTCAGGTGTACCACTGCCGGTGAAGCCCGTAGCGGGACCTATCCGCAGCTCGCTCCGTCCGTGGGAAATCGCCCCTCGTCCGCTCAGCCGCCGGAGTTCCGCCGTACCTGCTCGGTGATCTCGGCGCGGGCCGCGTCGCACACCCCGTACAGCGTTACCCGTACGCCGTTCGCGCGCTGTTCCTCGAGCCGCATGGATCGAGTGATCTCATGCGGTTCGCCGTGCCAGCTGCAACTGCCACGGCGGGGGGCCGAGCTGGTCTTATGCCACTCGGGACGGTACTCCTCGTCCGAGACGATTCGGATCACGGTCGGCATGGACATAGCCCGGTCCCTTTCGGTAGAAGCCCCCCAAGTGGTAGATCGAGACGTCGTCGCCGACGTTTCACCAACCGCTGCTGGGTCTTCGGTTCGGCCGAACACCTGGCGGAGACCTGCATCGGGTCCCCTACCTGTTGATCCCGATTGCGAAGGTACGGTGCGAGCGCACCGCGGGCGAGCAGGCCGCCTACTGGGCCGGAATCCTGCCCGCGACCTGGAGCTTCATGCTCGCCGCCCGTGCGCGCGGGCTTGGTGCGGCCTGGACGACCATGCATCTGCCGTACGAGCGGGAGATGGCCGAGATCATCGGCGATCCGTACGAGAAGACGACCCAGGTGGCGCTGATCCCCGTGGCGCACACGATCGGCGTCGACTTCCGCCGGGCGCCCCGGCAACCGGTGGAGTCGGTGACGCACTGGGACCACTGGTGACCCGCTGAAGCCGGTTGACGCCGCCACCTACCCCGTCATTATCGGCGGATCCGAAAGCCCCTTGACGGTCGCCCAGCACCAAGAGATCCTTTCCGTGTCACTAGTTAGAAAAGTTTATTAACTAGCCTGGTGGCACTGGCGACAGCGATTCGGCGCCCGGCAAGGGCACTTGGGGAGGTGGGCCGGTGTCCAGGCCGCGGTGGGGCGTGACGGGTGTCTTCGCGCTGTCCGGGGTGTGCTGCGCACTGTGGAGCGCCGCGTTGCCCACGCTCATCGGGCACCTTCACCTGAGCCCGGGGCGCATGGGCACGGTCCTCCTGCTGGGCGGTCTCGGCTCGATCCTGGTGATGCCCCTCGCGGGACGGCTGTGCGACCGCCTCTCCAGCCGCGCCGTAGTCACAGTGTGCGCCCCGGTGGCGGCGCTGTGCCTGCTGGCCCCCGCGACGGCGGGCGGCTACCCGGCGCTGCTGGCCGCCGGGCTGCTGGTTGGCGCCGGGCTCGGGGCGCTGGACGTTTCCATGAACGCTCAGGCGGTCGTCGTCGAGACGGCGGAGGGCCGGCCGCTGATGTCCGGGTTCCACGGAGTGTGGAGCCTGGGCGCGGTCGCGGGCGGGGCGGCGGTGGCCGCCGGGCTCGCCGCCGGTCTCGACCTTCGAGTGCTGCTCGGCGCGGCCGGGGCTCTGTGCGCCGTGATGTTCGCCGGACCGCTGCTGCTCATCCGCCTCCCCGCCGGAGCGGCCGTCGCCGGCGGGAGCGGCGTCGCGGCAGTCGGGAGCGGGGCGACCGGGCACGCGGAGCCGTCGGCGTCCCGAGCCGCGGGCCGGCCCCCGCTCGCGTCAGGGCTCATCCTCATGCTGGGACTGCTCGCCATGGCGGGCTTCATCACGGAGGGCGCCGGCTACAGCTGGGCCGTTCTGCACGCCACTCGAGACGTGCACGCGAGCCCCGCGACGGCTTCCCTCGTCTACGCCGTCTTCGCCGCCGCTCTCACCTGCTCGCGCCTGGTCGGCGACCGCGTCCGCGCCCGGCTGGGTTCACGCCGGGGCATCGCCCTGGCCGGGGCGACCGCGAGCGCCGGCTACGTGCTGGTGCTGCTCGCGTCCCACCTTCGGACCGGGGGCCTGGCCGTCGAGTTCGCCGGATGGGCGGTGGTGGGCGTCGGCCTGGCCACCGTCGTGCCGACCCTGTTCAGCGCGGCCGGGTCGGGCGGCGAGGTCGGCCGCGCCCTGTCCCGGGTCACCACCCTCGCCTACGTCGGGGCGCTCGCCGGGCCCGGTCTGGTCGGCTTGCTCGCCGATCGGACCTCGCTCACCACGGCTCTACTGCTGCCCGCCGCCCTCGCGCTGGCCATCGGTCTTCTCGGTCCCTCCGTGGTGGGCCGGGCGGCCGGTGACGGCCCGTCCCCGGCCGATCACGCAAGCACCGCCCAGCCGACCGGCACCGCCGATCTGGCGAACACCGGTCCGGCGAGCACCGGTCCGGCGAGTACAAGTCCGGCGAGTACAAGTCCGGCGAGCACAAGTCCGATGAGCACCGATCCGGCAAGCGCCGCCGCTTCGCCGCCCGTGGCGACCTCCGGGCCGTAGTCGCGCCGACGCCGGCACGCCGCACAGACGTCACTGAGACCGCCACCGCCGCCGACGCCCTGGTCACGCCGACCCGACCCGAGTCCGAACGGGAGTCTCTTTGAACCACACCCGCCCGGCTGTCCCAGTCATCCCCGCCGACATCCCGGCCGACATCCCGGCCGACATCCCGGCCGACATCCCGGCCGACATCCCCGCCGACATCGCTCTCGATTCCGCGACGCTCCCGGCAGGCTCACCCGGCACCGCCCTGCTGGCCATGCGGGGCCTGTTCCGCGGCCCCTCCGACCTGGTCGACCCCGCGCTGTACGCCCAGGTCGGCCCGGGGGCGGCCACGCTCGGGCGCACCCGGATGCGGCTGGAGCCCGCCACGACGGTGAGCGGCAACACCTACTTCGGGCGCTTCCCCGCGTCCCACTGGCAGCGGTGGACCAGGATCCCCGAGGTCACCGTACGGCTGACCGCCACCGGCTCGGGCCGGTTGCTGCTCGGCGCGTCCGACTCCCACGGCGGCACCCGGACGGTGGACGCGCACACCGTGAACGAGGCCGCGGACACCGAGATAACGCTGACCACCCAGCTCGACCGGTTCCTCGACGGCGGAGCCCTCTGGCTGGACGTCAGCACCGGCCCCGGAGAGCGGCTCACCGTGGCGGACGTCCGGTGGACCGTCCCCGCCCCAGCCCGGCCGCGCCGTACGGCTGCGGCCATCTGCACCATGGACCGCCCCGACGCCTGTCTGGGCAACCTCGTCGCCCTCGCGGACGACCACACCGCGCTGTCCACGCTGGAGGCCGTGTACGTCGTCGACCAGGGCGGCGACCGGGTCCGCGACCGGGCCGGGTTTCCCGAGGCCGAGCTCGCCCTCGGCGGCCGGTTGCGCTACCTCACCCAGCCCAACCTCGGCGGCGCGGGCGGCTTCAGCCGGGGCCTGTACGAGGTGGCGGGGATCGCGGCGGACGGCCAACTCCCGCCGGACGTGCTGTTCATGGACGACGACGTGCTGCTGGAGCCCGACCTGCTGGTGCGCATGACGGCCTTCGCCGCCAGCGCCGCGCAGCCGCTCATCATCGGCGGCCAGATGCTCACCCTGCTGCACCCGAGCAGGCTCCACGCCGGGGCCGAGTACACCGACCTCGACCGCGCCAGGCCCGGCGCCCTGATGCCGCACAGCCCGCACGAGGCCGACCTGATCGCCCCCGACCCGCGCACGGGCCACCCCGAGCGCCAGGAGCTGCGGCTGGACGCGGGCTACAACGGCTGGTGGGCCTGCCTGATCCCGGCCGAGGTGACGGCCGCCATCGGCTACCCGCTGCCGCTGTTCTTCCAGGGCGACGACGCCGAGTACTCCTACCGGGCCCGCGCCCACGGTTTCCCGACCCTCACCCTGCCGGGAGCCGGGCTGTGGCACACCGACTTCGCCTGGAAGGACCGCGACGAGGTCAACCGCTATTTCATCGTCCGCAACTACACCATCATCTCGGCGCTGCACGGCCGGTTCCCGCTGCCCACCCTGATCCGCACGCTCGTTGCCGAGCTCGTGCCGTACCTGCTGGGCATGCAGTACGGCGCGGCCGCCACCGTCATCGCCGCCATGGAGGACTTCCTGGCCGGGCCGGAGGTGCTCGCCGACGGCGGCCAGGAGGCGCTGACCCGGCTGCGGCGGCTGCGCGCCGAGCACCCCGAGACCCAGTGCCATCCGGCCACCGACGTGCCGGGGCTGCCCTCCAACGCGATCGTCATCGCCGACCCCGCTCCCGGCCCCCGCCTGCGCGACCTCGCGCTCCTGAAGGGTCTGCTCGCCCCGCTCCTCGCCGCGCTGGGGGCGCCGGGCCGTACGCCCGCACGCCGGGCCCGCGGTGTGACGGGCCTGCCGAGCGATGGGGGAGAGGGGCGGGGCGGGCGGGTGTACGCGGCGGTGCGGCACGCCGACGCCCACTGGTGGCACGTCGCTGCGCTGGGCGCGGCCGTGGTGACCGACGCCTCGCAGCGCGGGGTCCGGCTGCGGCGCTACGACTCGGCCCGCCAGACCCGGCTGACCAGGGCGGCCGCCGCCGTCCTCTGGCGGCTGCTGCGCGAGGGGCCGAGCGTGCGCGAGCGCTACCGGGCCGCGTTGCCCGCGCTGAGCAGCCGGGAGAACTGGGCCCGCCTGTTCGGGTCGTCCCCGGAAGGAGCCCGCTGATGCGCCGCGGGCCCTTCGCCGGAGCGGATCTGGTGGTCGTCGGGGCCGGGTTCTTCGGCCTCACCGTCGCCGAGCGGGTCGCCGAGGAACTGGGCCGCAGGGTCGTGGTGCTGGAGCGGCGCGATCACATCGGGGGCAACGCCTACTCGGAGATCGAGCCGCGCACCGGCATCGAAGTCCACCGGTACGGCTCGCATCTCTTCCACACGTCGAACACGCGGGTGTGGCGTTACGCCCGCCGCTTCACCCAGTTCACCGACTACCGCCACCAGGTCTGGACGGTGCACCGGGGCCGCGTCTATCCGATGCCCTTCAACCTCGCCACCATCTGCGGATTCTTCGACCGGCAGCTCAGCCCGCAGGAGGCCAGGGCGCTGATCGCCGAGCAGGCCACCGAGTATGACCCGCGGACGGCCGACAACCTGGAGCACAAGGCCATCTCCCTCATCGGGCGGCCGCTCTACGAGGCCTTCGTGCGCGGCTACACGCGCAAGCAGTGGCAGACCGACCCGGACCGGCTTCCGGCCGACGTGATCACCCGGCTGCCGGTGCGGTACACGTTCGACAACCGCTACTTCGACGACCGCTACCAGGGGCTGCCCCGGGACGGCTACACCGCCTGGCTGACCCGGATGGCCGACCACCCGCGTATCGACGTGCGGCTGGACACCGACTTCGCCGCCGTCCACGACCGCGTCCCGCCCGGCGTCCCCGTGGTCTACAGCGGTCCGATCGACCGCTACTTCGGCTACCGCGAGGGCGTGCTGGGCTGGCGGACTCTGGACTTCGACACCGAGGTGCTCGACGTGGGAGACCACCAGGGCACCGCCGTGCTGAACTACGCCGACGAGTCGGTGCCGTACACCCGGATCCACGAGTATCGCCATCTGCACCCCGAGCGCCACTATCCGGAGGACCGTACGGTCATCGTCCGGGAATACTCCCGCTTCGCCGGCCGCGAGGACGAGCCGTACTATCCGGTGGCCACGGCGGAGGACCGGGCCCGGTTGCTGCGCTACCGCGCCCTGGCCGAGGGGGAGAAGGACGTGTACTTCGGCGGCCGGCTCGGCAGCTACCGCTATCTCGACATGCACATGGCCATCGCCTCCGCGCTGTCGCTGTACGCGAACCGCCTGGCCCCGCGCTGGGGCGTCTGCCCCGATCCCGCCGACCTGGCCGACCCGGCGGACCACGGCCGGACGGGAGCCGAATACGATTCCCCGGTCGGCCCAGTGACTGCGTCTCTTACCGCCCCCACGCTGCCGGACCCCGCCCCCGCGCTGCCGGACCCCGCCACCATCGCCACCGGACCACGACCCTGAGGACACCGCCGCATATGACCGCTGGAACGCATCCCCGCCCCCGCCTCATCGCGACCGATCTGGACGGCACGGTCGTCCGCAGCGACGGCACCATCTCCGCGCGCACCACCGCGGCCTTCGCCCGGATCGAACCGGCCGGCGCCCAGTTCGTCTTCGTCACCGGACGCCCGCCCCGTCTGATGGGCTCGGTCGCGGACGCGGTCGGCTCGCACGGCACCGCGATCTGCTCCAACGGGGCCTTCGTCTACGACATGCACACCCACAGCGTCATCGACGAGTACGCCATCGGCACCGCCACCCTCGCCGAGGCCGCCCGCCGCCTGCGCGAGGCGATCCCCGGCATCGGCCTGGCCGTCGAGTACGCCCATGAGATGGCCGGTGACGAGCTGTACGAGCCATGGGACTGGGAGGCCGACATCACCGTCCAGCGGCCCGGCGAGGACAAGCTGTGGAGCCGCCCGGCCCCCAAGCTCGTCGGCCGCCACCCGACTCTCTCCGCCGACGACCTGCTGGCGCTCGCCGCCCCCGCCATCGGCGACCTGGTCACCGTCTACCACTCGAACGGCCTGCGCCTGGTCGAGGCCATCGCCCCCGATGTCAGCAAGGCCCACGCGCTGACCCGGTTCGCCGCCGACCTGGGCATCACGCCCGACGAGGTCGTCGCGTTCGGGGACATGCCCAACGACCTGCCCATGCTCGCCTGGGCCGGGACCTCGTACGCCGTCGCCAACGCGCATCCGACCGTCCTGGACGCGGTGGGTCACATCATCCCCTCCAACGACGAGGACGGCGTCGCCCAGGTCATCGAGGAGCTGTTCCCCGCCTGACCGGTCCCGACGCCCGTGCCGTACGCGATCACGCCGGTCGAGGCCGCACCCGGATCGGCGTGATCGCGCGGCGCGTGCCGCCCTCGTGGGGGTCGACTCCGTCTTTCTCATCTGGCCGCTGCTCGACGCCGCCTCCGTGCACGGCCTGTTGCCGGAACTCGCGGCAGCGGCACCCCGCGTCGTCTACCTGTCCTCGACAGCCGTAGACGACCAGGCCGTTCGTCAGAGTGATCCAATCGTTCAGGTGCACGCGGACATGGAAGCCCTGCTGCGCGATGCCGGCCTGCGACCGGTGGTGCTGCGCAGCGACACGTCGGCCTCCAACCCCCGTGGCTGGGCGGCGCAGTTACGAGCGGGCGACGTGGTGGCGGGTCCGGATATGGCGCGCACGGCTGTCGTTGACGAGCGCGATGTCGCTGATGCGGCTGTTGCCGTATTGCTCGCGGACTGCGGCCAACCAGTCCACGGCCCGTACGTGTTGACGGGACCCGACCTGGTCAGCCGCGCCGACCAGGTCGATCGCCTCGGCGTCGCGCTCCGGCGCCGTCTGCGCTTCCAAGTAATCCCCGCCGGTCTCGCGCGCTCGCGCTGCGGGGCGACACGAGATGCCATCGGGCCCGGGCCGGCCGTCAGTCGATGCGCTGGCAGATCCTCACGGGCAAGGTCGGCGACCAGGTGCGGGTGGCCTCGTCATATGCCTGAGCGTAGCCGTTGCTGCCCCCGTAACAGGGAGCGGCGACGGTCGTCTCCACGTAGATGGCGCCGCCCGGCGTGACGGGATGAGTGCGGGCTACCACCCACCGAGAGAACTTCGTGACGCCGTTGTTGAACTTGACGACCAGGAAGACGCGGTGATCGACGGTGAAATTGCCGCCGGCGACCTTGAGGTGGTCGTTGAAGGTGTAGGAGAACAGGAAGGAGCGCTCCTGTGCGACATCGTGGGCATGGCTGGAGTTGTTGATATCGGAAGGCGACGGTGAGGCGCTCGCGGCACCGCCCATGGCCGGGACGGCCAGGGCGATGGTCGCGGCGGCGGCGGTCAGGCCGAACATGGCGCGCAGGCTGCGGTTCATCGTGATCTCCTCATAGGCGGGCTTGAGCACCATTGACGGGCAGACCCCCTGCAGCGCGCTTGCAATGTCCTTGACCGGCCCCTGCGCAGCCTTGGCATCTACACCAACCCCAGCCCCGAGGCCGTCGCCGCGGCACTCGTCGACCACGACCCCAGCCGACGCCACCGGTAACTCGCCAGCCTCGCGCTCGCCTCTGCGGTCAACCGGCTAGCCGCCGCGCAGGAGGCGCTCGCCGGCAACCAAAGGCCGCGCCTTCATGCCTGGGTGGCGGCCTCCGGGGAGGTCAGACGCGCCAGGCGCTCGCGCAGCGCGGCCAGCTTCCGGGCCTGCTCGGGATACTGCCGACTGCGCGGGACCTCGGCGGGCTCGTGGTCGACGCGGATGGCGCGCTCGGCGGCGGCGCGGGCCCGGGCGCGGGCCCGGCTTGTCTGGCCGGGGAGACAGGGGAGGGCTCCGGCTCGACCAGGCCGCGCCGCTCGATCTCCCGCCGGAAGGCGTCTTCGGGCTCTGCGGCGGCCCTGAGCGGCCTCAGGGCCGCCATTCCGGCCCCGCCCGGGGTGATCCCCCCGGGGCTAGGGGCTTGAGCAGCAACCGAACGGCCAGTCAGGTTAAAGAGCCCAGCGGGCTCGTCTTATCGTGACTGGCCGTTCCGATGCGGACGGCTGCCAGGCCGGGCGGGGGTCTTGCAACGGTTCAGTGGCTCTGCGTTGGTTACTGGCGGGTCGGTCCTACTTTGCGGGCTATGCCTGTGGAGTTCTTGACCGATGATGAGGCGGCGGCGTACGGGCGGTTCGCGGAGCCGCCGTCGCAGGCTGATCTGGAGCGGGTGTTCTTCCTCGATGACGAGGACCGGGCTCTGGTCGGCCGGCGGCGCGGCGAGCACATGAAGCTCGGGTTCGCGCTGCAGCTCGTGACGGTGCGCTGGCTCGGGACGTTCCTGGAGGATCCTCTGGATGAGCCGGGGGTGGTGCTGGAGTTCGTGGCCGATCAGCTCGGTGTCGAGGACCCGTCGCAGGTGAAGCGGTACACCGAGCGGCGGCCGAGGCCGTTCGATCATCAGGAGGAGATCGGCAGGCCTACCAGTGGAAGGACTTCGCCTCGGTCGAGCCGGAGTTCGTGACGTGGGTGGCGGCCCGGTCGTGGACGTCGGGCGACGGGCCGAAAGCGATCTTCACCGATGGGGTGGGGTGGCTGCGGGAGCGGAAGGTACTGCTTCCGGGCGTGACGACGCTGGTCCGGCTGGTGGCGAAGGTCCGCGACGACACGACGAAGCGGCTGTGGAGCGTGCTGGAGGGGCTGCTGACGGTCGGCCAGCGGTACGTTCTGGACCAGCTGCTGGAGGTCCCGCCCGCCTCGCGGGTGTCGGATCTGGAGCGGTGGCGAAAGGGCGTGGCGCCGCGGGCGTCTGGCCCGACCATCATCAAGGCCCTGGACCAGGTGTCGGAGATCGACGGCCTGGAGCTCGCCAAGTTGGGCGCCGAGGCATTGGTGCCGCAGCGCCGATTGGGCGAGCTCGCCAAGTACGGGGATGCGGGCAGACGCTTCCGCGCTCAAGAGGCATCCGGACGGCCGCCGGTTGGCGACGCTGCTGGCCACGGTCCGGTTCCTGGAGGGCGAGTCGGTCGACGACACCCTGGATCTGCTGGATCTGTTGATGGCGGCCGAGCTGGTGAACAAGGCGCAGAACGCCTCCAACAAGGAGAAGGTCCGCAAGCACCCGAAGCTGGCGAAGTCCGCGGCCCGGCTGGGGGTCGCGGTGGAGGCGCTGTTCGAATCCGACGGGTGGGGCGGCCCGGATGAGGAGGTACGGGTGGCCGAGGTGTGGGAGGCGCTCGAGACGGTCATCTCCCGCGCCGATCTGCGCGCGGCGCTGGTCCTAGTGAATGAGAACGTGCCGCCGGCGGACGCCGCCGACCCCGACGACTGGCGGACCGAGCTGGTCGGCCGCTACACCACCGTGTCCGGGTTCTTGAAGCTGCTGCCCGAGGTGATCTCCTTCGGCGCGAACGCTGAGGGCACGTCCGTCCTGGAGGCGATGAAGGCGCTGCCGGACATCCTGGGCTACCGCAGCCGCCTGCCCGCCCCGCTGATCCCCGGCCGCCTGGTCGACGCCGACGTGGTGAACGGGCCGTGGAAGCGCCTGGTGTTCGGGCACCCGGTCCGCGACGACGGTTCGGTGAACCGGCACGCCTACGCCTTCTGCGTGCTGGAGCAGTTCTGGCGCGGCTTGAAGCGCCGCGAGATCTACACCGACGCCTCCACCAAGTGGCGCAACCCGCAGGCCGAGTTGCTGGAAGGACCGCAGTGGGAGGAGGCGATCCGGCCCAACGCGCTGACCGCGCTCAGCCTCCCGACAACCCGGACGCGCTGCTGGCCGAGCACTCCCGCACGCCCTCAAGGAGGTCGGCGGACGGCTGATCGCCAACCCCGACGTCCGGGTCGACGGCGCGGGGAAGATCCACCTGACCGGGGTGAAGGCGATCGAGGAACCGCCGTCCCTGGTGGGACCTGCGGGCCCGCACCACGGCGATGCGGGGCTTGAGCAGCAACCCTGCGGCCAGTGGCGTTAGCGAGCCGATGGGGCAGGGCTTACCGCCACTGACCGGTCCGATGCGGGTGCTGGTTCCGGATGCGGGCCTGCGTGGGATGGACCGAGCCGCTCAATCCCCAGGGTTCGGGAAGCCCTCGCGGTAGTGAGCCCAGAACTCTCAGTGGCCAGGCGTTTTCGCAGGCTTGGATCACGAGACGTTAGGCGTCATCCCGCTTGTCCAGCCATTTGAGAATGGCCTGGTTTGTTTCTTCGGGTTTTTCCTGCTGGATCCAGTGGCCGCAGTCCAGGCAGACCACTTCCACGTTGGGCACGAACTCTGCCAGGTTTTCCGACCTCGCGACCGGGTCCCGGTCGCCGTAGATCATGAGGACGGGCTGGTGGATGATCGAGTCCACGTCCGCCAGGAGGCGCCAGTTGCGGTCGAGGTTCCTGTACCAGTTGATGCCGCCGGTGAATCCGGATGTTTCGAAGGCGGAGACGAGGACGTCCAGTTCGCTGTCGCTCATGATGGGTTCGCCGAGGGGTGTTTGCGCTCTGGCGAGGTTGATCAGTGCCATGCCCGGCTGAGGCTCCGGCGGCGGCTGGTTCTTCCGGTACAGGTTGCGGAGGAACTGGGCGGTGTTGTCTTCGAATACGGCGTCGGCGACGCCCGGCTGCCGGTTGAAGTGGACGAAGTAGAAGTCGCCGCCGAGCATGTCTTCCATGAACTCGATCCACGGCTTTTCCCCGCGCTCCTGGTAGGGCAGGCTCAGGTTGATCACCTTGTTCACACGGGTGGGGTGCAGCAGGGTCAGGCCCCAGACGACGAACGCGCCCCAGTCGTGGCCGATGAACGTGGCGTCTTGGTATCCGTAGTGGTCCAGGAGCGCGACGAGGTCACCCGACAGGTGTTCGATGTCGTAGTCCGTCACCTCGGCCGGGCGGGAGGAGTTGCCGTAGCCGCGCTGGTTCGGGGCGATGACGTGGTAGCCGGCCGCGGCGAGGGCGGGCATCTGGTGGCGCCAGGTGAAGGCGTGGTCCGGCCAGCCGTGGCAGAGCACGATGGGCCTTCCCGCGTTCTCTCGGCCCGCTTCGAAGACTTCGAGTTCCACACCGTTGACCGGAATGAGGGTGGGCTCGGGGAAATCGGTTGAGGTCATGGCGCCATCCTGACGCCGAAACCGGTCACCTCATGACCGGTTTGTGTGGGAGTTTTGTGGGCGTGCGAACCGACCGGCTGGTGGCCGTCCTCCTCATGCTGCAACGGCGCGAGCAGGTGACAGCGGCAGAGGTCGCCCGGGAGCTGGAGGTCTCCGAGCGCACCGCCCGCCGCGACCTCGACGCCCTGGCCATGGCCGGGGTGCCCGTGTACTCCACGCAAGGACGGGGCGGCGGCTGGCGCCTGGTGGGCGGCGCCCGTACCGACCTGTCCGGGTTGACCGCGGGTGAGGCCCGCGCCCTGTTCCTGGTCGCCGGCCCGGCCTCGGCCGCGACCCCGGCCGTGAAAGCAGCCCTGCGCAAACTCGTCCAAGCCCTGCCCGAACCCTTCCGCGCCCAAGCCGAAGCAGCAGCATCATCCTTGGTCATGGACCCGCGACGATGGGGGTCGAGCCGGGTCGAGCACCGACCACCTCGCTTCCTCGACGACCTCCAGGACGCGGTGATCCGCGGCGTCCAGGTGCGGCTCGGCTATGTCGATAGCAAAGGCGCCGGAACCGAGAGGACCGTCCACCCGCTGGGCATCGTCGCCAAAGGCCCGGCGTGGTATCTCGTCTCCCACACCGAGACCGGCCGACGGACCTTCCGGATCGACCGCGTGACATCCGCCGACCCGACCGGCGATCCCGTGCACCGGCCCGAGGACTTCGACCTCGCCGAGAGCTGGCGCGAGATCGCCGACGAGATCGACCGCAAACGAACACCTCTGGAGGTCCAGGCCGTCTGCGCGCCCCACGCCATAGGCATTCTCCGGATCGGGTTCGGCGACCGACTCGAAGTCGGAGGCACCACGACCGACGGACGCATCGACGTCGTGATCCGCGGCCACGACCACTACACCCTCGCCGGCGAACTCGCCGGGCTGGTCGAATGGCTCGAAGTGACCGGCCCCCCGGGTGTGCGAGACCACCTGGCCTCGATCGGCAACGCGCTCGTCGAGCGATACAGCTGACGCCGGCACGGGCGCTCAACCCACGTGCTGAGCACGCTCGACGAGCATCCAGTGTTAGCGTCCACCCACATCGGACCGGTCGGTGGCGGTAAGCCCTGCCCCATCGGCTCGCTAACGCCATTGGCCGCAGGGTTGCTGCTCAAGCCCCGATGCTCCCGCGCGTGGAGCTGCCCGAGGCGATCCTGGAGGTCATGTTGTGGGTGCCGGAGCTCGCCGAGGCGTTCACCGCCGTGTCCCGCGGCCGGTCCCGGTTGAAGGACCTGCCGATCTCGATCGCCGCGTGCCTCACGGCGCACTCACTGAACGTCGGGTACCGGCCGATCGCGAAGAAGGGCATCGAGGCGCTGGAGCGGTCGCGGCTGTCGCACGTCTCCAGAACTTTGGCTCCAAACGCGGTATGACGTGGCTGAACGCGATGAACGACCGAGGCATGGGGACGCGGCGCGAAGGTCGTGTCCGGGACGATCCGCGACTCCCTGCACATCGGATTTCTCTCGGCGGCAGGCTGCGCAGCCGCGCGACCGACGGGTGCCGCGTCGGGCGCCAGCGCATCAGCGTCTACTTCCACTCCAGCGGCTCCGGTGACTGGAGGAGCGTCGACACGATCACAACCGACTCCGGCGGCAGCTTCCGGGCCAATGTCCGGGCCTACCGGTCCGGCACCTGGCGCGTGAAGTTCACATGTGTCATCCGGCACATATGCGGCCGACCGTCCCCACGAACAGCAAAAGCCCGCGCAATCGCGATCCCGCACGGAAATCACGGGATGGCGGTTGCGCGGGTGCGCGGTTTACGCGATGTATTAGGAGCGGCCGTGCCTGGCCCGGCGTGCGGGAATCAATGCGGCACTCACCACGGCAACAATTCCGACGGCGAAACCGATCAGGAAAACAGTGCGAAATCCGTCCATCGAAGGCACGGCGATGCCGCGGAAGGACTGGCTGGTGCCGGCCAGCACCATTCCGGCCACGGCGCTGGAGGTCGAGGTGCCGATCGCCCGCATCAACGAGTTGAACCCGTTGGCGGCCGCCGTCGCCGACGGCGGGATGGCCCTCATGATCAGGGCGGGCATCGCCGAGTAGGCGAACGCGATGCCGGTGCCCGTCACGGTCGAGGTCAGGACCACCTGCCAGGCCGCCCCCATCAACTCCAGGCCCAGCGCGTAGCCGGTGGTCGCGATGGCCGCGCCCAGCAGCAGCGAGATTTTCGGGCCCCGTGCCGCGGACAGGCGCGCGGACAGGGGAGAGACGACCATCATCACCAGGCCCGCCGGAGCCATGCACAGCCCCGCGGAGATCAGCGACATGCCGAGCCCGTAGCCGGTCGCCCGGGGCAGCTGCAGCAACTGCGGAAGCACCAGGGACTGCGCGTACAACACGAACCCGACCAGGATCGAGGCGACGTTGATGAGGAGGACCGGTGAGCGTCCGGTGGCGCGCAGATCCACCAACGGCTCGGCGATGCGCAGCTCGACGACCGCCCAGACGGCCAGGATGACGACGGCGGCGGCGAACAGGCTCATGACCGTGGTGCTGGTCCAGCCCCAGTCGCCGCCCTTGGAGATCGCCAGAAGCAGGCAGATCAGCCCCGCCGACAGGCCGAGCGCGCCCGGAACGTCGAATCGGCCCGGTGACCGCACCTTTGACTCGGGCACGAAGAACGCGGTCAGAACGATCGCGGCAACCCCCAGCCCGGCCGAGATCACGAACAGCAGATGCCAGTCGAGGTGCTGGGCGATCGCGGCGGAGGCGGGCAGCCCCAGTGCGCCGCCGATGCCCAGGGAGGAGCTCATCAGCGCCATCGCCGACCCCAGGCGTTCCTTGGGAACCTCGTCGCGCATGATGCTGATGCCCAGTGGGATGACGCCCATGGAACTGCCCTGCAACGCCCGGCCGATGACCATCGGCAGCAGCGACGCGGTGGCCGCCGAGACCAGCGAACCCGCCACGAGCAGGCCGAGGCTCACGAAGAAGATCCGGCGTTTGCCGTACATGTCGCCGAGCCGGCCCATGACGGGGGTGGCGATGGCACCGGACAGCAGAGTCGCGGTGATGGCCCACGTGGTGTCGGAGGCCGGGGCGTGCAGCAGGACCGGCAGCTTCGGTAGCAGCGGTGCCAGCAACGTCTGCATGACCGCGACGACGATGCCGGAGAAGGCCAGGACGAGCACGGCGGCGCCACCGCGCCCGGTGGCGGGTTCAGGTGGGGAGGTCATGCGCTTTCCGCTGACGTCGACGGCACCGTGAGTGACCTGAGTCCGGTCGGCGCTCATCGTGGTGACGTGTTCTGACGGCTGCATCGCGTGCACCCGCGCCGGAGAGTCGCTCATGTGGCGGGGCGGCCGTACGGATGGGTGTATACAAAGCACCGGCGCGCCATGAACATGCCCCCAGATGGTCTAATTAACAGATCGTCTCTGTCTAAGACTGTTGACGGCGGTGTGGTTTGTCAAGTCGTTCATGGTCTGTGGCTAGATGTAGCTAGATGTGGCCAGATGTGGCCAGGCATCGCCATATGAGGCTGATAGTCCTGTTCGGGCACTCATTATCTGTCTCGGTGATCGCCTCACGCCGCGCCTTCCGGGGCGTCGCGTCATCTGAACCCGAAGGGGGCAAGCACCGGCGGGCGCCGGCCCGACAGGACGTAGTCGGCCAGGGCCCTGCCGGTGGCGGGCCCGAGCGTCACGCCCAGCATGCCGTGCCCGGTGGCGAGGAACACGTCGTCGCGGCCGGGAAGCCGGTCGATGACGGGCAGGCCATCGGGCAGCAGCGGGCGGCCGCCCACCCATGGATCGCGGATCAGCGTCGGCAGATCGTCCTGGTCCTCGAACCAGCGGCCGAGATAGCGGCGGCTCCCACGGGCGATCGCCACGATGCGCTGCCAGTTCAGCCGGCGGTCGTCGCCGCTCAGCTCCATCGTCCCGGCGAGCCTGGTGGTGCCCCCGATCGGGGACGCCACGATCCGGCGGTCCCCGAAGTAGAGGGAGTGCTCGGGTGCCGTTTCGAGCTCGACGGTGAAGCTGTAGCCCTTCCCGGCCTGCAGGGGGAGCCGCAGGCCGAAGTGGCGGAGCAGGCGGGAGGACCACATGCCCGCCGCGATGACGACCGAGCCGCAGTCGATGTCACCGGCGCTGGTGCGGGCGCCGGCGACCCGGCCGCCCACCGTGCGGAACCCCGTCACCTCGACGTGCTCGTGGACCTTTCCGCCGGCGTCGCGGACCACCTCGCCCAGCGACTCCACCAGGCGCCGGGGGTCGAGGACGCCCTCGCCGCGGACGAGGTAGGCCGCCCGGACCTCCGGTGAAAGCGCGGGGTCGAGCCGGTGCGCCTCGTCGCCTTCGACGACGTCCTCGGGCATGTCGTAGCGCCCGGAGGCCATCACCTGCTGGATCCGCAGGTGGTGACGGGCCTCGTCCGCCGACAGGAAGGCGTGGACGAGCCCCGGGCGCCGGAGCGTGGTGTCGACCCCCGCGTCCGCGAGCTCCTCGAACAGGTCGAACGTCGGCCGGTTGAGGTCGGCGAGCGCCGCGTAGCCCCGGCGGAACGTGCTCTCGCCACTGCTGCGCCAGAACCGCCAGAGCCACGCGAGGAACCGCGGGTCCGCCGACGGCCGCAGGTAGAGCGGCGAGTCGGGGCGGCCCAGCGACCGCAGGCCGTACCGGACGACGCCGGGGCCCGGCACAGGCGTCGAGTGGCTGAGGCAGACCCACCCGGCGTTGCCCCACGACGCTCCGGAGGCGAGGCCGGATCGCTCGACCACCTCCACCTCGATCCCCGCCGCGGTCAGATAGTGGGCGAGAGAGAGGCCCACGACGCCGCCCCCGACGACCAGGACTGGTCCGATCGGCATCTCAGGCCTCCGCGCTGATCGACAGATGGCTGGCCAGGAAGGCCCTGGTCCGCGGCTCCCTGGGGCTGCCCAGCAGAAGCCCGGGCGGGCCCTCCTCGATGATCCGGCCGCCGTCTACGAAGACCACCCAGTCGGCGACGTCCCGGGCGAACGTCAGCTCGTGAGTGACGAGGATCATCGTCATGCCGTCCTCGGCGAGTTCGCGCATCACCCGGAGCACCTCCGACGTGGACTCCGGATCCAGGGAGGAGGTCGGCTCGTCGAACAGCAGCACGGCGGGCCGCAGCGCGAGGGCGCGGGCGATGGCGACCCGCTGCTGCTCGCCGCCGGACATCTGCTCGGGATATGCCGTGCCCCGATGGGCGAGCCCCACCCGGCACAGCAGGTGGACCGCCCGCTCCAGCGCCGTCCGCTCGGGCACCCCGGCGAGTGTCTGGGCGAGCATGACGTTTTCCACCGCGGTCAGATGCGGGAACAGGTTGAACCGCTGGAAGACCATGCCGACGGAGCGCCGCAGCTGGGCCAGATCGCGGGTCGCGCCGCCGCCGGAGAAGATCTGCCCGCCGTTCACCTCGATGACCCCGGCATCCGGCCGTTCCAGCAGGTTGACGCAGCGCAGCAGCGTGGTCTTGCCACCGCCGCTCTGCCCGATGACACTGATGATCTTCCCGCGGTCCACGGTCAGGCTCACCCCGTCGAGCACCCGGCGCCCGTCGAACGACTTGCGGAGACTCTCGATCCTGAGGACCGTGCCCGGCCCGGCGTCGGCGACGGACTCGGAGATCGACCCGGCGGCCCCTCCTTCCGCCAGCAGGGCCGTCGCCGAGCGCAGCCGTCGCCGACGGCGCGGGGACAGCGGCGTCCCGGCCTTGATGCGGCGCTCGAACCAGAGCAGGCCCTGCGACAGCGGATAGCACAGGAGGAAGTACAGGCCGGCGATCACCAGGTACACCTCCAGAGCACGGAAGGTCGCCGACGTGATGAGGCGGGCCTCCGACATCAGCTCCGCGGCCGAGATCGTGACCAGCAAGGAGGTGGACTTGAGGAGGTCGACCAGCATGGTGTTGGTGCCGGGGAGGGCCAGGCGCAGCGCCTGCGGGAAGATCACCCGGGTGAAGCCGTTGATCCGGCTGAGCCCGAGCGCTTCGGCGGCCTCCCGCTGCCCGTGGTGCACCCCCGCGATCGCCGACCGGAAGGTCTCCGAGAGATAGGCCGCGTAGAAGACCACGAGGCTGAGAGCGCCCGCGCTGAAGACGTCCAGCCGCACGCCGACCGAGCCGAGCCCGAAGTACGTGACGAAGACGATCGCCAGCAGAGGTATGTTCTTGAAGACCTCGGTGTACGCCGCGGCCGGCCAGCGGAGCAGCCGGTGGCCGCTCAGCCGCATCAGCGCCAGGACGAGCCCGAGAGCGACCGCGCCGGCGAAGCCGACGACCGTGTACTCGACCGTCTTCAGCAAGCCGTCCAGCAGCTCGCCGGTGTAGTCCGACCAGGGGACCTGGAACATCCCGTTTCCTCCTGTGAAATCAGATGGACGGCGGAGTCCAGCCGGCGGGGCGGTCGACGTTGCGCCGCAGCTCGGCCATGCCGGGGGATGGCTTGAGGAACTGGGACGGATCCGCGCCGTACTTCTGGGCGAGCTTGGTCATCCGGCCGTCGCCGTACATCTTGCCGATCTCCGCGGAGAATGCCCTCTCCAGTGCGGTGGCGGTCTTGGGCAGGTAGAAGCTGACCATGTACGGCCGGAAGTAGTCGTACGCGGGGTGCTCGGAGACCTGCTGGTCGGTGGGCGGGGTGAGGTACTGCGTGCTGATCTTCAGCTCGGGACGGGCCTGCTGCGCGGCGAGGATGACCAGCGGGTCGAGGAACCCGACGTCGACGCGGCCGGCGCCGAGGTCGTCGAGCACGCCGTTGGCGTCCGGGTAGGCGTGCAGCTTGGCGCCGGGGACCTGCTGGATCGACTTGACCCACACGTATCCCTCGACCGTGCCGAGGTTCAGGCCCTTCAGGTCGTCGACGGTCTGGTAGGTCTTCCCGGACCGCACCGCCATCGCCGGCGGCGAGTAGTAGGGCGGGTCGGTGAACAGGCCGGACTTCTGCCGTTCGGCCGACCAGGCGACCCCGCCCACCGTCATGTCGTACCGCCCGGACTGAACCCCGGCCAGCATGCCCGCGAAGTCCGTGACCTCGACCTTGACCTTGAGCTTCAGGCGCGCGGCGATCTCGTTGACGATGTCGGCGTCGAGACCGGTCATCCCGTCGCCCTTCTTCTCGGTGTACGGCGCGGCCGGCTGGATGGCGACCGTCAGGACACCGGGCTCGATGGTGCCCAGGCCGTCGCCGCCGCCGGCCGCGTCAGAGGTCGAGGACGACGAGCAGGCCGTGGCCATCAGAGCCACGGCCAGCCCTGCCGCCAAGCCCGCCAGGCGCGGACGGAGTGCACGAGAAGTCCACATATGATTCACCCTTCGGGGGAGCGGGACTTGGAGATCAACGGTGTCGCTGGTCGCCGTCGCCAGGCTGTTGGGTGAACCATAGGTGGCCTGCTATGCCAGGTCATTAGACGAGTAATACGAATCCACGGTCTATCGTGGAAAAACGCTCGTATGAGGCGTACAGTCCCAGGGATGACGAGGCATCGATGCTGACGCCGTCGATCGCCCACGAGATCGCCCGGGAGACGAGCGCGATCATCGGCTTCAACGTGCTCATCACCGACAAGAACGGCATCGTCATCGGGAGCGGAGACGTCACGAGGCTGGGCAGCTTCCACGAGGCGTCGATCGAGGTCATGCGGACCCTGCGCCCGGCCAGCCACGGCCCCGCGGAGGCGCACCGCCTCATCGGCGTCCTCCCCGGGGTCACGCTGCCGATCCTGCTCAACAACGACTCGGTCGGCACCGTCGGCATCACCGGCGATCCCGGACAGGTCGAGCGCTTCGGCCGGGTCGTCCGCAACCAGACGGAGATCCTGCTGCGCGAGTCCCTGCTGCTGCGCTCGCGGATGCTGCGGGAGAGCGCGGTGGAGGACGTGCTGCGCGACCTCGCGCACTACGACCCTGAGATCACCGAGCCCGAGCTCATCGCCTTCAAGGCTCGCGAGCTGGGCTACGAACTGCGGCTGTGCCGCTGCGCCGTCGTGATCGACGTGGCCGTCGAGGCCGGCGCGCCGTGGTCTGGGGTCGGGCCCGGGCCTGGGATGGGGCCGGGGGCCGGGTCGGGGGTCGGGTCTGGGGTGGGGCCGGGGCTCGGGCCGGGGGCCGGGTCTGGGGTCGGCCCGCCGGAGTCACCGCCGCCGTCGGAACCCCCGACGCTCAGGTCGGCCATGCTGCGCATGCTCCGTCAGGCGTTCCCCGATCCGCGAGACCTCGTCGGGACCGCCGCCTCGGGGCGGTTCGTCGTGTTGCACCATCTCCGCGGGGAGGACGCGAGCACGGATCTCCTCGGGCGGTGCCGGGAGATCGCCCGCGACCTCGTCCGTCCCCACTCGTGCCGCATCGGCGTCGGCGGCGCCGCGGTCTCGGTCGCCCAGCTCCACGACTCCTACCGGGACGCCACGACCGCCCTCTACCTGGCCAACCGCCTGGGGAGAAGCGACCCCGTCACCCACATCGCGGACGTCCGCACGCACGACCTGCTCGCCACGGTCGCGCACGGCGCCCGCGCCCGGTTCGCCTCCGCCATGGTCGGCCCGCTACGGGAGCAGCCGGGCTGGGAGACCACCCGGCGGACCATCACGGCGTGGTGCGAGTCGGGCTTCAACCTCGTCCAGGCGTCGGCCGCGCTGCACATCCACCGCAATACGCTGGTGTATCGGCTCGCCAAGATCGAGGCCGCACTGGGGCAGAGCTTCCGCGACCCCCGGACCTGCCTGGCCGTCTACCTGGCCTGCCTCATCGACCAACTCGAGGATTCGCCGCCGACCTGACGCCGGAGGCGTCCCGCCCCACCTCCGGCGATCCGCGGGTCAGTCCCTAATCCTCGTTGAGGCCGTCGTCGGTGTCGTCCACGCTCGGGGCGGCGGGTTGATTGGGCCGCCCGCTGGTGCGGGTGCGGCTGGACCAACTGCGGTACGCCTCCTTGCGGGCCCGGCCGACGTCGACTTGGGACATGCCGGAGTAGTAGTCGAGGTCGGCGGCCTCGTCATCGAACTCCTTGGACCGTTCGGGCAGCCGTCTCGCGGCTCTCCTGAGGGCAGAGGCGGACATCCCCAAAACGCGGGCGGCCTCATGGATGTCACCCTCCGCGAGGAGGTCGACGGCCGTACGTTTGCCCTCCTGGGCCTCCTGAAACAGTCGCTCCGCCTCGACCGTGGTGTCAGGGACGCGGCCCGCGGCCTCGTCACCTGGAACCACATTGACGTTGATCGGGACGGTCACAGTGTAGGTCGTGAGCGTCGCGGTCTCGACGTAGGTGAAGACGAGGTCGGCGACGGTGGCCAGGCCGAGCGTCGCGATACCGGGCACGGCGAGGCGCAGCAGGAGTTTCCTGGTCTCTCCCGCGTAGAAGTCGGTGAGCTCGACCACGGTCGCGTCGTCCAGCGTCGCGCTGGGCAGCCTGCCGTACACGCTGACGGACGACACCGGCCCGCGGGGGCGGATGGCGAGCGAGGCCGCCTGGGCTGTCTTGGTCAACAGCCCGGTCACCTCGGCGGCGATGAACTGCCCGGCGGCATCGGGATCCCCGGCATGCAGGGCGCTGCCCCCGCCGCCGTCGGCGATCGCGCCGAGCAGGTCCTCGTCGTAGCCGAGCCCGTACCCGAGAGTGGTGACCGAAACGTTGTGGGCCCGGGCGTCGCGGGCAATCTGCGCGAGGGCCTGGTGCTCAAGGATGCCCTGGTTGGCGTGGCCGTCGGAGATGAGCAGCAGGCTGGCGCCCTGGTCGGCGGAGGCGCGCCGTGCTTCCTGGATGCCGCGCAACAGTCCGCTGGACAGATCGGTGGCGCTCCCTGGACGCAGGGCGGCGATCGCGAGCCGGGCGGCGTCCTTGTCGCTGAGCCGTACGTTGGGCACCTCGATCCGGGCCGTGTCGTCAAAGCTGACCAGGCCGAACTGGTCGACGGGGTCGAGCCGGTCCACCAGGGACAGCAGAGCCCGTTGTGCCCCGGCGAGCTTGCCGCCCCGCATTGATCCGCTGCGGTCAAGGACCACCTGCAGGGTCGCGGGCGGCCTGTCGCTCACCTGAGCGGGTGCGGAGATCTGAACCAGCACGGTGACCTCGTCATAGCGGTCGAGCGGGACCACGTCGACGTCCAGCGTGGTCGTCACGTTCAGCTTGTTGAGCTCGGTTTCGAATGCCTCATACGCGTCCCGGGTGAACAGCACGATCCGCGCCTCGGTGACCTTCGTCTTCGTGGCTCGCAGCGTACGCAGTGTGATGCGGGCGGCATCGGCGAGCGGCCAGCCGTACACGCCGGTCGACACAGCGGGGAAGGCGACCGTGGCCGCACCGAGCTCGTCCGCCACACGCAGGGCATCCTGATAGCAGGAGGTCAGCAGGGCCGCCCTGTCCTCGTGCGTCGAAAAGACAGGCCCTGCCGTGTGAATCACCCACCGGGCCGGCAACCGGCCCGCGGTCGTGGCGGCGGCCCGCCCGACCTTGATGCCGTGCGGATACCGGGCGTGGCTGTCGGCCTCGATCTCGGGGCCGCCTCTGGCGTGGATGGCCGCGTCGACTCCGCCCCCGGGGATGAGCTCGGGGTTCGCCGCGTTGACGATCGCGTCGACGGGCTGCTCCGTGATGTCGCCATGGACTAAGTTGATCTTCATTGGGATTCCTCAAGCCCGTCGCGTGCCACGACGGCGCTCAGTTGCAGGGAACTTCGGTGAGGGCCCGCGGTCCCTCATCCAGCGGGCCGGAACAGGCATCAGCGGTCGTCACGGAGCATGTCAGTGGCGGACGAAGGTCCAGGGGCCGTCGGCGTGGACGATCACCAGGCGGGTTCCCACGGGAAGCATGACCTTGCCGCGGTCGCGGCCGATCTCGTTGACGAGGTACTCGGGCGCGGATCGCTTCAGGCGCCTCCGATGGCACCGCCGCGCACGGAGCCCGGAACGCGGCCGTGGTGCCTCATGTCTCAGCCGGCCAGGGAGACGGTCACACCGTCGGAGAACATCGAGTCGTGCAGCTCGACGGCCTTGAGCTGGAAGTTCTTCGGGACATCGAAGAGCAGGATGCCGTTGACCGCGTTGCCCGGGTTGATGGTGTTGAGGAAGGCGTTGGAGTCCTTCAATCCGAGGGCGGCGGCGCCGGAGTCGGCTTCGAACTGGCGGTCCTTGCCGTCGATGAGCTTCTGTGCTGAGTCGCTGAACATCTGGGCCTCGTCGCCGATGTTCTTGACGGTGAGATGGACGAGCACGTACTGCCCTTGGGCCTTGGAGACCGTGAAGCCCTCGCCGACCTGGGACAGCCCCTTCTGGACCTTGGTGATCTTGAAGGCGAACTTGCCGTCCTTGACGATGTCACCGACGCCGGCCCGCTTCGGCTCGTCCCCCGACTTCGTCTTCTCGTCCGTGCTCTTCTCATCAGGGGCGGATGCCACCGTAGTCGCGGTGCCGCCGGAGTGCCCACCGCTGATGATCGTGCCGAGGACGATCAGGCCGATGAGCACGGCGGTGCCGATGAGCACGGCCTTCAGGCAGCCGCCGCCCTTCTTCTGCACGATCACGGTCTGCGGGTACGGCTGCGCGTAGCCGTGTGGGCCCGGGTTCTGCGGGTTGTTGTGCACGAGATCTCCAGAGGGGGATGAGCCGGCGGCGCAAGCGTGCGTACGTCCCGGGACGGGGCGAACAGCGGCACACCGGCATGGTCGCTTCGTGTAGACGTCCAGCATTAGAGCAGACTGTGAAGCGAGCGCACAAGCGCTTTCTCGCTATGGACAAGCTTCGGTGGAGTCCCGTAGATTCCAGCGCACGGACTCGGGTCGCTTCCCGGACTATTTGATCTGGATCGTTCCCTCATGCCTGCCAGACTGTTACCCACGGCCCCCAAGACGGCTGCCGAGGTCACCGATGATCGCCTCTCCTGACACGAAGCCCGAGGCGTCGTCGTACGAGATGCGCGACGAGTTCCAGGAGTTTGTGCCCGGCTTCGCCGAGGCCGCCCTGGGCGGCGCCGAGCCGGCGGCGGCGTTCGCGTCGGTGCGCGGAGTCGAGTTGTGACGTCGGCCACCCGGCAAGCGGTCCGAACCCGGGGTGTCGGCGGGGCGGGATGGGAGCCGTGCGAAGATGCACGCCAAGCTCGCCGTGGCGGACCGGCGGGTGCTGCTGGTGTCCAGCGCCAACCTGACCCACTCGGGCGTGGCCAGGAGCATCGAGGCGGGGCTGCTCGTGCACGGCGGAACGGCCCCGCAGCGGGCTGCCGAGCACATCGCTGACCTGCGCGGCAAGGGCTTGCTGGAGCGGCTGCGCTAGATCACGGAATCGGGGTTCCGGGAAAGAGGTACGCAATGCACGACGACGCCACGGTGGCGGCAGGCGACATCGCCCGCCTGGCCGGAGTGGGTCGGGCGGCTGTCAGCAACTGGCGCCGCAGGTTTCCAGACTTTCCCGAACCGGTTGGCGGAACCTCGTCGAACCCGCTGTTTTCTCTGTCCGACGTGGAAGCATGGCTGCGGGATCAGGGGAAGCTGGAAGAGCTACCTGAGGACGAGCGGGTGTGGCAGCAGATCCGCAACTCGGCGGATGATCTCCAGCTCGCGTCACTGGTGGGCGCCGTGGCCGCGTTTCTCGTCCTTCCCGACCGCGAGCAGTTGCTCGAGAAATCCGACGCGAAGCTCGCGGCGGCACTGCCGGACGACGTCGGTGACCCACCGGTCCGGCTCATCCGCTCCGCCGCCGGACTCGCCCGGGAGCGGGGAACCACGGAGACGGTGGAGTTCCTGTACCGCCGATACGTGGAGACTCACTCCCGCCGTGTTCAGGTCGTCTCGCCCGAGGTCGCCTCACTGATGGCGGGGCTGCTCGGCTCATGCGAGACGGTTCTCGACCCGCTCTGCGGATTCGGCGCGCTGCTGCTGGCCGTACGGCCACGCGCGGGAAGGCTGCTCGGCCAGGAACGGGACCAGGCAACCGCCCGTCTGGCGGCCGCGCGGCTCGGTGGCCAGGGGGCCGAGGTCGTTGTGCGGCCAGGCGACGCCCTCAAGGGAGACGCGTTCCCAGAGGCCGAGGTGGACGGCGTGCTGTGCGTCCCGCCTTTCAACGAGCGCGGATGGGGCTATGAGGAGCTGACCAACGACCCCCGCTGGCAGTACGGCCTGCCGCCGCGGGGCGAATCCGAGCTGGCCTGGGTGCAGCACTGCCTGGCCCGGGTACGACCCGGTGGGCAGGTGGTGGTGCTGATGCCCCCGGCGGCGTCGAACCGCCGCTCAGGGCGCCGCATCCGATCTCAGCTCCTGCGGGCAGGGGCTCTGCAGGCGGTGATCGGGCTGCCCGCCGGCTCGGCCCCACAGTCGTCGTTGCCGCCCAATCTGTGGCTACTGCGGAGGCCCGAGGACAAGGGTGCCGTCCCATCGCACGTGCTGATGGCCGATGGCCCGCTCGAGGCCTTCCGCGCCGGCCTCCAGGGGTTGGGGGCCGTGGGGCATCCCGTGCCGATCATCGACCTGCTCGACGACGAGGTCGATCTCACACCGTCCCGCTACCTTCCCAAAGCGGCGGCGTTACGGGCAGGAGATCTCGAGAAGAGCCGGGAAGACCTGGAGAGGCTGGCCGCCGAGCTGGTCCGGATGATCCCGGAAGTCACCGCGAAATCCCGTGGTCTCACGATGACCGCGCTAGGAGAGCTGGCGCGGGCGGGGGCCGTCCAGTTGGAACAGACCCCGATGCGGATGGAGACCGAATCAGGCGATCTCCCGCTGCTGACAGCGAAGGACGTGACGCTCGGTCGCGGCCCGACCGGACGTGGCCACGCCGATCTCGGCACGGTGGTGGCGCGCCCAGGGGACATCGTGATCCCCGCGGTGGCCCGCGCCGTGCGGGCCAGGGTGATGACGGAAGAGGTCACGCTCGGCCCGCATCTGTTCGTGATCCGGGTGGATGAGGAGGTCCTCGACGCGCACTTCGTCGCCGGCTTCCTCCGCGTATCGGCGTTCCGCGCGGCCACGACGCTGTCCGGAACCTACCGGCTGGATGTGCGGCGGGCACAGCTGCCGCGGCTGCCGATCCTGGAGCAGCGGCGGTACGGTGCGGTCTTCCGGCGGCTGGAGGCCTTTGAGGACGCGGTACGGCGAACCGCCGAGACGGGTCATCTCGTGGCGGGGCAGATTCTCGAGGGACTGATCGAGGGAGATCTGCAGCCGTCTACCCAGTGATCATGAGCATCAGTTGGGCGGCCGTCGGCCGGTCAAGCGGGTCCTTGCTGAGGCATGCGGCCATGGGTCCTTGTAGCGCTGTGGGCAGCCCGAAGAGATCGGGCTGGTAAGTCATGATCTTCTGGGACACCGCGTACAACGTGGAGCCTTCGAAGGGGAGCCGGCCGATCGCTCCGTAGTACATGGCTGAGGCCCAGCTGAACACGTCGGAGGCCGCGCCCACGGGTTCACCGGAGATCTGCTCCGGTGACATGAACGCCGGAGTCCCCTTCATTCCGCCGGTCGTCGTCGTGGCCCGGTCCAGCGCCTTCGCGATGCCGAAGTCGATCACTCGGGGGCCGTCCGGCCCGAGCAGGATGTTCGCGGGCTTGAAGTCCCGGTGGACGATGCCCGTGCCGTGGATGCCTTTGAGCGCGGCGGCCGTATAAATGGCCAACCGGGTCAGGCTGTCGCCGTCCAGTGGCCCCGCCTCCCGGACGAGGCGTTCCAGCGAAGGACCCGAGACGTATTCGCTGACGATGTAGGCGATGTCGCCGGCGAAGCCGACGTCGAGTATCGGCGCGGTGGCGAATGGCGGCACGCGCTGGGCGATGACCACCTCGCCCATGAAGCCGTCGCGCCCGGCCGGTCCGCCCGAGACGGGTTCATGAAGCACCTTGACGGCGACTTGCCGCCCGTCCGGCGCCTGCCCGAGATAAACGGCCCCTTGCCCGCCTTCGCCGAGCTTGCGGAGCAAGGCATAGGCGCCAACCCGGCCCGGCCCCGAGACATGTGAGGCGGATGCCGGTCCGGCTCCCCAGGGATCCCACACCGACCGGGCGTGGGAACCCTGAGTGAGGTGGGATCGGTCCGATCGCGGAGGCGGTGGCTGGCGTGTCGGGAGGTGAGGAACCTGAGGGTGAAAAGCGGAGACAGCAGGCCCTATGGGCTGAAAGGCCTCTAATCGGATACGAAACGCATATATCGTGCCGGCGACCCACTGGCTGCCGAACCAGGTCCACATGGCGAGTGAATCCCGCAGCGCCTCTCTCGGAAGTTCGTCCCGGCCCGGGGTGAAAATCACGATGGCGAGGAACAGAACGCCGTAACCCACAGCCGCAAGTCGCACGCCTCGACGCCGCACCCGAACTGCGGCGGAACCGATGATGAAAACTGTCCCGACACCGAACGTGAAAAGCGGAACCAGCGCCCAGATGACGCTGAGCTTGCGTCTGAGCGGCGATAGCGGGACGACAGGTTCGCGGGTGAGGGGCACGGTGCGCATGATACGGAGAAAATCCAACCGATAGCATTGATCTCACCCCGCCACGAGTCCTTCCGCAGCTGCGGCAGTCGTGTAATTTCTCCCGTAAGACAGGGCCTTTCGTGGAAGGCGGCTCGGAGTGAGCAGGCGGACGATCATCGATGGTCGCTACGAGCTGGACCCGAACTCCCGCCGCCGGGGAGGAATGGGCGAGGTCTGGTTCGGCCACGACAAGCGCCTCGACAGGAAGATCGCGATCAAGTTCATCCGGATCGACAAGCTGCCCGACGGCAAGCCCGATCCGGAGCTGACACAGCGCTTCGTGCGCGAGTCCCGGATCACCGCGCGGCTGGAACACCCTGGAGTTCCAGCCGTCTACGACTGTGGCACCCAAGGGCATGACCTCTACCTGGTGATGCAGCTCATCGACGGCTGCTCCGTGTCCGATCTGCTCGCTGAAGTGGACGAGGTGCCGGTCGCATGGGCCGCGGCGATCGCCGCTCAGGCGTGCTCGGTCCTGGCCGCGGCACACGCCCGGTCGCTGGTCCACCGCGACCTGAAGCCCGGCAACCTGATGCTGTGCCGTGACGGGACGGTGAAGGTGCTGGACTTCGGCATCGCCGCCGCGCTCTCGCCGACGGCGACCAGGCTGACCAGAACCGGAGTCGTTGTCGGCACGCCGGAATACATGGCGCCCGAACAGGCCATGACCGGCGCGACCAGCCCGCAGAGCGACCTCTACTCCCTTGGCGTGGTGCTCGACGAGATGCTCACCCGAAGAAACCAGTTCGCCGGCTCCACCGTCGCGGCTTCGTGGCGCAACCACATGGAGCTCGTCCCGCGTCCCCTGCGCATGACCAGGCGAGACGTTCCGGAGGGGCTGGAACGGCTCGTCCTGTGGTTGCTCGCCAAGCCACCGGACAAGCGGCCGCCCTCAGCCGAAGTGGTCTACGAACGGTTGCTGCACTTCTGCCGTGAGCTGCCGCCTTTCGCCGGCTTCGTGGATACGTCTGATTCCCATCCCCTGCGAATGTACGCGGCGGTCGTCGGACGGATCACAGCGAACGGTGTACGGGTCCCCGTTCCGGACGGCAACGAGCCGGTGCGGTCTCCGGTCCCCGAGGCCGTCGCGGTGAGGCACAGCGACATCGCGCTGGCCCGTAAGGACGCGGACGCCCTCAAAGCCGAGTCTCGCTTCAGTCAGGCGGCCGAGGTGCTGGCACAGCTGGTAGAGCCCGCCACGCGCACGTTCGGGCCGACGAACGCGGACGTGGTCGAGTTGCGCATCGAGCTGGCTGACGTGCTGTTCCTGGGCGGCGACTATCGGCGTGCGGCTGTCGAGTTCGCCACGCTCGCGGCTGACCTGGCCGAGCGGGATCGGCCGGACAACCATCTCGTGCTGCGCTTCCGGCTGATGGAAGCGAACTGCCACGCGGCGGCGGGGGAGACGACCTTGGCACTCGATCAGCTCGGCAGGCTGCTGGAGGACGAGAAGCGGTTCGGCGTGGACGAGGATCGGCTGCTGGAGCTGCGACGCCAGATCGGTCTCCTGGAGCTTGGCGCCGGGCACCTCGTCCAGGCCAGGAAGACACTGATGGACCTCTTACCCGATCTGGAGCGTCGATATGGGCCCCGCCACCCAGGCGTGATCAAGGTCCGGGGGATCCTGGACGGCTTGGACGGTGACCGCTGACATGGCGGAGCGCATCGCCATCCAGGTCGGCTTCGGCTCACCCACCGCGTTCCGTGACCGCTTCAAGAGCGTCGTCGGCACCAGCCCACAGGCATACCGGAGGGTCTTCCAGGGGCCCGTGATCGAGGCCGGCGCGGTCCGTCCGTGAGAGTCGAAGGTCCCGTCGCGCGGGGACTTCGGTTCCCCTGAGGCGAGCCGTACGGCACTGCTCCGGCGTCATGGAAAGGAGTTTGCTTAAGCCAAGCGAAGCGACAGCGAAAGGGGCCTGACATGGCGATCACCGAGGGACGCAACCAGCAGGGCCAGCACGCGGCCCCGGCTCCCGCACTTCCCACCGAACTCCACACCACGAAGCCCGTGAAATACGTCTGGGCAGCCGCCCGCATCGCGATCGGGTGGGTCTTCCTCTGGGCCTTCGCCGACAAGTTATTCGGCCTCGGCTTCGCCACCCCCGGGAAGCGCGCCTGGATCAACGGCGGCAGCCCGACCACGGGATTCCTGAAGGGCACGGCCGACCACACGTTCGGCGGATTCTTCTCGGGCCTGGCGGGGCAGGGCTGGGCCGACTGGCTGTTCATGATCGGACTCGCGGGCATCGGCGCGGCCCTGATCCTCGGCGCCGGAGTCCGCATCGCGGCCGTCACCGGTGGGCTGCTGCTCGTGCTCATGTGGGCCGCCGAGCTGCCGCTGGCCAACAACCCCTTCATGGACGAGCACCTGATCTACGCGATCGTGCTGGCCGGCCTGGCTCTCGCCAACGCCGGAGACACCGCCGGCATCGGCCGGTGGTGGGGAAACACGGACCTGGTCAGGCACTACCCGATCCTCAAGTAGCTCAACTCTCCTCAATCCCCAAAACCCCATCAATCCCCAAAACCCCATCAATCCCCAAAACCCCATCAATCCCCTCAACCGGCCCGGCTCCCCGCGGCGCCCGCTCCTGCTGGTCCAGCCGTTCGGCCCGATCGCCCACCTGACAATCGGCTACAGGCGATCCCTCTGAGGCGGACCGACGAAGGTCCCGCCGCCACGGGGAGGAACGTCTCTGGCGCCGGGGCCGCCGGAGAACGATTGTGTGTATGACGCCGAACTGATGTCCGGCCGCGTCGCGCGGCCGGTGAACCCCCGAGGAGACGTCATGGCGACGAGATCGGCGCTCGTGCTGGTCGCGGTGCTCGGCCTGGCCGCGTCCGGCGCCGCCGTACCGGAAGACGGGCCCGCGGCGGTGCGGCATGCGGTGACCGCGAGCGGGACGGCGCACTCCGCCGTGCCCCGCACCGCGGCAAGCGTGCGGACCGCGAGGTTCGCGCGCGCCGCGGCGCGGACCGGGCTGTCTGTGGCGACCGCGAGGCGGATCGCGGAGCTCGGGTCGGCCGGCGCGCGCGCCGCCGATGCCGCCGCACCGGCTCGTACGCTGAGGCCGGGTGACAAGGGCGCGGACGTGCTGGCTCTGCAGCGCAGGCTCACCGAGCTGGGGTACTGGCTCAGCACGCCGAGCGGCACCTTCGGGCCGCTCACCACCCAGGCGGTCTACGCGCTGCAGAAGGCGGCGGGCCTGCCCAGAGACGCGGTCGTCGGGGCGCGGACCCGTCGCGCCCTGGAGCGGGGCGTCCGGCCGGTGGCCCGCACGGACAGCGGGAAGGTCGTCGAGGTCGACCTCGCCAGGCAGCTTCTGCTGCTGGTCCGCGACGGTGACGTGGTGCAGATCTTCAACACCTCGACCGGCAGCGGTCAGCTCTACACCAGCCGCGGCACGGTACGGCGGGCGGTGACTCCGGCCGGAAGCTACCGCACCTACCGCAAGGTCGACGGGTGGGACTCGGGGCCCCTGGGCGCGCTCTACCGGCCCGTCTACTTCAACGGGGGAATCGCGGTCCACGGCTACGGCTCGGTGCCGCCCTATCCCGCCTCGCACGGCTGTGTGCGCGTCAGCCTGGCCGCGATGGACTGGCTCTGGAAGACCTCGTGGCTGCCCATCGGCCGGACCGTACTGGTGCGGTAACGAGGCCGCGGCGGCCTGTGCGCGTCGGGGCGGCTCATTGTCGAGCCCGGGGGCCTGCCGTATGGTTCGGCTACATACCGCCGATAGCCAGGGAGAAAACTTGCCCGACCTCGTGGCTCCCCAGCTCGTCGTCAACAGTCGGATGATCTACTTCGGGTGGGTGCCGGCCGATCCCGAGGCCGTCGCGGCCCTGGTGCCCGATGGCCTCCAGCCGATGGCCAACCGGCAGGTCTTCATGAACCAGTACGTCGTCGACCGGCCCGAGCAGACCTCCGGCTTCGGCGCGTACTCGCTGACCTACATAGGGCCGGACCTGGAAGACGCCTACGCTCCGGATGGCGTCACCCCCGGCCGCTGGTGGACGCACTACTTCAACTCGAGCGCCGTGGTGCGGGAGTACGCGAAGGCGCGTGGCGTTCCCGCCACCGTCGGCCGGACGACGATCGAGGTCACGGGCAAGACTCTGGTCGCGACCACCGAGTCCGACGGGGTGCCGGTGATCCGCACGACCGCGCGGGTCGGTCACACGGGCACGGCGGTCAACCGCGGCCAGCTTCGCTACATCACGGAGGTCGGAGGGCACAAGGTCAGCGGGAACTACCCCTTCGTGGCGGAGCCGGTCGATCCGTTCGAGGTGGTGTCGCTGGAGTTCCTGGAGCCGAGCCACTCCGTCTACGCCCTGCGCCCCGCCGATCCGCTGCAGATCACGTGGGGCTTCTACTCGCCCCGATCGTCCTTCGCCTATCCCGGCGGCGAGTCCGTGATGGGCTGACGCGGGCCGTACGGCCTCGACGACGATGACTGCCCGCCGGCAGCATGAGAGGTGGCCTCCCGGGCATGCGCCCCGGGAGGCCATCCGCCTTTCGTGGCGCCCCCGCCGGCCTGGGAACTGTCGGTTCCCCCTTGTATAAGAGACCCTGGTGCCGCTGACGCCTTATTGCGGGGCGGCCTACTGACCGCGATCTCGAACAGGAGCACCGACGATGCCCTCCGCCACCGGACCACAGAAGATCACGACCTTCCTGATGTTCGAAGGCCATGCCGAAGAGGCGATGACGTTCTACATGTCGCTGTTCGCCGATTCCGAGATCGTCGCCATCACGCGCTACGGCCCCGGTGAAGCGGGGACGGAAGGCAGCGTGCGGCACGCGACCTTCTCGCTCGCCGGCCAGCGGTTCATGTGCATCGACAGCAGTGTGAACCACGGGTTCAGCTTCACCCCGTCGATCTCGTTGCATGTCGAGTGCGAGACGGAGGACGAGATCGACCGTGTCTACGCGGCGCTCCTCGAGAAGGGGCAGGCACTGATGCCGCTCGGTGCCTACGGCTTCAGCGCCAAGTACGGCTGGGTGGCCGACCGCTTCGGCGTGGCCTGGCAGCTGACGCTCGCGGCGTAGCCGACATCCGATCTCATGGACAGCCCGGCGCAGGTTACGGTGCGGGCCATGCCAGGTGCCGGCCTGCCGTATCAGTAGAGGGCTGCGAGGCTCGCGAGGCCGGCCAGGGCCGGGTGGCCGGGCCCGGCCCGCACTTCGAGGATCCGGTGCGCTTGAGCCGCCAGCGCCGACGCGCGCCCGGTCTCCCCGCGCTCGGCGGCGAGGATGGCCAGGTTGTTCAGCGTCAGCGCCACCTCCGGGTGGTCCGGCCCGAGCGTACGGCGCTTGCCGTCCAGTGCGCGCAGGTAGAGCGACTCCGCCTCGCCGTACGAGCCCTGGCCCCCGAGAACGGCGGCGAGGTTGTGCAGGTTGACGAGCACGTCGTAGTGCTCCGGGCCGTACCGCTCGCTGAAGAAGCCGATGGCTCTCCTCAGCAGCGGCTCGGCGTCGGCCAGCGCGCCACGCGCCTGCAACAGGACGCCGAGGTGGGCTTCGTCGGCCACGACAGCCGGATGGTCAGGTGGGAACGCCTCGCGGTGCAGCGCGAGCGAGCGGCGCGCGTACTCTTCGCCCTCCTCCAGGTCGCCCCGGCTGTGGGCCAGGCCGGCGAGGTTGTGCCACAGAGCGGCGAGCGCGGGGTGGCCGGGGCCGTGCGCCACTTCCAGTACGGCAAGGGCACGCATGTAGCAGGCGTGAGCCTCGTCGAGGCGGCCCGCGAACTTGTAGAGGACGCCCAGGTCGTTGTGGAGAGGCGCCAACTCTACGGCGTCGTACTGGGGCGTGGCCTCGGCCAGTGCCGCCAGATGGAGCTGTTCGGCCTCCTCATACCGGCCCTGTCGTCGCAGACTTCCCGCCAGCCCCAGGTCGGCCTGGATGCGCAGCCGCAGCAGAATCCCGCTCTCGGCGGGCAGCGCTCGCATCACCGCTACCGCCCGCCGATGGCAGGCCTCGGCCGCCTGGTGGTCGCCGAGTTCGTCCTCGGCGCCGCCCAGCAGGGTCAGCACGTTCGCGACGTCGGGGTGGCCGGGGCCGGCGTGCTCCTCGAAGAGTTCGAGGGCCCGCCGGCACAGGCGCACGGTGTCCGGGTAGCGCCGGTCGTCCAACGCGGCCAAAGCCTGACCGTGCAGGGCGACCGCGTCGTCAAGAGGGTCCGATGCCGTGATCACTGTTCCTCCTCGCCGCCACCCGTGCCGTGGATCAGCCCAGCCGGGTCACGCCTGGCTGTGGTTGGTCGCCAGGCCCGGCGCGCCGGTTGTCGTGCGGATGGTGGCGACGGCCTGGCTGTGGTTCTGGGTGAGGCCCGGGGTGTCCGTCTGGGTGCGGATGGTGGCGACGGCCTGGCTGTGGTTCTGGGTGAGGCCCGGGGTGTCCGTCTGGGTGCGGATAGTGGCGATCGCCTCGCTGTGGTTCTGGGTGAGGCCACGGCCGGGGGTCTGGGTGCGGACGATAAGCGGGGCGATGATCGAGTCGTTCATCCGGTGTCTCCTCTGTTCTGGTTCCGGTGGCCCGATCGGAGCGTTCTCCGGCTGGGCTCCTTGAGCGTCTCTCGCGACGCTTGGACATTGCTTGGCGGCGGCTCGGGCACCGACTCCCGTGAGTTCTCCCACTCTGGGTGGGATCACAAGTGCTTTCCTAGCGGCCACCAAGTGGTCGCGTTCACCGTGTGTACGTGCCTGACGGGACGACGAAACGGCTGGGATACGACCATGCGTGAGAGCGGCAGTGCGGCGGTGGGCGGAGCCCGCGCCGGGGGAGTGCCAGTGGTCCCACTCGGTCGCGGCCACCTCGGCATCGCCATGATCAGGCGGTTGGCCGGCGCGAGGCGGTCGGCCACCGAGCTGTGGCGGACATTTCCGTCGGCTGTGCGGTTTCTCCTGCTCGGCGACCTGATCAGCGCGGCCGGCATCGGCGTGACCCAGCCCTACCTCGTCATACTGCTGCACGCGGTGAAGGGCCTGCCGCTGGTGGCCGCCACCGCCATGACCTCACTCCTCGCACTGGCCAGCTTCCCGGGCAACTGGCTCAGTGGCACGGTCGCGGACCGGGTGGGCGGGCACCGTGCCATGACGGCGGGCCTCGGCGTCACTGTCTGCGGTCTGGCGCTGCTCGCCGCCGGTGACGGCGTGGTTTTGCTCGGGGTGGCTGTGGTGTCGGTCGGCTTCGGCTGGTCGGTGACCCTGCCGGCGTACTCGACGCTCATCGCCGGGCTGGTCCGGCCGGCGGATCACGCGCGTGCGTTCACCGTTCAGTACGCCCTGTTCAACGCGGGGATGGGAGCGGGCGCGGCGGCCGGAGCGCTCGTCACCCGTCACGCGGTGGGGGGAGATCTCGCGCTGCTGTGGTGGGTGGCCGGGGTGACGTGCGTCGCCGCCGTCGTCTTCGTCCGGATCTCACACGCCAAGGCGACCACTCCGGCCCTGACCCCGCTCGCCTCCGACGACCTCCTGGCCGCGTCCCTGAGCACCTCCGATGCGCCTGTGGCCGTCCCCGAAGTGGCCCGTACCGGCCCGGAGGCGCTTGCCTTCGATGCCTCCCACGGGACCTTCGATGCGCCTGCGGCCGGCATCGACGCTACTTCGGCGGCTCCGGATGCGTCGCCCGAAGCGGCCGTCGGCGGCTACCGGCGGGTCTTCGCGGATCGGGCGCTGCTGCGGGTTCTGCTCGCCGCGGCGCTGACCTCAGCGGCCGGTTACGGTGTCTACGAGGCCGGATTGCCGGTGCTGG
Organism: Planotetraspora sp. A-T 1434; assembly: GCF_025420585.1. GTDB lineage: Bacteria > Actinomycetota > Actinomycetes > Streptosporangiales > Streptosporangiaceae > JAOEGB01. The sequence continues at coordinate 144,255 of NZ_JAOEGB010000013.1, read as the reverse complement.
CGGTCGTCTCGGGCGACCCGGCGGCCATGTCCTGGGCCGGCGTGGCCAACTGCGTGACCATCGTCGCGGGCCTGCCGCTCACGTTGAGCCTGACCAGGCGGCTACGGCCGTCGGGGCTGCTGACGGTCACCGCCCTCGCATGGTCGGCCGCCTGGCTGCTGTGCGCCGTCGAGGCCCAGACCCACCTGTTCGGCGTGTCCGTGACGCTGCCCCTTGCGGCGGGGCTGGTGGGCATCGGGGAGTTGTTCATGGCGGGCGCGCTCCCGGCGGCGGTCAACGAACTTGCCCCCGAGGCGCTGCGGGGTCGCTACAACGCCACCCTGACGATGGCCATCACCTCCGGCATGTGGGCCGGCCCGCTCCTGGCGGCGGGGGCCACCGCGCTCGGCCAGGTGGCGTCACTCTTCGTCATGGCGGTGGCCCTGCTGGTCATCGTGGTCGTTCTCGTGCGACGGCCAGGCGCGGCAGTCAGAACGGCACCGCCGGAAGGCCGAAGGGGGGCGATCCCGCTGGACGCCGAGGCTGGGGGCGGGAGCGCCGGCCCGCCCCAGGCACCCGGACTGCCAGGGTCGAGCCGGCGGACGTAGGCGTTTCGACGATCTCAGATGCGCGTGATCGTCAACCTCCGCCGGGGGTGAGCCGTCTTCTTGTCTGTTCTTCTCACCCCTTGATCAGAGGAGCGCCGTTGCGCGTCCGTTCTTTGTTATCCGCCTTAGTCGTGGCCGCCGGCCTGCTCACCGCGCCCTTCGCGGTCCAGACGGCCGACGCGGCCCTCACCACTCACTCCTCCTCGGCCTCTTCCTCGGCGAGCTGCTACAGGCAGGTCGGTGACCACTGGGAATGCGTGACCCCTGGAGCGTTCTGCCCGGCCGCGGCCCACGGCAAGTACGGCTACTCCGAAGACGGCGACACCTACCAGTGCGTTCAGGACGGCTCGTACTGGCGGTGGAAGCCCGCCGGTTCCTCGACCGGCCCGGCCCCGAGCCCGACTCCGAGCCCGACTCCGAGCGCGACCCCGAGTCCCACACCGAGTGGGAATCCCACCAAGGCGAAGTGCTCCCGGGCCTACCTGCCCCTTCCCGACCCGAAGTGCCAGCCCGGCGCGCGCAACCCCGCCGTCACCCAGGCCACGGTCGCGACGACCATCTGCAAGGCCGGCTGGAGCAAGATAGTTCAGCCCTCGAAGTTCTACCTTGACGGACTGAAGGCCAAGCAGATCGCCCAGTACGCCTACAGGGACGCGAAGACGTCGCACTACCTGGAGGACCACCTCATCCCGCTGTCCCTGGGCGGCGCGCCGAGGAGCGTCAAGAACCTGTGGCCGGAGCCGGTGTTCAAGGTGGGCGGGAAGACCGCGTCCGACAAGAACCGCGTGGAGCTGACCCTGTGGAAGGCCGTATGCGCCGGTGACGTGCAGCTCGCGCCCGCGCAGAAGGCGATCGCGAAGGACTGGCGCACCGCGCTGAAGAAGCTCGGCCTGTAGCCCCGAGAGCCACAGGACCGCCCAGAACGCACCCGACCCCGTCGTGGTTTGAGGGCGTTCTGGTTGCGGTCGCGTCTCGCGAGCCGGCTCGGCGGATGGCGCCGCTGAGCCGGCCTGGGCGCGTCGAGGGGTCGGCCAGCCGAAGGCCGTCTGTGCCGGCCCCTCTGCCTCATGCCGGCCGTACGGCGCTGGTAGCCTCGACCGGCTTCGTGAAGAGGAATGGCCGAGGTCGTGCGGGCGACGGGAGCGGGGATGACGTTCACGGACGTGATGGAACACGTGGCGCGGGCCTTTGAGGCGATCGGCGTCGGCGTGCTCGTCCTGGGCCTGGTGTGGTCGCTCGTGCTGGCCGGCCGTACGTGGCGGGTCATGGGCGGCAGGGCCGGGTATCAGGCGCTTCGCGAGACGTTCGGCGGCGTACTGCTGCTGGGCCTGGAGGTTCTCGTGGCGGCCGACCTGATCCGCACGGTCGCCGTGTCGCCGACGCCGCAGAACGTCGGGGTGCTCGGCCTGATCGTCCTCATCAGGACGTTCCTCAGCTTCTCACTGCAGGTGGAGATCGAGGGCGTGCCTCCGTGGCGGCGGGCCCTGACCAGCGGGGCCGAGACGGTCGTCCGAGCCGCGCGTGCCTACGGGCCCGGTGGCTCCCACAGTGACACCGACCGTGGCCCCGGCCGCGCCCCCGGCAGTGACACCGACCGTGCCCCCGACCGCCCGGACATGGATGGCTGAGCACCTCGCCAGTGAGGGAAGCGCCTCCCCAGCGCCGTCCCAGCTGGCGGCGCTCCCTGCTCTCGATGGACAATGTGCAGGTGAGCAGGCATGTCCGCTCTGTGATCCGGGTCGAGGGAATCGTGCAGGGGGTCGGGTTCCGCCCCTTCGTGTACGGCCTCGCGACCCGGCTCGGTCTCGACGGGCTGGTCGGCAATGACGAGAGTGGCGTCTTCATCGAGGTCGAGGGCTCCCCGGCCCGAGTGGAAGAGTTCCTGACGGTCCTCAGGGGCAGCCCGCCGCCCCTCGCGGTGATCGAGCGGATCACCGCCGGCCGGATGCCCGCCACGGGAGAGCCGGGATTCGTCATCGCGCGGAGCGCGACGGGCGGCGACCGGCGCGCGCTCGTGTCGCCGGACGTGGCGACCTGCGCCGACTGCCTGCGCGAGATGGACGACCCGGCGGATCGGCGGTACGGCTACGGCTTCACCAACTGCACCAACTGCGGCCCCCGGTTCACGATCGTCCGCGACGTGCCGTACGACCGGCCGAACACCACGATGGCGGCCTTCGCCATGTGCGCGGACTGCGCGCGGGAGTATCACGATCCCGCCGACCGGCGCTTCCACGCGCAGCCGGTGTGCTGCCCCGCCTGCGGGCCGCGGCTCCGGCTGCTCGACCGGACCGGCCGGGAAACGGCGGGAGACCCCCTGCCGGACGCCGTGGAGATGCTGCGCGGCGGAAGCGTGCTGGCGATCAAGGGGCTCGGCGGATATCACCTGGCGGCGGTCGCCGCGTGCGAGCCCGCGGTGGCGGCGCTGCGGTCCCGCAAGCACCGGGAGGACAAGCCTTTCGCGATCATGGTGTCCGATCCGGCCGAGGCGCGACGGCTGTGTCACGTGGACGAGGCGGAGGAGCGCCTGCTCACCGATCGGGCCCGGCCGATCGTGCTGCTGCGGCGGCGTCCCGAGGCGGACGTCGCGCCCTCGGCCGCGCCGGGCAACCGGTGGCTCGGCCTGATGCTGCCCTACACGCCGCTGCACCACCTCCTGCTCCGCGGGCTGGGCAGCCCCGCCGTACTGACCAGCGGAAACGTCTCCGACGAGCCGATCGCGTACATCGACGACGACGCCGTGACGCGACTGAGCGGCATCGCCGACGCCTTCCTCACCCACGACAGGCCGATTCACATGCGGACCGACGACTCGGTCGTCCGGGTGTTCCGGGGTCATGATCTGCCCATCCGGCGGTCGCGCGGCTACGTGCCGCACCCGCTGCCGCTGGCCTGGGACTTTCCCCGGCCCGTCCTCGCCTGCGGCGCCGAGCTGAAACACACGTTCTGCGTCGCCAAGGGCAGGCACGCGTTCGTGTCCCACCACATCGGAGACCTGGAGAACTACGAGACCCTGCGGTCCTTCACCGAAGGCGTCGTGCACTTCCGGCGGCTCTTCCAGGTCACGCCGCAGGTCGTCGCCCACGACCTGCATCCGGAGTATCTGTCCACGAAGTACGCCCTGGCACAGGACGGCGTCGACCTCGTGGGCGTGCAGCACCATCACGCCCACGTCGCCTCCTGCCTGGCCGACAACGGCGTCGCCGGGCCGGTGATCGGCGTGGCTTTCGACGGCCTCGGGTACGGTCCGGACGCGACGCTGTGGGGCGGCGAGTTCCTCATCGCCGACCTCGCCGGATTCGAGCGCATGGGCCATCTGGCCACCGTCCCGATGCCGGGAGGCGCGGCGGCGATCAAGCAGCCGTGGCGGATGGCCGCCGCCTATCTCGACGTCGTCTACGGCGGGGACATCCCCGGGGATCTGGCCGTCGTACGGCGCAACGCCGCGCGGTGGGAGGCCGTGGTGGCGCTCGCCCGCCGCCAGGTCAGTGCTCCGCTGACGTCAAGCATGGGACGCCTCTTCGACGCCGTCGCGACGATGATCGCCCCCCGCGACACCATCAACTACGAGGGCCAGGCCGCGATCGAGCTGGAGCAACTCGCGGACTCGTCCGAGACCGGCGCGTACGGCTGCCACCTCGCGTGGAAGACGCCGTCCACAGCATCCAACTCGATGCCCGGCAAGGTCCCAGGCCCCGTCTCCGGCCCAGTGTCCGGTTCTGTGTCTGGCCCAGTGTCCGGTTCTGTGCCTCCTGGCGTGCTCGGCTCCGCGCCTGTCGCCATGCCGGACGTGGTGCCCAGCGTCGGGCCGGCCTCAACGCCCTTCGTCGTGCCCGGTGCGGAGCTGGTCCGGGCGGTCGCCGACGACCTGCGGGCGGGCGCGGACGCGGCGGTGATCGCCGCCCGGTTCCACAATTCGGTCGCCCGCGTCATCGCCGACGGCTGCGCCCTCCTCCGGGACGTCAGCGGCCTTTCGACGGTGGCGATGTCGGGAGGCGTGTTCCAGAACCATCTGCTGCTGGAGCGGGCCACGGCCCTGCTGGAGGATCGCGGTTTCCAGGTGCTGCTGCACAGGCGCGTGCCACCGAACGACGGAGGCATCAGCCTCGGACAGGCGGCCGTGGCCGCAGCCCGCGACAGGCGACGCTGACGCCCGCCGCCGAGCGGCCGGCCGTTCGTAGTCACCGCTTGTGGTCACCGCAAGCGGCCGGTCGTCGTATGGGCGAAGGCGCCTCGTCCTGCGGCGCACCACCGATCGCCGAATCGTCGCATGATCACGTCCCCGGACAGGCAGGTCATTGCCCGTCGCCAGGAGCCCGTGCATGATCACGGCCTGCGAAGGGGCAGGTCACCGCTCGTGGCGAGGAACCGGTGCATGATCACGGCCTGCGAAGGGGCAGGTCACCGCTCGTGGCGAGGAACCGGTGCATGATCACGCGCGAGGGTTAGCCGCCTTGGTCGCCTGCGGGCAGGGTCGGGCTCTCCTCGTCGATGGGCTCCTGCTTCCCGACTCCGGTGGAGTCCTCCGTGGTCGACGTGCCGGTCGGGCGTCGCGCCTTTCCGGTGGCGCCGGCGGGCTCCCGCCCGGGCTCCTGCTCCTGGCCGGCGATCTCCTCTCCCTGCCTGGACGCGCTCTTGCCCACGTCCTGCGGGGACCTCGCCTCCGTGTCGGTCGCGGAGACGCCGGACCGCTCCTCCTCGGACTCCTCACGTCCGCGGTCCGGCGCGCCGGCCGCCTCGGGTGAGAAGGCCCGGTCGCCCGCCTGGACGGCCTCCTCGCTGCCGCGTTCCACATCGGGGGAGTACCCGTGCTGGTCCTCTCCCTCGAACCGGCCCGGCTTGGTCGGGGGGCCTGTCTCCTTCATGGTCAGCACCTCCTTTCAGAAGGCTCAGCAGATCCGGGGCAGCGGATCGCCGACGAGAACGTCGACGATGCGGGTGCCGCCGAAGGACGTCTTCAGCAGCACGAGCCCCGGAGGGTCGTCCTTGACGTGGCCGATGAGCGCCGCGCCCTCGCCGAGGGGATCCGCGCGCAGGGCCGCGAGGGCCGCGTCCGCCGCCGGGCCGTCCACCACCGCGATCATGCGTCCCTCGCAGGCGACGTAGAGCGGGTCGATGCCGAGCAGCTCGCACGCCCCCCGCACGCCGGGCCGTACCGGAATGGCGTCCTCCTCGATGACCACGGCGACGTCCGAGGCGCGGGCGACCTCGTTGAGGATCGTCGCGACCCCGCCGCGGGTGGCGTCGCGGAGGCAGCGGACCCCATCGGGGCAGGCGTCGAGCAGCGCCGTGGTGAGGCCGCTCAGCGGGGCGGTGTCCGACGTCAGGTCGGCCTCGATGTCCAGCTCGCCCCGGGCCAGCATGATCGTGACGCCGTGCTCGCCGATCGGCCCGGACACGATGACCGCGTCGCCCGGCCGTGCCCCGGCCACACTGAGGCTGATCGGCCGGTCCAGCAGCCCGACGCCCGACGTGTTGACGTAGCAGCCGTCGGCCTTGCCCCGCTGCACCACCTTGGTGTCACCGGTCACGATCTGGACGTCCGCCGCGGCGGCGGCCTCGGCCATCGACGTGGTGATGCGCCTGAGGTCGGCCACCGGGAAGCCCTCTTCGAGCACGAACCCGGCCGACAGGTACAGCGGGCGCGCCCCGCACACCGACAGGTCGTTGACCGTCCCGTTGACCGCGAGATCCCCGATGTCGCCTCCAGGAAAGAACAGCGGGGAGACCACGTAGGAGTCGGTGGTGAAGGCGAGACGGGCGGAGCCGACGCCCAGCACGGCGCCGTCCTCCAGAGGCTCCAGCAGCGGGTTGCGGAACGCTTCGAGGAAGACCGCCTCGACCAGGGTCTGCGTGGCCTTGCCCCCGGAGCCGTGGGCCATGGTGATGTGCTCCTCCTTCACCCTGGCCTTGCGGCGGCGCGCCCGGTCGATCCGTTCGAGGACCTGCTCCTCACGGCTCGGCGCGCGCGTGTCGGCGGCGTGTTCCCGGATGGCGGCCTCGGCCCATCCGGCCGTCCTCTCGGTGCCCATGCCTGCGGTGCCCGTGCCTGCGGTGCCCGTGTCTTGGGTGTCCGTCCCCTCGATGTCCGCCGCGATGCCCGTCCTCTTGATGTCCGTGCTCTTGACGTCCGTCACCGTGTCGCCTCCCTCACCCGCTCCCGGGAGAAACGGCCGAAGTTGTAGTAGGCGGCGCAGGCGCCCTCGGAGGACACCATGCAGGTGCCGATCGGCGTCTCCGGCGTGCAGGCGGTGCCGAACACCTTGCACTCCCACGGCTTCAGCACGCCCTTGAGGACCTCGCCGCACTGGCAGGCCTTGGGGTCGGCCACCCGGCTGCCGGGGATCTCGAAGATCCGCTCGGCGTCGAAGGCGGCGTACCGCTCCCGCACCTTCAGCGCGGAGTGGGAGATGAAGCCGAGCCCGCGCCACTCGAAGTACGGGCGGAGCTCCATGACCTCGTTGATCGCCTTGAGCGCCTTGAGGTTGCCCGCCCACGGCACGACGCGGGCGTACTGGTTCTCGATTTGCGACCGCCCCTCGGCCAACTGCACGAGCAGCATGTAGATCGACTGCAGGATGTCCAGCGGCTCGAACCCCGCCACGACCAGCGGTTTGCCGTAGTCGCGGGCGATGAACTCGTACGGCCGGCAGCCGATGATCGTCGACACGTGACCGGGACCGATGAAACCGTCCAGGCGCAGGTCGGGGGAGTCCAGGATCGCCTTGATCGCGGGGATGATCGTCACGTGGTTGCAGAAGATCGAGAAGTTGCCGATCTCCTCGGCCGCCGCGCGCAGCACCGTCATGGCGGTCGACGGGGCCGTGGTCTCGAAGCCGATCGCCATGAACACCACGTGCTTGTCCGGGTTCTGCCGGGCGACCTTGAGCGCGTCCAGCGGCGAGTAAACCATGCGGATCTCCGCGCCCTGAGCCATGGAGTCGAAGAACGAGCCCCGCCCGCCCGGCACGCGCATCATGTCCCCGAACGAGGTCATCACGACGCCGGGTCGCTCGGCGATGTGGATGGCGTCGTCGACCCGGCCCATCGGGATCACACAGACCGGGCAGCCGGGGCCGTGGACGAGGGTGATGGTCTCGGGCAGATAGTCCTCCAGCCCGTGCTTGTAGATCGTGTGGGTGTGGCCGCCGCAGACCTCCATGAACTTGTACGCGCGGCCCGGCTCACACAGGCTCGCGATCTTCGCTGAGAGGGCCCTCGCCTTCTCGGCGTCGCGGTATTCGTCGACGAAGCGCACCGCGGCTCACCCCCGGTCTATCGAAGAGCCACGGAGCGCGGCCAGTTCGTCGTCGTAGGCCTGGCCGATGCCCTCCAGGAAGTCCAGCGCGGCCCTGGCCTCCTCCTCGTCGATCTTCGACAGGGCGAAGCCGACGTGGATGAGGATCCAGTCGCCCGGCTGGAGCCGCTCGTTCTCGAGCAGGCCGACGTTGATGGCCCGCCGGACTCCGCTCACATCGACCTTGGCGAGGTCAGTATGGCCCGGCAGGATCTCCACGATCTCGCCGGGGATGCCCAGGCACATGAGACGCCTCCGCGATCTGGATGGATTCGAGGACGAGACGGTCGCCGCCCTCGGTGTCGATGTCGGTGCCGCCGCATTCAGGGCACACCGCGAAGGCGTCGTCGGACGTCGTCGCGTGCCCGCAGGTGCGGCAGGTGACGCGGACGGGCTCGGTCACCAGGTCGAGCTCCGCGCCCTCCGCGACGGTTCCCTCGGAGACCATGGCGAACGCGTGGTCCATCGCGGGCCCGGCGATGCGCAGCAGCACTCCCGCCCGCACCCGCGCCCGCCGTACCCGCCTGCCGTTCGCGCGGCGCTCGACGGCCTCCACGATGGCCTCGGCGATCCCGAACTCGTGCATGACCCTCGTCACCTCGCTGTGCCCGGCGGCGCGGCGTGCCCGCCACGCCCGGCCGGGGCTACGGGAGACCCCCGGAGGACCATCTTCCTGATCTCCAGGTAGCGCTTGATGTCGGGGAACGACTGGATGAGCAGCGCCACCACGCCCAGCGTGGTCACCGCGATGAGTAGGCGTTTCAGCATCGTTCCTCCTCCTTGTTCCTTGCCGGGTGCTCCTCGACGTTGGGCTTCTCGACGTCGGGCTTCTCGACGTCGGGCTTCTCGACGTTGGGCTTCTTGGCGTCGGGCTTCTCGCCGTGGACGGTGGCCGGGGCCGCCGCCCCTTCCGCGATCAGTTCGAGGACCAGCTCGGCCGCTCTGCCGACGGCGTCCGCGACCGGCCGGCTCAGCTCCATGCCCGGTGAGGTGTCGTACGGCTCGCATCCGACGAGCAGCACGCGCCCGGCGCCGTCGAAGCAGTAGCCCCGGTCACCCAAGTCAGGCCGGTCACCCCGGGCGGCCCGGTCGCCCGCGAGAGCGCCGGCGAGCGCGAGGACCGCCTCGGGGGTCATCGCGTGGCCGTCGACGAAGGCGCCTGCGTCCCCAGGCAGGGCACCCGCCTGTCCACCCAGTGAGGGCTCCAGGACGTAGAGCGTGCCGGGCACCTTGCCGCGCGGCGCGGCGTCCACCAGGATCGTGGCGTCGTAGCGGCCGGCGGTGAGCTCGTAGGCGAGGTGGATGCCGCGGATCCCGAAGTCCGCCACCTCGACGCCTTCCGGCAGGTCCGCTCCGGCCAGGCTCCGGGCCACCGCCACGCCGAAGCCGTCGTCGCCGAGGAAGACGTTGCCCACGCCCGCCACCAGGGTCCTCATGCCTTCTCCTCCCCGTCGCCGCCGATCGGCTCGACCTCGTCCGGCGCGAAGTAGAGGAAGCGCCCGTGGGCCCGGTGCAGGTCGGCCGCGGGGTCGTCTTCGAGGGTGACGGCGAGGTGCCGCACCCCGTCGACGTCGAGCAGCACGGCCTCGACCCGGGCGGTACGGCCGGCCAGGAACATGTCGTGGGCGTCGGCGCGCCGTCTCCCGGGGTTCAGCCGGACCCGGCTGCCTCTGGCGATCATCGTCCCGGCGACGATGACGCTGTCGGTCTCCGGTGACACGCCGGTGTCCGCGCCGGGATTCCACCACGGGGTGGGCGAGCCGTCCTCCGCCGAATCGTCCGCCGAATCGTCCCGCGGTGAATCGTCCTGTGACGGGACGTGCGCCAGCTCACCGTCCTCGACCGGCCCCTCATCCACGGGGGCGCCCACGTAGCGGATCGCGCCGTGGAGCCTTTCGAGCAGCTCGGGCGGCAGGTCGCCGGTCCTCTCCAGGATCTCGGCCACACGCGGGTCGGTGGCCGCCGCCTCCCGCTTCTCCTCCTCGGTGAGCGTCATCGTGCGCAGGCTGAGCAGCTCGTCGATCTCCGTCGAGTCGAAGAGGTCGCCCGGACTCTCGGGGGCGATGGCCGGGTAGTCGTACAGGATGATCGGCGACGACAGCACGACCTCGCGGTGTCCCGGCTCGCCGACCAGCACGGGCCACGTGTGCTCGTTGTGGCAGACCTCAGCGGCCTCCCTAGCCCACTCCGGCGGGTCGAGCAGCGATACGAAGGCCCCGCCGGACACCCCGATGAGCAGGTGGGCGGCGATCAGCGATCCGCGCAGGGCCATTTCCCGTGACGCGTCGTCCCCCTCCCACGCGGTGGTGTTCTCCACCCCGACGCGCAGTTTGATCAGACCGTACGGCCCGGCCAGCCGTTCGGCTCGGGCCCGGAGGGCCGCCCGCACCGGCCGGTGCTCGGCGACCACGCGGCCCAGCCGTTCGCCGGCCGGCCCGATGATCGGCTCGACCGACTGGTCGCCCGGAACGCGGACCTCGATGATCCGCTCGGCTCCGACCAGCTCCGCCACGGGCAGAACGGCTCCCGCCTCCCGCTCCGTCGCCTCGTCGAAGGTGATGTAGATCCGCTCGCCGGCGGCCAGCTCGGGGACGGGCCGGTGATCCTTGCCCTCCGCCTGCTCGACGGTCCGGGCCTTGACGTGCAGGAAGCGCAGCCGCACGTCCAGCAGGGCGTCCTCCGCCGGTTCGAGGAGGCATTCGGTGACGCTGGACGACGGCTCGCCGGTCGAGGTGAAGCCGGGCGGGACGAGCACGCCGAACTGCCAGCGAATCCGGTTCTTGGCGGCGGACGCGCGGTAGGGGTAGAGGAGGTAGCCCTCGTAGAGGACGGCGTCGGCGACGCGGCGGGCCGTCTCCATCGGCGCGCTCATCCCCGTGCCTGCCTCATGTCACGTGCCTCCCTCATGTCGTGTGCGTCCTCGATGTCGCGGGCGTCCTCGAAACGGCCGGCGTCCTTGAAGGGAAGCGTCTCCTCGGGCGGGAGCCGGAGCAGCGCGTTCACAGTCTCGTCCCAGGTGGCCAGCGCCCGTTCCGTCTTGAACCGGTGCAGGTCCCGCAGGGTGTCGCGGCCCAGCCGCAGCCAGCCGGAGCCGGGGAAGTAGCGGTCCATCAGGTCCCGCCACACGGCCACCGGCAGCCGGTAGCGGGTCTCGCACTCCCAGGGCACCTGCCGTACGGAGAAGCCGGTCTCGCTCCTGGCGAAGACGGTGCCGCTGAAGAGCAGGAGCAGCGGGACCTCTCCGTCGTCCAGCGACGCGAAGTACTTCCCCGCGGCCACTTCCAGGTCGTAGCTGCAGGGCACCGGCAGGTCGATCTCCGTGGTCCCCGCGAAGCCCGGCACCATGGCCGTCACGTGGGCGAACTGCATCGGCTTCAGCGTGTCCCCCCACCGGGACGGCCGGCCGAAGAGATCCGCGAGAAGCGCGGTCTCGCTCTCGTCGTACCGCCTGCGCTGCGGTTCGACGCGGATCTGGCACCGCAGCGCGATGGCGTGGACCCCGGCCGCGGACGGATCGGCGATGCGCAGCCGGAACATCAACGTCGGAGAGGCCGCGTAGGCCTCCGCCCGCGCGTCCAGGCAGTCGAAGCGGAGCTCAGTCGCCATCGTCCCCTCCCCGTGGTATGACCTCGCCGCGACGGCGCAGATCGGCGAAGAAGCCGTCGATGGCCTCCCACGCCTCCCGCCCACCGTCGAAGCCCTTCCAGTGCAGCCGCACCAGGCCGACCAGCCGGTAGCAGGCGTCGATTGGCACGAGATGGCACGCGAAACCGTCCGGACGGCGGTCGACCAGCAGCGCCTCGACGTCCGGCTCGGCCTCGGCCAGCGCCGGGTTGGCCTCCAGGACTCTTTCCCATGTCTCCATCGGGAGAAGCGACTCGGTCGCCCCGCCGGGACTGGGATAGAAGGCGACGGTCCGGCCGAGTGCGGAGTTGCGGAAGAAGAACGCCGTGCGAACGGGGATCTGCAGCTCGTCCCAGTCGGCCGCCGAGATCCGGAACGACGGCGCGTGGAGGTAGCGCTCCGGCACGGCCCGGTACCGGCCCCCGGCGGCTCCCCTCGGGGTGAACAGCAGGTAGCACCCGCGGCAGGTGCACATCAAGGCGCGGCTCTCGAGGTTCACCACGTGGCCGTGGTGCTCTCCGAGCGGCTCGGCGCACATCTCACACCGCTCCACGGCCTGCTGAGGGCCTGCCTGCGGAGGCTCGCGGAACCGGCGCAGCCCGGTCGTCATGAGACCTCCTCCGGCACCTGCTCATCCGGCACCTGATCATCCGGCACCTGCTCATCCGGTACGGGGCACGGTCCGGGAGGCCGCGGCTGGATCTGCAGCAGCGGGCTCGCCGGGCCGGTCACGCCCCCGACGGCCGCCCCTTCGACGGCCACCCCTTCGACCTCGACCTCCGACACCTCCGGCGCGGCCCGCGCGATGGCCCGTTCGATCGCGTGCGTGACGGTGATCTGGGAGGACGGGCAGCCGTTGCAGGTGCCCTCCAGCCGCAGCCGCACCACCCCGGCGGGGTCGACGTCCAGGAGCTCCACCCCGCCTTCATGCAGGCCCAGGTAGGGGCGCACCTCGTCGAGCGCCGCGCGGACCCGCTCCGCCGTCGTCAGCGGGTGGAGGTCGTGCACCACGAGCAGGCCGGAGACGAGGTCGTCACGGGTCAGCCCGCGCAGCACCTCGGCCGCGCCGGCCTCGGTGACGATCTCGACGACGCGCTCCAGCGCCGCGCCGTACAGCTCGATGAGGGCCCGCACGAGCTCCTCCGCCTTGGCGCGGGCCCGCGCGTCGGCCAGCGTGCCCAGCTCGGCGATCAGCGCGTCCACGCGGTCGCCGGCCGCCTGTACGTCGCGAGCTCCCGGCATCGTTCGCGTCTCCCTCCGTCTATGTTCCTTCGTCTACGTCACGGTGAACCCATGGGGGCTGTGGACGGTGCGCAGCTCCCTGCCGCCGCCCAGGTACATGTGCACGCCGCAGGGCAGGCACGGGTCGAAGCTGCGGACCGTGCGCATGATGTCGATCCCCTTGAAGGTCTCCGGCGGGTTCTCCTCGAAGATCGGAGTGTTCTGCACGGCGTCCTCGTACGGCCCGGGCGTCCCGTGGACGTCGCGGACGCTGGCGTTCCAGGGCGTCGGCGGATACGGGTGGTAGTTGGCGATCTTTCCGTTCCTGATCACCATGTGGTGGGACAGCACGCCGCGGACCGCCTCGGTGAACCCGCAGCTGATCGCCTCCTCGGGCACCGTGAAGGGCGTCCAGGTCTTGGTGTGCCCCTGGCGCACCTCGTTCAGCGCCTGCTCCACGAAGTGCAGCGCGCATGCCGCCGCGTACGCCTGGAAGTAGGTCCTGGCTCTGTTGCGTTCGAGCGTGTTGGACAGCAGCCGGCCGTCGCGCTCGGGGATCGTCCACTCGAACGTCGTCTCCGGCCTGGTGGCCGTCTTCGGCAGGTTGATCAGCACGCTGTGGCCGGTGGCCTTGACGTAGCCGATGTCGACGAGCCCGTTGAGCGCCGTGGACCACAGCCGGGCGAGCGGGCCGCCGCCGGTGTCCAGCGCCAGCAGACCCTCCCCGTCGAACCAGCGCGGCGACATGACCCAGCTGTACTTGTCGGTGAAGTCCCGCTTCTGCGGATGCGGGATGGTGTGCTGGTTCCAGGGATGCCGGATGTCGACCGGGTTGCCCAGCGGGTCCTGGGTGACGAACGGCTCCATGTCCGCCCAGTCCTCGTAGTAGGAGCTGCCGAGCAGGATCCGGATGCCGAGGTTGATGTCCACCAAATCGTTGGTGACGAGCTTGCCATCCACGATGACACCGGGGGTGACGAACATCCGCCGGCCCCAGTCGCTCATGTTCTCGTAGGTGAAGTCGCAGTAGTCCGGGTCGTTGAGGCTGCCCCAGCAGCCCAGCAGGACCCGCCGCCGGCCTACCTGGTCGTAGCCGGGCAGCGCCTCGTAGAAGAAGTCGAACAGGTCGTCGTGCATGGGGACGACCCGCTTCAGGAACTCGACGTACCTCATCAGCCTGGTCAGGTAGTCCGTGAACACCTGAACGGTGGCGACCGTGCCCACGCCGCCCGGGTACAGCGTCGAGGGGTGCACGTGCCTGCCCTCCATGAGGCAGAACATCTCGCGGGTCGTCCGGCTCATCGCGAGCGCCTCGCGGTAGAACTCGCCTTCCAGTGGGTTCAGCGAGCGCATGATGTCGGCGATCGTCCGGTAGCCGTGCTCGGCCGCGTGCGGCGCCTCGGTCCGCTCGGCCTGCGCCAGCACGCCGGGGTTGGTCTCGCGGACCATCTTCTCGCAGTAGTCCACCCCGACGAGGTTCTCCTGGAAGATGTTGTGATCGAACATGTACTCGGCCGACTCGCCCAGGTTGATGATCCACTCCCCGATGGCCGGCGGGGCCACGCCGTACGCCATGTTCTGGGTGTAGACCGAGCACGTGGCATGGTTGTCGCCACAGATCCCGCAGATCCGGCTGGTGATGAAGTGAGCGTCGCGGGGGTCCTTGCCCTTCATGAAGATGCTGTAGCCGCGGAAGACCGACGACGTGCTGTAGCACTCCGCGACCTCCCTGTTGGCGAAGTCGACCTTGGCGTAGATGCCGAGACTGCCGACGATCCGGGTGATGGGATCCCAGGCCATCTCGACCAGTTGACGTTCCTTCTCCGGTGAGTACGTCATGTCAGCTCCAGGGCGCCTTGTATCCAGTGAGCAGCTCGCGGCCCCGCCTGCGCCACTTCGGCTCCTTGTCCACCGTCTTGAAGGTGATGTTGCGCAGGGTGCGGACAACCGTGCCGTAGGCCTCGCTGGCGGTCGCCGAGACGCGGGCGCCCGGCGGCTCGTCCATGAAAGGCATGAACTTGTCGGGGAAGCCCGGCATCGTGCAGGCGATGCAGATGCCTCCCACGTTGGGGCAGCCGCCGATGCCGTTGATCCAGCCGCGCTTGGGGACGTTGCACTTCACGACCGGTCCCCAGCAGCCGATCTTGACGAGGCACTTCGGCGAGCCGTACTCGGTGGCGAACTGGCCCTGCTCGTAGTAGCCCGCCCGGTCGCAACCCTCGTGGACGGTCATGCCGAACAGCCAGGTCGGGCGCAGCGCCTCGTCCAGAGGAATCATCGGCGCCTGGCCCGCGAGCTGGTAGAGCAGGTAGAGGATCGTCTCCGACAGGTTGTCGGGGTGGATCGGGCAGCCGGGCACGTTGACGATCGGCAGCCCCGCCTTGGACCGCCAGTCCCACCCCAGGTAGTCGGCGACGCCCATCGCGCCGGTGGGATTGCCGGCCATGGCGTGGATGCCGCCGTAGGTTGCGCAGGTGCCGGCGGCGAGGATCGCGGTCGCCTTGGGCGCCAGCCGGTCCAGCCACTCGCTGGTCGTCATGGGCTGCCCGGTCTCCGGGTTGTTGCCGAACCCGCACCAGTACCCCTCGCGCTTGATCGACTCGTTCGGGATGGACCCCTCGATGACCAGCACGAACGGCTCCAGCTCGCCGCGGTCGGCCTTGTACCACCACTCGATGAAGGTGTCCGCGCCCTGCATGGGGCCGCACTCGAAGTCGATCAGCGGCCAGTGCACGGCGATTTTCGGCAGCCCGGGAAGCGCCCCCAGCACGATCTCCTCGATGCTCGGCTGGGTCGCCGCCGTGAGCGCCACCGAGTCGCCGTCGCAGCTCAGCCCCGCGTTGATCCACAGAATATGGATCACCGGTTCTTCCTGCGCTTGCGATGTGGTCTCTTGCGTGTCGGTCGGCGCGGTCATGCGCCTCACCACCCTCGGGCGGATCGAACGTGTTTCACGTTTCACTTGGCGCGCGGCGGCACCGGAGCCTCGGCTGCCGGGCCGAGCCGCGTGAGGGCGTCCTGGGTCAGCTCCCAGAGCGCGTGGTAGACGGTGGTCTGAGCCTCCTGGATGCGGTGCACCGAGGACGACGGCACCACGAACAGATGGTCGATGGTGCCCAGCTCGGCCATCTGCCCGCCGTCGTAGCCGGCCAGCCCGACCGTGATCATCCCGCGCCTGTCGGCCTCCTCGAAGGCGGCGATGAGGTTGCGCGAGTTGCCGCTCGTCGACAGCCCGAACGCGATGTCCCCCGCGCGGCCGGACGCGGCGAGCTGACGGGCGAACACCACCTCGAACCCGATGTCGTTCGACAGGGCCGTCACCACCGCGATGTCCGCGGTCAGGGCGAACGCCGGCAGCGGCCGGGCCGTGCTCCCCGGGTGACCTTCCGGGTGACTTTCGGGGTGGCCTTCGGGGTGGCCTTCCGGGTGAAGGAACAGGGCGGCCACGTCCTGCGCGTCGGTCGAGCTGCCGCCGTTGCCGAACGCGAACAGCCGCGCGCCCCGGCTGAAGGCCGCGGCCATGGCCTCGGCGCAGGCGGCCATCCGGGCGCCGTCGCGGTCGGCCACGGTCTGGCGCAGCGCGACGATCTCGTTGGCCTTGTCGACGGTGGACTGGCGGACCGCCGTGAGGACGCGGTCGAGGTCGGCGGAGGCCGAGTAGAGGAACGGGTACAGCGACTCCATCGAGTCATCGGCGCTGCTCACGTGGTCACCTCCTCACCCCTACCTGCTGGCGGGCCGGACCCTCGCTCGCCCCGGCCGATCCCAGCACGGCGATCGCCTCTTTGGCGTGCACGAGAATGGTGTCCCCGACCCTGGCCTCCACCAGGGCGACGCTCACCTCTTCCCGGCCCCGCCCGGTGTCCACGACCGCGAGATCCGCCTCCAGCAG
The DNA here is from genome assembly GCF_025420585.1 of Planotetraspora sp. A-T 1434. Classification (GTDB taxonomy): domain Bacteria; phylum Actinomycetota; class Actinomycetes; order Streptosporangiales; family Streptosporangiaceae; genus JAOEGB01. The sequence continues at coordinate 127,634 of NZ_JAOEGB010000013.1, read as the reverse complement.
GCTGACCACTGTCACCGGCACCGCCTCGTCCGAGCAGGTCACGCAGACCTCGGCGTGGCATGTCACGCTTGGGCCCGTCCGGGCCGGATCATGAGCGGTCATGCGACCACCTGGGGATCCAGAACGCCGGGCTGCTCGAAGAACACGTGCACCAGCTCCCACAGGATGTGGTAGGTGGTGACGTGCACCTCCTTGGCGACACGGGGGTCGCCGGTGGGGGCGATGAGGACGTGGTCGACGGCCGGGCTCCGCGCGATCTCCCCGCCGTCCCCGCCCACGAGCGCGATCGTGAGCAGGCCCAGCTCCCTGGCCGTCTCCAGGGCTCTGAGCACGTTCACGCAGTTGCCGTACGGTGAGACACCCAGTGCGATGTCGACCGGCGCTCCGAGATGGCGGAGCTGGTGGGCGAAGACGTCGCCGAAATCGGTCTCGGCGGCGATCCCTGTGATGGTCGCCACGTCGCTCGTCAGCGAGAACGAGGGCAGTGCCCGCTTACCGACGATCACCGGATGGACGAACTCCACCGAGATGTGCTGGGCGTCGGTGGCCGCCTCCCCGTTGCCGAAGACGATGAGCCGCCCCCCACGGTGGAACCGCGTCGCCATGGCGTGACAGGCTCGGGCCACCCGTTCGGCCTCGGTCGCGAGACTGCGGGCGGGCCCCACGCGACGTGCGAAGATCTCCGGAACAGAAGCCAGGACTGCCTGGTCCATCACGGACCACTTCCCCAGGTGATGCCCCCGTTGTTTCCCCTTCTGGGGAGACTCCCCTGTTATCGACCGTACATACGAGCAAGACGGTAAAGGACAACTGATGTCCGTAATTTCGCAAAGATCATCTTGTGCTGGGCAAGGGAGACGCGAGCGGGGAACGGTCCATTTTGTAGGTGTATGTCTCCTTTGGCCGGGTACGGCCAGCCGGCAAGGGGGAAAGCGCCATGACAGACGTCATCAGCATGATCAAGACCGACCATCGTGAGGTCGAGGCCCTGTTCGACCGACTCAAGAAGGACGTGGAGAACCGCCCCGCGCTCCTCGCGGAGCTGGCGGCCAAGTTCGTCGCCCACTCGCGGGCGGAGGAAGACCTCGTCTATCCCGAGATCGCCAAGACTGTCCCGGAGGAGAAGGACGAGGTCCACGAGGGAGCGGAGGAACACCACCAGGCCGAACGGATCCTGCTCCAGTTGCTCGACGCCAAGGCGGACGACAAGAACTTCGACAGGCTCCTTCAGGAGTGTGCACAGGCGATCAACCACCACGTCCAGGAGGAGGAGAACAAGATCCTGCCGGGATTCGCGAAGGCCGTCCCCGGGCAGCGGCTGACGGAGCTCGGCCGGGCCTTCAGCGAGCACAAGGCGCGGGACCTGGTCATCAGCGTGATGTCCGCCGGCGGTCCCAAGAAGGGCAAGGCCAAGTCCGGGCGCGGCGGGCAGGACGTCTCGGAGATGAGCCGGGAAGAGCTCTACCAGCGCGCCCAGGAGGCGGACATCCCCGGCCGCTCGGGGATGTCGAAGAAGCAACTCGCCGAGGCTCTCCAGAAGGGCGGCAAGCGCTAGAGGGGCGTGTCCCGACAAGTCAAGCCCTGCCGCGCGCGGCGCAGATGGCGCCTCGCGGCCCTGCGCGTGCCCGATCGAAGCCGGCGCGGCATGACCCCGTCGTTCTCGGCGGGGAAACAGCCGTGGTCAATAGTGCCGGCGTCCCTCCAGTGAAACGCGCCGGGTGTCGGCGAAATTTGACAAGAACGTCATTCGGCTCTCAGGAGAATTCTCGTCCTGGAATGGCGCTCATTTTCATTGAACGAAAGTCCGGGTATCCGGGCCCGGGGTCCATGGACATCGGGGTGAATGCCGGGGCGGGGGACGCGGCTCGTTGGCCGTCGCTCGCCAGGATCAATTGGTGGAGACGGCGCAACTCGGGCCCCGGCTCCACCCCGGCGTGCTCCACGAGGCAGGCCCGGGCCCTCGCGTAGGTGGCCAGGGCGTCCGCCCGCCGCCCCGACTCGTGCAGGGCGACGAGCAGCCGGGACCACATGCGCTCATGCAGCGGAAACTCGCCCACCAGGCGCCGAAGCTCGGCGACGGCCTTGGAATGCAGCCCGGCGGCCAGCAGGATGTCCAGTGCCTGCTCGGTGCCCATCAGGCGGCGTTCTTCCAGCCAGGCGATGCTCGCGTCGAGCAGGGCGCCCCCGGATACGTTCTCCAGCGGTCGTCCTCGCCACATCCGCAACGCCTCGTCGTAACGGGCGCTCGCCTCCGCCAGGCGGCCCTGGGCGTACAGGAGCTCGCCCTCCGCCGTGAGCGCCTCGAACTGGAGGAGATCCAGCTCATCGGGCCCGACGATCAGACGATAGCCGGACGGCACGGTCTCCAGCCGGTCGTCTGCCCCGGGCTCCGCCTCGTCGAGGCGCCGCCGGAGGTGCGTGGCGTACGTGCGCAGGTTGGCCGTCGCCGAGGCGGGCGGCTCGGTCCACAATGACTCGGTGAGGCGGGTAAGAGTAACCGGCTGCCCCGCGTGGAGCAATAGCGCGGCCAGGAAACTTCGGGTCCTGAGTCCGCCGAGATTGGCGCGGCGGTCTCCCACCTGCGCTTCGAGATTGCCCAGAATACGGAACTCCATCTCGGCGTCCTCCTTGACGATATGCCGCGCGGACCAACGGGGAGGCGAGATTTTCCGATGCGACATGTTGTTGGTAGTAGGTCGAGTTACCGTTGTCAACCCTTTAGTGGCAATTGTTCCAGTGGTCCGAGTGGCGCTCATGTTTCTTACTCGGGGGTTTATGCGCAATCTATGCGGCAGCCGATGCGCGATCACCACGTAGACGTGTAGAGGCCCGCGGCTAGCGTCAGGCGCAGCGGTTGGAGTCGCGTGTCCGGCGGAAGGGGGAGCACGGTGGCCCTGTCCTCGCCCCACGACCTGGGTCGCGCCCCGGCCCGCGACCTGTCGCCGCCGCCGCGGCTGCGTCCGATCCTGGAGGAGTTGCTCTCCGGCGTGCCGGACACGACCGCGAGCCGCCGGCTCAACATGTCGGCCCGCACCTACAGCAGGCGGGTGGCCGAGCTGCTCGACTATCTGGGGGTAGACACCCGTTTCCAGGCGGGCGTGGAGATCGTCAGGCGCCGGTGGGTGGCAGCGGCGGCCGGACCCGTCTCCCCCAGGACGGCCCAGCCCCCCGAGCACATGCCGTTCCACTGAGACCGGCCCCCGGGTTTCTCCTCGTCAACCCGCCCCGCCACGACTCGTCATCCCGCCCCGCCACGACTCGTCATCCCGCCCCGCCACGACTCGTCATCCCGTCTCAGCCAGGAAGTCGAGGAGCGCGCCGTTCACCTCGACCGGCGCCTCCAGGAACCCGAAGTGCCCGGCTTCCGGGATCTCGGCGTACCGGCAGTGCGGAATGGCCTTGGCGACCTCCCGGCACATCGCGGGAGGGGTCACCACATCGTCGCCGAAGGCGACGACGAGGCAGGGCCGCGTGACGCCGGCCAGCGCCGGCGTCCGATCGGGGATCACGGTCGCCTCGTACTGCGCCGCAGCCCCGGCCCCCCGCATCGGGAACCGGCGTAGCACGGCGAACCAGTCGGCGGCGGCCCGGTCGTCGGCGAGCGTGGCGGCGCCGAACAGCTGAGTCATGTGCGCCACCGTCTCGAAGTCGCCGCCCACGGACGGTTCCCGCATGCGGGCCGCCGCGGCCCGCGCGGAGGACTGGCGGAAGAAGTCGGTACGGCCCCGGGTGCCGAGCATCACGGCCGCCCGGACCAGGTCCGGCCTGGCCAGGGCGAGCTCCTGCGCGGTCATGGCGCCGAGCGACGCCCCGATGACCGCGCAGGGCGCGAGCCCCAGCTCCGTGATCAGCCCGGCGGCGTCCGCGGCCAGGTCGGCGAGCCGGTACGGCCCCGGCGGCACCGACGACGGCGCCGTGCCGCGGGCGTCGAACGTCACCACCCGGTAGCCGGCCGCGATCAAAGCCGTGACCTGGTGCATGGACCAGATCGCGGCCCGGGTGCCGGCCGGGGGGATCAGCATCACGGGCCGGCCGGTCCCGTGGATCTCGTACGAGAACGACAGCGCTCCTACTCGGACAATGGGCATGGACTGGAGGGAATTGCCGGGCGTTCCCCCGGTCAAGCGGCGTGACGACTTCTCGCCAACCTCTGCCGCCCGCATTGTTGCTCGCGTCACCGGTGGACACCATGGCCCCGTGCACTCACATATGACCTCGCTTCGGCATTTGTCGGACCGTGACGTGGACTATCTGGTACGGCGGGGCGCCTGGTTCGCCGGTCCGGAATCCCGTGGGCACCGGCCGCTGGCCGACCTGGTCGTGGGTGGCTTCTTCCGGGCGACCTCCACGAGGACGCGCACCGCGTTCGCCTCCGCCGCGCTGCGTCTCGGCGCGGGTCATGTCGCCTACGGCCCGGAGGACCTGCAGCTCAACACCGGCGAGTCGATGGAGGACACCGCGCGGGTGCTGGCCCGGATGCTCGACGCGCTGGTCGTGCGTACCGCGGGGGATCCCCGCGAAGTCGAGGCGCTCGCCGGCCAGGGCAGGATGGCCGTCGTCAACGCGATGAGCGCCGACGAGCATCCGACCCAAGCCCTGGCGGACCTGACGACCATGTGGCGGCATTTCGGGCGGATCGCCGGGCTGCGGATCCTGTATGTGGGGGAGGGGAACAACACCGCCGCCGCGCTGGCGCTGGCGCTGCCCCGGTACGCCGGTGTCTCGCTGTGCCTCGCCACACCGCCCGGCTACGGCCTGGACGCGGAGATCCTCGCGGAAGCCGTACGGCTGGCGAAGGAGCACGACGCCTCGGTCTGGGAGACACACGACCCGGCGGACGCCCCCGGCGGGGTGGACGTCGTCTACACCACCCGATGGCAGACGACCGGCACGTCGAAGCCCGATCCGGACTGGCGGGCGGTGTTCGCCCCCTTCCAGGTGAACCGGGCGCTCATGGCCCGGCACCAGGAGGCCGTGTTCATGCACGACCTGCCCGCCCATCGGGGCGAGGACGTGACGGCCGAGGTGCTGGACGGGGCCGCCAGCATCGCCTTCGACCAGGCGGAGAACAAGGCGCACAGCGCCAAGGCCGTGCTGGAGTGGTGCATCCTGGGGCGGAACGAGTGAGCGGCGGCGATCCCGCGTTGTCCCCCGCCCAGCGGTTCGCCGAGGTCGTCCGGCGCATGCCGGACGCGCCGGCCGTCGAGGACGGGGACCGGGTCCTCACCTACCGCGAGCTCGACGCCCGGGCCGCCGCCATAGCGCGCCGGCTGCGCGCACGGGGAGCCGGGCCGGAGCGAACCGTCGCGATCCTCGTGGACCGCACCGCCGACCTGCCGGCCTGCGTCCTCGCCACCTGGCGGGCCGGGGCCGCGCATCTCGCGCTCGACCCGCAGACTCCCCGAGCCCGGCTCAGAGCGGTCCTCGCCGAGGTCAGGCCGGTCGCCATCCTGACCCACGGCCGGTTGCGCCACCGGCTCGCCGGGATCCCGATTCCGCAGCTCGCGGTCGACCGTGACGCCCCCGACCACGGCGCCCCCGATCGTGACGCCCTCGACCACGGCGCCCTTCCCGAGCCGGACGAGCGGGATCGGCGCCCGGACGACGTCGACGTCCTCGCCTACCTGATCTACACGTCCGGCTCGACCGGCGCTCCCAAGGGCGTCGGGGTCAGCCGGCGGGCGCTGCTTGCCACCCTCGACGACTGGATCCGGCTCTACGGTCTCGGGACGGACATCACGAGCGTCCTTCAGGTCGCCGGCTTCGGCTTCGACGTCGCCACCGGCGACGTGGCGCGTGCCCTGCTCACCGGCTGCCGCCTGGTGATGTGCCCGGGGGAGACGCTGCTGAGCCCGCCCGCCCTGCACGCGTTCATCCGGCGCGTCCGGCCCGACCTCGCCGAGTTCACCCCCTCGCTGCTGCGGCCGCTGGTGAGCCACCTGCTCCAGACCGGACAGCGCCTCGGGTCCGCCCGGTGCCTGGTGGTCGGCGGCGAGAACTGGACGGCCGCGGACTACCGGTCGCTGCGCGCGGTCACCGGCCCGGACGTCCGGATCTTCAACACGTACGGCCTGACCGAGACGACGATCGACTGCACCTATCACGAGACGGGAGCCGGGCCGTACGAGGAGACCGGCGTGCCCATCGGCCGCCCGTTCGCGGCGACGGAGCTGCACGTGCTGGACGGCGACCTGCGCCCGGCCCAGGAAGGCGAGCTGTATGTGGGCGGCGTGCGGCTCGCCCGCGGCTACCAGGCCGATCCCGCCACCACCGCGCAGCGCTTCGTCCCCTCTCCCGAGGGCCCGCCGGGCGCCCGGCTCTACCGCACGGGCGACAGAGTGAGGTGGCTGCCGGGCGGTGAGCTGTACTACCTCGGCCGGAGGGACGACCAGGTCAAGGTCCGGGGGGTGCGCGTCCACCTGGCCGAGGTGGAAAGGGCGCTGGCCGCCCATCCCGGAGTGCGGGCCGCCGTCGTCGTCCCGCACGAGGTGACGGCCGACGGCGCCGCCCGCACCGAGCTGGCCGCTTACGTGATCCCCGCCGCCGACCGGCTCGACCCCGGCGAGCTGCACCGCCATGCGGCGCGGCAGCTCCCGCCCGGGATGGTGCCCGCCCTCGTCACCGTGCTGGACGGCTTCCCGGTCACTCCGAACGGCAAGGTGGATCGGGACCGCCTGCCCCCGCTGCGGGAGTGGCCGTCCGCCCAGCCGCTCGCCCCGGAGCCGTCCGCCCCCGAAGCGTTCGCCCCCGGAGCGTCAGGCTTCGGGACGTCAGGCGTCGTGCCGCCGGGCATCACGGCCGGTACGGCCGAGGCGGCCGTGGCGGGGATCTGGGCCCGCGTCCTCGGCCGCGCCGTCCCGGCCGCTGGGGCCGACTTCTGGGAGCTGGGCGGCAACTCGCTGCTCGCGGCCCAGGTCGCCGGGCTGATCCGGGCGGAGCTCGGCGCCGAGCTGCCGCCCGCGGCGTTGCTGGAGCACCCGACCGTCGCCGAGCTGGCTCGGCTGGTGGCCGGGGCTGTCGCCGGAGAGCCGATCCCGGCCGACCCCGCCCGCACCGAAGGGCCACTGTCTCCGGCCCAGAACCGGCTGTGGCTGCTGGACCGGCTGGCGGGCGGCCTGGCCGACTACAACATCCCCGCGGTCATCCGCCTCACCGGCCCGCTCGACGTGCCCGTACTGCGGGCGGCCCTGCGGCGCCTGGTGGACAGGCACGCCGTCCTCCGCACCGCCTTCCTGATGACCGCAGGCGGCCCCATCCAGAGAGTTCGGCAGAGCCGGCGGGTCGCGGTGGCGGGGGAGGACCTCCTCGAGATCGCCGAACCCGGAGCCGCCGGCATCGATGGGTGGATCCAGGAGTTCGCCCGCCGGCCGTTCGATCTGTCGAGGCCGCCGCTGCTGAGAGCGGCCCTCCTGCCCGACGGCCCCGGCCGCGTGCTCGCGCTCTCCATGCACCACATCGTCTCCGACGGCTGGACACTGCGGATCCTGCTGCGCGACCTCGGGATCATCTACTCGGCGCTGGTCCAGGGGACCGAGCCGGAGCTTCCCCCGCTGCCCTTCAGCTACCTGGACCACTCCGCCTGGTACGCCGGGCGGCTGGAGCGCGGCGACTTCGACCACCAGCTCGCCTACTGGCGGGAGCACCTTGCGGGCGTGCCTCCGGCCCGCGCGCTGCCACCTCCCACAGGCCCCTCGGACGGCGGGCCGCGGCGGACGGCCGCCACACTCGGCCCCGACCTGACCGACGCCGTGCGCGGCCTGGCCCGGGAGCAGCGCGCCACGGTGTTCGTAACGCTGCTCACCGCCTTCATGACGGTCCTGCGCCGCTGGTCCGGCGGGGAGGACCTCGTGGTCGGGGTCCCGTTCGGCGACCGGACGGTCCCGGGCACCGAGGACCTGGCGGGCTTCTTCGTCAACACGGTTCCGCTGCGGGCCGGCGTGCCGGGAGACGCGGCGTTCAGCGACGCCGTACGGCTGACCCGCGCGGCCGTGGCCGGCGCGGCCCAGGCCCAGGACGTTCCCTTTGACCTGGTGCAACGCGAACTGCGGCGTTCCGGCGCGGGTGTCCCGTTCCGGGCGTGGTTCAACTTCCTCGGTCCCCCCGACCAGGCCCCCGGCATGGCGGGCCTGGTCACCGAGATGCTCCCGCCGCCCGTCGTGGGGGCCCTGTTCGACCTCAACGCGTACGTCATGGAGGGGCCGGACGACCTGGAGATCGAGCTGATCTTCGACGGCGGTCGCTGCGACGAGGAGCACATGTCCGCGTTCATGGAGCAGTTCATCGTGCTCCTCCGGCGGGTCGCCGCCGATCCGGACGCGCCGCTCGACCGGCACACCCTGACCGCCGATCCCGCCGATCCGGGCGATCACGGTGGCGAGACCCCAGCCGTTGAGAGCGGAGCGGGGAGCGGGCCGTCCGCGTTTCCCTCGCTGCCGTCGTTCTCGTCGCTGCCGTCCGCCGTGGCCGCCATGGCGGGCCGCACGCCCGACGCGGTCGCGGTGCGCGCGCCCACCGGAGCCGTCACCTATCGCCAGCTGTCCTGCTGGGCGGGCGCGGTGGCCGGGCGCCTGGCAGGCCGCGACACGGGACGGGACGCGGGCGGCGACGCGGACGACGTGGTCGCGGTCTACGCACACCGGGGGCTCTCCCTGGTCGCGGCACTGCTGGGGGTGCTCGAGGCGGGCGCTGCCTTCCTCGTGCTCGACCCGGCCTACCCGCCCGCTCGCTTGGCCGCCCAGATAGAGGAGGCGCGACCGGTCGCGCTGCTCCACCTGGCCGAGGCCGGCCCGCTTCCGGAGGAGCTGGCGCGGCGAGTGCCGGCCGTACTGGCGGTGCCCGGGACGCCGGAGGACGGGCCGCCCCTGCGCGGAACCCCCGCGCGTGGCCTGGCCTATGTCGCGTTCACGTCGGGGACCACCGGGCGTCCGCGGGCCGCACGGGGAGATCAGGGGCCGGTCGCCCACTTCCTGGAGGTTTACGCGCGGAGGTTCGCGATATGCCCGGGGGATCGGTTCGCGATGCTGTCCGGGCTGGCCCACGACCCGCTGCTGCGTGACGTGTTCGCCCCCCTGTGGACCGGCGCGACGATCTCCGTGCCGCCTCCGGACCTGATCCGGGCCCCCCGCGAGTTGCTCGCCTGGCTCGCCGCCGAACGGGTGACGATCGCTCATCTCACCCCGCCCCTCGTCCGGTCACTGGCCGGTGCCCGCGGCGGCCTCCGGCTGCCCGAGCCACTACTGCCCGATCTGCGGCTGGCCGTCTGCGGCGGTGATCAGCTCCGGTGGGCCGACGTCGCCACCCTGCGCGGTCTCGCGCCCGGCGTCGTGGTGGTCAACGCGTACGGCACGACCGAGACCCCGCAGGTGGCGGGCTGGCACGTCGTCGCCCCGGGGGAGCCGGGTGGGCCGGGCGAGCTGCCGGTGCCGATCGGACGCGGCGTCGAAGGGGCCGAGCTGCTCGTGGAGGGTGTGGGCGGGCTGGCGGCGGCGGTCGGGGAGATAGGGCGGATCGTCGTCCGCACGCCTCACCTCACTCACGGGCACGACGGCCGCTACGACACCGGCGATCTGGGCCGAAGACAGCCCGATGGGTCGGTCGTGCTGACAGGGCGGGCCGACGACCAGGTGATGATCGCGGGGCATCGGGCCGAGCCCGCCGAGATCGACCTGCGCGCCGTTCGCCTGCCGTACGTGCGGGACTGCGTCTCGGTCGCGCGCCGGGGGCCGGACGGCGAGGCGCGTCTGGTGAGCTACGTCGTCCCGGCCGGGGCGGAGCCCGTCGGGCTGGCCCGGCTCAGGGCAGACCTGCGACAGGAACTCCCCGGCCATCTGCTTCCCGCCGGGATCGTCGTGCTGCAAGGCCTGCCCATGACCCCGAACGGAAAGGTCGACCGGGCCGGGCTGCCCAATTGGACGGCTCTCGAGACCGGCGGCGAGGCTCCGTCGACACCCCTCGAACGGCGCATCGCGGAGACGTGGGGCGAGATCCTCCGGCTGCGGGCGGTCGCCGCGGACGTGAACTTCTTCGACCTGGGCGGCACCTCGCTGCTCATGGCCCAGGTCCAGCAGGCGCTGCGGCGCCGGCTCGGGAGGGACATCCCGATCGTGACGCTGTTCGCCCATCCCACCGTGCGCTCGCTCGCCGCGCATCTGTCCGGGTCGGCGGCCGGGCACGCGCCGGCCCGGGCGGGCCGGCTGAACCCGGTGACGTCCGACGCGGCCCAGCGCCGGGCCATCCGGCGCGAGCTGCGGGACAAGCCAGCCGGGAACCTCGGTACGAGATGAGGACATCCAAATGAGCACTGAACACGGCACTGAACACAGCGATGGTCACGGCACTCAGCACGGCTCGGAACATCATGTCGCGATCATCGGTGTCGCGGGGCGGTTTCCGGGCGCGGGCGACGCCGAGCAGTACTGGGCCAATCTGCGTGACGGCGTGGAGTCCATCGCGTTTCCCACGGACGACGAGCTGTGGGCGGCCGGGGTGCCGCGAGACCTGCTGAACCAGACGGGCTACGTCAAGGCCGTCGCCTCGGCGCCCGACGTGGAGAACTTCGACGCGGCCTTCTTCGGCTACACCCCGCGGGAGGCCGCCCACAGCGACCCGCAGATCCGGATGTTCCTGGAGGTCGCGCACTCCGCGCTGGAGAACGCCGGATTCAACCCCTACGCGATCGACGGCGACGTCGGCGTCTACGCCACCTCGGGCACCAACCGGTACATCGACCTCCACCTGCGGTACATGGGGGACGTGTCGGCCACGAGCAGCTTCATGCTCAGCTCACTGAACAACATCGACTACGTGGCGAGCACGGTCGCCTACAAGTTCTCCCTGCGGGGCCCGGCGATCACGCTGTCGACCGCCTGCTCCAGCTCGCTGGTCGCCGTCCACCTGGCGGCCCAGGCTCTGCGCAACGGCGAGTGCGACGTCGCCCTGGCCGGCGGGGTGGACGTGGAGTTCCCCGTGGCTCACGGATACCTGTGGGAGGAGGGAGGGCCGGTCTCCCGGGACGGGCACGTGCGCCCCTTCGACGTCAAGGCCAACGGCACGCTGTTCGGCACCGGCTGCGGCGCGGTGGTGCTCAAGCGGCTGGACGACGCGCTCGCGGACGGGGACACGATCCTCGCCGTCATCCGCGGCAGCGCGGTGAACAACGACGGCTCCGACAAGGCCGGGTTCAGCGCCCCGTCGCTGAACGGCCAGGCGGCGGCGGTGGCCCAGGCGCTGGGCATGGCCGGCGTCTCTCCCGCCGACGTCTCCTACGTCGAGGCGCACGCGACGGGCACCCCGCTCGGCGATCCGATCGAGGTGGCGGCGCTGGACCGGGCGTTCCGCGCGGTGTCGGGCAGCCTGGCGGGCGGCGCGGATCTCGCTCCCGGATCGTGCGCGCTCAGTTCGGTCAAGGGCAACGTCGGCCACCTCGGCCACGCGGCCGGCATCGCGTCGCTGATCAAGGCGGCGTACGCGCTGAGGCACGGGGAGATCCCGGCGACGGCCAACTTCACCGAGCCCAACCCCAAGCTGCGGATCCAGGAGACCCCGTTCTACGTGGCCGATCGTCTGGTCCCCTGGCCCAGGAAGCCGGACCGGCCGCGGTTCGCCGGGGTCAGCTCCTTCGGGGTGGGCGGAACGAACTGCCACGTCGTGCTGGCCGAGGGGCCGTCGGCCGCCCCGGCGCAACAAGAGGAGCGGCCCAGGATCGTCGTGTGGTCGGCCAAGGCGGAGGCGGCCGAGCTGGCCTACCGCGACAGGCTCGCGGCCCACCTGCGGGAGAAGGACGAGGAGAACTTCCCGGCGGTCGTGTCCACCCTCCAGGAGGGGCGCCGCGCCTACCCGATCCGGCGGGCGATCGTCGCGGGCTCGGCCGCCGAGGCCGTGAGCGCTCTGACCGGTTCCGGGGCCGGTTTCGGGGCCGGTTCAGGGGCCGGTTCACGGGCCGTTTCGGAGGTCGGGCCGGGCGTCGCCTCGGGGGCCGGTTCAGGCGCCGCTTCCGGGGCCGGTTCCGGGGTCGTTTCTCGGGTCGTTTCTCGGCTCGTTTCTGGGGTCGTGGAGGGGGCGGCCGAGCGCCGCGACGTCGTGTTCGCCTTCCCCGGGCAGGGCGCGCAGCAGGTGGCCATGGCCCTCGGCCTGCACGGCTCGGACGACGCGTTCACCCGCGCCTTCGACGACGTGCTGGGGCTCTTCGCCGGGCACGGCCTGGAGCTCGCGGACCCGTGGCGTGAGGCGGACGCGGCTCAGCTGGCGGAGGCAACCCTGGCCCAGCCGCTGCTCTTCGCCGTCGAGTACGCGCTGGCGCGGTCGCTGATGGCCAAGGGCGTCCACCCCTCGGCGCTCGTCGGGCACAGCGTCGGCGAGCTCGCCGCGGCGGCCGTCGCCGAGGTCTTCACCCTGGAGGACGCGGTGGCCCTCGTGACGGCGCGCGCACGGGCCATGGCGCTCGCGCCGCCCGGCGCCATGATCGCCGTGGCCGCGCCTGCCGAGGAGGTGAGTGCCGCCGTTCCCTCGGGCCTGACCGTCGCGGTGGTCAACGGCCCCCGCCAGACGGTGCTCGCCGGGACGCCGGAAGACGTCGACGCCGCCGTCCCCCTGCTGACCGAGCGGAAGATCGCCTGCACCGGGCTGGCCACCTCCGGCGCCTTTCACACCCCCCTCATGGCGGGCGCGGCGGCGCTCTTCGCGGAGGCATTCGACGAGGTGCGGCTGTCGCCTCCCCGCCTCCCGCTCTACTCCGCCGCGGCCGGCCGCCGTGTCACGGACGAGGAGGCGACCGACCCGTCGTTCTGGGCCGACCAGGTCGCGGCTCCGGTGCGGTTCGACCGGGCGCTCGACGCGCTGTTCGGCGACGGGCGGCGGCTCCTCGTCGAGACCGGGCCCGGCCAGATCCTCACCACTCTCGCCCGCCGCCACCCCGCCGTGAAGGACGGCGCCAGCGCCGCCGTACCGCTCCTGCCACGTGAGGCGGGTGACCCGGCCGCGGACGCGCGCCAGACGCTCACGGCCGTGGCGCGGATCTGGGCCGAAGGCCATGACGTGCTGTGGGCCGAGGTGCGGCAGGGTGAGCCGCTGCGCCGGGTGCCGCTGCCCGGGCAGGTCTATCAGCGCCGCCGCCACTGGGTGGACGCCTCCTACCAGCGGCCCGGCGAGACGGAAACGGCTTCGGCGACCGTGCCGAGCCCCGCTCCGGCCGACAGCCTGACGGGCGTCGCCGATCCGGCGCCCGCGCGGGTATGGGAGGGCAGGGAGACCGGGGAAGCTGGGGAGACTCCGGATACCGAGACTGCGGATACCGAGGAGACTCCGTTCTCCACGCTGTCCTGGGTGGAGTCGCACGACCGGGAACCGTTCGTCCCGGTCGAGGGCACCTGCCTGGCGCTGCTCCCGGCGGACCCGGGCGAGAGTCTCCGATACGTGCTCGCGCTGCAGCAGGCCGGTCTGCGCCCGGTGATCGTCCGGCCAGGGACCGCCTACGCCGAGGTGGCCGGGGAGTTCCGGGTGCGCCCGGACAGCCGCGACGACTTGGCCCGGGTTCTGTCGGCCCTGGCCGCCCGGGGAGCCGCCCCCCGGCTGCTCGTCCACGCGGTCGCCGTCGCGGAGGGCGAGCCGGTGACCGCCGCGACCGCGGACGCCCGGCTGAACGAGGTGTTCATGAGCCTTCTCGCGCTGGTTCAGGCGGGCACGCGGGGTGCGGGCCGGCCGCCGGGGCTGCTCGTGCTCGTCTCCCGCTCCCTGGACGTCACCGGCGCCGAACCGATCGACCCGGTCCACGCCGCTCTGCATGGCTTCGTGCGGTCGCTGGTCAAGGAGGCGTCCCAGCTCGGATGCCGCCTCGTCGACGTCGGCCCCGGCACGGACGAGCACGAGCTGGCCGCCGAGATCGCCCTGTGGGAACGGCACGACGTGGTGGCGCTGCGCGGCCCGCGCCGGTGGGTGCGGGCCGAGGTGCCGTTCACGGCCGGCGTCGCCGTTCCCTCTCCGATCCGCAGGAGCGGCGTCTACCTGATCACCGGCGGGCTGGGCGGCCTCGGCCTGGCCGTCGCCCGGGAGCTCGCCGGCACCGGCCTCCGGCTCCGGCTGGTGCTGCTCGGCCGTACAGGAATCCCCGAGGGCGACGGCGACCGGGCCGCGCGGCTGCGCGCCCAGGTGAGCGAGCTGGAGTCGCTGGGCGCCGAGGTGCGCGCGATCTCCTGCGACGTCACCGACCGGCGGGCGCTGCGCCGCGTTCTCGACTCCGTCACGGCGCGATACGGCCCGGTCAACGGCGTGCTGCACCTGGCCGGGATCGCCGGCGACGGCCTCGCCCAGCTCCGCGGACAGGAGGACGCCAGGGCCGTCCTGGCTCCGAAGGCCCATGGCACGCTGCACCTGACGGAGGCGTTCGCCGACCGGCCGGCGCTCGACTTCTTCGTCTGCTTCTCCAGCCGCGCCGCGACCGACGGCCTGGTGGGCAGCGCCGACTACGCGGCGGCCAACGCGTTCCAGGACGCCTGCGCCCAGGTGCTGCGCCGTTCGGGCGTGGCCGCACTGTCGATCAACTGGCCGTCGTGGGCACGGGTCGGAATGGCGGCCGAGCACGGCGTGCGGACCTGGTCGGCGGAGCTGTCCGTGGAGAACTGCCCGCTGCTCGACGAGCACCGCGTCGACGGAGTCGCGGTGCTGCCGGGAACCGGCCACATCGACATGGTGTTGCGGGCGCATCGCTCGATCAGCGGGCACGACGGCCCCGTCCGGCTCAAGGACATCCTCTTCCACCAGGTCATGGCGGCGCGGGAGGCCCGCCGGGTGGAGATCCGGCTGTATCCCGACGGCCGATTCGAGTCGTGGTCACGCCCGGCCGCCGACGCGTCGGCGGAGCCGGTGAAGCACGCGAGCGGCACGGTGGCCGCCGGCCGCCCGGCGGCCGGGCAGGTCGATCTGGACGCCCTGCGCCGCCGCCTGTCCCACTACCTCGACGAGGACGAGGACGACATCCCACGCCTGTTCTCACTGGGCCCGCGTTGGCACAACAACCCCCACACCTGGACGCTGCCGGGCGGCGATACCAGCGAGATGCTGCTCCATCTCGAACTGGAGGGCGAGCTCGCCGCGGAGGTCGCCGCCCACGTGGTGCACCCCACGCTGCTCGACTCCGCCACCGGATCGGTGCGCCGGCCGGAGGACGGCCTCTACCTGCCGTTCCTCTACAACGAGCTGGTCGTCCACGACACGCTGCCCGCGCAGCTGTTCGCCCACATCCGGCGCCTGCCCGGCGCGGGCGGCGTCATCAGCGCCGACGTCGACCTGATCGCGCCTGACGGCCGCCTCCTCGGCAGGGCCGTCGGATACACCATGCGGAAGGTGGACGGCCGGAGCTTCCTGCGGGAACCGGACACGACGTCCGGCCCCTCGCAGGCTCCCGCATCCGGGGAGGACGGCATCGAGCCGGAGGAGGGGGCGAGACTCCTCATGACCCTGCTGCGCGCTCGCCACCCGGGCCAGGTCGTGGTCGAGCCCGGCGCCCGGCCGGTGCGGCGCGCCGCGGCAGGCCCCGGTCGGGGGAAGGCGCCACGGGAAGCGGCCATCCCTGTTCCGGCGGTCCCCACCCCTCCCGCGCCTCTCGCGACGGCTTCCCCTCCCGCGGTGGCCGGCCTGCCCGCGACGCCGGCCCCTGTCTCCGCGGCCCCGGCCTCGTCTGTCTCCGGGGTCCCGGCCTCGCCGGGTGGCGGGGCGGATCCGGGCTCCGTCGAGGCGCGGCTCGTCTCGGTCTGGGCGGAGGCGCTGGGCGAACCGGAGATCGCGCTCGACGCGGACTTCTTCGAGCTGGGCGGAAACTCGCTGAGCGCGGTCGAGCTGATGACGAGGATACGGTCGGTGTTCGCCGTCGACCTCTCGATCGCGGCGCTGTTCGACTACCCCACGATCAACAGCCTCGCCGGAGTCCTGCGGGAGCAGGGGGCCCGGTGACAGAAGTCCCGGCGACAGAGCGCCCGGTGACAGAGGGCCCGGTGACGGAAAGATCGGTGACGGGGGGCACGGTGAACGGCCACCTGATCGAGCTGCTCGACGACTGGGCCCTCTGGCGGGTGGCCGCCGTCCGCGGCGCCGGGCTTCCGGCCGGCTGGCTGGACCGGCTGACCGCGCCCGGCCACGACGGCCCCGCCGGGCTGCTCGGCGATCCCCTGTTCGCCTCGGCGCTCACCTGGCAGAACCCGGGCGTGGTGGCCGCCTGGATGGCCCCTCTGATCGCCTCGGGCGGCACGGGGCCGGACGTGAAGAAGGTCACCACCCTCCGGGCCGGCCTGCTCGCGCGCTACGCCCAGCGATACTGCGCCAAGAACGACAGCATCGGCTTCTTCGGGCCGGTGGGCTGGGCCAAGCTGACCGGCGACGATCAGGTGGAGCCGGTCGTGCTGGGCGGAGGCGGCATCCGGCACGGCGAGGTCTTCTTCGAGCACTGGGCGGTGGAGCTGCTAGCCCGCGCCTTCGAGTCCGACGAGCGGGTGCGGCCCCACCTGCCCGTCCGCCGCCATCCCGCGGTGTCGGTCGAGGGCCGCCTCGCCCGCCGGCCGTTCCGCCCGCCCGTCGAGCTCGACGACGCCGCGCTCGCCGTCCTCGGCCAGGTGGCGTCGGGCCGTACGGCGGGGCTCATCGAGCCGGAGGCGACGCTGCTGGCGCTGCGGGACGCGGGGGTCGTGCGGATCGGCTTCACGGTGCCCGTGGGGGAGCGGCCGGAGGACGCGCTGCGCGACCAGGTCGCCCGGATCCCCGAGCCATCGCTGCGGGAGGAGCTGCTCGGCTGCCTGGATGAGCTGGACGAGGCCCGGCGGGCGGCCGCCAAGGCCATGACCGACCCCGTGCCGCTCGCCGAGGCCCTCCGCGGGCTGGAGGAGGCGTTCACCCGGCGGACCCGGCGTGCCCCGCGCCGGGGGAAGGACGTCGGCGCGGGGCGGACTCTGGTGTATCCGGACTGCCGCCGCGACCTGGACGTCACGATCGGCGCCCCGCTGATCGACCGGCTCGCCCCGCCACTCGGGCTGCTGCTGCGCTCCGCGCGGTGGCTCACCGCGCAGGCGGCCGAGGCGGTCCAGGAGTCGCTGGCCGGCGTGTACGGCCGGCTGCGCGCCCGCAGCGACGAGGTCACTCTGGCCGACCTCCACTTCGCCGCCGCGGAGCCGCTGGCGGGTGGTCCGGCCAGCCCCGTGAACGAGGTGGCGCACGACTTCCGGCTGCGCTGGGCCGAGATCATCGAGCTCGCGACCGGGGCCGGGAAGGCGCCGGGGGCCGAGCCCGAGGAGATACGACTGGACGCGGCGGCCATCGCGGACCACGTGGCGGCGATGTTCCCCGATCCCGGCACGGCGCCGCCCTGGGCCGCCGCCCGGCACCACAGCCCGGACCTGCTGCTCGCCCGCACGGCGTCCGGGCTGACCTGGGTGCTCGGTGAGCTGCACGTGGCGATGAACACGCTGGAGAGCCGGTTCTTCCACACCCTGAGCGACGACCGGGGGGAGCTGGCCGCGGCGACCGCGGCCGACATGGCGGGCGGGCGGGTCGTGCCGTGCTACCCCAACGGACCCGCGGTGGACTCGCGGCGTTACCCGCCGCTGGCCGTCCACGTCCCCGGCCGCTACCTCTACTGGTCCTTCGGCGACGACACCGGGGCTCCCGCCGGGGCCGCGTCCCTGCCCGCCACCGGCCTGGTCGTGACGGAGGACGGCGGCGGCGGTCTGCTGGCCGGGCCGCGTGACGGGTCCTGGCGGCTGCCGGTGCTGGAGTTCTTCGGCGAGTTCCTCAGCGCCCTCGTGGTCAACACGTTCCGGATCCGGACCGACGATCCGTACGAGCCCCGCCTGGTAGTGGACGACCTCGTGGTGCGGCGGCGCGGCTGGCGGTTCACCGCCGGTGAGTTCCCCACGGGGCTGCTGACGCGGGGCGGCTACCGCTGGGAGGTGCTGGCCGACCGGCTCGCCGGGGCGGGGCTGCCACGCCACCTCTTCGCCACCAGTCCGCTCGATCCCAAACCGTTCTACGTCGACCTGCGCTCGCCATCGCTGGTCACCAACCTGGCGCGGAGCTGGCGGCGGCTCCCCGACGGCGGGCACGTCGAGCTGCGCGAGATGCTGCCCGGTCATGGCGACCTCTGGCTGGCCGACGCGGACGGACGGCGATACACGACGGAGATCCGCATGGTCGCGGTGGACACGAGGCCGTCCGCCCGCATCGTTCCCCACAACGGACAGGAGGCCCCGGTGTGATCGAGATCAGTGACCTCGGCCGGGTGTACACGCCGAGGCGCACGCTCTTCCGGCGCGCCGGCGGCGGATCGGAGGTCGTGGCCCTTGACGACTTCTCGCTTCGGGTCGACGTGGGGCGGACGCACGGCCTGCTGGGCCCGAACGGCGCAGGCAAGACCACGCTCGTCAAGATCCTGTGCACCGTGCTGCTGCCCACGTCGGGCCGCGCCGCCGTCGCCGGGTTCGACGTCGTCCGCGACGCCGCACGGGTGCGCCGCGAGATAGGCATCGTCTTCGGCGGCGACCGGGGCCTGTACGGCAGGCTCACCCCCCGGCAGAACCTCCGCTTCTGGGGCGCCGTCGCCGGGCTGGACACAGCCGGGGCCCGCAGGCGTGCCGACGCCCTGCTGGAGCGGGTCGGGCTGGCCGAGAGGGCCGGCGAGCGGGTGGAAACCTTCTCCCGCGGCATGAAGCAGCGTCTGCACCTGGCGCGGGGGCTCATCGGCGACCCCTCGGTGATCGTGCTGGACGAGCCCACCGTCGGTATGGACCCCGTCGCCGCGCGCGAGGTGCGCGCTCTGGTGGGGGAGCTGCGGGCGGAGCGCAAGACCATCCTGCTGACCACGCATGACATGGTCGAGGCCGAGCAGCTGTGCGACCAGGTCACGCTGATCGACCACGGGCGGGCGCTGTTCACCGAGGACCCCCAGCGGATCGGCCGGCTGGTGGCCGACCACGACCGGGTGGAGTTCGGCGCGCCTGACGCGGCCCTCGCGGGCCGGGTGAGCGCCGAGCTCGCCGACCTGCCCGGCGTGATCGCGATCGAGCCGGGCGAGGCCGTGGACGGCGGAACGACCTGGCGGGTGCACGCGACGAACGAGGGGCTGCGCCTGGTCCTGGGACGGCTCGTGCAGCACGGGATCACCGACATCTCGACCCAGAAGCCGACCCTCGAGCAGGTCTACCTGCACTTCATCGGCGACCGGGGGCTGAAGGTATGACGGCCGTCCTCGCCGCCACCCGGATGCACCTGGCCATGGTCGCCAGCCGGCCGATCGACGCCATCGCACTGATGACGACGCCGCTCCTGTCGGTCGTCTTCGCCTCCGTCGGACGGGCCGCGGGCCGGGAGGACTTCCTGGTCACCGCCATCACGGGCGCCGGGCTGATCGGGCTGTGGGTGCTCACCGTCAACCAGACCGGCGACCTCATCTCCACCGACCGATGGCAGGGAACTCTGGAGCTGCTGCTCGCCGCGCCGGCCTCGTTGTCGTCGATCGTCCTCGGCCGGCTGTCGGCGGTCGTCGCCATCGGCACGCTCGCGTTCGCCGAGTCCTACCTGGTCGCGACCGTGGTCTTCGGCGCCTCGATCGAGATCCACCACCCGGTGATCTTCGCGGTCACCCTGCTGGCGACCCTGGTCGCGATCGCCGGTACGGCCTGCCTGCTCGCCCCGCTCTTCGTGCTCAGCCGGAACACCGTGCTGTTCGAGGTCGTCCTGACCTATCCCTTCTACATCCTCGGAGCGGTTCTGTTCCCGGTCGAGCTGCTGCCGGAGTGGCTGCGGCCGGTGAGCGACGTCGTGTTCCTGAGCTGGAGCTCGCAGCTGCTGCGGGACGCCGCCGGCGCGGCCCCCGTGGCGGCGCTGCCGTACAGGCTGGGGGCCCTTCTCACGCTCGGTCTCGCGGCCTACATGGCCGGGCACCTGCTGACGAACCTGGTCGTCCGGCGGATCAGGCGGGACGGGACGGTGGGACACGCATGACGACGATCGCCGCGCGCGCCCGGATCGCCGGGTACGCCGTAGCGCTCGGCTTCGCGGAGCTGCGCGCGCTGTTCACGCCCGGCGAGTGGCTGACGGGCTGGCTGCTGCGGGTGCTGTGCCAGGTCATCTTCTTCGGCCTCGTCGGGCGCTCCGTCGGGGGCGGCGACACGGCGCGGTACATGGTCATCGGCAACGCGGTCCTGCTCGTCGGGTTCGAGGCGATGTTCGTCGTCCTCTCCACGGTCATGGAGCGCGCCCAGGGCACCCTCGTCCTGCTGGTGGCCTCCCCGACAGGACCGGCCAACGTCTATATGGCGCGCGGCCTGCAATGGGTGTGCACCGGCACGTTCACCTCGACGGTGGCGCTGGTGGCCGTGCCGCTGGTCGTGGGCGTCCCCCTCGACCTGTCCCGCCTGCCGCTCGTGCTGCCGCTGCTCGTGCTGACCGCCCTGTCCTGCTACGCCTACGGCTGCGTCCTGGCGACGGTCGCCCTGCGCGCCCCTTCCGTGATGTGGGTGCTGCTCAACCTCGGCTACCTGGTCCTGGCGATGCTGTGCGGGGTGAACGTGCCGATCTCGTTCTGGCCCGGGTGGCTGGAGCACGCCGTCGGCTTCCTGCCGCTGACGCACGGGCTGTCGGCGATCCGGGACGTGCTGGACGGCGCGTCCCTGGCCGCCGTGCTCCCGGCGGCCGCCCTGGAGCTCGCGGTGGCGGCCGGCTGGTTCGTCCTCGCGCTGCTGCTGACCCGCGACGTCATGGCGCGCTCCCGGGCGGACGGCACGCTGGACCTTTTCGGATAGTGGTCCGGATACGTCGGACGGTCAGAGGGTGAGCGGGCGGCCGAGGGCGGCGCTCCCGGCCGCGGCCGCAACCACCTCGTGGGCCACCGCGACATCGAGGAGGGCCATTCCGAAGGGGTTGCTCACCACGATGTCCTCCGCCGAACGGCGGCCGGGGTGGACCCCGGCGAGCACGTCTCCGAGATGGCCGTCCACCCTCCGGACCCCCGCCTTCGCGGGGGCGTCGTGGAAGCGGGCGCCATCGGGGGCGAGGAGGTCTCCCGAGCGATACATGCGGCCCAGCAGGCGCCGTGAGTCCGCGGCGACCAGGCCCCAGTCGTCGACCAGGACGAGATCCGCCCGCTGCACCACCTCGGGCAGCAGGTCGTCGAGGGAGACGTGGGCGATCAGCGCTCCGGGTGCGAGCCAGTCGAAGGCGATGTACCCGGACGTGGTGGTGGTGACCGGGACGACGAGCTGGGCGCCGGCCACGCACTCGCGCGGCCCCTCGGCCTCGACCACCTTCAGGTCCGGATGGCCGGCGCGGAGGTCGTCGCCCAGCCGCCGGCACGCGGACGGATCGAGGTCGAACAGGCTGATCTGCCGGAGATCGGGCAGCACGGCCGGCAGCAGCCTGAGGTGGGCGCGCGCGAGCGTCCCACAGCCGAGGACGGCCATCCGAGCGAGCCGGGGCACCCCGAGCCGGGCGGCCGTGACGGCGGTCACGGCCGCCGTCCGCATGGCGCTGATGTAGGCGGCCTCCAGCAGCGCCACCGGCCGGGCCGTCTGCGGATCGAACAGCATGATCACGCCCTGGGCCCGCGCCAGCCCCCGCGAGGGGTTGGACAGGCAGCCGTTAATGATCTTGATGCCGTAGGTCCAGCCGTCCCCGTCGTTCCGCAGCGCGCCCGGCATGGCCAGGCAGCGGGCCGCGGCGCCGTCGGGGGCCGTCCAGGGGAGGTAGGCCTCCTCGGGCAGTGCGGTCTCCCCGCGCGTGTGGCGGACCAGGGCCCGGCCGACCACGGCGGGAAGGTCCATGCCGCGGCAGGCCTCCTCCACCTCTTGGCGGTTCAGGAACAGGATCTCGGTGCCATCGTGGCCGGGCATGGGCAGCGACATGTCAGCTCTCCGGAATCAGCTCTCAGGATGTCGGCTCTCAGAAGGGTCCGCTCTCAGACGGGTCGGCTTCAGAAGGGTCCGCTCTCCAGGACGAAACGCAGGCCGTCGATTCTGTAGCGGTCGAAGGCGTGCTTGACCGCGCCGTACACCCCGCTCGCGATGAGCCAGCCGTCGTCGTAGACGGTGGTGGCGTACTTCGCGCCGTGGTCGGCGGCGAGGCAGAGGGCGAGCCGCGGCGGGTCCGGCCCGCCCAGCTCCTCGACGCACGCGGTCAGCACGGATCCGCTCGAGCCTCCCAGGGCGACGCCGGTGTCCTCCAGGAACATGCGGCACATGGCCAGCGCGGCCGGGTCCGGGACGGCGACCGCCCGGTCGTACGACGCGGGCCCGAGGAAGGACGACGGGCGGCCGGCGCCGATGCCGGGGACGAGGCGTGCCGACGGCGAGCCGGCCCCGGCGGCAAGGGCCCTCGCCGCCCCGGCCGCCCCGGCGGTCGCCGATGACGCCGCCGCCGGTGACGCCGGTGACGCCGAGAACGACGTCGCCGCCGATGACTGGGCGTCCACGGCGACGAGCCTGATCGGCCGGCCGAGCGGCCGGATGCACGCCGAGATCCCGGCGAGCGTTCCGCCGGTCGACACGGCGACGTAGACGGCGTCGAGGTCCGGCCCGCCCTGCGCGGCGATCTCGGGGCCGGTCGTCCGCTGGTGGACGAGTGGGTTGAACGGGCTGGCGTACTGATCGGGCCAGCGGTAGTGGGGATGCGCGGCGCACAGGTCGCGCACGACGCGCAGGCGGCTCAGCAGGTAGCCGCCGTGCCCGTCCGGCTCGTCGACCAGGTGCAACTCGGCTCCCGCCGCGCGGAGCAGCCGGCGGCTCTCCGCCGGAGTCTTGGGGTCGATCACGGCGATGAACCGGCATTCGGCGGCGTTCAGGAACCGCGCCAGCGCGATGCCGAGGTTGCCGGACGTCGACTCGATGACCGTCGTGCCCGGCCGCAGCGGCTCCGCCGCGTGCATGGCCCGCAGTAGCCCCGCCGCGGTCCGGTCCTTGACCGAGCCGCTCGGGTTGGCCCACTCCCGTTTGAGGAGGACGCGGTGTTCGCGGCCATGGAAGGCGACGGTGACCTCCGATACGGGAGTGCCGCCTATCGCGTCCCAGTCCGGTAGCACGCTCAGCAGCATCGGACGGTGCCGGACCCGCGCGGAAGGGGTATGGCGACTACTCGCCACTTCCCTTGTCCGGCGGAGCCGGGCGGCTGAACATGACCGGCATGGCTGACCTATCGCGCGGTCTCGTCCGCCCATCCCAGACGCCCGAGCCCGTCGCCGTCGTGGGCCTGGCGGGGCGTTTCCCGGGCGCGCGGAACGCCGACGAGTTCTGGGGGAACCTCCTGGACGGCGTGGAGTCGATCGCGTTCTTCGACGAGGACGCGCTGCGCGCCGGCGGCGTCCCCGAGAAGGACCTCCGGGATCCCAACTACGTGCGGGCCGCGCCGGTCATCGAGGATTTCGACCGGTTCGACGCCGAGTTCTTCGGCGTCAGCGCGCGCGAGGCGCAGATCCTCGACCCCCAGTTCCGGCTCTTCCTGGAGACGTGCGGTACGGCGCTGCAGCACGCGGGCCTCGACCCGCGGCGGTTCGACGGCCGCGTGGGGGTGTACGCGGGCTCCCGGCACAACGCCTACCTGGAGGACAACGTCACGCGGAACGCCGCGGTGTGGCGGGCGACGGGCGTCCTGATGGCGATCATCAACAACCACACGGACTACCTGTCCACGGGCGTGGCCTACCGCCTGGGCCTGACCGGTCCGGCGGTCAGCATGGTCACCGCGTGCTCCACCTCGCTGGTCGCCATTCACACCGCGGTCCGCGCGCTGCGCGCGGGGGAGTGCGACGCCGCCCTCGCCGGCGGGGTCGAGCTGGCCCTCCCCATGATCGCCGGCTACACCTACTCCGAGGGCGGCATCTTCTCGCCCGACGGGCACGTGCGGACCTTCGACGCCAAAGCCCGCGGCACGGTGTTCGGCAGCGGAGCCGGGGCGATCGTGCTCAAGCGGCTGGCCGACGCGCTCGCCGACCGTGACACGATCCACGCGGTCATCCGGGGCTCGGCCGTGAACAACGACGGCGGCGACAAGCTCGCCTTCGCCGCGCCGAGCAAGAACGGCCAGGTCGCGGTGGTCGGCGCGGCGCTGCGGGACGCCGGGGTCGACCCGGCGCGCATCGGCTACGTGGAGGCGCACGGCACCGGCACCGCCGTGGGCGACCCCATCGAGGTCGGCGCGCTGGCCGAGGCGTTCGGCCCGCGTCCGGAACACGCCCCGCGCTGCGCCATCTCCTCGGTGAAGTCCAATGTGGGTCACCTGGGCGCCGCCGCCGGAGTGGCCGGGTTCATCAAGGCGGTCTACTGCCTGAAGGAGGGCCTGCTGCCGCCGGCCATCAACTTCGACGAGCCCAACCCTCGCATCGACTTCGACAGCAGCCCGTTCCACGTGCCGGCGACCCTGATGAGCTGGGATCCGGGCTCGGGGAGCCGCCTCGCGTCCGTCAGCTCCTTCGGCATCGGCGGCACCAACGCCCACGTGGTTCTGGAGCAGGCCTCGGCGCCGGCCCCCACCAGGCCGGGCCGCCGGCCGTACCAGCTCCTGACCTTGTCGGCGCGGACCGAGCAGGCGCTCGACGAGGCGGCCGAGCAGCTCGGCACCCATCTGGCCCAGCAGCTTGAGCAGCCGGAAGAGCTGGCCGACGTCGCCTCCACGCTGTCCCGCGGCCGGGCGGCGCTGCGGGTCCGGCGCTTCGCCGTGGCCGCCGACCACGAGGAGGCGGCCCGGGTCGTCGGCTCGGGGGCGCAGGCGGTGAGCGGCGACCGGACCGTGACGTTCCTGTTCCCGGGGCAGGGGGCGCAGCATCCGGGAATGGCGCGGGACCTGTACGACGCCGAGCCGGTGTTCCGCCAGGTGATCGACGACTGCGCGGCGACCCTGCGCGACTCCCACGGCCTGGACCTGCACGGCCTGCTCTTCGACTCCGGCGAGGACGCGGCGCGGCGGCTCAGCCGGACCGCCAACACCCAGCCCGCGCTGTTCTCCGTCGAGTACGCCCTGGCCCGGCTGCTGCGGTCCTACGGCCTGGAGCCGACCGCGATGGCGGGGCACAGCATCGGGGAGTACGTCGCCGCGGCCCTGGCCGGGGTCTTCGACCCCGACGACGCGCTCCGCCTGGTCGCCGAGCGCGGCGCGCTGATGCAGTCGCTCGGCGAGGGCGCGATGGCCGCCGTCACCCTGCCCGAGGAGCTGCTCTGGCCGATGCTGGGCGACGAGGTCGACGTCGCCGCGGTCAACGCCCCAGGCGTGTGCGTGATCTCCGGCACCCATGAGGCCGTCGCCGACGTGACGGAGGCCCTCGCCGTGGAGGGAGTCGTCGCGCGGCCCCTCCACACCTCCCACGCCTTCCACTCCCGCATGATGGATCCGATCCTCGACCGCTTCCGTGAGCGGGTCGCCGAGGTGAAGCTGTCCCCTCCCGCGATCCCGTACGTGTCGAACCTGACCGGCACGTGGGTCGGCGACGCCGAGGCCACCGATCCGGACTACTGGGTGCGCCACCTGCGTGGCTGCGTCCGCTTCTCTGACTCGCTGCGGCTGCTGACGACCGACGGCGACCGGGCGCTCGTCGAGGTCGGGCCGGGCCGTACGCTGAGCGCCCTGGTGGCCGCGCACAGCCAGGAGGCCGTCGTGGTTCCGGCCATGCGCCATCCCCAGCAGGACCGCGACGACGTCAGGGTGGCGCTGGAGGCCGTGGGCCAGGTGTGGGCGGCGGGCGCGCCGGTGGACTGGGACGCCTTCTGGTCCGCCGAGGAGCGCCGCACGGTCCCCCTGCCGACCTACCCGTACCAGCGCCGGCGCTACTGGATCGACCCGGACGAGGAGGTCACGGCCACCCCGGCCGACACCGGCCCCTTCACCGTGCCCGTGTGGCGGGAGACGCCGCCGCCGTCCGCGGGCTCGGCCGACCCCGACGTCCCCTGGCTGGTCTTCGCCCCGGAGGCCGACCCGGCGACGGCGGAGTTCGCCCGGCTGGCCCGCGCCGCCGGCGCGGACGTGCTGGTCGCCGGGGCCCTCGACGACCAGGCGGAGGTGTTCGGGCGGCTTGCCGCACGGGCTCCCGAGCGGGTGCGCGTCGTGCACGCGCTGGCCGCGGCCCCGCGCCCCGACCACGTCTCCGAGGCGGACCACGCCGCTCGCTGGCTTGACCTGGGATTCCACAGCGCGCTCACGGCGCTGCAGACGGCGGCGCGGCTGCTGCCCGGAACGGCGGTGGACCTGGTCGTCGTGACCCGCGACATGCAGGACGTGACCGGCGACGGCGCGGTGGAGCCGGCCAAGGCCGCCGTTCTCGGCCTGGTCAAGCTGGCCCCCAAGGAGTTCGACGCGGTGACCTGCCGGAGCGTGGACTTCGGCGCCGCGCCGCCGTCCACGGCCGCCGCCCAGTTGCTGGCCGAGGTCACCGGGAACGCGGCCGAGGAGCAGGTGGCCTACCGGGGGCGCAAGCGCTGGGTGTGGAGCTACGCGGGCGTGGAGCTGTCCGGCCCCGACGGCGTGCCGTACCTCCTCAGGGAGCGCGGCGTCTACCTCGTCACCGGTGGCCTGGGTGGCCTGGGCCTGCTGGTGGCCCGGCAGCTCGCCTCCCTCGTCTCGGCCCGTCTGGTGCTGGTGGGCCGTACCGGCCTGCCGCCCCGGGAGGAGTGGCCGTCCATCCTGGACGGCGCGGACGACAGGGACAGGGTCGCCGCGCGGATCCGCGGCGTGCTCGACGTCGAGGCGGCGGGGGGCGAGGTTCTCGCCGTCTCCGGCGACGTCACCGACGAGTCCTCGATGAACGCGGTCAAGCGGGCCGCGCGGGAGCGGTTCGGGCCCGTCGACGGGGTGTTCCACCTGGCCGCCGTGGCCGGAGGCGGCATGCTGGAGACACGGTCCCGCGACGACGCCGCCCGGGTCCTCGCCCCGAAGGTGCTGGGCGCCTACGTCGTGGAACGGGTCTTCGAGCCGGAGCTCCTCGTGCTCTACTCCTCGATCGCGGCGGTCTCCGGCGACTTCGGCCTGGGCGACTACGCCGGCGCCAACGCCGTGCTGGACGCCTTCGCCCAGTCCCGATGGGCCCGGGGACGGCACACCGTGTCGGTCAACTGGCCGCCCTTCGCCGAGGCGGGGATGGCGTTCGAGATCGACGCGCCCTCGATCCTGGGCAGCCTGCGCAAGGACGAAGGGGAGCCCGGCGCCGCGGCGCCGGTGGCCCACCCGCTGCTGCGCGACCGGCGAGAGCTCGCGGACGGCTCGATCCGGTTCGAGCTCGAATTCACCCCCGGCGTGTGGGTGCTCGACGAACATCGGCTGGCCGGCGTCCCCACCATGCCGGGCACCGGCATCGTGGAGCTCGTGCGCGCCGCCTTCGCCGAGGTGACCGGGCAGCCGAGGGCGCGGATCGGCAAGCTGCTCTTCCTCGCGCCGCTGATGGTCGCCGAGGGACTGGTGGTGCGGCTCACCCTGACGCCGGCCGGGCGAGGCTACGACGTCACGATCGCCGGAAGCGACGGCGTGGAGTACTCGCGCGGACACGTGGAGGAGGCCCCTGAGGGGACTCCCGCCGTCCACGACCTCGGCGCGCTCCGGGATCGGTGCCCGGACGACACCACCCCCGCGTTCCAGGGGCTGATCGGCGAGCTCCGGTTCGGCCCGCGCTGGCACATCGTGAGCGCGCGGCACTCCGGAGGACCGCTGGAGCTGATCGACGTCCGCCTGCCCGCGGAGTTCGCCGCCGACCTCGCCGACTACTACCTGCACCCGTCGGTGCTGGACGCGTGCGTCGCCGTCGGCCAGAACGTGGCCGGGGACGGCTCCTACCTGCCGTTCGGCTACGACACCATCACCGTCCACGGGCCGCTGCCGGCGCGCGTCACGAGCGTGCTGCGCCACCTGGACGACACCACGGGCGACGTGACCACCGCGGACATCAGCGTGGTGGACGAGAGCGGCCGCGAGCTGGTGACCGTCGAGGGGTTCTCGCTCCTCCGGGTGGACGGGAGGACCGGCGTGTCGGCCGCGGAGGCGGCCGGCCAGACCGTCGGCCAGGCGGCCGTCGCCCGGCCCCCGGCCGTGGACCCCTCCGTGTCGGAGGACGGCGTCCGCAACGCGGAGGCCGCGGAGACGCTGCGCCTCGTCCTGGCCTCCGGGTTCGGACCGCAGCTGATCTGGTGCCCCGAAGGGCTGGGGGAGCGGCTGCGCCGTACGGCCAGGGTCACCAGGGCCGCGCTCGCCGAGAGGCTCACCGCGGACACGGCCGGCGGGGGAGGCACGCGCAGCCTCGACACGCCCTATGTGGAACCCGGCACCGAGCCGGAGCGGGCGCTGGCCGTCCTGTGGGCCGAGGCGCTCGGGATCGACCAGGTCGGCGCGGAGGACGACTTCTTCGACCTCGGCGGCAACTCCCTGGTAGCGGTGCAACTCGTGGCCCGCATCACCCAGCGGTTCCGGAGCGACGTCTCCGTGGCCCGGCTGTTCGATACGCGGACCGTCCGCGGCCTCGCCACGGCGATCGAGGAGGACCTCCTGGCCAAGGTGGCCGCTCTGTCGGACGAAGAGGCGATCGAGGCTCTGAAGGTACTCGAAGGGGAATGATGTTCGAGGACGACGACGACCGCCAGTACAGCGTGGTGGTCAACGACGAGGACCAGTACTCCATCTGGCCCGCCGACCGGCAGCCCCCGGCCGGGTGGCGCGAGGTCGGCATGCGAGGGACCAAGGCGGAGTGCCTCGCGCATATCAGCGAGGTCTGGCAGGACATGCGGCCCAGAAGCCTGCGCGAGCGGATGGAAGGCCCGTGACCCAGGCCGTAACGCAGGCCGTGACCCCGGCCGTGACCCCGGCCGGGACCCGGCCCGGGGACCATCGGGTCGGAGTGCTCCTGGAGCAGCGCGACCTCTCGCCGGCGGAGACGCTCGCCCGGGCCGGTCTCGCCGACGAGCTGGGCGTGGACTCCCAGTGGCTGGTGCAGCTGCCCAACCAGCGGGACAGCGTGGTTCTGCTGGCCGCCATGGCGGCTCGGACGGGCCGGTCGGGGATCGGCAGCGCGATTCTTCCGCTGTATTCACGGCCGCCGGTGGTGATGGCGCACACCGCGCTCACCCTCGACGAGCTGTCCGGCGGGCGCTTCACGCTCGGCCTCGGCCTCGGTCACCGCGGCGTCGGCGAGTGGATGGTCGGGGCGGGCACGACGCCGCCCGCCCTGGCCGGCACGCGGGAGTACCTCCAGATCACCACCTCCCTCATCCGCGACGGAGAGGTGAGCCAGGACGGCAAGTGGTTCAGCGGCCACGCCTCCTACACGGGGCCACGCCGCGACGGCATGGCCGTACACCTGGGCGCCTTCGGCCCGAAGCTCCTGGAGCTGGCCGGAGAGCTGGCCGACGGCGCGATCCTGTGGATGTGCACGCCCGGATACGTCCGGGAGCACGCCGTGCCCGCGCTGCGAAGGGGGCTGGGACGCCGAGCCGACGGCCGTTACCCGGGCGGCGCCGGATTCGAGGTGGCCGTCGTCCTCAACGCGGCCGTCACCCCCGAGCCCGAGGCCGACAGGGCCGGGTTCCACCGCTACCTGTCGGCCTACCTCCGGGTGCCGACCTACCGGCGGCTGTTCACCGCCAGCGGATTCGGCGCGCAGGCCGGCGCCGGGCGGCCCGACGACGACATGGTCCGGGCCCTCACGGCGATCGGCGCGGCGGAGGACCTGCGCTCGAAGATGGACGACTACGCCGCCGCCGGGGCGACCCGGATGCTGATCTCGCCGACGGTCAGCGCCCACTTCGACAGAGACCGGTTCGCCGCCACCCTACGAGGAGGACTCGGGTGACCAGCCCCTGGATGGCCCGGCTCGGCCCGGTCGCGGATCCCCGCGTGCGGGTGGTGTGCCTTCCCCAGGCCGGCGGCGGCACCGCCACCTTCCGGCCGCTCTCCGGCGAGCTTCCCCGCGACATCGATCTGTACGCGCTCCGCCTGCCCGGCCGGGAGACCCGGCGGCGGGAGGCGCCGATCCGGCGGATGGACGATCTCGTCGACACCCTGCTCCTGGAGCTCGACCGTTACAAGGACCTGCCGCTGGCCCTCTTCGGCTACTGCTCCGGCGCCTACCTCATGATCGAGCTCGCCCGGGCCATGGTCCGCACGGGACGGCCCGCGCCCGTCCGGCTGTTCGCCTGCGGCGCGTGCGGGCCCGCCACCGCGGACCGGGGGCGCGGCGTCCACGCCATGCCGGACGCCGAGTTCAAGGACTACCTGCGCCAGTTCAACGTCACGCCACCCGCCATCCTCGGCGACCCGGCCCTGTTCGGCATGTTCGAGACGGCGATCAGGGCCGACTTCGAGGTCTTCGAGACCGCGCCGTTCGCCCCCGGACCGCCGCTCGACGTGCCGATCACGGCGATCGCCGGGCGGGACGACGGGAGCGTGCTCTTCGAGGAGGTGCTGGAGTGGCGGGAACACACCTCCCGCGCCTTCACGCTGCGGGTCCTCCCCGGCGGCCACGACTTCTTCACCGCGAACCTGCGGGCGCTCGGCGCCGCCATGGCCAGCGATCTCAAGTGTGATCTCAAGGAGGGGTGACGGATGGGCGGACCAGCCGGGGCCGGCGATCTGTCTCCGGCCAAGCGGGCGCTGCTGGCCCGCCTGCGCACCGGTGGCGCGAAGGAGGCGGATCCGATCCCGCCGCTCGCCGGAGACGGGCCGTCCCCGCTGTCGTACGCGCAGGAGCGGGTCTGGTTCACCGACCGGCTCGCCCCCTCCGGCATGCCGCTGTTCCACCTGGTGATGGCCGCCCGCTGCCCGTTCGACGTCGACGCCGCCTTCATCGAGGAACGGCTGGCCGGCGTCGTGCCCCGGTACGACGCGCTGCGCGCCTCGATCGACACCGACGGAGACGAGCCCCGGCTGCGCGTCGCCCCCTCAGTGCCGATCGAGGTCCCGGTCACCGACCTGTCCGACCGCACGGCGGTCACCGACGCCGAGATGGCCGCACTGGCCCGCGACGCGGCATTGGAGATCGCCAAGCGCCCCTACGACCTCACACGGGCCCCGCTGTGGCGGGTCGAGCTCGTACGGCTGCCGCGCGGCGAGCCGATGCTGGTCCTCGCCGCCCACCACCTCGTGCTGGACGGCACCTCCCTGGCGCTGCTCGCCGCCGAGGTCGGCGGGATGCCCTCGCCCCCGGCGCCGGTCCGTTTCGCCGACTTCGCCGCCTGGCAGCGGGCGCAGGTCGAAGGCGGAGCGTTCGCCGACGAGCTCGCCTACTGGACCGACCGCCTCACCGATCTCCCGCCGCCGCTGGAGCTGCCCGCCGACCGGTCCCGCACCGGCGAGCCGACACTGCGCGGCGCGACCGTCAGCGCCGTCGTCCCGGACCCGGTCGTCGCCCGGCTTCGTGACATGTCCCGCGCCGAGGGCGCCACGCCGTACATCACCATGCTGGCCGGGTTCAAGACCCTCCTGCACCGCTGGACGGGCGAGCGGGACATCGTC
Organism: Planotetraspora sp. A-T 1434; assembly: GCF_025420585.1. Lineage (GTDB taxonomy): Bacteria > Actinomycetota > Actinomycetes > Streptosporangiales > Streptosporangiaceae > JAOEGB01. The sequence continues at coordinate 96,191 of NZ_JAOEGB010000013.1, read as the reverse complement.
GTCGGCGCCTCCGTCTCCGGCCGCACCCGGCCCGAGCTGCGGTTCCTTCTCGGGATGTTCGTGAACATGGTGGTCCTGCGCACGTCTCTCAGCGGCCGCCCGACCTTCCGCGAGGTGCTGGCCCGGACCCGGCGCACCGCCTCGGACGCGTTCGGCCGCCAGAACGTCCCGTACGAGCGGCTCGTGCGCGAGCTGCGCGGGCCGGGCCGGGGCGGTGCGACGGCCCCGCCGGTCACCGTGTGCTTCAACATGCCGGCTCAGGACCTGGTCCTTCCGGTCACGCCCGTCGACCTGCCCATCGCCCCAGAGGGGTCTCAGTTCGACCTGACCGTGCACGTCATGCCGGAGGCGGGCGAGGGGTTCCGGGTCCAGTTCGAGTACTCGGCCGACCTGTTCGAGGAGGCCACCGCCCGGCGCCTGCTCGACCAGTACCTCGTCCTCCTGGAGAGCCTGGTCGGCGCGCCCGACGTCCCCGTGGCCCGCGCGGTCCTGCTCCGTCCCGCGGAGCGGGCCGCGCTGCTCGGCACGACGGACGGAGGCGCGGCCCGCGAGAGCATGCCTGGCGGGCGTGTGGAGGCCGGGCGTGTGGAGGACGGGCGCGTGGCCGGCGGAAGCATGGCCGGCGGGCGTGCGCCAGGCGGGAGCGCGGCGGAGGCGCGGGACAGAGACCTCCCGCCGGCGCTTCCCGGGCTGGTCCTCGCCCAGGCTGCCGCCACCCCCGAGGCCGTGGCGGTCGCCGGCCACGGGGGCGCGGTCACTTACGCGGAGCTGGTCCGGCGGGCCGACGCCGTCGCTGCCTGGCTCCGGGCGCGAGGGGTGCGCCCGGGCGATCCCGTCGGCGTACGGCTCCCGCGCGGGCCCGGCCTCCCGGCGGCGGTGCTGGGGATCTGGCTCAGCGGCGGCGTCTACGTGCCCCTTGATCCCGCGCTGCCGCCCGCCCGTGCCGGCGCGATCGCCGCCGACGTCGGCGCGCGGCTCGTCCTGGACGCGGATGCGATCGAGGCGGCGCAGGGCAACGAGGCGGCGCAGGGCATCGAGGCGGCGCAGGGCATCGAGGCGGCGCAGGGCTCCGGCGCGCGCCCTCCCGATCCCGCCCATCCTGGCCATCACGGCATGGCCGATCCCGGAGGGCCGGCGTACATCATCTACACGTCGGGCTCGACTGGCCGGCCCAAGGGCGCCGTCGTAACCCACGCCGGCATCGCCAACCGGGTGCGGTGGGCCGTGCGGCGGTACGGCTTCGCGCCCGCCGACCGGATGCTGCACAAGACGCGGATCAGCTTCGACGCCCACGTCTGGGAGCTGTTCGCTCCTCTGGTCAGCGGCGGCGCGGTGGTGATGGCGCCTCCCGGCGTGGAGGAGGACCCGGCGGCCATGCTGCGTGCGGTCGCCGCGGAGCGTGTCACCGTGCTCCAGGTCGTGCCGTCCGTGCTCCGGCTGCTGGCCGAGGCCGATCCCGAGTGGGCCGGCTGCGCGCGGCTGCGCCTGCTGTTCTCGGCGGGCGAGCCGCTGCACGCCGAGCTGTGCGGGCGCGTCCGCGCGCTCCGCCCGGGACTTCACATCGTGAACACCTATGGCCCGACCGAGTGCGCGATCGACGTGACCGCCCACGACGCCGATCCCGCGCAGGACGGCGGGCAGATTCCCATCGGCCGGCCGATCGACGGCATCCGCGCTCACGTGCTCGACGGGGAGTGCGAGCCGGTGCCCGACGGTGTGCCGGGAGAGCTGTACGTCGGAGGCGTCGGCGTCGGCCTCGGCTACCACGGCCGCCCGGCTCTGACCGCGGAGGCGTTCCTTCCCGACCCGTTCGGGCCGCCCGGCTCGCGCCTCTACCGGACCGGCGACCGCGCCCGGAGGCGCCCGGACGGCACGCTGGAGTTCCTCGGCCGCCGCGACCGGCAGGTCAAGGTCAACGGCGTGCGCGTCGAGCCGGGTGAGGTCGAGAGCGCACTCGCCGCGCACCCCCGCGTCAAGGGAGCCGCCGTCGTCACGGCCCCCGACGGTCACGGCGCCACGCGGCTGATCGCGTACGTGACGGGTGACGCCGTCCAGGACGAGCTCCGGGCCCACCTCCGCGAGCGCCTGCCCGCGCCGATGGTGCCCGCGTTGATCCTCCGGCTGGACGCCCTGCCGCTCAACGCCAGCGGCAAGGTGGACCGGGGGGCCCTCGACGCGCTCGCCGCCCCCGCTGTCGCGCCGGGCTCGTACACCGCGCCTCGGACCACGGCCGAGCAGGTGGTCGCCGGGATCTGGTGCGAGGTCCTCGGGGTGGACCGGGTGGGGACGACGGACGACTTCTTCGCGGTCGGCGGCCACTCGTTGCTGGTCATCCGCCTGGCGGGCCGGCTGCGCGAGCGGTTCGGCACCGACGTCGCGCTGCGCGAGCTGCTCACGGCCACCACGGTCGCCGACCAGGCCCGCCTGGTGGCCAGGTCGCGGGAGATCGCGCCGATCACGCGAATGCCCGGGGACGGGCCGATGCCGCTGTCCTCCGGCCAGCGCCGCCTGTGGTTCCTCGACCGCCTGGACTCTGACTCCTCGGCGGGGGGAACCTCGCAGTACGTCCTGCCCCACGTGGCCCGGCTGAGGGGGACCGTCGACTCGCGCGCGCTGCGTCAGGCACTCGCCCGGGTGGTCGCGCGCCATGAGATCCTGCGCACCCGCTACGTGGTGCTGGACGGCGAGCCGGCGCAGGTCGCCGATCCTCCCGGCGACGTGGATCTGCCCGTCGCGGACGCGACGCCCGCGACCCTGGAGAAGGCGGTGGCCGCCGAGATCAACCGCCCGTTCGACCTCTCGGCGGGTCCCGTGCTCCGGGCTCTGCTGCTGCGTCTCGCACCGGACGACCACGTCCTCGTCCTGTGCGTGCACCACATCGCCGCCGACGGGTGGTCGATGGAGATCCTCTGCCGTGACCTGTGGGACGCGTACGCGGGCGCCGATCTCCCGGCCCCGGAGGTGCGCTACGGCGACTACGCCTCGTGGGAACAGGCCCGCCTCGGCACTCCGGAGATCGCGGAGCAGCTGGCCTACTGGCAGGCCCGGCTGGCGGGGGCCGTCCCGGCGGAGCTGCCCGCCGACCGGCCGCGCCCGCGGACCTGGAGCGGACGCGGCGCCATCCGGACGTTCACCGTGCCCGCGAGCCTGGGCGCACGGCTGGTACGGCTCGGCCGGGACGCGGGCGCCACGCCGTTCATGACGTTCCTCGCCGCGTTCAAGGTGTTGCTCGCCCGCTACACCGGAGCCGGCGACCTCGTCATCGGCACCCCGGTGGCGGGGCGCACCCACCCGGCCACCGAGGGGCTCGTCGGCTTCTTCGTCAACACGCTGGTGCTCCGCACCGACGTCTCGGGGGACCCCGCGTTCGGTGAGCTGCTGCGCCGGGTGCGCGGCGTGTGCCTCGACGCGTACGCCCGGCAGGACCTGCCGTTCGAGCGCCTGGTCGAGGTGCTGCAGCCCGGCCGTGACACCTCCAGGAACCCGCTGTTCCAGCTCATGTTCGAGTTCGGCCCAGGGCAGGCGGGGCAGGCCGGACAGGGGGGCCAGGTCCCGGACGCGGACTCCGCCGGTCCGGGGGTGGAGGCGATGGGGGAGGAGATGCCGTGGCGCACGGCGAAGTTCGACCTCACCCTGGGGCTCGCCGAGCGAGCCGACGGCTCCCTGCTCGGCTACGTGGAGTACGCCACGGACATAGTCGACGAGGCCGCCGTCGATCAGCTCGTCGCGCACTACCTGCGCGTCCTGGAGGGGGTGGCCGCCGATCCGGCCGCGCCGCTGAGCCGGCTGGAGCTGCTGACTCCGGCCGAGCGGCGGCGGCTGATCGAGGACCCGCCGACGCTGCCCGGCACGCCGCCGCCGTTCTCCGAAGCCTGCGTTCACGAGGTTTTCGCGGCGGTGGCGGCCGTCATACCCGACGCGCCCGCCGTGGTCCAGGGCGGCTTTCAGCTGAGCTACGCCGAGCTGGACCGGCGCGCGAACGCCCTGGCGGCCCGGCTGCGCCGGCGCGGTGTGACAGCCGAGACACGCGTCGCGGTGTGCGCCCGCCGCGGCACCGGAGTGGTCGTCGCCCTGCTGGCCATCCTGAAGGCCGGTGGCGTGTATGTGCCGATCGACCCCGAGTCCCCGGACGAGCGCCGCCGCTCGCTGCTCGCCGACGCCGGCGCCGCCGTGATTCTCGGTGACGGCGACCTGGACGGATGGTCAGCCGGCGTCGCTGACGCGCCTGACCCGGTGACGAGCTCCGGCAACCTCGCCTACGTGATCTACACGTCGGGGTCGACCGGGAAGCCCAAGGGCGTGATGATCGACCACCGGGCCTATCTGCATCACTGCCGGGCCATCGCGGAGCCGTACGGCATCCGCGAGGGTGACCGGGTGGCGCTGCTGTCGTCCCTGGTCTTCGACGTGGCGATGGACCAGATGATGGCCACCCTGCTCGCGGGCGCGACGGTGGTCGTGGCGGAGCCGGGGCTGAACGAGCCCGCCGCGCTGCTCGGCTGGCTGGAGAGGGAGCGGATCACCCACATCGAGATCACTCCCGCGCACTATCGCGAGGTGATGGCCGTCGTCACGCCCGGCGACCCGCGCCTGGCCGCGCTGCGGTTGATGAACGTCGGCAGCGACGTCGTCACCTACGATGACGCGCGCCGCTGGCACGCGGCCGGGCTTCCCGGGGCCTTCCTGTGCAACTACGGGCCCACGGAATGCACCGTCACCTGCACACTGCACCCCGTGGACCCGGCGGAGGCCGCCGCCCGCCGGCCCGAGCAGTCCATCCCGATCGGCCGCCCGGTCGCCGGCACCCGCGCCTACGTGCTCGACGGCTCGCTCAACCCGGTGCCGCCCGGAGTGCCGGGCGAGCTCTACCTGGGCGGCGTCCGGCTCGCCCGCGGCTACCTCGACCGGCCGGGGCTCACCGCGGAGCGGTTCGTGCCCGACCCCTTCGGCGACGGCCCCGGAGGGCGCCTCTACCGGACGGGCGACCTCGTCCGCTACCGCGCCGACGGGGCCGTGGAGTTCCTCGGACGGCTCGACACCCAGGTCAAGATCCGGGGGTTCCGCATCGAACTGGGGGAGATCGAGGCGACCCTGGCGGCGCATCCCTGTGTCAGGGCCACGGCGGTGGTGGCCCACCGCGACGGCGGCGAGCCGGAGCTGGCCGCCTATGTGGTGCTCAAGGAGGAGATCGACCCGCACGCCCTGCGGGACCATCTCGCCGAGCGCGTGCCGGGTTACATGATCCCCGCCTACTGGACGGTCCTGGGCGAGCTGCCGCTGACCCCCAGCGCCAAGGTGGACCGGCGCGCCCTGCCCGCCCCGCGGCGGTTGCACGCGCGGTACGCGCCCCCGGCCACGCCCGCCGAGGAGCGGGTCCGCGCGATCTGGGCGGAAGTGATCGGCTGCGACCCGGACGGCATCGGGCGGCACGACGACTTCTTCGCCGTCGGCGGCCACTCGCTCCGGGCCACCCGGGTGCACACCCGCATCCGCGAGTCGTTCGCGGTCGAGCTGCCCCTGCGGACGCTGTTCGACGCCACCACGGTCGAGACCCTGGCCGCCGCCGTGGCGCGGGCGGTCGAGGACGAGGTCGCCGCGCTGTCCGACGAGGAGGTCGCGGCGCTGCTGGCGGAGATGGGAGAGGGACAGTGACCGGGACCCTGGACGCCGCCCGCCGGGCGCTCCTCGCGCGGCGGCTGCGGGGCGAGTCCTCCCGCGCCGACGGCATCCCCGTGACCGGCGGCGCCGCGCCGCTTCCGCTGTCCTTCGGGCAGCAGCGGCTGTGGGTGCTGGACCAGCTCGCTCCCGGCAGCGCGGAGTATGTCGTCCCGGTCGTGCTGCGCCTGACCGGGCCGCTCGACCTGGCCGCTCTTCGGGGGGCGCTGACCGCCGTCGTCGCCCGCCACGAGACCCTGCGAACCCGATACGTGGTCGAGGGCGGGGAGCCGGTCCAGGTGGTCGATCCTCCGGCGGAGGTCCCGCTGGGGGTCGTCGAGGTGGCCGAGGACCGCCTGCCCGGCCTCGTCGCCGAGGCGGTGGCGACCGGGTTCGACCTCGCCCGCGGTCCCGTCCTCAGGGCGGTGCTGGCCCGCCTCGGCGCCGGCGGCCACATGCCCGGCGATGTGCCCGGTGATGTGCCCGGTGATGTGCCCGGTGATGTGCCCGCCGATGTGCCCGCCGATGTGCCCGCCGATGTGCTGGTCCATGTGCTCGTCCTGGCCGTCCACCACATCGCGTGCGACGGCTGGTCGGTCGACATCATCGGCCGCGAGCTCGCCCTCTGCTATGACGCGCTGGCCGCCGGGCGCGATCCGGAGCTTCCCCTGCCCGCCGTGCGGTACGCCGACTTCGCCGCCTGGCAGCGGAGCCGGCTGTCCGGAGAGCCGCTGGAGCGGCGCCTGGCCTACTGGAGAGCGGCGCTGGACGGGCTGGCGCCCCTCGAACTGCCCCTCGACCGGCCGCGCGTCACTCCCCGGGATCCGCGGGGCGGGCGGGTGTCGTTCGGCGTCCCTGCCGAGACCGGCGCCGCCCTCATCCGCATCGGCCGGAGCCGCGACGCCACGCCGTACATGGTGCTGCTCGCGGCGTTCGCCGCGCTGCTGGCCCGGCTCTCCGGGCAGCGCGACCTGGCCGTCGGAACCCCCATGGCGGGCCGCCCGCTGTCACAGGTGGAGAACACCGTCGGCTTCTTCGTCAACACGGTGGTCCTCCGCTGCGACCTGTCCGGCGATCCGAGCTTCACCGAGCTGGTCGGCAGGGTCAGGGAGACCGTTCTGGCCGCCGCGGAACACCAGGACCTGCCGTTCGAACGGCTCGTCTCCGCACTCGACCTGGAGCGGGACCTGTCGAGGAACCCGCTGGTCGACGCGCTGTTCCTGGTGGAGGACGCGGCGGCGGCGCCGCCCCAGGCGATGGGGGGCGTCCTGGTGGGGGAGATCCCCGTCGACTCGCCGGCCGTCAAGACCGACCTGCTGCTCGGGCTGCGGCAGCTCGGAGACGGCTCCCTCTTCGGCGCGCTGGAGTACGCCACGGCGCTGTTCGAGCGCGCGACCGCCGAACGGTGGGCCGGCTACTACGTGCACATCCTCGCCGCCGTGGCGGCCGACCCGGAGCTGCGGCTCGGCGACCTTCCGGTGCCTCCCGCCGAGGAGATCGCCGCCCTGTCCGCCTGGAACGACACGGCCGCTGATTTCCCGGACAGAACCCTCCCCGATCTGATCGAGGAGACCGTACGCCGCGCCCCCGGCGCCGTCGCGGTCACGACGGAGACGGAAGAGCTGACCTATGCCGAGCTCGACGCGCGGGCGAACAGGCTGGGCCACGAGTTACTGGCGCGCGGCGTCCGCCGGGGCGACCTGGTGGCCGTCTGCCTCAAGAGGTCGGCCGACCTGGTGGTCACGTTGCTGGCGATCCTCAAGACCGGCGCCGCCTACCTTCCGGTTGATCCCGACCATCCCGCTTCACGGGTCGGCTACATCCTGGCCGACGCGCGGGCGGCCGCCGTCGTGAGCGTGTCCGCCCACGCGGCGGTGCTCCCGGGAAGAGGCGTGGAGACCGTGCCGAGGCCGACGCCGGGAACGCCGGCCGAGACCGTGCTCCTGGACCGCGACGCCGCCTCGATCGCCCGCCGCCCGGCGACGGCCCCCCTGAGCCCGCAGGCGGGCGGGCGCCCCTGTCCTGAGGACCTGGCGTACGTCATCTACACCTCCGGCTCCACCGGTCACCCCAAAGGGGTCATGATCCCGCATCGGGGCATCGTCAACCGCCTGCACTGGATGCAGAAGGAGTACGGCCTCACCCCCGGCGGGCGCGTCGTCCAGAAGACCCCCTACACCTTCGACGTGTCGGTATGGGAGTTCTTCTGGCCGCTGATCGCCGGGGCCCGCCTCGTGGTCGCGCCGCCGGACCTGCACCTCGACCCGCCCGCGCTGTCCGCCTTCGTCGCCGGGCAGGGGGTCACCCACCTGCATTTCGTGCCCTCGATGCTGGACGTCTTCCTCGACCTCGCGAACGGCTTCCCCGGGTGCGTGGAGAAGGTGTTCTGCAGCGGCGAGGCGCTGCGCTCGGTCACCGCCCGCCGCCTCCGGGACCGCGCGCCCGGCGTCGAGCTGCACAACCTGTACGGCCCGACCGAGGCGAGCGTCGATGTGACCGCCTGCCCGGTGGGGCCGGACCCCGGCGACCCGGTGCCCATCGGACGGGCGATCGACAACATCGTCGTGCACGTCCTGGACGACGGCCTGCGTCCCACCGCGCTCGGCGTCACGGGCGAAATCCACCTCGGCGGAGCCGGATTGGCCGTGGGCTACGCCGGCCGGCCGGCGCTCACCGCGGATCGTTTCGTGCCCGCCCCCGAGGGGCTGGGGCTGCCGCCGGGAGCGCGCCTCTACCGGACGGGCGACCTGGCCCGCCGCCGAGCCGACGGTCAGATCGAGTATCTCGGCCGCACCGACCACCAGGTGAAGCTGCGCGGCCTGCGGATCGAGCCGGGCGAGATCGAGGCGGCGCTGGGAGACCATCCCCGCGTCGCGGCGGCGGCGGTCGCCGTCCACCGGCCGCCCGGCGCCGATCCTCAGCTCGTGGCCCATGTCGTCCCCGTGGGCGCGCACGAGCCCGGTGAGCCCCCCGGTGAGCTGCCTGGTGAGCTGCCCGGCGAGCCGGACCGTGAGCTGCCAGGTGAGCTGCGCGCCCACCTGGCGGGCCGGCTGCCCGCCTACATGGTCCCCGCGCACTTCGTCATCCTGACCGCTCTGCCGTACACCACGAGCGGGAAGGTGGACCGCAAGGCGCTGCCCGCGCCCGCGGAGGAGCGGCCGGACCCCGCACGAACCCCGCCGCGCGGCCCCGTGGAGGAGGTGGTCGCCGCTGTCTGGGCCGAGGTGCTGGACGTCCCCGGCGGAGGCATCGGCCGCGACGACGGGTTCTTCGACCGGGGCGGCGACTCCATGCGGGCCGTCCGGGCGGTCGGGCGGCTGCGCGACCGCGGCATCGAGGTGACGGTCCAGGACCTGTTCCGGCACCGAACCCTGGAGGCCCTCGCGTCGGCGGCCCGCGCGCCGTCGCGCCGCGCCGACGACCGCAGGGCCGAGTCGTTCTCCCTGATCTCGGTCGCGGACCGGGGCTTGCTCGGGGCCCGTGACGATCTCGTGGACGCCTACCCCCTCTCCCGGATCCAGGCCGGCATGCTCTTTGAGATGCTCGGCGACGGCGACGTACGGCCGTATCACAACGTCACGTGCTACGCCGTCCGCGGGGAGGGCCCCTTCGACCCTGCCGCGCTGCGCGCCGCCGCCCGGGCCGTCGTGGACCGGCACGAGGTCCTCCGCACCGGCTTCGACCTGACGTCGTACGGCGAGCCGCTGCAGCTGGTCCACCGCCGGGCGTCACCGGACGTCGTGATCGACGACCTGCGCGGCCTACCGTCGGACGAGCAGCGCGACGCCGTCATCCGGGCTGCCGCCACCGAGCGCCGGGTGCTGTTCGACCTGGAACGGCCCCCGCTGTGGCGCCTGCGGGTCCACGTGGTCGCCGACGACCAGTGGTGGCTGTCCGTGGTTGAATGTCACGCCATCCTGGACGGCTGGAGTCACAACTCGCTGCTTAGCGAGCTCATCGCGTACTACCGTGAGGCGGCATCGGGCCTCCCGCCGGTCCCGCGCCCGCTTCCGGACGTGCGCTTCGCCGACTTCGTGGCCGCCGAGGGCGAGTCGCTGCGGTCGGAGGAGAGCCGGGAGTTCTGGCGGCTCCGGCTGGCCGGGCGCGCCAGGTTCGCCGTGCCGTACGGCTGGGGCGGCCCGGACGACCGGATGATGACCGTGCAGATCCCCATCGGCGGGCACGCCGCGCTGAAGGCCCGGGCGGCCGCCGCCGGGGTGCCGGTGAAGACCGTCTTCCTGACCGCCTACCTCAAGACGCTGGCCGCGTTCTCCTCCGCTCCCCGCTTCTTCGCGGGCCTGGTGGTGAACGGCCGGCTGGAGACGCGCGGCGGGGATGAGATCGCCGGCATGCACCTCAACACGGTGCCGTTCGCCGTGCCGGACCTCCCCGCCGCGGCCGGCTGGGATGAACTTCTGGCCGCCGTCTTCGCCGAGGAGACGGCGCTGCAGCCGCATCGCAGGTATCCGCTGACCGAGCTTCAGCGGGGCTCCACCGAGCCGCTGATCGAGGCCACCTTCAACTACCTCGACTTCTACACCGTCGACCAGAAGGCGGTGGATCTCGCCCAAACCGTGGACGACAGCCCCAACGAGTTCCCGCTCGTCGTGACCGTGGTGCCGGGCGCCGTGCAGGTGACCGTCCGGACGGGCCGGGTGGGGGAGGGCTGGGCGCGGGTCGTCGGCGAGACGTTCGCGGCGATCGTGGCGACCATGTCCGAGGGCATGTCCGACCGCATGTCCGACCGCATGTCCGACCGCATGTCCGACCGCATGTCCGAGCGCATGTTCCAGAGCATGTCCGAGGGCATGTCCGAGCGCGTGTTCCAGAGCATGTCCGAGGGCATGTCCGAGCGCGTGTTCCAGAGCATGTCCGAGGGCATGTCCGAGCGCGTGTTCCAGAGCATGTCCGAGGGCATGTCCGAGCGCGTGTTCCAGAGCCTGGACGTGGCGGACCACGCCCCGCACCCGGTCTTCCATCCGGGCGGGCGGCCGCCGCAGGGCGACGCCGCACCCGCCCCGAACCCGGTGCCCGGCACCGACCCGGCGCCCGGCACCGGCGCGGCGGCCGCCACCGGCGTGGAGCGCGCCGTCGCGGCGATCTGGGCCGAGCTTCTCGGAGTCGACCGGATCGGCCTCCACGACGATTTCATCGCTCTGGGCGGCCACTCGCTGACGGCCATGCGGGCGTCCGTGCGGCTGGGCAGGGAGCACGGCATCGTGATCTCGCCCCGGGAGATCCTGCGCCGTCGCACCGTCGCCGCCGTGGCGGCCGGGACCCGCCGGCGCTCCGAAGGCGGCTCGCTGGTCTGGCTGCGCGCGGACGGCCGCGGCAGGCCGCTCGTCGTCGTCCATCCGGGCGGCGGCGGCGTCCACTGGTACCGGGAGCTGGCCGACGCGATCGACGCGCCGGTCGCGGCGCTCCAGCATCCCGCCGTGGCCGAGCCGGACCTGGCCGGCCTGACCGTCGAAGAGCTCGCGGGCCGCTACCTGGAGGAAATCGGCGCCGCCCTGCCCCGGGGGGACTGGGCGCTGCTCGGCTGGTGCGGCGGCTCGCCGGTCACCTGGGAGCTAGCCCGGCGCCGCGGCCCCGGCCACGGACCCGTGATCCTCCTCGACCCCGCGCTGGAGGGCATCGCCGGAGCCGCGACCAGCCCGCAGCTCCCCATGCTGCGCCGGTGCGAGGAGCTTCTGGCACTGCTCGCCGCCGGGGAGACCTCGGTGCGGGACGAGGCGGCGGCGCTGCTCCGGGCGGTGGTCGACGACGAGCGGGCGCACGCGCTGATCGACCGGGAGCCGGATCCCGGATGGGCCGCCGCCTGGGCCGCCACCGTGACCGTGTGGCGGCGCCTCGCGGAGACCCGGCTGGCCTACCGCTTCACACCGCTCGGCCGTCCGGTCCACCTGGTCGCCGGGGACGAGCTCGTGGAGGGCGACCACGTCGCCCTGAGCGCCCGGGACTACGACGACTACCTGAGCCGATGGCGGGCGCTCGCGCCGATCGAGCTGCACCGGGTCTCCGGCGGCCATGTCGGCGTGCTGAGGCCGCCGCACGTGACCGAGCTCGTGAAGATCATTCAATCCATCCCCGGAACGGCCTGACCGATCTCACCGGAGGACTCATGCTCGACATCGTCCCGCCGCAGCAGGGCCACACCGTCTTCGAGGCGATGGAATCGCGGGTGCGACTCTATTCACGGAGTTTTCCCACGATCTTCAGCCGGGCCAGGGGAGCCGAGCTCGTCACCGAGGACGGGCGGGTGTTCCTGGACTTCCTGTGCGGGGCGGGCGCGCTCAACTACGGACACAACCACGACCACATCAAGCGCCGCCTGCTTGACTACCTGGCCGATGACGGCGTCGTGCACGGGCTCGACCTGTTCACCACGGCGAAGCGGGACTTCCTCGAGCGGTTCCAGGAGGTCGTCATGCGCCCGCGCGGCCTCGACCACCGCGTGCAGTTCACCGGGCCGACCGGCGCCAACGCCGTGGAGGCCGCGCTCAAGCTGGCGCGCAAGGCCACCGGCAGACCGGGCGTGGTGGCGTTCGGCGGGGCCTTCCACGGCATGTCCCAGGGCGCGCTGTCGGTGAGCGGCGCCCTGGCCGCGCGGCGCGCGGCCGGGGTCTCCCCGCAGGATGTGACGTTCGTGCCCTACGAGGACGGCCCGGCAGGCCCGTTCGACTCGATCGGTTACCTGCGCAGGCTCCTGGACGACCCCGGCTCCGGGGTCGGCCTGCCCGCCGCGGTCATCGTCGAGCCCGTCCAGATGGACGGCGGCGTCTACCTCGCTTCCGGTCCCTGGCTTCGGGCGCTGCGCGACCTCACCGAGCGCCGCGGGATCCTGCTGATCCTGGACGAGATCCAGACCGCCTGCGGGCGCACGGGGAGCTTCTTCTGCTTCGAACAGGCCGGCATCACGCCGGACCTGGTGACGGTCTCCAAGTCCCTCAGTGGTTACGGCCTGCCGCTGTCGATCCTGCTGATGCGGCCGGAGATCGACGTGTGGGAGCCGGGCGAGCACACGGGCACCTTTCGCGGAAACCAGCTCGCCCTCATCGGGGCCACCGCCGCCCTCGACCTGTGGGAGAGCGCCGAGTTCCAGGCCGGCTTGCGGGCGCTGGCGGCCAGGCTGGCCGACTTCGGAGCCGACACGGCCCGCGCCCAGCCCGGAGTCCGGGTCCGGGTCAGGGGGGCCGTGCTCGCCGTCGACCTCTCCGAGGCCGGGGGCGGCCCGCGCGCGCGGGAGGTCCAGCGTCACTGTTACGAGGGCGGCCTCGTCCTGGAGCGGTGCGGACGGGAGGAGTCCGTAATCAAGGTGATGCCGCCGCTCACTATCGACTCCTCCCGCCTGTCGGCCGGCCTGGCGATCCTGCGGCAGGCCGTTGACGCCACCGCCAAGGCGGCCTCCTGACCTCCCGCGCGGCGGCGCGGTCTCGTCTCCCGGCGCCGCCCGACCCGCGCGACCCGCCCGACCCCCGAGCCGCGTGAGCCGCGTGAGCCGCGAGGGACGCGAGGGACGCGGGGGGACGTCGGCCGCCGGCGCCCCGGCCTCGACCGCCTTGAGACCGTCGGGGATGCCGTCGAAGCCGGCCACCTTCACGTCCGTGCGGGCCTTGGCCCGAGGAGCTTGATCGCGCCCAGCGTCCCGCTCGTGACCGGAGCGATCTCCGGCAAGGAGTCGCCAAAGGTGGGGTCGGCGGGCTAGGAATTTTCACCGAGCGCCATCAGTTGTCTCGGGGGCCGGTCGCCGTCGTCAGCCTTTGGCTCTGTTCGGCTTTCCAGTTCCCGACATGCGCCGTGGGCACCCGTCGGCAGAGGTCCGGTAAGTCCTGATACCCGAGGGAGAGGCTGCGTGCCGACTAGAGGGCAACGTGGGGTGACGACCGACGAAGGCGATCTTGCGGCGTTTCTGCGATCGCGCCGGGAGCAACTGAAACCCGAGCAAGTGGGTTTGTCCTCCTCTGCTCGGCGGCGAACCCCCGGGTTGCGGCGAGAAGAGCTCGCTACGCTCGCCGGCTTGAGCGTCGAGTATCTGGAACGGCTGGAGCAGGGCCGAGACACCAATCCCTCCGTCGCGGTGCTCGCCGCGCTCGCCGAGGCGCTGCGGCTCTCCGATGACGACAAGCGGCACCTTGCGATGCTGGCCATGAAACGGCACAGCGCCGCGCTCTTCCCGGCGCCCCGCCCGGTCAGCGATGAGCCACGACCCACCGTGCTTGCGCTGCTGGACCGTCTCGATCCCACGCCGGCGTGCTTGCTCGGGCCCATCTACAACGTTGTGGCATGGAACAAAGCATGGGAAACGGTGTCCAGGCCGCTGGGAACGCCGGATGGGGAGCCGCCCAACTTCATTCGTCACCACTTCCTGAACCCCGCGACGCACCGGCTATTCGATGATGACGATTGGGCGGCCACAGCCGACGAGGTGGTCGGCTGGCTGCGGTCCGCCCAACAGGACTGGGGTTCCGACGACGAGTTCCGCGCCCTGGTCGACGACCTGAGCGCGGTTCCCGAGTTCGCGGAGCGATGGGCCGCCCACCCGGTCGCGTACAGACGGCCAGGCGTCAAGCGTCTCTTTCATCCCGATGCCGGGATCCTCCACGTCACTCTCGAGGTTCTTCTCGTCGGAGAGGCCGGCCACTGGCTCCAGTTGTGGCTGCCCCACGATGAAAAGACCGAGCACGCCATAGATGCCCTCCTCTCCCCATCCCGGGAAGCCGGGAATCGGAGTTCCTCATCTGTCGTGACGCCGGGTCACCGCAGGGAGTGAGCGAAGCCGCTGATGCCGCGGACGTTCGCGGCGTAGACGTCGGGCAGCGCCGCGCGGACGAGGGTCTCCGCGATGTGGGACAGCCCCATGTTCATCCAGCCGGCCGTCGGGACGCCCGCCGCGAGCAGCTTGCGGTAATAGTCGAGTCCCTCGTCGCGCAGCGGATCGACCTCGTTGACTGTAATCACGTGCGGCGGAAGCCCCTCCAGGTCGGCGGTCGTGGCCCGGGAGGGCCAGCAGGTCGCCTCGTCGATGTTCGCCGAACCCGGGTCGTAAATCTCGGCGAGTACCTGCATCGTGTCGCGATTGAGGACGTAGCCGTCGTTCTCGGCCAGCGATGGCAGCCCCTCGCCGTCAAGGGCCCACTTGCCGTAGATGTATGGGCATTGCGCGTACACCCCGGAGATCGTGGACAGGAAGCCCTCCCGTTTGGCCTTGATGGCCAGCGCGAGAGCGAGGTTGGCGCCGCCTGACTCGCCCGACACCACGATGTTCGACACACCCAGCTCGGTGGCGTGCGCCGCAGCCCACCGCAGGCCGGTCGCGCAGTCCTCCAGCCCGGCCGGGTACGGATGCGGACCGAGCTTGCCCGCGCCGTTGCGGAACTCGACGCCGATGACGACCAGGCCGGTAGCGGCGAGTTCCCGCCGCCAGCGATCGTAGCCGGCGCCCGCGGCCTCCGAAATGACCATGCCGCCGCCGTGAATGTAGTAAACGGCCGGCAGCGGGCCCTGCACGCCCTCCGGGCGGGTCACGTAGAGCTTGATCTCGTGGCCATCCGGACCCGTGACGGTGTGCGTCTCGGACGCGACCCCCTCGACCTCGGGCAGTCCAGCGTTCAGCGCCTCGAACAATGGCTCGGAGCCGGACTCGACAGCGGCGGCGAACTCCAGAAGCTCCGCACGCGGGGAACGGAAACTCACCGATGGCGCCGACGACAGATCGCCGAGCCCGACCGGTGCAAGCGCGGCTACGAGACCTGGATGAGTCCGGGGGTCGGTCTTGAGCGACCGCTCAGAGGCGCCGAGGCGCCCCGCGGCGCCGTTACGAAACTCTGTAGCACTTTCAGCTGTCACGGTTGGCTCTTTCTTGGATATGAGAAGCGACGCGCCCGCGTACCAGGTGTGGGACTGTCCCGCACGTACGGCCGTACAGCTCTGTGCGCCGGCGTATCGGTGAAGAACTCGGCGTCGGTGCCGAGCAGTTGAGAAGGCGTGCTCCGCGGCAGTTCAGCCGTGTCAGGTGACCTTGACGAGTCCCCGGCCTCAGCCCTTGAACAGTGCGCCATTCCCAGGAACCGGGGCGTATGCCCCGAGCGCGGACAGCACCTGCCAGGACGTGGCGGTCGATGCGGTGACGACCGGCAGGCCCACGACGGCTTCGGCCGCCGGGATCGCCTCCAGGGACGGCATCTGCACGCACGCACTCAACACCACCGCGTCGGCCCCGCGCGTGTCGAGCCGGCCCGCGATCTCCGGCAGCTTTCCCTGGTCGAGGCGTCCGACGGCGAGGTTGTCGTCCACCTCCAGACTGATCGCGTCCTGGACCTCGATGCCCTCTGCCTCGATGTAATCGACCACCCGCGCGGTCAAAGGCTTCATATACGGGGTCACCAGTGAGACCTTGCGGGCGCCGAGGTGGTGCAAGCCGGCGACGAGAGCCCCCGCGCTCGACACCACGTCCACCGGGTCGCCCGCATCCGCCGCCGTCTTGGTCAGCCGCTTCTCAATCTCATAATGCGCCCCGCGCCCCTGAGACATGATCGCGACCAGGCAGGCATACGCCATCACATCTACCGCCGCGTCAGCCAGCTCCACCGCCGCCCGATCGGCGTCCGCGTTCATCGCGGACAGTTCCTCCGCACTCACGGTCTTCATCCGCATCCGGCTGGAGTGGAACGTGAACCGGTCGCCCGTCGCCGCCGCCACCCGGCGCAGCACCTCGGGAACCTCGGTCTCCATCGTCGTGTTGGAACTCGGCACCAACAGGCCCACGCGGTACGAACTCATCGATACTCACCTCTCGTAACACATTCGAGTCGGTCACAGGCGGTCTGCGTCTTCGGCGCACGAGCAGCGCCGCCCATTGGACGGCGTGGTCGCCGGCGACTCAAGCTCGGACGAGACGTTGGGTTCCGAGGGTGTGGATCCATTCCCGGACCCCTCGGTCGCCGGACTGTCTCCTTCCGCGCTGTTCGACCGCTCACCATGACAATGCGCTTCACGTACCGGGTGTGGAACGCCCTGCGGATACTCCGTACTCGCAGGGCGAGGCTCCTTCAAGCGAGCCGGTCGCTTCGCTGGGAGTCGCCACCTCGCCCGCGGCCCCACGAGGTCCCAGCCATGCGCGTCACATACGTCGCCTGGCCCGTTCACGCACGAAGATCGGTTGGCATCGCTCGGCGACACGCTACGGGCGCCGGCGGAGCGGCAGCCTCTCCCCGCGAGTACGGAGTATTCGCACGGTGTTCTACCGACGACATTCGGCGTACATCGTCATGACCAACGGTTGAAACAAGGCGAAGGAGACAGCCCGATGGAAATCAGGCCGATGCGATCCTGGATTCACCACCGCAGGGGCGAGGTCCTGCGGCAGGGCGGGGTGGGACGGAGCGCCATGCCCGGCGTGTATGAGGACATGCTCACGCGGCATGGCTTCGAGGGCCGTGACGCGTACCTGTACCGGCGCCACGAGTCGACCGCCTGGAAGCGCGCCGAAGGGGCCGGGATCCACCTCGACCTCGATGGGCGGCTGCTGGAGCCCACCGACCTGACGGACGCCGGTGGTAACCCGCTGCGGCTGTTCTACAACCCCGACGGGGCCGTTTCGGTGAGCCGGCGCAGCGCGAACATGACCTATTCGGCGCGTAACGCCGACGGGGACGAGCTGTACTTCGTGCACAAGGGCACCGGCACCTTCTACACCGAGTTCGGCCCGATCCCCTACGAGCCCGGTGACTATGTGCTGTTGCCGAAGGGCGTGACCTACCGGATCCGCCCGACCGGTCCGGACAACTACTTTATGATCATCGAGACGACCGAGGAGCTCGGCTTCGCCGACATCGGCCCACACGGTCGCCGTGCTCCGTTCGACCCGGGACTGCTGTACGTGCCCTCCCCGGAGCTGGACGACCTGGGTGACGGCCGCAACCAGGACGGCGAGTGGCCGGTGCGGGTCAAGTACCAGGGCGGGTTCACCACGGCGTACTACGACTTCGATCCGATCGACGCCATTGGGTGGTCGGGCGACCTGTTCCCGTTCAAGCTCAACATCAGGGACTTCCGGCCGATCACCAGCGACCGCATCCACATCATGCCGAGCGGGCACGCCGTTTTCGCCACATCGACCGTCGTCGTGGGCAATTACCTTCCCCGTCCCCTCGAGTCCGCTCCGGACGCGGAGCCGTTCCCGCCGATCCACCGCAACATGGACTACGACGAGTTCCTGTTCACTCACGCCGGGACGGCTCTCGGTGTGCCCATGCCCCCGGCGAGCTTCGCGCTCACTCCGCGGGGTCTGCACCACGGCCTTCCGGCCAAGGTCGAGGAGGAGCTTCGCAAGGGCATCAAGCCGGGCACCGTCGCCGACTTCGAGTTCATCTTCGTGGACTGGGCGCACTCGCTGGTTGCCACGCCCGAGGCCCTGGCCCAGAAGCGTGCGGGGGACCAGCTGCGCGAGGGGGTCGCGGCCCAGTGACAGTCAGGAACGAGGGTGAATCGAGGTTGACGGACAATGGCTGAGCAGCGACCGAAGGTCAGCACCGCGGGCGTCGGCATCATCGATTTCGCGGAGCTGCCGCCGGGGACCGAGACGACGGTCATCCCGGTCAGCGCCTCCGACGGCGGCGCCTCCCGCGGTGTGCTCTACACCCGGGGCGACGAGCGTACGGTCGTGGTGGTGTCGCATCCCCGAGGCGACATGAGCCGCCATTACGCCGCTCCGGCGCTCCTGGAGGCGGGGTACGCGTTCTACGCCCACCAGCCCCGGAGCCTGAACAACGACGTCGACTGCGAGCACGAGAGACTGCTGCTCGATCTCGCGGCGGGGCTGAGCCATCTGAAGAACGAGCATGGCTTCGAAAAGATCGTCTTGCTGGGCAACAGCGGCGGCGGGTCGTTGCTCGCGTTTTACCAGCAGCAGGCGACGACGACACCGCCGGGCAGGCTGACGGACACCGCGTCCGGGGATCCGCTGGACCTCAACGCGGTTGACATGCCCAGCGCGGACGGCGTCGTCCTGCTCGCCGCGCATCCCGGCCAGGGAACGTTCATGCTGACCGCCATCGACCCGTCGGTCATCGACGAAGACGACCCGCTGTCGGTGGATCCGGAGCTGGACATGTACCACCCGGCCAACGGATTCCGCGAGCCCCCGGAGCCCAGCACGTACTCCGCGGAGTTTCTGGAGCGGTACCGGGCGGCGCAGCGGGCCCGGGTGGCCCGGCTGGACGCCAAGGCCCGCGCGTTGATCGCCGAGCAGCGGCGCTACAAGCAGAAGACGCAGGAGCCGTGGTTCGCGGACCTGCCGCTGGAGGAGCGCGCCTACATCACCCGCCGCGCGGTGGTCGGAAACTACATGGTCGTCCACCGGACCGAGGCCGACCCGGCGTACCTGGACCTGAGCCTGCACGCCTTGAAGTCCACCCGGAAGCCTGCCTCGATTCTCGGACCCCGGCCGGATCAGACCAACTACGCCCCCGCTGGATTCGGACGGCTCGTCACACCGCGAGCATGGCTGAGCACCTGGTCGGGACTGTCGACCCGGGCCGACCTGCTCAAGTCGGTGAAGTCCGTTCACGAGCCGCTCCTCGTGATCAACTTCACCGCGGACAGCCTCGCCTTCAGCGACGAGAGCAAGGCCCACTTCGACGCCGCCCCGTCCGAAGACAAGACGCTGCGGTTCCTCGACGCCGAGCACTTCGGCTACCCCCTTCCCGAGCGGGAGAAGGCCCTGCAGTACATCGTCGAGTGGCTCGCTCCGCGCTTCCCCGCGGCGAAGAACCGCTGATCGATTCACTTGGCCGGTGTGGTGCCGGCGCGCCATCACCACACCGGCCAAGCGGCATAAAGGGACTTTCAATGAGGAGAACGGTGTGAAGGCATACGTTGTGACGCTCGCATTCGTCAACGGACTACCGGACCAGGAGGTCAGTGCGGCGCAGAAAGCGTTCCTGGACAAGCTGTACGGCGAAGGTGCCCTAATCGCCTCGGGCCCATTCAACGACGGCGCCGGTGGTATGGCCCTCCTGCGCTTTGACTCTCTCGAGCAGGCGCGGGAGATCTATCGGGAGAGTCCCATCGTCCGCTCCGGCCACGTGACCTTCGAGCTGCGCGAATGGAACGTCCTGATCGGGTCGATCCAGCGGTAAGCCTCCACCGCTGGTCGTTCCGGTGCTTGATCGAATCAAGGGCTCGCGATCTCTCGCGGAGCCGGAAGGAAACGTTGATGAAGGCGAACACGCACGGCGACGCAGTCCTGCCGTCGCCCGGACCGGCGGTGACGAGCCGGTGGAATCCGGCGACCGGAGTGTGGGAGACGCTCGCCCGGGGGCGCTCGGTTCTGGCCGATCCACGGCTCAACAAGGGCACGGCCTTCACCCAGGAGGAGCGATCCGGTCTGGGTCTGACGGGGCTGGTCCCCTCGCAGGTGTTGTCGCTTCCGCAACAGGTGTCGCGCGCCTACGCCCAGTACTCGGCGAAACCGACCGACCTGGACAAGAACGTCTATCTGCGCTCCTTGCAGGATCGCAACGAGGTGCTCTTCTACCGGCTGCTGGGCGAGCATCTCAGTGAGATGCTCCCCATCGTCTACACACCCACGGTCGGGACGGCGATCGAGCACTACAGCCACCAATACCGGCGGCCGAGGGGAATCTACCTGTCCGTGGACGCCCCCGGCGACATCGAACGGTCCCTGCGCGCGAGCGGTCTCGGAGCCGATGACGTTGACCTGATCGTCGCCACCGACGGTGAAGCGATCCTGGGCATCGGCGACTGGGGCGTCGGCGGAATGGAGATATCCATCGGCAAGCTGGCCGTTTACACCGCCGCCGCCGGAATCGACCCGGCCCGCGTCATCCCCGTCGCTCTCGACGTCGGCACGAACCGGCAGAGCCTGATCAACGATCCCCTCTACTTGGGAAACCGGCATACTCGCGTGGACCGGGCGACCTACGACGCGTTCATCGACAGGTTCGTCGTCGCGGTGGCCGACGTCTTTCCCAACGCGCTGCTGCACTGGGAGGACTTCGCGGCCGACAACGCCCGCCGCATCATGGGCCGCTACGGCGACACGGTGCTCACGTTCAATGACGACATCCAGGGAACAGGTGCGGTGAACCTCGCCGCCGTGCTGTCCGCCCTGCGCGCCACCGGCACGCCACTGCACGAGCAACGCGTGGTCGTCTTCGGTGCGGGAACGGCCGGCGTCGGCATCGCCGACCAGTTGCGCAGCGCGATGATCTCGCGCGGACTCGATCCGCGGACGGCAGGGCGGCGGTTCTGGGCTCTGGGGCGTAACGGCCTGCTGACGGACACCTCGGCCGCCCTGCGCGACTACCAGACGCCCTATGCCCGGCCGGCCGACGAGGTCGCCGGATGGCACCACGACCGTGAACTCGGCGGAATCGGCCTGGACGAGGTGGTGCGCCGCATCCACCCCACCGTCCTGATCGGAACCTCCGGCCGCGGCGGCGCCTTCACGGAAGAGATCGTGCGGGAGATGGCGGCACACACCGAACGGCCTGTCATCCTGCCCATGTCCAACCCCACGCACTTGTCGGAGGCCCAGCCCGGCGACCTGATCCGGTGGACCGACGGCAGGGCGCTCGTGGCCACCGGCAGTCCCTTTCCCCCAGTCCTGCACGACGGGATCACGTACACGATCGGGCAGGCCAACAACGCGCTCGTCTTTCCCGGCCTGGGGCTGGGAGCCGTGGTGGCCGGCGCGCGCAGGATCACGGACGGCATGCTCCAGGCCGCGGCCGAGCAGATCGCGGCGCTTGCCGAGCCGGCCGTCCCGGGCGCGTCCATCCTGCCCAGGATCGAAGATCTGCGGGACACCTCGGCCGCCGTCGCCGTCGCGGTCGCCCGAGCGGCGCAACGTGACGAGGTGGCCAGGGCCCCCATCGGCGACGACATCGACGACCGCGTCAGGGCCGCCATGTGGCAGCCCGACTACCAGGAGGTGCGGCCGATCTGATCGCCTGCCCCAAAGGAGCGGCAGCCTCTCCCCGTGAGTACGGAGTATCCGCACGGCGTTCCACCGCCGGGTACGTGGCGCATACCTTCATGGCGAGCGGTCGAACAGAGCAGAAAGAGACAGAGTCCAGGAGTGACAAATGATCGGGCGCCACGAATCCTCGCGGGATCGAGGGACGCTGGCTGTTCACGGCCCAGCAGGTGAAGCACAGTCTGCCCTTGCCCCTTCCGTCGGAGAAGCAGACGGCGGCGTTCGAGTCGAGAGAGAAATTCAACTCAGGAGGTAAGAACATGGCTGTTTGGGAAGTGGCTCAGCTAGTGGTCGCCAAGGGCAAGCAAGATGAGTTCGAATCCGTTGTCCGGTCGAATCTGTCGCTCCTCACGAAGGCCGATGGCTGTTTGGACGTGAAGCTGTTCCGAGCCATTGACAAGGAGGGCGTGTTCCTGATGTGCGCCCTGTGGGAGACGTTGGAGCACCACACCGAGGTGTTCGTCAAGACCGAGGCGTTCATCAAGTTGTCCAGCGCCGTGGGGCCCTTCTTCGTCGCGCCTCCTGAGGTGTTCCACGTGAGCACCGTGATTTGACGGTTTCTGAGTAAGCAGCGCAGGCCAGCCGTTGCGGGAGGAATCATGAGCGGACCGCAATGGATGTCTCGGAGTCGCTGACCGGACAATTGCATGACGGTGGACAGGGCAGATCGTAGTCGGTCGTACTGTAGGGCGCCGGATGCCGGGCCGTCAGTCGCGCGGTAAGGTCTCCGGATGTCGCGTTACCGGTTTACGGCGGTCGTCGCCGCCGTGATCGTGGTCGCCGTGGGGCTGGGGGTCCGGGCGGCGTTCGAGGGGCCGGTGGCCAAATACGCGGGGGACCTGCTCTACACGGTTCTCGTCTACGCCCTGATCATCGTGGTGGCGCCGCGGACGCGTCCGGTCACGGCCGCGGCCGTCGCGCTCGGTCTCAGCTGGCTCGTCGAGTTCGCCCAGCTCACGCCGATCCCGGCGGAGTTGTCCGCCCGGAGTACGGTGGCCCGGCTGGTGCTCGGATCGACCTTCAACGCGCCCGATCTGCTCTGGTACGCCGTGGGGGCCTGCGTCGGGTGGGCCGTGCACCGCGCGGCTTCGCCGTACCTCAGAACGGGACGCCGCAGCGGAGGATGACGTTGGCGTACGGCCGGGCCTCGCCGGTGCGGGCGATCAGCCTACGGAGTGGCTCCGCCGCTTGAGACGCTCGTGGGGGACGTAGGCCAGGTCTCCGAGGCGGTCCCTTGAGCTTCCGCACGGTCGCCGCGCCGCCCCTGACCGCGAAGCCGACGGCCGAGCTCGGCAGGCGGGCGGTGCGCCATCGACGACCTGGCCGACGTGATCGCCGTGATCGCCATGATCGCCATGATCGGCGGGTTGACGTGGGCGAACCACGGCACGTCGTCGAACGAGGCCAGGGCGATGTCGTCAGGGATCCGGAACCCCGCTTCCGGATCTCATCGAGCGCGCCCGGGGCCATCAGGTTGTCACCCAGGAAGGTCGCTTCCGGCGGAACGTCCGACGCCGGCCGGACGGTCACCGCCCGGCGGCGCGCGACGGAAAAGGGTCTTCTGCGGCGTACGGCGGGACCTTCGGCGGGCCCTTCCCGAGCGAGGGCCCGGCATGCTGGAAGCACGATCAGAGAAGGGACCAGCGAGATGGCCGTCACCAGGGAAGAAGTGCGGGTTCACGGGACCGAGCTCGCCGACAGGATCAAGCAGATCATCCACGAGGGCAATGTCCGCCGGATCATCGTCAAGAACTCCCACGGGCACACCGTGATGGAGATCCCTGTGACACTGGGCGTGGTCGCGTTCATCGCGGCACCCGTCGCCACCGCCGCGGCCGCCCTTGCCGCCCTGGCCGCGGAGTGGTCGATCCAGGTCGAGCGCGAAGAGCCGCAGGCCGGCCCCGCGGCACTGGACGGCATCGAGGTGCTGCGCGGCGCCGAAGAGGTGCCCACGGCCGCAGCGGCGGCCGGCGCTGGAGAGGTGGCCAGTGCTGAAGAGGTGCCCGGCGCTGAAGCGGTGCGGCCCGAAGCGCTGCCCAGCGCCGAAGACGGGCAGCAGGCTCCTCCCGCCGGATGACTCTTGTGACAGCGGTGACCGGTCTCCGCCGAGCCGTACTCATGCCCGCGTCCCGGCCGGTGCCGCCGTCCGCCCCGCCGTCCGTTGTCACCCGTCTCATGGAGGTCGGGCGAGAACCACAGGAGAGACCATGAATATCGAGACTCTGACCGCGGCCGACGTCATGACGCGGGTGATCGTCACCGTGAAGCCGGACGAGTCGCCTCTCATGGCCTGGGAGCTCATGCGGCGGGGAGGCGTCCATCACCTCCCGGTGGTCGACGACAAGTCCCGCGTGCTCGGTGTCCTGAGGCGCGAGGACGTCGCCGTGCACTGGTCTGGCGGGCCCGCCGATCAGTCCAGCGGAGAGGTCCAGAAGCTGCTGGGCGGGCGGAGATGCCCGCATGTGGCCGCTGACATGCCGGTCGCCGGCATCGCCGCCGTGATGATCGACTCCGATGTCGACGTGGTCCCGGTCATCGGCCCTTCCAAGATGCTGCAAGGCCTCGTCACCGCCACCGATGTGCTTCGCGCGGTGGCCGGGCGTTGCATGCCGTCGACCGGGGACACCGAGGTGGCGACGGGGCTCTTCCGGCTGGAGCCGGTCCTCCCGCCGAAGCCGTCCCGCCCCTTCGACGACGCCTGAGCAGGCACCCGTCGCGGACGCCGCATGCCCATCGCGCTGCCGTGCAGGAAAGCGGTACGCGCTCCCGTCCGCGTAGGCGTCGCGCAGGACGGCGGTCGTCGCCGCCCTGCCGGCCGTACCCACGCCGCCGGTGCAGCGGAGGGACAGCGATTTGAACGCCGAAGGAGGTGGCCACGGGTACGCCATCGTGCTCGGCCACGTATCCCCGCATGGAGGTGTGGCCGATGACGGCAGTAGCGCTGAAGGCCGCGAAGCTCTCCGGTGGGCCTTCGAACCCGGCGGCCGGGACAACTGCCGGCAGATCGGCACCGGCCCCTAGCGGAAGCGCGGAGGAGGTTGGGGCGTTTATCCCCCGAGAAGGCCGGCACCCGCGTTGACGGTCGCGTTCAGATCCAGGAACGCACCCAGGCCCAGCGTGGGGACGGCACAGGCTGTCGGGGTGGGGGAGGCGGCGGGCGTCGCACTCGCTACCGGTGCGGGAGCATCGGCCTTCTGCGGGGTGCTCGCCGTCTGCTGAGCGGGCTTGTCCGCCATCACGACCGTGACCTTCTGGGTGATGTTGCACACCCTGGTACGCCTGCACAGCGCGTTCTGCACGCTGGTCGCGCCGTCCTCGGAGGTAGTAGAGGTGTGCTGATAGCCGTGATTGTCGGTGCTGCCCCCTCCGACGTATGTCGTCCGGTCACGTGCACCTTTTCCGCCAGGGGCGGGATCCCGGTCAGCCGAATGACCGAGGCTCAATTCCTTCCGGTGCGTCTGGGGGCGCTCCGTGGCGCTTGCCGCGGATGGTGTGACGGCCCCGAAGAACACGGCCGAAGCGGAAGTGCCGACGAGAAAGCACACGGCCAGGCTCTTTGCACTCACCGCTATTCCGTCATGCTGACAAATCATACTCTGCCGCCCCCTGCTGGATCGATCTCCGGGCAGAAGGTCCCCTATCCGGACCCCTTTGTCAGAATAGTTTCCATCAGGGCGGTGATCGGGTTCGCGGTCGGCGTGGCGCACGTCATTGCCACATCATTGCCGTTGGTTGTCGACTAAGAGTGCCAATCCCACGATAATTCAGGCAAATCGGTGAGAACGTCGCCTTTTCGGTAGTCAGGGTCAGTTGTGGGTATCCGCCCGCATGTTCTGGGAGACCCCGCAAACATGCTTGTTCTTGCAGACGCCTGACTGCGTGCTTGTGTTCTGGCTTACGGCGTTGACGTGCCACATGCCCTCGACGACGGTGGCGCTGTCCACGATGTTGACCGGCGAGTAGCTCCCGATCTTCTTGTTGTTGTTCAGTACCAGAACGTTGTGGCCGTGGCCGTCGTGGTGACCATGCCCGCCATGCCCGCCATGCCCGCCATGCCCGCCATGCCCGCCATGGTCAACATGCCCTCCATGAGCACCGTCACCGCCCCCACCCGGGCCACCCTGGCCACCCTCGCTGCCCTGGGCACTGTGGGCGCTCTCTCCGTCATCGGCACCGTGCCCACCGTGCCCACCGTGCCCGGCGGGCGCCCTCGCTCCCTGGCGGACCGTTCCCGCCGCATTGGCGCTCGACGGGTGCGACGCGATCGACCCGGACAGGGTGATCGCGAGCGTCACCAGTGCCAGCTGTCGCATGGTGACGACCACACCGGCCCCCGGACTCTCCTCACGTTGATGAAACACTGGTTCACGCACCTGCTCTTCGGTTCATGTCAGTTGTCGGTCTTTGCCCACATGTTCTGGGAAATCTTGCAGATGCGCTTCTTCTTGCAGGAAGCCGACTGCGTGCTCGTGTTCTGGCTGACGCTGTTCACGTGCTGGGTGCCCTTGATGATGGTGGGGCTGTCTACGATGTTCGACGGCGCGTAGTTTCCAACCTTTTTGTTATTGTTTCCCTTCAAGACGTTATGTCCGTGGTCGCCACCGTGGCCCGCGCGCACCCACGATCCCGGGTGAATTACCGTCGCGTTCGCGCTCGACGGAAGCGACGCGATCGCCCCCGATATGACGATCGCGAGCGTGATCAGTGCCAGCCGGCGCATGGTGGCGACCGTACTGACGTGCGGATTCTCCGCACAGTGGCGAAACATTTGGTTGCGCACCCGCCCTTCGGCTCATTCGGTGGCGGCACTTGCGTTTGCTGACATAACCGACGTCGGCCTCTATACCCAGCGATCGGGGGTGGCTCCCATTCCCGGTCATCCCCGGCGAAGACGATTACCGGCTCTTTGTCGTCGCGCCGATGAGAGGCCGAAAGAGCCGGCAGGCCCGGCAAGAGGGCGACGAGAGCCGCCGGCGTGGGCGAGCGCGCTTCGCGTCCTCCCGGCCCGCCCATCGGCGGGAAAGTTCCGGCCGAAAGTCCCCCGGCAGTCAGGACCTTCACCGCTGACCAGGCAAGACGGCCACCAGGCACGCTGGTGTCGAGGCAGACAGGAGGGTCGTCATGGCGACGCAGGTGAAGGATGTCATGGGGAAGGTGGCCATCGCGGCCCGGATGGACGCGTCGTTCGCCGACCTCGTCGACATCATGCGGCGGTTCAAGGTGGGCGCGGTCACCGTGATCGACGCCGACCGGCGGCCGGTGGGAGTGGTGTCCGAGGACGACATGCTCCTCAGGGAGACGGACGCCGGCAAGCGCATCTTTGAGAGCCGGAGAAAGCGGGAGGAGCACCGCAAGGCGGCGGGCACTACCGCAGGCGAGATCATGACCACTCCCGCGATCACCGTGACCGGGGCCACCCCGGTGAGGGACGCGGCCAGGCTCATGCACCGGAACAGGGTCAAGCAGCTCCCCGTGATCGACCCCGCGACGGGCCGCATCATCGGGTCCGTCCACCAGGGCGACCTGCTGAGGGTCTTCACGCGGCCCGCCGCGGACATCCGGAACGAGATCGAGGAGACCGCGGAGCGGTTCGGCGTCGACATGGCCCAGCTCCGGGTCGCCGTCGAGGGGGGCGTGGTCACGCTCCGGGGCTGGGTCCCGCGGCGTTCGCAGGTCAGGCCGTTCCTCCATGCCGTCCGGGGCGTGGACGGCGTCGTCGAGGTCGAGGCGGATCTGGGCTCCGTGGTCGACGACCTGCTCGTCCCGCCGCCGCTGCTGTGAGCCGTACACACGGCGGCCTGGACGGGCTGGGCGCCCATCACGGTCATGCACGGTCCGCAATCCCACGCAGCCGGGATGTTCACGGAGAGGGAAGACAATGAACACTCGCGTATCCGGAGCGGTCGCCGACGCGGTGCACACCGCCGTCGAGGCCGCCGTCTGGGCCCCTTCCGTGCACAACACCCAGCCCTGGTCCTTCGCCGTGTCCGGCGACGAGATCGCCCTGCGCGCGGATCCCGACAGGCGATTGCACGTCGCCGACCCCGAGGGCCGGCAGATGCTGATCAGCTGTGGCGCGGCCCTCTTCAACGTACGGCTCACGCTGAGCGCGCTGGGATACGAACCCGAGGTCCGGGCGCTACCGGACGCCGACCGTCCGCTGCTGCTCGCCACCATCCGGCCGGGAGCGCGAGTGGAGCCCGGCGAGCACACCCGGCTGCTGCACGCCGAGGTCGAGCGCCGCCGCACCCATCGGGCCGGCTTCGCTGCCCTGCCCGCGCCGGAGCACGTGATCGAGGCGCTGACCGCGCAGGCCGGCGCCGAGCGGGCCGATCTCGTGACGATCGAGTCCGAGGCCGGTGTGCGCGTGCTCGCGGCGCTCACCAACGCGGCGCAGGACGTTCAGTCCCAGGACCGCGCGTTCGCCCTGGAGGTGATGCGCTGGAGCAGGCCTCCCGGCAGCGCCCGGCGCGACGGCGTGCCGGCCCGCAGCTACCCGGCCGCCCCGAGGCGCACCTCCCCGCAGCACTTCGCGCAGCGGGACTACGCCCGGGGCCAGGCGTGGGGCAGCCAGGCCGATGACCTGCCGGTGTCCACCGCCACGGGCCTCGTCGCCGTGCTGACCACGCTCGGCGACTGCCGAGAGGACTGGCTGGCGGCGGGTCAGGCGCTGCAGCGCGTCCTCCTCCACGCCTCCGCGTACGGCCTGAGCGCGGCGTTCCACACTCAGGCGCTGGAGATGCACGACCTGAGGGAGTTCATCAGGCGGAACCTGTGCGCGGGCGCCCACCCTCAGATGATCATGAGGCTGGGCTTCGCCCTGGACGAGACCGGTAGCATCCGCCGCCCATCCTCGGACGTGCTGGAGGAGGACTGACCACCTTCCCGCCCTGCTCGCCGATGTCGGGAATCGTCACTTGGCGGACTTGTCGCCGGCGAGGCTGCCGCAGGCGAAGCCCTTTTCCCGCTCAGGGGCGAGCTGGATGTCCCAGAGATTGGTGTGGTCCATCGGACGGCGGAAAGTCTCGTGCTTGTCGCAGTCGTAGAAGATGTACGTGCCGTCGCTCTCGCCCAGCAGCATCATCCAGCGGCTGTCATAGAGAGGCTTGTCGTCGTCGGCGTTTCTCAGTATGGCCCACTGGTCCTGGAAGCCGACGTAGCTGAGCAGGTCGCTGGACTGTCCGGTCTTCTGCACCTCGGCCGCTCCGTCGGCGAGTTGCAGGATCAGGAGGAATCCGAGGCCAAGCCCCGTCAGGGCGGCGACCAGCACCTTCAATCCCGCGCGACCGACCGGCTTGCGGCGCAGCAGACGGAACGGCACCAGGAAGGTCACCACGCCCAGCCCCACGGCGATGACGACCATGACCGCGGCGTTCAGGTCGACACCGAGGTTGAAGAAGCCCCAATAGGTGGCGCCACACCAGAGTGCGGCGATCGAAGCGGCTATCCAGGGCCGCCGCCGGACGGCCTGCACCAGTCTGCCGAGCGCGCCAAAAGTGATCTTATTGATCAGCCAGCAGATCCCGACGACCAGCCCGACGGCCGGGATGATCGCCATTATCAGCAAGACCAGCGTGCCCATGAGCCTGCCCAGAAGGACCGACTGGTCGATCCCCGCCTGCTGTGGGCTGATGCCGAAGGTCCCGTAAATCTGCTCGACGCCGATGTAGAGCACGGCGTAGAGCGCGACTCCGATCGGGACGACAACCGAGCCGATGCGCTCGATCAGAGCCAGGACACTTCCGCGGTCTTCTTCTTCCTCCGTAGGAGGCGCAACCTGGGGGACAGGGGGACTGTAGGTATCTTCTGGGGCTATTTCCTGATTAATCACGGGGCACGAGCATAGACCTTGTTTGTCCCTTCCCGGTGACGCTCGACCGGGCCGGCGGCCCGGCCGGGTGCCGGGGGAGAGCAGGGTGTCCCTGTCCCCAAGTGGGCAGAGTCGTTCGTCCCGGAGTCACGTCCCCGGGGCGGGGTGGGCGTGTGGGCGGCCGCAATGCGAAACTCCCGCTATGAGCGAGAACGAGCCCCGTCCGCTGATCCCCCAGATGCGCCTCGACGACCTGCTGTCGGAGCTGCAGACGCGGCTGGAAACCGTGCTGGCCACCCGTGACCGCGTGCACGCGCTGCTGGAGGCGGTCGTCTCGGTCGGCAGCGACCTGGACCTGGAGACCGTGCTCCGCCGGATCGTCGGGACCGCGACCACCCTGGTCGACGCCAGCTACGGCGCCATGGGCCTGATCGGCGAGGAGAACACGCTCGTCCAGTTCGTCCCCGTGGGGCTGACCGAGGAGGAGATCGCCAAGATCGAGCACTGGCCGCACGGCCTCGGCCTGCTCGGGCTGCTCATCAAGGAGCCCCAGACGCTGCGGCTGGCGCACATCTCCCAGCATCCGGAGTCGTACGGCTTCCCGCCCGGCCACCCGCCCATGGGGAGCTTCCTCGGGGTGCCGGTCCGGGTCCGGGACGAGGTCTTCGGCAACCTCTACCTCACCGAGAAGCGCGGGGGAGGAGAGTTCGACGAGGAGGACGAGGCGATCGTCGTCGCCCTGGCCACCGCGGCCGGTGTCGCCATCGAGAACGCCCGGCTGTACGAGGACACCCGGCGCCGTGAGACCTGGCTCCAGGCGTCGTCGGACATCACCACCCGCCTGCTGTCCGGAGCCGAGCCGTTCGAGGTGCTCACGCTGATGGCGCGGCGGGCCCGGGAGATGGCCGACGCCGACGTCGTGGCGATCCTGCTCCCCAGTGGTTCCGATAAGCCCAGTGGTTCCGATAAGCCCAGTGGTTCCGATAAGCCCAGTGGTTCCGGCAAGCCCAGTGGTTCCGGCAAGCCCAGTGGTTCCGGTGATGCCGGTGGGACTCTCCGGGTCGTGATCGAGGACGGGCTGGGGGACGAGCATCTCACCGGGACCGAGGTGCCCGTCACCGACTCGCTCGCGGGCCGGGCCTTCCTGAGCGGCGACCCGCTGATGGTCAACGACCCCGCCGAGAGCGACGGACCGCAGGTCTTCGCCGAGCACTTCCCGGTCGGTCCGCTGGCCGTCGTTCCGCTCGGCGCGGCGGGGGCCGTACGCGGCGTGCTGTCACTGGGAAAGCGCTCGGGACGCGTGCCGTTCAGCAACTCGGAACTGCGCACCCTGCACGCGTTCGCCGGGCAGGCCGCGGTCGCGCTCGAACTGGCCGAGACCCGCAAGGACGCGGAGCGGCTCGGCCTGCTGGAGGACCGCGACCGCATCGCCAAGGACCTGCACGACGTCGTCATCCAGCGCCTGTTCGCCGTGGCCATGACCCTCATGAGCGCGGTCCGCCTCGTGGAGCGGCCGGAGGCCTCGTCGAGGCTGCAGAGCGCCATCGACGAGCTGGACGGCACCATCCGGCAGATCCGCTCGACCATCTTCGCCCTCCAGGCGCCGCAGGAGGCCAGCGCGCCCAGCCTGCGGGCGCAGGTGGTCGACCTGGTGGAGGGCGCCCGGGGTCACCTGGGGTTCATGCCGGGGCTCAGCATGGAGGGGCAGCTCGACAACGACGTCCCCCAGGAGGTCGCCGAGCAACTGCTGGCCGTACTCCGCGAGGCACTGTCCAACCTGGTCCGCCATGCCAAGGCGTCGCGGGCCGATGTGACGGCGCGCATCGAGGACGGGTGGCTCACCCTGATCGTGACGGACAACGGGGTCGGGATTCCGGACGAGGGACGGCGCAGCGGCCTGCGCAACCTCGAAGAGCGCGCGGAGCGGCTCGGCGGCTCCTTCGAGCTCGCCTCTCCCGAGTCCGGGGGCACCCGGCTGCGGTGGAGCGTGCCGGTCCGCTAGCCGTTCCCCTCGTAGCGGCCGCTGGGGCGGATCCCGCCGAGCACCTTGTGACCCGCCCGCCGGGGACGAAGGTCCCTAGCCGACGAAGCGCATCAGGGGGAAGGCTCAGCTCCATGGATGAACTCAAGAGCGTCGACGCGTACTGGCGGGCCGCGAACTATCTGGCGGTCGGGCAGATCTATCTGCTGGACAACCCGCTGCTGGGTGAGCCGCTGCGGCCGGAGCACATCAAGCCGCGGCTGCTCGGCCACTGGGGGACCACCCCCGGCCTCAACTTCTGCTTCGCGCATCTGAACCGGGTGATCCGGGAGCGCGACCAGGAAATGATCTACGTCTGTGGTCCGGGGCACGGCGGTCCGGCGGCGGTCGCGCACGCCTGGCTGGAGGGGACCTACTCCGAGCGCTATCCCCACGTCAGCCAGGACGCCGAGGGGATGCGGCGGCTGTTTCGGCAGTTCTCCTTCCCGGGCGGCATTCCGAGTCATGTGGCTCCGGAGACGCCGGGGTCGATCCATGAGGGCGGGGAGTTGGGGTACGCGCTCGCCCACGCCTACGGCGCGGCCTATGACAATCCGGGTCTTGTGGTGGCGTGTGTCATCGGTGACGGTGAGGCGGAGACGGGCCCGCTGGCCGCGAGCTGGCATTCGAACAAGTTCCTCGATCCGGGGCGGGATGGTGTCGTGCTGCCGATCCTGCACCTGAATGGGTACAAGATCGCCAACCCGGCGGTCCTTGCCAGGATCCCGGAGGAGGAGTTGGTCAAGCTCATCGAGGGGTACGGGTATCGCCCGCATATCGTGGCCGGGGACGATCCCGGGGTGATGCACCGGTTGATGGCCGAGACCCTGGACGGGGTCTTCGATGAGATCGCCGAGTACAAGCGGGGCGGGGAGCGTCGTCTTCCTATGGTTGTTCTTCGTACGCCGAAGGGGTGGACCGGGCCGCGTGAGGTGGACGGTGTGCCGGTGGAGGGGACGTGGCGGGCGCATCAGGTGCCGTTGGCGGGGGTCCGGGACGATGCGGGGCATCGGGTGACGCTGGAGGAGTGGATGCGGTCCTACCGGCCGCAGGAGTTGTTCGACGCCGGCGGGAGGCCGAAGGGCGAGATCCTGGGTACGGTGCCGGAGGGTCGGCGGCGGATGAGCGCGAACCCGCATGCCAATGGTGGTGAGTTGCTGCGGCCGCTCGAGTTGCCGAACTTTCGTGATCATGCGGTGGAGGTCAAGTCGCCGGCGTCGGCGTTCACGGAGCCGACGCGTGTGCTGGGCGGTTTCCTGCGGGATGTGATCGCGGCCAATCCGGGTATTTTTCGGTTGATGGGCCCGGATGAGACCGCGTCGAATCGGCTTTCGGCGGTGTTCGAGGTCACCGATCGCGCCTGGAACGCCGGGATCGAGCCTACCGACGAGAACCTGGCCCGGGGTGGCCGGGTGATGGAGGTGCTGAGTGAGCACCTGTGCCAGGGGTGGCTGGAGGGTTATCTGCTGACCGGCCGCCACGGGTTGTTCAACTGTTACGAGGCGTTCATCCATATCGTGGATGCGATGTTCAACCAGCACGCCAAGTGGCTGGAGGCCAGCCGGAGGATCGCGTGGCGGCGGCCGGTGGCGTCGCTGAACTATCTGTTGTCCTCGCATGTGTGGCGGCAGGATCACAACGGTTTCAGCCATCAGGATCCGGGTTTCCTGGATGTGGTGGTGAACAAGAAGGCCGAGGTCGTGCGGGTCTATCTGCCGCCGGACGCGAACACGCTGCTGTCGGTGGCCGACCACTGCCTGCGCTCCCGTGACTACGTCAACGTGGTGGTGGCGGGCAAGCAGCCGGTGCTCGATCTGTTCACGATGGACGAGGCGATCGCCCACTGCACGCGTGGTCTGGGCATCATCGGCTGGGCCTCCACCGACGAGGGTCAGGAGCCGGACGTCGTTCTGGCGTGCGCGGGTGACGTGCCGGCCCTGGAGACGCTCGCCGCCGCCGCGCTGCTGCGTGAGCATCTGCCCGAGTTGAAGGTCCGCGTGGTCAACGTCGTCGACCTGATGCGGCTCCAGCCGCCGTCGGAGCACCCGCACGGGATGAGTGACACCGAATACGACATGGTGTTCACTACGGATCGGCCGGTGATCTTCAACTTCCACGGCTACCCCTGGCTGATCCACCGGCTGACCTATCGGCGGAACGGCCACGACAACCTCCATGTGCGGGGTTACAAGGAGGAGGGCACCACCACCACGCCCTTCGACATGGCGATGCTCAACGACATCGACCGGTTCCACCTCGTCATGGACGTCATCGACCGCGTCCCCGGCCTGGCGACCAGGGCGGCGGGGCTCCGGCAGCACATGGCCGACGCCCGCCTCCGCGCCCGGGCGCACACCCGCGAGCACGGCGAGGACCCCGCCGAGATCCGCGACTGGAAGTGGCCGTGGTAGGCCGCGCAGGACCGAAGGTCCCTCAATCGGTCGCGCCGAAGGTCCCGTCGAGGCGGGGCCTTCGCCCGAAGATCCGCCCATCTATCACATGATCTGCTGACGGCATGGACACCACCGCTGTGCCGACCCTGCCCGGTCTCTCGGAGGAGACCGCCTCGCGGCTACTGGGCCGACACGGCCCCAACGAGCTTCCGCAGCCCGCGCCGCCGAGCCTGCGGGCACGGGCCGCGCGTCAGCTCGCCGACCCCATGTCCATCCTGTTGCTCATCGCGGGCCTGGTCACCCTGGTCGTGCTCGGAGAGGTTCCCGAAGGAGCCGCGATCCTGGCCATCCTGCTGGTCAACGTGGTCATCGGGGTGAGCCAGGAGTCCAGGGCGGACCGGGCCGTGCGGGCGTTGCGGACCCTCACCGCGCCCATGGCCAAGGTCCGCCGGGACGGCGTCGTGCGGAGAGTGCCCGCGGCCGAGATCGTCCCGGGGGACGTCATCGAGATCGCGGCCGGAGACCGCGTCCCGGCCGACGCCCGCGTGGTCGAGGCGAGCGCGCTGGCCGTCGACGAGGCGATGCTCACCGGGGAGTCGCTGTCCGCCGACAAGCGGGTCACCGGCCCCGCCGACCCCGGCACGCCTCTGGGGGATCGCAGGGGAGAGCTGTTCTCCGGGACGCTGGTCGTCCGGGGCTCCGGCGTGGCCGAGGTCGAGCGGACCGGCGCCCGCACCGAGATGGGCCGGATCGCCACCGCCCTGCATGGCGGCGTCAAGGGGCCACTGGAGCTGGAGCTGGCCAAGGTGTCGCGGCGCATCGGCGTCCTGGCCGTCGCCGCGGGATGCGTGATGATCCTGATAGGCCTGACCCGGGTCAGCCGGGACGAGGCCGCGCTTGCCGACATCATCCTGGCGGGAGTCGCGCTGGCCATCGCCGCCGTTCCGGAGAGCATGGCCGCGGCGGTCACCACGGCCCTGGCCCTGGGGTCGCAGCGCATGGCCAAGCTCGGCGTGATCGTCCGGCGGCTGTCCGCCATCCAGGCCCTCGGGGCGACCACGGTCATCGCCACCGACAAGACCGGCACGCTCACCACGGGACATCTGACGGTGATCGACCAGGTGGCCGTGCCCGGGGCCGACCTGTGGCGGGCCGCGCTGCGCTGCAACGACGCCCGCGACGGGCTCGGCGACGCGGTCGACGTGGCGCTCGCCACCGCCGCCGAGAACCACGGCGTACGGCTCGCACCCGGCGAGTCGCGGCTGGCCCTGCGCCCTTTCGACGCCGACACCCGTTCGATGGCGGTGATCACGACGGCCGCCCTGGACGGGGCCGGCGGAGAAGTGAGCGGCGGGGAAACAAGCGCAGAAATGAGCACGGTGCCGCTGCTCACGCTCAAGGGCGCCCCCGAGGTGGTGCTGGCCCGATGCGCCCCCGGAGAGGAGGCCGACCGGCTGGCGGGAGCCGTACCGGACCTCGCCCGGAGGGGTCTGCGGGTGCTGGCGCTCGCCGAGAAGGACACCGGCGACCTCGACGCGGACGGGCTCCGACCGGTCGGCCTCGTCGCGCTGCGGGACGAGATCCGCGCCTCCGCCCGCCGGGCGGTCGCCGACTGCCGCGCCGCCGGCATCCGCGTCGTCATGGTCACCGGCGACCACGCCGACACCGCCCGCGCGGTCGCCGAGGAGGTGGGCATCCACCCCGAACCTGTGGTGACCGGCTCCGCGCTCGACGGCCCCGACAGGGCGGCCCGGCTGCGCGAGGCCGCCGTCCTGGCCCGGGTGGATCCGGCGACCAAGCTCGATCTGGTCCACGCCTTGCGGGGAAACGGCGAGGTGGTGGCGATGACCGGCGACGGTGTCAACGACGCCCCGGCGCTGCGCCACGCCGACGTGGGCGTCGCCATGGCCGGAGACGAGGGCACCGACGTCGCCCGGGAGGCCGCCGCCGTCGTCGTCACGAACGGCGAACTCGGCACGATCGTCACCGGCGTCCGCGAGGGCCGCCGCCTGCACCACAACGTGGCCTCGATGATCGGCTACCTGCTCACCGGCAACCTCGCGGAGATCCTCATCGTTCTCGCCGGCCTGCTTCTGTGGCCGGACCTGGTCGTTCCGCTGCTTCCCGTGCACCTGCTCTGGATCAACCTGGTGCTGGACGGCATCCCCGCCATCGCGCTCGGCGTCGACAGTCCCCTGGGCGATCCCCTCTCCGTCAGCCCGCGCCGGGACGGCCTGCTGTCCTGGCGGGTGCTGCGCCGGGTCGCGCTCCGCGCGCTCGTCGTGGGCGTGCTCGTCTTCGCCGCGGTCGAGGT
Organism: Planotetraspora sp. A-T 1434; assembly: GCF_025420585.1. Lineage (GTDB taxonomy): Bacteria > Actinomycetota > Actinomycetes > Streptosporangiales > Streptosporangiaceae > JAOEGB01. The sequence goes on along the minus strand of NZ_JAOEGB010000013.1, from coordinate 59,999 downwards.
GGCCCGCCGCCTCGGCTGGAGCGAGGAGCAGGTGCGGAGCGAGGCCGTGCTCGCCCTCGTCTTCGCCCGCCTGACCCTGGCGTATGTGGTCAGGGCCCGCCGCTGGACGTTCGAGCCCGGCTGGTGGCGCGGGCGTGCCGTACTCGTGGCGGTCACAGCCACGGCCGCCCTGCAGGCTCTTGTGACGACGGTCCCCCCGCTCGGCGCCCTGCTCGCCCTCGTGCCGGTGCCGCCGCTCGGCTGGGCGATGGCACTCGGCGCGGCCCTGTTCACCGTCCTGGTGAGCGACCTGCTCCGGCTCCGTACGGCCCGCCCTGCCCCTCTCGTGCCGTGATCATGCGCACTTTCCCGGAAACCCGGGATGCCTCCGGCTTTGCCGCACGTGATCATGCGCACTTTCTTGACGCCACCAGGCGGGACGGCGACGAGGGGTAATAGCAGGTGACAGGTTGTGACACGGGCTGACATGGCGTGACGCAGAGTGGCACGGGCGACCGTCGCGCCTGGTGGCGGCGCATACAGTATGTCGATGTGGTGCCGGAACCGACCGGGGGACGTCGTGCCGGGGAAAGCGCGCCGGGCAGGTGATCCGGTGCCTGGGCACGTGAGCGGCATAGATCGGGAAGTCGCGGCATGAATCGGGAAGTCATCGTCGGCTACGACGGATCGCCACCAGGCCGTGCCGCCGTGGAGTGGGCGGCCGAGCAGTGCAGGGCCGAGCGGACCCGGCTGACCATCTGCCAGATATGGGCCGGGCCCTACGCGTCGTGGGCGGAAGCGACCGCCATCGGGGAACGCCGCCTGGCGAGCCGTTGCCTGGCCGAGGGCGTCGCACTGGCCGAGCGGCTGCTACCCGGCAGGGAGATTCGCCCTGTCCTGCTCCGTGGAGACCCCAGAGAGGAGCTCATCTCGCTGAGCCGGGACGCCTCGGCGCTGGTGGTCGGCCACCGGGGGCTGGGCGGAGTCGCCGGGCTGGTGCTCGGATCGGTGAGCGCCCACGCCGCCGCGCACGCGAGCTGCCCGGTCGTCGTCGTGCGGGCCGGTGGAGGCGTGGACGACCCACGGGGCGGCGTGGTGGTGGGGGTCGACTCGTCCCCCTCTTCGCGCGCCGCCATGGAGTTCGCCGCCCGGACCGCCGCTGGACGCGGCCTGCCCTTGCGAGTGGTGCACGCCTTGGGGGAGGCAACCGGCGCCCCCACCGCCGACCGCCCCGAGGCCGCCCTTCTTCATGCTCACCGGCGGGACGCCGACCGGCTCGATGCGGACCGGGCCCGTGCTGACGGGGCCCGTGCTGACGGGGCCTGCGCTGACCGCGTCGCCGAAGCGGAGCGGATGCTGGCGGAGCTCGTCGAGCCGTGGCTGGCCGAATCATGGCCTGCCGAATCGCGGCCTGCCCTACCGGGGCCGGCCGTACCGGGCCTTGCCGCATCGCGGGGGGCCGGTCGCCGGTCGCGCATCGCCATCACGGCGTGTGTCGTCAGGGAACGGCCGCTGCCCGCCCTGCTCTCTTATAGGGGCGAGGCACGGCTGATCGTCGTTGGGTCACGCGGGGCCGGGGGCGTCCGCGCCCGGCTGCTCGGCTCGGTCAGCCAGGGCCTGCTGCATCACGCCGCCTGCTCCGTCGCCGTGGTGAAGCCACCGGTCACGGCGACGGGCCATTAGACAGTCGGCCATTAGACAGTCGGCCATTTGACGTCGGCCATTAGACAGTCGGGCATTAGGCAGGCGTACGGACTTCGTCTGACCGCCTCGGCGGTGTGGCGCCATGCGTCAAGCGGGCCAGTACGGCGAGGCAGGCGATGGTGATCACCCCGATCGGCGGGAGCACGGCCCACGCGGGTTCGTCGCCGCGCGCCTCGGCGACGAACGGCGTGACGATGATCGGCAGCCCGGTCAGAGCCAGGAAGACGAGCAGGCCGGGAGCGGTGGTGTAGGACCAGGGCCGTCCCCGGAGCAGGAGCACCCCGGTGGCGAAGGCGGCGGGGAGGAAGAACGATAGGTCCAGCACGTGCACCGGGCTCGACGGCAGCGCCAGTTCGCTCACGCTCTGGGGTGCGCGGCCGTCCAGAATCGCCGGCACGATGTCCTTCAGCCACAGCAGCGTGAACAGCGCGGCGACGGCGATGAGAAACCATCCCGCCAGCCGCTGCGGCGCATGGCCGAAGCGGTCCCCGACCGCCCCGGCGTCGAGCGCGGCCAGGCCGCCGATGAGGGAGAACGCCGACAGCCCGAGGACGGCGATCCAGACCAGGAACAGCGGCCCGACGTGCACCGACATCGTGTAGATGACGTAGTTGTACGTCGTGAAGGCCAGGCCGCCGAGCCACATCAGGTACGCCCGGAGCGAGCCCCGGCGGGCCAGGACCGCGAGGACCACGATCGCGGGGGAGACCACGGCGAGGTTGACGGCGTCCTGGGCTATCGCCTGATCGATGAACGCGCTGGTCTCCTTGCCGTAGACGCCGCCGGCGTTCACGAGCCCGGCGATGTTGCCCGCGGCGGCGAGGAGCGCACCCAGCACGGACAGCCGCAGCCAGACGACGGCCCCCCTCGTCCACGCCGGGACGGCGGCGCGGGCGGTCGCGGAGTCGGTAGTGGTCATGGAACACCTTTCGTGGGCGTGATTTGGTCGCGTGAGCGCGTGATGCGCTCGCCTGAGCGCGTGGTCGTGAGGGCGTGGCTTGGTCGCCACGGGTCACTGGATCAGTGGAGGCAGCTGGTTCCTTGCAGGTGTCGCGGTCGCGATCTCTCTTGTACGGTCACCTGAGAAACCACGGGCGGCGGAAAGCGGTTTCCACCATCAAATGACCGTACAAGCGAGATCATTCAGGCAAGCCGAGCCTTTCCAGGCTCCGGTTGCCGGTGTTTCAGACCCGCATGAGCTCGTGAAGACTTCACCGGCGCTCCGCCAACGCGGTCACAGCGCGAGGACCGGCCGAGCGGGGACGTTCCCGGCGAGGACGTCCTCGAAGGCCCGGTTGATCTCGTCCAGCTTGCGGGTCTCGTACTTCACCGTCGTACGGCCGGCCGCGTGCAGACGGAAGACCTCGGCCAGGTCGGCGCGGGTGCCCACGATGGACCCGATCACGCTGATCCCGCCCAGCACCGTCTCGAAGATCGGCAGGCGCATCGCGTTGTCCCTGGGCAGGGAGACCAGCATGAGCCGGCCGCCTCGGCGCAGGGACGCGTGCGCCTGCTCCAGGACGTGCGGGTCGGCTGCCAGGACGATGGCGACGTCGGCCCCGCCCAACTGCCGGATCGCGGCCACCGGGTCGGTGGCGGCGGCGTGACGACGTGGGTCGCTCCGAGCCCGCGGGCGAGGCGGAGCTTCTCCTCCGTGACGTCGACCGCGATGGTGTCGGAGCCGAAGATCTGCGCGTACTGCTGGGCCAGGTGTCCCAGGCCGCCGATGCCGAAGATCGCCGCACGCTCTGTCGGCCGCAGCCCGGAGACCTTGACGGCCTTGTAGGTCCGGGCCGGAGCTCCGGGATCGGCAGGTCGTGAATCTCGATCGGGCGGTCGAACCCGGTGACGACCGATGCGCGCATTGTCCCGTCTCCTCTCATTGGGGTCTCCAGCGTCCAGCCCGCCGCGCCTGGCGGGGAGGGCCGAAGGGCCCGGAATCGGTGGACGTAGGGAGTCCCCGAAAACACGGCCTGAGGGCCGCGCGCACCAAACAAGCCGGGCCGGTCCTGGTTCGCCGGCACGGCACCAGGTGATGGACGGCTGTGGCGAGGAAGGGCCCAACGTCCCACGCCGTGGAGGTCGTGCGCCTCTGCCCCCGGCCGTACGGCGAGACGGAGGTTGGGGGAGCGGTTTCCGGCCGTGGCGGCCGCCATGACACAGCAAGGAGAATTCGCCCATGGTCCAGCTCGCGGAGCCGCCCCTGGCGATGGGACTCACCGATGAGTAGGCCGCCCTCGTCCGGACGTCCCCGTTCCCCGCATCGCCGAGTACACCGGCGCGCCGCGCCGTTCAGCCACCCCGCCCGCCGGGAACAGGGCCGCGTCTCCGGCTGAGAGGGTTCAGGTGCGGTTCAGCGGTCGGATCGTCGCCCCGGGGCCTGCTCGCCCTCGTGGTAGAGCACCAGGTCTCCGGGTTCCTGGGGTGGCCGCCACCCACCTTGCGCCCTTGCCGTTCACCTTCGGCCATGGGGATGTCAGCGTGTGCGAAGGCCGCGGAAGACCCTGAGCAGGCGGTCCGGTCGCAGGAGCCCTTCCGGGCGGTCGAGCAGCCCCGTGACGCGCACGAACGCGGCGGCGAGGGTGGGGTCGGTCGCCGCCGCGGCGTGCAGCCGGGGAAGGTAGGCGTTGACCATGCGGACCTTCGCCGTGCGCCGGCCTTGAACGCCCGGGAAGGCCAGGTCGGTGCCGGTGGCGATCCCCCAGGGCACGTCGATGACGTCGGCGACGGCCTTGAAGTACCGCTGCCACGTGATCGGCCGTCCGCCGGACAAGAGCCGGCGCAGGGTGGCGGCCTCTAAAGCGGCCACCGTCATGCCCTGGCCGTAGATCGGATTGAACCCGCAGATGGCATCGCCGAGAACGAGTAACCGGTCGGGGAAATGAGACAGCCTCTCGTAGCGGCGCCGGACGTTGGCCGGGTACTGGAAGCCGACCGGGTCGCCGAGCGGCTCGCCATCGCGGATCACGCGGTGAACGTCGTCGAAGGGGAGCCCCGCGGCGAAGGAGAGGAACTCGCCGGGATCGGTCGGCGGGTGATCGCCGAGCATTCCGGCCAGTGTGACCAGGAACCTCCCGTCCTCCTGTGCGGCCACGGCGGCGGCCCGGGGGTGTTCCGGGGTCCAGTTGAGGAGGATGAGCCGATCGGTCCCCAAGGCGTCCGGCGGCAACCGGTAAGGCCGGGAGGAGTAACCCACCCCGATATGGATCTTGTCGACCGGCGGGCGTTGGTAACCCATCTCCTCCAGCCACAGCGGGGTTCGAGAACCGCGGCCGGAGGCGTCGACGACCAGGTCGGCCGGTATGGTCGTCACCTCGCCGTCCTCCCCGCGCACCGACACCCCGGTGACGGCCCGGTGGTCGGCGGTGGAGGTCAGCCCCACGATGTCGTGACGTGCGACGATCCGCACACCAGGCAGCGCCAGCACTCGCGCCCGCACGCGGCCTTCCAGCAAGGGGCGGCTGGGGAACAGCACCGGCTGGCCGATATCGACGCGGCGTATCCGATGACCCGACAGCAGCCACCGGATGCCGCCCAGCAGGTCGCCACTCGGAGCGCCGGCGTCGATCACCTCGGCGGTCAGGCCCGGGAACAGATCGTCGAGCACCTGCGCGCCCCGGGCGAGCAACGCGTGCACGTGATGTCCCTGGGGCACGCCGCGCCGGTGCCCGATGCCCGGCGGCATCGCGTCCCGGTCGACGACGGTCACCTGATCGTAGAACTCCGAGAGGACCCGCGCGGTCAGCAGCCCGGCCATGCTCGCGCCGAGGACAACCGCACGCCCAGCCGCCTGACCCACCGCGTGCCTCCAGCCGACCGTGTCCGATGTACGGCCAGCCTTGCCGAGCCGGTGCCATCCGGCATCGCCGTGAGTGCTCTCTTCGACGCCGGGTGCCGATCAAGAGCCTCGCGGCCGCACATCAGCGCACCGCGCGGCCCCGCGGAGATCACGTACGAGTGGGTACACAACGGCCGGCCCATCGGCATCACGGACTCGGCGGGCTCAAGCGGCACCGGCACACAGGCCGTGCCAGCCATTCGAGCCGGTCGCCGAGCGGCTGTGCTGTTCGGTGTGTATGGGTCGTCACCAGGCGGCCTGCGGGGAGTCGCCTTCGCCTGAGTGCTCACCGACCTTGATACGCACCGACGTGGTGGAACCATCGACCAGATCGACCCGGAAGCTTCATCAGCGGTTCACGTAGAGCAGGCTGTGAGTCACCGGTTCCCGGGTCGCGGCGCGCCCATGGCGGTGACCAGGGTGGCCGCGTCGTCGGCGAACTGAACCGGGCTGTCGTCGGCCACGAACTCGAGCAGGGCGTAGCGGGCGCCGCCATCCGACGCGACGTCAAGGTAGGCGGCCCAGTCCTCGAGGCCGTCCGCCAGCGGCAGCCGTTCGCGGGTCGCGGTCCAGGTGAACACGTGAACGTGGTGCAACCAGGGGAGCACGTCCCGGAGGTCGCCGAGGTTCTCCGCGCGATCCCGCTCGGGTGCGGGCTGCCACAGCGTGCGGATGGGAACGTCGGCCAGTTCGCCCAGCAGGCGCCGGGCCGACTCCCGCGTGTCCGTGAGGGTGTTGCGGTGGTATTCGAACGACACGGTCATCCCGGCGGCACCGGCCAGCTCGGCCACCCGGCGGGCGTCGGTGACGACCGCGTCCCAGTACGCGGGGTCGGCCTCGTCGCTGCCGATTCTCCCTGCCCACACGCGGATGGTGGGAGCGCCCAGCGCCGCCGCGGTCTCGACCACGGTCTCGGGCGCCAACCCCTCGGCCGAGGAATGGCCGAGGCGGTAGTAGGAGCCGTAGCAGGCCACGTCGAGGCCCGCGTCGGCGGTCATCGCAGCGACGTGGCGAGCTAAGTCCAGGTCGCCATGCGGGACGTGGATGTCGCCGCCCCACTCGATGGCGGCGAGCTGCGCTCGCGCGGCCAGCTCTACCACCGATTCGGCCGGCAGCTGCCGGAAGGTCACCGAGACCAGACCCGGCTGGAGCGGCGCGGGCTGTCGATCAGTCGAGGCGTACGGCACGCCGACCAGCCTGGAGGCTGCCCGCCGCCACGGTCAAGGCCGTAGGAGCTCCAACGCACACGAGCCGATCAGGCGAGCCGGATCAGGCGGCGGTCGACCGCGGTCCGGACGGCCGCCGTACGGTTGTCCACACCGAGCTTGTCGTAGATGTGAGCGAGGTGCGTTTTGACCGTGGCCTCGCTGATGAACAGCGCCCGGCTGATCTCCCGGTTGGAGCGGCCGTCGGCGAGCGGCTCCAGGATCTCGATCTCCCGCTGGCTCGGCGCGAGCTGCGGCGCGCGGACCCGCTGCGTCAGCCGTGACGCGACGGGCGGGGAAAGAACGGTCTCACCGGACGCGGCCGTCCGCAGCGCGTGGAACAGCTCGTCCGGAGGAAACTCCTTGAGGAGATAGCCGGCCGCTCCGGCCTCCACCGCCCGGACCGGGCACGGCGAGGCGTCGCCATGATCCGGACCCTGCGTGGGCGTTACGGCCGCGCCGACGACGATCGCCGGCAGGCATGCACACCCACCACGACGGTGACCATCATGGGCAGACCGGATGGAAACTTGACCAAAGCCGACATGCCCTGATCGGGTTTCAGTAGCATCGGCCCGTGCGACTCAGATGCGGCGTTGCCCTGGTCACCTCACTGGTCTCGCTCGTTCCTCCGTGCGGACTGTCCGGCCCGGAAGCGGCCGCCGCGTCGCGGACCGGCTCGCCGGGCTCGCCGTATGTGGCGCAGGCCGGGACGCCGGGGCCGCACTTCGGCAACCCGAACGGCCATGCCGTCGTGCCGGTCGAGGCGCGGGCGGTCGACACCTCGCACCCGACGCGGGTCATCGGCGATGGCACGCCGGCGAGTTGCACGTCGCAGGCCGTGGTAAAGGCTGTCGCGGCGGGCGGTGTCATCACCTTCTCCTGCGGCCCGGCTCCTGTGACGATCACCATGCGGGCCACCGCGAGGGTGCGCAACGCCAGCGCCAGGGTCGTCCTCGACGGCGGCGGCAAGGTGACGCTCAGCGGCGGTGGAACGCGGCGGATCCTCTACATGAACACCTGTGACAAGGCCCAGGGATGGACCACGCCGCACTGCGACGACCAGGCTCAGCCCCAGCTCACCGTGCAGAACCTCACGTTCGCCGACGGCAACGCCACCGGTCAGCGGGTCGACGGGGGAGGCGGCGGCGCCATCTTCGCGCGCGGCGGCCGGATCAAGGTGGTCAATTCACGGTTCATCCGGAACCGGTGCGACTCCACCGGCCCCGACCTGGGCGGAGCGGCCATCCGCGTGCTCGACCAGTCGCGCCGCCTACCGGTCTACATCGTCAGCAGCACGTTCGGAGGAGCCGCCGGCCTTGGCGGCGTGTGCTCCAACGGCGGCGCGCTGAGCAGCATCGGGGTGTCGTGGGTGGTGCTCAACAGCGTCATGACGCACAACAAGGCGATCGGGCGGGGCGCCAACCCCGCACGCGGCGGGACGCCGGGCGGTGGCAGCGGCGGGGCCGTCTACACCGACGGCAACCGGTTCACTGTACGAATCGCCGGCTCGATCATTCAGGACAACTACGCCAAGGAGGGCGGCGGAGCCGTCTTCTTCGTCAGCAACGACCTCACCGGCACCCTGACGATCGACCACTCGACGCTGCGCCGCAACCGCAGCGCCGGATTCGAGACCCCGGGTTTCCCCGGCATCTTCTTCCGCGGCGCCGGCAAACCAGCGGTGGTCTCCTCCACCCTCAAATGATCGCCGACCACATGTGTCAGGCGGAAGTACGGCTGGCTGGGCCGGAAGGCCACGGTTCGCCGCGCCCCGCCGGCCTGAGAAGGCAGCGGGCCCTGTATCGCAAGGCGTGTGGGCCAGGCGGGCTTAACCGGAGAGGAGCGTGACGAGCTCGTCGTAGATGGCGGGAGCGGCCACGATGAAGGCCTCGCCGTACAGGTCGGGCGGGATGCCGTCGGGGACGGGCAGCAAACTGCCGCGCCTGGCTCCCGCCTCGGTGGCGATGAGCCCGGCCGCGGCGACGTCCCATGGGAACAGCGCCTCGGTGTGGGCGTCGAGGCGGCCGCAGGCGGTCCAGGCGATGTCCAGTGCGGGGGAGGACCCACGCATGATGTCCTGGCAGTGGATGAGCAGCCGCCGTACGCGTTCGACCAGCGGCTCGACATCGGTCTTGTCGTGTGGGAAGCCCGTGCTGACGATCGACCGCTTGAGGCTCTCGGGGGCGCCCACGCGGATCGGCGTGCCGTTGAGGAAGGCGCCGCGGCCCTTGACGGCGGTGAAGGTCTCGCCGAGGAACGGAGCGTGGACGACTCCGGCACGCACGACGCCGTCTTCGGCGTAGGCGATGGACACGGAGACGTAGCGGTGCCCGCGCGCGTAGTTGGCGGTCCCGTCGATCGGGTCGACGATCCACAACGGCCCGTCGAAACCGGCTCTGCTCCAGTCGGGGCCGGCGGTCTCCTCTGTCAGCACGCGATGGCCGGGAAACGCGGCGGCCACGGCATCACGGATGAGGCCGTCAGCGGCCAGATCAGCGATCGTGACGGGCTCGAAGCCCCCCTTGTAGTCCACGGGGATCCCATCGCCCGCCGCGTAGTCGCGGATCAGCCCGCCGGCGTCCTGCGCCGCCCGGACCGCGACGTCGAGAATCCGGTCCACACTCACACGCGCCCCCTGGAAGATGTTCCTCTCGGCCCGATCCTGCCAGTGGGGATGGCCACAGTGTCACTTCCATGAACGGCAAGGCGGTCATACTGGCACACTGCGGTGATGAAGTGCACTCAATGTGGCGGACAAGACTTACAGCCCGGCTTCATGGATGACACTGGCCAGGGATCCAGGGGCTATGGCAGCTGGATCGCGGGCGCCCTCGAACGGGGACCTTTCGGCGGGGCCAGACGTCTGGGCAAGCCGCGATCGATCGTCGACGCGTTTCGCTGCGTCCAGTGCTCCCACCTCGAGTTGTTCGCCCGTCCTCCCCAATGACCGTCTGATGCCTCGACCGGCACCGGGCGTTGGCATTGGGCCCGGCGCCGTCTCACGCCTGACCTCCTGAGCCCGCGCCCAGGCCGCGGGCCTGTGCGGAGGCACAGGGGACGATGTCCTCCGGACGAGGTCAGTTCACCGGGTCTCGCCGCGGACTGTACGGCGGAGCGTTCGCGGAGCGTGGGGATTTGCGCAAGCTCCCGGTAGGGCTACCAGGCGGCCGCGCCGCCGTCGACCGGGTAGTTGGCGCCTGTGATGTATCCTGCCCGGTCAGAAGCGAGGAAGGCCGCCAACTCGACGATCTCCTCGGGCTGACCGAAGCGCTTGAGGAGCGTCTTGCCGGTTACCGCGTCCCTGGCCGCCTGGTTGTCGCCGAGATCGCGGTCAATGACCGGGGTCAGGATGGGCCCGGGGCTGATCGCCACCGCACGGATCCCATGGCGCGCACCTTCAAGCGCGAGTTGCCGCGTCATACCGATGACGCCGGCCTTCGCCGCACTGTGCCCGACCATTGGGGGGACCTCGCCAGCGATCATGCCGGATATGGACGCGACGTTGATGATGACGCCGCCACCGCGCCGGACCAGGTGCGGCCATGCGAACTTCGATACGAAGAAGGGTATGTCGAGTTCGCCGGCGATGGTCACCCGCCAGTCCTCGACAGAGAAATCGGGCATCGGGCCGAAGCGTTGTATGGCCGCGTTGTTGTAGACCACGTCGAGCCCGCCATAGGCGGCCACGGCGTCCTCAACGAGTTGCCGGACCTGTTCCGGGTCGGTGAGATCAACCGGCGCGATGCCCGTCATTTCACCGCCGGCGCGACGGACGAGTTCGACCGTCTCGTTGTTGGCATCAACCTGGAAGTCGCACCCGACGACCTTTGCGCCTTCTCGCGCAAAGGTCAGCGACGCGACGCGACCCAAACCCCCTGCGGTGCCGGTGATCAGCACTACCTTCCCGTCAAGCGTTCCCATGGAGCTCCTCCTGGTCCGTGGTCTGTCCGAGTAACCGCGTCAGATCAGCTTGTGGGGCGGTGCGTTCAGCCGGCGCGCATCGGCGCGAGCGCCTTGCTCCATGCCACGACCTGATCCAACGTCGCGGTGGGCGACTCAAGCTGGACCCCGCCACGGTGTGCGGCTGCGTGTACTGGCCCAACGACGGCGGCAGCGCCTCATCAAGGTGCGGGAGCTTGTAGTCGAGCAAGTCGACGAGTTCGAACTGCGCGTCGGTCCGCTGCGCGGCTACCTGGTACACCCAGCGGGCGACGGCCTCCCCGTTGTGCCCGGGGACGGGTGCTGCCAAGGATGATCGCGATTTTGGTCATCGGTGGACTCCACTTTCTTTGACGTCAGATGATTGCTTCGTCAAGAAAGAAACCTTATTCGTGATTGCTTTGTGAAGCAAGTAGAATGTGGCCATGACCACAGCGGAGCCGTTGCAGCCCCTGACTCCTGATGAGGATGCGCTGGTCCATGCGCTGCCTCGCGTGATGTACGCGCTTCCCCGCGCGATCGACGCCGACATGGTGCGCGAACAGCAGTTGCCGCTCATTGAGTGGACTGCCCTGATGCGGTTGTCCGAGGCGCCGCAGCGGCGGATGCGGATGGGCGAACTCGCGGTCGCCTGCGAACTCTCGCTGAGCGGGATGACCCGCATCGTCACCCGCCTGGAGGGTCAGGGCCTGATCGAACGGGTCAGGTGCGACGACGACGCCCGCGGGTGGAACGCCGTCCTCACCGACGCCGGCCTCGACCGCCTGGAACGGGCATGGCCGAGCAACTTGGCCAGCGTGCGCCGGCACTTTCTTGACCACCTCCAAGGCATCGATCTTGCTCGGCTCGCCCGTGCGATTCAGAACATCGCGACCAACGACTGACGCGGGGAACGCCGGCGCGAGCCGCACGTCCGTGCGTCGCATCGACACGAGCAGCCACGAGCAGCCCCTGCATCCACTCCCCGCACGGTGAACCATCGGCTCGGGCTGTTCGGGCTGTTCGGGCTGTTCGGCCTGTTCGGCCTGTGCAGGTGTTGGGGTCAGGGGCAGGGCCGGACCGCCGCCCTTCCGCTTGTCGGTGGAGCGATCACGCTGCCGCACTCCGATCGAGTCACCGCGGATGACCTTCTCCCACACGGTGCGGCCGCGGGGGACTCCAGGACGACGTACGGATCACGTCAATACTCCGCCTGATGGCGTATGGAACCCGTCAAGACCGGCGAAAGCCCCCCAATCGAGGACTTTGCTTGCCATGTGGCCATCCGTCCCGGGTGGCTGAGGCATCGTCCGGAATTTGAGGAGTGGGGATGGCCGACGTCATCTTCGTCGCCCTGACGGTCGCGATATTCGCGATCATGGGGCTCGTCGTCAAGGCGGTGGAGCGCCTGTGAGCGCTGTCAACGCCACTGGCCTGGTGGTCACCATCGGTCTAGTGATCTTCGTGGTCGCGGCCCTGCTGTTCCCGGAGCGGTTCTGATGTCACCCACTCTCGCCGGGATCCTGTTCATCGGGGCCCTGGTCCTCGCCCTCGTGCTGACGCACCGGCCGGTGGGCGACTACATGTATCGCGTCTACACCGGCAAGAGGCACCTCGCCGCCGAGCGGGTGATCTACCGGATCATCGGCGTCCAGCCGGACGCCGAGCAGCGGTGGAACGTCTACGCCCGCGCCGTGCTGGCGTTCTCCGCCATATCGATCCTGTTCCTGTACGGCTTCCAGCGCCTGCAGGACAAGCTGTTCCTTTCGCTGGGCTTTCCTCCGGTGCCCGGTCACATCGCCTGGAACACCGCGGTCAGCTTCGTGACCAACACCAACTGGCAGGCCTACTCGGGTGAGTCCACGATGGGCCACCTCGTGCAGATGGCCGGCCTGGCGGTGCAGAACTTCCTGTCGGCCGCAGTGGGCATGGCCGTCGCCGTCGCGCTCGTCCGCGGGTTCGCCCGCAGCAGGACCGAGGATCTCGGCAACTTCTGGGTGGACCTCGTCCGCGGCATCGTCCGCATCCTGCTGCCGATCGCCTTCGTGGGCGCGATCGTCCTCATGGCGGGCGGCGCGATCCAGAACCTCTCCGAGGCGCACACGGTCACCACGCTCGCGGGCGGCCACCAGGCCATCACCGGCGGCCCGGTGGCCAGCCAGGAGATCATCAAGGAGCTCGGCAACAACGGCGACGGCTTCTACAACACCAACTCCGCCCACCCGTTCGAGAACCCCAACAGCTGGACCAACTGGTTCGAGGTCTTCGCTCTCCTGGTCCTGCCGTTCGCGCTGCCGCGTACCTTCGGCCGCATCGTGGGCGACAGGCGGCAGGGCTACGCCATCGCCGCCGTCATGGGAATCCTGGCCTTCGCGAGCATCGCCGTACTGACCGGGCTGGAGATCGCGCACGGCGGCACCGTGCCGCAGGCGGTGGGCGCCGCGATGGAGGGCAAGGACGTCCGCTTCGGGGTCCCCGACTCCGGCGCCTTCGCCGCCGCGACGACGCTCACCTCGACCGGAGCGGTCAACTCGTTCCACGACTCGTTCACCGCGCTCGGCGGCATGGTCACGATGTTCAACATGATGCTGGGCGAGGTCGCGCCCGGCGGCGTGGGCTCCGGCCTGTACGGCATGCTCGTCCTCGCCGTGATCACCGTGTTCGTCGCCGGCCTGATGGTCGGCCGGACCCCCGAATATCTGGGCAAGAAGATCGGCTCCCGCGAGATCAAGCTCGCGTCGATGTACTTCCTGATCACCCCGATCCTGGTGCTGGTCGGCACGGCCGTCGCGATGGGTTCGCCCGAGCGGCGGGCGAGCATGCTGAACGGCGGGGCGCACGGCCTGTCCGAGGTGCTCTACGCCTTCACCAGCGCGTCTAACAACAACGGGTCGGCGTTCGCGGGCATCACCGTCAACACGCCGTGGTACGACACGGCGCTCGGCCTGTGCATGGCCTTCGGCCGGTTCCTGCCGATCGTCTTCGTCCTGGGCCTCGCGGGATCGCTGGCCAGGCAGTCGCCGGTCCCGGCGTCGGCCGGAACCCTGCCCACGCACCGGCCGCAGTTCGTCGGCATGGTCGCCGGCGTGACCATCATCCTCGTCGCGCTGACCTTCCTCCCCGCCCTGGCGCTCGGCCCGCTCGCAGAAGGAATCCACTGATGTCCACCCCAGTGCTCGAAGCGCCGGGCCGTACGCCCGCTCCCCAGAGGAACGGCCGGGTCGGCGGGGGACTGCTCGACCCCGCACAGCTCCTCAGGTCGCTCCCTGACGCGCTCCGCAAGCTCAACCCGGCGACGCTGTGGCGCAACCCGGTCATGTTCATCGTCGAGATCGGCGCGGTCTTCACCACCGTGCTGGCCGTCGCGCAGCCGTCGGGCTTCGCCTGGGCGATCGTCGTCTGGCTGTGGCTGACCGTCGTCTTCGCGAACCTGGCCGAGGCCGTGGCCGAGGGACGTGGGAAGGCACAGGCCGCCACGCTCCGCGCGGCCAAGCGCGACGCCACCGCCCGCCGTCTGAAGAGCCGCTCTTCGACCGAGCGGGGCCTGGAACGGGACCTGGAGTGGGACCTGGAACGGGACCTGGAACGGGGCCTGGAACGGGACCTGGAGTGGGACACCGTGGGCGCCCCCGAGCTCAAGCAGGGCGACTTCGTGGTCGTGGAGGCGGGGGAGGTCATTCCGGGCGACGGCGACGTCGTCGAGGGCATCGCGTCCGTGGACGAGTCGGCCATCACCGGCGAGTCCGCGCCCGTGATCCGCGAGTCCGGCGGCGACCGCTCGGCGGTCACCGGCGGCACCAAGGTGCTGAGCGACCGGATCATCGTCCAGATCACCCAGAAGCCGGGGGAGAGCTTCATCGACCGGATGATCGCCCTGGTCGAGGGCGCCAACCGGCAGAAGACGCCGAACGAGATCGCGCTCAACATCCTGCTGGCCGCGCTCACGATCATCTTCCTGGTCGCGACCGCGACCATGCAGCCGCTGGCCATCTACTCCAAGGCGCAGAACCCGGGCATCCCCGACTCCCTGGCGCTGACCGGGGACGGCGTCACCGGGATCGTGCTGGTGTCACTGGTCGTCTGCCTCATCCCCACCACGATCGGGGCGCTGCTGTCCGCGATCGGCATCGCCGGCATGGACCGGCTGGTCCAGCGGAACGTCCTCGCGATGAGCGGGCGCGCGGTCGAGGCCGCGGGCGACGTCAGCACGCTGCTGCTGGACAAGACCGGCACGATCACCCTGGGCAACCGGCAGGCGTCGGAGTTCGTCCCGGCGTCGGGCGTCGGCGCCGGTGAGCTCGCCACGGCGGCCCAGCTCGCGAGCCTCGCCGACGAGACACCCGAGGGACGGTCGATCGTCGTCTACGCCAAGGAGGCGTACGGCCTGCGCGAGCGGCAGCCTGGCGAGCTCGCCCACGCCTCGTGGGTGCCCTTCACCGCCCAGACCCGCATGTCGGGTGTGGACGTGGACGGCCGTCAGGTCCGCAAGGGCGCGGCCACCGCCGTCATGAAGTGGGTGCGCGACAACGGCGGCCACCCCACCGACGAGGTTGGTCACATCGTCGACGCCATCTCGGGCGGCGGCGGCACCCCGCTGGTCGTCGGGGAGATCGCCGATGGCAAGGCGCACGTCCTGGGCGTCATCCACCTCAAGGACGTCGTCAAGCAGGGGATGCGCGAGCGGTTCGACGAGATGCGCCGCATGGGGATCCGCACAGTGATGATCACGGGGGACAACCCGCTGACCGCCAGAGCCATCGCGGACGAGGCCGGGGTGGACGACTTCCTGGCCGAGGCGACCCCCGAGGACAAGCTCGCCCTGATCAAGAAGGAGCAGGAGGGCGGCCGGCTGGTCGCCATGACCGGCGACGGCACCAATGACGCGCCCGCGCTCGCGCAGGCCGACGTCGGCGTGGCGATGAACACCGGCACGTCGGCCGCCAAGGAGGCCGGCAACATGGTCGACCTCGACTCCAATCCGACCAAGCTCATCGAGATCGTCGAGATCGGCAAGCAACTCCTCATCACGCGAGGCGCGCTGACGACCTTCTCGATCGCCAACGACGTCGCCAAGTATTTCGCGATCATCCCGGCGATGTTCGCGGCGGTCTACCCGGGCCTCGACACGCTCAACGTCATGCGCCTGGCCAGCCCGCAGTCCGCGATCCTGTCCGCGGTCGTCTTCAACGCCCTGGTCATCATCGCGCTGATCCCGCTCGCTCTGCGCGGCGTGCGGTACCGGCCCTCCAGCGCCTCGAAGCTGCTGTCCCGCAACCTCTACGTCTACGGCCTGGGCGGGATCGTCGCCCCGTTCGCCGGCATCAAGCTCATCGACCTGATCATCCAGTTCATCCCGGGGATGTCGTGATGGAACGCCTGCCCAGCTGGCTCCGGCAGCACCTCGCCGCGCTCCGCGCGCTGCTCGTGCTCACCGTCGTGACCGGCGTCGTCTACCCACTGGTGGCCACCGGCGTCGCCCAGGCCGTGTTCAACGGCAGGGCCAACGGCTCGATCGTCCAGAAGGACGGCAGGGACGTCGGCAGCGCCCTCGTCGGCCAGAGCTTCACCGACAAAGACGGAAACCCGATAAAGAAGTACTTCCAGAGTCGGCCGTCCGCGGCGGGCGCCGGGTACGACATGACGTCGACCGCCGCGAGCAACCTCGGCCCCGAGAGCGTCCTGGACGTCCTGGGCACCCCGGGCAAGCAGAGCCTGCTCACCCAGGTCTGCGCGCGCAGCAAGGCCGCCGGCGAGCTGGAGGGCGTCAGCGGGGCCAGGCCGTACTGCACGGCCGACGGGGTCGGCGCGGTGCTGAAGGTCTTCCCGGCCGTCGGCGCGCCCACCAGGGCGGTCAGCGTCAACCAGGCCTGCCCGGCGGCGCCGTTCGTCACGACCTACGAGGGCGTGAAGGTCGAGTGCGGCAAGCCGGGTGAGGACTACTCGGCCGGCCGTACCGTCCCGGTCCGGGGCTCCTCGACCGCCGTGGTGCCCGCCGACGCGGTGACCGCCAGCGGCTCGGGGCTCGACCCGCACATCTCCGTGGCCTACGCCGAGCTCCAGGCGCCGCGGGTGGCCAGGGAGCGCGGCATTCCCCTGGCCAAGGTCAAGGCGCTCATCGGGGAGCACACCACGGGCCGGGCGCTCGGCTTCATGGGAGAGCCCGCCGTGAACGTGCTGGAGCTCAATCTGGCCCTCGACAGGGATCGGTAGCGGGCGTGCCACGCGGACGGTTACGGGTCTACCTCGGGGCGGCCCCCGGGGTCGGCAAAACCTTCGCGATGCTCGGCGAGGGCCGCCGGGCGCTGGCGCGTGGCAGGGACGTGGTCGTGGGTCTCGTCGAGACCCACGGCCGCGCCCACACCGCCGCGCTGCTCGACGGCATGGAGGTCGTCCCCCGCAAGACCATGGTCCACCGGGGGACGACCTTCACCGAGCTCGACGTCGACGCCGTCATCGCCAGGGCCCCCAGGGTCGCGCTGATCGACGAGCTGGCGCACACCAACGTGCCCGGCTCCCGCAACGTCAAGCGCTGGCAGGACATCGAGGACATCCTCGACGCCGGCATCGACGTGATCTCCACCGTGAACATCCAGCACCTGGAGTCGGTCAACGACGTCGTCCAGGAGATCACCGGCATTCCGCAGCGCGAGACCGTGCCGGACGAGGTCGTACGGCGGGCCGACCAGGTCGAGCTGGTCGACATGGCCCCGGAGGCGCTCCGCCGCCGGATGGCCCACGGCAACGTGTACACGCCCGAGAAGATCGACGCGGCGCTGTCGAACTACTTCCGAGTCGGCAACCTCACCGCGCTGCGCGAGCTCGCCCTGCTCTGGGTCGCCGGGAAGGTCGACGACCAGCTCGACCGCTACCGGGCCGAGCACGGGATCGCCACGACCTGGGAGGCGCGCGAGCGCGTCGTGGTCGCGCTGACCGGCGGCCCCGAGGGCGACACGCTGGTACGGCGGGCCGCCCGGATCGCGGCCAGGACCAAGGGCGCCGACCTGCTGGCCGTCCACGTCACCCGGGCCGACGGCCTGACCGGGGAGGACCCCGCCAACCTGGCCCGCCAGCGCACTCTCGTGGAGAGCCTGGGCGGCACCTACCACCAGGTTGTAGGCGAGGACATCGCCCGCGCCCTGCTCGATTTCGCCGGTGGCGTCAACGCCACCCAGCTGGTGCTCGGCGCCTCCCGGCGGGGGAGGTTCGCGCAGATCCTCGCCCGGGGAGTGGGCGTCACCACGACGGCCCTGTCCGGCTCGATCGACGTCCACATGATCACCCATGCCGAGGCGCAGAGGGGCCGCGGGCGTCCCTCGCGCGCGCGGGCCGCGCTGACCCGCGAGCGGAGGCTGACCGGGTGGGCCGTGGCCGTCGCCGGAGTCCCCGCGCTCACCGCCGCGCTCATCCCGTTCCGGGACATGCTGACGCTGCCCAGCCAGATCCTCCTCTTCCTCCTCATGGTCGTCGGCGTCGCGCTCATCGGCGGCATGTGGCCGGCCATCACCGCGGCCGTCGGCGGGTCCCTCCTGCTGAACTACTACTTCACGCCGCCCATCCACACGCTGACGATCTCCGACCCGGAGAACCTCTTCGCCCTCGTCGTGTTCATCCTGGTCGCCGCGGCGGTCAGCGCGATCGTCGACGTGGCGGCCCGCCGTACGCGAGAGGCCTCCCGCGCGGGCGCGGACGCCGAGGTGCTGTCCACGCTCGCCGGGCACGTCCTGCGCGGCGAGGCCGCACTGCCGTCCCTGCTGGCCCGGCTCAGGGAGACCTTCGGCCTCGCGTCGGTCACCCTGCTGGAGCGGGCCGGGGAGCCCGGCCCCGACGACCAGTCGGAGCCCGAGGCGTGGCGGATCGTCGGCACTTCGGGCGGGCCCCCGTCCACCTGTCCCGGCGTCGCCGACACCGACGTGGTGATAGACGACGACCTCGTCCTCGCCGCGCGGGGGCGGCTGCTCGACGCCTCCGACCGCAGGGTGCTGGAGGCGTTCGCCGCCGAGGCTGCCGTCGCCCTGCGGCACGAACGGCTCGCCGAGGAGGCGCAGCAGGCCAAGCCGCTGGCCGCCGCGGACAGGATGCGGACCGCGCTCCTCGCCGCCGTCAGCCACGACCTCCGCACGCCCCTTGCGTCGGCCAAGGCGGCGGTCGAGAGCCTGCGCAGCGCAGACGTCGTGTGGTCCGACGAGGATCGCGAGGAGCTTCTCGCCACCGCCGACGAATCGCTCACCAGGCTCGATCGCCTCGTCGCCAACCTGCTCGACATGAGCCGGCTCCAGGCCGGGGTGCTCGGCCTGGCCCTCCAGCCCGTGGCGCTCGACGAGGTCGTGCCCCGGGCGATCGACGACCTCGGCCCGATCGGCGACGGCGTCCGCGCCGACACCCCGGCCGAACTGCCGGAGGTCGTCGCCGACCCGGCCCTCCTCGAACGGGTCCTGGTCAACCTGATGTCCAACGCCGTCCGCTACAACCCGCCGGGCGACAAGGTGCTGGTCACCGCCAGCTCGCACAGCGAGCAGGTCGAGGTCCGCGTCGTCGACCGGGGGCCCGGCATCCCGCGCGAGGCCCACGACCGCGTCTTCATGCCGTTCCAGCGCCTCGGCGACCGCGACAACCACACCGGAGTCGGCCTCGGCCTCGCGCTGTCCCGGGGGCTCGCCGAGGCCATGGGCGGCACGCTGACACCCGACGACACCCCCGGAGGAGGTCTCACCATGATCCTTACACTGCCCATCTCGTCGCCCGCGCAGGCCGTACAGGCGGCGTCATGACCCGCATCCTCGTGGTGGACGACGAACCGCAGATCCTGCGCGCGCTCCGGATCAACCTCGCCGCCCGCCACTACGAGGTCGCGGTGGCCGCCGACGGCGGCGCGGCGCTGCGCCAGGCCGCCGACTGGCAGCCCGATCTGATCATGCTCGACCTCGGCCTGCCCGACATCGACGGCGTGGACGTCATCCACGGAGTGCGCGGCTGGAGCTCGATTCCGATCATCGTGCTGTCCGGGCGGGCGAGCAACCAGGACAAGATCGACGCCCTCGACGCCGGGGCCGACGACTACGTCACCAAGCCGTTCGGCATCGACGAGCTGCTCGCCCGCGTCCGGGCGGTCACCCGCCGGGCCGCCGTCCAGGACGAGGAGCTCGCGCAGGTGCAGGTCGGCGAGCACGTCGTGGACCTGAGCCGGAAGACGGTCTCCAGCGGGGTACGGCTGACGCCCACCGAGTGGCACATCCTGGAGATCCTGCTCCGCAACCCCGGCAAGCTCGTCAGCCAGCGGCAGCTGCTGGCCGAGGTGTGGGGCGCCAAGTTCGTCAAGGAGACCCACTACCTCCGGCAGTACATGGTCCAGCTCCGCCGCAAGCTCGAAGCCGACCCGGCCCATCCGGCGCATCTGATCACGGAGCCGGGAATGGGCTACCGCTTCATGCCCTGAATCCGGCGCCGGCCACGTGGTGGCGGCGCCGGAATGCGGAATGGGCGAGCCGTCAGGAGGCCGGGAAGCCCGGGTCGCCGCCCAGTTGCAGCGCGCCGTTGAGGACGATCTGGGTCAGCGTGAACTCTTTCTTCGCGTTGGTCCACGTGATCGAGCCGGTGGCGCCGCCGACCAGCGCGTCGGCGGACGGCAGGGCGTCGGGCACGTCGCCGGCGATCCATTCGGGGATCTTCTCCAGAACGGCCGCGATGGTTCCGATGATGCCGGCGGCGACGACCGCGACGACGATCCGGATGATGAGCCGCTTGGAGGCGGTCGCGACGTTGGAGGCCACGAGGCTGGCGACGGCGAGGATCACGTCGGCCGCGATCTCCACGCCCTGGACCCACGGCGCCACCTCGGACCAGCCCTTCTTCCTGGGTTCCTTCGTCTCCACGAAGGTGAGTGTCTGGGTGCCGTCGGCCTTCTTTCCCAGGGCCAGCGTGGCGTAGTGGGTGACCTCGGCGTAGGCGTCGATGCCGGGCGAGATGTTGGTCTTGACGTAGGAGTAGGTGATGAGCTCGTTGCCGTTGAGGCTGACCTCGAAGGTCGTCATCTGGGGGTGGTAGTCGATCAGCCCGACCCGCACGGGGTCGAGGGCCACCTCGGCGGTGGCCTCTATCTGCGTGTTGTTGTTCGCCACCCGGAATGTCTTGGGGTCCGCCTTGGGGAAGTGGCCGATGACGGCGGGCAGCGCCATCTTGGTCATGAACCGCTCGGGCGAGATGCTCAGACCGGCGCGGGCTCCGTACGGGAGCGCCCCCGCCGCCAGCTCGTCGAGTGTCCCGGCGATGCTCCGGCCCTCCGTCATGCACAGGACGCCGAGCAACGCGTCATCGGTGCTTTTGGCGTCCGCGTAGGCGTACGCGGTGTAGGTGGGCTTGAGCCAGGCGAAGGCGCCGCCGGCCTCCGACTCCGTCTTGCCGATGTTGACCGTGGCGAACACGTGGTCGAACTGGTCGAGGTTGGCGTTGGACCACTCCTGCAGCAGCTGCATGAGCGCGTTGTCCAGGCCGGAGTTCTGCGCGGGCGAGGTGTAGGTCACCGACGAGACCTCCACGACGGGCCGGTCGGGGTTGCCGCCCTTGGTCTGGAGGCGCAGCTCCCTGTCGCCGGGGCCGGTCTCTCCCGAGTCCGGCAGGTAGATCAGGTGGACCAGCGCGTACGCGACCCCGCCGGTCACCTCGTGGGACTTGCCGTTGGTGGTCACCGAGGCGGTGAACGGCAGATGCATGCGGACGTCCGTCCCGGAGCCCGCCCCCGTGGCCAGCGACCAGGCCCCGAAGGTGCCGGCGCCGTCGATCTGGGGGCCGAAGTCGGACGCCTGAATCGTGGCCTGCCACTTCTCGGGCGACTTCCCGCGCGCGGCGATGGCGCGGTTCACATCGGTCAGGCGAATCGCGAACACCGTGTCCCAGCCGTTGGTGGTGAAGGTCACGCTGGACTTGATCTGTTCGTTGTCGAGCCGGGCCGCGTCGAGGACATTGCGGTTCTCCGCCGTCCTCGCGTCCCGCAGTTCGAGGTGGAGCAGCTGGTCCTTGTCGAAATCGAGCGGTACCCGCAGTGTCATGATTCTCTCCGACTGAAGATCGATGGGTGGAGATCGATGGGTGGATCGATGGGTGGATCGATGGGTTTTCGGGCGGGCCGTCAGGCCAGACGCCCGCTGATGAAGAAGCACTCGTCGAGCGCGGCGCGCTCGACGACTGTGGCGCGCGACCCGCACCACCGCACTGACCGGTTCCCCCACTGGTCCAGCCCGGTGATGCCGCCCCGCGAGCCCAGAGCGGCGGCGATGTCGTCGCTCACGATGGTCACGACGAGCTGGGTGATCCCCTCGACGAGTATTCCGCCGAGAATGAACCAGAGCGGGATGTCCGCCTCGGAGCCGCTCTTCGGATCGCGGTCGGTGGTGAACGAGATGGTGGCGGACGCCGGGTCGAAGACCATTCGCGACTGGCTGGTCACCCAGTAGGTCATCGAGATCCCGGCTTTGAGGTCGCAGTCGCCCTCGACCCGGACGGCCAGGTCTCCGCCGATCACCGAGACCGACAGGAAGGTCACCCGAGGCGTGTACCAGATCGCTCCCTCCTTGAGCGATCTGATCGAGAAGGCGGAGGTGTTGCGGATCGCTCCCCAGGCGGGGTCGTAGACCATGTCCGCGATGGAGGCGTCGCCGCCGAACACCTGAGGCAGTCCGGGCCGGACGACGGCGGTCAGGAACAGTTCCGGCGACATGCCGAAGACCACCTCTCGGCCGTCGGCCAGCAGCTCGGGCTCGATCGTCCGAGGCAGCCTGGCGATGTCGCGCGTGTCGGTGACCCCCAGCACCGCCACGTATCCGGCATCGCGGGTGCGGACGTAGATGTACGCCGCCTGGACCGGCGCGAGCGGGTCTCCCGTGCCGGGCGGCACCAGGTTGACCTGCGCGAGCACGAATGACAACGCCGAGGCCCGGTCGGCCAGAGAGCCCGCGATGCCGTCCAGCACCGTGCGCTGCCCGAGGTCGCCCAGCTCGGCCAGGGTCGCCGCCGGACCGGTCAACGCGACCGGCGTGACGACTCCGGGCACGGGGCTGTCCCCCGTCTTCGCGGCCTTCCGCAGGGAGAAGACGAGATTCCCCGGCCCGGAAGAAAGATCGCTGGGAAGGAGTTCGAGTGAGACCGTGACGACGGCGGTGAGACCCGCCAGGTCGATCGCCCTGCCCGATCCCGCCTGCACCGTTCCCGTCGCGATCGGCAGCGCCAGGCGCAGGAGGTCCCCTGTGTCGCCGGGCAGGATCCGCCAGGCCGACAGGGTCCCCGAGCCCCGGTAAGGGGTCCCGAACGTGTCTCCCGCGAAGGAGAAGTCCCCGATCAACTCGCGCTCGGCCAGGATCCGGTTGACGGACTCGACCGACAAAGCGGTCACGGTGTCCCAGCCGGAGAGCTTCATGAATCACCCCCGTAGGTGAGCCGCCCCCGATTTGGGGATGGCACGAGCATGTGCCCAGGCGATCGCCGTTCGATTTACAGCGGATTGTGGGAAACCGGTCACGCTTGCCCCCGGCGCCAAGGACGGCAGCCGCGTTTCGATGGGCGGCCGGGGCGGCGGTGAGCGAGTGGCGGATCTCGCTCGCGGAGATCGGTGATCACTGTGATCGCTTCCGCGTGCCGGCCTCCGCGAGGAGTCAGGAAGGCGTAGG
Source organism: Planotetraspora sp. A-T 1434 (assembly GCF_025420585.1). Taxonomy (GTDB): domain Bacteria; phylum Actinomycetota; class Actinomycetes; order Streptosporangiales; family Streptosporangiaceae; genus JAOEGB01. The sequence continues at coordinate 36,696 of NZ_JAOEGB010000013.1, read as the reverse complement.
GATATCGATCCCCGCCGTCAAGGATGCGTCAGAGAGTGCCGGGACAGGGCTGCCCTGGGGTGACGATGAGGACATATCCCTTATAGGAGGACGTGATGTCCGCAGCGCTCACCTCCGTCTCGGCCCCCACGACGAAGGAGCCTCCCGATAGCGACGACAGGCACCGGCTGAGTGTGATCGGTGGCCTGGCAGCCCTGTCGCTCGACGCGATGGCGTCCGTGGCGTACGGTCCCGAGGCGATCGTCATCGTGCTGGCCCTCGCGGGAGGCGCCGGGCTCGGGTTCACCATCCCGGTCACACTCACCATCGCCGGGCTGCTGGCCGTCCTGACGTTCTCCTACCGCCAGGTCATCGCCGCCTTCCCGGAGGGCGGCGGCGCGTACGGCGTGGCCAAGACGCACCTCGGCCGCCGGGCCGGTCTCGTCGCCGGCGCGAGCCTGATCGTCGACTACGTGCTCAACGTGGCGGTATCGGTGGCCGCCGGGGTCGCCGCGCTGACCTCGGCCTTCCCCGGGCTCCTGCCGTACACGGTCTGGCTCTGCCTGGCCGTGCTGGCCGCGGTCACGGCGATCAACCTGAAGGGCATCGCGCACAGCGCCCGCGCGTTCATCGTCCCCACTGTGATCTACGTCGGCGCGATCCTCCTGGTGATCGTGGCGGGCCTGTTCAGAGGCGCCCCCGCGACCGCCGTCCAGCACGCGGCGGCGCACGCGCAGAGCCTGCACACCGTCGGCCTCCTGCTGCTGCTCAAGGCGTTCGCCAACGGCTGCGCCTCGCTCACCGGGGTCGAGGCCATCGCCAACGCCGTTCCCTCGTTCCGGAAGCCCCGCGTCAGGCGGGCGCAGCGCGCCGAGGTCGCCCTCGGCCTGCTGCTCGGCGTCATGCTGATCGGCATCGCCGCGCTGATCGAGAAGTTCGCCATCGCGCCGGTGGGCGGGGTCACCGTGCTCGCCCAGGTCACCCAGGCCTCGCTCGGCGACGGTCCGCTGTTCTACCTCGTGCAGTTCTCCACCGTGGTGCTGCTCGCGCTCGCGGCCAACACGTCCTTCGGCGGCCTGCCGGTCCTCGCCCGGTTGCTGGCGAGCGACAACAACCTGCCGCACTTCTTCGCGCTGCGCGCCGACCGGCACGTCCACCGGTACGGCATCGCCTTCCTGGCCATCACCTCGGGCCTCCTGCTGGTGATCTCCCGGGGCGACGTGAACCTGCTGGTGCCGCTCTTCGCGATCGGCGTGTTCGTCGGCTTCACGCTGTCCCAGGCCGGGATGGTCAAGCACTGGTTCCGGGCCCGGCCGGACGGCTGGCGGTGGCGGGCGGCGCTCAACGGCTTTGGCGCGCTGCTGACCTCCGTCGCGGCCGTCGTGGTCACCGTCTCCAAGTTCGCGGAGGGCGGCTGGCTGATCGTGGTCGCGCTGCCGTTGATGGTGCTGGCGATGCGGTGGGTCCACAGGTCGTACGCCCGGATCGGCGAGCGGCTGGAGCTCGGGAAGACCCCCGTCCCGCCCCGGCCGCGCCGTTCACTCGTGGTGGTTCCCGTCAGCGCGGTCAACCGGCTGACGCGCGACGCCCTCGCCGCGGCGCTGTCGCTCGGCGACCGGGTCGTGGCCGTCAACGTCGCCGACCGTCATGACGCTCGGGAGGCCCGCCGGTTAGTCGAGGACTGGGAGCGCTGGCACCCCGACGTCGAGCTCGTGCAGCTCTTCGACGACCACCGCCGCCTGGACGAGCCGCTGGTCGACTACCTCAACGGCGTGCCCGAGCCGCACGTCTTCGTGCTCATCGCCGAGGTCGAGCCGGAGCACGCCTGGCAGCGGATGCTGCAGAATCAGCGCGGCGCCGTCCTCGCCAGGGCGTTGCGCCGCCGTACGGACACCGTCGTCTGCCGCATGCGCTTCCGTGTCGGAGCTCCCACGGCAGGTGCGGTATGAGCCTCCGGCCCACCGGGCACTGGTTCGCGGCTCCCCCCGAAGGGGACGTCGTCGGCTCCCTGCTCGACTGGATCGCCGCGGGCGGCAGGTCGGTCGTGTGTCAGGCGGGGCTGGCGTGGGCGGCTATCACGCGCCAGCCCCGGTCGGGGGTGTAAATCCAGGTTCTGGTGAAGTTCAGACGGGCGGCGAACGGAGTGCCCCCGAAGGCGCCTTCCAGCGTGCCGAGGAACCAGGTCACCCCGGTGTGCCCTTCGACGAAGACGATCAGGTCCTCCTCGTCCACCCTGGAGAGGATCTGCGTGCGTGAACGCTGAATATCAAGATCGTCCTGCTTGGTGTAGCGGGCGCCGTCCGGCCCTCCCGTGTAGATGAGGCGGTCGTCGAGCAGTTCGTCGAGCGCGTCGGCGTCGCCGGCGAGCTGCGCCGCCTGCAGACGACGCTCGGCCTCACGCAGCGCGCTGGTCAGATCATCCGTCATGGGTGTCTCATCTCTGTGTGCCGGCGACAATCCGCTGAAGAAATCTATGGCCGGGCCGTCACAGGCGGATCACCCGCCGTTCGCCGCCGCTGCCGGCGCCCCTGCGGCCGGGACCGATCTGCCCCGTCACCCGTGCGATCACGATGCGGTGACCGTGAGGGACGCCCGGCACGCGCGTCTCGTACTTTGGGCCGATCCGGGAGAGTCTCCGGCTCTCCTACCATGACGGGATGCTCGCCCTTCTGCGCTCCTTGTGGCATGAGCCCCGTTCTCCTCATCCGCCACCGCGGGGGTGGCCGGACTGGGCGCTCGCAGGGGTGCTCGTGCCGATCGTGGTGCTCGAAGGCTTTCTGCGGCCGGATCTTTCGTGGCGGGTCGTCTCGGTGATCGTGGTCGCCGGCCTGGTGCCCACGTTGCTGTGGCGCCGGACCCTGCCGCTGCCGATGGTCGCGATCACATCCGTCATCACGGGCGCGACCCTCCTGCTGACGGGCGGCGACTCTCCGCAGATGTACGCGAGCATCTATATCCTGCTCCTGCCGTACGCGTTGTTCCGGTGGGGGTCCGGGCGCGAGGCCGTCATCGGGCTGGCGATCCTGCTCGTCAACGCCTGCCTCTCGACGGTCCTCCACTACACCGGTGTCGCCGACGCGGTCGGCGGGTTCGCCGTCCTGTCCGCGGTCGCCGCCCTCGGCGGGGCGTTCCGCTATCGGGCCAGGGCGAGGATCCGCGAGCTCGATCAGGTCAAGCTGCTCGAACGCGAACAGCTGGCCCGCGACCTGCACGACACCGTCGCCCATCACGTGTCGGCGATGGCGATCCGCGCCCAGGCGGGACTCGCCACAGCGGCGTCGCGGCCGGAGGCCGCCGCCGAGGCGCTCAAGGTGATCGAGGCGGAGGCGTCGCGCGCCCTCGCCGAGATGCGGGTCATGGTCCGCGTCCTCCGGCGGACCCAGCCGGTGGACCTGACACCCGGCCGGGGCATCGCCGATCTGGAGCGGCTCGCGAGCCGAGGCCGCCTCGGTCCCTCTGTCGACGTGAAGATCTCCGTCGACCTCGGCGACATCCCCCCGTCGGTCGGGGCGGCGATCTACCGCATCGCGCAGGAGTCGGTCACCAACGCCCGGCGGCACGCGCGTCACGCCTCCCGGATCGAGGTCCGCGTCGCCGCCGACGACACGTCGGTGTGCCTGCGCGTGAGCGACGACGGCGACACCGGCGCCGGGCGCCTGGCCGTGCGGCGCGGATACGGGCTCATCGGCATGATGGAACGCGCCGACCTGCTCGGCGGCACCTGCGAAGCCGGCCCGAGTCCGGATCGAGGCTGGACCGTGACCGCCGTGCTGCCTCGGACCGGGTCGGCGGCATGAGCGTCCGGGTGATCGTCGCCGACGATCAGGAGATCGTCCGCACCGGGCTCGCGATGATACTCGACGCCCAGCCAGGCATCGAGGTCGTCGGTGAGGCCGCCGACGGGGGGCGGGCCGTCGAGCTCGCGCGGCGCCTGCGCCCCGACGTGTGCCTGTTCGACATTCGCATGCCGGTCATCGACGGCATCGAAGCCACCCGCGCTCTCGCCGGACCCACCGTCGAGGACCCGCTCGCCGTCGTCGTCATCACAACGTTCGACCTCGACGACTACGTCTACGCCGCCCTCAGGGCGGGCGCCCGGGGCTTCCTCCTCAAGGACGCCGGTCCGGTCCTGCTGGCCCAGGCCGTCCACGCCGCCGCCGGCGGCGACGCGCTCATCGCTCCCAGCGTCACCGCGCGGCTGCTCGCGGCCTTCGCCGACGCCGCGCCCGCCTCGACGCCCGCGCAGCCGGTCGAGCCGCTCACGGACCGGGAGGAACAGGTCCTCGCCGCCGTGGCACGCGGGCGGACCAACAGCGAGATCGCCCGCGAGCTGTACATCTCCCTCAGCACCGTCAAGACCCACATCGCCAGCCTGATGGCCAAGCTCGGCGCCCGGAACCGTGTTGAGATCGCGATGTGGGCCTACGAGACAAAGCGCGTCAGGCACTGACCCCACTCCCGAGGGCGGCCCCCGAAGAAGCGCGGCTTGGGCGAGAGGGCCGCTTCCGGATGACCCACTCGGCCACGGCCAGGTTGATCACCCAGCCGGCGCCCATGAGCAGTGCTCTGGTGAGCTCGCCGGGCCTGCCGAGGATCAGTATCCAGGGCAGGTGGGTGAACACCTGCGTGCCGGCGCCCATGCCGATCGCGTAGGCGCGTGCCATCCAGGCCCGATGGCGGGCGACGTCCCGCCGCCGGATCGCGGCGAGGCCCAGAATGATGGACCCGACCATGGCCGAGCCGAACACCAGCCGGAAGCCGGAGAGAAGATCGCCGTCACCGGGAGGACGGGGATAGAACAGGGTCATCCACAGACCCGAAAGCGCCACTACCAGTCCACAGGGGACCAGGATCCGCCCGGCCGCGCGGTGCCAGCCGGGCTTCCGGCGGCGGAAACCGGAGGCGAACTGGAAGGCCCCCAGGACGCTGTACACGCTGGCACCGAGGATGTGCAGCACCACGGGCAAAGGCATCGCGAAGAACCGCGCGTTCTCCGCCGTGACCTCCGCGCCGCCGGCCAGCTCGGTCAGGCGCGCGGCCCCGGCGGCCACCGGAACGACGCTGAGCGCGATCAAGCCGGCGGGCACGAGCCACCCCGCCCTGTCGGAGGCACCTGTGTTCCGGTCGTCCGTCCGCCGGCCGCTCCGGGGCCGAGGGCGCCCCGCCTTGCTCTCGTCTGTCATGGCTCGATCGTGACGACTGGGGCGGTAGCGGCTCATCGGTGGAACGGCCTGAGTCGACCCGGCCGATCATCCACCAATCAGGCGTACTTTCGGCCGATAAGCCTGCGTGCACCGGACATAGGCGATGTCGTGCCGCCCGTCATCGGGATCTTTTGCGATACTCGATCATCGGCCTGCCTTTGCCGGGGTAGACCATCACCAGGATGTGCTGAGGCGTCCACGCAACCGAATCAGGGCCCCGATAATGCACCCGGATCCGATAGCGGCCCTTCCCCCGGAATGCGAGATTCGGCAGGTCGCTCTGCCCGTCGATCGGGTCCATCAGCTCGATGTGCCCGGTGGGGCTCTCGTAGCCGACCTCCACCACGTGGTCCCACCCCTTCAGCTCCAGAGGCGGTCTCCGGCGGTACGTCTCCAAGGTCAGGCAGATGTCGAAGTCCGAGTGGCTGAGGATCATCAAGTGCCCGGGTCTGCTGGCGACCAGCCCGTTCTTCTGGGTCTCGCTCAGCAGGTCGTCCTCCCAGGGGGCCTCCGCGCCCCCCTCGACGTACTCGAAGGACTCCAGCACGCCGTAGTCGGTGGTGGTGCGATCGCGGGCCACCCGTACGGGCTTGATCCGCGGCCGGTGCCGGGAGGAGTCGCACACCTTCTGGTTCCTGGCCGCCTCGGCCTGGAACCCGGCCTTCTCGGCGTCGACGCTCGCCCGCAGTCGGGTGGCGGCGGGAGGACAGATGGGGGCGATGAGATATGCGTCCTCGACGCGGCCCTTGTAGGCGCGGCACCCCGCGCGCCCGTACGCGAGGAGGTCCCGGTCCGACACGTTGGCGAACCCCCTGCCCTCCCGAGCTCGGCAGAGGAAGGCGTGCTCCCCGGCGATGATCATCGTGCCGTCGTCCACGGGGCACTGCCCGAGCGGGACGGTCGGGCCCGCCATGAGGTCGGCGGCGGGCAGCGACGCCAGCAGGCCCAGCGCCACGAGGACCACCGCCCCCTGGCGAAACCGGCGTGACATGACGACCCTGCGAAGCCGGTGCCGAGGGGTCCGGACGGCGGCCAGCACGCACAGCGCGGCCAGCGTGGGCGCCACGTCTCCCCGCAGGAAGAACACCACCCCGACTGGGCCGCCCCATATGTCGAGGCAGCTCCGGCTGATGCCGATGTCGGCCGCGAACGCGAGAGGGCCCGTGCCGTACGCGACCAGCAGGAGCGCCGCGAGAACCCGCGCGACGACCCTGCCGATCCGAGGACGCCGGACCCGCGTGGAGATCCATTGGGCGAGGATCGCGAATGGACATCGGCCCGGTCATCCGCCGGTTGCCCTAAAGACCGACGTCGCGCCTCATCAGGTCTTCGGGGGCCTCGCGGCGGATCACCAGGCGGGCCTCGCCCTGGCTGACGGCCACGACGGGCGGGCGGCCGGTCAGGTTGTAGGTGGAGGCCATCGAGTGGTGGTAGGCGCCGGTCGCCGCCACCGCGACCAGGTCGCCCGGGCGGATGTCCGCCGGGAGCGGCACGCCGTCGGCGATGGTGTCCCCGGCCTCGCAGTGGTGGCCGGCCACGGTCACCTCGCGCATGCCGGCCGAGGAACGGCGGCCGACCATCCGGACCGAGTAGCGCGCGCCGTAAAGGGAGGGCCGGGGGTTGTCACTCATCCCGCCGTCGACGGCGACGAAGGTCTGGGCGGCTCCGCGCTTGACCGCGACGACCCGGTAGATCGTGAGCCCGGCGGGCCCGCTGATCGCCCGTCCCGGCTCCACCGTCAGCCGCGGCACCGGAAGGCCGAGCCCGGCGCAGCGCTCCTCGACGACGGAGGTGACCGACGCGGCGAACCGGCCCAGGTCGAGGCCGGTCTCCGACTCCAGGTAGGCGATGCCGTGACCGCCGCCGAGGTCGAGCTCGGGCAGGACGACGCCGTAGGTGTCCCGGATGCGGGCGAGCTGCTCCACCAGGACGCGAGCCGCCTGCTCGTACGGCCCGGCCGTACAGATCTGGGATCCGAGGTGGCAGTGCAGCCCGGCGAGCTCCAGCCGGGGCTGCGCGAGCACCCGGGCCACGGCGTTCCCGGCGCCGCCCGCCGCGATGGACAGCCCGAACTTCTGGTGCTCGCCGCCGGTGCGGATCGCCGCATGGGCTCCCGCCTCGATGTCGGGGATGACCCTGACCAGCACCTTCTGCCGCCGGCCGATGGGGACGAGCGCCGTCAGCCGGTTGATCTCGGCGATGTTGTCCACCACGACGCGCCCGACGCCCTCGTCCACCGCCATCCGGAGCTCCTCCGGGGTCTTGGCGTTGCCGTGGAAGACGATCCGCTCAGCGGGGAACCCGGCCGAACGCGCCACAGTCAGCTCTCCGGCCGAGCACACGTCCAGGCCGAGGCCCTCGGATCGCATCCAGCTCGCCATCGCGCGGCACAGGAACGCCTTGGCCGCATAGGTGATCTCCGCGCCGGGCAGCGCCGCCTTGAAGGCGCGGCATCGCAGGCGGACGTCGGTCTCGTCGAGGACGTACGCGGGGGTGCCGAAACGGGCGGCGATCTCTGTCAGGGACACACCGCCGACCGTGGCTCCGCCGTCATCGGTGAACCGCGCCGTCGCGGACCACGGCCCGTGGGCGGCCGCCTGGAGAGACCGCGGAGCCCGCGTGAGGTCCTGGGCCCGGTCCTGAGCGAGGTCCTGGGTGAGGTCCTGGGTGAGGTCCTGAGCGAGAGCGCACATCACGCGACCCGGGCGGAGTAGCGGGGACGGGCCGGCATCGTGCCCGCGGGGTCGACGACGATGCCGATGACGTCGAGATCGCGGAGCATCTGCCGCAGAGCGGGCTCGCTGAGCCGCACCCAGTGCTGACCGGCGCCGAGCACCTTGGCCAGGCGCATCGGTGAGGAGAAGGCCACCGCGGTTCTCTTGCCCGACGCGGTCCGGAACAGGCGTACGGACATCGCGAACGCGCCCTCGTGGACCGGCACGAATAACGGGACTTCTGGCATGGGTTCCTCCAGGAACAACTCGGACAAGGAGGATGTTAAGGAGCAGATCGCCGCCACTTTCCGGTCATGACGCTTTCCTGACGCGCACACCCGCGGATCTGACGGAAGATTGACGGGCGACCTCGGATCCGCGACGCGTACGGCACGTGGCACGATTGGCGAAACGGTGCGATCTTTTGCGGTGATGTGTGAGTGAGTGGCCTCTCGGACCAGGTGCGGGCAGCGATCGCGAACAACGTCCGGCACGCGCGCCGCACGAGAGGACTGAGCATCCGCGATCTCGCTGATCGGTCCGGGTACAGCAAGGCGATGCTTTCCCAGCTCGAGCGCGGCCTGGCCAACCCGACGGTGGAGGTGCTGTCGGGCATCGCCGAATCGCTGGAGCTGTCCTTCGCCGACATCACGCGGACTCCGCTGTACGAACCTCAGGTGATGCGGCGCGCGCCGGGCGACGAAGCGGGCGCGGCGGCGGCGCGCACGCTGCTCAGCTCGCTCGACCGCCGCCGCTTCGAGGTCTACGAGTCCGCGCTTCCGGCCGAGCACACCCACGAGAGCGCGCCGCACGGGCGCGGCTCGGAGGAGTTCGCCTACGTGCTGTCCGGCGCGGTGACCCTGGAGATCGCGACCTGGACGGTCCGGCTGCGCGCCGGGGACGCGGTCAGGTTCTCCGCCGAGGCCGAGCACAGCTATCGGACGGCCGCGCGGCCGGCCCGCCTGCTGACCCTGGTCTCGATGCCGACCGACTGACGAGCCGGGCGCGGTCAGGCGGGCGGCCTGCGGAGCAGCACCATGCCGCGGTAGCTCGGCGAGCCGTACCACGCGAGGCGGTCCAGGGTCGCGGCCGGCAGCGGCAGGTCGAGGGCGTCGGCGTAGGTCTCGCCCAGGTCGGCGTCGGTCCAGGGGTCGTTGGCGTGGAACACGTCGCCGTCGAAGCCGTGGACGGTGATCCAGTGCGGGCAGCTCTCGGCGTGCATGCCGAGCTGCTCGATCAGCACGAGCGCGATCGCCCCGCCGCCGAGCGCATCGCGCAGCCTCCCGAGGTCGTACGCCGTGGTCTCGACGGCGATGTCCCGACCGGCCAGCTCGGCCCGGAACCCCGACTGGATGAACGCCCGGAGGTCGCGCTCCTCATCCGTACGGCACAGCTCCAGCAGGATCGGCTCCTCGGTGGACAGCAGCACCTCGGGGACCGCCCCGCGGCCGGCGGCGGCGAGCGCCAGGCCGAGGGGTTCGCAGCCGCCCACGGTCGTCGCCTCCCGCCACAGGCGCATCTCCTCCGCGCGGTCCGGCTCGTCCCGCAGCCCGAGGGCGCACAACGCCATCTGCAGGGCGGCGGGGCCGCAGGTGAAGTCGGTCGTCTGCCGCATGTACGGCACGGCCCTGGCGGGCGGGCGGTCCCGCCAGCGCACCTGGGCGAATCCGGTGTCGCGTGGATCGGCGGTCACGGGAGCCGCCCAGGCCGGAACCGGCAGCTCCCGGTAGCCCCGGTCGAGCGACCGCCGCCAGGCGGCGTCCCTCTCGGGGAACCACCGCTTCACCGCGACCGCGCCCTCCCGGAAGGCCCGCTCCTCGACGGCGGCCACGAGCGCGTCGCCCACGCCCTCGTCCGGGGCCCAAACATCGACGATCTTGCGGTATGCGGTCATGGGCCGGTGGACCTCGAAGGCGGCGCCGGCCAGCGCCCCGTCCCTCCTGGCGGTCACGAGCGTGCGGACCTGGGCGCCGCCCGCGAGCCGCCAGCGGCGCAGGAGATCCTCGGGCAGCTCCCCGGCTCCGGCGGCGACGTGTCCCACGTCGCCGATGACGGGCAGCATGTCGATCTGGAGTTCTGGCATGGTGGTCGGAACCTCGCTTAGTGGGCCGCCGGGATCGAGGCGAGCAGCCGCCGGGTGTATTCGTGTGCCGGTGAATCCAGCACGGAGGTGACCGGCCCCGCCTCCACCACGCGGCCGTGCCGCATGACGTAGATCCGGTCGGCGATCTGCCGGGCGACGGCCAGGTCGTGGGTGATGAACAGCAGGGTCAGCCCGAGCTCGCGGCGCAGGTCCGCCAGGAGGTTCAGCACCTGGGCCTGGACCGACACGTCGAGGGCGGAGACCGGCTCGTCGCACACGAGCAGGCCGGCGCGCGGAGCGAGGGCGCGGGCGATGGCGACCCGCTGGCGCTCGCCGCCGGACAGGGCCTTCGGCCTGCGCCGGGCGTACGCCGCGGGCAGTCCGACGAGTTCGAGCAGCTCGCTCACCTCCGACCTCGGGCGCCCGGCCGCGGCGAGCGCCTCGGCCAGCGACGTCCCGACGCTGAGCCCGGGATTGAGGGCGGAGTACGGGTCCTGGAACACCATCTGCAGTCGCCTGGGCCCGGCGGCGGAACCGTGGAAGACGACCCGCCCGGTGTCCGGCCGTTCCAGCCCGGCGACGCACCGCGCCAGCGTGGTCTTGCCGGAGCCCGACTCCCCGACCACCGCGACCGACTCGCCCGCCAGGAGCTCCAGGTCCACGCCGGCCAGCGCCGGCGCGGCCGCGCCGTGATACCGCTTGGCCAGCCCCTCGACTGTGAGCAGCGGCGTGGCCTCCGGAGGCGGCGCGGCTTCCTCATCGGCGTGGTGTTCATGCTCGTCCGGCCGCGCCGCCGTCTCCGGGCGGACGCAGGCCGTCCGGTGCCCAGCCGACACCTCGGTCAGCGCCGGCTCCGCCGTACGGCACGCTTCCACCGCGAACTCGCACCGCGCCGCGAAGGCGCAGGCGGCGCCGACGGAGAACGGCTGGGGCACCGAGCCGGGGATCGTCGCCAGCACCGGAAGCCGGCGCGTCAGCGGGGGGTCGCAGGCGGCCAGCCGCGCCGTATAGGGGTGGGCCGGAGCGCGGAGCACGTCGGCGGTGGCGCCCTCCTCGACCAGCCGCCCAGCGTACATGACCATGATCCGGTCCGCCCTGCTGTGGGCGAGCCGCAGGTCATGGGTGATGAGGATCAGCCCCATGCCGCGGCCGCGCTGGAGGTCGGCGATCAGCTCCAGGACCTCGTGCTGGGTGGTGACGTCGAGTGCCGTCGTCGGTTCGTCGGCGATCAGCAGGCCGGGATCGGCGGCCAGCGCGGCGGCGATCGCGGCCCGCTGGCGCATGCCGCCGGACAGCTGGAAGGGATACTTCCCGGCGACGTCGGCGGGCAGCCCGACCTCGGCCAGGAGCGCCGCGACCCGGCCGGTCCGCCGGCGTGCGGTGACCGCCCATCCGATCTGCTGGCCGATCCGATGGACCGGAGAGAGCGAGGTGAACGGGTCCTGGGGGAGCAGCGCCATCCCGGATCCCCGCACGCCGCGCCAGGACGACCTCGGGCCGCCCAGGTCGAGCCGCGTGCCGCCGATCTCCAGCCGGCCGGAGGCCCGCACCCCGTCCGGCAGCAGGCCGGCGAGCGCCTTGACGGTCATCGACTTGCCCGATCCCGACTCGCCCACGATGGCGACCGTCTCGCCGGGCGCCACCGTGAGATCGAGACCGGCGACGATGGTGCCCGGCTCCGCGGCGACCCGGAGATCCCGTACGGCGAGCAGCGGCGTGGTCATCGGGCCACCACCCGCCGGTCGAGCAGCTCCGACAGCCAGTCGCCGAGCAGGTTCACGGCCGTGGCGGTCACGATGATCAGCACCCCCGGGACGACCGCGGCGAGGGGGTTGTCGCCGAGCAGCTCCCGGCCGTCCGCGAGCTGGCGCCCCCAGTCCGGCGCGCCGGGCGGGACGCCGAGGCCGAGGTAGGACAGCGACGACAGCGCGACGAGCGCGAACGCGACGTTCAGCAGGAGGTTCGCGACGACGATCGGGAAGATGTTCGGCGCGATGTGCCGGAACATGATCCGGAAGGGCCGGATGCCGAGGAGCCGGGCCGACTCGATGTAGGGCCGTGGCGCCTGCTCGATCACCGCGCTCCGGACGACGCGCACGTCCGACGGCGAGAACAGCACGATCAGCACCGCGACGGTGATCCAGTAGCCGCGGCCGACCACGCCCGCGACGACGATCGCCAGCAGCACGGCGGGAAGCGCGAGCAGCAGGTCGGCGTAGCGGCCGGCCAGCATGTCGGCAACGCCGCCCCGATATCCCGCGACGGTGCCGAGGAAGAACCCGATCAGCATCGAGCCCGCGGCGACCACGAGCGGGCCGGCCAGCGCGGACCGGGCGCCGGCCAGCGAGAGCTGGAGGATGTCCCGGCCGAGCTGGTCGGTGCCGAACAGGTGGCCCTCGACCCCGCCGCCGACCACCCCCAGGTAGATGTCCTGGTCGAGAGCGTGCGGGGCGACGAGCTCCCGGGCCACGGCGCAGACGGCGACGGCCGCGAGGAGGGCGGCTGAGACGGCGGGCACGAGCGGCACACGGATCCGGATCATCGGCGGGCCGTCCTGGCTCGCACGCGGGGATCGATCAGCAGGTACGACAGGTCGACCAGCAGCGCCGCCGCCGAGACGACGGCGGCCACCACCAGGGTCAGCGCCTGCACCACCGGGATGTCCTTGAACAGCACCGACTCCTCCATCAGCGACCCGAGGCCGGGAAGGGCGAAGGTGACCTCGATGAGGACGGTCCCTCCGAACAGGTACGCCACCATCAGCCCCAGGCTGGTGACGATCGGGATGGCCGCGTTGCGCAGCACGACGCGCAGCACCGTCCCATCGGACAGCCCCCGGCCGCGGGCGAAGGTCACGTAGTCCTGGTCCAGCTCCCGGATCACGGCCGCCCGGGTCAGCTTCACGACGAACGCCCCCAGGCCGAGGGCGAGCGCCGCCGCCGGGAGGACGAGATGCCACAGGCCGTCGAGGAAACCGGTGCCGGTGCCGTACAACGGGAACCAGCCCAGGCCGAGCGCGAAGACGTACAGCGCGAGCAGGCCCACGGCGAAGCCCGGGGCGCTGACCCCGACCACCGACAGCCCGGCCAGCAGCCGGTCGGGCCATCGGCCCCGCCGCACGGCCGACGCGATCCCCGCCGGCACGCCCGCCAGGACCGACAGCAGGAACGCCAGCCCGGCGGTGGCCGCGGTGACCCCGGTCCGGTCCAGCATCATCGGCCCGATGGCCCCTCCGGTGCGGATGGACGTGCCGAAGTCGCCGGCCGCCGCGCGCGACAGCCACCGCCAGTACTGCTGAAGGAACGGCTCGTCCAGGTGGTACAGCGCGCGGACCTGGGCCAGGGCCTCAGGGGTGACGTTGCGGGTGCCGAGCAGGTTCCTGGCGATGTCGCCGGGTGCGAGGTACAGCAGGCCGAAGACCAGCAGCGACAGGGCCAGAAGCAGGAGCAGCGTGGCGCCGGTCCGCCGCAGGGCGAAGGCGAGGACGGTGGTGCTCAACGGTGCTCACTTCGCCGGGTAGAGGTGTCCGGGCCAGTCGGCCAGCAGGGTGTAGGAGCTGTAGTCGCTGATCCCGATGGCGTCGGTGAAGGCGGTGGCGGACTGGCCCCACCACAGCGGCAGGTACGCCAGGTCCGCGGCCTGGGCGGTCTGCGCCTCGATGAGCAGCGCGGCGCGCCTTGCCTGGTCGCGCTCCGCGGCGGCCTTGGCCATCGTCGCCGCGACCGCGCCGTTGGTGTACTTCGCCGGGTTGCCCTCGCCGAGGAACCAGCTCGCCAGCTCGCCGGGGTCTCCGGTGGTGTTGAAGTACCACATGTAGCTCAGCGCGGGCCCGGTGTTCAGCTCCGCGAGCCACTGCTCGATGGGCAGCTCCTTGACGTCGAGCGTGATCCCGATCTTCTTCAGGTCGGCGGCGAACGCCAGCGCCGCCGTGCCCAGGTGCGGCCCGGTGCTCGGGTACGACAGGGTGGCGGTGAAGCCGCCGGGCACCGAGGACTGGGCCAGCTCCTGCTTCGCCTTCTCCAGGTCGTACGCGTACTGCGGCACGGCGGCCAGCTTCGCGGTCGCCTGCTCGGGCGTCCACAGGCCGCCGAACTGCTCCGGCGTGGACAGCGCGGTGGCGACCTGGGCGCGTCCGCGCAGGATCTTCGACACGACGGCGTCGCGGTTCACCGCGTGCGCGACGGCGCGGCGGACGTGAACGTCGTCGAACGGCTTGGCCGACACGTTGAAGGTCAGCCCGGCGTACGACCGGTCCGCCGCGTAGACCACCCGGGTGCGGGCCGCCGACTCCCACTGCCGCGCCTGGGCCAGGGGGACGTTCAACGACATGTCGGTCTTGCCGGCCTTCCAGGCCAGCAGGCGGGTGTTGTCGTCGGCGATGAAGTCGAACCGGATCCTGGCGATCCTCGGCCGCGGGCCCGGCCGGCCCTCGACCCGCGTGAACTCCACGTGGGAGTCGGGCGCGAACTCGGTGACCTTGTACGGCCCCGAGCCGACCAGGAGCGACGTGGCCGTGCCGATCTGCCCCTTCGCCCGCTGCCAGGCCGCCTTGGGTGCGACCCACAGCGCGTTGACGTTGGCCGGTAGCCAGGCGAACGCCTCGCTGGGGGTCTTGCTCGTGAGCGTGATCTCGCCGGGACCGGACTTGACGGCCTTGCCGAGGCCCGCCCAGTAGGAGGCGGTGCTGGGGGAGACCTTGGGGTCCTTGGCCATCTCGATCGAGTACAGAATGTCCTCGACAGTGACCGGGCTGCCGTCGTGGAAGACCGCGTCGGTGCGGATCGTGTAGACGTAGGTCGTGGGGGACGGGTGCTCGAAGCCCGAGGCCAGAGCGGGCACGATCGTGCCGGAGGCGTCGACCCCGACCAGGCCCTCCATGCAGATGCCCGCGACGTAGTAGTTCAGAATCCCCGACTCCTGGCCGGGATAGAGGTTCGAGAGCGATCCCGGCAGCGAGACGCGCAGGACGTCGAGGTCCCCGCCCGTGTCATGGCCGATGGCGGCGTTTCCGGCCGAGCGGGCGGACGGCTGTGACGACCGCGACGTGGAAGGCGACACGCCGCACGCCTCCAGCAGCGCGGAGGCGGACAGGGCGCCCGCGCCCGTGACGGCCGCCTTCAGCAGCCCCCGGCGACTGTACGCGCCCCGCATGTCGATACCCGCCATAACCTCACCCTTCCGGCAGCGTGTCCACCAGGATGCACCAAGTGGGGAGGAACAGTAAACACCATGGGGCGACCAGGACTCCAGGCCTTCCCAGCAGGGGATCATGGGGAATGGTCCGCGTGTCCGGCCGTCCCCGTGGCGCGGGCAAACCGGAGGGCAAGGCTTGTTCTTCCACCCGTCACGCGCTGCTCTCTTTTGGGTCGAATAAGTGGGTTTTGCCTCTCAAGTTCTGTCTGTAATGGGCGACCCTGAATATGGTCTCTGTCACGTCGGTGTGCCGGAGAGGGGTATGGGCCGGCCGTCGGCGGGATGCGTCCTGGAAGGAGAGAGCAGGTGTCGTCTTTTCCACGCCTGTGCTCGATCCAGGCGCGTTTCACGATTGCCGCGACGGCACTGTCCATGATCGTCTTTGTGGCGGCCGGCGTGATCCTTGACGTCGCGGTGCGGACCACCATCCAGTCCGACATGTACGCCGAGACCCAGCGGGCCGGCACCGCGTGGATCGCGGCGATGCGGTCCGGCGGCACGGCGCCGAAGGCCCCCATCAGCCGCGTCACCCTCTTCCAGGTGGTGGACTCCCATGGCCGCGTCGTCCACTCCAGCGAGCCACTGGCCGGCATGCCGCCGATCAGCACGGTCCGCCCGCTGGCCGGTGAACGGATCCAGCACCGGACCGAATGCCTGCGGGGAGGGGAGTGCGTCATGCTCAGCGCCATCCGGGTCTCCCCGCAGGAGGCCGGTTGGCTGTGGGCCGGCGAGCCCCACACCGTCTATGCCGGCATGGTCCAGCCGATCATTCTCGCCACGGACCGCCTGGAGATCTACACCGCCACGGGCGGCCTGCTGGCCGTCGCCGTACTCGCCGTGATGTCCTGGTGGGTCGCGGGCCGGACGCTGCGGCCGGTGGCGGCGATCCGCGCGAAGATGTCCGAGATCACGGTGAGCGACCTGAGCCTGCGGGTGCCCGAGCCGTCGGGCCGCGACGAGGTCGCGCAGCTCGCCCGCACCGCCAACGAGACCCTGGCCCGGCTGGAGGGGGCCGTGGAGCAGCAGCGCCAGTTCGCCTCCACCACCTCTCACGAGCTCAGGACCCCGATCAGCGGTCTCCGCGCGCGGCTGGAGGAGGCGCTCCTCTACCGGAACCACGTCGATCCGCACGAGACCATCGAGGCCGCGTTGTCGATCACCGACCGGCTGGAAGCGATCATCAGCGATCTCCTGCTGACGGCCCGTCTCCGCTCCGGCGACCCCGTGCCGCCCGAGGTGATCGACCTCGGCGCACTGGTCATGCGGGAGGCGGCGGCCCGGGTGACCGGCGTGCCCGTGCGCGTCGACGCCGGCCCGGACGTCACCGTCCGCGGCTGCCGGATCCAGCTCATCCGGATCCTCGACAACCTGCTGACCAACGCGCAGCGGCACGCCTCCGGCGCCGTCGAGGTCACGGTCGAGGCCAGGGACGGCCAGGCCGTCGTCGCCGTGGTCGACGACGGATGCGGCATCGCGCCGGAGGACCGGGAGCGCGTCTTCGAACGCTTCACCCGCCTCGCCGACGGACACCGGCGCGATCCCGGCGGCAGCGGACTGGGCCTCGCCATCTCTCGCGACATCGCCCACGCCCATCGCGGGACGCTGCGGATCGAGGACTCAGCCCGAGGCGCCTGCTTCGTTCTCCGGCTGCCGCTGGCGGAAGCCGGGGCTCCTCAACGGAGCAGGAAGGACAGATCGCGCTGAGCGCTCAACGCCCGCACGTGGTCCCGCTGAAGGGCGGCGCCGCGAATCCGGCACGACCGACCTGAATGCCGCCGCGGGATCCGGTGAACCACTCCAGCGGGGCGCCCTAAAACGGTAATACGGTCGGCTCAGACGGAAGCGTGGAGGAGGAGAAGACGGCCCCGCCGTACATCTGGATCTGCGTCCGGAAAAGCGCACGGACAAAGGCCGAATACCACCCATGTGATGACGCCTAACCTGGGTTGACCTGGTATTTCGTGCTGCACGACACCTGGATTCCGGCCACCGGCAAGAGGGCGAGAGGCGATGAGGAATGGGGAGACCATGCCGTGCCCTATCGCATAGTCGGCCAGTCGCGACAAGGGGATCGCCCGAACACTCCGGCACATATCTGCTTATTTGGGATCTAGAACCGCGTTGTTTCCCAAGCGATCGTACTTTCATCGATGACAGATTTGACAATTCGCCTATATGATCGCCGTTCGTGGCTGAAGGTGATCTTTGAGCCCGCTGGCGCCACGCTCCCCATACCCCTGCGAAGCCTCATCGCGCAGACCGAGTTCGGCGAAGCCGTCATCAGCCGTCGGTGATCCATCCCCCACCCCCACGGAGTCCCGGATGTCCCTCACGGAGCAACGGCCCAGCGCCGTATCCGCCGCACTGGCCGAGGATCGGCTCGGCGTCTCATCGATCGTGTTCTTCGTCATCTCCGCGGCGGCGCCGCTGATGGTCGTCGCGGGTTCGGTCCCGACGGCGTACGCGGTGACGGGCGTCATCGGTGTGCCGTTCGCGTTCCTGCTGCTGGGCGCCATCTTCGCGCTCTTCGCCGTCGGGTACGTCACGATGGCCAGGCACGTCGTGAACGCGGGCGCCTTCTACGCCTATGCCGCCCAAGGGCTCGGCCGGACGCCCGGGGTGGCGACGGCGTGGGTGGCACTGCTGTCCTACAACGCGCTGCAACTGGGTCTCTACGGCATCATCGGGTCGGCGGCCGAGCCGCTGCTCCTCGACTGGTTCGGCGCCTCGCCCGCGTGGTGGGTGATCGCACTCGTGGCGTGGGCGCTGACCGGCCTGCTCGGCCTGCTGCGGGTGGACGTCAACGGCAAGATCCTCTCAGTCCTGCTGGTCAGCGAGATCACCGTCGTCCTGGTGTTCGACATCGGCGATCTGTTCCACGCCGCCCCGGGCGGCATCAACTTCGAGGGTTTCACCCCCGGCTCGCTGTTCGTGCCCGGCGTGGGCGCGGCGCTCGCCACCGTCGTCGCCGGGTTCGCCGGCATCGAGTCGTCGGTCGTCTTCGCGGAAGAGTCCAAGGACCGCGACAGGACCGTGCCCATCGCCACCTACCTGGGCATCGCGATCATCGCGGTTCTGTACGCGATCTCCGCCTGGGCCCAGACGGTGCCGACCGGGCCCAGCGGAATAGTCAAGGCGGCATCCGAGCAGAAAACCGTGCTGATCTTCAACCAGGCGGTCGCCCACCTGGGCTCCACCGTCGCGACGATCGGCTCCGTGCTGTTCGTCACCAGCAGCATCGCCTGCATGATCGCCTTTCACAACACCACGGCCCGCTACATCTTCGCGCTGGGCCGGGAGAACGTGCTCCCCTCGGTGTTCGGGCGCACCTCGGCCCGCACCGCCGCTCCGATCGCCGGATCGGTGCTGCAGACGGCGCTCGGACTGATCGTGATCGTGATCTACGCGATCTTCGGGCTCGACCCGGTCACGAAGCTGTTCTTCACCTTCGGCGCGTTCGGCGGCCTCGGGCTGCTGACCCTGCTCACCGTCACATCGCTCGCGGTCATCGTGTTCTTCTCACGGAACCCCTCGGGAGAGACGGCGTGGCGGACCCGCGTCGCCCCGGCCCTGGCGGCCCTGGCGCTGTGCGCGATCATCGGACTGACGCTGATCAACTTCGACACGGTCCTCGGAGTCGCCCCCGACTCGGCCCTCCGCTGGGTCCTGCCCGGCATCTTCGTCGTCGCGATCGTCTTGGGCGTCGTCTGGGCTCGAGTGCTGAAGGTCACCAGGCCAGAGGTGTACGACAACGTCGGTTTCGGCGCTCAGGCCGTCAGCGGAGGTTCCAAGTGACACCCGAGATCACCCGGATGACGGACGCGGCCGTGGTCGGCGAGGTCATCGCCGACACGTTCGCCCGCGATGCGGTCACCAGCTGGCTCATCCCGCCGGTGGGGGACCGGCTGCCGATCCAGCGGCGGTTCTTCACCATGCACGCCGCGCACGCGCTCGACCACGGCGACGTCTACGGCATTCACGAGTCAGGCGAGCTCGCCGGGGTCGCGGTCTGGTTCACCGCGCCGTTCCCCGGGATCCCCGGCGAGGAGGAGGAGATCGCCTCCTTCGCGGGGGAGTACGCCGAACGCTTCCGCATCCTCGGCGAGCGGATGGACAAGATCCACCCGCACGAGCCGCACCACTACCTCGCGTTCATCACACTCGTGCGGGGGCGCACCGGACGCGGCCTCGGCACCCTGCTGCTGGAGGAGCACCACCGGCGGCTCGACGCCCAAGGAATGCCTGCCTACCTGGAGGCCAGCAGCGAGGCGAGCCGCCGGCTCTATCTCCGGCACGGCTACGTGGACATGCCGGAGCTTCTCCGGCTGCCCGACGGCCCGGTGATGTATCCGATGTGGCGCGCGCCGGTCACGCGCGTCGACGCCGGCGGGCAGGGTGAGGGGAACGGGTCAGACGCCCGGATCGCCGGCGACCTGTGATCGACTCCGGCGGCGGAGTCCGGGACACTGTTCGGCGTCGGTACGGCACCGCCGCCCCCTGGAAGGCACATGAGAAACAACCGCTGTCCCAAATGCTCCTCCGAGCACATCATGGCCGACGTGGAGGTGCGCGACTGGGGACCCAACGGCTCTCATCCGTTACGCGTGCACATCACGGAGCCCGAGCCGGACAAGCACGGCTTCATCTGGAAGCAGGGCTCGTCGGCCGGGGCGGTGCGGGCCTGGATCTGCGCCGCCTGCGGATACACCGAGCTCTACACCGACAACCTGGGCGAGCTGTACGACAGCTACCGGAAGGGCCACCCCGGGCCACCCTACGGGCCCTGACGGGTCGCTTGGCGGCTTACGTCCGTCTCGTCCATGTCTGCGGGTGTCGGACCTCGTGACTCTCAGTACGCACCGAACGGCCGGACGCCGAGACGGACGATGGCCTCCGCGCACGTGATCGCCGCCGTGAGCCCGTCGACGACCGGCCTGCCGGTGGCGCGGGCGACTTGATCGGCGAGCCCCGCCATGCCGCCGCAGCCGAGCACGACGACCTCGCCGGAGGCCCGCCGGGCCGTGCCGGCGATCGTCTCGACCGCGGCGTCGCGGTCCTTGACCAAATCGGGAACGCCGAGCCCGGTCGGCAGGATCTCCGCGCAGCGGCCGTCCAGGCCGAGCGCGCGGAACCGGTCCGCCACGACCGGGACCGCGCGCTCGGTGGAGGTCACCACCGTGTAGGTGCGGCCGAGCAGCCCGGCGAGCGCCGGGCCGCATTCGGTGATGTCGAGCACGGGCGCTCCGCTGGTCTCCTGGGCGGCCTCCCGGCCGGGCTCTCCGAACCCGGCCATCACCACCGCGTCGGCTTCGCCGCCGAGCCGGGCGACGCAGTCGAGCACGCCCACGGCGCTCAGCAGCACCTCCCGCTGGCCGGTCAGCTCGACCGGGCCGCTGGCGGGCTGGACGGCGACGATCTCCGTGCCCGGAGCGGCGACCGCCTGGGCGGCCTGCCGGATCAGCTCCGTACAGGCGTCGACGCGGTTGGGGTTGACCACCAGGATTCGCACGGCTCTCGCTTTCTCTCTCAGACGGTTTCGAGGCTGGGGGTGGGCGCGATCACTTCGGCGGCCAGCGCGCCTTCGTGGACCTTCGCGCTGCGGGCGTAGTAGACGGCGCCGCCCAGGACGAGCCCGAGGATCCAGGAGAACGGCGCGACCGAGGAGAAGGCGGGCACCAGGGCGAGGACGGCCCCAACCGCCGCGGCTGGCACGAACGCCTGCAGGGCCACCGGGTTGACGCCCTTCCAGTAGTAGTACGCGCTGCCCTCCTGGGCCTTGTACAGGTCGTCGATCACGATCCGGCCGCGCCGTACGAAGTAGTAGTCGACGAGGAGGATCGCGACCAGGGGCGCGAGGAACGCGGCGAGCGACCCGAGAAAGTAGTTGATGATGGCGGGGTTCGCGTAGAGCTTCCAGGGCATCACCAGGACCGCCAGCACGGCGCTGATCAGGCCGCCTCGCGTGAAGTTGAGGTACTTCGGAGCGAGGTTGGCCAGGTCGTATGCGGGGGAGACGAAGTTGGCGACGACGTTGATGCCCATCGTGGCGATCACGAACGTCACCGCGCCGACGACGGTGACCACCGGGTTGCCGATGCGGGCGACGATCTCCACGGGTTCGGTGATGGTCCTGCCGAAGACGGAGATGGTCCCCGCCGTCGTCAGCACCGACGCGAGCGCGAAGAGGGCGAAGTTGACCGGCAGGCCGAGCAGGTTGCCGCGCCGGTACGACTGGTGGCTCTTGGTGAAGCGGGAGAAGTCGGCGTAGTTGAGGATGAGCGTCATGAACGTGGCGATGGTGAGCCCCACCGCGACCAGGCTCTGATGGATCTGCTCGCCGGTGCTCAGCCGCGTCAGACTGCTGGTGAGCGAGATGTCGAAGTCCGCCTTGACCAGCAGCCAGCCGGCCAGGAAGAGCATCATGATCCAGACCAGCGGGCCGGTGGCCCAGTCCTGCACCTTGCGGATGGTCTCCATGCCACGGGTGAGGATCACCAGCTGCACGGCCCACATGAACACGAACGCGATCCAGCCGAGCGAGGACAGGCCGAGGACGTCGTTGTGCGTGTACTCCGCGAGGCCCGGCCTGAGCTGTACGGCCAGCACGACCAGGGCCACGGAGGCCAGCCAGGTCTGGATGCCGTACCACGCGATGGCCATGACGGCGCGGATGAGCGCGGGGAGGTTGGCGCCGTAGACGCCGAAGCTGACGCGGGCGAGCACCGGGAAGGGCACGCCGGTCCGGTGGCCGGCGTGTCCCATCAGGTTCATGCCGACGTAGACGATCGTGATGCCGGCCAGGAGGGCCAGGAAGACCTGCCAGGCGGCCAGGCCGAGGACGAACAGGCCGGCCGCGAAGGTGTAGTTGCTGATGGCGTGGGTGTCGGCCATCCAGAGGGCGAAGATGCTGTATGTGCCCCAGCGGCGCTCACGCGCGGGGGCGAGGTCCTCGTTATAGAGGTTGGCTGTGTAACCGGGCGGAGTCAACGTGCGTCCTCCTGCATGTCGCAGCTCCATTGGGGGGCAATCGTGAAGCTATGACTGAACATCGCGTTAAGTATGTACTTCACGTAACGTCTGTGTGTCACGCGCCGCGGCATAGGATCTAGGTCATGGGCGGTCCGCAGATCGACGATCAGGAGCTGGGCACCCGCATTCGCGAGCTGCGGATGGGGCGGGGGCTCTCACTCCGCCGCGTCGCTGACCTGCTCGGGATCAGCCCCAGCGCGCTGTCCCAGATCGAGCGGGGCCGGATGCGTCCTTCGGTGACACGGCTCTACCAGATCATGTCGGTGCTCGACATCCCGATGGCCGCGGTCTTCGGGGAGCGGGAGACGCCCGAGCCCCCCGCCGGCCCCCTCGACCCCCTGGACTCCCTCGGTGATGAGGGGAAGGGCGACGACATCATGGTCGTCCGGGGCGACGAGGCGACCACGCTTCTCCTGGGCCACGGCGTGCGCTACCGCAGGCTGACGCCGATCGCCGTGCCGGGGATGAACATCTTTGAGTCGATCTACCCGCCGGGCTCCGGCTCCAGCCAGCACTCCGAGTACGTCTGCCACGGCGGCCGCGAGATCGGCAACGTCATCAGCGGCACTCTCGTCGTCGATGTGGGAGCGAAGACCCATGAGCTCGGCCCCGGAGACTCGATCACGTTCCCGTCGACGACACCCCACAGGATCTCCAACCCCGGAGACACCCCCGCCGTCGCCGTCTGGATCAACCTGACCTGACACGCCCTCAGCCGGGGCCCGTGTGTTTCAGGGGCCCTGTTTCAGAAGAACTCCTGGAAGGCCCAGGAGATCGGCTTGAGGCATGACTGAAATGGAGGCTGCGCCGGCTGGACCGCCGGAAGTGGGGCCTTTGTGCTTGAATGCTCCGGGCAAGCGAGATCTTTGTGAGGAGTGCGTGTGAAGCTGCTGGCGGATCTGGCGGTGGCGGCGGTCGCGCTCCTCCACGTCTACATCCTCGTGCTGGAGATGTTCCTCTGGACCACGCCACGGGCGAGGAAGGCATTCGGCACGGACGCCGAGTTCGCCGAGAAGAGCCGGGCCCTCGCCGCCAATCAGGGCCTCTACAACGGGTTCCTCGCCGCCGGCCTGATCTGGGGGCTGATCGCCCCCGATCCGGTCGGTTTCCAGGCGAAGGTCTTCTTCCTGGCCTGCGTCGCGGTGGCCGGTCTGTACGGCGCCGCCACGGCCAGCCGGAAGATCCTTTTCGTCCAGACCGTGCCCGCCCTGATCAGCTTGGCCCTGGTACTGCTGGCCCGCTGACCCCTCCGGGTTTAAAAAGGTCCTTTACTATCAGGGCCTGGAAACTTTATCGTTGCCTTAAGAGGACGACGGGGGATGGCACAACTCGTGCTCGCGGGCGTGTTCCGCGTGGCATGGGGCAACCCTCCGGAGGAGTAATTGAAGATCGGCGGCAGACGGTACGCACGTGTTGCCCTGGTTCTCGCTCTAGCCACTTCCGCGATATGGACGGCCGGGGGCGGCAACGCCGCGCAGGCCGCCGTCACGCCGGTGCCGTTCAGCTCGGTCGTTCCCGCGGTCGCCGGTTCGGCCCCGGCGGCGGGCGTCACGTACGGCATCAGTGCCACGACGACCATCTACACCGAGTCCACCTCTACGGAGGCCACGGCCATCGGCGGCTATCTGGCCGCCATCCTGCGTGGCTCCACCGGCTATCCGCTTCCGGTCACCGCCGCGACCGGCTCCACACCGGCCGCCGGGATCTCGCTGCTGCTGTCGGGCGCCCCGAGCAGCGTGGGCGACCAGGGCTACCAGCTGGACGTGACCGCCACGTCGATCGTCGTGCGCGCCAACCAGCCGGCGGGTCTGTTCGCCGGGGTGCAGACGCTGCGCCAGCTGCTGCCCCCGGCCGCCGAGAGCACGACCGTCCAGCCCGGGCCGTGGCCCGTCGCGGGCGGGCGCATCGTCGACTCGCCCCGGTTCGGCTACCGGGGCGCGATGCTCGACGTCGCCCGGCACTTCTTCCCCGTGGCGACGGTCAAGCGCTACATCGACGAGATCGCGCTCTACAAGGTCAACTACCTGCACCTGCACCTGTCCGACGACCAGGGATGGCGCATCGCCGTCAACAGCTGGCCGAACCTCGCGGTGTACGGCGGGAGCACGGCCGTCGGCGGCGGGCCGGGCGGCTACTACACGCAGGACGACTACCGGCAGATCGTCGCCTACGCCGCCTCCCGCTACATCACGATCGTCCCCGAGATCGACATGCCGGGGCACACCAACGCCGCCCTCGCCTCCTACGCCGAGCTGAACTGCGACGGTGTGGCGCCGCCGCTCTACACCGGGACGGACGTCGGGTTCAGCTCGCTGTGCACCTCGAAGGAGCTCACCTACACCTTCATCGACCAGGTCTTCGGTGAGCTCGCCGCGCTGACGCCCGGGCCGTACCTGCACATCGGCGGCGACGAGGCGCAGAGCACCCAGCCCGCCGACTACGCCGCGTTCATCAACCGCGTGCAGCAGATCGTCGCGGCGCACGGCAAGACCGTCGTCGGCTGGCACGACGTCGTCAACGCCACGCCGCTGCCGTCCACGGTGGCGCAGTTCTGGGGCACTACGACGCGCAACTCGGCCGTGTCGGCCGCCGCCCAGCGCGGCACGAAGGTCCTCATGTCGCCCGCCAACCGGGCCTATCTCGACATGAAGTACAACTCCCGCACCACCCTCGGCCAGAACTGGGCCGGCGTCATCGACGTCAAGACGGCCTACGGCTGGGACCCCGGGGCGTACCTGAGCGGGGTGGGGGAGTCGTCGGTGCTCGGCGTCGAGGCGCCCCTGTGGACCGAGACCATCACGAGCCTGGCAGACATCGAATACATGGCCTTCCCCCGGTTGCCCGCGATAGCCGAGCTCGGCTGGTCGCCGTACAGCACGCACGACCTGACGGCATTCAAGACCCGGCTCGGCGCCCAGGGCCCGCGGTGGCACGTCATGGGCCTCAACTACTACCACTCCACCCAAGTGACCTGGCCGGCGGGCTCATAGCGGTCCGCCGTCCATCCCCACCGGGTCCCCCCATATATGCCGGCCCGCGTCGCCCCCGACCGGCGGCACGCCGGGCCGGCACCGGCAAGAAGGAGTCCGTCTCCATGTCCCTTGTGAAAAGCCGCACCCGGGTCCTCGTGTCCCGGGTGCTGGCCGTCCTCCTCATGGTGCTCGCCGTGGGAGTCGTCGAGACAGGCGGCGCCACGGCCGCCACCGTCAGCTCCACGGAGCTGACGACCGGATGGTCGCTGAAGTCGGCCACCGGCGTCACCGACACCGGCGCCGCCATCTCCCAGGTCGGGTACGGCACGTCCGGCTGGAACCCCATCAAGCTTCCCTCGACGGTGCTGGCCGGGCTGACCGCCAACAACGTGTACCAGAACATCTTCTTCGGGCAGAACCTCAAGAACGTGCCGGACCTGACCGGCCAGAACTGGTGGTTCCGCGGCGAGTTCACCGCGTCCGCGCTCAGCCCGGGACAGGTGTACTGGCTCCGCTTCAAGGGGATCAGTTACCGGGCGCAGATCTGGCTGAACGGCACTCAGATCGACGCCAACGCCGTCGGGACCATGGTGGTCCACGAGTACAACGTCACCAACCTCATCAAGCCGGGCGCGGCCAACGCGCTCGCGATCCTGGTGACCCCGCCGGCCCATGGCTGCAAGGACCTGTCCTTCTGCACCGTGGACTGGAACCCCGAGGCCCCCGACATGAACGCGGGCGTGTGGGGCAAGACGCTGCTCGACACGACCGGCCCCGTCGCGCTGCGGGACCCATACGTCAAGACCGTCCTGCCGCTGCCCGCGACGAACTCGGCCGACCTGACCGTCTACGCCGACGCCGTCAACGCCACGAACGCGCCGGTCACGACGACCGTCAGCGGCACGATCACGAAGACGGGCTACCCGACGATCTCGTTCAGCCAGGACGTCACGCTGAACGCCGGCGAGCGGCGGGAGATCTCCTTCACGCCGGCGGCGTTCCCGCAGCTCCACGTGACCAACCCGGCACTGTGGTGGCCCTACCAGTTCGGCAGCCCTGAGCTCTACCAGCTGGCGCTGACCGCGACGGCCGCCGGGGCGACCTCGGACACCAAGTCGATCAACTTCGGCGTCCGCCAGTTCACCGACTACCGGCAGACCGTCAACGGCACCTCGTTCGCCGGCTACAAGGTCAACGGGCAGAACATCCTGTTCCGCGGCGGCGGCTACATGTGGGACATGCTCCAGCGCTGGGACACCAAGACCAACGCGGCGCACATCCAGTACGTCAAGGACATGGGCCTCAACACCATCCGCTTCGAGGGCACCCTCGGCAACGAGGAGCTGTACGACATGGCCGACAAGGCCGGCATCATGATCATGCCGGGCTTCGTCTGCTGCAGCGCCTGGGAGAACGACAGCACCTGGTCCACCGAGCAGGAGCAGGTGGCCAAGAACTCCCTGGACAGCCAGATGCGCGCGTTCCGCGCCCACGCCGCCACGTTCCTGTGGACGTACGGCAGCGACCAGCCGCCCACCGCGGCGCACCTGACGGCGTACAAGAACGTCGCCACCGCCCTGCACTGGCAGAACCCGACCCTCGACAACGTCGCCACCTGGTCCAACGCCAACGCGGGCATGAAGATGGACGGCCCGTACGTCTGGGAGCCGCCCGTCCTGTGGTGGGACACCACCAAGGCCGGCAGCGCGTTCGGCACCACCGGCGAGGAGGGCACCGAGTCCCCGCCGCCGCTGGAGAGCCTGCAGAAGTTCCTCGCCCCCGCCGACCAGTGGCCGATCGGGACCGCCTGGAACTACCACTCCGGCGCGCCGGGCAGCGTCTTCGACAACACCGCGCCATTCACCGCCGGGCTGAACAGCCGGTACGGCACGACCACGAGCGCGGCCGACTACTCGAAGAAGTCGGAGGTGCAGAACTACGAGAACACCAGGTCGTTCTTCGAGGCGTGGAGCGCCCACGAGTACACCCAGTCCTTCGGCACCATCTTCTGGATGCTGAACAGCGCCTGGCCGTCCGT
Organism: Planotetraspora sp. A-T 1434; assembly: GCF_025420585.1. GTDB lineage: Bacteria > Actinomycetota > Actinomycetes > Streptosporangiales > Streptosporangiaceae > JAOEGB01. The sequence continues at coordinate 9,484 of NZ_JAOEGB010000013.1, read as the reverse complement.
CCACTGGAACCTGTACGACTACTACTTCAAGCCGGGCGGCGGCTACTTCGGCAGCAAGAAGGCCAACGAGCCGATCCACATCAGCTATGACTACGCCACCAGGAAGGTGTTCGTCGTCAACTCGACGCTGGCGGCGCGCAGCGGCCTGACGGCGACCGCGACGGTCTACAACATCCCGGACCTGGCCCAGAAGTACACGACGCAGGTGGCCGTCAGCGCTCCGGCCAACGCGTCGACGGAGGTCCTGACCATCCCGGCGCTGACCGGCCTCTCGTCGACCTACTTCATCCGTCTCCAGGTCAAGGACTCGGCGGGCGCGGTGGTCAGCAACAACCTGTACTGGTACTCCACCCAGGCCGACGTGCTGGGAAACAAGAGCAACTGGTACCGGACGACCCCCAAGACCTACGCCAACCTCACCGGGCTCAACAGCCTGGCGTCCAACTCCGGCGTGACCGCGACGGCCACCCGGACCGTGTCCGCCGGCCAGGAGACCGCCACCGTCACGCTGACCAACACGAGCGCGACCAACATCGCGTTCTTCCTGCGGCCGGAGGTGACCGCCGGGAACGGCGGCAACGAGGTCCTGCCGGTCAACTACACCGACAACTACGTCTCGCTCTTCCCGGGCGAATCCACCAAGATCACCGCGACCTACCAGACGAGTGATCTCGGTGGTCAGGCGCCCTACCTGCGGGTGAGGGGTTACAACATCCCCACCGCGTCGATCCCCATCCCGTAACCCCCGTTAGTTCCGGCACGGCAGGCGGCGGAGGTCCCTCAGTCCCGAGGGATCTCCGCCGTTGTCGTCCGGGGACGGCGAGGGAAGGGCGCCCGCGGACCCGGCGGCTACGACGCCACGGGCGCCGGGACCTGGAGGTCGTGGGCCGCCAGCACGGCGTCGACCTTCGCGGGGTCGGAGAACAGCGCCCACGCGGACACCGGGTCGCTGAAAAGGTTGATGAAGAGGCCGGCCACGTCCTGCGACATCGCGGCCCCGACGAAGAGCCGGAGAAGGTGCTCGGCCGGCGGCTGGAGGAACGCGTTGGACCACTCGGTCACCGGCCCGGCGACCTCCCACATCGTGTCGGCCACGGACCACGCGAACCGCTCGTCGTACGGCCCGCCGGCGGCGATGGCCTCCGCGGCCACCCAGGCGCAGTGCGAGCCGAGGTTGGCGCCCTGCCCGGTGACCGGGTCGTTGGTGATCCACGCGTCGCCGATGGCGAGGGCCACCCGGCCCGTGGAGAGCGCCGCGACCGGCGTGCGCACCACCGGCGTGACGGCGCCCTGAAGCAGGTCGTCGGGGCCGAGCGGGCCGAACGAGCCGGAGTCGATCCGCTCGGCGATCCGCGGCGCGTGCTCCCCGAGCAGCTTCTCCAGCGTCCGGGTGAACATCTCCGGATCGTCCTGGTAGGACAGCCGCGTCACGGCCTCCATCGGGCCGCCGGGGATCGCCTCGACCAGCATCGCGGCGGTCAGGCCGTGCCGAGTCCACATCGGCATCTGGAAGATCTCGCAGACGCCCGGCGACACGTTGTAGCCGAAGCCGTCGTGGGCGATTCCGGTGTAGAGACCGGCGAGGAGCGACCGCTGCGGACGGTCGTAAGGGGACCGGCTCTCGTCGCGGGGGAACAGTTCGGCGACGGAACGCCGGCCGGCCGCCACCACCATCAGCTCATGGCGGGCCGACCACGCGTCGACCTCCGCGGCGCCCGGAGACGGCTCCGTCATCACGAGCCGCCCACCGCGGGCGGTGAAGTCGTCGAGCAAGGCCGGCAGCAGCAGGCGGAAGTCCAGCCCGTGGAAGGGCTCGTCCAGGCTGCCGCCGAACTCCAGCGGGGGCTCGCCCGTGATGGAGATCCGCGCCGTGCCGACCAGGCTGCCTTCCACCGCGAAGTGCTCGCTGCCCAGCGCACGCTCGCGGGCGAGCGTGCGCTTCATCCGGGCGACGGTGTTGGGCAGCCGCCCCCGCCTCATCTGGTCCGCCGTGCTCTCGGAGTACAGGGTCACGTCCACGCCGAGCTGCTGCAGCCGGAGTGCCAGGGTCAGGCCGGAGATCCCCGCGCCGACGACGCCGATTCCATTGGTGGTCATTTGTTTGCTCCCTTCCGCCCTTATTGACCACCACGCCTCTTGGCAAGTAATTGGATTCCGCTTGTCCTGTGCTTGTGATGCCGATCGCCTGATTTACGCGCTCTCTGAAAGCGGTAAATCAGGCGAGCCGTTTCACGCGGCGGGCTCGTAGGTCAGGGAGAGGACGCCGGTGCTGAAGGTCTTCGAGTCGACGAGCTTCAGGGGCTGCTGGTCGGTGCCGTCGGGGAAGAGGCGCTTGCCACGGCCCACGACGATCGGGTGAACCAGCAGCAGGAGCTCGTCGAGCAGGTTGTCCCGCAGCAGGGACCGGACCAGGGTGGCGCTGCCGCTGATCGAAATGTTCTTCCCCGGCTGCTGCTTCAGCTTGGTGAGCTCCTCGACGACGTTGTCGCGGATCACGGTCGTGTTCTGCCAGTCGAGCTTGTCCAGGGTCGAGGAGACGACGATCTTGGGCGTGTTGTTCATCTGGTCCGCGAGCGGGTCCTCCGCGGTGGTCTGGTGGGGCCAGTAGGCGGCGAACTCCTCGTAGGTCCGCCGCCCCAGCAGCATGGTGTCCGCCCCGGCGGCCTGTGAACCGACCGCCTCGCCCAGTTCCTCGTTGAAGTAGGGGAAGTGCCAGTCCTGCGGCGCCTCCACGACGCCGTCCAGTGACACGAAAAACGCTGCGACGATCTTCCTCATGACATCTCCTCAGAAGGTGGTGGTGTCGCGCATCGGGGAAATCAGCGGCGGCACGGGAGAACCGCCGGGCATGCCGTACGGAAGCGAGCGCTGTGACGCGGCGCGCGCGGGGATGAGCGGTTCAGGACTCCGTCGTCGCGGTGTCCGTCTCGGATGTCCCGATCTCAGGCGTTTCGGGAGTCTTGGTGGTGCTGCTCTTGATGCTCGGATGGATGGCGACGATCACGCGGTGGTCCCGCCCGCCTTCGGCGGTCTCGTCGTGATATTTGCTGACCAGTGTGGCAACCGCGTTGGCCAGTTCCTCGGCGAAGGCGGCCCGGTCGGCGGCCGAGGCGAAGCGGACCTCACCGTCCAGGGCGAACGTGGCGACCTTCTTCTTGGCCTTGGAGGCGCCGGTGATGAGTTCGCCGACGTCCCGCACCAGCCGTGCCGCCACGGCGAGCAGCCAGCGTGCCGACAGCCGGTCGGGGGAGCGGTCGGGGTCGGGCGCCACGGCGGCGAGCGCGGTCGGCGAGATCACGTAGGACGCCGCCGTGGCGCGCATCACCCGCTCGGTGACGTTGCCTTTGCGGCGCTCCTCCACCAGCTCGACGAGCCCGTGCTGCTCAAGCGCCTTGAGGTGGTAGTTGACCTTCTGCCGCGCCAGGCCGACCTTCGCGGCCAGCATCGTGGCCGACGCCGGCTCGGCCAGCTCGGCCAGCAGCCGGGCCCGCACCGGGTCCAGCGAGACCTCGGCCGCGGCCGGGTCCTCGATCACCGCCACTTCGAACATGTCTTCACCCTTTCACCGACAATATCTGTCGTCAAGACCTGTCAAATTGTCGGCACGGCAGGAGGGTCACGCCATCGCCGCGCCTGGCGTACGGGGGTCCGCGCTCGGCTCGGGGGCGATGTTGAGGTTGGTCCGGAAGAAGTTGGCGGGGTCGTAGGCGTGTTTGATCTGGCGCAGCCGCCGGTGGTCGGCGGGGGTGTGGGCGGTGTGGGTGCGGGTGGGGTCGGTCAGGAAGTTGAGGAACGACCCGCCGGTGGCGTACGGCCGCAGCGCGTCGGGGAGGCCGGGGACGTCCGTGTTGATGATGACGGAGAACCGCGCGGAGCGGTGGCCGACGGGCCCGGCGTCGGGGCCGGGGTCGGCCATGGCGCCGCCCCAGTGCCGGATCTCGATCGTCTGGGCGGGGGCGTCGGCGTGCCCACCGGCCTCGGCGAGAGTGGCGATCACGGGGTCGGGCAGGGTCTCCAGCAGGTCCAGGTGGCGGACGGCGGTGCCGCCCATGGAGGCCTGTCCGAAGCTCATCTCGGCGAAGTCCTCCCACAGGGCGGGGCCGGTGGTCCGCCACAGCGGGGCCAGCAGGCGCCGGGCCTGGCCGGCGTCGCCTGCGTGCATGGCCTTGAGGACCAGCACCCGCCTGCCCCGCACCGGCTCGGGGGTCTCGGCGGTGGCGGGCATCTGGCGCAGCAGCAGGGCGGTGCTCAACTGCATGGGTGCCGTGGCGGCCCAGTCGCGGTAGGCGGCCAGCGTGTGCGCGGCGCGGCCGGGGTCGGTGGCGAAGTAGGCGGCCCCGGCGTAGACCCGGGCGACCGGGTGGAGGCGGAACTCCAGGGAGGTGACGACGCCGAAGTTGGCGCCGCCGCCGCGCAGCGCCCACCACAGGTCGGGGTGGCTGTCGGGGCTCGCGGTGACGACGTGGCCGTCGGCGGTGACCACCTCGGCGCGCAGCACGCTGTCGGCGGCGAACCCGTGGGCGCGGGACAGCCAGCCGAGGCCCCCGCCCAGGGTGTAGCCGGTGACGCCGACCTCGGGGGACGATCCGGCCAGTGGCGCGAGCCCGAACGGCGTGGCGGCGGCGATGACGTCGCTCCACAGGGCGCCGGGCCCGACCCGGGCGGTGCTCCGGTCGGGGTCGATCAGTACGGTGCTCATCCGGGTGGTCTTAAGCAAGATCCCGCCGTCGGCGGGCACGTGGGTGCCGTGCCCGGTGGCCTGCACCGCGAACGGCAGGCCGTGGTCGCGGGCGGTGACCAGCGCGGCCCGCACGTCGGCCGGCCCGGCCGCCTCGGCGACCAGCGCGGGCCGGGGATCGATCGCCGGGTTCAGCGACTGCCGCAGCTCGTCGTAGTCTCCCTGGCCCGGCAGGTGCACCACCCCGTCGAACTCCTGCCGTAACCGTCGCACGGCAGCCGGGACGCCGATGCCGGGTGCCGCGAGCGGCGGCCGCGTCTTCGTGCTCTGGCCCATTAGGTGATCCTTCTCTGAGTGTCCGCACGTCGGGCGCCCGGCCACGACGTCGGCCGGAACCACGATGGCCTTCGGCCACGCTTCCAAGGTGTCACCGACAAAATCTTTTGTCAAGACTACAAGAGTTGTCGGCACTCAAGCGGATCGATGTGATGTCGGCTCTCACGAGCTGGGAGGCGTCGGCGGCGCCTTCCAGAGGCGCGGTGGACAGGGCCGCTTTACTGGGCTTTCGCGTGTACGGCGCTGGCCGGTCCGCTGCGATCGGGTGAACGGCGTGCGCGGCGTCGCCCAGGCGCGCGATGGGGTAACCGGAATCGCGACGTCACCCGCGCCCGCGCGATGGGGCGGCGCGGACCGGGGTCGGCGAGAATCGGAGTGGGTACGGCTGGCCGGTCCCCGCGGATGTCGGCCCCTTCTGCCGTGCGTGCTTCTGGGACGTGGCCTAACGCGGGAGAGCGGCCTCCACCAGGGCGGTTTCCGTCAGCAAGGCCGCCGCGGGCGATTCGTAAATCTCGAAGACGTGCCGCAATCGGGTGGCGTCGAGGATGACGTCGAGGGTGCCGTGAACCCCGGCGAGCCGGAGCCCGCCGCCCGCTCTCTTGGTGGCGCTGTCGGCCTCAAGCAGGATCTCCAGCCCGGTCGAGTCACAGAATCGCAGGCCTGAGGTGTCCACGACGACCGTGTCGCGTCCCGCGCGGATGATTTCGCGGAAGACTCCCCGGAGGAGGCCGCCTGTCGCGATGTCGAGTTCGCCGGCTACGGCCACCATGGCCGGAGGACCGTCCTGGACAGTGATGTTGAGCTGCGATGCCATATGAGCGCCTTCAGCGGAATCGGGGCATGCTGTCGCAAATGACGCTATCTGCTGACGGGTCAGCGGCCAGTAACGGCGACACTCAATCGGGGCTCATGAAAGGCCGTTGTGCCAGGCGCTCACCATGGTTGCGCCAAGTCCGTAATGAGCGCCACTACTCCGATACTGGCATAAAGCCGCTCACCTGGCATAAGTCACATGACCGAAGTTTGCGGGCAGGGAGTCGGGGATCTGACCCAAGTCGTGGTCCCCTGGAGTCCCTTCCCGCCCGGCCCTCCGCCGCTGGACCCCGTCCTGCGCAGCCCGGAGAACCGGGCGCGGCAAGACGCGACGCGCTAAGTTCGGCGGCCGTGGTGTGGGTGGGGGCCGACCCATGTCGAGAACTCGTCGCCCGCTCCGACCCACCTATGAGACGCGCCCACAAGGGCGCCGCCCATGAGGAGTGAAGACGTGAAATATCTCCTGCTCATCTACATGAACCCGGCTGTCTGGGAGTCCCTGTCGGAGGAGGAGCGGAACGAGGTGTTCCGCGGCCACGACGAGTTCCAGAAGGTCATCCGCGACTCTGGGGAGATGATCGGCACGCAGGCGCTGGCCGACCCGTCGGAAAGCGCCACCGTGCGGGTGCGGGACGGTGTCCCCGCCGTGACGGACGGGCCGTACATCGAGGCCAAGGAGTATCTCGCCGGGTACTACCTGGTCGAGTGCGGGAGCAAGGAGCGCGCGATCGAGCTCGCCGGCCTCGTCCCGGACGCCCGGTTTACCGCGATGGAGGTGCGGCCGATCGTGTTCTCGGCCGGCGCCGAGATCTGAGGGGTTCGGCGATCTGAGCCCGGCCCGGGGACGCCCTACGCTTCGCCGCTTCGGCGCGGGGATCGTGGGAGCCGGCCGGGCCGCTGGCGCGGTCCGGGACGTGACTCCCAGCTCGGGCGCCTCGCCCGCTCGGGAAACCTTCAGCCCAGGTTGAGCCGGGCCCTGTCGAACGGCAGAACGGCGGAACGGCAGAACGGCCATCGCCCTGCTGCTGGGGTGTTGTCAGCGAGGCGCTTCAGCGGTGCGACGGACATACGAGTTGTCAAGGGTTCCCTGACGTCCTATGGTGTCAGGGACATCCTGACACCATAGGAGTGCGCTGTGCCACTGCCTGACACCCTGGACGAACTCGTTCGGTGTTCCTTCTGCGGCAAGCCGACCACCGAGGTCGACAAGCTGGTCGCCGGCCCTGGAGTGTACATCTGCAACGAGTGCGTGGCCCTGTCCGCGTCGATCATCGACGGGAGCCTCAACAGCCCCGCAGGGCCGCGCGTGCCCGTGTGGGAGTGGCTGACTGACGAGGAGATGCTGAGCCACATTCCGCGCGTCGCCGCGCACATCGACCAGGCCGAGGCTGACCTGCGCTCGTGGGTGCAGGAACTGCGCCGGCGCGGCGTCACCTGGGCCAGGATCGGGGAAGCTCTCGGGATCACCCGCCAGTCCGCGTGGGAGCGGTTCTCCGGCGAGGAGTGACGCGATCTGGGGCAGCCCGCCTGCGTCTGGAATCTTTCGGGCGGCATGATCCCGGTATGCGTGGTGAGGGTGGGCTGTTCGAGGTTGAGCCGGTCGAGGCGGAGCAGCCTCAAGGCCGTGCGGCGGCGGTGGACAAGACCTTCCGGGCCTTCGACCCGCATCAGGTCCTTTTGCTGCCGCCATCGCCGGACGACTGGCTGCCCGAGGGCCACCTGATCCGGTTCGGCGCGGACCTGGTCAATGAAGTGGCACCGCACGAGTCTCGTGCTCACGGAATATTGCGAGCACAGTCCGGTTGATCAAGGTCATGGCCGAGATTCTTGTGACGGGCGCAACCGGCAACGTCGGCCGGGAGGTCGCTGTTCAGCTCGTATCAGTGGGTATCCCTGTGCGCGCGTTTGTGCGAGATGGTCGAATGGCCCGCCTCCCGGAAGGCGTCGAGGTCGCGGAAGGGGACCTGTCCGTGCCGGAAACCCTGGAAAGGGCGCTGACCGGAATCGAGACGGTGTTCCTGGTCTGGCCCTTCCTCACGTCCAATGGCGCGTCCGCCATTCTGGCCACGATCGCAAGTGCTGCCCGCCACCTCGTGTACCTGTCATCGTCAGGAGTCAACGAGGACGCCGAACGGCAGACTGATCCGATCAACCAGCTCCACGCCGACATGGAGAGCCTGATCGAAGCATCGGGCCTGGAGTGGACCATCCTTCGGGCGAATACGATCGCCTCCAACGCTCTGGGGTGGGCCGGGCAGATCCGTGACGGGGGTGTCGTCCGTGGTCCCGGCATCGCCCCCACGGCGGTGATCCACCAACGCGACGTCGCAGCCGTAGCGGTACGCGTGCTGACCAGCGACAAGCATGCCAGCGCGAAGTACGTGCTGACCGGTCCGCAGGTGCTGAGCAGGGCTGAGCAGGTCCGCATGATTGGAGAGGCGATCGGCCGTCCGCTGCGTTTCGAGAGGGTCCCCGTCCAGGTGGCGCGAGAGCAAATGCTCGCCGATGGAAGGCCACCTGCCCTGGTAGAGGCCCTGTTGGCCAGCGCGGAAACGCGGCCTCACTCGGATTTGATCACCTCAACGGTGGAAGAGATCACCGGAGCGGCCGCACGAACGTTTCGTGAATGGACCGTCGACCACGCTGATGACTTCCGTTGAAGCCGAGGCGATCAAGGTGATTCCGCCGATGGAGCGTCGTGGTCCTTGGCCTGGTCTCGGCGATCGCCACGCTGACGGGGCGCCACGTGATCGGCCGCGTGCGCGGAGGCCACGCACCGGCCCTGATCGCGGTGGTCGTCTTCCTCCTCGGAGTGCTCCCCTTGCTGCTGCTCACGCCGAGTCCGGAGGCCGCGATGATCTCCGCCGTGGTGTTCGGCGCGGGCTTCATGGCGGGCCCCACCGCGGCCACGATGATCGCGCGGCGTATGCTGCCGCAGAGCGTGTGGACCGCCGGGATCGCCCTGCTCACCGTCGCCTTCTCCGTAGGTCAGGCGGATCGGGCCGCTGGTGCCCGGCCTGCTGTCCGACAGCGAGGGCGGCATCGCGCGGGGCCTTTGGCTGTCGGTCGGCCTGCTGACCGCCGCCGTGGCGCTCGCGCTGTTCCAGCGGGAGTACGCTCCCGAGGCCGCCGAGGCGCAGCCCCGGACGAGACCGGTTTCCACATCCACAATCTGAAGAGGAAAAGGCATGTACAAGCGCATTCTCGTGGCGATCGACAACTCGTCGCGGTCCGATCGCGTCCTGGAGACGGTCGAGTCCCTTGCCCGGCTCACCGGGGCGGCCGTCGACGTCCTGCACGCCGAGGAGTCCCATGTCGTGTACGACACGGTGGTAAAGGTTGAAGACGACGATGACGCCCAGGCGGTCGTCGACCGGGCCGTGACACGCCTCACCGAGGCGGGCGTCCAGGCCAAGGGCCACGTCGTCGAGGCGTTGAGCGGCCAGGTTCCCGACGTGATCCTGAACCGTGCGCGGGAGGCCGGCAGTGACCTGGTGGTCCTCGGCCCCCGGCATCACAGCAGGATTGGCGTGCTGCTCGGCGGGAGCGTCAGCGGGGAGGTCGCGCTGCACACGCCGATCTCGGTCCTGCTGGTCGTCTGAGAGAAAGAGAGGCCTACCCGGTGTCCCGGAAACCGTCCGAAGTGGTCGTGGTCCT
>NZ_JAOEGB010000129.1 GCF_025420585.1 Planotetraspora sp. A-T 1434 | reverse complement strand
AGAGGTGCGGGCCAGCCGATGCACATCGGAGATCGGCAGCAGTTGCCCGGTGGCGATCAGCAGCCCGGGCGCGAGCCGGTCGGGGTGGTGCCCACACCTCCCACACGCCGCATCCCCGACCCTGTCACCCGCCCCCTCAACCGCGCCACCGCCAGCGTCCGCACCCGCCCCCGTCCCCTCACCGGCACCGGCACCGGCACCGGCAGCGTCCGCACCGGCACCCGCCTCCGCGCTCGTGTCCACGCTGGTTTCCGCAGTCCCACGTCCGGCATCTGCCCCGGTGGA
>NZ_JAOEGB010000128.1 GCF_025420585.1 Planotetraspora sp. A-T 1434 | reverse complement strand
ATCCTCAACCCGCTGGGTGTTCCCGGGCGTATGAACGTCGGTCAGGTGCTGGAGACACACCTCGGCTGGATCGCCGCCCGAGGATGGGACGTCAGCGGCGTCGAGGAGGCCTGGGCCGAACGGCTGCGCGACAAGGGCTTCGACAAGGTGGCGCCACGCACCAACATGGCCACTCCCCTCTTCGACGGCGCCCACGAAGAAGAGATCATCGGACTCCTCGACAACACCATCCCCAACCGCGACGGGGAGCGGCTGGTGCAGCGCAGCGGCAAGGCCCGGCTGTTCGACGGG
>NZ_JAOEGB010000127.1 GCF_025420585.1 Planotetraspora sp. A-T 1434 | reverse complement strand
GCCGTCGAACAGCCGGGCCTTGCCGTTCTCGCCCACCATGCGGGAGCCGTCCCTGTTGACCAGGGTGTTGCTCAGCAGGCCGACGATCTCCTCCTCGTGGGCGCCGTCGAACACCGGGGTCGCGACCTTGGTGCGCGGCTCGACGTTGGTCAGGCCCTTGTCGCGCAGGCGCTCCGCCCAGGCCTCCTCGACGCCGCTGACGTCCCATCCCCGGGCGGCGATCCAGCCGAGGTGTGTCTCCAGCACCTGACCGACGTTCATACGCCCGGGAACACCCAGCGGGTTCAGGAC
>NZ_JAOEGB010000126.1 GCF_025420585.1 Planotetraspora sp. A-T 1434 | reverse complement strand
GATGTCGACCGGCGTGCCGTCCTCGAGGAACGGCATGTCCTCCACGGGGAGGATCTTGGAGATGACGCCCTTGTTGCCGTGACGGCCGGCGAGCTTGTCACCGTCGGTGATCTTGCGCTTCTGCGCCACATAGACGCGGACCAGCTCGTTCACACCGGGAGGAAGCTCGTCGCCCTCCTCACGGGAGAACACGCGGACGCCGATGACCTTGCCGGACTCGCCGTGCGGCACCTTCAGCGAGGTGTCGCGGACCTCACGCGCCTTCTCACCGAAGATCGCGCGAAGCAGCCGCTCCTCCGGGGTCAGCTCGGTCTCACCCTTCGG
>NZ_JAOEGB010000125.1 GCF_025420585.1 Planotetraspora sp. A-T 1434 | reverse complement strand
GGGCCCGCGTCATCACCGACATCACCCGCCAACTCGACGACGCCATCGCCGACAGCCACACCACCGACGCCCACACGGACAGCCACGCCGAAAAGGACACAGGCATCAACACGGGCCCCCGTGCCGAGGCCGACGCCCGTGCCGAGGCCTGTCCGCGTGCCGAGGGCGACCCCCGTGCCGGGGCCGAGGACGTCTGTGCTGAGGCCGTCGAGGCCGCCAGCCCTCCAACCGAGGACGGCCAGGCGCAGGCCGCCGAGGCCCCGAGCGAGAATCAACCTTTCGGCGGACGTCCAGTTCGGGGCGGGAATGCTCGTCCTGATGGTGTGGATG
>NZ_JAOEGB010000124.1 GCF_025420585.1 Planotetraspora sp. A-T 1434 | reverse complement strand
CGCCCCACGACCCCAACCCGGACGCCACGACAGCAACCACCACAACAGCAACCACCACAACAGCAACTACCACAACAGCAACCACCACAACAGCAACGACCACAGCAGCCATCACGACCGCAACCGCCACCGGCATCACAACAGGCATGGGACCGCGCGCCGGAACCGCCATCGCCACAGGTACCACAGCCATCAGAACAGGCATCAGAACAGGCATCGGAACAGGCATCGGAACAGGGATCCGAACACGCCCAGGGACAAGCGGCGGGACAGGCATCGGAGCAAGCAGCGGACCAAGCAACGAGACGAGCAGCGGTGCGGACGGCACGCGGATCGGTC
>NZ_JAOEGB010000123.1 GCF_025420585.1 Planotetraspora sp. A-T 1434 | reverse complement strand
GGATGAGGCGGATGCTGATTACGCGGCGCGGTTCCTGCTGGTCCGCCCCTCCTCTACCGGTGGGGTGGAGGGAGAGTTCCGGTTGCCGCGTGAGGCGGGCGCCCGGTTGCGGGAGTTCCTGGCCGCCTACGCCCGCCCGAAGGGCAAGGACGATGACCGGCCGCTGCGGGTCCGCCAGGCTGATGCGCTGGCCGCGTTGTTGAGCAAGAAGGTCAGCACCGAACTGCTGGTCCTGGTCCGCGCCGAATCCCTCCCCGACGACCCCACGCCCACCCCCACCAACCCCACCCCGGACAACCCCGCCGGCTTCGATCACAGCACCTTGGCCGCCGACCCCAA
>NZ_JAOEGB010000122.1 GCF_025420585.1 Planotetraspora sp. A-T 1434 | reverse complement strand
TGATGAGGCGGATGCCGATTACGCGGCGCGGTTCCTGCTGGTCCGCCCCTCCTCTACCGGTGGGGTGGAGGGAGAGTTCCGGCTGCCGCGTGAGGCGGCCGCCCGGTTGCGGGAGTTCCTGGCCGCCTACGCCCGCCCGAAGGGCAAGGACGATGACCGGCCGCTGCGGGTGCGGCAGGCTGATGCGCTGGCGGCGTTGTTGAGCAAGAAGGTCAGCACTGAGCTGCTGGTCCTGGTCCGCGCCGAATCCCTCCCCGACGACCCCACGCCCACCCCCACCAACCCCACCCCGGACAACCCCGCTGGCCGCGATCACAGCACCCCGGCCACTGACCCCAC
>NZ_JAOEGB010000121.1 GCF_025420585.1 Planotetraspora sp. A-T 1434 | reverse complement strand
CCGCTCCAACTCGGCCCGCTCCCGGCCCGACGTGACCGTCCCCACCGCCACATCCGACTGACCCGACCACCGGCTCAAGAGCACCTGAACCGCCGCCACCAACGGCACGAACAACGTCCCGTCATGACGCCGCCCCACCGCCTTCAACCCCGCCAGAACCTCAGACGGCACGGTGAACTCCACCACCGCCCCCCGCCCCGACCGCACCGCAGGACGCGGCCTATCCACAGGCAGCTCCAACGGAGCCACCCCCTCCAACCGACCCCGCCAGAACCCCAGCTGATCAGCCAGAACCTCCCCCGACACCCGCTCCCGCTGCCACACCGCGAAATCCGCGTACTGCACCGG
>NZ_JAOEGB010000120.1 GCF_025420585.1 Planotetraspora sp. A-T 1434 | reverse complement strand
AAAACCCCAGCAGGCACCCAATCAAGGATGCCAACCAAAGGAATCCGTCAACAATCAAGTGACGGGGTTGTGCATCATGCACTGGCTTTTAACACACTGTTGAGTTCTCAAGAAACGGACGCGAACACCAACACCCGAAACCAAGTCACAGGCCTCGAACCCTGGGGCGACACACCGTTCAATTTCCCAGCACATCGTTCCGCGTTTCCCGCTTCACTCCGCGCTGTTGTGTCTTTATTCTTGCGCCCCGCCCGATTCGTGTCAAACCAGCCCGTTTCCGAACCCTTGACACCAACCCCGCGAACAAGCAGGAATTCCGACCACCCCGTTTCCGGGGCAACCCCTCTAA
>NZ_JAOEGB010000012.1 GCF_025420585.1 Planotetraspora sp. A-T 1434 | reverse complement strand
GCGGCGGCACCGAGGAAGGGTCGACCCACCACCACTCCAGGTCCTCACGCTGCCCGCCACGGGGCTCCTGGTCCTCACGCCGCCCGCCACGGGGCTCCTGGTCCTGGCGCCGCCCGTGTTCGCGCTGCTCTCCCTGGCGGTCTGCCGTCTGCTGGATCACCCTTCACCCCCTCCCGGCCACGCCAAGTGTCCACCAGCACACTCGAACATGCGAACGACTCGAATCCCCGATATCCCGCAATAAGGGCACCAATCGCCGCCCGCGACATGAACTAGTTGGAGTCTCCACATCAATCAGCGCCAGCGGGCGGCGACAAGACCAGGGTGGTACGGCCAGGACGACCGCGCGGGCGTCAGATCTGCGGCTGGCCGGACTCGACGATGGCGTGGTGGGCGGCCACGCGGGCCCGCCGTACGGCGCGGTCCAGCTCGCGCAGCGCCTCGCTGCGGGTCCCGAGCTGCCCGGACGTCAGGCCGCGCTCGTCGGCGAGGCGCAGGGCGAGGGAGAGGCGGGCGGCGAGGGCCCCGACCCGGTGGGCGCGGCCGGGATAGCCCGGGGCGAGGGTGTCCTCGGTGTCGTCGAGCGAAGGGAAGCCCTGCGCCGGGCCGTCGACCGCGAGGAGTGCCTCGGTGGCGGACCGTATGGCGGCCGTCAGCATATGCTCCGCCTCGGCCAGCGAGGGAAGGTCGGGAACGGTCGCCGACGCTTCGGTCGCCGTCCAGCGGATGCCCGAATAAGAGGAACCCCGTCTGTCGGGAGAAGGCACCAGCCCGACACACCTTCCCGGCAGTACGGCTATCGCGGCCTGACCGGCGTCGATGGCCCCGCCGTTGAAAGCGGGAGGTCCCGTCAGCCCGAGGGGGTCGCCGGGGATCGGCAGAGCCAGCCGGAACGAGCTGAGCCCCTCGATCCGCTGGTCCACCAGGAAGGCGCGGAGCGTGGTCTCGGCCGGGGGGTCGCCTACCTCCACCACCTGGGGGCCCGCGACGCGCTCGACGCGGTCCACGGCTTCGTCCAGGCCCACGTGCCCGGTCAGCCAGGCGTTGCCCCAGGAGACGAGGGCGGCGGAGATCGGTGAATCGATGCGCACCCGATCCACGATATGCGCTCGGACTGACATAGTTTTATCTAGCAAAACAACGGGAGGGGGACCATCGATGGGCGGTCAGGTGCTCGAGTTCCAGGACGTGGCCGTCCGCAGGGACGGCGCCGCGCTCCTGCGCGGGATCGACTGGAGCGTCCGGGAAGACGAGCGCTGGGTCGTCATCGGTCCCAACGGCGCGGGCAAGACCACGCTGCTGCAGGTGGCGGGCGCGCTGCTCTTCCCGACCGAGGGTTCCGTGGAGATCCTCGGCGAGCGGCTCGGTCAGACCGACGTCTTCGAGCTGCGACCCAGGATCGGGCTGGCGAGCTCCGCGCTGGCCGAGCGGGTGCCGCCGGACGAGAAGGTCATCGACCTCGTGCTCACGGCGTCCTACGCGATTCTCGGGCGGTGGACGGAGGAGTACGACTCCCATGACGTGACCCGGGCGGTCGAGCTGATCGACCAGCTCGGCTGCGCCCACCTGATCCGGCGGCGTTTCTCCACCCTGTCCGAGGGGGAGCGCAAACGCGTGCAGATCGCGCGGGCGCTGATGCCGGACCCCGAGTTGCTCCTGCTCGACGAGCCTGCGGCGGGGCTCGACGTGGCGGGCCGGGAGGACCTGGTCCGCCGTCTCGGCGCGCTGGCGCGGGACCCGAAGGCTCCGACGATGGTGCTGGTCACCCATCACGTCGAGGAGATCCCGGCCGGGTTCACGCACGTGATGCTGCTGCGCCACGGCTCCGCGGTGGCTCAGGGTCCCATCGAGTCGGTGATGAACGCGGACAACCTCTCCAAGACCTTCGGCGTGCCGCTGGCGCTCGACCGCAGCGCGGAGGGCCGCTGGTACGCCAGGCCGTTCTGACATGCGCACTTAATCGGCGCGTAAAGACAAAACCAAATATCCTCCAGTCAGGCTTACAGACTGGAGAGCCGGATGGGTCAGCTCATCGCCGCCGTGGTCGTCGTGGCAGTCGCGGGATTCGCCCTCGCCCGGACGATCCGTATCGTGCCGCAGGCGACCGCGCGCATCGTCGAGCGCTTCGGCCGCTACCACCGCACGCTGAACGCGGGCCTCAACATCGTGGTCCCGTTCATCGACCGGATCAAGGTCGAGGTCGACCTCCGCGAGCAGGTCGTCACCTTCCCGCCCCAACCGGTGATCACCTCGGACAACCTGGTGGTCTCGATCGACACGGTGATCTACTTCCAGGTCACCGACCCCAAGGCCGCGACGTACGAGATCGCCAGCTTCATCACGGCCGTCGAGCAGCTCACGGTGACGACGCTGCGCAACGTGGTCGGCGGCATGGACCTGGAGCGCACGCTGACCTCCCGCGAGGAGATAAACACGGAGCTGCGCGGCGTCCTCGACGACGCCACCGGCAAGTGGGGCATCCGGGTCAACCGGGTGGAGCTCAAGGCGATCGATCCGCCGGCCTCCATCCAGGACTCGATGGAGAAGCAGATGCGGGCGGACCGTGACAAGCGGGCCGCCATCCTCACCGCCGAGGGCCAGAAGCAGGCGGCCATCCTGACCGCGCAGGGCCAGCGGGAGGCGGCCGTGCTCAAGGCCAGGGGCGAGGCGGAGGCCGTGGTCCTGGGGGCGCAGGCCGACGCGGAGGCCCAGGCCATGCGGGCCAAGGGCCAGGCCGACGCGATCGCGATGGTGTTCCGCGCGATCCATGAGGGCAGGCCCGACCAGCGGCTCCTCGCCTACCTCTACCTCCAGGCCCTGCCCGAGATCGCCAAGGGCGACGCGAACAAGGTCTGGATCGTGCCATCGGAGATGGGCAAGGCCCTGGAGAACCTCGGCGGCCTCTTCTCCCCGCCCCAGTCGCCGCCCCAGTCGCCGCCCCAGTCGCCGCCCAAGGAACCGGACGTCACCCGCCCGTCCGCCTGATCCCGCCTCCTGTGACGTACGGCCCGCCGCCTACGATCGGGCGTTAACCGTACGAGGGGGAGCAGGGCGAGAGGGGCAGCGATCGTGACGCCGTTGGAGGCGGCCGCCGTTTTCGCGGCCGGTGTGGGGGCGGGGGGCATCAACGCCGTGGTCGGGTCGGGGTCGCTCATCACCTTCCCGACGCTGCTGGCCCTCGGGTTCCCGCCGATCGTCGCGAACGTCTCCAACAACGTGGGGCTGGTGCCGGGCGGCCTCACTGGCGTCCTCGGCTACCGCGCCGAGCTCAAAGGCCAGCGGGAACGGCTGATCCGGCTCGGTCTCGCCTCCATCCTGGGGTCGGTCCTCGGCGGCGTGCTGCTCCTCCAGCTCCCGGCGAAGGCTTTCCAGGTCATCGTGCCGGTCCTCATCGCGCTGGCCTGCGTCCTCGTCATCGTCCAGCCCAAGCTGAACGGCTGGCTGGCCGGGCGGCGGACACACCCGCACGGAGGGCCGTGGCTGTGGCTCGGGGTCCTCGGGGCGGGCGTCTACGGCGGATACTTCGGCGCCGCTCAGGGCATCGTCCTCATCGGGCTGCTCGGCATCTTCCTGGAGGAGGAGTTGCAGCGCGTCAACGCGGCCAAGAACCTGCTGTCGCTGCTGGTCAACACGACCGCCGCCGTGCTGTTCGCGCTGATCGCGCACGTCGACTGGTGGGTCGCGCTGCTGGTGGCGCTCGGGTCGGCGGCGGGAGGGTTCCTCGGCGCGCGGGTGGGACGCAGGCTCCCCGCACCCCTTTTGCGTGGATTCATCGTCTGCGTCGGTGTCGTCGCGATAGTGAAGCTCTTATCGTGAGAGTGTGAAGGGCGACCGAGTGGAGATCGTCATCGACGCGGGCGGCACCCCGCGCACCTACGAAGTGATCGCGACGAAGGCCGGGCGTCGCGTCGAGATCACCACCGGCAGGGGCATCATCGAGGTCAGCGAGGTGACCAGGACCGGCACGCCGGTCCGTACGGCACGCTTCATGTCGAGCCGGATCCTCGCCCTGGTCGAGCATCCCGCGGACGATCACTCCGCGGGGCGGACCTGAACCACGCCGTCGTGTCGTAACCGCGTCTGGAACGCCGGCTGCCGTGAGGTCGCCGGGCCGTGCACCACCGCGCCGTCCGCGATGCGGAAGACGCTGCCGTGCCACGGGCACACGACGCAGGGTTCGCCGTCCTCGACGGTGATGCGGCCCTGATGGAGGGGCCCGGCGAGGTGTGAGCAGCCGTCCGCCAGCACGCTCACCCCGTCGCCGAGGCGGAGCACGAACAGCTCGATGTAGCCCAGCCGCAGCCTGACCGGACGTCCGTTGGGCAGGTCCTTCAGCGTGCACAGGTCGTGCCAGCCGAGCGGCACCAGGTGGCTGACCTGCTCGGCGTGGTTCGCCCCCGCGGCCTGCCGGTAGGCCATGTGGCCGCCCAGGTAGGCGCCCGTGCCGGCCGCCGCGAGCCCGGCGAAGGCCAGCGCCCGCCCGGCGCGCTCCCGCCCGCCCAGCCGCATGAGCAGCGAGCCCGTGTACAGCCCGGCCGCCGCGATGTTGGTCATGGCGTGCACGAAGCCCACCCGCTGCTGCTCGCGGTGCAGCGTCGACCAGTCGGTCAGTCCGGCGGTCGCGGTGGGTAGGGCCATGCCCAGCCCGGTCGCGATCAGCGTCCGTGACGCCCGGGAGTCCGCCTTGGTCACGTCGAGTACGGCTGTCGCGATCCAGCAGCCCACGGTCACCATCGCCAGCGCGGGATGGAGGGGGTGCCCGATGGGCACTCCGTGGAGCACGTCACGCAGCGTGCCGGGCCCGAGCTTGCGCCGCACCGTCTTGGAGATGGCGGCTATGGGCCGGTCGAGGGCGGTGGTCCGCTCCAGCCCGTCGAGCATCTCCGGCGACGGAATCCTCGGCAACCGGCCTGCCCGCCGTGTCCTGGTCGTCTTCTCCATCTTTCGCCCCCTTACCACGGATCACGTACCCCCGCGCCACGGCGGCGAACATTTCACACGGGCGTGATGATTACCGGGACGCCGTTGAAGACCGCGTTGCCCGACAGTGGATCGACGACCGTCTCGTCCGTGAGGGCGTTCACGTTGACCCCGGCGTTCCTGGCCGCCACGGCCTGCGGCGTGCCGTCGTGGCCCCACCCGTGGGGCAGGCTCACGACGCCGGGCATGATCGAGTCCGTGGGTTCGAGGGGTACGGCCAGCTCGCCCGCCACGGACCGCACCAGCGCCTTGTCGCCCAGCCCCAGCCGGGCGACGTCAGCGGGGTTGATCTGCAGCGTGCAGCGGTTGCTGCCGCCGACCAGCGGGCCCATGTTGTGCAGCCAGCTGTTGTTGGACCGCAGGTGACGCCGCCCGATGAGCACGAAGTCGGGCGTCCGCCGTTCGAGGCCGTCGCGGAGCCGTACGAGATCGTCGAGGAGGGGTGCGGGGGCGAGCTCCACGAGCCCGGAGGCGGTGCTCAGGTTGCCGGGCAGGCGCGGCTCCAGAGGCCCGAGGTCGATCCCGTGCGGGTGCCGGAGCAGCATGGGCAGGGAGAGGTCGCCGCCGTTCCACTCGCCGTAGGGGCCGAGCCGGAGCATCGCGTCCAGCCGCAGCTCCGCGCCGTTGGCTCCCTCCAGCGACGCCCGCAGGTCCGGCCGTCCATGTTCGCGGAGCATCTGGTCGAGGACCAGCTCGTCGAGCAGCGCCGGATCGGCGTCCGCGCCCTGGCCGGAGGCGATCATGGCGAGCCGGGCGAGGATCTCGGCCTCCGACGGGCTCCCGTCGAGCGGCAGCACGGGCGGGGAGTAGCGCGCGTAGTTCCGTACGGCGAAGGCCAGCAGAGCGAAGTCGTAGTGCCCCGACTGCAGGATCCGCGGCGGCGGCAGGATCACGTCGGCGTGGCGGGTCGTCTCGTTCAGGTAGGGGTCGACACTGACCATGAACTCGAGCTCGCCGAGCGCCCGGTCCAGCCGCGTCCCGTTCGGTGTGGACAGCACGGGGTTGCCCGCGACCGTGATGAGCGCCCTGACCCGGCCGTCCCCCGGAGTCTCGATCTCGTCGGCGAGAGTCGCCACCGGCAGCTCGCCGTTCGCCTCCGGCAGGCCGCGGACGCGGCTGTGCCAGCGCCCGGTCCGGTACGGCTTGCGCCTCCGCGGCGCCTCGGTGGCGGGCCGGGGGAACATCGCGCCGCCGGGACGGTCGAGGTTGCCGGTGAGGACGTTGACCACGTCGACCAGCCACTGGGCCAGCGTTCCGAACTCGGCCGTGCACGTGCCGATGCGGGCGTACACGGCCGCCGTGGGAGCCGCGGCCAGCTCCCGCGCGAGCCGTACGATCACCTCGGCGGGCACGCCGCAGACGCTCGCGCAGGCGTCGGGGGAGAAGGGCCCGATGGCCTCGGCCACCTCGGTCAGGCCGTTCGCGGGCACGGTGACCGTGACGAGGTCCTCGGCGAGGAGCGTGTGGACGATCCCGGCGAGCAGGTAGGCGTCGGCGCCCGGCCGGATGAAGACGTGCTCGTCGGCCAGAGCGGCGGTCCGGGTGTGGCGCGGGTCGACGACGACGAAGCGGCCGCCGCGCCGGCGCAGCGCCTTGAGACGCCCGGGGAAGTCGGGCGCCGTGCACAGCGAGCCGTTCGACTCCAGAGGGTTGGCCCCCAGCATGAGCAGGTAGCCGGTGCGGTCGAGGTCGGGCACCGGGATCGTCAGCGGATGGCCGAACATCAGTCCGCAGGCCACGTGCTTGGGCATCTGGTCGGCGGTGCTGGCGGAGAAGACGTTGCGGGTGCCGAGCGCGCGGATGAGCGGCGCGCCGTAGAGCGCGCCGGCCATGGTGTGGGCGTTCGGGTTGCCGAGGTAGACGGCCCGCTCCGGACCGGGGATCCGGGAGAGGCCTTCCTCGACGGCCGCGAAGGCCTCCGGCCAGGAGACCGTGTGCCACTCGCCGTCCCTGCGGACCAGCGGCGCCTGGAGGCGGTCCGGGTCCTCGTCGAGGCGGCCGAGCGTGGCCCCCTTGGGGCAGATGTAGCCCTTGCTGAAGGGATCGTCCCGGTCGCCGCGCACGTCGGTCACGCGCCCGTCAATGGTGATCGCCAGTCCGCAGACGGCTTCGCACAGCGGACACGTCCGGTACGCGGTCTCCATGTACGACCTCCCTGGGACGCTACGCGCTGAAGAGACGTCCGACTTCTTCCAGTTCGCGCACCAGGTCGAAGCGGGGGTCGCGGTAGTGGCGCGCTCCGAAGCCGGTGCGGCTGACGGTCCACCGTAGCTGACGCGCCCACCGGTCCTGATCCGCGCACAGAGCGCTGTCCGCCATGCTGACGTGGGTCTTGATTAGAAATAACCAGTTGGTACCGTGGGGATGCATAAGAGACTCCTATTCGGATGGAGTTCTCGTGGGTTTTCGCCGGGTCGTCAGGTGGCAGCCTCGCGGCCCGGCTGTTCCCAAGGAGCGTTTCGCCGTACGCGCATCGGCGCCCCCCGTGCTCCGGGAACCTTCCCTCACCGATCGTGACCCAGGACAGATATCCCTGCAATACTTGACGAAAGGAAACTTGCAACAATCTTTTCGGCGTGCGCCGCATGAATCGGTGCAAATTGCACCTCTCTGCGGCCTTCTACTTGTGCGAGGGGGTCGGGCGGGGTGCCGGACCATGGCAGTCCCACCGTCCGCCGGCGAAGGCTCGGGCAGGAGCTCCGGCGGTTGAGAGAACGCGCCGATCTCACGGGTGAGCAGGTCGCGTCCCGGCTCGGCTGGTCGGCGGCCAAGGTCAGCCGTATAGAAACGGCAAGAACCGCGCCACGCGGAGCCGACGTCGAGGCGCTGCTCGTGATCTACATGGTAGATTCGGACCAGCGCCAAGAGCTGCTGTCCCTTCATCGGGACGCCGCCCGGAAGGGCTGGTGGGAGGACTACCGCGACTCGCTGCCCAAGGAATACACCACTTTCCTGGGGCTTGAGGCCGAGGCCACGGCGGCACGCGACTGGGAACCCCAGGTTGTGCCGGGTCTGTTCCAGACAGAGGCATATGTCCGAGCCATGATGGAGAGCGGACAGCGGAGCACTCTCGAAGCGCCAGGCGGTGTCCGGAGCCGGATCGAGGTCCGGATGGCCCGCCAGGAGGCCATCCTCATGGCGGAGAGCCCGTTGGCGCTCTCGGTCGTCCTGGAGGAGTCCGTGCTGCTTCGCCGATTCGGCGACGACGAGGTCATGCGCGAACAACTCGGACGTCTGGTCGAGGTCTCGGAGCTTCCCAACGTCCAGTTACGGGTCCTCCCCATGGATGCCGAGCATCCGATAAACACCGGGTCGTTCTGCCACCTCAAGCTGCCAAATTTCCATGACGTCGTATATCTCGAGGCCCTCCTGGGCGGACGCCTCGTGGAGGACGAGACCATCGTCTACCGCTACGAGGTCGCCTTCGACTACCTGGAGACAAAGGCGCTGGACGTGGAAGCCTCCCGCGACCTCATAGCGAGAACTATCAACCGCTGGCGGTAGCCGGTGGGGAGAGATAACCATCCATGTACTCAACTGACCTGTCCGGTGCCGCCTGGTGGAAGAGCAGCCGGAGCGCGAACAACTGTGCCTGCGTAGAAATCGCCGTCCTGCCTGGCGGCGAGGTAGGGGTCCGCGACAGCAAGAACCAGGAGGGTCCCGTTCTCGTCTTCACTCCCGTTGAGTGGGACGCCTTCATCGGCGGCGTCAAGGACGGCGAGTTCGACCTCTAGAAACAGGCGTACGGCTTGTGCCGGAGCACAAGCCGTACGCTGTTCGGGGAGGGTCAGGCAGAGGGGTCAGGCAGAGGGGTCAGGCAGAGGGGTCAGGCAGAGGGGTCAGGCAGAGGGGTCAGGCGAGACCGAGACCCTGGGCGACGCCCTGGCCGAGGTCCTTGTGGACGCTGGTCCAGTAGTCGACGACCCGCTTCTTCATGTCGGTGGTGACCTCGGGAGCCGAGGCGTGGCCGACGATGTTGCTCACCAGGTGCCCGCGGTCGGTCTCCGACAGCACGTTCTCCCACAGCGCCCGCGGCTGGACGAAGTCGTCGTCCTCACGGTGCTTGATGTAGGCGGACCGGATGATCTCGCCGCTGACGTGGTAGTGCTCGCCCTCGTACAGCGACGGGTCGGCGGCCGGCCCGTTGAAGGAGTTCGGTGCGTAGACCGGGTCACCCGGGTTGTCGAACCGCATCTGGCCGTCGCGGTTGTAGCTGTGGACGGCCGTCCTCGCCGCGTTGATCGGCAGCTGCTGGTAGTTCGCGCCGATGCGGTAGCGGTGGGCGTCCGGGTAGGAGAACAGGCGCCCCTGGAGCATCTTGTCCGGGGACGGGCCGATGCCGGGCACCAGGTTCGCGGGCTCGAAGCCGGACTGCTCGACCTCGGCGAAGTAATTCTCCGGGTTCCGGTTCAGCGTGAACTTGCCGATCGTGATCTCGGGGTAGTCGCTGTGCGGCCACACCTTGGTCAGGTCGAACGGGTTGAACCGGTAGTCCGCCGCGTCCTCGAACGGCATGATCTGGACGTTGACCGTCCAGGACGGGTGGTCGCCGTTCCTGATGGCGGTGTGGAGGTCCCGGATGTGGTAATCCGCGTCCTGGGCGATGATCGCGCCCGCCTCGGCGTCGGTGAAGTTCTTGATGCCCTGGTCGGTCTTGAAGTGGTACTTCACCCAGAACTTCTCACCGGCCGCGTTGTACCAGAGGAACGTGTGCGAGCCGAAGCCGTGCATGTGCCGCCACGAGGCGGGCGTGCCGCGGTCGGTCATCAGGAACGTCACCTGGTGCGCGGATTCGGGCTGGAGCGTCCAGAAGTCCCACTGCATGTTGTGGTCGCGCAGGTGGTTGTCCGCCCGCCGCTTCTGGCTGTGGATGAAGTCGGAGAACTTCGAGGGGTCCCGGATGAAGAAGATCGGCGTGTTGTTGCCGACGATGTCGTAGTTGCCGTCCTCGGTGTAGAACTTGATGGCGAATCCGCGGGGGTCACGCTGCGTGTCCGGGCTGCCCAGCTCGCCGGCCACCGAGGAGAAGCGCAGGAAGAGCGGGGTCTCCTTGCCCTTCTGGAACAGCTTGGCCTTGGTGTACTGACTCACGTCCTCGGTGATCTGCAAGAACCCGTGAGCGCCGCCGCCCTTGGCGTGCACTACCCGCTCGGGAACCCGCTCGCGGTTGAAGTGCGCCATCTTCTGGATCACGTAGTGATCCTGCAGCAACAGGGGACCGTTGGGACCGACGGACAGCGAGTGATCGTCGCTGGGGGCGGGAATGCCCACGTCCGTGGTGCTGATCGGCCTGCTCGTCATCGCAGTAGTCCTCCGGGGTTCAAAGGGGCACGAATTCAGGGGGCGGGGAGCGCGCTCGGGGTGGGCACGAATCCTTCGGCGAGAACGCGGCAGTCGGGGCAGAGCCCCCAGTAGATGACATCCGCCTCGTCGACCAGGAACCCGGCGTCGGAGACCGGATCAAGGCACGGAGCGTGTCCGACCGCGCAATCGACGTCTGTGACCTTTCCGCATTGCCGGCAGACGAGATGGTGGTGGTTGTCGCCCACACGTGTCTCGTACCGGGTGGGGCTTCCCGCCGGTTCGATTCGGCGGAGGAGCCCGCCGCGCTGGAGAGCGCTCAGGGAGTCATAGACGGCTTGCAGGGACACCTGGCCGACCCGTTCGCAGACACCGCGGTGTATGGCGTCCACGTCGAGGTGTTCGCCCAGCCGTACGGTCTCCATGATCGCCAGCCGGGCCGCGGTGACCCGCAGGCCTGCCTGGCGAAGTCGGATGGTGTCTCCCACGTGCCCCAGGCTAGCATCAAACCTGAACGATTCAAGTAAAGGAACTGTCCCAGGTTTTTGGCCGAAATCTATGGCATGCTCGGGTGCCGTGAGAGGTGCCTCCCTGGTCTGTGCCGTCGCCGCCCTCCTCGTCGCCGGGTGCTCCGCCGCCCAGGGGGCGCGCGTCCCCACCGCGGCGCCGGAGGACGTGGCGACCGCCACGCCGTCCCCCACCCCGGAACGCCGGCCGTACACGATTTCCTTCGCGGGGGACGTGCACTTCGAGGGCGTGCTGCGGGGCCGTCTCAACAGTGATCCCCGCACTGCGCTCGGGCCGATCGCGAGCGTGCTGCGCCGGTCCGATCTCACGGTTCTCAACCTGGAGACCGCCATCACGACGGGCGGCTCACCCGCTCCCGGCAAGCAGTTCACGTTCCGGGCGCCACCGGCGGCGTTCGCGGCGCTCAAGGCCGCCGGGGTCGACGTCGTCAACATGGCGAACAACCACGGCATGGACTACATGGAGACCGGCCTCCGGGACACCCTCGCCGCGATCAAGCAGGCCAGGTTCCCGGTGATCGGCATCGGCAAGGACGAGGCCCAGGCCTACCGCCCGTTCAGGGCGACGGTCAAGGGCAACCGGGTGGCCGTCATCGGGGCGACCCAGGTGCTCGACTCGCAGTTCATCCAGTCCTGGACGGCGACGGCCGACAAGGGCGGCCTCGCCTCCGCCAAGAACGAGCCGCGCCTCGTCCAGGCCGTACGGCAGGCCCGCAAGAACTCCGACACGGTGATCGTGTTCCTGCACTGGGGTACCGAGCTGGTGAAATGCCCCACACCCGTCCAGCGCGACCTGGCGGCCAAGCTCGTGGACGCCGGCGCTGACGTGGTGGTGGGCAGCCACGCGCACATCCTGCTCGGCGGCGGCTACTCCGGGCAGGCCTACGTGCAGTACGGCCTGGGCAACTTCGCCTTCTACAACTGGGGGCCGGACACCGGCACGACCGGCGTGCTCACGTTGAAGATCGAGGGCCGCGAGGTGCTCAAGGACCAGTGGACGCCCGCCCGGATCAACGGGGGCGTGCCGATCCCCGTGACCGGTGCGGCACGGCAGCAGGCGCTGGCCAACTACAAGGCTCTCCGGGGCTGCACCGGCCTGTCGGCGCAATGAATGATGGGTTAGGCCTGACCTCCGCCGCGTTCAGCGGGCAAGATGGTCGTGTGTCCAGCCAGCCAGTGCAAGACTCAACACCGCTGCGCCGACGGCCCTCGCAGCGGCGGAGCGCCCGCAGGGTGGAGCGGATGCTCGACGCGTGCGCCGCGTTGCTGGACGAGGGGGGGTACGAGGAGCTCTCGACCACCCGCGTCGCGGAGCGCGCCGGTGTGGCGATCGGCTCGGTCTACCAGTTCTTCCCCGACAAGCGGGCCCTCAGCCAGGCCGTGACCAGGCGGAACGTCGAGCTGTTCGTCGCCAGGGTCGGTCGCCGCTTCATCACCGAGGACTACGAGGGGTGGTGGGACGCGGTCGACGCGATCATCGACGAGTACGTCGACATGCACCGCACCGTGCCGGGCTTCCGTTCACTCCACTTCGGCGACGTGGTCGATCTCAACCTCCTCGACTCGGTGGCGGACAACAACACCGTGATCGCCGGACGCCTGCGGGCGCTGCTGCTCGCCGAGTTCGGGCTCGCGGACAGCGAGGAGATGGACCGTGCCATCCTCGTCGCCGTCGAGGCGGGGGACGCCGTGCTGAAGCTCGCCTTCCGGCACGACCCGAACGGCGCGCCCGACATCGTCGCGGAGGCGAAGCACCTGGTCCGCGGCTACCTCTCCCGCCAGCTCAGGGCTTAGCCGGCGCCATGTGGCGGGCGGGGACCTCCAGCGAGGTCCAGATGGTGGGCGCCATGACCCGCACATACGCCGTGTTGTGCCAGGGCCTGATGTGGGTACGCCGGGGGAACTGGAGTTCTCGCTCGTCGTCTCCGGCGACGCGGGGCGGACCGCACGGCACGGCGGCGGCCGGCTCCACGGTCAGCTCGACCATGCGGAGCTGGGACTGGAGCCGGGCGAGCTCCCTGCGCGCCTCGTCCAGCGCCTGGAACTGCGCCGTCACGTACCCGGCGACGCCGGGGACCACGGCGGACAACACCGTCGCGGAAGCGAGAGTCAAGATCACCCGCTTTGACATGGCCTATCGCTCCTCCGCCAGCTCCGATTAGCACAGCGGGGGCAATATGCCCGGTGAGCAGTAGAGGGACACGGTTCGTACACGAAGGTGTACTAATCGTTGCTTCCCGAATGCCTGCACAAAGACAGGCCCGGGTCGGTAGCCTCGGCTCTGTGGCACATGTGACACATGAGCAGCTGGACCGGCTGCTCGAACAGGCACTGCTGCTTGACGACCACGGTGCCCTCGCCCGTCAGCTTGACGCGTTGGCTCACGGCTACGAGTCCGGCGAGGTGTCGAGGGCGGCGATCCTCGTGCTGGCCGCCGAGGAGTGGCGTCAGGCGGGTCAGCCCGCGACCGCCCTCGACCGCTTCCAGAGCGCGGTCGACGACGGCGGGGAGGTGCTGGTCGACCCCCGGTCCGGAATCGCCGACACGCTGTTCGAGCTCGACCGTCCCGACGAGGCCGGGGACGTCATCGCGGCCATCAAGGCCGACGGTTGGAACGCAGCCACGGCGCTCACCATCGCGGAGACCCTGGCGGCCTACGGCGATCTGGACGGCGCCCACGAGTGGGCCACCGAAGGGGTCCGCGCCTGCGTGCCCGGCACCGCGCTCCGCGAGTCGCTCCTGCGCACCCGCTACCGGATCCGGATCGACCTGGGCCTGCCCGAAGACGATCTCGACGCGTTGCTGGACGCGATAAAGGGGCCGTGATCACGACTGATCCACGGCCCCTTTACGGCTTTGGCTGGTTATGGCAGGAGCTTGCTTATGTCGGCGATGTCACCGGCCGTGGGGACCGGCGCCGCCGCCTTCGGGTGCACCCGGCCCTCCCGGTGCGCCGCCCGCGGGCCGGCGGCCGGGGTGGCGGGCGCGGCCGGGGCCGCCGGAGTCGCCTGAGCCGCCGGGGCGGCCG
This sequence comes from Planotetraspora sp. A-T 1434, assembly GCF_025420585.1. Lineage (GTDB taxonomy): Bacteria > Actinomycetota > Actinomycetes > Streptosporangiales > Streptosporangiaceae > JAOEGB01. The sequence goes on along the minus strand of NZ_JAOEGB010000012.1, from coordinate 223,032 downwards.
ACGTCACCGGAGCGTCGTGGTGGCGGTGGGCGTGACGGCCCCCCTGACGGGCCCCTTGACGGACGGGGTGCTTGTGGTGGCGCTTGCCGTGGTGAGGCAGCGGCACGAAGGCCTCCCCGTTGGCGGGGGGCTGTGACTGCGTGCGCTGCTGGGCGCCGTTCGCGACCTTCGGCTGGGCTGCCGGCTTGTGGTGCTTGCGCGGGTGCTTGTGACGGGGCTTTTCCGCGATGGGCTCGGTGACCACCGGCGCGGCCGGCACGCACGCCGGGCTGGACAGGTTGGGCCGTGCGGGAGCGACCGCGAGGAGCGGCACCGCCGGCAGCTTCGGCGCCGGGAGAACGCCCTTCGGCGCGGCCGGGACGCCGGCCGGAACGGCGGCCGGGACCGCCTTGGGCTGCGCCGCCGGGATGAGCCTGGCCGCGGGCGGGACCGCGCCCGGCCTGCCGGGCAGCGCCGGGACGCCCTGCCCGGCCGCCGCCCCGGCGGCGTCGGTGATGCTGAGCACACCGGTCGCCGGGGCGAGGCTGTGCAGTGCGGCCGCGCTCTTGTTCTGCGGCTCGCAGGTGGTGGTCATGGTCGCGGCGGCCCCCGCCATCGCCTGACCGGTCGCGAGCCAGCTGACGCCGATGGTGACCGCCGCCAGTGCGACGTACCGCCCTCGAATACTTCGTGATGTCGTGGACATCCACGTCCCCCTGATTGCTTACGGTAGTCCGACGAACGCCGAACGTAGCAGTGAGGGAAAAGGGCGGGGCCCGCTTGCCTGAATGGTGGGGAAGACCTTACCGAGCGGGGCCGATGCTTAGGGTGTCCCCAGCATCGTCAAGGTCCACCATTACCTCGTCGCCGTCGCGGACCTCTCCCGACAGCAGCTCCTTCGCGAGCCGGTCGCCGATGGCGGACTGGATCAGCCTTCGCAGCGGGCGCGCGCCGTACAGCGGGTCGAAGCCCGTCAGGGCGAGCCAGTCCCGCGCGGCCGGCGTCACGGTCAGCCTGAGCCGCCGGTCCGCGAGCCTCCTGCCGAGGCGCGAGACCTGGAGATCCACGATCTGGGACAGCTCCTCGGTGCCGAGCGCGTCGAACACGATGACGTCGTCGAGCCGGTTGAGGAACTCCGGCTTGAACGCGTTCCGCACCGCCGTGAGCACGGCCTCGCGCTTGGCGCCGCTCTCCAGCTTCGGATCGACCAAAAACTGCGAGCCGATGTTGGAGGTCAGGATCAAGATTGTGTTGCGGAAGTCGACTGTACGGCCCTGCCCGTCGGTGAGCCTGCCGTCGTCGAGGACCTGGAGCAGGATGTCGAAGACCTCCGGGTGGGCCTTCTCGATCTCGTCGAGCAGCACCACGGTGTACGGCCTGCGGCGGACGGCCTCAGTGAGCTGACCGCCCTCCTCATAACCGACATATCCGGGCGGGGCTCCGACCAGCCGGGCCACGCTGTGCTTCTCGCCGTACTCGCTCATGTCGATGCGCGTCATCGCCCGCTCGTCGTCGAACAGGAACTCGGCGAGCGCCTTGGCCAGCTCGGTCTTGCCGACGCCGGTCGGGCCGAGGAACAGGAACGAGCCGGTGGGGCGTTCGGGGTCGGCGATGCCCGCGCGGGCCCGCCGCACCGCGTCCGAGACGGCCTGTACGGCCTGGCGCTGGCCGATGAGGCGCCTGCCGAGCTCGTCCTCCATGCGGAGGAGCTTGGCGGTCTCGCCCTCCAGCAGCCGGCCGGCGGGGATCCCGGTCCAGGACGAGATCACCTCGGCGATGTCGTCGGGGCCGACCTCCTCCTTGACCATGGGCTCGGACTCGGCCTCCTCTGCGACCTTGGTGGCCTCGGCCAGCTCCTTCTCCAGCCGGGGCACCTCGGCGTACATCAGCCGGGACGCCTCCTCGAAGGAACCGTCGCGCTGGGCCCGCTCGGCAGCGCTCCGCGCCTCGTCGAGCTGCTTCTTCAGCTCGCCGACCTTGTTCAGCCCGGCCTTCTCCCGCTCCCAGCGGCCGACCAGGGCGTTGAGGTCCTCCTGGCGGTTGGCCAGCTCCTCGCGGAGCTTCTCCAGGCGCTGGCGGCTGGCCTCGTCGGTCTCCTTGGCGAGCGCGAGCTCCTCCATCTTCATGCGGTCGACACCGCGCTGCAGCTCGTCGATCTCCACGGGCCTGGAGTCGATCTCCATGCGGAGCCGGGACATCGACTCGTCCACCAGGTCGATGGCCTTGTCGGGGAGGAACCGGGCGGTGATGTAGCGGTCGGACAGCGTCGCCGCCGCGACGAGCGCGCTGTCGGAGATCTGCACCTGGTGATGCGCCTCGTAACGGCCCTTGAGCCCGCGCAAAATCGCGATGGTGTCCTCGACCGAGGGCTCGCCGACGTAGACCTGCTGGAAGCGCCGCTCCAGCGCGGGGTCCTTCTCGATGCGCTCGCGATATTCGTCGAGGGTCGTCGCGCCGATCATCCGCAGCTCGCCGCGGGCCAGCATGGGCTTGAGCATGTTGCCCGCGTCCATCGCGCCCTCGGCCTTACCGGCGCCGACCATGGTGTGCAGCTCGTCGATGAAGGTGACGATCTGGCCGTTGCTCTCCTTGATCTCGGTAAGCACGGCCTTGAGCCGCTCCTCGAACTCGCCGCGGTACTTCGCGCCCGCGACCATCGCGCCGAGGTCGAGCGCGACGAGCCGCTTGTTCCGCAGGCTTTCCGGCACGTCACCGGCGATCATCCGCTGGGCCAGGCCCTCGACCACGGCGGTCTTGCCCACGCCGGGCTCGCCGATGAGGACGGGGTTGTTCTTGGTGCGGCGGGACAGCACCTGGACGACCCGGCGGATCTCGGTGTCCCGGCCGATCACCGGGTCGAGCTTGCCCGCCCTCGCCTGCTCGGTGAGGTCGACGCCGTACTTCTCCAGCGCCTGGTAGGTGTCCTCGGGCGTCTCGCTGGTGACCCGGGAGTGCCCCCGGACCTTCTCGAACGTGTCGAGCAGGACGCTCGGGGTGGCGCCCTGAGCCTTCAGCAGCTCGGCGACCTGGCCGCCGTCCGTCGCCAGCCCGACGAGCAGGTGCTCGGTGGAGACGTACTCGTCCTCGAGTTGCTTGGCCCGCTGGGCCGCCGTGTTGACCACGGTCAGCAGCTGCCGCGAGCTCGACGGCGCGCTCACAGTGGAGCCCTGCGCCTTGGGCAGCCTGGCCAGCAGCTCCTCCGCCTGCGTGCGCAGCAGCTTCCAGTCGGCGCCCGCCGCCTCCAGGAGCGGTACGGCGGTGCCGCCCGTCTGGGCGAGCATGGTCGTGAGCAGATGGGCCGGGGCGACCTCCGGATTGCCCTCGGCGGCCGCACGGCGGACCGCCCCGGACAACGCCTCCTGGCTCTTCTGCGTCAGCTTGTAATCCATCGGGGTCGATGCCTCGCTTTCAGGCAGGCGGCAGTTCGTACCGGACGAGCGCCCGCATCATGGTGACCTCTCCGCGCAGCCGGGCGACCTCGTCGCGCAGGCGCAGGTTCTCGGTCTCCAGTTGGAGAATTCGCTTGATGCCCGCGAGGTTGATCCCGTCCTCCTGAGAGAGCCGCTGGACCTCGCGCAGAAGCACGATGTCGCGGGTCGAGTAGAGCCGCCCGCGCCCCGCCGTACGGCCCGGGCTGACGAGCCCGAGCCGGTCGTACTGGCGGAGGGTCTGCGGGTGCAGCCCGGAGAGCTGGGCGGCTACCGAGATGACGTAAACAGGAGTGTCATCGGACAGATCGAAGAAGTTGGCATCCATCGGCTCACTCGCTTCTGGCCTGCTTGATCAGCTCTTCTCGAAGGTCCGCGCCCTCGGTGGCGTCCCGGAACTCCTCGAGTGCCGCGCGGGCCTTGTCGTCGAGGTGCTGCGGGACCGTTACCTGCACGGTGACCAGCAGGTCACCCTTGGTGCCGTCCTTGCGGGCGGCGCCGCGGCCGCGGACCCGGAACGTCCGTCCGTTGGGCGTGCCCTCCGGGATGCGGAGCGTGACCGGCATGCCGCGCAGCGTCGGCACCTTGATCTCGGTGCCGAGCGCCGCCTCCGGGAAGGTGACCGGAACGTTCACCGTCAGGTTCTCCCCGCTGCGGCCGAAGACCGGGTGCGGCTTGACGTGGACCTGCACGTAGAGGTCGCCCGCGGGGCCGCCGTTCTCGCCTGGCGCGCCCTTGCCCTTGAGGCGGATGCGCTGGCCGTCGCCGACTCCCGCCGGGATCCGGGCCTGGATGGTGCGGGTGCTCTTGCCACGCCCGCTGCCCTCGCAGACCGGGCACGGGTCGTCGACCAGGAGGCCGCGGCCGCGGCAGTCGCGGCACGGCTCCGAGAAGGCGAAGTTGCCGAGATTGCGGCTCGCCGCCCCGGTGCCCTCACATGTCGGGCAGACCCTTGGCGTGGTGCCCGCCTTCGCCCCGGTGCCGGCGCAGGCGGCGCAGGCCGACGAGCTCGTCAGCCGGAGCGACACCGTGGTGCCGTCCACGGCCTCGCCGAAGGCGAGCGTGACCTCGGACTCGATGTCCTGACCGCGTCGCGGCCTGGTCGTGGTGGTCGTGCGCGTACCGCCGCCGCCGCGGTTGAACAGGCCGCCGAGCAGGTCGCCGAACCGGTCACCCGTGCCGGTGTGCCCGGCGCCGCTTCCCGAGAACAGGTCTCCGAAGTCGAAGTTGAAGCCGCCGCGGGGGCCGCCCGCCCCGGCGTAGCCACCGGCGAACAGGGTGCGGGCGTCGTCGTACTCCTTGCGGCGCTTGACGTCGGAGAGCACGTCGTAGGCCTCGGAGACTTCCTTGAACTTCTCCTCGGTCTGCGTGTCCCCACGGTTGGCGTCGGGGTGATACTGCCTGGCGAGCTTGCGGTACGCCTTCTTGATCTCCTCAGGGGTCGCGGTCTTGGGCACACCAAGGACGGCGTAGTAGTCCTTCTCCAAGTAGTCCTTGGTGCTCATCTATCGCTTCCTTCGTAAGAAAGGGTCGCCTCTCCCGGACGGGGAGAGGCTCCCGGGTGTCTCAGTTGTCTCCGGAGTCGTCGGTCTCGCCGGTCCCGCCGGTCTCGCCGGTCGACTCCTCCGGAGTCTCGTCCTCTCCTGGCTCCGCCACCGCCACGCGCGCCGGGCGCAGGATGCGGTCGCCGATGCGGTAGCCCGGCTGGAGGATCTCGATGCACGTCGGCTCGGTCACGTCTGCCGAGTAGCTGTGCAGGAGGGCCTCGTGCACGGTCGGGTCGAACTGGTCGCCCTTCGCGCCGTAGGTGGTGAGGCCGAGCTTGCCCACGGCCGCCTCCAGCGACTCGCTCACCTTGGCGAAGCCGCCGGTGAGCTCACCGTGGTCACGGGCCCGGCCGATGTCGTCGAGCACGGGCAGGAGCTCGGACAGGACGTTGGCGACCGCGTGCTCCTTGACGGTGATCCGGTCCCGCTCGACCCGCTTCCGGTAGTTGCTGAACTCAGCCTGAAGGCGCTGGAGGTCGGCCGTGCGCTCCGCGAGGAGGTCCGCCGCCTCGTCCGCCGCCTCCTCCGCCTTCTCGGCGGTCTCCCGGGCCGCGCCCGTCTCCGGGTCGATCTTGCGGTTGTCGCGGATCACCGGCTCCTGCTCGGAACCGTTCTCGCGCGGGGTCACTTGTTGCCGCCCTCCTGCTTCGGCTCATCGTCGATGATCTCCGCCTCAACGACGTCGTCATCGGCCTTGGCCTGCTGCGCTCCGGCGGCCTCCGCGCCGTCCTCGCCGCCGGGCGCGGCCTGGGACTGGGCGTAGATGGCCGAACCCATCTTCTGGCTGACGGTCGCCAGCTTCTCCGCGGAGGCGCGGATGGCCGGCGTGTCGGTGCCCTCCAGAGCCTTCTTCAGCTCGGCGAGCGCGTCGTTGACCTCGGTCTTGACGTCAGCCGGAACCTTGTCGTCGTTCTCCCCGAGGAACTTCTCCGTCTGGTAGGCCAGCGCGTCCGCGTTGTTGCGGACCTCGGCCTCCTCGCGGCGGTTCTTGTCCTCCTCGGCATAGGACTCCGCCTCGCGCATCATGCGCTCGATGTCCTCCTTCGCCAGCGCGGAGCCGCCGGTGATCGTCATCGACTGCTCCTTGCCGGTGCCGAGGTCCTTGGCCGAGACGTTGACGATGCCGTTCGCGTCGATGTCGAAGGTGACCTCGATCTGCGGGATGTTGCGCGGCGCCGGGGCGATGCCGGTCAGCTCGAACGTGGCCAGCTTCTTGTTGTAGGCCGCGATCTCACGCTCACCCTGATAGACCTGGATCTGCACCGACGGCTGGTTGTCCTCGGCCGTCGTGAAGACCTCCGACCGCTTGGTCGGGATCGTGGTGTTGCGCTCGATGATCTTGGTGAAGATGCCACCCTTGGTCTCGATACCCAAACTGAGCGGGGTCACGTCCAGCAGCAGGACGTCCTTGACCTCACCCTTGAGCACACCGGCCTGGAGCGCGGCGCCGATCGCCACGACCTCGTCCGGGTTGACGCCCTTGTTGGGCTCCTTGCCGCCGGTCAGCTCCTTGACCAGGTCCGACACGGCCGGCATGCGGGTCGAGCCGCCGACCAGCACGACGTGGGCGATGTCCGCGACCTTGATCCCGGCGTCCTTGATGACCTGGTGGAACGGGCCCTTGCATCGCTCGAGCAGGTCGGCCGTGATCCGCTGGAACTCCGACCGGGTCAGCTTCTCCTCGAGGTGAAGGGGGCCCTCGGCGGAAGCGGTGATGTAGGGGAGGTTGATCGAGGTCTCGGTCTGGCTGGACAGCTCGATCTTGGCCTTCTCCGCGGCCTCGCGCAGGCGCTGGAGGGCCATCTTGTCCTTGGAGAGGTCCACGCCGTGGGCGTTCTTGAACCGGGTCGCCAGCTCGTCGACGACGCGCTGGTCCCAGTCGTCGCCGCCCAGGTGATTGTCGCCGCTGGTGGCCTTCACCTCGACGAAGCCGTGGCCGTCCTCCTGGCCGACGTCGAGCAGGGACACGTCGAAGGTGCCGCCGCCGAGGTCGAAGACCAGGATGGTCTGGTCCTTCTCCTTGTCGAGGCCGTAGGCCAGCGCCGCGGAGGTGGGCTCGTTGATGATGCGCAGCACGTTCAGGCCGGCGATGGTGCCGGCCTCCTTGGTGGCCTGCCGCTGGGCGTCGTTGAAGTACGCCGGGACGGTGATCACCGCGTCGGTGATCTTCTCGCCCAGGTAGGCCTCCGCGTCCTGCTTCAGCTTCTGCAGGACGAAGGCGCTGATCTGCTGCGGGGTGAACTTCTTGCCGTCGATCTCGACGGTCCAGTTGGTGCCCATCTCGCGCTTGACCGAGCGAATCGTCCGGTCGACGTTGGTCACGGCCTGCCGCTTGGCGACCTCGCCGACGAGAACCTCACCGTTCTTCGCGAAGGCGACCACGGACGGCGTGGTCCGCGAGCCCTGCGCGTTGGCGATGACGGTGGGCTCACCGCCCTCGAGGATCGAGACGACGGAGTTGGTCGTCCCCAGGTCGATACCTACCGCACGTGCCATGAGTACGTCCTTGTAGTCAAAGTTGAGTCGGTTCGACTCAGATATTGAACCCACCCGAGGGCTTTGTCAAACGTCTTGAGTCTACGGGGCTCAACCCTCCGCGCGGCGAAATCATTCCCGGGCGCGGCTGTACCCTCGGCTTCCGCGAGCCGTACCCTCGGCTTCCGCGAGCCGTGCTTTCAGCGGCGGGCGCCGTCCACGACGTGGCGGTGGCCCAGCGGCGTCTTGAGTCGGACCGTCGTGGTCTTCCGTACGGCGATCAGGACGCACATCCCGGCGTCCTTGGTGTGACCTTCGTAGAGCGTCACCGTCACCTTCCGGGACGTCTCCTTGACGCGCACCCTGTCGAGGACCCAGCAGGGCGCGATGCCGGAGGTCCAGGTGATCCGCAGGTAGCGGCCATGCCTGATCGGCTTCGCCGACTCCCACCGGACCTTGTGGGGATCGAGGGTGCCGCCCTGCGGCTTCACCGGCACGGGATCCGAGGCGCCGGTCACGGCGAGGGCAGGCGCGCTGACGGTAAGGGTCAGGACAGTCGCGGCGATCGCCGCGATACGTCGTGTCGTCCGCATGACCCTTTGACGGCACCGCGCGGCGGCCGGTTCACCAAGCGGTCAGAACGGGCATCATTTCGCGCCGTCTATGACCTTCCGCTTCCCGAGGGGGGCGGAGAGCTTCACCGCGGTCTGCTTCTGGATCGCGATCTCGATGCAGACGGCGTCGGGTTTGCGCCGGTCGTGGCCCTCCCAGAGGGTGACCGTCACCGCGTCCGCGGTCTCCGCGACCTCCACGCGGTCGAGCACGTAACACGGCTCCACGCCGGACCACCAGACCACGTTCAGCGAGGAGTCTGTGGGGGTCGCGCTGATCCACGGCACCTTGTGCGCCTTCAGCGTGTTCCCCACGGGCGTTGCCAGGGAGGGCTCCGCGCTGGGCGCCCCCGAACTGGCCGGGACGCCGACGGCCCTGTCGGGTTGCGGTGCAGGCGTCTCCCCGCAGGACACGGCCATGAACACGACTGCCACGAGCCAGAGCTTTCGCATACCCCTTTGACGGATGGGCCGCCCGCGCGGTTCAGCGACCTGTTGACGCCGGCATGCCGGAGGATTAAATTCAACGCATGATGAATTTACCCAGCCCCGCGATCTCCGTACGGGATCTGCGGGTGTCCCGAGGCGGCCGCGAGGTGCTGCACGGGCTCACGTTCGAGGTGCCGAGAGGCCAGGTGACGGGCCTGCTGGGCCCGAGCGGCTGCGGCAAGACGACGCTGATGCGGTCGATCGTCGGAGTTCAGGTCGTCACCGGCGGGGAGGTGACCGTGCTCGGGGAGCCCGCCGGGAGCCCGGCCCTGCGGCGCAAGATCGGCTACTCCACGCAGAACCCGGCGGTCTACCGGGACCTGTCTGTGCGGGAGAACCTCCGCTACTTCGCGGCCGTGCTGGGCGCGCCCAGGGGAGACGCCGACCGGGTGCTGGAGGAGGTCGGCCTCGCCGGGGCGGGCGACCAGCTCGGCGGCGCCCTCTCGGGAGGCCAGCTCAACCGGGCGAGCCTCGCCGTGGCCCTGCTCGGCAGCCCGGAGCTGGTGGTGCTCGACGAGCCGACCGTCGGCCTCGACCCCGTCCTGCGCCAGGAGCTCTGGCGTCTCTTCCAAAGCCTGGCCGGCCGCGGCGTGACGCTCGTGGTCTCCAGCCACGTGATGGACGAGGCCGCCCGGTGTCAGCGGCTGATCGTGATGCGGGACGGGGAGATATTCGCCGACGACACGCCCGACGGCCTGCGGGAGCACACCCGGACCACGGATCTGGAAGAGGCGTTCCTGCGCCTCATCGAGGAGAGGGCGGCGGCATGAACCTCGCGATCACCTTCGCCACCGCGCGCCGGATCATGACGCAGCTCCGCCACGACCACCGCACGGTCGCACTGATGGTGCTCGTCCCGACCCTGGTGATCGTGCTGCTCTACTACGTGATGGACGACCAGCGCTCGTTCGACCAGTGGGCGCCGATCCTGCTGTGCGTCTTCCCCTTCCTGGTGATGTTCCTCGTCACCTCGATCGGCACGCTGCGCGAGCGCACGTCCGGCACGCTGGAGCGGCTGATGGCCACGCCGCTGGGCAAGCTCGACCTCCTCCTCGGGTACGGCGTCGCGTTCGGCGTGATGGCCTGCCTCCAGGTGGCGCTGGCGCTGACCGTCTCCCTCACCTGGCTCGGCCTGGACATCTCCGGCTCGCTGTGGCCGCTGGTGCTGGTGGCACTGCTCAACGCGCTGCTGGGCACGGCGCTCGGGCTGTTCTGCAGCGCCTTCGCGCGCACCGAGTTCCAGGCTGTGCAGTTCATGCCGCTGGTCATGATCCCCCAGCTCCTCCTCGGCGGGATCCTCGTGCCGCGCGACCAGATGGCGCCGGTCCTGGAGTGGGTCTCCAACGTGCTGCCGATGTCGTACGCCATTGAGGCGATGAAGGACGCGGTCATGGGCGGCGACCTGGGCGGGGACTTCTGGCGCGACGTGGTCGTCGTCGCGGGATCCGCCCTGCTGGCGCTCGTACTGGGCGCGGCCACCCTGCGCCGCCGCACTCCATGACGAGAAAGAGCCCCTGACCCGGAGGTCAGGGGCTCGTGGGGGTCATGCATGATCACGTACGGCTGGTGCGCTGGTCACCAGGTAAGCCCGGGAAGCTGTGCATGATCACGCCGGGGGCTCGGGGCCCCCCGGGGGAGGGGCGTCAGCGCTCGCCGGGCACCCAGTCGTCCTGGGCCGCCGCACGCGCGGCCGCCGCCGGCGGGACCGGGTCCGCGAACGGCGCGCAGTGGACGTCGGGACCGGGCAGGCTCGCGGGCAGCGTGCCGTCGGTCAGGTACGCCTTCCAGATGTCGTCGATGCAGGCGTTCCCGCGACCGGTGAGGCCGTGGTTGCCGCCGCCGTCCATGACCACCAGGCGCGAGGCCGGGAACAGCTTGTGCATCTCGACGCCGCCCTGGTACGGCGTGGCGGCGTCCTTGGTGTCCTGGAAGAACAGCGCGTCCTTGACCCACCGGCCGCTGATGCGCTGCTCGTTCTGGGCACGGACCGGCCACGAGGCGCACTGCGCGTTGAACCAGGCGTTGCCCCAGGTCAGGAACGGAGCGGTCTGGTAGGACTGCCACCAGTCGTGGTGCCACTTGGCCCAGTTGCGCGGCCAGCGGACGTCGGAGCACTCCACCGCCGAGTAGACCGCGAAGGTGTTGTCGTCGCTGGCGTAGTCGCCGTACAGGCCGAACGCCTGGATCAGCGGAGCGGTGTCGTTCGCCGTGACGTACTTGGACAGCGCGTTGGCGAGGCGCGGCCAGCGGCTCTTGAGGTAGCCGCCCGCCAGGTAGGTGTCGTCGAGCTCGTCCGGGCCGACCGTGCCCTCGGCGGGGGTCGCCTTCAGCTTGGCGCGGGCCGCGTAGAAGGCCTTCTCCACGTCGGCGCCGGCCGTGCCGAGGTGGTAGGTGGCGTCGTACTTGGCGATCCACGCGAAGAAGTCCTTCGCGCGGACCTCGAAGGCGTGGTTCTGGTCGAGGTTGGCGTCGTACCACACCCGGTCGGGGTTGACGATGCTGTCCAGCACCAGGCGGTGGAGCCTGGCCGGGAAGAGGGTCGCGTAGGTCGCGCCCAGGTAGGTGCCGTAGGAGTAGCCCACGTAGCTGATCTGGTTCTGCCCGAGGGCCTTGCGGATCAGGTCGATGTCCTTGGCCGCGTCGACCGTGGTCATGTGCTGGAGCAGGTCACCGTAGGTGTCGTCGCAGGCCTTGGAGTAGGCCCGGACCTTCTTCACCCAGGTCGCCTCCTCGGCCCGGTTCGCCGGGACGTAGTCGGGCCGCACCGGGTCGAAGAAGTGCGGGTCGCAGCGGAGCGCGGGCTCGCTGGAGCCGACGCCGCGCGGGTCGAAGCCGACCAGGTCGTACTGCGCGGCCAGGGCGGAGCCGAGCCGGGCCTCCATCACCGCGGGATAGGCCAGGCCGCTGCCTCCGGGACCGCCCGGGTTGAACAGCATGGCGCCCTGGTAGTGGGCCGTGTCCGTGGCCTTCTTGCGCGACACCGCGATCTTGATCTTCTTGCCCGACGGCCGGTCGTGGTCGAGCGGGACCTCGACCAGCGCGCACTCGATCCCCGCGGGCAGGCCGTCGCACTGTGCCCACTGGGGAGCGGGCGGCGTGTAATCGGGAGCCTGCGGAGCACTGGCTGTCGCGGGTCCCGCGACCAGAGCTCCACTCAGACCCAGGCCGGCGGTGGCCAGCGCTATAAGGATCTTCTTCACGTATACCCCTTCGACGCCAGCGGTTCCGGCGTTGGAACCGACTTATGACACCATCCGGTAGATCATGCGGATAAAGGCGACGTTTGTCGCGGGAGGTTGTGAAACCGCAACATGAAGGCCGCGCTCCGGTGATCGGCGCCCACGGACTCTTAGGCTGGGATCCAGGAGGTGGTGGAGTGATGCGTGCGATTCTGGATGCCGCGTGGCGTTGGCCGGCGCGGCGCGTGGCGGGAGACGTGGGAGCCACAGTCGAGGACGCCTGCCTGGCCGTGGCCGGCCTCGCGGCCGACGGTTTTCCGGTGAGTGTCGGTCATCTCGGGGAGAACGACGAGGAGGACTTCCTCACGCTGCTCGACGCCCTCGCCCGGCGGGGGCTCGCGCGGGGGGCGGACCTGACGGTGAGGCCCCGGAAGCTCGACCGCGAGAGCGTCGGGCGGCTCTGTGAGGCCGCGAGGGACGCCGGGGCCACGATGACCCTCGACACGGAGGACCACACCGAAACAGACGCCACGCTCGCCGTACACGCGGCGCTGCGCGACGAGCACCCCACGCTCGGCGTCGTGGTCCAGTCGTCCCTGCGGCGCGCCGAGGACGACTGCCGGTCCCTGGCCTCCGCTAGGGTACGGCTGCGCAAGGGCGGCTACGACGCTCCTCCCGCCGTGGCCCATGAGACGGCTCACGAGGCGGACCTGTCGTACGTGCGGTGCCTCAAGATCCTGCTGGCCGGTCCCGGACACCCGGTGATCGCCACGCACGACCGGCGGCTCATCGACGTCGCCTTCGCGCTGGCCGCCCTGAACGACCGCGAGCCCGACGGCTTCGAGTTCCAGATCCCGTACGGCGTGCGCCCCGCCGAGCGGCGGAGGCTCGCGGAGCGGGGCGCCCAGGTCCGAGTGTATGTAGGAGTGACATGATCGCGATTTTGGGAACCGGAAAGATGGGCGAGGCCCTGCTGTCCGGGCTGGTGCGCGCCGGGCTCCGCCCGAGCGAGATCATGGCGACCGCCCGGCGTCCCGAGCGGGCCGAGGCGCTCCGCGAGAGGTACGGCGTGCGCGTCGCCGGCAACGCCGAGGCGGCCAAGGGCGCAGACACCCTCATCCTCGCGGTGAAGCCGCAGGACATGGCAGGCCTGCTGGCCGAGATCGCGCCGTACGTCCCGGCCGGCCGGCTCGTCATCTCCGTGGCGGCGGGCATCACGACGGCGTTCGTCGAGTCGCGGCTGGGCGACGACGTTCCGGTGGTCCGGGTCATGTCGAACACCCCGGTGATCGTCGACGAGGCCATGAGCGTCATCTCGGCGGGGGCGCACGCCTCGGAGGAACACCTGAAGCGCACCGAGGACCTGCTGAGCCCGGTCGGAAAGGTCCTGCGCATCCCCGAGTCCCAGCAGGACGCCGCGACCGCGCTGTCCGGCAGCGGCCCGGCCTACTTCTTCTACCTCGTCGAGGCCATGGTCGACGCGGGGATCCTGCTCGGCATGCCCCGCGCCGCCGCGCTCGACATGGTGACCCAGTCGATCGTCGGCGCGGCGATCATGCTGCGGGACTCAGGGGAGCACCCTGTGATCCTGCGGGAGGCCGTGACCTCGCCCGGCGGCACGACGATCTCCGCCATCGCCGAGCTGGAGCGCCACAAGGTCAGGGCGGCGTTCCTCGACGCCATCGAGGCCGCTCGCGACCGCAGCCGGCAGCTCGCCTGCGGCTAAACCGTTTCGGAAACCTCCCTTTGTGACGGCATGATATGTCCGGACAAATGAGAGGGGACGAAGTGGCGCAAGCCGTACAGGTTGAGGGACGGACCCGGCGGGGAGCCCTCTGGACACGTGACTTCGCGCTCTACTTCGTCGGACGGGCGATCTCGATCCTCGGAGACGCCATGCTGCCCGTGGCCGTCTCCCTCGGCGTGCTCGGGGCCGGATACGGGGCCACGGGTGTCGGTTACGTCCTCGCCGCCTGGATGGCCCCCTTCGGCGGCCTCATCCTGTTCGGCGGCGTCTTCGCGGACCGGTTCACCGCCCGCCGCATGATGATCGGCGCGGACCTGGTCCGCGTCGTCACCCAGTCGGTCATCGCGGCGGCCTTCCTCACCGGCACGCCCGCGCTCCCGCTGCTCATCGTGCTGTCGGCGCTCAGCGGGGCCGCCGCGGCCATGTTCCAGCCCGGCGTCAGCAGCATGGTGCCGCAGATCTCCCAGGACGTGCAGCGGGCGAACGCCACGCTCAGGGTCGCCGATGCCATGGCGCAGCTCCTCGGCCCCGCCCTGTCCGGCTCGCTGATCCTCCTCGGAGGCGCCGGCGTCGTGTACGGCGTCAACGCCGGGACGTTCGCCGTGAGCGCCGTCTGTCTCCTCGCGCTCCGCGTGCGCCCGGTGGCCACGCTGGCCCGCGGCTCGTCCTTTCTCCGCAACCTGCGGGAGGGCTGGGACGAGTTCCGCTCGCGCACCTGGATGTGGGGAGTCATCATCGTCTGGTCCGTCTACGGCGTGCTCGTCTTCGGCCCGCTCATGCCGCTCGGCGTGGCGGTCGTCAGCGAGACCCTCGGCAAGGCGGCCGTCGGCTGGATCATGTCGGCCGCCGGGGCCGGCACGATCGTTGGCGGGGTGCTCGCGATGTGGGTCAAGCCGGCCCGGCCGCTGGCCGCGGGTGCCGTCGGCATGATCCTGTACTTCCTGGAGCCACTGGTCATCGCCCTCCACCTGCCGGGCCCTGTGGTCGCCGCCTCGTTCTCCGTCAGCGGCGCGGCCTGGGCGTTCTGGTCGGTCATGTGGGCCACCAGCGTGCAGACCCAGGTCACCCAGGACGTCCTCAACCGGGTGACGGCCTACGAGGTCGCGGGCTCGGTGCTCAGCATCCCGATCGGGCAGGCCCTCTCCGGGCCCGTCGCCGCGCGGGTCGGGGCCGAGCACGTCCTGATGTTCGGCTTCGTGGTCGGCCTGATCGGCGTCGTCTGCCTGCTGAGTGTGCCCGCCATCAGGAATCTGAGGCGCGTCTGAGGGGACCGTGTGACCCCCCCTTTACGATTGGCCGGGTGACGTTTCGTGGCGGAATCCTCCCGCTCCTCGCCGTCCTCCTCGTCGCGGGCTGCTCCGGGTCCGAACCCGCGAAGGTCCAGCTCGCGCGGGTGACCCGCGCGCCGGTCAGTGAGGTCGTCGAGGCGCCCGCGACGGTCGGCGCCCGCGCCACCGCCGCCCTGACCGCTCCGGCCTCCGGTACCGTCGCCAAGCTCTACGTCCAGGACGGCGACACCGTCGAGAAGGGCCAGATCCTCGCGAAGATCAGCTCTCCCCAGGCCAAGGACCAGCTCGACCAGGCCCGCAAGGCCGACAGGCAGGCCTCCCGGCCCGTCTCGCTCGGCGGCGGCGCGACCTCCGTGCGCCTTCCGCCGCTCAAGCTGCCCGGATCGCCTGACGTGGCCCGCTGTTTCGCGCAGGCCAGGAGAGCGGCGAAGAAGATCAAGGATCCCGCCATCAGAGCCCAGTTGCTGTCCGCCGTCGACACGGCCGAGGCCCAGCAGAGGGCCCAGCAGCGCGCGCTCAGCCAGATCGTCACCGGGCTCAACCAGTCGATCAGCCAGGTGACCGGCCGGCTCGGGGCGGGCCTGAGCGGGCTGACGGCCTCCATGTCGTCCCTCCAGGCCGCGTCGAGGTCCCAGGCCAGGGTCGCGGTCAAGGCCGCCCAGCGGACCGTGGACGGCCTCGTCGTCAAGGCGCCGTTCGGCGGGGTCGTCACGCTCGGGGGTCCCTCTTCCGGTGGCGGTACGGCCGGCCTGAGCGGCCTCCTCAGCCAGCTCCCCGCGGGGCTCGCGGGCCAGGCCGGGGCGGCGGCCGCCGCACCCAGTGGCCGGTCCGGAGGCGTGATCGCGACCGGCGTCCCGGTGGCGGCGGGCGACACCATCGCCACGGTGACCGACGTGTCCACGCTCACCCTCTCCGCCGACGTGGACGAGACCGACGTGCTGCTGGTGAAAGAGGGGACGCCCGCCCATGTCGAACTCGACGCGGTCACCGGTGCGACCTACGCCGCCACGGTGACGGGCATCGGGGTCACCCCCAAGGAAGGCGCCACCGGGGGCGTGAGCTATCCCGTACGGCTCAGGCTCGGCAAGGGGGTCTACGACGACCAGAGTGCGGCCCCGTGGCCCAAACCCGGGATGAGCGCCGTCGTCCGCCTCACCGTGAGGGAGTCTCCGGACGCGACAGCGGTACCGGCCTCGGCGATCGTGACGAGCGGGCGGGAGACGATCGTCTGGGCGGTCCGCGGTGGCAGGGCCGAGCGGCGGGTCGTCAAGCTGGGGGCGCAGGGCGACGCCGCGGTGGAGGTCCTCAGCGGCGTCTCACCGGGCGAGCAGGTCGTCGTCAAGGGCGCCGACACCGTCCGCCAAGCCCAGCCCCTCCCATGACCCGCCGTGATCATGCACAGGTTCCCGGGGAGGCCCAATGACCGGCCCCCACTCGCTGCGTGATCATGCGCACGTGCACCAAGAGGGCCGGCGACCTGCTCGAAGCCCGCACGTGATCATGCACAGGGGAAGCGGGGTGGCGTGCGGTGAGTGAGCCGGCGTTCGAAGCTGTGGGGCTCACGCGCTCCTACCTCCTCGAAAGCGTGTCGGTGGACGCCCTGCGCGGCGTCGACCTGCGCATCGACCAGGGGGAGTTCGTGGCCATCCTGGGCCCGTCGGGTTCGGGCAAGTCGACGCTCATGCACCTGCTCGGCTGCCTCGACCGGCCCACATCCGGCATCCTGCGGGTGGGCGGCGTGGACGTCTCGACCCTGGACGACACCAAGCTGGCCGAGTTGCGCAACCAGATGATCGGCTTCGTCTTCCAGTCCTTCCACCTGCTGGCCCGTACGTCGGCGATCGACAACGTGGCTCTTCCGCTGGTCTACCGGGGCGTCTCGGGGACGGAACGGCGGGTGAGGGCCAGGGAGGCCCTGGAGGCGGTCGGGCTGGGACACCGGCTCGGGCACCGGCCGTCCCAGATGTCCGGCGGCGAGCAGCAGCGGGTCGCGATCGCCCGCGCCCTCGTGGGCGACCCCAAGGTCGTCCTCGCGGACGAGCCCACCGGCAACCTCGACACGCGGAACGGCGATGAGGTCATGAACCTGCTGGAGCGCCTGAACGCCGACAGCGGCGTGGCCGTCGTCCTGGTGACGCACGAGCCCGAGGTCGCGGCCCGCGCCCGCCGTCAGGTCCACGTCCGCGACGGCCTCATCGAGCGGGACACCCGAATCGAGGGGGACACCCGATGAGGACGGCGGAGGCGCTGCGGATGGCGCTGGAGGCCCTGCGGGTCAACCGGCTGCGCAGCACGCTGACCATGCTCGGTGTGATCATCGGTGTGCTGGCGGTGGTGATCCTGGTCGCCATCGGGACCGGGGCCAAGAACGCGGTGGAGAAGGAGATCGCCGGACTCGGCAGCAACATCATCCTCGTGGTTCCCGGCCAGGTGGGCCTCGGCGCCGCCCCGACGCAGAGCCGGCTCGACCTGTCCGACGTCGCCTACGTGCGCCGCGTCGTCGGGGATCCGTCCAAGGTGACCGTCGCGGTCAACTCCGGCGAGTCGGTGCGGGTCGGGCGGACCGAGGTGTTCGCCACGCTCACCGGCACCGACGAGAACCTGCCCAACATCTTCGACCGGCCGCTACGCCGCGGCCGCTATCTCAGCGCGACCGACGTCGACACCCGCCGCCGGGTGGCCATTCTCGGGGCCGAGGTGGCGGGGAAGCTGTTCGGCGACGTCGACCCCATCGGCCGCCAGGTCACGATCGCGGGCGTCCGGTTCCGGGTGATCGGGGTCTACGAGACGGTGGGCTCGACGTTCGGCGTGGCGCGTGACCAGGAGGTCCACATCCCGGTCACCACGGCCCAGCGACTGATCGGGCTGCCCAGGATCAACGGCATCGCGGTCGGCGCGTCCGGCCCCGACGAGATCGAGCCGCTGCAACGCCGCGTCGTCGCCGCGCTCGACGCCCGCTATCCCGACGAGAAGTTCTCCGCCGTGACGCAGACGCAGCTCCTCGGGACCATCGGTACGGTCCTCAGCATGCTCACGGGCGTGCTCGCCGCCATCGCGGGCATCTCGCTGCTGGTCGGCGGCGTCGGCGTGTCCAACATCATGCTGGTCAGCGTGAGGGAGCGGACCAAGGAGATCGGCCTGCGCAAGGCCCTCGGCGCCCGTCAGCGCGACATCCTCGGGCAGTTCCTCATCGAGGCCGTGCTGCTGACGACCATCGGCGGGCTGATCGGCATCCTGCTCGGCGTCGGCGGGGCGCTGCTGATCCAGGCCGTCTCGCCGGTGCCCGCGGCGATCACCTGGTGGTCGATCGCCCTCGCGTTCGGGGTGTCGGTCGCCGTCGGCGTCTTCTTCGGCGTCGCCCCGGCGCGGCGGGCCGGAAGGCTGGACCCGGTCGTCGCCCTCCGCACCGAGTAACGGTACCGTCGCGGTCATGAGTCAGGCGGTGCGGGTCGTCTGGGACGACGAGCTGATTTCTTACGACTTCGGTCCCGAGCATCCGCTGGCGCCGGTGCGGGTCGAGCTCACCATGGCGCTCGCCCGGGACCTGCGGGTGCTCGACGGCGTGGAGATGACCGGCTGCGCCGCCGCGACCGACGACGAGCTGGCGCTGGTCCACAAGCGGGACTACATCGACGGGGTGAAGGAGGTCTCCAGGACCGGCCGCCCCGATCTGAGCCGAGGGCTGGGCACCCCCGACAACCCCGCCTTCGCCGGAGTCCACGAGGCGTCGGCGCTGATCGCCGGGGCCACGCTGGAGGCCGCGAAGGCGGTGTGGAACGGCGAGGCCGAGCACGCCGTCAACGTCGCCGGGGGCCTGCACCACGCGATGCCCTCCGTGGCCAGCGGCTTCTGCGTCTACAACGACCCGGCCATCGCGATCGCCTGGCTGCTCTCCCAGGGCGCCTCCCGGGTCGCCTACGTCGACGTCGACGTCCATCACGGCGACGGCGTGCAGGCCGTGTTCTACGACGATCCGCGAGTGCTCACGATCAGCCTGCACGAGAGCCCGCGCACGCTCTTCCCGGGCACGGGCTTCCCCCAGGAGACGGGCGCGGACGGGACCTCGGTCAACGTGGCGCTTCCCGCCGGGTGCGGCGACAGTGGCTGGCTGCGGGCCTTCCACGCGGTCGTCCCGCCGCTGCTGAGGGAGTTCGCGCCGGAGATCCTCGTCACACAGCACGGCTGCGACAGCCATGCGCTCGACCCCCTCGCCCATCTCATGCTGAGCGTCGACGGGCAGCGTACGGCCTACGCGGAGCTGCACCGGCTGGCTCACGAGACCGCGGGGGGCCGGTGGATCGCCACCGGCGGCGGGGGTTACGAGCTGGTCCAGGTCGTGCCCCGAGCCTGGACGCATCTCATCGCCGAGGCGGCGGGCGCTCCCGTGGATCCGGAGACGCAGACGCCGGAGAGCTGGCGGACCCTGGTCCGCGAACGGACGGGCGAGACGCCCCCGCTCACCATGACCGACGGGCGCCACCCGGATTATCGTGACTTTTCCGAAGGGTACGATCCAGCCGACGACATCGATCGGGCGATCATGGCGAGCAGGAACGCGGTCTTCCCCCTCCACGGGCTGGATCCGATGCCCTGACGGAATCATGACGAGACGAGGAGCGCTGTACCCCCTGTGACCCTTCCTCCGCACGCCGCCTTCGCCACCGCCTCGGCCGTTCCGTCGCGCGCCGAGCTGCGGGACCACCTCGTCAGGACGGGAATCGCCGGGGACATCGCGACCACCCGGGAGAACAACCTCGACCACTATCGGTCGCTGGCGCTGCGCGACCCGCACTACATGTTCGGCCTCACGTTCTCCGAGGAGTGGACATACGCCGACGTGCTGGAGCTCATGGCGAAGAAGGCCGGCGTGATCGCCGACCCGGCGCACCGCCAGGGACAGGACACCATCGATCCCGAGCGGACGATCGACGCCGTTGAGGCGATGGGCGACCGCGTCGCCGAGGCGCTGCGCCCGGGCGGCACCCGCGTCATCGTCGCCACGGGACACCCGACCGGCCTGCTCACCATCCACCTGGCGCTGGCCAGGTTCCTCGAGGCGCGCGGCGCGACCCTGCTCTCGCCCGCCGAGGACTGGAGCTACGTCAGCGGCGGCCTGGGCCGCCGGAGGAAGATCCGCTACCTGGACGACGTGGCCATGCTGTCCGACGGCGGAACGCTCGTCCACACGCACGACCCCGCGCCGATGCGGGCGATGCTGGCCGAGGAGCGGCCGGATCTGGTGATCGCCGACCACGGTTGGGCGGGTGCGGCCGGAGAGGCCGGGATCGAGACCGTCGGGTTCGCGGACAGCAACGACCCCGCCCTCTTCGCTGGGGAGGCCGAGGGCAAGATCGCGGTGACCGTGCCGCTGGATGACAACGTGTTGCCCCGGTATTACCGGCCGCTGACGACCTACCTCATCGACCGGATCGCCCAAGCGCTCTGAAATCGGATCCGGACTTTCCGGGTCGCCCCAAACCGGGCATTTCAGGCCCACTTTTGGGCCGGTGTGTCGACCGTTTGCCAACTTTTTGGTGTTCCTGGGCGACTCTAATGTGAGAGAAGTTGGTCCGTTCCAAGATTGAGGCGAGGGGCACGGCCCGGCTGCTGCCAGCGATTTTCTCGATTTTGACGGCACAAGGCTCCGGTGACTGATGAAATGGGGGGTTTGCCTACTCGGAGTCCGGACTTACGCTGACGGCAGTACACGTGCGTGAGCGATGGCACCAGTGGGGATAACCCGGAAACACGTGCGGAAGAGGCGTCCGATGGGTGCAGGCGAAAGACCTCTCAGCGAGGTGAAGTTCCTGACGGTGGCCGAAGTGGCCACTGTCATGCGGGTGTCCAAGATGACGGTGTACCGGCTCGTGCACTCGGGTGAGTTGCCGGCCATCCGGGTCGGCCGATCCTTCAGAGTGCCCGAGCAGGCGGTACACGACTACCTGAGGGATGCCTTCATCGAAGCTGGATGAAGCGGCCCCGCGGGCCACGCGGGGTCCCCTGGGGGGCGATCTACCGTGGATCGCCGGTAGGCTGTTGAGCCGGTGTGCGCTCGCGCGCCGGTTTGACATTCACTACCTTCACCTGGGGGTCCCGTGGGCTCTGTGATCAAGAAGCGCCGTAAGCGTATGGCGAAGAAGAAGCACCGCAAGCTGCTCAAGAAGACCCGCATCCAGCGGCGTAACAAGAAGTAGTCGAGACGGAGCGCGCACCGGTCCCCGAGGGGCCGGGCGACCGTGAACACGGACACCCCAGCGAGGCGGCGATGACCCATACCGTGCTTGTCACCGGGGTCTCTCGTCACATCGGTGCTCGGCTGGCGACTGCTCTCGCGGCGGACCCGGGCATCGACCGGGTCATCGGCGTCGATACGGTGCCACCCCCCTCTCCGGCGAGAGACGGCGGCGCGCCGCTCGGCCGCACCGAGTTCGTCCGCGTCGATCTGCGCAGCCCCGACATCGCGCAGGTCATCGCGGCGGCGGACGTCGACACCGTTGTGCACATGAGCCTGGTCAGCGGCCCCGCCCAGAGCCGCTCGGCCATGAAGGAGCACAACGTCATCGGCACCATGCAGCTGCTGGCGGCCTGCCAGCGGTCGGCGACGGTGCGCAGGGTGGTGGTGCGATCGACCACGGCCGTGTACGGCTCGTCGCCGCACGCTCCCGCGGTGTTCACCGAGGACACCGAGCCGGTCGACGTGTCCCATTCGGGCTACGCCAAGGACGCCCACGAGATCGAGGGATACGCCAGGGGCTTCGCCAGGCGGCGTCCTGACGTGGCGACCTCGACCCTGCGGTTCGCCAACTTCATGGGCGCGGGCATCGACTCCCCGCTGACGCGGTACTTCTCGCAGCCCGTGCTGACGACCGTCTTCGGGTTCGACCCCCGGCTGCAGTTCGTCCACGAGGACGACGCGGTCGAGGTGCTGCGCCGCATGGCGGTCGAGGACCACCCAGGCGTGTTCAACGTCGCCGGAGACGGCGTGCTGCTGCTGTCGCAGTGCGCGCGGCGGGCGGGCCGTCCGGCGGTCCCGGTGCCGTCTCCGGCCTTCCGCGTGCTCGGAGGGCTGGCGCGGAACGCGGGTCTGGTCGACTTCTCCCCGGAGCAGATCGTGCTGTTGCTCCACGGCCGTGCCGTGGACACCACCCGGCTGTCCGCCGAGCTTGGCTGGAAGCCCAAGTACAGCACGGCCGCCGCGTTCGACGACTTCCTCCGATCCCGTGGGATCGGCGGAGACCTGCAGGTGGCCATGGTGGACTGGCTGTCCGGCCTGGCGACGAGGTGGTGAGCGAGATGCCGGCTTCCGGCGCGGACGGCGCGCGGGTCATCCCGATCTCGGCGGCACGCGGCGCTCCTCCGCCCGGCCCGTCGGACGAGCGGCTCGCCGAGCTGTTCGCCTTCCTGCGGCGCAGGGTCTCGGGGGAGTACGAGGTCGACGAGTTCGGCTTCGACCCCGAGCTCAACGACAAGGTCCTGCTGGAGCTCATCCGGCCGCTCTACCACCACTGGTTCCGGGTCGAGACGCTGGGCCTGGAGAACGTCCCGGCCGATTCCGGAGCTCTGGTGGTGGCCAACCACTCCGGCACGCTGCCGGTGGACGCGCTGATGATGCAGGTCGCGCTGCACGACGAGGCCAAGCGGCCGGTGCGGCTGCTGGGGGCCCACCTCGTCTACCAGCTTCCCGTGCTCGGGCATCTCGCCCGCAAGACGGGGCACACCTTGGCCACCCCGGAGGACGCCGACCGCCTGCTCCGCAAGGGCGAGCTCGTGGGGGTCTTCCCCGAGGGCTTCAAGGGCGTGGGCAAGCCGTTCTCCGAGCGCTACAAGCTCCAGCGGTTCGGCCGGGGCGGCTTCGTGGCGTCGGCCATCCGGGCCGGGGTGCCGATCGTGCCCTGTGCCATCGTCGGGGCCGAGGAGATCTACCCCAAGGTCGGGGACTTCCAGACGCTCGCCCGGCTTCTCGGGGTGCCGTACCTGCCGATCACGCCGTTCTTTCCCTGGCTGGGGCTGTTAGGGCTGATCCCGCTGCCGTCGAAATGGCTCATCGAGTTCGGCGAGCCGATCCGGACAGACGAGTTCGATCCCGATGAGGCGGACGACCCTATGCTGGTCTTCAACCTCACCGACCAGGTCCGCGAGACCATCCAGCAGCGGCTCAACGCCCTGCGGCTGCGGCGCGGCCACGCGTTCCCGCCGCTCTTCTAGGCATTTCAGACGATCGAGCGCCTTTCAGACGACCGAGCGCCTTCAGACGACCGAGCGATAGTGCCGGCGCAGCGCGATCCCGGCGGCGATGCCGCCCGCGATGGCGCCCGCCGTGGCCGCGATCGGCAGGCCGATCATCGTGGCCTTCCGGCCGGTCCGGAAGTCGCGGATCTCCCAGTCCTCCTCCCGGGCGTGCTCGCGGAGCTCGCTGTCGGGGTTGATCGCGTACGCGTGGCCGACCAGCGAGAGCATCGGCAGGTCGTTGGCCGAGTCGCTGTAGGCCGAGCAGCGGGACAGGTCGAGCCCCTCGCGGCGGGCCAGCGCCCGGATCGCCTCCGCCTTGGCCGGCCCGTGGAGCAGGTCGCCGACCAGCCTGCCGGTGTAGGTCCCATCGGCCGTCTCCGCGACCGTGCCGAGCGCGCCGGTCAGCCCGAGGCGCTGCGCGATCACCCGGGCCAGCTCGACCGGGGTGGCGGTGACCAGCCACACCCGCTGGCCGGCGTCGAGATGGGCCTGGGCCAGGGCCCGGGTGCCGGCCCAGACGCGGTCGGCCATGACCTCGTCGTAGATCTCCTCGCCGAGGCGCACGACGTCGTCGACCCTGAGCCCGGCGACGAAGGCGAGCGCCATCTCCTTGGCCCGCGCGATGTGCTCCGGGTTCTCGTTGCCGCGGACCCGGAACCACGCCTGGCCCAACGCGAACTTCAGCAGGTCGTTGGTGGTGAACAGGCCCCGCGAGGCGAGCCCGCGGGCGAAGTGGTAGATCGAGGCGCCGCGCATCATGGTGTTGTCGACATCGAAGAACGCCGCCGCGCTGGGATCCGGGACGACCGCCGGGGCCGAGACCGCGGCCGCGGCCGCCACCTCACCCGCGATCTCCGCCGCCTCCCGCCGTCGCAATAGCCGCCTCATGGCACATCAGCTTAATCGCCCATGTGCGCGGTGAGCCGTACGTCAGCGGTGAGCCGTACGTCAATGGCCGGAAGCCGTGAACGTGTCGATATAGCTCAGGTACTTGTTGGCTTTGTCACGGTTCTCGTCGTCGAGCTTCGGCAGCAGGGGCTCCACCATCGTGCGCTGCTGCTGGGCGAAGCTGCGGGCCGCCCTGTTGATCTGGCCATGGTGTTGCACGCGGCTCAGGGCCGCCCGGGTCGTCGTCTCCATGTCGTCGAGCGTCTGCTCGATCAGCCGGTCGCGATCCGGCGCCGGGTAGCCCACCAGTGAGGCGGTCTCCGCCGCCCGCAGCCGTGCCGCGATCATCTCCCGCTCGGCCCGCTCCTGGTCGTCGGTCGCCAGGGACAGCAACGTCGACTCGGCCGTCCGCTTGAGCGGATACAGCACGTCACCGGGCACGGAATGGTAGGTCCTGATGCCCGTGGCGTACATCCCGGCCAGCAGGACGGCGAACACGATGGCCGGGCGGAGCCGTACGAGAAGGGACCGGCGGCGGATCTCCGGCCGCCGGGCGGGCGGCTCCCCGGCGGGGACCCGCTCGGCGGCGTGCGCGCGCAGCAGCTCCTCGCGGAGCCTGGCGCGGAACTCGGGGCTGGGGCTGCCTCCCAGGGTGCGCAGGCGCGCGGTGACATGGCCGGTCGTGCGGGTGGCCCACCAGTCGCACAGCCGGCGCGAGGGTCGCCACCAGCCCATGAACGCTCCCGCCATCCCCGCTTGATGCTCCTGCCCCTGCCACATTCCCAACGACGGGACGGCGGTATGGGTTACGGGCTAGAGATCCTTGGGTAGCGCGCGAGCGAGTGCCTTGATGGCACGGAACTGCAGGGCCTTGATCGCGCCGCTCTTCTTGCCCATGACCATGGCGGTCTCGGCGAGCGACATTCCGTGGAGGAAGCGCAGGATCACGCACTCCTGCTGCTCCGGGCCGAGCTGTTTGATCGCCTGCATCACCCGCTCGTTGACCATGTTCGTGACCACGGCGTTCTCGGGGATGTGCGGCCCGTCCAGGGGCGTGTCCAGGACCTCGGCCGTGACCACCTCCAGCCGGTTCCTGCCTGACTTGAAGTGGTCGGTCACGAGGTTGCGGGAGATCGTCACCAGCCAGGCGCCGAAGTCGCGGCCCTGCCAGGTGAAGTCGGAGATCCCGCGCAGCGCCCGCAGGAACGTCTCGCTCGTCAGGTCCTCCGCGAGGGCGTGCGCGCCCACCCGGAAGTAGACGTAGCGGTACACCAGCTCCAGATAGCGGTCGTACAGCATGCCGAACGCCTCGGTGTCGCCGGTCTTGGCGCGCAACACCAGCGTTCGCATCTCGTCGTTCTCGCCGGCGACGGGATCGACGGCGCGCGCGGGTAGCGCTGCTCCGGCTGGAGGGGACAGCCCGGCCAACGGCCACGTGTTCGGCATCCGGTATCCCATGGGGGAAGGGGAGTCGGCGTGCTCGAACACTCTAGAAATCATCGGGAAATAACACAATCCGTCTGAGCACAGTAATCAATTCGCGTAACGGTGATTCCGGTCCGCGGGCCGCTCTGGGGAACCGGCTACCGGTCGGAAGGCAATGTCCGGCAGCATGGGGTCCACCATGGAAGTCCTTGTCGCTCTCCTCGCGTTCGCCGGCGCCCTGCTTGCCGGGATCACCACCGGCGTCCTCATCGGGCGCCTCCGTGACGAGCCCACCGGCTGGTTGATCGCGTGGAGCGTCACCACGGGTGCGCTCGCCCTCTCGCTCGGCGCGATCGCGGTCGGCCACCTGACCGGATTCGGGTCCGTCACCTTCCGGGCGTTCGAGATCACCGGCTCGCTGCTGGCGCCGCTCTGGCTCGCGGTCGGCGTCCTGCAACTCCTCGCGGAGAAGGCGTCGGCCCGCTTCGGCGGGTGGCTGCTGGGCATCGCCCTCACGGTCGTCGGCGTCGTCATCATGCTGCTCGACCCGGTCGCCGGCGGGTTCACCAAGCAGCTCCCGGACGCCCCGGTCCACTGGGACATCTGGCCGGAGTGGCTGCTGCGGGGCATCCACGTGCTGGTGATCGTCATGTTGCTGATCTCCCTGGCCGTGGCCCTGCTGAGCTGGCGCGACGGGGACGACTACGACGCCGACAACATGAACGCGACCGTGGTGCTCGCCCCGGCCGGCATGGCGCTTGTGGGAGCGCTGGAGCTCACGCTCCCCGGGATCGTCATCGTGGCGCTCCTCGCCGTCACCGCCGGTGGGATCTGGTACGCGGTGGCCAAACCGCTCGCGCCGTACGAGGAGGACGAGGATGAGGACGACGAGTGGGAGGAAAGCGGTCGCCGCCGCGTAGCCGACCGCCGGGAGGCCCCGCCCGCGCCGCCGGTCTCGCCGCCCTCACCGTCGTCACAGCCCTCACAGCCGTCACAGCCCTCACCGCCTTCCCCGCCCGCCCAGGCTCCGCCCCGCCGTTCCGGACTCGGTGACCTCGTGGCCGAGTACCGCGCCGGCGAGGAGGTCGACTACGCCGCCCGCATGCAGCCGCTCGACGACTTCGGCGGCCCCGCGACGGGCCAGCTCATGGCCGCCGACGTGTACGGCATGCCGGCTCCCGCGAAGGCGGAGCCGCAGGGCATGCCGGCCACGGGTGCCGTCTTCCCGGGGGCCGAGATTCCGCCGGAGGTCGCCGCCAGCTTCGGGGTGGGCTTCGGCTCGGCGTCCCGGCAGAGCCCCGCGCCGGCCCCACGAGGCGGGTCGGTCAAGCCGTCCCCGTCCATCTACGGCCTGCTCACGGTCTTCACGCTGCTGGACGGCTCGGGCGAGGCGTTCGACAAGCTCGCGGAGGAGACCGTTGAGGCGGTGCAGCGCAACGAGCCCGACACGCTGGTCTTCGTCTGCCACGGCGTGAAGTCCGCGCCTCTCCAGCGCATCGTCTACGAGCTCTACCGCGACGAGGTCGGCTTCTCCGAGCACCAGCGCCAGCCCCACATGGAGCGCTTCGCCACCGAACGCCAGCCGCTCGTCCTCGCCACCAACGTGATCGAACTCACCGTCAACGCCGCCAAGGTGGTCCCCCTCCCCACCACCTTCGTCTGAGGCGTACAACCCGAAGTCGCCGTGATCATGCACGGTCTCCCCGGAAGCTCCGCGACGTACGGTTTCTCAGGTTGTGATCATGCAGGGATTCCGCCGCGCGCAGTCCGATCAGCGCCACGACGCTTCGTGATCATGCGATGTGCCCGTCCTGCGGGCGTGCCGCACAGTGCATGATCACGCCGCGCAAAGCACCAGTTAGAACAGCGCCTACGGGAACACGTGCATGATCACGTCACGCGAAACGCCAGATGAAACGGTGCATGTGGGAACGTGTGCATGATCACGCCGTCAGTGCGGTGCGGAGGCGGGCTTCGTTGACGCGCCAGTAGTCGTGTTGGGCGCCGTCTATCAGGACGACGGGGATCATCTCCCAGTATTCGGCCTGGTCCTGGGGGTCGGCGGTGATGTCCCGCTCCTCCCAGGGCACGCCGAGCTCCTCCGCGACGCGCTCGATGATCGCGCGGGCGTCGTCGCAGAGGTGACACCCGGGCTTGCCGAGGAGGGTGATGCGGTGATCACGAGGGGCCATGACCTCAGCCTATTGCGGGGTGTGCGGGGCGGATTCGCCACCGGGGCGCCGTCCTGGGACAGTTAACGGGCACTCACTTTGTGCATGGCTTCACAAAGGCACTAACCTAGATGTCTACGACATCCGTCGCATCCGCTCGTGCGGCCGGGGGCGCACCGGCCGTCCGTCCCCCTGGAGCACCGGCACGTGATCCGCCGCATCCCACAGGCCCGCGAACGCGGCATTCCCGACGCGACCGTCGCGCGACTGCCGCTCTACTTGCGTGCGCTGAACGGGCTGGCGGAGCGGGGCACGCCGACGGTGAGCTCGGAGGATCTCGCGCTGGCCGCCGGGGTCAACTCGGCGAAGCTGCGCAAGGATCTGTCCCACCTCGGGTCGTACGGCACGCGGGGAGTGGGTTACGACGTTCAGTACTTGATATACCAAATATCGCGTGAGCTTGGTCTCACCCAGGATTGGGCGGTCGCCATCGTCGGCGTCGGCAACCTCGGGCGAGCCCTGGCCAACTACGGAGGATTCGTGTCCAGGGGATTCCGGGTGGCGGGCCTGCTGGACGCCGATCCGGAAGTCGTCGGCGACCGGATCGCCGGTCTGGTCGTGGAACACACCGACGAGCTGGAATCCGTGATCACCGAGCGCGGGGTCTCCATCGTGGTGATCGCGACGCCCGCGACGGCGGCGCAGCATGTGTGCGACCGGGTCATCGCGGCCGGTGTCACGAGTATTTTGAACTTCGCTCCCGTCGTTCTGGCTGTGCCTGACGGAGTAGATGTCCGTAAAGTCGATTTATCCATCGAGCTGCAGATTCTTGCGTTCCACGAGCAGCGCAAGGCTAGTGGAGGGCCCATCATGGCCGAGGAGTGGCCGGACGGGGTGGTCATGTGAGTGAGCGAGCGAGCGGAGTGTGATCATGAGCCTCCTCGTCGTCGGCCTCAGCCACCGCACCGCGCCGGTGGCGCTGCTCGAACGCGTCACGGTCACCGGTGACGCGCTCGCCAAGCTGCTGCACGACGTGTGGCAGGACGAGCACGTCTCCGAGGCGCTGGTCGTCTCCACCTGCAACCGGGTAGAGGTCTACGCCGACGTCGACCGCTTCCACGGCGGCGTGACGGCAGTCACCGGTCTCCTGAGCGCGCACTCCGGCATGCCGCAGGAGCAGCTGGCCCGGCACCTGTACGTGCACTACGAGGACCGCGCGGTCGAGCACCTGTTCGCGGTGGCCTGCGGCCTCGACTCGATGGTCGTCGGCGAGGGCCAGATCCTCGGGCAGATCCGGACGGCGCTGCGTCTGGCCCAGGACGAGGGCACGGCCGGGACGGCGCTCAACGAGCTGGCCCAGCACGCCCTCCGGGTCGGCAAGCGGGCGCACGCCGACACCGACATCGACCGGGCCGGGGCGTCGCTGGTGGGTGAGGGCCTGACGCTGGCCGAGCGGGTGATGGGCCCGATCGCCGGGAAGCGGGCCCTGGTCGTCGGGGCGGGCTCGATGAGCGCGCTGTCGGCCGCGACCCTCTCCCGCGCGGGCGTGACGGACATCGTGATCGCCAACCGCACCCACGAGCGTGCCGTACGGCTGGCCGAGACCGTGGGCGGGCGGGCCGCCGAGCTGGCGGACGTCCCCGCGGAGCTGGCCGAGGCCGACCTGGTGATCTCCTGCATCGGCGCGGGGAACCGAGCGATCACCGCCGAGATGGTGGCGACCGCGATGAACGGCAGGACCGGGCTCTTCCTGCTCGACCTGGCGCTCCCGCACGACGTCGATCCGGGGGTCCGGGCGCTCCCAGGCGTGACGCTGGTCGATCTGGAGTCGATGCAGCAGGCCGGGCTGGGAAGCGACACGGCCGACGGCGGCCGGGCCGAGGCGATCGCCGCGGTCAGGCGGATCGTCGCCGAGGAGGTCACGGCCTACCTGGAAGCGGAGCGGGCGGGCAAGGTGACGCCGACGGTGATCGCGCTGCGGACCAAGGCGGCCGGAGTGGTCGAGTCCGAGATCGGCCGGCTCATGTCACGGCTTCCCGAGCTGGACGGCCGGATGCGCGACGAGGTCACCCAGACCGTCAGGAGGGTCGTGGACAAGCTGCTCCACGAGCCGACCGTGCGGGTGAAGCGGCTGGCCGCCTCCCCGGCGGGCGACCACTACGCCGAGGCGCTCCGTGAGCTCTTCGACCTCGATCCCAAGGCGCCGGACGCCGTCTCCCGGATGGAGATGGACCAGTGAGCGATCCTCTGCGTCTCGGCACGCGCAAGAGCCTGATGGCGACGACCCAGTCGCAGATCGTGGCCGACCGGCTGACCGCCCTCACGGGGCGTGAGGTGCGGCTCGTCGGCGTGACGACCTTCGGCGACGTGACGAAGGCCAATCTCACCCAGCTCGGCGGGACCGGCGTCTTCGTCAGCGAGTTGCGGAACAAGCTGATCGAGGGCGAGATCGACTTCGCGGTCCACTCGCTGAAGGATCTCCCCACGACGCCGGACGAGCGGATCCTGATCGCGGCCATCCCGCCCCGGGACGATCCCCGTGACGCGCTCGTGAGCGCGGCGAAGCTCTCCGATCTTCCGTCCGGCGCGCGGATCGGGACCGGGTCGCCCCGCCGGGTCGCCCAGCTCCGCATGATCAGGCCTGACCTCGACTATGTCCCGATCAGGGGCAACGCGGACACTCGTATCGGCAAGGTAACCTCTGGTGAGCTCGACGGGGTCGTCCTGGCCGCCGCCGGGCTCGGCAGGCTCGGCCGTGACGGTGACATCTCGCAGGTCTTCGAGGTCGACGAGATGCTTCCCGCCCCGGGGCAGGGAGCGCTCGCCCTCGAGTGCCTGGCCGCCCGGACGGACCTGATCGAGCTGCTGAGCGCCGTCGACGATCCGCGCACGCGGGCCGCGGTGACCGCTGAGCGCTCGGTCCTCGCCGCCCTCGAGGCCGGGTGCGCGGCGCCGGTAGGTGCTTTCGCGTCCGGTGACGGGCACATTCTGAATCTGACCGCAACCGTCGTCGCCGTCGACGGGGTCCGGTCGGTGCGCAAGTCCACCTCCGGACCTTCTCCGGCGGCCATGGACCTGGGCCGCGAGCTCGCGGCCGCCATGATCGCCGAAGGGGCCGGCACGTTGATGGGGGAGCAGGCCCATTGAGCTCCGTGAATCACAGTCCACACGCCTGTACCGGGTTCGTCGCATTCGTCGGCGCCGGGCCGGGTGACGAGAACCTGCTCACATTGCGTGGCGCCGACCTGCTGAGCAGGGCCGATGTCGTCGTCCTCGACCGGGAGGCGTACGGCTCGCTGCTGCGCCACTGCCGCCAGGGCGTGGAGGTCGTCGACGTCTCCGCCGACGCGGCGGAGAACTCCGTCTCGCTGCGGACCATCCAGGAGGCGAAGGCCGGGCGGACCGTCGTGCGGCTGTGCCCCGGCGACCCGTCGTTCTTCTCCTCGGTCACCGACGAGGTGACGGCGTGCGCCAAGGCCGACGTCGACTTCGAGATCGTGCCGGGCGTCCCGCCCGCGACGGCCGTGCTGACCTACGCGGGCATCCCGCCGGCGGTGGCCGTGCCGGAGTTCCGGATCGTGGACGCGGCGCAGGTGGAGGACTGGGCGCCGCACGCCGCCTGCCAGGGCACCCTGGTCATCTACAACGGCGTCGCGGACGCCGTGCCGATCTCCAAGGCGCTGATCGCGGCGGGCAAGCCCGACTCGACGCCGGTGGCCGTCACGAGCGACGGCACCACGACCGAGCAGTACACCGTGGTCTCCACGCTGGGCCGGCTCGGCCCCGACCTGAAGCACGCGGGCATGACCGAGCCGGCCGTCATCGTCGTGGGCGAGGCCGTCGGCATGCGCGACCGGCTCTCCTGGTTCGAGACCAAGTCGCTGTTCGGCTGGCGGGTCCTGGTGCCGCGCACGAAGGAGCAGGCTCAGGGCCTGTCGGAGCAGCTCCGCTCCTACGGCGCCGTGCCGGAGGAGGTGCCGACCATCTCGGTCGAGCCACCGCGGACCCCGCAGCAGATGGACCGCGCCATCAAGGGCCTGGTCACCGGCCGCTACGAGTGGGTCGCCTTCACCAGCGCGAACGCGGTCAAGGCCGTGCGCGAGAAGTTCGAGGAGTACGGACTGGACGCGCGGGCGTTCGCCGGGCTCAAGGTCGCCGCGGTGGGCGAGGCCACGTCACGCGCGCTCGTCGAGTTCGGTGTGAAGCCCGACCTCATGCCGACCGGCGAGCAGTCGTCGGAGGGCCTGCTGGCCGAGTGGCCTCCGTACGACTCGATGCTCGACCCGATCAACCGCGTCCTGCTGCCTCGGGCGGATATCGCGACCGAGACGCTGGTCGCGGGGCTCACGCAGCTCGGCTGGGAGTGCGACGACGTCACGGCCTACCGGACGGTCCGGGCGGCGCCCCCGCCCGCCCCGATCCGGGAGGCGATCAAGAGCGGCGGCTTCGACGCGGTGCTGTTCACCTCGTCGTCGACCGTGAGGAACCTCGTCGGCATCGCCGGCAAGCCGCACAACGTCACGGTCATCGCGGTCATCGGCCCGCAGACGGCCAAGACGGCCGAGGAGTTCGGCCTGCGGGTTGACGTGATGGCCGACAAGCCGTCAGCTTCGGCCCTGGCCGCCGCCCTGGCGGACTATGGTGCCAAGCAGCGGCAGGCGGCCCTTTCGGCCGGTGAGGTGCCCCGAAGGCCCTCGCAGACCCGCAGAGGTGCCCGCCGCCGTGTCAAGTGACGCCGGATGGAGACCACAGTGACGATCGCGGAGTTTCCGGCGGCACGGCCGCGCAGGCTGCGCCGTACGGCCCCGCTGCGCCGGATGGTCGCGGGGACGCGGCTGCATCCGGCCGAGCTGATCCTGCCGATGTTCGTCAAGGAGGGCATCGCCGAGCCGCAGCCGGTCGGGTCGATGCCCGGCGTCGTCCAGCACACGCGGGACTCGCTGCGCAAGGCCGCCCACGAGGCGGCCGAGGCGGGAGTGGGCGGCGTCATCCTGTTCGGGGTGCCGGCCCACAAGGACGCCCGGGGGTCCGCCGCCGACGACCCCGAGGGGATCGTGCAGGTCGCCCTGCGGGACCTCGCCTCGGACGTGGGCGACTCCCTGGTCGTGATGTCCGACACCTGCCTGGACGAGTACACCGACCACGGCCACTGCGGTCTTCTGACCGACACCGGCGAGGTGGACAACGACGCCACCCTGGAGCGGTACGCCTCGGCGGCCGTCGCCCAGGCGGCGGCCGGATCGCAGGTCATCGCGCCCAGCGGCATGATGGACGGCCAGGTCGGGGCGATCCGCCAGGCGCTGGACGCCGGCGGCTTCGCCGAGATCCCGATCCTGGCCTACTCGGCGAAGTACGCCTCCGGGTTCTACGGGCCCTTCCGCGAGGCCGCCGAGTGCGCGCCGCAGTTCGGCGACCGCAACGCGTACCAGCAGGACCCGGCCGGGCCGGTCGGCGAGGCGCTGCGCGAGGTGCGGCTCGACCTGGCCGAGGGCGCGGACGCCGTGATGGTCAAGCCCGCCCTGGCCTATCTGGACATCCTCCGCCAGGTCCGCGACCTGGTCGAGGTGCCGGTCGCGGCCTACCAGGTGAGCGGCGAGTACGCGATGGTCGAGGCGGCCGCGGCGAACGGCTGGATCGACCGGGAGCGGGTCATCATGGAGTCACTCATCGCCATCCGCCGCGCCGGGGCCGACATGATCCTGACCTACTGGGCCACGGAGGTCGCCCGCCGACTATCCTGACCATTCATCGCGGAGGCATCGCGGGAGGCATCGCTAGGCACGTTCCTTGTGGGGAGGAGCACCATGGTCGGGGTACCGCTGGCCCGTCGCACGAAACGGCGTGCGCACCGGGCGGCGCCACGGAAGATCTCTTCGGTGCTGGAGTACGCCCAGCTCGGGTGGGCGAGCTGTATGGGCGCCCATCCGCTGGCCGAGGGAGGGCGCGCGTGCTCCTGCGACCGGGTCGGGTGTCCGGAGCCGGGAATGCACCCGGTCTCGCCCGCCTGGCAGATGCAGGCCACGACGGACTCGGCCCTCCTGACGCGGTGGTGGGAGCAGGAGCCCGACGCCAACGTGATCCTGCCCACCGGCAGGGTGTTCGACGTGTTCGACGTACAAGCCTCCGCGGGGACGCCCGCGCTGGCCGCGATGGACGCAGCAGGCTTCGAAACGGGCCCGGTCGCCGTGAACGGCGACCGGGTCCTTTTTTATGTCGCCACGCGGGGCGCGCCGGAGGACGAGGACGAGTGGTGGTCCTGCCACCTCGACGCCGGCCCCGAGACCATCGACGAGACGCCCGGCCTGCGCTGGCACTGCCGCGAGAGCTACGTCCTGGCGCCGCCGTCCACGCTGGCCACCGGCGGCGCCGTGAGCTGGCTCCGCCCGCCGGACGGCCGCCCGCTGCCCGACCCGCTCCGCGTCCTCGACCTGCTGGCCGACTTCTGCGAGTGATCCCGCCCCCACCAGACCCCGCCCCCACCAGACCCCGCCCACCAGATCCGGTACGGCTGCCGCACCCCCGGGCCCGTAATCTGGGGACGTGACTCGTACGCAGACCTCCGAGGACCTGTTCGCCCGCGCCCGTGAGATCGTTCCGGGCGGCGTCAACTCGCCGGTGCGCGCCTTCGGCGCCGTGGGCGGCACGCCCCGGTTCATGGCCTCCGGCGACGGGCCGTACGTCACGGACGTCGACGGAAACCGGTACGTGGACCTGGTGTGCTCATGGGGCCCGATGATCCTCGGCCACCGCCACCCCGCCGTCGTGGCGGCCGTGGAGGAGGCCGTCTCCCGCGGGTTCT
The DNA here is from genome assembly GCF_025420585.1 of Planotetraspora sp. A-T 1434. GTDB lineage: Bacteria > Actinomycetota > Actinomycetes > Streptosporangiales > Streptosporangiaceae > JAOEGB01. Next base: position 188,776 of record NZ_JAOEGB010000012.1, on the reverse strand, counting down.
CGTTCGGCACCGCGACCGAGGGCGAGGTCCTGCTCGCCGAGGAGATCGTCTCCCGGGTCGAGCCGGTGGAGAAGGTCCGCCTGGTCAGCTCCGGCACCGAGGCCACGATGTCGGCCGTACGGCTGGCCCGCGGCTTCACCGGCCGGTCGAAGATCGTGAAGTTCGCCGGCTGCTACCACGGGCACGTGGACGCGCTGCTCGCCTCCGCGGGCTCGGGAGTGGTCACGTTCGGCCTGCCGGACACCCCCGGAGTCACTGGGGCGTCCGCCGCCGACACGATCGTCCTGCCGTACAACTCGGTCGAGGCGGTCGAGGAGGCGTTCCGGTCGTTCGAGATCGCCTGCGTGATCACGGAGGCCTGCCCGGCGAACATGGGCGTGGTGCCCCCGGCCGAGGGCTTCAACCAGCGCCTGCGCGAGCTGTGCACGGAGAACGGCGCTCTGCTGATCATGGACGAGGTGCTGACGGGCTTCCGGGTGTCCGCGGAGGGCTGGTACGGCATCGACCCCGTCGAGGCCGACCTGATGACCTTCGGCAAGGTCATGGGCGGCGGGCTGCCCGCCGCAGCGTTCGGCGGCCGGGCCGACGTGATGGCCGCCCTCGCGCCGGAAGGGCCCGTCTACCAGGCCGGCACGCTGTCCGGGAACCCGCTGGCCTGCGCGGCCGGGCTGGCCACGCTGCGGGCCTGCGACGACGACGTGTACGACAGGGTGGACGCGGCGGCGCTGGTGATCGGCCGGGCCGCCTCCGACGCGCTGGCCGCCGCGGGCGTCCCCCACCGGCTCCAGCGGGCCGGGAGCCTCTTCTCGATCTTCTTCACGGATGGGCCGGTCACCGATTTCACCTCGGCGCAGACCCAGAACACCGGCGCCTACCGGGCGTTCTTCCACAGCATGCTCGACCAGGGGGTCTACCTGCCGCCGTCGGCCTACGAGGCGTGGTTCCTGTCGTCGGCCCACGACGACGAGGCGCTCACCCGCGTCGCCGAGGCGCTCCCTCTCGCCGCCAAAGCCGCCGCCCAAGCCAGTTAAAAACGCGGCCGGGCTAACCGAGCAGGGCCGGCCAGTACTCCAGCGCGCTGCTCACGTCGCTCACCGCGGCATCGTCCCCGCTACTCTCCGTGGCCATCCCGCTCACCTCGGGGCGCTTTGTCCGTTCTCTCTCACGAGGACGGGAAGGTCGCCGGGCTGCCGGAGGGCGCGGCGGGCTCGGGCCTGTACGGCCAGCGTCCGGAGGTAGCCCGGCTCGGCGGCCGGGGCGAGAGCCGTACGAGGACGTGAGTTGGCGTACAGCAGACCGGACAGGATGAGGGCGCCGGCGGCGACGGTGAGCCAGGAGATCCGCTCGCCCGCCACCAGGGCAGCCGACGACAGGCCGAAGACCGGCACCAGCAGGGCGTACGGCGCGACAACGGAGGCGTCGTAGCGGGTGAGCAGCCAGCCCCACACGCCGTATCCGCCCAGGGTGGAGACGAGGCCGGTGAACAGCACGGCGCCCACGCCCTCGGCGCTGAACACGGCCAGCGACGACGGCCCGTCGGCGACCAGTGCCAGCCCCAGGAGCGGGACCGACGACACGGCGCTCACCCAGACCATGAAGCGCAGCGCGTCGGGCGGCGCCGCCTTCCGCATGGCGATGTTGCCGAGGCCCCACCCGGCCGCCGCGCCGACGCAGAGCAGGAACGCGCCGAACGGGATCGCGCTCGAGCGTGCTACCACGCCGATGGCGATCACCCCGAGACCGCCGAACGCGAGGGCCATGCCCGCCACACGGCGGCGGCTGAGGCGCTCGCGCAGCAGTGGGATCGCGAAGAGGGCGGTGAAGACCGCCTGGACCTGGATCACCAGTGAGGACAGCCCGGCCGGCATGCCGGCGCGCATGCCCACGAGGAGCAGGCCAAACTGCGCCACGCCGAGCGACGCGCCGGTGGCGAGCACCCACCGCCACGGCACGCGCGGCGATCCGATGACGAGCACCGCGGGGAAGGCGGCCACGAGGAACCGGAGCGCCGCGTACATCAGCGGCGGATAGTGCTTCAGCCCCGCCTGCATGACGACGAAGTTGAAGCCCCAGACGGCGGCGAGGCCGATGCTCAGGGCGAGGTGGCGGGGTCGCATCAGCGGGAGGAGGTGCTCTGCCTGTTTCGTCTCTGGCGGGCGTCGGCTGCGAGCGCCTCGAGGTAGGACGGACGGGTGGGCTTAGTGAAGAGCTTGTTCAGGATTCGCATGCCCATATCGTTTCACTGCTTAACAGTTGAGGACAAGCAAGATTTTCTAAGCTGCACGGTTTAAACTGGCTTACATGTTGGATCTCCACCGGCTGAAGGCACTGCACGCGGTGGCCGTCTACGGATCCGTGGGCGCGGCCGCCGAGGCACTGATGGTCACCCCGTCCGCCATCTCCCAGCAGCTCGCCAAGCTCGAACGCGAGACGGGCACAGTCCTGGTCGAGCGCAACGGCCGGGGGGTGAAGCTCACCGACGCGGCGGGGCTGCTCGCCGAGCACGCGGAGAAGATCCTCGCGCTGGTCGAGACCGCGGAGGCCGACTTCGAGGCGCTGCGGGGCGCCGTGGTGGGCAGGCTCACCATGGCGGCCTTCCCGACGGCGGCGCGCGGCATCCTGCCCCAGGCGCTTTCGGTGCTGAAGAAGCACCATCCCGACCTCGATCTACTGATCTACGAGCGCGAGCCGGAACGGCAGCTCCGCGAGGTGTCCCGGGGGGAGATCGACCTCGCCGTGGTGCAGGACTGGCTGAACCGGCCCATGGCACTGCCCGACGGCCTCTCCCGCGTGGCGCTGCTGGACGACATAGCCGACGTCATCGTGCCGGTCGGCCACCCGCTGGCGGGCCGGGAGAAGGTCGAGCTCGCCGACCTCCCCGGTGACAGCTGGATCGCCTCGACGCCGGGCACCGTGTGCAACGACTTTCTACTGTTCCTGCTCCGCTCGGTCGAGAAGGAGCCGGAGATCGTCTGCATGGCGGACGAGTATCCGACCCACCTCGCTCTGGTCGCGGCCGGCCACGGATGCGCGCTCGTCCCTCGACTCGGCCGGGGACCGCTGCCCGAGGGCGTCGACGCGGTGCCCATCGAGCCTCCGCCCGTGCGGCGGCTCTACGCCGTCTGGCGGACCGACGCCGCCCGCCGTCCCGCGATTCGCGCCGCCGTCGACGCGTTGCGGACCGCGTGCGAGGGCCTGGACGCCGGGTAGGCTGTCGAGGCCATGACTGAGACGACCGTCGTCCACCTCCTCCGCCACGGTGAGGTCCACAACCCCTCCGGGATCCTGTACGGCAGGCTGCCGGGCTACCACCTGTCCGAAAACGGCAGGCAGATGGCCGAGGTGGTCGCCAAGGCCATCGGGGGCAGGGACATCGTCGCCGTCTGGAGCTCACCGATGGAGCGGGCGCAGGAGACGGCCGCGCCGTCCGCCCAGGCGCTGAACCTGGAGGTCACGCTCGACGAGCGGCTGATGGAGGCGTCCAACGTCTTCGAGGGCATGCGGGTCGCCGGCGACGGCGTGTTCCGCGACCCCCGCTACTACCGGCACTTCAGGAACCCGTTCCGGCCGTCCTGGGGCGAGCCGTACACCGAGGTCGTCGCCCGCATGAAGTCGGTCGTGGACGACGCGCGGGAGCGGGCGCGCGGTCACGAGGCACTGCTGGTCAGCCACCAGCTGCCCATCTGGGTTCTCCGCCTGGCGGCCGAGGGCAGGCGCCTGTGGCACGACCCGCGCCGCCGCCAGTGCGCGCTGGCCAGCCTCACCAGCTTCACGTTCGAGGGCGACCGCCTCAGCAGCGTCGGCTACAGCGAGCCGGCCGGCGCGCTCCTCAAGGGCAATCCCGTTCCCGGGGCATGACCCGCTGGCCGGGGCACCCCGCGTGCTCGGTAGGCTTACAGCTCTACCGGTTGTAGTACAAGGAGATCCTCCTCCCGTGTCCGCCAAGAGCCTGTCCGTGATCGTCGCTCTGGCCGTGACAGCCCTCGCGGGCTGCGCGGGCGGTCAGGCGTCCCAGCCCCGATCCGGCGACACGAGGTTCGTGCCGGGGGACGGCAGGGTCGAGCTCTTCGGGGCCGGCGCCCGCCAGAAGGCGCCCGCGATCGAGGGCGCGACCCTCGACGGCGGCACGGCCAAGCTTGCCTCCGGCAAGGTCTACGTGCTCAACTTCTGGGCTTCGTGGTGCGCCCCCTGCCGGGCCGAGGCCCCGGTGCTCAAGGACATCGCGGCCAAGACCCGCGCAAAGGGCGTCGAGTTCGTCGGCGTCAACTTCAAGGACCTCCAGGCGTCCGCCCAGGCCTTCGACCGCACGGTCCAGCCGGGCTACCCGAGCATCTACGACAAGACCGGCAAGGTCCTGCTCGCGTTCCAGGGGACCGTCCCTCCGGCGGCCATCCCCTCCACGCTGATCATCGACGATCGGGGCCGGATCGCCGCCCGCGCGCTGGGTGAGGTCAAGTACAACGACCTTCTCGACGCGGTCACCAAGGTGAGCGATGAGTGACCTCGGCGCCACGGTCGCGACCGGATCGCTGCTGGTCGCCCTCCCGATCGCGCTGGCGGCCGGGCTGGTGTCGTTCCTGTCTCCCTGCGTGCTCCCGCTGGTGCCGGGCTACCTGTCGTACGTGACGGGCATGAGCGGCGATCCGAAGCGCGGCCGGATGATCCTGGGCAGCGCCCTGTTCGTCCTCGGTTTCGCCGCCGTGTTCGTGCTGGGCGGAGCGCTGTTCGGCGGCCTCGGAGGCGTCCTGCTCGGCAACGCCGGCATGATCACCCGCGTGCTGGGGGTCGTCACGATCGTCCTCGGCCTCGCGTTCATCGGCCTCATCCCCGGCCTCCAGCGTGACGTGCGGTTCCACCGGCTCCCGGCGGCGGGGCTCGCGGGCGCGCCGCTGCTCGGGGTGGTCTTCGGGCTCGGCTGGACGCCCTGCATCGGCCCCACGCTGGCCGTCGTCCTCACACTCTCGGTCGACCAGGGCAGCGCCGCCCGCGGGGCCGTCCTCGCCTTCGCGTACGCCCTCGGCCTCGGCCTGCCGTTCGTGCTCGCCGGGCTGGCCTACCGGAAGGCGCTCCACGCGTTCGCCGCGGTGCGCCGCCACACCCCGCTCGTCACCCGCGTCGGCGGCGCCATGCTCGTCGGCGTGGGCCTGCTGCTCGTGACCGGGCTCTGGGGCGATCTGATCGCCGGGCTGCAGGGCTGGGTCGGCGGATTCGAGCCGGTGATCTGATGACGGCGCCCCACGACACCGTCGAGGTCGCTCCGGATCCCGTGCGCCCGGCGGGGCTCGGGCCCGTGGGCTGGCTGCGGTGGGCCTGGCGGACACTGACCTCGATGCGGACGGCGCTGATCCTGCTGTTCCTGTTCGCGCTCGGCTCGGTGCCGGGCTCGCTCTACCCGCAGCGCGGCGTCGACCCGGCCAGGGTCGCGCAGTATTACGCCAACAGCCCCACCGAGGCCAAGTGGCTGGACCGGTTCTGGCTGTTCGACGTGTTCACGTCGCCCTGGTTCGCGGCCATCTACCTGCTGCTGTTCGTCTCGCTGGCGGGATGCGTGCTGCCCCGGGCGCTCGTCCACCTCAAGGAGATCCGCCGCGACCCGCCGGCCGCGCCGCGCAACCTCCTGCGTCTGCCGCACGGCGAGTCGTTCGAGAGCGGCCTCACGGTCGAGGAGGCGGCGGCGAAGCTCCGGAAGAGGCGGTTCCGCGTCGTCACGGGGCCGGACTGGGTCGCCGCCGAGAAGGGCTACCTGCGGGAGACCGGCAACCTGCTCTTCCACATCGCGCTCCTCGTGCTGCTCTTCGCGGTCGGCGCCGGCGGCCTGTACGGCTACCGCGGCAACGTGCTCGTGGTCGAAGGGGACGGCTTCGCCAACGCCGTCGCCGCGTACGACCGGTTCATGCCGGGCCAGCGGGTGACGGCCGAGTCGCTCGAGCCGTTCTCGTTCACGCTCGAGGACTTCCGTGCCACCTATGTCGCCGCCGGGGCCAAGCAGGGCCAGCCGCTCGACTACAGCGCCAAACTCACGGTCCAGGACTCGCCCACGTCCGCCCCGCGCGACTTCGACCTCAAGGTCAACGACCCGCTCGACGTGAACGGCACGCTGACCTACCTCATCGGCCACGGGTACGCTCCGACGTTCAAGGTCATCGACGGCAAGGGGCAGGTGGCCTTCGACGGGCCGGTGCCCTGCCTCGCCAACGACCAGGCGACCTACACCTCCGAATGCGTGATCAAGGTGCCCGACGCGCAGCCGGTGCAGCTCGGGTTCCTCGCGCGCTTCCTGCCCACCACGGTCCCGAACGGCGGCGCCTGGGTGTCCGTCTTCCCCGGCGCGGTCAACCCGACGGTCCAGGTCTTCCCGTTCTCCGGCGATCTCGGCCTGAAGAACGGGCGGCCGCAGTCGGTCTACCAGCTCAACACCGACCACCTGAAGCCGCTCGGCACGATGTCGGCCCAGCCCGCACCGCTCAACGTGGGCGACACCCGCGAGCTTGCCGACGGCGCGGGGAAGATCCAGTTCACCGGCGTCAAGGAGTGGATCAGCCTCCAGACGACCTACGACCCCGGCCGGTTGCCCGCCCTGCTCGCGGCGGCCGCGGCGGTGATCGGCCTCGTGCTGTCCCTGACCATCCGCCGCCGCAGGGTCTGGGTCCGGATAAAGGACCGGCAGGTCACGGTGGGAGGATTGACCCGCACGGAGGGCGGCGGCGAGAGCTTCTCCGAGGAGTTCTCCGAGATCGTCACCACGCTTCGCCCGGACGAGGAGTAGGGATGCCTGCCCAGGTCAACGAGGGACTCGCCACGCTGAGCGACCAGCTCATCCTGGCGACCGTCCTGCTCTATCTCGCCGCCATGATCGGTTATGCGCTGGAGCTGGCCTTCGGCCGGGTCCGTACGGCGGCCGCCGCCCCCAAGCGGGAGCTGGTCTCCGTCGGCGCCGGCGGGGGGGACGTCCTTCCGGAGAGCCGCACCGAGCCGGAGGCGGGGCCGGCGCCGTGGGCGGTCAAGGCCGGGGGCGTCGCGGTCGTCCTCTCGTGGATCGCGTGGGCGGGCAACCTCGCCGGCATCCTCACCCGCGGCCTCGCGGTGGACCGGTGGCCGTGGGGCAACATGTACGAGTTCGTGGTGGCGATCTGCTTCGCCGCCGCCACCGCCTTCCTCGTGCTGCTGACCCGGCAGCCGATCCGCTTCCTCGGCGCGTTCGTCACCCTGACGGCCGCCCTGGGGCTGGGCTTCGCGGTGCTCTTCCTGCACGTCCAGGCCGGTCCGGTGATGCCCGCGCTGCACTCCTATTGGATCGCCATCCACGTGACGGCCGCCATCGTCTCCAGCGGGCTGTTCATCCTGGCCGGCGTCTGCGCCATCCTCTACCTGATCAGGAAGGACGGGCGGCCGTCGGTCCTGCCGTCACGCGCCGACCTGGAGCGCATCGCGCACCGGGCGATCGTGATCTCCTTCCCGATCTGGACGTTCGCCGTCATCGCCGGAGCCCTGTGGGCCGACCGCGCGTGGGGCCGCTACTGGGGCTGGGACCCGAAGGAGGTCTGGGCCTTCGTGACCTGGGTCGCGTACGCCGCCTACCTCCACGCGCGGGCCACCGCCGGATGGCGCGGCAAGGCCGCCATCATCGTGTCGCTGGTCGCGTTCGGCTGCCTGCTCTTCAACCTGATCGGTGTGAACGTCTTCATCAGCGGTCTCCACTCCTACGCCGACGTCCCTCACTAACCCCACCCCCGGGTGATCACCCCCCCACCCCTCCCCGGCGTGATCATGCACAGGTTCCCGCGTTCGGCTCTCTCCTGCCACAACACTGATCGTGATCATGCACAGGTTCCTGTGGAAGGACTCTGAAGAGCGTGAACGATGTCCGTGATCATGCAGGGCCGTCAGGGCGTACGGCGCGGGCGAGCTGCATGATCGCTGATGAGGTTCTCCCTGTTCAGTGCCGCACTCAAGGAATCCGTGCATGATCACGCACAAGAGGGTGCCAGCTCCGAGCGCGTCCCTGGGAATCTCTGCATGATCACGCCGAGGGGGAGGGGGGAGGGGTTAGTCGTCGTCGCGGAGGCGGCGCTCCAGGTGGCGGAGGAACTCGGGGTCGTCGTCGGGCCCCCGGGGGACGCCGCCCCGGGGGGCGTCTTGCCGCGTTCCAAACGCCCCCTGCGGGCCGTACGGCCCGGCCGTGGACCCAGGGGCCCGGGGGCGGCCGAAGAGGAACCAGAACACGCCTCCGATGGCGGCGAGGAACACCACGATGAGGATCCACAGCAGCTTCGGGAGGTTCCGGATCACCGGATCCGGGGTCGTGATCACGTCGAACAGGCAGTAAAGCCAGAAGGCCAGCAGCGCCAGACCGAGAATCACGCTAGGCATGCCCACACGGTAAGCCATATCTCCTTGTGATCGTGTTTGCGGGGTGATAGCCGTACATGATTCCGGGTGACGCGGCCAGGCGGGCAACGTACGGTGGACCGGTAGAAACTCAGGCGCGAGGGCATGAGGGGTGCGATGGCGGAGCCGGGCGACAGGGGCCGCCACCGGCGAGGGTCGCGGTGGTGGCAGCGCGGGCCGTACGTCTCGTCGCATCGCGAAACGGAAGAGCGGTGGCCCGAGCGGTCCGTGGAGCGGGTGCACGCGGTGACCGCGCCAGTGGTGGACGACCGGCCGCAGTACACGTGGCGGGATTTCGAGCTGGACGACCAGCCCGCGCGGGCGGAGCCGCACCGGCCGGACGTGCCCGACCTGCGAGACGGACGCAGGCACTGCGGGCCGCTTGAGCGGGTCCTCTACCGCCAGTGGGACGCGATGGACGGTCCTCCTTCGGCCGACGCGGTGCGCGCGGTGGACAGCCTCGCCAGGTTGCCCGAGAAGCTCAAGGCCAAGCTGGCCATCGGGCTCGACGGCATCTATATCGGCCGCGGGGGCGTCCCCGACCTGGACGACATGGGCTACCTGCGCGGAGCGCCGCTGCCGTCGGGACGCGCGACCTGGGACATCTGCGCCGGCGCGTACGGCGACCGCAAGATCGTGGTGGGGGACCGCCCCTCTCCGACGCCGGACGTGATGATGCACGAAGTCGGACATGCGCTGGACGACGTGGACGCGAGTCCGGGAGAGTGGGTGTCGGACTCTCCCGAGTTCGCCGCGCTCTACGAGGAATGCCGGCCGCTGTTCGTCTCGGCGTTCCACCGGCAGCCCGGCGGCCTCGGGCGCAAGGAGTTCTTCGCCGACGCGTTCGCGGCGATCGCGTCCCGGCAGCGTCCGGCACTGGTCGACATGCTGGGCGGGGACACGCGGACGGCGCTGAACGTCATGCTGTTCTTCAACCGGCGCTACGGAATCTAGGTGGTCTGGATGTACGTGATCCGGCTCGGTGACGGGACACTCCGCGTGCCCCAATCACTGACCAGCGATGACGGGCGCCTGATCGGCAACGCGTACATGGAGATCGCCCCCGGTGAGCCGGACTACGACCGCTGGGCGGCTGAGTCGATCACCGAAGAGGAGGAGGCCGAGCGGCGGCGCCGGTGGCGCGAGGAGAACGACGAGCTGGAGCGCGAGTTCCTGGCCTTCAAGGCCGAGCAGGACTGAACTCGGGCGTGTTCAGACTCGGGGCTGACTCGGGTGACCCTGCGCTATCGGGGTAGCGCGCAGGATCACCTGGTGCTGGTACGTGCGTCAGACTCGCGGTGAGTCGCCGTTCGGCCGGTCGGCCGTAAGGACGTCCTCTCCGCGAAGAAGGGCGTGCACTTCCGACTCGCGGAACCGCCTGTGCCCTCCGGGGGTACGGATGCTGCTGATTCGCCCCGCCGCGGCCCAGCGTGTCACGGTCTTCGGGTCGACCCGGAAGAGGGCGGCAACCTCTCCAGGGGTCAGCAGTCGCTCGCTGCTACTCTCCACAATCTCTCCCCCTCGCGTCCCGCGTCCTGCAGCGGGCGGACAGGTAACCAGTGTGCCGAGCGAAGCCTGATTTATCCGTGGTTTTCATAGAAGATCACGGGTTGTTACCGGCTCAATGCCCGATTGTTATATGATAGAGCCTCTTTGGGGCGCTCATGGGTGTTTCTTTACTAAAGCGCCTTGTTGTGAACACTAGCAGTGCTCGCACCAGATGCGAAGACAGACCGACATCTCGTGAGGGTGACGTAACCTCGACGCTGTGCATCCGGTAGTCGTTTACACGCTTTCGCGTCTCGGCCTGTTCGCCGTCGCCCTCGCAGTCCTCTATCTCGTCGGCGTCCGCAACGCCTACGTGCTGTTCGCTCTGGCGTTCCTGATCAGTGGCGTGGCCAGCTACGTTCTGCTGTCGAAACAGCGGGACGCGGTCAGCGAGCGGATCGCCAGGAATCGCCGGGGAGCGGGGGAGAACTAGGTCGCCGGGAACATGCCGACCCGGGCATGGTACTCATGCCCGAGCCTCGTCGTGTCGCTTCCCACCAAAAGCCCCTTCTTTACTGTCAGGAACGCCTTTACCCCGATTCCCCTTTCTCGCGTGGGGTTCCAACTTTGCGCCTTGCCGGTCACGGGGTTGATCGCCCCGATGCCCGGCCGGCTGACGGCCCCCGGCCCGGCGGTGTCCGAGCCCAGGGGGTTGTCCAGCCAGCGCTGGTGGCCGCCCACGTAGACGGCCGACCCGGTGACGGCCACCGCGTAGAGGGAGTCACCGCCGGTCAGGTTCACCCAGGTAGGACGGATTCGATCACCTCGGGCGTACGTCTCGAACCGGGCGGCCGAGTCGCACAGCTTCGAGGTGCGTGGCGCGGGACCGCCCGTGGTGACGACCACGAAATATCGCCCGTCCGGGGAGAAGTCGAGCCCGCGGACGTAGGAGGGGAAGCTCGCCCGGCAACTGGCCGCGTACGCCTCGGTGTGCCAGTCGAGGACCCGCCCGCTCGCCAGGTCGATCAGCCCGAGCTGGGGGCGGCGCAGGCCGTCGAGGGTCATGAAGGACCCGTCGACCGCGAGCGTGCCCCCGGTCGCGGCCATCGCGTAGATCCTGACGTCGCCTCCCCGGCTGTCACCCGGCGTGACCGTGAAGCTGGGATCGACGGCCCCGGTTTCGGCGTCCACGCGGGCGAGAGCCGTACGGGCGCTGTGGCCGATCCTGCTGAAGTCGCCGCCGACTAAGAGGTCCGCGCCCTGCCGTACGAGACTGGAGACGTTCCCTCCGTAGACGGGCGCCGAGAACGACGGCACGGCCGAGCCGTCGCCGACGCGCAGCCGGACCAGAGCACGGTCGAAGGGGCCGTTGAAGGAGCCGCCGGCGTAGACGGTGCCGCCGGGCCCCGCCGCCAGGGCGGACACCGGCCCGTCGAGGTCGGGCGCGAAGCCGCTCAGGACCCGGCCGGTGCGCAGGTCGAAGGCGAAGATGTTGGCGCGGGGGAGTTCCCGCGTGCTGCCGGCGTCGCGCACGGCGCTGAACTCGCCGCCGACCACCACCGTGTCGCCGACGAGCGCCAGCGCGTTCACGATGCCGTCGAGAACGTGCGGCGTCGTGTCGACCGGGTTCTCCGACACCACGTGGGGCTGGCTCACGCCGGCGCCGGCCGGGCGCCCCATATCTCCAACCACGGGCAGGGCCGCGAGCGTTGCCACTGCGATCAGTGCGGTTCTGGCGAGCATTCCCCAAGTTCTAGCAGACGGAGCGTAATCAACAAACTACGTTGCGCGCATCCAGTGATGGTGGTGAGGCACTTCCCGGGCCGCCGCCTAGGCTTGCCACCATGACGCGCGCATCGCTGGACAAGCAGCCGCACGAGGTCGCCGCGATGTTCGATCGCACGGCCGAGCGGTACGACCTGGTCAACGACGTCCTCTCGCTCGGGCAGGACCGGCTTTGGCGCAGGGCGACCGCCGCCGCGATCGACGCGGGGCCCGGCGAGCTCGTGCTGGACCTCGCCGCGGGCACCGGCACCTCGACGGACGCCTTCACCATGCTGGGCGCGCGGGCGATCGCCTGCGACTTCTCCCTCGGCATGCTGCGGACCGGCGTGGCGCGGCGCGGCGGTTCCGGCCTGTACGGCGGGGGCGTCCGGGGCGTGAGCTTCATCGCGGGCGACGCCCTTCACCTGCCGTTCGCCGACGACGTCTTCGACGCGGTGACGATCTCGTTCGGGCTGCGCAACGTGGCGGACACCGAGCAGGCGCTGCGCGAGATGCTCCGGGTCGCCAGACCGGGCGGCAGGCTCGTGATCTGCGAGTTCTCCCGGCCCGTCGTCAAGTCGTTCGACCTGGTCTACTCGCAGTACCTCATGAGGCTGCTGCCCCAGGTGGCCCGGGCGGTCAGCTCCAACCCCGACTCCTACGAATATCTCGCCGAGTCGATCAGGGCGTGGCCCGATCAGGCCGCGCTCGCGGCGATCATCCAGCGGGCGGGCTGGGAGAAGGTCGCCTGGCGGAACCTCTCGTTCGGCATAGTGGCCCTTCATCGAGCCGTCAAGCCGGAGGCCGGGAATCCTTAGCGCACCCCCTCTGACATTGTGCGGGGAATAAGGGTTAGACTGCGGCGCGACAGATTGTGAAGTGGTTCACAAAGGCACGAAGGTGACAGGCAGGGTCCCCCGTGAGCGAGCAAGGCCGCGGACAGCGGAGAGCAGCTGAGGCCGACGTCATCGTCGTCGGCGCCGGCCCCGCCGGGTCGACTGCCGCCTTTTACCTCGCCCGTGCCGGGCTTGACGTGCTGCTGCTGGAGAAGACCCGGTTCCCGCGCGAGAAGGTGTGCGGCGACGGGCTCACGCCCCGGGCCGTCAAGGAGCTCATCGGGATGGGCGTCGACATCGACGGCCCCGGCTGGATCAGGAACAAGGGCCTGCGCGTCATGGGCGGGGGCCTGCGCCTGGAGCTCGACTGGCCCGATCTGCACAGTTTCCCGGACTTCGGGCTCGTCCGCACCCGGATGGACTTCGACGAGATCGTCGCAGAGCACGCGGCGCGCAGCGGCGGCGTCACCCTGCTCCAGGAGGTCACCGTCACCGGGCCGGTGCTCGACGAGCGCAGCGGTCACATCGTGGGCGTCACCGCCCGGCGCGACGGTGAGGACGTCACCTACGGGGCCCGGCTCGTGCTCGCCGCCGACGGCAACTCCTCCCGGCTTTCCCTCGCGATGGGCCTGCACAAGCGGGAGGACCGCCCGATGGGCGTCGCCGTGCGGACCTACTACACGAGCCCCCGGCACGACGACGACTACCTGGAGTCGTGGCTGGAGCTCTGGGACGGCGACCGGCTGCTCCCCGGCTACGGCTGGATCTTCGGCGTCGGCGACGGCACCTCCAACGTCGGCCTCGGGCTGCTGAACACCAGCGAGGCGTTCAAGAACATCGACTACCGCGACCTGCTCAGGCGCTGGGTGAAGAACATGCCCGCCGAGTGGGGCTACACGGACGAGAACATGACCGGCCCGATCAGGGGCGCGGCGCTGCCGATGGCCTTCAACCGGCAGCCGCACTACACCCGGGGCCTGGTGCTCGTCGGCGACGCGGGCGGTTCGATCAACCCCTTCAACGGCGAGGGCATCGCCTACGCCATGGAGACCGGGCGGATCGCCGCCGAAGTCGTCGTGCAGGCGCTGTCGCGCGCCACCCCCGCCCAGCGTGAGCGGGTGCTGCTCCAGTATCCGCGTATCCTCAAGGAAACCTATGGGGGATACTTCACTCTCGGGCGGCTGTTCGTGGAGGCGATCGGACGGCCCGGGGTGATGAGCTTCGCCACGCGGCACGGCCTTCCGCACCCGACCCTGATGAGATTCGCGCTGAAACTCCTGGCTAATCTCACAGATCGGCGAGGCGACGCCTCCGACCGCATCATCAACGCGCTTTCCAAGGTGGCGCCGCCCGCATGACTGTCTCTTCCTACCGACCAAGCGAGGACATGTAGCCATGGAGCTGTATGTGCCGATTCTGGTGCTCGCGGTCCTCGCGGCGGGGTTCGCCGTGTTCTCCGTGGGCATCGCGCCCTTCACCGGGCCGAAGCGCTGGAACCGCGCCAAGCTGGATGCCTACGAGTGCGGCATCGAGCCCACTCCGCAGCCGGTCGGCGGCGGGCGCTTCCCGCTGAAGTACATGATCACAGCGATGCTGTTCATCGTGTTCGACATCGAGATCATCTTCCTTTATCCGTGGGCGGTGGCCTTCGACAAACTCGGCGTGTTCGGGCTGGTCGAGATGGTGCTGTTCATCGTCACCGTCCTCGTGGCGTACGCCTACGTCTGGCGCCGTCGCGGCCTCGATTGGGATTAGCCATGGGTCTTGAAGAGAAACTCCCGAGCGGGTTCGTCCTCACCACCGTCGAACAGGTGGCGGGCTGGGCCCGGAAGAACTCCGTCTGGCCCGCGACGTTCGGTCTCGCGTGCTGCGCGATCGAGCTGATGGCGACGGGCGGTCCGACCCACGACCTGGCGCGGTTCGGCATGGAGCGGGCCTCGGCGTCGCCCCGGCAGGCCGACCTGATGATCGTGGCCGGCCGGTTGTCGCAGAAGATGGCGCCCGTGCTCCGCCAGATCTACGACCAGATGGCCGAGCCCAAGTGGGTCATCGCGATGGGCGTCTGCGCGTCCAGTGGCGGCATGTTCAACAACTACGCCATCGTGCAGGGCGTGGACCACGTGGTGCCCGTCGACATCTACCTCCCCGGCTGCCCGCCGCGCCCGGAGATGCTGATCGACGCCATCGTGAAGCTGCACGACAAGATCCAGAACATGAAGTTCGGCGCGCACCGGGCCAAGCAGATCGACGAGCTCGAGCTCCAGGCGCTGCGGACGCTGCCGCTGATCGACCAGGGGGCCCAGAAGTGAGCACCGACAACCTCCCTGGCAACCTTCCCGGCGTGCCGGAGGAGCCGGTCGTCCGCAGGGGCATGTTCGGCGCCGGCGGCACCGGCGACACCTCCGGTTACGGCCGGCTGGTCGTACGGCGCCGGCCGACGATCTTCACCGCCAGGCCGTACGGGTCGTACTTCGACGAGGTGGCCGACGCTCTGGAGCCGTCGTTCGGCGACGCGATCGAGCGGGTGGTCGTGGACCGCGGCGAGGCCACGTTCCACATCGCGCGGGAGCGCCTGGTGGACGTCATGCGGCACCTGCGCGACGATCCGGCGCTGCGGTTCGAGCTGTCGCTCGGCGTCTCCGGCGCGCACTACCCGCAGGAGACCGGCAGCGAGCTGCGCGCGGTCTACCACCTGTGCTCGATCACGCACAACCGGCGGATCCGGGTCGAGGTCTCCTGCCCCGACGCCGACCGGCACATCCCGTCCACCGTTTCTGTCTACCCCACGCACGACTGGCACGAGCGGGAGACGTACGACTTCTTCGGCATCGTCTTCGACGGTCACCCGGCGCTGACCCGGATCGAGATGCCCGACGACTGGGAGGGTCACCCCCAGCGCAAGGACTATCCCCTCGGCGGAATCCCGGTCGAGTACCGCGGCGCCGAGATCCCCGCGCCGGACCAGAGGAGGTCCTACTCATGAGTACGACTGAGGCCGAAGGCCGCGTCTACGACGTCGCCGGCCAGGACTGGGACGAGCTGGTCGAGACCGTCACCGACTCGGCCGAGGAGCACCTGGTCATCAACATGGGGCCGCAGCACCCGTCGACCCACGGCGTGCTCCGCCTCGTGCTGACGCTCGACGGTGAGACGGTGAACGAGGCCCGCACGGTCATCGGCTACCTGCATACCGGCATCGAGAAGAACATGGAGTTCCGGACGTGGACCCAGGGGGTCACGTTCGTCACCCGCATGGACTACCTGTCGCCGATCTTCAACGAGACGGCGTACTGCATGGGCGTCGAGAAGCTCCTCGGGATCACCGACAGGATCCCGGAGCGCGCGCAGGCCATCCGGGTCATGATGATGGAGCTCAACCGGATCTCCTCGCACCTGGTGGCCATCGCGACCTTCGGCCTGGAGCTGGGCGCGACCACGCCGATGCTGTTCGGCTTCCGCGAGCGGGAGATGGTGCTCGACCTGTTCGAGTACATCACCGGCCTCCGGATGAACATGGCCTACGTGCGGCCGGGCGGCGTGAGCGTCGACCTGCCCGCCGGGGCGGTCGACAAGATCGGTGAGTTCCTCAAGGTCATGCCGGGGCGGATCAAGGAGATGCGCAAGCTCCTCGACGCGAACCCGGTCTACACCCGCCGCACCAAGGACGTCGCCTACCTCGACCTGACCGGGTGCATGGCGCTCGGGATCTCCGGGCCGATCCTGCGGGCCGCGGGTCTGCCGTGGGACCTGCGCAAGTCGCAGCCCTACTCCGGCTACGAGACCTACGAGTTCGACGTCCCGACGCAGAACACGTGCGACGTGTACGGCCGCTATCTCGTCCGGATGGCCGAGATGGAGGAGTCACTGAAGATCATCGAGCAGGCGCTCGACCGCCTGTCCGGGCCGCTCAAGGGCGGCGCGGTGATGATCGAGGACAAGAAGATCGGCTGGCCGGCCCAGCTCGCGCTCGGCCCCGACGGCCTCGGCAACTCGCCCGACCACATCGCGCACATCATGAGCAGCTCGATGGAAGCCCTGATCCACCACTTCAAGCTGGTCACCGAGGGCTTCCGGGTGCCGGCGGGCCAGGTCTACGCCGCCGTCGAGTCGCCGCGCGGCGAGCTCGGCGCGCACGTGGTGAGCGACGGCGGCACGCGCCCCTACCGCGTGCACTTCCGCGACCCGTCCTTCACGAACCTGCAGGCGGTGCCCGCGATGTGCGAGGGCGGAATGATCGCCGACGTCATCTCGGCGGTCGCCTCGATCGACCCCGTCATGGGAGGTGTGGACAGGTGAGTGAGCGCAGCGAGCGAACCAGGAAACACAGCACGTTTACGGCATGCGCCGACGAGCCGAAGGCGAGGAGGGCGCAGTGACGTATTCACCTGAGGTCCGCGAGCGTCTGGAGACGGACGCCAAGGAGATCATCGGCCGCTACCCCCGGCCCCGGTCGGCGCTGCTGCCGCTGCTGCACCTGGTGCAGTCGGAGGACGGCTACGTCTCCGACGACGGGCAGGAGTTCTGCGCGGAGATGCTTGGCCTTTCCAAGGCCGAGGTCGTCGGCGTCGCGACCTTCTACACGATGTACAAGCGGAAGCCGTCGGGCGAGTACAACGTCGGCGTCTGCATCAACTCGCTGTGCGCGATCATGGGCGGCGACCAGATCTGGGACGAGCTGACCGAGCACGTCGGCGTCGGCCACGACGAGACGACCACGGACGGCAAGATCACGCTGGAGCGGCTGGAGTGCAACGCCGCCTGCGACTTCGCGCCCGTGATGATGGTCAACTGGGAGTTCTTCGACAACCAGAACCCCGAGTCGGCCAAGCAGCTCGTCGAGGACCTGAGGGCCGGCAAGGAGGTCGCGCCGACCCGGGGCCCGGGCAGGCTGTGCACCTTCAAGGAGGCCTCGCGGGTGCTCGCGGGCTTCCCCGACGGCCTGGCCGGTGAGGGCCCCGCCGCGTCCGGCCCGTCGCTCCAAGGCTTGAAGATCGCCAAGGCCAATGGCTGGGAGGCACCGGTGAGCGACCGATGACACAGCTCACGCCGGTTCTGACGAAGAACTGGGACCTGCCGAACTCGTTCACCCTCGACGGGTACGGCGAGTACGCGGCGGCCAAGCAGGCCCTGACCATGGACCCGGACGCCATCATCCAGATGGTCAAGGACTCGGGCCTCCGGGGCCGTGGCGGCGCGGGCTTCCCGACCGGCATGAAGTGGGGCTTCATCCCGCAGAACGACGGCAAGCCGCACTACCTCGTCGTCAACGCGGACGAGTCCGAGCCCGGGACGTGCAAGGACATCCCGCTGATGCTGGCCAACCCGCACGCGCTGGTCGAGGGCGTCATCATCACGTCCTACGCCATCAGGGCCAACTACGCCTTCATCTACGTGCGCGGCGAGGTCCTCCACGTCATCCGCCGGGTGCAGGCCGCGGTCCGGGAGGCGTACGAGAAGGGCTACCTCGGGACGAACGTCTTCGGCTCGGGCTACGACCTCGAAGTCGTCGTGCACAGCGGGGCCGGGGCGTACATCTGCGGCGAGGAGACGGCGCTGCTGGACTCGCTGGAGGGCTACCGCGGCCAGCCGAGGCTCAAGCCGCCGTTCCCGGCCGTCGCGGGCCTGTACGCCTGCCCGACCGTGGTCAACAACGTCGAGTCCATCGCCAGCGTGCCGAGCATCGTCACCAACGGCGCTGACTGGTTCGCGGGCATGGGCACCGAGAAGTCGAAGGGCTTCGGCATCTTCTCGCTGTCCGGCCACGTGACCCGGCCGGGCCAGTACGAGGCGCCGCTCGGCATCACGCTGCGCGAGCTCATCGACATGGCGGGCGGGATCCGCGAGGGCCACGAGCTGAAGTTCTGGACGCCGGGGGGATCCTCGACGCCGATCTTCACCGCCGAGCACCTGGACGTGCCGCTCGACTTCGAGTCGGTCGGCGCCAAGGGGTCGATGCTCGGCACCCGCGCCCTGCAGATCTTCGACGAGACGACCTGCGTCGTGCGGGCCGTGCTGCGCTGGATGGAGTTCTACGCGCACGAGTCCTGCGGGAAGTGCACTCCCTGCCGGGAGGGCACCTACTGGCTCAAGCAGGTGCTCAAGCGGCTGGACAAGGGGCAGGGCACCGAGGAGGACCTGGCCACCATCATCGACGTCTCCGACAACATCCTGGGCCGCTCGTTCTGCGCCCTGGCGGACGGCGCGGTGAGCCCGGTCTACTCGTCGGTCAAGTACTTCCGCGAGGAATACCTCAAGCACTTCGAGATCGGCGGCTGCCCGTTCGATCGCGCCGCGTCAACTGTGTGGGGTAAGGCATGACGGTACAGACCACCTCGGCGGGAGCGGTCGAGCAGCCCGTGGACATGGTGACCCTCACCATCGACGGCTTCCAGGTCAGCGTCCCGAAGGGGACGGTGATCATCAGGGCCGCCGAGCTGCTGGGCATCCAGATCCCGCGGTTCTGCGACCACCCGCTGCTCGAACCGGCGGCCAACTGCCGCCAGTGCCTGGTCGACATCACGGACGCCGGGAACGGCCGGGGCTTCCCGAAGCCGCAGCCCTCCTGCGCCATCGAGGTCGCCGAGGGCATGGTCGTCCAGACCCAGCTCACCTCCCCGGTAGCGGAGAAGGCGCAGCGCGGCATCATGGAGATGCTGCTGCTTAACCACCCGCTGGACTGCCCGGTCTGCGACAAGGGCGGTGAGTGCCCCCTGCAGAACCAGGCGATGTCCAACGGCCAGGGCGAGAGCCGGTTCCAGGAGCAGAAGCGCACGTTTGAGAAGCCGATCGCGCTGTCCACGGAGGTGCTGCTCGACCGCGAGCGGTGCGTCCAGTGCGCGCGCTGCATCCGCTTCTCCGACGAGATCGCCGGTGACCCGTTCATCGACTTCTTCGAGCGCGGGGCCAAGGAGCAGGTGGGCGTCGCCGACGGCGAGCCCTTCCAGTCCTACTTCTCGGGCAACACCGTCCAGATCTGCCCGGTGGGCGCCCTCACCGGCGCGGCCTACCGGTTCCAGTCCCGGCCGTTCGACCTGGTCTCGACGCCGAGCGCCTGCGAGCACTGCGCCTCCGGCTGCTCGCTCCGTACGGACCACCGGCGCGGCAAGGTCACCCGCCGCCTGGCCGGGGACGACCCGCAGGTCAACGAGGAGTGGAACTGCGACAAGGGCCGCTGGGCCTTCGCCTACGCCACACAGCCCGACCGGCTCAGGTCGCCGCTGATCCGTGATGAGGAGGGCAGGCTCGTCCCGGCCTCCTGGCCCGAGGCGCTCGCGGTCGCGGCCAGGGGCCTCGCCGCCGCGCGCGGCAAGGCCGGCGTGCTGGTCGGCGGCCGTCTCACGGTCGAGGACGCCTACGCCTACAGCAAGTTCGCCAGGATCGCCCTCGGCACCAACGACATCGACTTCCGGGCCCGGCCGCATTCGGAGGAGGAGGCGAGGTTCCTCGCCTACGCCATCGCGGGCAAGGGCATCGAGGTCTCCTACGCCGACCTGGAGAAGGCCCCGGCCGTGCTCCTCGCGGGCTTCGAGCCCGAGGAGGAGTCGCCGATCGTCTTCCTGCGCCTCCGCAAGGCCGCGCGGAAGAAGGGCCTGAAGGTCTACGCGCTGGCGCCGTTCGCCACGCCGGGCCTGGCCAAGGTGAGCGGCACGCTCATCCGGACGCGTCCCGGCGGCGAGGCCGAGGCGCTCGGCGACCTGGTCGGCTCCGCGGGCGACATCCTGCCCGCCGGGTCGATCATCCTCGCCGGCGAGCGGCTCGCCACCACCCGTGGCGCCCTCTCCGCGCTCGTACGGCTCTCGCAGGTCACCGGCGCGCGGCTGGCCTGGGTGCCGCGGCGGGCCGGTGAGCGCGGGGCCATCGAGGCGGGCGCCCTGCCGGGCCTGCTGCCGATCGGCCGCCCGGTCGCCGACGAGAGCGCCCGCGGCGAGGTCGCCAGGGCCTGGAACGTCGCGGCCCTGCCCGACGCGCCCGGCCGGGACACCGCCGGGATCCTCGAGGCGGCGCTGAACGACGAGCTCGACGCGCTGGTCGTCGCGGGCGTCGACCCGTACGACCTGCCCGACCCCGGCAAGGCGCTCGCCGCGCTGGAGAACACGCCGTTCATCGTCAGCCTGGAGATCCGGGCCAGCGCGGTCACCGACCGGGCCGACGTGGTCCTCCCGGTCGCCGCCGTCGCGGAGAAGGCCGGCACGTTCGTCAACTGGGAGGGCAGGGGCCGCTCGTTCGAGGTGGCCACGGCCGTCCCCGGCGTGATGAGCGACCTGCGGGCCATCACCTCGATCGCCGACCAGATGGACGTGCACCTGGGTCTGCCCGACGCGGCCGCCGCGCGCCGCGAGCTCGCCGGGCTCGGCGCCTGGCGGGGCTCCCGCCCGGCCGCGCCGAGCGTCGTCGGCGGCGGGGTGCGGGAGCCGCGGACCGGTGAGGCCGTGCTGGCCACCTGGCACCTGCTGCTCGACGACGGCCGCCTCCAGGACGGCGAGCCGTACCTGTCCGGGACCGCCCGCTCGGCGGCGGCGCTGCTCTCCGAGGCCACGGCGGCGGAGATCGGCGCGGTCGACGGCGGGAAGATCACCATCGGAGACGGCGTGGTCCTGCCGGTGCGGATCGCGGACCTGCCCGACCGGGTGGTCTGGGTGCCGTCGAACTCGGCCGGACTGTCCGTCACCCGCGACCTGCGCGCCGTGGCGGGCGACGTCGTAACCATCGGGAGTGTCTCGTGAACAACCCCGGACCCACGCTGAGCGACTTCGGCCACGATCCCCTGTGGATCTCGATCATCAAGGCCGTCGCGATCTTCGTGTTCCTCATGCTGGGCGTGCTGTTCGGCGTGTGGACCGAGCGCAAGCTCATCTCGCGCATGCAGCACCGCTACGGCCCCAACCG
Source organism: Planotetraspora sp. A-T 1434 (assembly GCF_025420585.1). Classification (GTDB taxonomy): domain Bacteria; phylum Actinomycetota; class Actinomycetes; order Streptosporangiales; family Streptosporangiaceae; genus JAOEGB01. The sequence goes on along the minus strand of NZ_JAOEGB010000012.1, from coordinate 167,414 downwards.
GGCGGGCAAGTTCGGCCTGCTCCAGTCGGTGGCCGACGGCCTGAAGATGGGCCTCAAGGAAGACCTCATGCCCCGCACGGTGGACAAGGTCATCTACTTCCTGGCCCCGGTCGTGATCGCCGTGCCGGCGTTCCTGGCCTTCTCGGTCATCCCGTTCGGGCCGATGGTCTGGATGTTCGGGCACAAGACCCCGCTGCAGCTCACCGACCTCCCGGTCGCGGTGCTGCTCGTCCTGGCCACGGCCTCGATCGGCGTCTACGGCATCGTGCTCGCGGGCTGGGGCTCGCGCTCGCCGTACGCCATCCTGGGCGGTCTGCGCTCCAGCGCCCAGGTGGTGTCCTACGAGATCGCGATGGGCCTGTCCTTCGTCGCGGTGTTCCTCAAGGCCGGCACGCTGTCCACCTCGGAGATCGTGGCCAAGCAGGCCGGCGGCGGCACCTGGGACATCTTCGGCATGCACATCCCGACGCCGTCCTGGTACGTCTTCTCGCTCATCCCGTCGTTCCTCATCTACGCGGTCACGATGCTGGGCGAGACGAACCGCGTACCGTTCGACCTGCCGGAGGGCGAGGGCGAGCTGGTGGGCGGCTTCCACACCGAATACTCCTCGTCGCTGAAGTTCGCGATGTTCATGCTCGCCGAGTACGTGAACGTGTTCACGGTGTCGGCGATGGCCATCACGCTGTTCCTCGGCGGCTGGCGGGCGCCCTGGCCGATCTCGCTGTGGGACGGGGCCAACACCGGCTGGTGGCCGATGCTCTGGTTCTTCGCCAAGCTCGCCCTGGCCTTCGCGTTCTTCGTGTGGGTCCGCGCCTCGCTGCCCCGGGTCCGTTACGACCAGCTCATGGCGTTCGGGTGGAAGGTGCTCATTCCGCTCAACCTGGGCTGGATCCTGCTCGCCGCGACGCTGCAGGCGCTCCGCCTTCCGGAGTCCAACCGGAACGGCATCCTGGCGTTCGGCGCGGTGGTCGTCATCGCCGGCCTCGGCATCTGGCTCCGTTTCGACACGGTCAACCAGCGCCGCAGGGAGGCCAGGGCCGCCGAGGTCGAGGAGGAGTTCGAGCAGCTCCGCGAGGAGCCGGCGGCGGGCGGGTTCCCGGTGCCGCCGCTCGACCTTCCGCACTACCACGGAGTCGTTCCGTCGGCGCGTGCCCCTAAAGAGGAGGTGACCAGTGGGAGCAACTGATTGGCTGAACCCGATCAAGGGATTCGGCGTCACCTTCCACCACATGTTCAAGAAGCCGGTGACGGTCAACTACCCGGAGGAGAAGCGGCCCACGGCGCCGCGGTTCCACGGGCGGCACCAGCTGAACCGGTGGCCGGACGGCCTGGAGAAGTGCGTCGGCTGCGAGCTGTGCGCCTGGGCCTGTCCCGCTGACGCCATCTACGTCGAGGGCGCGGACAACACCGAGACCGAGCGATTCTCGCCCGGTGAGCGGTACGGCCGCACCTACCAGATCAACTATCTGCGGTGCATCCTGTGCGGCCTGTGCATCGAGGCGTGCCCCACGCGGGCGCTCACGATGACGAACGAGTACGAGCTGGCCGACTCCAGCCGCGAATCGCTGATCTTCACCAAGGAGATGCTCCTCGCGCCGCTCGGGCCGGGCATGGAACAGCCGCCCCACCAGATGCGCCTCGGCGACACCGAGGAGGACTACTACCGGTTGGGTCGCAGCAATGGGTGAGTCCATCACGTTCTGGGTGCTGGCGGTCGTGTCCGTGATCGCCGCGCTCGGGCTCGTGTTCAGCCGCAGGGCGGTCTACTCGGCCCTGATGCTGGGCGTCGTCATGCTCTCGCTGGCGGTGCTGTACGCCGTGCAGGACGCTCCGTTCCTGGCGGCCGTGCAGATCATCGTCTACACCGGCGCCGTCATGATGCTGTTCCTGTTCGTGCTCATGCTCGTGGGCGTGGACTCCTCGGACTCGCTCGTCGAGACCATCAGGGGACAGCGGTTCTGGGCCATCGTGGCCGGGCTCGGCTTCGCCGCCCTGCTCGGCCTCGGCATCGGCAACACGCTGATCGCGGCTCCCAAGGGGCTGGCGGTGGCCAACCAGAACGGCAACGTGCCCTCGCTCGCGGAGCTGATCTTCACGCGGCACGTCTTCGCCTTCGAGGTCACCTCGGCGCTGCTGATCACCGCCGCGCTCGGCGCGATGGTGCTGGCGCACCGCGAGCGCACCGAGCCCAAGCCGACCCAGAGGGACCTGTCCCGGGCCCGCTTCGTCGAGTTCGGCCGGCACGGCAAGAACCCGGCCCCGCTGCCCGGCCCCGGCACCTACGCCCGGCACAACGCCATCGACATGCCCGCGCTGCTCCCGGACGGCACGGTCTCGCCGCTGTCGGTCAACCGGGTCATCGCCAGGCACGAGGCCGAGGAGGGGACGCTGGCCCCCGAGGTCGCGCAGATCCTCCAGCAGGAGGAGGAGGGCAAGTGACCACCCACTACCTCGTTCTTTCCGCGCTGCTGTTCGCGATCGGCGGCGTCGGCGTGCTGGTACGGCGCAACGCCATCGTGGTCTTCATGTGCGTCGAGCTCATGCTCAACGCCTGCAACCTGGCGTTCGTCACCTTCGCCCGGCAGAACGGCAACCTCGACGGCCAGGTCATCGCGTTCTTCGTGATGATCGTGGCCGCCGCCGAGGTCGTCATCGGCCTGGCCATCATCGTGACGATCTTCCGAACCCGCAGGTCAGCGTCTGTCGACGACGCCAGCCTGCTGAAGTACTAAGAGGTGGCCGTGGAACCCGCTGAGTTCATAACTCACTCCGGTGGAGCGATCGGGGTCGCCTGGCTGATGATCGCCCTCCCCCTCGTGGGGGCGGCGGTCCTCCTGCTGGGCGGGAGGAGGACCGACAGGTTCGGCCACCTGCTGGGCGTCGTCACGGCGCTCGCGTCCTTCGTCGTGGCCGTCCTCGCCTTCGTCCAGTTGCTGGGCTTCGCGCCGGGCGAGCGCCGTAGAGGGATCGCGCTCTACGACTTCATTCCCGGCATGGCTACCAAGGTGGGGCTGCTGGTCGACCCGCTGTCGATCTCGTTCTGCCTGTTGATCACCGGTGTCGGGTCGCTGATCCACATCTACTCGATCGGCTACATGGCCCACGACCCGGGCAGGCGGCGGTTCTTCGCCTACCTGAACCTGTTCGTGGCGGCCATGCTCCTGCTGGTGCTGGCCGACAACTACGTCGCGCTGTTCGTCGGCTGGGAGGGCGTCGGCCTCGCGTCCTACCTGCTGATCGGGTTCTGGCAGCACAAGCCCTCGGCGGCGACGGCGGCCAAGAAGGCGTTCATCGTCAACCGGGTCGGCGACTTCGGCCTGCTGATCGGCATCTTCACGATCTTCGCGACGTTCCACTCGCTGAAGTTCGCCGAGGTGTTCCCCGCCGCGCACGGCGCGTCGCAGGGCACGCTGACGGCGATCGGGCTGCTGCTGCTCGTCGGCGCCTGCGGCAAGTCGGCCCAGCTTCCGCTGCAGTCCTGGCTCCTGGACGCGATGGAGGGCCCGACTCCGGTCTCGGCCCTCATCCACGCCGCGACCATGGTCACCGCCGGTGTCTACCTCATCGTCCGGTCCGGCGTCATCTTCCAGGCCGCCGAGACGGCCCAGCTGGTCGTGACGATCGTCGGCGTGGCCACGCTGCTCGCCGGTGCGATCATCGGTACCGCCAAGGACGACATCAAGAAGGCCCTCGCCGGGTCCACGATGTCGCAGATCGGCTACATGGTGCTGGCGGCGGGCATCGGCCCGGCCGGGTACGCCTTCGCGATCGCCCACCTCATCACCCACGGCTTCTTCAAGGCCGACCTCTTCCTCGGCGCCGGATCGGTCATGCACGCCATGAACGACGAGGTGAACATGCGGAAGTACGGCGCGCTCCGGAAGGCCATGCCGGTCACGTTCGCCACCTTCCTCATCGGCTACCTGGCGATCATCGGGTTCCCGCTGCTGTCCGGTTACTTCACCAAGGACGGCATCATCGAGACCGCGATGGAGCACAACGCCATCCTGGGCTGGCTCGCCGTCCTGGGCGCGGGCATCACCGGCTTCTACATGTCGCGCCTGGTGTTCATGACCTTCTTCGGCGCGAAGCGCTGGGAGGGTGACGCCCACCCGCACGAGTCTCCGGCCGTCATGACCTGGCCCCTGATCATCCTGTCGGCCGGCGCCATCTTCCTGGGCGGGTTCCTGATCGTGGGCAACCGGTTCATGACCTTCCTGTCGCCCGCCGTCGGGCTCCCGGAGCATCTGCCGGAGTTCAACCCGGTCAGCCTCACCGGTCTCGTCACGCTCGCGCTCGTCGCGGTCGGGGCGGTGTTCGCCTGGTTCAGGTACGGCGCGGCCGAGGTGCCCGCGGTCGCCCCGCGCGGCTCGTTCCTCACCGCGTTCGCCCGCCGTGACCTGTACGGCGACGCGCTCAACGAGGCCCTGTTCATGCGGCCCGGCCAGTGGCTCACCCGGCTCGCGGTGTTCTTCGACAACCGCGGGATCGACGGCGTGGTCAACGGCCTCGCCGCGGGCATCGGTGGCTCGTCCGGCCGGTTGCGCAGGATCCAGACCGGATTCGTCCGCTCGTACGCGCTGTCGATATTCGTCGGCGCCGCCCTCCTGGTCGGTGCCTGGTTCGTCGTAGGGAACCTGTGATGCCCTGGCTTTCCACCCTGATCGGCGTGTCCGTACTGGGCGCGCTGGGCGTGACCCTCGTGCGGAACGACAAGCTCGCCAAGCAGTTCACCCTCGCGGTGTCGCTGGTGGTGCTGGCGCTGACCGTCGCGATGGCGGTCCAGTTCAGCCCGAACGGCGACAAGTTCCAGTTCGCGGAGACCTACAACTGGATCCCCGCGTTCGGAGTCCACTACGGCGTGGCCGTCGACGGCATCGCGCTGGTGCTGATCCTGCTGTCGGCCGTGCTCGTGCCGATCGTCGTGCTGGCCTCCTGGCATGACGCCGAGGCCGGCAAGCGGTCCGTCCGGACGTACTTCTCGCTGATCCTGGTGCTCGAGGCGATGATGATCGGCGTCTTCGCGGCGACCGACGTCTTCCTCTTCTATGTCTTCTTCGAAGCCATGCTGATCCCGATGTACTTCATGATCGGGTCGTACGGCGGGGCCCAGCGGTCCTACGCGGCCGTCAAGTTCCTGCTGTACTCGCTGTTCGGCGGGCTTCTCATGCTCGTGGCCGTGATCGCGCTCTACTCGATCGCCGGCAAGGGCACGTTCATGTTCTCCGACCTCGTCGGGACCATCCAGGACGTGACGACGCAGAAGTGGCTGTTCCTCGGCTTCTTCATCGCCTTCGCGATCAAGGCTCCGCTGTGGCCGTTCCACACCTGGCTGCCCGACGCGGCGGCCCAGGCCCCGGCCGGCGCCGCCGTACTGCTGGTGGGCGTCCTCGACAAGGTCGGCACCTACGGCATGCTGCGCTTCTGCCTGGAGCTCTTCCCCGAGGCCGCGAAGTTCTTCACGCCGCTGGTCATCACACTGTCGGTGATCGGCATCGTCTACGGCGCGATCGTGGCCATCGGGCAGACCGACATGAAGCGGCTCATCGCCTACACGTCGGTCTCGCACTTCGGGTTCATCGCGATGGGCGTGTTCGCCATGACGACGAACGCCGGCGCCGGGGCGACGCTCTACATGGTCAACCACGGCTTCTCGACCGGCGCGCTGTTCCTGATCGCCGGCTTCCTGATCAACCGCCGCGGCTCGCAGTACATCGCCGACTACGGCGGCGTCCAGAAGGTCGCCCCCGTGCTCGCCGGGACGTTCCTGGTCGCGGGCCTGTCCAGCCTCTCGCTCCCCGGGCTCAGCACGTTCGTGAGCGAGTTCATGGTCCTGGCCGGCACCTACGAGAAGCACCTCGTGTTCGCCGTCATCGCCGCGACCGGCGTCATCCTGGCGGCCATCTACATCCTGTGGATGTACCAGCGGACCATGAACGGGCCGACCGCCGAATCGGTGAAGACCCTGCCCGACCTCAACGCCCGTGAGAAGTGGGTCGTCACGCCGCTGATCGCGCTGCTCCTCGTCTTCGGCTTCTATCCCAAGCCGCTGCTCGACGTCATCCATCCCGCCGTGAAGGACACGTTGTCCAGCGTCTCCGTCACCGACCCGGCGCCCGCCGTACCCGTTGCCAAGGAGGGCCAGTGAACGGCACCATTCAAGCGCCGACCATTGAGTACGCTCTGCTGGCGCCGATGCTGGTCGTCTTCGGCGCGGCGATCGTGGGCGTGCTCGTGGAGGCCTTCGCCCCGCGCTACCTGCGCTCGGCGATCCACGTGCCGCTCACCCTCCTGTCCCTGGCCGGCGCGTTCGCGCTGACCATCTGGCAGGCGGCGGCCAAGGGCATCCCGACCAAGGCGGCAGCCATGGGCGCCGTCGCCGTGGACGGGCCGGCGCTGTTCATCTGGGGCACCATCCTCGTGCTCGCGTTCGTGAGCGTCCTGCTCATCAAGGGCGAGGACCACTTCGTGGCCGCGGCGTCAGCCGTACCGGGATCGGCCGAGGAGGAGCAGGCCCTGCACGAGGGGGCCGCGCACAGCGAGATCTACCCGCTCGTGCTGTTCGCCGTCGGCGGCATGCTGCTGTTCCCGGCCGCCAACGACCTGCTGGTCGCGTTCGTGGCCCTCGAGGTCATGTCGCTGCCGCTCTACCTGCTGTGCGGCCTGGCCCGCCGCCGCCGTCTCCTCTCGCAGGAGGCCGCCGTCAAGTACTTCCTGCTCGGCGCCTTCTCCTCCGCCTTCTTCCTGTACGGCACGGCGCTGCTGTACGGCTACGCCGGGTCGATCGACCTGGCGAAGATCAGCACGGCGGTCGGCTCGGTCGGCGGCCAGGACACGCTGCTCTACATCGGCGCGGCGATGCTCGGCGTCGGCCTGCTCTTCAAGATCGGCGCCGCGCCGTTCCAGGCCTGGAAGCCCGACGTCTACCAGGGCGCTCCGACCCCGATCACGGCGCTGATGGCGTCCGGAACCCTGGTCGCCGCCTTCGGGGCGCTCGTCCGGGTGTTCTGGGTCGGGCTGGGCGGCCTCGACTGGGACTGGCGCCCGGTTCTGTACGGTGTGGCGATTCTTACGATGGTGGTCGGCGCGGTCCTCGCCATCACGCAGACCGACATCAAGCGGATGCTGGCCTACTCCTCGATCGCCCACGGCGGATTCCTGCTGGTCGGCGTCATCGCGACCGGCAAGGCGGCGGCGCAGAACGCGTCGGCGCTGTCGGGGATCCTGTTCTACCTCGTGGCCTACGGCTTCACCACGGTGGGCGCGTTCGCCGTCGTGACGATGGTCCGCGACGCGGGCGGCGAGGCGTGGCACCTGTCCCGCTGGGCCGGGCTCGGCAAGCGCTCGCCGCTCCTCGCCGGCATCTTCGCGTTCTTCCTGCTGGCGTTCGCCGGAATCCCGCTGACCAGCGGCTTCTTCGGGAAGTACGCGGTGTTCCAGGCCGCCGTGTCCGGGGGCGCGCTGCCGCTGGTCATCGTCGGTGTGGTGGCCTCCGCCGTGGCGGCGTTCTTCTATGTCCGGGTCATCGTGCTGATGTTCTTCAGCGACCCCGCGGCGGACGGCCCGTCGATCGTGCTCCCCTCCCGGGGGACCGCAGCTGTGGTCGGTTTGGCCGTATTGGCTACGGTAGTCCTGGGTGTTTACCCGCAGCCCGTGCTTGATCTGGCGCACTCGGCTGCTCAATCGCTGTTCGTTCGTTAGGAGCCTCGCCTTATGGCCGCGCCGCCCGTTGTGGACATTCCTCTCGTCGACGAGCAGCTGGCCGAGGACCTGGCGAACGGCTTGGCGGCGGTGGAGAAGCTGCTCCGCTCGTCCGTCGAGAGTGAGGACGCCTTCGTCACGCAGGCGTCCAGGCACCTCATCGAGGCCGGCGGCAAGCGCTTCCGGGCGATGCTCGTGCTCCTGGCCGCGCAGTTCGGCAACCCCGACGCCCCGGGCATCGTGCCCGGGGCCGTCGTCATCGAGCTGACCCACCTGGCGACGCTTTACCACGACGACGTGATGGACGAGGCGCCCGTGCGCCGCGGCTCCCCTTCGGCCAACGCCCGGTGGGACAACACCGTGGCCATCCTGACCGGCGACTACCTCTTCGCCCAGGCGTCTGAGCTGCTGGCCGACCTCGGGGCCGAGCTCATCCGGATTCAGGCCCGCACGTTCTCCCGGCTGGCGCGCGGGCAGATCAGGGAGACCGTCGGACCTGCCGACGGCGCCGACGCCGTCGCGCACTACATCCAGGTGCTCGCGGACAAGACGGGCTCGCTCATCGCCACCTCCGGCCGGTTCGGCGCGATGCTCGCCGGCGCGCCGCCCGAGATCGTCGACCGGCTGACCGACGCCTGCGAGGCCATCGGCGTCGCCTGGCAGCTCAGCGACGACCTCATCGACGTGGCCGCGGTGACGGGCGAGTCGGGCAAGACGCCCGGAACCGACCTCCGGGAAGGCGTCCGCACGCTGCCCGTTCTCTACGCCCTCGCCTCCCAGGACCCGGAGGACGGTCGCCTGCGCACGCTGCTGTCCGGCCCGGTGGCCGAGGAGGACGTCGAGGAGACGCTGTCCCTCCTCCGGGCCAACCAGGCGATGGTCCAGGCTCGGCAGGAGCTGACCAGGTGGATCGACCGCGCCAAGGCCGCCCTCGCCACCCTTCCGGACATCCCGGCCAGGACCGCTCTGTCGGCCCTGTGCGACTACGTGGTCGAGCGTTCCGGCTGACCGAGCGGCTCGACCGCGCCATGGGGTGAGCCGTCACCGGCCGGTCAGGAGTTCCACCACGGGCGCGAGCGTCTCGGCGTAGAAGCCGTTGACGGTGACGTAGGAGACGCCCAGCTCGTCGCGACGGCGCAGCAGCACGTCGGCCATCTCCCGCGGCGAGCCGTCGAGCACGGCCACCGCGCCCGGAGGGGGCCCCTGGTATCCCGCCGGCAGCCAGGGCGCGGGCCGGGGGCCGACCTGAAGGAGGTTCACACTCAGCTCGATCTGGTCGAACCGCGCCCCCGCCATGCCTCTCAGAGCGTCGATCGGCCGCCGCAGGTCGTCGTCCGTGCTGTCCGGCGGGAGGGCCAGGGTCACGATGTCGGCCTCCTTCGCGGCCACCGCCATCATTCGCTCGCCCGCCCCCGCGACGAGGATCGGCGGCCCCTGCCGCTGCACGACCTGGCTGAACCGCCCGGACTTGCTGGACGCAGCCGTGGTCTCGCTGGACGCCGCCCCTGCCTGGCCGAACGCCGCCCTTGCCTCGCCGAACGCCGCCCTGGTCTCAGCGATCACCGCCTCCACCTGCGCGATGCGCTCGCCCGCCGTGCCGTACGGCATGCCGAGGGCTGCGGCGTCCTCGCGGGCGTCGGGGCGGCCCGCGCCGACGCCCACCTCCAGCCGTCCGCCGGAAAGGAAGTCGAGGCCCGCGAGCTCCCAGGCGAGCTGCCGCGGGTTTCGGTAGGGCGCGGCCAGCACGAACGTACCGAGGCGCAGACGGGTCGTCGCGGTCGCCGCCGCGGTGAGGGCGAGAAGCGGCGGAAGCGTGCCGAGCGTGTCCGGGACCAGCAGGGTCGAGTAGCCCAGGTCCTCGGTCCGCCGCGCCAGGGCCGCCCACGCTCCGGCGTCCGGTGCGAGCGCCGCCACGATCCCGAAACGAAAATGCTTTGTCATGCCGCCGATCCTCGCCTCGTACGGCACGGCAGTCGTCGGTCCCGGGGCGGCGAAAGCCGTACTCCCGGGGGAGTAGACGTTTCTAGGCGGCTTCGAGGGTGGGAGCCCTGCGGGCCTCGCGGCGGGAGGTGTGCGCGGCGCGCATGCTGTCGTAGGTGAAGACGCTGAGCGCGAGCCAGACGACCGCGAAGCCGATCCACCTGCTCGCCGGCATGGTCTCGTGGAAGATCAGCAGACCGCAGAGGAATTGCAGGGTCGGGGCGATGTACTGGAGCAGGCCGATGATCGTGAGCGGCACCCGGAGCGCCGACGCGGTGAAGCACAGCAGTGGAACGGCGGTCACGATCCCGGAGCCGGCCAGCAGCAGGGCGTGTCCCACGCCGTGGTGGCCGAAGGTCGCCGTGTCGTTCGCCTGGATGGCGAGGAGGTAGGCCAGCGCGGGCACCAGGAGCACCAGGGTCTCCACGGTGAGGCTCTCGGCGCTGCCGACCTGCGCCGTCTTCTTGACCAGGCCGTAAGTCCCGAAGCTGAACGCCAGGACGAGGGCGATCCAGGGGAGACGGCCGTAGTCGAGGGTCAGGATGAGCACGGCCACCGCGCCGAGGCCGACGGCGACCCACTGCCACGGGCGCAGCCGCTCACGGAGAATGACGACGCCGAAGAGCACGCTGACCAGCGGGTTGATGAAGTAGCCCAGCGCGCTCTCCACGACCTGGTCGCTGTTGACCGCGTAGATGTAGGTGCCCCAGTTGAGCGAGACGGTGATCGCCGCGAGGGTGAGAAGGAGCAGTTGGCGACGGGTCAGCGTGCGAAACCACGACCAGTGGCGCCTGAAGGCCAGGATCGCGACGACGGCGACGAGCGACCACACCATCCGATGGGCGAGGATCTCCACCGCGCCGGACGGCTTGAGCAACGGCCAGTAGAGGGGGAACAGGCCCCACATGGTGTAGGCGGCGATGCCGTACAGGACTCCACGGCGCGTTTCAGGCATGAAGCTTATTGTGACTGCTTACCGGTGTTTAACTCAAATAAGTAGTGCTTGGCCCGGATGTTAAGAGAATCTTACGGAAGGCACACTTGAAGGAACAACGAGCCTCGGCATCTGGTTGGGTCTGTCAGAGCGGATGGAGGTTCGAGATGGGCTGGCTCTTCGGCCGGAACAAGACATCGATGGTGGACCCCTCGGAGGCGCTGCCGGGCCGTTCCGAGGTGATGCCGGTGGCCACCCGCCACATGGTCCTTGGGGCGCCGCTGGCGCCGCCGTACCCCGAGGGGACGGAGATCGCCGACTTCGGGCTGGGCTGCTTCTGGGGAGCCGAGCGAAAGTTCTGGCAGACGCCGGGCGTCGTGTCCACGGCGGTCGGCTACGCGGGCGGGTACACCCCCAACCCGACGTACGAGGAGGTGTGTACGGGCATGACCGGGCACACCGAGGCCGTCCGGGTCGTGTTCGACCCGACTCAGGTGTCCTATGAGGAGCTCCTCAAGGTCTTCTGGGAGGCGCACGACCCCACGCAGGGCATGCGGCAGGGCAACGACGTCGGCACGCAGTATCGCTCGGCCATCTACACCCACGGGCCGCAGCAGGAGAAGGCCGCCCTGACGTCCAAGGAGGCGTACCAGGACGTGCTGACCAAGGCGGGGTACGGCGAGATCACCACCGAGATCGCCCCGGCCGGTGAGTTCTACTTTGCGGAGGACTATCACCAGCAGTACCTTTTCAAGGTCCCCAACGGCTACTGCGGCATAGGTGGCACCGGTGTCAACGCAGGTGACCCTTCTGCCTGGTGCCCGACAGGGCTGACGACCTCTACGGAGGAGTAGGCGGATTGCTGAGACCTCCGGGCGGCGTCAGGCCTGTTCGGAGGTCTCGTTCGTCTTCTGGGCCACGAAGGAGCCCATGCCCGGAGTGGTGATGATGAGGCCGTCTTCACGGAGCTTGGCGGTCACCTTGCGGATCGTCACACGGGCCACGCTGAACTCCGACTCAAGCTGTACCTCGGAGATGAGATAGCGGGGCGGGTACTCGCCCGCCTCGATACGTGCGCGTACGACCTCGTAGATCTGCACCCACTTGGGTCGCGTCGGGTCGTAGTCGATCACGCCGCAACTGTAGGTAGTGGCTCCCGGTCAGCCATAGAAGCTCATAGCTATAGACAGGTATATTTAGGCTCTGTAACGTGCCGTACGTGACGGAGCTTGAGGAACTGGTAGCGCGCTTCCCCGGTTGGTCGATCTGGCGGAGCCGGGCCGGGGACAGGCCGGGGGACTGGTACGCGACTCGACGGGGCCACAGGATCAGTCAGGCGGAGGTCGTGGCCGGCGTCTGCATGACCGTGGCCGCCCCCACTTTGGACGAACTCGGGCACGTGCTCGACCAGCAGACTGATCGGCCGATGGCGCAATGACGGCGGTCGACGGAGAGCTACGTCCACTGGCTCGCGATCTTGTAGAGCCTCCGGAATGGGACTGTCCGGGCATCTCCGTCCATCCGGGGAGAGCACTGCGGAACCGGGAACGTCTGAACTGGCAGGACCAGCCGCGCGGCCGTTACCGCGTTGTTGAGCACACCTGTTGCTGCCAGGCCGTCTTCTACGAGCTGATCTGTGTGGGCGGCATTTACCAGGTCCACAAGGTGATCCAGTCAGACCCGCCCGAGCACGCTTACACCGGCGGCTGGAGAAACGACGAAGCACGCCATTGGTGGATGCGAATCCTGATGGGCTCCGCCCGCTGAACGCCTGGCCATCTGTTTACAAGCCGAATCAGACCTGTCCACAACCGTCCCCTGATGTCAGAACGGCCAGGTCAAGAGCCCTCCACAGGGCCGTTGGATCCACTGTCGTCCAGGCTCATCCAGAGCCGTTGTTAGCACCAGCGTTAGCAAGATCGGCGCTCGGCCAGGGTCACCCGGTGGCAAGCCGACCCGGAGCGCAGGGCCGCCAGGCCCGAGCACAGGAAGCGGCGCGGCAGCATGACCGTCCGATCTTCAGGCGTAGCAAATCCCCCATCCCGTACAGCAACAGCAAAGTGAGCGATCGTCACGGCTGGCCGATCGACGACGTGCACCCTTGCCGGATCGGTCTTCGCGCAGGGGTGAACTCTGGATTCGGTCTAGTTCCATACGCGATGCTCATCGCGGTAGCAGGGCCAGGGGCGCCCGGTTGTGCTGTGGTCGGCCAGCAGGAACCTGATGCCTTCGATCCAGGTGCGCTGCTCGATCAGCTCGATCAGGTACCTCTCCAGTTCGGACCGGCGCATCTGCAGAGTCCGCGACAGTTCCAAGACCAGGCCGCCTCGCAGTGGGGTGCTGTCCTTCGTGGCCATCTCCATGATGACTTCCCCGGGCACCAGGTCACCGGTTCCCGTCCGAACCCATCTGGTATTGATGCCTGCCGCGCGGAGCGCCTCAGCGAGTGCGGGGCCGGAGGTTTCCACGGTGAAGGCCACGATGTCGCCGATCAGCCGGGCGCAGGTAATGGGGTGCAGCGGATAGGCGGCGAACGGCACACGCAGCGGATCACGTGAGACGCTGTCCAGGCTGGTGGCGTGGATATTGGACGCTTGCCGCGGGCCGAGGCCCGCCCGGCGCAGCGCTGCTGTGAACCGACGTTCCAGCCGCTCGACGAAGTCTTCCTCGGTCCAGCCTTGCGCCTGGCAGCCGTAAAGGTCGGTCACCAGCAGCGCGCGATCGCCGGGCACCTTGGCAGCGAAGATCCCCTCCCGGGCAGCCCGTTCGGCTCCGGCCGCCAGCAGTTCCAGGTGCGTCTTGAAGGGCAGATTCAGGTCATACAGGCGCTCTTCGGGGTCGTCACCGGGAAGTGGACCCGCGCCGTCTAGTGCCAGGCGGGCGGCCTTGATCCGGCGGTTCTGTGCCGAACTGCGCCGTTGCGGGTCGCTCTTGATCTCGAGTATCTCCGGCGAGCCGTCCCCGAACACGGTCAGGTCCCCGATCCGCAGGCAGTTAGTCAGATCGTGCATGATCGCGAGCTGGCCGTCTTCCTTCCAGGCCTGTTCGACACGCGCTCGTTCGGCCGCCAGCCCCGCCTTTCCGGCCATCACCCCGGGCGGCTGATTCCGGCACAGTGCGAGGATGTACCGGCGCTGGAACCCGAACACGCGCCAGGCCAGTGCGTCGCCGACGCACCGGTATTGCCGCGCGGCCCGCTCGCACACATCCAGCTCAAGCTGCCAGGTCTCCACGAGCGAGGGATCGTGCCCGGACTGAGGTTCGGGTGCATCCGCCTGCGGCGACTTGCCGTCCCGTATTCGCTTGGCCGCCTTGCTGAAGGCATTGCGATCGGCCTCCACCGCCAGTACGTGCGACAGCAGCGCCTGCTGGAACTCATAAGCGTCCTTCATATTCGCGCACGCACGCAACTCCCCGATCAGCTCCGCCAGCGATGTCTGGGCAGCCCGGTGCCGTGGGTGCCCCAGCACTTCCTGGAAGGAGACCCCCTCGTCGAACAGTCTCACCGGGCCAGTGTCCACCGCATCATGGGTGCCAAGCCAACGAATTGGCCCACGGCGGTTGCGGTCAGGCCGTACTCCCCCTGGCAGCGATGACCGGACGTAGCCGAGCGGCCCCGCTGAAACTTCTCCGCGTATTCTCCGGGGCTCCCCGTAGAGGCCCGGTCCCGGCCGGACACATCCGGACAGCTCATACGACGACCCCGGCCGCGTTTCAGCAGTCAAGGGCCGTTTCAGCTGATGGTGACAGGGGATGGACCGCCGCCTGGTCTGGGCTAAGGGAGTGAAACCCCTCATCGCCCGGCGGGGCACCTCGCACGGATCCGGGCTCGACGCCCACCACTGGGATCGAGCAGACGATCGCGCTACTGCGCTGGTTCCGTCGCCTGCGCGTCCGCTGGGAGGTCCGCGACGACATGCACGAGGCCTTCATGACACTGGCCGCCGCCATCATCTGCTGGCGACGCCTCGCCCGCTGATCATTGCGTTAGGAGTTTTAAGCCGACGATTTACAGCGGTGACCTTTCTCAGTTCCGTGTAGCTTCTGACCTGCGGCGCAGCACTCTCGCACGGGTCCCGCCGCCGAGATCATTCACGCATATTGCATAGGGCACCGATCACATTTTTAGGCTGCGCGGGAGCGCCCCCAGACCTATGAGCCCGTGATCTCGGATGTCTGCCAAAGCGAGTCGAACTCAACAGTTGCCGACGAGCTGAACACCGCCCATGGCCATTAGTCCTCCTCGGCCTCCTTTTCGAACAACTGGACCGCAAAGTCCCATAGAGACAGGCCGTTCTCCAACGTCCACCGGCCTGGCCCCTGCACCGATACAGGTGCGTCCTCATACCCGGCCAGGTCCCAGATTCGCTGAACGAGACCGGTGGCCGAGTACTGCTTCCCGTCGTACGTCCACAGCAGACATTTCACACGATCGTTCACCCAGGTCGCCTTATCCCGCCGTGGGTCCTCCGCGAGCCAGCTCTTGACAGCGGCCCTCTCGGGATCGCTCTGCGGCCGGTAAGTCAGCGGGGTGCCATCTACGAGAAGGCCGGCGCTGACCAGTGTGGGCACGGCGTTGGGCCGGCGGGGCTTGCGCGGACGCATCGCCTGTGTCTGGTAGTCCTCCGGCAGCGCGGGGGCGGTCGCGCCTCGGCGAGCATCGTCCAGCACTAGCTTGGCTAGTGTCTTGCAGCGAGTCTCATCGCTAAAAGTACTGCTGAGGAAGGAGTTCCGGCCGAATTCGGCGTCCAGGTGGAAGATCATCCATGACAGGACCAGGGAGGTCAACGTTGGCACCTTGTGAAGGATGGGCTGCCAGTCGAGGTTCGGGTCGTCCATCCCGTCTTGGTCAATGAGTTGGAAGACCAGATGCGTGATAAGCAGATCCCCCCGTCGTGCCATATCGGCGGCGCGTCCGTGCAGTCTCCTGCGTTCGAGTTCGAGCGCTGCGCCAACCGCGCTACGGACCTGCACTGACCGCCACAAGCGGTAGGCGCTGGGCACCTCACTGAAGAGGCGCGGGTACGCGCCACGGGTGCCGCGTTCCCACAGCAAGTCGACGTTCTTGCTGGCGCGCACCGCCAACTCGGGGCTGTGGTAGGCACATGCCAGCGCGACCGCAGCATGCTCTACCGAACAGCCCGCTTCCGGTGCTGGGTCTGGCTCTCCGCGCTTGTAGGTGTAGGTCTTGCCCAACCCCGACAACAGAAAGTCCTCACGGATCTCGGCCTGCGCCGGGTCCAGGGCGATGAAGTCCCGCTGCGACACGTCGTTCTGGGTGTTGGTGGTTTCGGTGATCCGCGTGGCATAGAGCTCTCGCTCAGGCCCGAGGGAAAAGGCACGTACCGTGACATCGGCATCGTCCACAGCGTCCGGGTCCAGCTCCATCGCCTCATGAATCGCCGTGACGGTTTGCGCACCATTGACGACACTGACGCCCTCTAGGGTGAGCCTCACCGACTCATCCCCTCGGCGGCGACCGAGGTAATGCGGCTCGATGCGGTCACACAACACCGTAATGCCGTTGTTGAAGTACCAGAAGTTTTCCGGCTCCTTGAGCAGGGTCTCCTTGATGCCGGAGTTGATCCGGGTGAGGCCAAGCGACTTGCGGACGTTTTGCTCGTACAGGGCGTCGCGGTGCTGCTCGTACCATCCGGCGAGGTCCCTGACCGCCACCGTGCCCTGCCAGGCTTCGAACGGGACGTCCCTCCGCAGCCAGTTCCGCATGGTGGCGGTGACGTTCACTGGGTCCGGCGCGATGTCCTGACGCAAGCGCTGGTAGAAGTCGGCGGAGCCCAGCACCTCATATCGCAGCAACGGTCCGTTGTTGTTAGCGTCCTCAAGGAGCCGTTCCATGACGCCGGTCGCGGCGTCGGAGAGGGTGGCCGGTCCCATTAGAGCGACCACCAGGGTGATCCGGAGCCGGGAGTCCCCCATCGCGGCGTCGAGCCGAGGGAGGAACGGCTGCATGCGGTCATTGAACGGATCGAAATTCCGACCGTCTACCAGTCGCACACCGTCTGCGAACGCCAGGGCGTCATCTCTGGACAACTTGGCCGTACCCGCGTCACTCGATTTCGCCTGGACAAGCCAAACCTCGGGAGAGCCCTCCCCTACCGCGATGGCATCGATCCCCTGGTCCCTGTCACCGTCGATCACGGCTCGACCGGCGGCCTCGTGGTCGCAGCCAGTTACGATCCGCACGGCATCGGCCGCCAGGGCCCGTGAGAGAAACCGCTGGTCCCGGGCTGCCTGATCGTAACCGCGCAGATCCTCCTCGTAGATCAGACCGGAGTAGTTCCGCAGCAGAGCCGTGCGCATATGCTGTATCTGAATCGGAGACTTTGAACCACTTTGCTGTTTCGTGCTCATCCCCGCCTCCGGAACAGCCTTCGCCCGCGTGAGTCTGCCACGCGCCCAGCGTGTCGACCAGTTGCTTACCGTAAGGCTCCAGCTTCTGCTCATCTACCAGAACGAGTAGGACAGAGGGGACTTATGCCCTGGGCGTAAGGCCACTCGCTCCGTAGGCGAGAACGGCTCTGGCCCATCAGGTCGCTCAGGTGGCAACCTCCTCATCACGTTCGGCGGACCAGTGCATGGGCACCTGGGGTGACCGCGAATCGCACGTACGCCACCCGCGTGGGTATCGCGCACCCCGAACACCTCAGCTATTAAGACCGTGAATCCTGCTAGCGCCCAGCGTTGATCCTCGGCCGGGCGATGCTCGGCCTCACGCCACCCTAATGAGGCGACCTTCTTGAACCGGAGCGCCCGCTAGTGATGGGTCACTACCGAGACCCGCGAGTGTGGTAGCGGCGGCGTCGGGGCCGCCGGACCTTCAAGTTTCGACGACCATGTCACGGCCCCGAAGGAGACCATGGTGTGATCCGCAGCATCGGATAGCGTGCCGATCGTGACTGCGTACCTGTTGATCCTCGGCGAGCGGGAGGCCGTGGCGTGGGTGCTGCGGGAGTCCCGGATGGCCTTTCCGCCAACTAGCCGCAGCGAGGTGAACCGGCTCAAAGTCGGAGACGATCTCTTCGTCTTGACCACCCGGGGATGCTGGCACAACCCAACACGCGACCGCACCAGGGTGATCGGAATAGCCACGGTCGTTTCGGAGGTGGTCGCGTACGAGCAACCCGTCACCCTCGCGGGCCGGGACTTCACCCGCGGCTGCGGCATAAGCCTGCGGGCGCTCGCGCCGTACCGTACGGGTGTTGACCTGGCGCCGCTCATTCCAAGGCTGGACGCCTTCCCGGACGATAACTGGTCTATCCGCCTCCGGCGCCCCCTCCTAGAAATCAGCGCCTCCGACGCCGGCCTGCTCGCAGACGAGCTCAGGGATATCAGCCGCGAGCCCTCTGCGGTCGTCCCGGGCTACCTATCCTCCATCCGGCCTGTACGGCAGGCATCCTCTCGGGAGTAACGGGAGCGAAGCCCACCCGGTCAATGTGGGACATGATCCCAAAGCCTGCATATAGAGGCACGCCACGCCGCTATGCCACCTCCTCGGCCGAGACCGCAGTGGTGCGCACGGAGCTAATGATCGTTATCAGCTCTCCGAGTTGCGCGCCCGGGAAGAGGACGTCAGGACCTCTCGGAGCGAGCTCGCTGAAAGGAGGCTCGAAGAGACGAGCTGGATCCATCACGCCATTCTCGGCGAGGTGGTTGATCATCATGTCGAGGAAGTGGAGTTGGTTCGCACTTAGCGTCTTGTCCTCGAGGAACCTGGAGAACGGCTCACGGGCCGCTGCCCGGTCCAGACCGACCAGCGAGCGGACGAACAACCCCAACCCGCCAGCTGATTCGCTGGCATGGGCTATATCAGCCGGCGTGCCAACGCCGTTCTCAATAAGCATTCGCTCCAACTCGGACAGATCCGAGGGTGAAAGCTGCTTGTTCCTACGCAGCTTCTGCAGAGCAACATGATCCTCATAGTTCTTCAGGTAGGTCCGCACCTTGGCCTGGAACCGATCCCGGTCTGTGCCGCTCGGGACGTTCCGGAGCTGGATTTCCGACACCTCTCCGATCTCGTCCTCGAAGTCGGTGTAGATAGGAGGCTGCTTGGACCTTTCGATCAGCTTCACCAGCTCGCGGACACGCAGGCGGACGAGTTCCAGCATCGGCATAGTGACGTCGTTCCACCACTCGTCACCCGCGACCTCGTCGAGGACCTGCTGCCGTTCGCGGATCTTCGGGATATTGGTCTGCTCCAGCAGGAGCGAGGCGATGTCCTGTACCTTATGGCGGAGCCGGTCGAAACCGGGTTCGCCATTGACCAAGCACAGCTGGAGCTGAAGCAGGAGCATGTCGAACTCCTTGGCCTTCTCGTCATCGTCGCGGACAGACGAGGGCAGGCCGGCTACATGGCCGATGAGGTCGTTGGCCGCCTCCGGGGTCAGCCGCTGCCAGTTCTTGAAATCTGCGTATTCTTCGACCCAGCGCCGCTGGGGACGGACCAGGAAGTTCTCTAACCTCATCCCCGCGACCTCTTTGTGCAGTTCATATGCGAGATCCCAACGGAGGCCGAGCTCACTCTTGGTCCCGTCCCGCTCTGGTTGCGCGGTCTCCCCGAGACGCTGGTCCAGTTGGTAGACCAACTCGGCCCGAGCGGCGAACAGCCGCTCAGAGAGGGACTTGACCGTCGAGCCCTCGGTGGTCTCGGGGTTCTGGTTGAAGAACTCGAAGTTCTGACACAAGTCGAAGACCAGGAAGTCCTGCTTGTGCAGGCCAGGCCGATACAGGTTCTTGCAGAGCCGTGTGCCGCGGCCGATCATCTGCCAGAATTTCGACGACGACCGGACAACCTTGAAGAACATCAGATTGACGACTTCGGGCACGTCGATGCCGGTATCGAGCATGTCCACCGAGATCGCGATATGGGGCGCGTTGTCCTTGGTGGAGAAGTCGTCGATGAGGCTCTGTGCGTACTCGGTCTGATAAGTGATGACGCGTGCGAACTGGCCCTCGTACTGGGGGTAGTTCGCGTCGAAGCGCTCAGCTATGAACTTCGCGTGATCATTATTCTTTGCAAAAATAATGGTCTTGCCGAGTCGATCCCCACCGACCACCTTGTGGCCGTATCTCATCAGCGTCTCAAGAGCGAGATCGACGGTCTTGATGTTGAACAGCCACTTGCTGACCGCTTCGGAATCCACGCTGTCGGGGATGTCGCCGTCCTCCCACTCCAGGGAGTCCCATTGATCTTTCTCTTCCTCGCTCAGCTGGTCGTACCGGATGCCCTCGCGCTGAAACTTCAACGGAACAGAGACTGCCCGGGGCGGGACGAGAAATCCTTCACGAACGGCTTCGTCGAGGTTGTAGACGTCGGTGGGCACACCCTCTTCCAGGCCGAACAGCCGGTAGGTGTTGCGATCGACCTCCCCCTTTGGGGTGGCGGTGAGTCCCACGAGCAGGGCGTCGAAGTAGGAGAAGATCGCCTTGTACTTCTGGTAGACGGACCGATGCGCCTCGTCGATGACGATGAGATCGAAGTATCCGGGGCCGAAACGACGTTCGCCGTCGGCCATCTCGTCGATCAGCCCCATCATTGTCGGATACGTCGAGACGTAGACCCGGCCTTCGTCGCTCTTCTCCTCCAGGAGATTAATTGTTGTGGTCGACGGCAGATGCGTCTTGAAGGCGTTGGTCGCCTGGGTGACGAGGGCTTTCCGGTCAGCTAGAAACAGGACCCGCTTCACCCAGTTGGCCCGCATCAGCTGGTCCGCCAACGCGATCACCATACGGGTCTTACCTGCACCGGTGGCCATGACGATTAGGGCTTTCCGCTGCCGATCCTGCTCCAAAGTCTCACCAATGCGGCAGATCGCCCGCTGCTGGTAGTGCCGTTCGACAATGGTCTTGTCGATAGGCACCTCTGCGAGCGGCTTACGGCTCGTACGGCGGGCGCGAAGCAGTTGAAGCTGGTCTTTCGTGTAAAAACCCTGGACCGGACGCGGCGGGTAGAAGGCGTCGTCCCACAGCCAGGTCTCGTAGCCGTTGGTGTAGAAGATGATGGGCCGCTGGCCGTACATATTCTGAAGGCGGTCGGCATAAAGTTTGGCTTGCTGCTGGCCCGCCATCGGGTCCTTACGGGCACGCTTGGCCTCGACGATGCCGAATGGAGTGCCGTCGTCTCCCCACAGCACATAATCGACGTATCCGTCGCCCCCTCCGGGCATCCCCGTGACTTTGAACTCGCGGTCTCGCTCCTGATCGAGCGGCCAGCCAGCCTCTTTGAGTAGCATATCGATGAAGAGGTCCCGGGTTTCCTGCTCGTTGTAGTCGTGGTGATCGACCCGGGACTGGTTGGCTGCCTTGGCGACGGCGATCTGTGCTCGGAGCCCGGCGATCTCGGCGTCGAGTGCAGCATTATTCTTTCGGGCCTCGGCGAGGGCAGCATCTTGCCTGGCAAGCTTGTCGCTGAGTTCCTTCAGCTCCCTCTGAGTCTTCAGCCGGACACCCGCCGGCACCGGCCGGGGGATCAAAGTCTCGTCGAACACCAGCGAGTCTGCCGGAAGGTGCTCTGGATCACGGGAGTATTGGCGGGCCACCCAGAAAAGCACCTGGAACAGCTCACGGACAGTCGCCAGCGCGGCCTGGGGCGGGACTCTCATCGTCTTGTGCACAGCGGTGTTGCCCTGTCGACGGATGAGGTCCATCTTCGTGTG
Source organism: Planotetraspora sp. A-T 1434 (assembly GCF_025420585.1). Lineage (GTDB taxonomy): Bacteria > Actinomycetota > Actinomycetes > Streptosporangiales > Streptosporangiaceae > JAOEGB01. The sequence continues at coordinate 146,126 of NZ_JAOEGB010000012.1, read as the reverse complement.
GATGCCGGAGCCGACGAGTGTACGTAGGGTCGGCTCGAAGAGCATCCCGCCGAGATCCTTCTTGTACGGCAGATGTAGGACGCTTTCCGCATCAAAGAGCCAAGTAAGGGCCAGCTCGAGGGACCGCCGGGCGTAGAAACATGACGTCCGCGGGTCGGCGAAGACACTCCGCTCCGCGCGCAGTGCCTCGTCGTACAACTCCGGCCACTCAGCGTCCAGGAATCTAAAGTTGCTCATCAAGCACCCTTCACGCCATGCGGAGCATTCCTGCCACGATCATGTCACAGTTCGCCCCGAAACGCGCGGTGCTGCATTGACGTGAACAGCGCATCAAGCTCAGACAGGTGACTGCGTTGAGAGGACCTAATCCTGTCAACGACTGCGACGCGTTCCGCAAATGCTTGCTGCCGAGAGAGAGGTGGAATTTCAATCTCGACCGAGGCCAATTTGGCTTTGGAGATATTCGACATGGAAGCAGAGCTCCCCGTTGCAAGCTCTTGAATCTGGCGACGCCTGGACGGAAAAATAAGCAATTGATGCAAGAAGGTTAAATCGATCTGAGCTGTGGGGTCGGGTTCGAGACGGAAGATGAGATCTGGCATAAGCAGCCGCCGAGGCGTTTGCCTCACAAGAGCACATGCGGCAACAAGAGCTTTTGTGTTCTTTCGAGAAAAAAGTAAGTCACCCGGACGAACTTCATTCTCTTGACGTGGAGATGCAGTTTCTGGAAGTGCCTTATTTTCTAGTGGATTGAATTCACAAGAAGTGATTGAGCTAAGCTTTAGAACGCCCCATTCACCGCCCCTGGCGGGGCGGTCCATACACTGTGGACTGTGGCCACTATCGATACGGCTCAGCAACGTCCCCAAGGGAGCACGAGGCCACCCTTCGGGATTTTGTGCCGGGTCCCCAAACATCGCCACAAAAATGGATCGAGTGACGTCATCCAGGTAATTGATGGTTTCCCGACGTTTGGCCCGCAGCACATCGACGCTATCCAGCACTTGTGCGATCCTGCGCTGCTCACTAATCGCCGGCAATGGAACCGGGAGCGCCAAAAAAAGATCATTTGGTAGAGTCCGGCGCCTAGCCGTAGTTCCTCTGAGCTTCGACGCGTAGTATGCGAGGGCATCTGGAGACCGCAGAAATCTTTGGAGATAACCCGTATCCACTTCAAATGAATCGGCCAGATCCCATATATGGTACGCCGGACTGACGATGGCATGCGGATAGAGATTCTGAAAGGAAAGAACCCCCTCGTCGATAGGGAAGCCAACCACTAGCTGGCCTTTAGAAACCACCTTGTACTGAGATATGTCCGCACTCGCTACACGTTTCCTGAATTTCGATTCTTGATCGACAAGACCATTGTGCATAGTCATCGACAGAATCGGATACTCGACGCTACCTGCCCGTTTGGTGGGAGCTGGCTTAATGAGCTCGCCTAGCGTGGTACCGAAGACGGTCATCCGAGGATCACCTTGAGCTCAGACATACCCTCCTGAATTTCCGCCTCCAAACGCGCCAGATCGTTCATTATCTCCGCGGGCGATCGATCCTTGATGTCTTGAAGTACTACTTCCTTGTAACGGCTCATGCTCAGGTCGTAACCTTGTGCGGCGATCTCGGCCCTTGGAATGCAGAAGCTCTGCTCAGTTCGCTTTCGGCTGCGCTCACTGTCCTCTCGTAACGCCCAGCGTGCCAACACATCCGGCAGATTGTTCTTTCCATGGTCGGCCATGGTCAAGTTGCCTGTAGGCCGCGGGCCGAGCTTTTCCTGGCTCAGAAGAGGAGCTCGCTTGTCATCCAAACTCCAGCCGTCAGCGTTAACCTCATAAAACCATACGTGATCTGTGCCACCGCTGTTGGTCCTGGTAAAAAAGAGGATCGCTGTTGAGACCCCGGCATAGGGCCTGAAGACACCACCAGGAAGCTTGACGACGCCATCGAGTTTGTGCTCCTCCACGAGCAGGCGGCGGATCACTCTGTGGGCCTTTCCGGACCCGGTTAGTACACCGTCCGGTACTACCACCGCCGCACGACCACCGGGCTTTAGCAGCCGAAGGAAGAGCGCCAAGAACAAAAGTTCCGTGCTCTTTGTCTTGACTACCCTCTGCAGATCCTTTGAGGTGCTCTCATAGTCAAGACTCCCAGCGAAGGGTGGGTTGGCCAAGATCAGTGAGTACATATCGGCGTCGCTGCTGACGTTCTCCGCCAGAGAATCCCGATAGCGGATGTCTGGGTTTTCAACTCCATGCAGCAGCATGTTCATGCTGCCGATGCGGAGCATAGTGCTATCAAAGTCGAAGCCGTGAAACATACTGTGATGGAAGTGCTTCGACTGCTCGGCATTGTGTAGCGCGTTCTCGTGCACGCGCCGGATGTACTCGCCCGCCGCAACGAGGAATCCAGCGGTGCCGCAGGCAGGGTCGCAGATCTCGTCCTTCGGAGTGGGCGCGGTCATCTCGACCATGAGCTGGATAATGTGCCGCGGCGTACGGAACTGTCCGTTCGTTCCAGCAGATGCGATCTGGCTGAGCAGATATTCGTACAGATCGCCCTTCGTGTCGCGGTCCTCCATCGGCAGCTTGTCGATCATGTCAACCACGCGTGCCAGGAGGGCAGCTGTCGGGATGGTGAAGCGCGCATCCTTCATGTGGTGCGAGTAGGTCGTGCCGTCGCCGCCAAGGGTGCGGAGGAACGGGAAGACATGCTCACTAACAATCGTGTACATCTCGCCGGGCTCGAAGTCTTTGAACCGAGACCAGCGAAGATCGTCGTACTTGCGATTCTTCTCATCCGCGCCGTGGGGGAAGATAGGGCGCTCGATCGGCTTGTTCAGGAGCCGGGACTTGCTCTCTTCTCGTGTGTGGATTTCGTCGAGGCGCCGGATGAAGAGCAGGTAGGTGATCTGCTCGATCACCTCCAGAGGATTCGAGATGCCGCCGGACCAAAAGGCATCCCAAATCCGGTCAACCTTGCTCTTCAAGTCACCCGTGATCATAAGCTCGATCCTATCGGTGCGATCAGCATGAGAAGGCCTGGTCGTTAACCAACGATCCTGAGGCAGCCGCCTTGCGTCTTGCCGTACTGCGTGCGCTCCTGCTCCTCGGCCTGGTCCTGCTCCTGGGGGGTTGTTCGTTGCCTGGGCGGGCGCGGCTGGCCGGCGAGGCCGGGTCGGCCCGGAGAGGCCGCATGCCCGGCCGCGAACCGGACGCACCGCGCCACCGCCGCCCGGCAGGGCGGCGGCTTGATGACGTGAAGAAAAGTAGCTTTCGATCTTCGCCCGTGGCTGGTTCGCGGTGCGTTTGGCTGGTCCCGGCCTTCGCGTGGCGTCGGCTCTCGATGTCGGCGGCCGGTGACGTGTAGGGACGGCTTGAGACGTCTGGTCTCACAGGCATACCCGGGACGTCTTGAAGGCGTCCCGCTGGGTGGTGCCCCGGATGGGCCTGTTCGTCGCACTCTTGTCTCGTCGGTTGAGAGGAGGGAGCGCGAAGGGAGGCCTTTATGCAGCGAGGAGAGAACCCGGTAGGGCCGTGCCGTGTGGCGGGTGGCGAGTGCGGGCTGTCGCTCACTGGTCGGTGTGGGTGAATGATGAGGTGCGGGCGCGGGTGGCGGCATCTCGGGCGGCACAGGGGCTTCCGCCGGTGGTTGAGGATTTGGCGGTGTTGGAGCGGGTGGCGTCGGTGTTTCGGCTCGTCGGCGGGGACGAGCCGGAGCGCTTGGATGCTGCCGCTTAGGCGATCCAGTCGAAGGTGAAGCGGTCGGGGTCCCACTTCTTGCGCGGGTTGGCGGGTGCGACGGTGATGGTGCGGATGACCGCGGCGACGATGGCGCGTCGCTGGGAGACGTTCATGGCATCCCATCGTGTGAGCATCTCCTGGGCGGTGCCGATGAAGGGGATCAGAGGCGAGGTGCGGGAGAGGCTGGCAAGTTGAGCGCGGTTCTTGTCCAGTCGAAGATCGATGGGGGTACGTGCGGCCATCCATTCCTTGCGGCTGATCTCGCGGCTGGCCCAGGCCTGGGCGAGTTCTTCGAGAAGTTCCTCGTCGGCGCGGACGGCCTCGGCGAGGTTGTCATCGTCGCCGCCGTCGTGACGGATGCGTTCGGCGAGGGCGGGGGAGTCGAGCGCGGTCAGCAGCATGTCGCGGACGTGGTCGTCGGTGCGGGCGGCGTTGGTGGCGACGCCGCCGCATGAGCCGCTTCCGGGCACGTTCGGGCACACATACCGGGGGATTCCTTGCCGGGGTCGGCCGTTCATCCGGTGCCCGCATCTGCCGCAGCGCAGGATCCCGGACAGGAGGTAGGAGCGTCCGGTAGCGGCCTGGCGGCGGTAGTCGCGGGCGGGATCGCTGAGTAGTGCGCGTAGCCGGTCGGAGTCGACTGGGCTGATGATCGCCGGCCAGACGGCGTCGGCGACGATCTCGCCCAGCAGAGGGCGGGTGGTCTGGAAGGTACTGCGCGGCGTGTGCTCCCTGCGCCCGCTGATCCGGGCTGAGGCGAGCAGACGGCGCAAGGTGGTCGGAATCCAGTGGCGTCCTGAGGGGGTCTTCACGTCCCGCTGCTCGAAGTCTCGGCACACGCTCGTCAGGGATTCGCCGGCCAGCACGCGGCGGGCGGCCTCGCGGATGACCTCGGCCTCTTCCTCAACGATCGTTATGCGGTCCTCGGCGTAGCCGTACGGACGCATCCCGCCCCCGGAGACCTTGCCCGCTTCCGCGTTCTGGCGTCGCTGCCGCTTTTGCCGTTCGGCCTTGTGCTCTGCCTCGTGCCGGGCGGCGGCCCCGAGCATCCGCGCGATCAGACGCCCGGTCGGGGTGCCCAGGTCGATCTCTCCGGTTACGGTGGCCAATTCGACGCCGCGCCGGTCGGCCAGGTCGATGACGTCTTCCAACTCGCGTGGGGATCGTGTCAGCCTGTCCACGTGCCAGCACACGATCGCGTCGACAGTCCCGGCCTCGATGTCGCCGAGAAGTCGCTGCCATGCAGGGCGCGGGCTCCCCGAGTACGCGCTGACGTCGTTGTCCGAGTACACGTCAGTGACCTGCCAGCCTCGACGCTCGACCAGCGCCCGGCAGTCGGCTTCCTGGCGGGCGACGCCGAGCCCAGCACCGGCTCGGTCCTGGCTGATCCGGCAGTAGATCGCAGCTTTCCGCATGGGTCACATAGATACACGCTCGGTGGCACGGGCGTCTCGTGCCCGGTCGGCCTCACGTCCGGCGAGGCCTGACCTGCGGTAACTGACTGATTCTGGCCCTTGGTCGCCCGGCAAGCCCGGTGTCGATCGAGGGCCAGAGCCGTTTTCGGCGAGAACCTTCACTACAGGGTCAAGGCGAGCCGCCTGCGGCGGCTCGCGGCGCGCCGGGCGGCCAGCGGACCGGGCGTGCGGCTCTCCGGCCGGTCCCGGCCCGCGCCGCCCTGCGCCGTCAGCGGACATGGCGAAGGCCAGATGAGAACGAACTCGGCCTTGGCATGCAACCTCCCGGGGCACGCGCGCATCAGAGGGGAGAGCACCACGCGCAGGCAGGGGAAGGAGGGTAGACGCACATGGTGGCTAGTCCGGTGCGCGACGCCGAGTTCACCGAGTACGTGACAGCGAAGGCTTTGTGGCTACGAAAGGTCGCCTTCCTTCTTTGTGGGGATTGGCATGCTGCGGACGATCTCGTTCAAAACGCTATAACCAAGCTCTACACGAAATGGCACCATGCGAGCAAAGCTCAGAATATCGACGGCTATGCGCGGACGATTCTCGTTAACACCTTCTTGGCCGAGCAGCGGTCACCCTGGACACGGTGGGTCGTGCTCCGTAATGCGCAGGACCAATTAGCGGTTAGAGAAGGTGACATCGATGCGGCGCTGGACCTGCGAGTAGCTCTTGCCGCCCTTCCTTCGCGCCAGCGAGCCACGGTTGTTTTGCGCTACTTTTGCGACCTTTCGGTCGATGAAACAGCTCAAACGATGGGCTGTTCGTCGGGCAACGTCAAGAGTCAGACCGCGCGGGGTATCACCACACTACGCCGCCTTCTCCAGAGCAGTTACGCCGCTTCGCCAGAGGAGTATAAAGCATGACCGGCGATATCGTGAACCTGGCCGCAGAACTCCAAAAACTGGCGGATTCGCCCGCGCCGCCGATGAGCCTCGATATCGCGTATGCGCGCAAGGCGGGGCGCAAGCGGTTGAATTATCGTAGATTTTCGATGGTCGGCGGTGCTGTCGCTATCGCGCTGGCAATCGGCTTGACCGTTAGTCCGATCACTGCCAAAGCGCCGACAACTGTCTCGGCTGCAATGCTGTCAGCCGGTTCTAATCCTTTGATTGCCCGCGCCTCGTTTGGCTGGCTGCCTGAATCGATTGTCGGAGTCAGCTACCAAGTGGGTGCACACGGGGACCAAGTGCTGGCGCGTGGCGCCGGTGACTTTGGTGCACGGATCATCCTCAGCTTGTATCCCGCTGAGCATGAGCCAAGGCTGGGGAATTTTGCGGATGGCCGTGAGCAGATCGAGATCCCGGCACAACCGGTCAAGGGTCGTCCCGCTCGCTGGGTCACTCGCGACGATTCGGACCCTCTTAATGAGGGGGACACCTATCTACGCTGGCAAACCACAAGTGGCCAATGGGCAGAGCTGCACTCCTACTATTTGAACGTCGCCGATCCGCAAAGTGTCTTACTCCGTATCGCCGCTGACGTGACGATCGGGGACCGCGCCATACCCCTTCCCCTTCAGATAGAAAACCTGCCTGCTGACTTCAAGATAAGCGAAGTCGAGCTATGGCGGCCGCCGCTGCAAGGAACCGGAGCGTGGGAACTTCAGATGTTCTACTCGGCAAGCGGTTCCCGGATTTCTATCGATGTTAGACCGAAGATGAATCGTTCGAAGTCGCAGAGAGATTCGTGCGTGACGGCGACAGGTCTTGACTTGTGCGTCCAGATTGACGGCGCAATGCCGACCTCACTCCTTGCGATTGGTGGCACGCGAGGATTGCTTGACCGCATCACTCTGCTTGGCATGGACGAGCATGACTGGACGACCCACGTCATCGGCTGACAGCACCGTTGCCAGTTGAAAGCGAAAACAGACTGGAACTGCTGTCAGAGCCAGCCCCCGCTGCTCGATTGTTCGTGGCCCTTGGTCGGTGTCAACGCCGTCTGTGCGGGTTGGGTCCGGGTTGTGGTGTACGTCGTTAGTGGACGGACACGCGAAGACGGCATTGACACCTCGGTCGGGCCACTGATGTTGGCAGCTATCGGGGGCGGGGGAGGAGTGGCGCGGGGCGCAGACACAGGTGCGGCCCCGCCCGAGGGGAGCGGGGCCGCGTGAGGGTTGGACCGTCTATCGCATCTCGCCGAGTTCGTGCGCCCGTGATCTGCGCTGGGTCCTCAGGCGCGTTCGTGGTCGACAGGCGCGAGCATTCGGGGCCCGAGCAGTGCGGATCAACGACCTCATCCTGGGCAGGGCGACGCTGGAAGACCGTCACGACGAGTAACGACGGCGACAAGTCATCTCCACGATCAGCGGGGACAGCGGGTGCGTCTGCCGGACACAGACAGTGGGCGCCAGCTGCTAACGGCGAGGTCGGGCTCTCTTGAGATGCTAGCGGGGGGTCTCTCTGGTCCAGGCAGCCCTGCACAGGCAGGGTCCCGCAGCTGATCTGGCCATATGCTCGCAGACATGACCATTCAGCGGATGGACAACGTCGCCATCGTCGTCGACGACCTGGACGCGGCCGTCGCGTTCTTCACCGAGCTCGGCATGGAGCTGGAAGGCAAGGGGGATATCGAAGGCCTTTGGGCGGACCGTACCGTCGGACTCGACGGCATCCAGACCGAGATCGCGATGATGCGGACCCCGGATGGCCACAGCAAGCTGGAGCTGACGAAGTACCACACCCCGGCGGCGGTCGGCGCCGGGCCGGAGAACCCGCCGCCCAACACGCGGGGGCTGCATCGCGTCATGTTCGCCGTCGACGACATCAACGACACCATCGCCCGGCTGCGCCCCCACGGTGCCGAACTCCTCGGCGAGGTGGCGCAGTTCGAGAACATGTTCCTGCTCTGCTACCTTCGCGGCCCCTCGGGCATCATCGTCGCCCTGGCCGAACAGATCGGCTGACGCGGGGCCGCCCCACGTGGCCGGCGGACTCGCCCCGAAGCTGACGCGGGGCCGCCCCACCTGGCCGGCGGACTCGCCCCGAAATGGCCCTCGCTTCGCTCGGACGGTCTCGCCGGGCTGCGCCAACTGCATGCCGCGGTGCTACGCCCGCAGACCACGGTGTTCGGGGACGACGCATATCCGGATCTGTGGGAGGGCAGGCGTGTCCGACGTCGCTTCACGGCGCCCGCCGTCGATGACCTTCGGCGATCGGCCCGATGCCGTGCGAAGGGTGCACAAGAAGAGCCTTCCTCACCGACCACCCCGAGGCATGCCACCCCTTGAAGGCGCCGCTTTCACTCTGTTGGCGGCGTAGGCGGCACGCTTTCCGATGATTGCCTCTGTGGTGCGCTCGCCGGCCCCCGGGCGGGGTCTGGGTGGGTCACGGCGTCGCCGTAGAGGATCGAAGTCCACGCGTTGGTGAGGGTGTCGACGAGGACTTCCTCGTTGTTGAACGGAGGTACTGCGGCTGCCGCGAGGTAGTAGAGACGTTCTCCCAGCCAGGTCAGCGAGGCGGCTGCGGCGCGCACGTCCATGGAACCGAGTCGTCGGCGGACGTGCAGGTCTGCGTGGATTCGTGCCGCGGCGGCGTCGGTGAACAGGTTCATCTGCTCGAGCCAAAGGGCTCGCAAGCCCTCGTCCGATGCCCAGTTCTCCACGATCGCCATGAGCACGCCGGCGTTGTCGCGCCATAGCCGGGCACCGTCGCTCACGCCTGCCCGTAGTGCGGTGACCGGATCCTGCTGCCCGTCGATCCAAGGTCGCGCCGCCTGCTGCCCCTGGGCGACGGCCTCGCGCACCAGTTCGCCGAGCACGGCCTGTTTACTCGGGAAGTAGAAGTAGAAACTTGCCCGAGAGACCCCGGCGGCGGTCAGAATGTCGGCCACGCTGAGAGCGTCGAAGCGGTGCTGCTGCAGCAGTTCACGCATCGCGGACAGGATTCGCTCCCGTAGGTCGGCAGGCGCCGGTGCCGGTCCGGATCTCCGGGGAGAGCGCGCAGTCGGCTTGGAAGGCATGCGACCCATCATAACGAGTGCGAACATCGTGTATGTACATGTTGTCCATACATGATGTATGGTCACGCCCATGACTCAGATAGCGATCCACTTGGTCGTCGCCGACCCGGACGTGGCCGCCACCTGGTACGCCGATGCTTTGGGCGCACGGGAGACGAACCGTGTCACGCTTCCCGACGCGCGCACGCTGACAGGAGCCACGGTCTTCGAGCAGATACACGATGCGTTCTGGGGTGACCGCACCGGCCAGTTCCTGGATCCGTACGGGCACCGTTGGGCCCTGGACGAGCATGTGCGTGACGTGCCACGCGACGAGATCGAAGCTCGGGCCGCAGAGCTGTTCAGCGGATCGGCGACGGCATGAGGTATCGCACTTTGGGCACGAGCGGCCTGCGGGTCCCCGAGCTGATCCTGGGCGCGATGACCTTCGGTGAGCAGGGCGGCGTCGGCGCGCCGCTTGCAGAGTGCCGACGGATGTTGGACTTGTACGCCGAGGCCGGCGGCAACATGATCGACACCGCCATCAACTACCGCGATGGAGCCAGCGAGGAGATCCTCGGAGAGTTGCTGCAGGGTCGGCGAGAATCGTTCGTGCTCGGCACGAAGTACACCGTGTCCCGCGACCGCACCGACCCCAACGCCGCCGGGAATCACCGTAAGAATCTGCGGGCGTCACTGGAGACCAGCCTGCGCCGCCTGCGCACGGACTACCTGGACCTGTATTGGGTGCACATGTGGGACCGTGACACGCCGATCGAGGAGACCATGCGCGCACTGGACGACGCCGTCCAGGCCGGCAAGGTGCTGTACGTGGGGATCTCCGACGCCCCGGCCTGGGTCGTGTCCCGCGCCAATACGCTGGCGCAGTGGCACGGCTGGAGTCCGTTCATCGGCCTGCAGGTCCCCTATAGCCTGCTCCAGCGGGACATCGAACGCGAGCTGCTGCCGATGGCCGAGTCGCTCGGGCTGGGCGTCACCGCGTGGAGCCCGCTGGGTGGTGGGGTGTTGTCCGGCAAGTACACCCGCCCGGAGACGCCCGCATCCGGTAGCAGGCTGAACGCCGAGTCGCTCTCGGCCCGCGATCATGCCGTCGCCCGAGTCGTGCAGGACGTCGCCGATGACCTCGGTGTCACGCCCTCACAGGTGGCAATCGCGTGGACGATGAGCCGCTCTCGCGCCGTTCACCCCATCGTCGGGGCACGCCACGTCGACCAGCTCCACGACAACCTCGCCGCCGTCGACCTCACCCTCCCGGTCGAAAGCGTCACCCGCCTGGAACAGGCCACGGACTTCACACTCGGGTTCCCAAGCGACTTCATCATCCAGACCTCCCCGTGGGTCTTCGGCTCCGCGCTCATCGACCCGCACGCCGCCACGTCAACGAGATAGCGGCTACGCCATCGAACATGCCGCGACGAGGGCGTCCAGCGATCACATCCAACGTCTTCATACGCGAGCATGATTTATTGCCTCGCGCGAAGGTCTACCGGTACCTCTACAGGGTCCCAACGGCTACTGCGGCATAGGCGAACCGGCGTCACCTGCCTGGTCGGGCTCACTGCCGGCGAGGCCTGACCTGCCGTAATTGCCTAACCCTTGGCCCTCGGTCGCCCGGCACAGCCCGGCGGCGATCGAGGGCCTTTCCGGCGGGGCCGCCGCTCCGGGATGATCGCCCGAGCCTTAGGGCGACGTGTGCTACGCGAATCCGCCGCACGCGTCTGACCTATCCGTAGGTGGGGTGCTGGGGCCAGCCGGGTGGGGAGTCCTCCCAGTCCTCCTGCCTGCCGTACGGGGTCAGGTCGAGGATGCTGTTGACGAAGACGAGCCGGTCAACGCCGCGGGAGGTGGTGTTGTACGTACGGTAGACGTCTTCGCCGTCGCGCAGGAACACACTGAGCATGAAGCCGCCCCCGGCGCCGCAGTCGTCCGCGAACGAGGTGCCGTGCGATGACACGAACGGCAGTGTCCAGCCCATCCGAGCCTTGTACGCCTCGATCTGGGCGAGCGGCATGTTGGACACGGTCACCCATGTGACCCCGCGGTCGGCGAGCAGGGCCAGCCCGGCCGGGGGAACGCTGTTGGTGAACGAGGTGCAGCCCGGGCAGTAGTGGTCGGGTCCGTTGTCCATGAACTGGTAGACGACCAGTTGTCCCCGATCCTCGAACAGCTCGAGCAGGGTCTTGGGGCCAGCCGGGGTGTCGAAGACGTACCCGTTGTCGAACTTGACCATCGGCAGGCGGCGGCGTCGCGCGGCGACCACGTCGAGCGCGCGGGTGGTTTCCTTCTCGGCCTTGAGCAGCTCGTCGCGGGCCCGCTGCCACTCTTCGGCTGTGACGATCTCCGGTTTCTCCATCCGCTGATTGTGCCCGCCGGCACCGACAGAACTCCGGTATGACGGCTGTCCGTGCCTTGCCGGGGGCGAAAGGATCAAGTGGCGTACGGCCAGCTGTCGACGGCCATGCGCTGGGTGCCGATGACCTTCAGGAGCTGAAGGGACTGCGGCGAGAAGTGAGAAAGCAGCCTGAGAGCTCGCCGCTGGGCATACGTTTGGGACCGATGAAGGATATGCATGCCGGGGTCGCATGGTCGGGACAACGCCACCGGCCGGGCGGGCGGCCGGGGAGACATCTGGCCGCCTCGCTCGTCGGTCTCACTGTCCTGATTTCGGGCTGTGCCGGCTCAGGGGGCGCTGCCTCACCGGGTGCGCTCCACCAGACCGCGACGCGACCGGGGCCGGAGCCGTCGGCGACGCCCTCGGCGGTTCCCTCGGCCAAGGAGCCCTCCCATCAGGCGCCCGGCCTGCCCGCCCCGGACGCGGCGATCCCCAAGGACCCGTCGCGGCTGGCCGACTCCCTGACCGGCACAGCCGCGCAGCTCCGACGTGCCATCGATGACTGGGTGCGCGACGGGGGCCCCACCAAGGCGGACCCCCCAGAGCCGGTGGTCCTGCTGGCACTGCACGAGCAGCGCATCTACCGGTATCTGGCCCGCAATCCGCAGGTCGCGTCCCGCACCTACGACAGGTTGCCGAAAGACCTGGCCGGGCGGGCGCGAGACAACGTGACGGCCGTCCGGAACCTGCTCTCCCTCGCCCGGCCCGTGAGCGGACCGGTGAAGTTCCGCGTCCGGCCGCCCGAGCCCGCCAATGTCCTGCTCGATGACTTCCGGCGTGCCGAGCGCCGGTTCGGCGTCGAATGGGAGGTGCTGGCGGCGGTGATGTTCGTCGAGACCAAGTTCGGCCGTGTGAGGTCGCCGAGCTATACCGGCGCGCAGGGCCCCATGCAGTTCATGCCGGGCACCTGGGCCGCCTATGGGATGGGTGGTGACGTCCATGACACGAAGGACGCGCTGCTCGCCGCGGCCAACTATCTGCACGCGTCGGGAGCGCCGCGCGACTACCGGCGGGCGCTGTACGCCTACAACCACTCCAAGGCGTACGTCGACGCGGTGCTGCTACACGCTCGGCAGATGAAGCGGGACATCAGGAATTACTACGGCTACTACAACTGGCAGGTGTTCGTCATCACCACCCGAGGCGAGCGTCGCCTTACCGGCCCCTGACCGGCACCTGAAGGCGCCTGCGCGGACATGGCACATCAATGGTGAAGCGCTCCCTGTTCGGCCGGAGCGGAGCACTCGACGTGACCATCGAGCTGCCGGCTACCTGCGGGCGCGGTCGGCCTTCAGGAACGTGAGGTCACGCTGACCGGCATTCCGGTCAGAAGGTGACCGGAAGCCTCTCTAGCGTGGATCTCGCAGCCCCCCGAGAACGGAACAGGGAATGATCACTCGCGAGAACCGGCTGGTGGACCGACCATCGCGGCCTGACGCCGGAAGGCATCACGGTGCGGCTGGCGTGGGCCGGCTCTCGCGGCGCGCGCTCAACCGGGCACTGCTGCACCGGCAGTTCCTCGTGGAGCGCACCGGCCGCACTCCGCTGGAGGTCATCGGGCACCTCGTCGCCATGCAGGCCCAGGAGCCCAACTGGCCCTATGTCGGGCTGTGGAGCAGGATCGACGGGTTCGCACAGGCCCACCTGGGCGTCCTGCTGGAGAAGCGGCTGGTGGTCTGGTCCGATTGGCGCTGCTGCGCAGCACCCAGCACCTCGCCGTGGCCGACGACTTCCGGCGGCTACGGCCGGCGCTCCAACCGGTTCTCGACCGTACGGCCCGCTCGCCGTACTTCGCCAAGGTGAGCGCGGGTCTCGACGGTGGTTGACGCCATGGGTGGTGAGCTGCGCTGTTACCACGACACCGAGGGCAGGGAGCTGTTCGATCTGGAGTCGTCGCCGGAGCTGCCCGATCCCGACCCCGGTGCGGTTCCTGCCCGCTTTCGAAAAACCTGCTGCTCGGCCACGCCGACCGGACCCGGGTGATCGGCGATCCTGACCGCAAGCGGGTGATGCCAGGCGGAGCGATGGTGCTGCCGACCTTCCTCGTGGACGGGTTCGTACACGGAAGCTGGTCGGTCAAGGGCGCCAGCCTATGTCTCACCCCGTTCAGGCCACTGGCGGCGGCCGACCTGACCGCGGTGACGGAGGAAGCCGAACGCATGCTGCCGTTTCTCGGAGCCACGGACCTGTCATTCACGTTCCCCAATGCGATGGCAGCGGCCCGGCAGTCCCCTAGGAGCTGAACAGGCGACGCGGGCCCGGGCCTTCTTGGCCGAGCTTGTCGCCCGGGTTGACCAGCGCGCACTGCTCGAACGACAGGCAGCCGCAGCCGATGCACTCGGTGAATCGATCCCGCATCCGTTCCAGCCGCTCGATGCGTGCGTTGAGCTCGGCGTTCCAGCACTCGGACGCCCTGACCCAGAACTCGCGGGTCGGGGCTGCTCCCTCAGGCAGCAGGGCGAGTACGTCACGGATCGCCGTGAGGGGGATGCCAAGGTGGTGCGAGGCACGGACGAAGGCGACCTGACGAAGGGTCTCGCGGCCGTAGCGGCGCTGGTTCCCGGCGGTGCGCCGGCTTCGGATGAGCCCTTGGCGCTCGTAGAAGCGCAGGGCCGAGGCGGGGACTCCGCTGCGGCCGGCCAGTTCGCCGATCGTGAGCTCCTTGGCCTCTACCGGGAGCGATGACATACGGATCACACTAGCTTGACTTGAACCTTTGTTCAGGTTCGACACTTCCGGTGCGGCACCGCGCTGCCGCTGAGCGCCATATGCCGCCGGATCCGTGATGAGCCGCAGAGGAGAGACATGACAGTCAGCCAGAACACGTTCCCCGACATCACCCTGCCCGGTGCGGGCACCGTCCTGATCGTCGAATCGCCCGTAGACCAGGTGAAGATCGCCGAGTTGGAGCAGGTGCTCTGGCCGAAGGGGCTGCTCTCCTACAGCGCGTTCCTCAGCACTGACGGCGAGACGGTGCTGACCTACACGCAGTGGACGTACGGCGAAGCCGACCGGGAGTTCCTGGCCGGACTCACCGACGCCGAGCCGATCGAGTATTCGCTGTACCGCAGCAGGGTGCAAGACGAGCCATCTGTCCCGGGATGCGTCGTCGCCGTCAGCGTCGAGTTCGACGGACCCGATCATGAGCGGCAGCGGAGCTGGGTCGACACGGTCTTCGAGGCGCTGGCGGCCGAGACCGAGCCGCCTCCCGGCGGGATCTCCGGCCACTTCCACGTGAGCACGGATGGCACCAGGGTGGTCAACTACGCGGAGTGGACCGATGAGCAGGCGCATCGCGACGCCATCGAAAGGTCCGGCCAGGGAACGGTGGGCTCGTCGCCCGAGTGGCGGCGGGTCCTCGCCTTCCCCGGGGTCAGAAGTGGCGGATTCCGGCGATACCACTTGCTGCGCAGCCTTTCCGCACCTCCATCGGACGAAGTGCTCGACAGCCCAACGAAGTGGGTGGCCAAGCACGTCCGCGCCTACGTCGAGACCAACGGCGAGAGCGGACACATGTACCAGGGCTGGCCGACGCTGCTGCTCACCACCCGGGGCCGGAAATCGGGAAAGCTCCGGCGCACCGCCTTGATCTACGGGCAGGACGGCGATCGCTACCTGCTGGTGGGCTCGAACGGCGGGTCGTCACACCACCCCGCGTGGTACCTCAATCTGGTCGCGAACCCTCAGGTCACCGTTCAGGTGGGCAGTGACCGGTTCACCGCCCGCGCCCGTACCGCCACCGCGGAGGAGAAGCCGCGACTGTGGGAACGGATGACAGCGATCTTTCCGCTCTACGACACGTACCAGTCCCGCGCCGGCCGGGAGATCCCGCTGGTCGTCGTCGAGCGTGAGGGCACTTCGTGATGTACGGCTCCCGCCAGGAGGGCGCGGGAGCCGCACGACGTCAGTACCCCGGTCCCCGCGTCGTCGATCCAGGACTCCGCCGCCGCGGCCGGCCTGACGCTCACCGATCAGGAGCTCCTCAGACTCGGAGGACCCGATCCGAGAGCTCGGCTGACGCCTTGGGAAGCCACCACCGCTTGACGACATAGCCGATAGATCGCCCATAATCGCGTGGGTGTCTGATGAGGAAGTTCCGGCTGTGGCCTCGAAGCAGGACACGGCCGTGGAAACGGGTCGGCGCCGCGGTGTATTGATCCGGAGCGCTTCTCGGGTGCCTGATCAACCAGGTCTGATCCATGCGGGATGGATTTGGGACGCGAACGCGTGGGTCTTCTGCGAGATCCTCGCGTCGCTCGTCGGTTACGAGTTCGACGACCTTGACTGGCAAGCGGTCGGTACCGCGCTGCCGAACACCGATGACGAGCGGGCAGAGCTCTGGTACAGCTACCCCCTGATTGGGACGAAAGGCACGCTGGAAGTCACGCTCGCCCAGGCGGTCGGGGGCTCCGAGGTGTCGGTCGAAGTTCGAGGAGAGGCGGACGACGCTCTCCGCGCCTGCATCGCCCTCGTCTGCGACCTGGCCGCCAGGTACGAGATGAGCAGGTGAAAACCGTTCGCGCTGGTCGGTGGGGCGTTGGGAAAATGTGGCGATGACTCGGACCCCTGATGAGCAGACCGCGCCGCCCGCACGAGGAGTCCGCATCGCCTGGGCATCGGTCCCAGAGCTGGTACGGCGTCGAGTGGAGGACACATCCTCGGCGGGGATGTCGTCGAAGCGGTCAGCGCCGTCACGGGCTTCTCCCCGGCGGTCGCGGCGGCGCTCACGTTGGCCGGCGGACGCCGGGCGTTCGTCAAAGCGGCCGACCCCGAGGGCAATTCCGAGACGGTGGAAATCTACCGGGCTGAGGCGCGGATCGCGGCGGCGCTTCCGCATACCGCGCCGGTCCCTCGCCTGATCACCACGTTCGAACAGGACGGCTGGGTGGTCCTGCTCTTCGAGCATGTCGACGGCCGCCTTCCCGCCGAGCCGTGGCGCCCGGACGAGTTGGCGCGGGTGCTCGCCATGGTGAACGACCTCTCCGCCACGCTCACCCCTTGTCCCATCGAGGCGCCCGCGGTCGCCGACCGGTACGGGGACATGTTCCAGGGATGGCGCCGGCTCGTCGCGGCCCGCGACGCCGAGGCCGACCCGGACGCGGTCACCGCCGTGCTCGCCGCGATGGCCGGCTACTTCGTCCGCCAGGCCAGGCAGCCCGCGCCGCCCGGACTGCCGACCCTTCGGGCGTTCCAGGGCGCGCAGGGCCGTACGGCACTGCCCTGGCTGAGAAGCCGGCTCGGCGAACGGTGGTCCTGAGGCAGGAGCATGCCGGTCTCCGCAGGTGATCAGTTGCACTCCTGCGTGGATGCCACGCCGGCCGCACGCCTTCCGGTGTCCGCCGCCGCGGCCATCTCCTTGGCCGTGAGCGCGTAGCCCTTGTCGTCACGATCCGTGTCGGTGGCGAACACCATGCCCAGCACCTGGCCCGCCTTGGAGATCAGCGGCGCCCCTGACATGCCCGGCGTGATGTGCGGGCCGGTGAAGCTGTAGACCTCCCGGGTGGTGCGGTCCCGGTTGTAGATGTCGTAGGACAGGGCCTCTGTCTTCCAGCCCACTTCGGACGGCACGGCGACCGGCGTGGTGTTGCCCCTGGGGTAGCCGATCACCACGCCTGAGCTCTGCCTTTTCGTGTTCAGGTGCAACGGCTTCGCGGGGAGATGAGGGACCCGCAGCACCGCGACGTCTACCCGGGGATCGAAGAGCACCACCTCCGCGGCGAAGGGCCGTCCGTCGAGGACGACCTTCAGATCCCGGTCCGCCCCGGCCACGGAGTGGGCAGTCAGCATCACTCGCTCGGCGGCGTAGACGAAGCCCGTCGCTTCCATCTTCCGGTCGCAGGCGCTCGCGAAGGCGGTCATCCGTACGACGCTGTCAGCGCCGTACGGCTGGGCCGCCGGGGGGCTCTCCCGCGGCACCGACGGCACCGACGGCACCGACGGAGCCGACGAAACCGACGGCGGTGACGGCGCGGCGGTGCAACCCACGGCGCTCGTGATCGAGATCGCGGCGAACAGGCGAACTGTGGCGTCCCATCCCGGCATGGAGATCAGCGTACGGCCGGCCGGCTCAGGGAGGTACGGCTAACCGCTCACCGCCCGGAGGGACGGCTTCCGGGCCTCGATGAGGAACCGCGTCGCGTGGGCGACGAACGGCCCCTCGGCCTGGATGAGGTCGTGGAGGGCCCGCAGTTCGGTGTGGTAGCGGTCGACGGTGAACCCGGGGACGATCCAGATCACCTTCCGCAGGAAGTAGATCACGGCGCCGATGTCGGAGAACTCGGTGCGCAGGGCCTCCAGCCGGAGGTCGACCACCTCGAGACCCACGGCCTCCGCCGCCGCTCTCGCCCGTTCCGGATCCCGTGCCGAGCCGTACGGCTGCGGCCCCATGAAGTGCTCTGTCAGCTCCACGACGCTGCGGGGGCCGACCTGCTGGGAGAGGTACGTCCCGCCGGGCCGCAGCACGCGGGCGATCTCCGCCCACCACGTGGTCACCGGATGGCGGCTCGTCACCAGGTCGAAGACCCCGTCACCGAACGGCAGCCGCGGCTCGTCATCGTCGGCGACGACCGCGACCCCGCGCGGGCGCAGCCTCGCGGTCGCACGGGCGATGTTCGGCGGCCAGGATTCCGTGGCCACCGCCACAGCGGGGAGCCGCGGAACGCCCGCCAGCACCTCGCCGCCACCGGTCTGGAGGTCCAACGCGGCCGTCGCGCGTGCCATCCGTTCGGCCAGAAGCCGTGAATATCTCCACGAGGGCCGCTCTTCCGTCGCTCGGCCGTCAAGCCAGGAGAAGTCCCAGCCCTCGACTGAGACGGCGTTCGCCTCGGCGACCAAATCCTCGAACGTCCGCTTCGTCGTCATGACGCGAGGCTCGCAGCCGCCACGCCCTCCGGCCAAACGGTTTTCCGAACAGCCGGCGGTGCCGGTTCGCCCGCAGTCGCCGCTTACCGCACGTGAAGAAGGGTCTTGCCCACGGTCGCGCGTGACTCGATGGCGGCGTGGGCGTCGGCCGCCCGCTCCAGCGGGAACCGCTGCCCGATGACCGCGCGCAGCCGGCCCGCCGCCGCCTCGGCCAGCGCGCTCGCGGTGAGCGCGCTCATCTCCTCGGGTTTCACCGACGGCCCGCGCACGAGCGTCACCCCCCGGGCCGCGGCGGCGCCGTCGGAGATGTCCGCCCATTCGCCGCTGGCCAGCCCATAGCTCAGCATCCGCCCGCCACGGTCGAGCAGTTCGAAAGCCGAGCGGCCGATGGGTCCGCCGACGCCGTCGAATACGACGTCCACGCCGCCGACGGCCTCGCGGACCACGTCCGTCCAGCCGGGCTCGCGGTAGTCGGCCACCACCTGGGCGCCCAGGTCGCGTGCCACCTCGGCCTTCCGGGCGCCGCCTGCCGCCGCGACGACCGTCGCCCCGGCAGCCCGCGCGAGCTGGACCAGCAGCGTGCCGACACCGCCCGCCGCCGCTTCGACCAGCACCCTCTCCCCAGGGCGTGGTCCGGCCGCCCTGATGAGGGCCGTCGCCGTACGGCCGTCGGCCAGTAGTGCCACCGCGGTGTCGAGCTCCACGCCGTCCGGCACCTCGATGAGTCCGGCGGCGTCGACCGCGGCCAGTTCGGCGTAACCACCAGACCCGCCCGTGACGCTGACCACCCGTCTGCCGATCAGTCCCCTGTCGGCTCCCTCGCCGACCGAGGTGACGACTCCGCCGACGCCGTTACCGGGGATCACCGGAAGCTCCGGTTTGAAGGGGCCGAACCCGCTCGCGCGGAACAGGGTCTCCACGAACGTGATGTTGGCGAACGCCACCTCGATCAGCGCCTGCCCCGGTCCGGGCACCGGATCGGAGGCCTCTCCCGCGACGAGCACCTCAGGGCCACCGAATTCCTTAAGCCATACCGCGCGCACGAGAGAGCCCCTTCCGGCCGGATTACGACGAGTCTTCGTTGCGAACGTCAGGGGACCAGGACGATCTTCCCGGTGGTACGGCGGGCCGAGATGAGCTCGTGGGCCTTGGCCGCCTCGGCGAGGGGGAACACGTGGTCGACGTGCACCTTGAGCTGCCCGGACTCCACCAGCGCGAGCAGCTGCGCCAGGTCGGCCGGGGAGGGGCGGACCGAGACCGCGCTGAGCCGCACTCCGCGTTCGGCCGCGCCTTCGGGGGTGAGGCCGAGGTTGGCGCCGAGTGCCCCGACGAGCACGCCGCCGGGCTTCAGGATGGTGGCGGACCGCTCGCCGTACTCTCCGCCGATCAGGTCGAACACCACGTCGACGGGCCCGGCCTCCTGAGTGAAATCCGCCGAGGTGTAGTCGATCAGCTCGTCCGCCCCGAGCTCGCGGAGGAACGCGTGCTTGCCGGCGCCGGCCGTACCGATGACGTGGGCTCCGCGCGCCTTGGCGATCTGGACGGCGAGGTGCCCGACACCGCCCGCGGCGGCGTGGATGAGCACCCGCTGGCCGGGAGCGATCCGCGCGATTCCGACCAGAGCCTGCCACGCGGTCAGACCGGCCAGGGGGAGCGCGGCCGCCTCCTCCGTGCCGAGCCCGGCGGGCTTGCGGATGATCTCGTTCGCCGAGGCGGTCACGTAGTCGGCGTAGGTATTGCCGGGGCCGGGGAACGCGAGCAGGCCCAGCACTACGTCGCCGGGTGCGAACGCGGACACGCCCGGCCCCGGCGTCTCCACCACGCCCGCGACATCCCACCCCACGGTGAAAGGCGGGTCGCCGAGCAACGGGTAGAAGCCGGCCCGGACGGCGGCGTCGACGGGGTTGACCCCGATGGCACCGACCTTGATCAGGACCTCTCCAGGCCCAGGTGAGGGGCGATCCACCGTGGCGATCTCCAGCACGGACGGGTCGCCGAAAGCGGACTGGGTGACGGAACGCATTGTGATCTCCTCATTCGCGACGGAATGTGCGAGACCAATCGTCGGCGTACCGGTATCCAAACGAAAGAAGGCACTTTTGCGGTATATAGGTACCTTGTGGAAACCATCCCGAGAAAGTTCTCCGCCAACGCGTACCTGAGGGATTGCGCTTCGCGGACTGTGCTGGACGCCATCGCCAACAGATGGACATGCCTGCTGGTCGACGCCCTGCGGGACGGCCCGATCCGGTTCGGCGTGCTCCGCCGCCGGCTCGACGGGATCACTCAGAAGAGCCTCACCCAGACCCTGCGGAACCTGGAGCGCGACGGGGTCGTCATCCGCACGGTCTATCCGACGATTCCGCCCCGTGTGGAGTATTCGCTCAGCGAGCTGGGCGGCAGCGTGGTCTCGCTGATGGAGGGCATCAAGCACTGGTCGGAGGAGCACGTGACCGAGATCCTGGCCGCTCGCGAGACGTATGACCTCAGGGCCGCCCAGGAGCCACGGCCCGTGCCCGTTCAGCCCGCCGGCTGACCCGGCCGGCCACCGAGCGTCCGCAGCAGCCGTCTCATGAACGGCGGCTTGTTCACCAGCCGAATCCCGCGGCGGGGCGGCGTGCCGGGCAGGAGGGCCAGCGCCCGCAGGCCGGACAGGTCGATGAACGTCACCTGGCCGACATCGACGAGCACCAGGTCGTCGCCCTGCTGGGCGTCGGCGAGCACCAGCGCGACCGCCTCGCTGTTGGTGAGGTCGATCTCCCCGCTGAGCCGGACCCAGCGCACCGTGGCCGACCAGACAGTGAGCCGGTCATCGGTGTACAGCATGCGCCGGCCGGAGGTGGCGTGCCGTGGCGGCTTCCGGGTGAGCCGGGCCTGAGTCACCGCCGCCACCCGGGTGTCGCCCGGCAAGGGATGGGCGTTCCTCGTCATCGGCATGCCGCCCTTCATGATGAGGCGCGGACACTTCGAGCGTTTCCCGCCCCGGACGGCACTGTCAACTCGGCCCGGGGAAAGGATCCGTCACGAGCGCGAGGCGGCTCTCGCGCCACGCCGCCGTCGAACCGTTGCCAACTCCCGTGAGCTCATCGTCGTCGAACCGCACAGAAGGCATGGACCCTACGGTCCTGATCCGGCGGCGAAAGCCGTGGGGGTTGCGGGCGGGCCCGCGACCCCCACGGCCGTCGATTTAGGGGATCAGCTCGCGTTGGCGCAGATCGCGTAGACGCTGATGCCGACCGTGCTGTAGTTGTTCTGGCGGCCGAGGGCGATCCAGCCGGTGCCGTCGGACGTGGGGAAGCTTCCTACGAGGATGGCGTCGTTGCCCTGGGCCTCACCGCCGCCACCGACGACGCGCTTGCCGCTCGGGCAGTAGACGGTGCGCCGGGTGAAGTTCGGGACGTTGGCGTTGGGAAGCTGGACGAGCTGGTACCCGTCGAAGGACTTGACCGCTGAGGGCGGCAGGTGGGGGTCGCTGTCCGCCTGCGCGGCCAGGCCCGTGCCCGCCACGCCGGCGAGAACGAGCGCACCTGTCGTGATTGCGTGTACAAATCGCACGAAATAGCTCCGTTTGATGTAGAAGTGACCTGATTCGGGCCCGTTTTGTGTTTCGGCCGCCACGCGGGCCCACGCGGTCGGATCCGCAACCACACGTACCCCTGATCATTTTCAGTCACACTGCGTAATCGCTTATTTGCCGAAAGTAGCAACGACGTCGACTTTCTTATGACGGAACGCCGCGCTGCCAATACCCGAGTAAGCGGATAACGCGAGATATGTCCGGTATGTGACAAGGGTCGGAATTTCGGCATGGCGGGTACTTACGTAGTGGGGGGAACGCTATGAAGAAGATCGTCGCTGTCGCCGCGCTCGCTGCGATGACCATGCTCGGGACGGTCGCTGCCGGAGGCGAGGGTGGTCAGCAGCAAGAGGTCAGCGAGGCTCAATACCACATCCTGATGAACCAGTGCCGCTACGCGGACACGCCCGGCGCCCGGGAGCAGTGCCGGTCGGAGGTCGAGCGGAAGTACTTCATCGGCGCGCCGAACCCTGAGCTCGACTGCCGTACCTACTCCAGCGTCACCGTGTGCGGAGAGTTGACGCTCAGCCCCAGGCAGCGGG
Source organism: Planotetraspora sp. A-T 1434 (assembly GCF_025420585.1). GTDB lineage: Bacteria > Actinomycetota > Actinomycetes > Streptosporangiales > Streptosporangiaceae > JAOEGB01. The sequence goes on along the minus strand of NZ_JAOEGB010000012.1, from coordinate 123,588 downwards.
CCTGTGTCGAGGACTCCGTGGAGAGCGGGCTGACCTATCGCCGGGCCGAGGTGGAGTGCTACGCCTTCCAGTGATCCACGCTCTGGTCCCAACCATGCCTTCCTGCGCTTTTCCCGAAGAATCCGCGTCCACCTCGATGATTCGCCTCATCGACTCCTTTGCGTGATCTACCCTGCCGGGGTGGACGCCAACAGTCAGGTTGCCGCCGAACTCCTGCGAGCGCTGATGCGTACGGCGGCGCGCTTCGCGGAGGCGGGCCGGTCCGTCGCCCAGGACTACTTCCCCCACGTCCGCACCGAGCCCATCGCCGACCTGGCGGGCCGTGCCGTACGGCTGGGCATGGAGCTCACGCTGCCCGGTCACGAGCTCGTCTTCGAGGTGCGCGTCCGCGTCGGTGACGACGTGTTCACGATCACGGGCGATCTCGTGCTGGACGACGAGGAGAGCCGGCTCGACCTTCCCCCGGTCGAGACGGACGACGTCGGCCGGTTCGTGGCCCTGCTGGACCACTACGTCGACGAGTTGACCGCTCCGGCCCGCGGGCACGTCGGCTCGCTCATCGAAGCCTTCGGGGGCTCGTGATTCGCCGCTCGTGACCGGTTACAGCGCCCTGAGGCCCTGGATGACCTCGCGGAGGATGCGCTCCTCGGGAAGCTGGGCCACCGTGGCCTGCGGCCGGGCCGTGATCAGCCCCTGCTCGCGCAGATCGCCGAGGAGGATGCGGACGACGTTGAGCGACAGGCCGATGTCCGACGTCAGGTCGGCCACCGAGGCCGGGCTCTGGCAGATGTGCAGGATCCGGAGATGCTCGGGCGCGAGCCCGGCCGTACGTCCGTAGGCTGACGGCGCCGTCCTGATGATGGTCATCAGGTCGAACTCCGGGCCGGTAGGACGGGTGCGCCCGCGGGTCAGCGTGTAGGGGCGGAGTAAGGGGCCGAAGTCCTCTTCTGTCATGACTCCTCCTGCGCGCGTTGCCACCCTGCCTGGAACGAGGAGAAGACATCGCGCCGCTCCTCGCGGAGCTGCGGTGCCAGGTTCGCCTGCCGTACGCGCCGGGGCAGGGAGTCCTCGGCGTCGATGTCAGGGATGTCGCCGATGTCGGCGATGTCGGCGATGCCCGTCATGCCGCCGGTCGGGCCGGTGAGGTCGGGGAGCCCGGCCAGCGTGGCGAGCTCGGCGGCCTCCAGGGGTTCGGCGACCTGTGCGACCGGCACGGCCGGGATGTCCTCGGGGAGCGGCGTCAGCGTGAGGGCGGGCGGGGGCGTGGGCTGCGGCGGAACCAGCGACTCGACGGAGTAGTCGCCCGCGGCGTTCTCGACCACGAGCTCCTGCGGGAGGAGCACGATCGCGCTCGTGCCACCGTACGGGGAAGTCCGCAGGGAGACGCGGATGCCGTGCCGCTTGGCCAGCAGCCCGACGACGAACAGGCCGAGCCGGTCGCTGTCGGCCAGGTTGAACTCGGGCGGGTCGGCGAGCCGCTCGTTGAACTGGGCCATCTCCTCGGCGGCGATCCCGAGGCCGCGGTCTTCGATTTCGAGCGCGAAGCCCCGGGCGACGAGCTCGCCGTGGACGAAGATCTGCGTGTGCGGCGGCGAGTAGATCGTCGCGTTCTCGACCAGCTCGGCCAGGAGGTGGACCAGGTCGGTGACCGCGCCGCCGACGAGCGCGGGTCCGTGCGCCACGTCGACGCTGACCCGCAGGTAGTCCTCGACCTCCTCGACAGCCGCGCGGACCACGTCGAAGAGGCTGACCGGGTTGCGCCAGCCGCGGCCGGGGGCGGCCCCGGACAGCGTGATGAGGCCCTCGGCGTGGCGGCGCATGCGGGTGGTCAGGTGGTCGATGCCGAACAGCTGCTCCAGCACGTCGGGATCGGTGACCTGCCGTTCCAGCCCGTCGAGCATGGAGAGCTGCCGCTGCAGCAGGGACTGGCTGCGGCGGGCCAGGTTGAGGAAGACGCTGTTGACGCCCTTGCGCAGCTCGGCCTGTCCGACGGCGGCCTCGATGGCGGTGTGCTGCACGGAGGTGAAGGCGTTCCCGACGTTCTCCACCTCCGCCGTGTCTCCGCCGGAGAGCATGGGCGGCGTTTCGGCCGCGACGTCGACGTCCTCCCCGCGCCGCAGGCGGTCGACGATCGCCGGGAGCCGGCGGTCGGCCAGTTCGAGCGCCGCCCTCTGGAGCTCGACGAGCTCGGCCGTGAGGCTCCGGGCGAACCGCAGGGAGATCAACGCGGTGGCGGCCACCGCGATCAGGCCGAGGACGCCCGCGATCCCGATGCGGAAGAGCACGCCCTTGGCGAGCGGCATGGCGCGATCCGCGATCGTCTTGCTCGCGTTGACCCCGGCGAGGTTGATGATCCACATCTCGGCGGTCCTGTGCCAGGGAGCCGCGCTCGCCGGCAGCGGCCTGTCGGGCTGCACCTGGGTGACGATGCTGTCCTCCATCGCCACGAACGAGGTGTAGGACGGCGTGGCGCTCAGGCGCTCGTACGGCTTGATCAGCTCGGCGTCGAGCAGGCTCGTGCCGAGCTGGTAGAGCAGCCGGCGCTTGCCGACCATGGCCGAGAAGGCGTCGTGCTCGCTCCGCGTCATCCGCCCGGCGGCGAGGGCGCCCGTGATCAGCGCCGACTGCTGGCTCACGATCTCGCGGCTGCGGGTGATGAGGATGATGGCCTTGGTCTGCTCGACGAGATCGAGGTTGGGCGAGATCATCAACCGGTCGTAGGTCTGGAAGCCGACCTCCGCGAGGTCGCTGTACCGTTCGATGGCGTTCAGCCGCGACAGGCCGCGATCGTCGACCTGGCGGCGCAGGTCCTGGATCTTGCCCATCTGCCGGATGAGCTCCTGGAGGCGGTCCCACATGGGTCCGGGCGTGTCGTCCCGCGCCTGCCGCGACACGCGGATCAGGTTGTCGGTCGCCGAGTCGGTCCGGTGGCGCTGGGCGTCGAGCTCGGTGTGCAGCGTGGTGTTCGTGCCGAGGTAGGTAGCGGACATCAGCCGTTCGTTCTGCAACTCCGCCAGCAGGTCCCTCGTCGGGATGACGACGTCGTTGTAGATCGTCTGGATCCTGAGCAGCTCGAGGCCACCCTGGATCGTGAGCGTGGCGGCGAACCCCCAGATCACCACGAGAGCGGTCACCGGGACCAGCAGGATCGCGAAAATCTTGAAACGAATAGAGCGTTTCCGGCCAGCCATGAGACCTGCCCGTCCGATGCCACTGTGTTAATTGTGGCGAAACCCTAGCAATTGCCTGGCAGTCGAACCAAGGATCTGCAGTAACAACTTCAGTGCCAGAGTCGCTTGACGCCTTCGGCGCGCTGTTATCCCCGTTGTATTTGACGCCTCGGCGGCTCCGTCCCCCGTTCGCCGTGTCTTCTGTTCGCCGTCTCCGCCCTGTCCTCCCGTTGGCGGCGTGGCCGTGTCCTCCCGTCACTCCGCCCGGCGATTCGTCGCGCTTGCGCATGGGTGTCTGGTTGTCTGACAATTCTGGCATGACTCTGCGATCCTCCGGCCCGCTCACCGTCGTGGCCGCCGCCGTCCTCTGGGGTACGGCCGGCACCGCCGGGGCCGTGGCCGCCGTCGGCTCCGTCTCGCTGGCGGCCGCCCGCCTCGTGATCGGGGGAGCGGTGCTCGCTGTGGTCGCCGTACTCGCACGATCACGAACCGCGAAACCGCAGATGGGGGTGGGTGCGCGGGAATCTGTGCATGATCACGGCGATGGTGGGCGCGGGAGGCGGCGCGTGATCATCACCATCGTCCTGGTCGTGGGGGCGGTGGCCGTGGCGGCGTACCAGCTGTGTTTCTTCGCCGCCGTCGGCCGGACGGGGGTCGCCATCGGGACAGTGGTGGCCATCGGCAGCGGACCCGTCTTCACCGGCCTGCTGTCCTGGCTCACCGACCAGAGGCCACCGAGCCGCCGCTGGGCCCTCGCCACGGCGGCCGCCATCGCCGGGTGCGCCCTTCTGATCACCGGTGGGGGCGCGGGCGGCGCGGACGCCGGGGGGATGGGGCTCGCCCTGCTCGGCGGGCTGCTCTACGCCCTCTACGCCATCATCGCCGCCCGGGCCATAGGCGAGGGCATGGACTCCGCCGCCGTCATGGGCGTCCTGTTCGGCGGCGCGGCCGTCATCATGCTGCCCGTCCTGGTCATGACCGGCCCCGGCTGGCTGGCCGAGCCGCGCGGCCTGCTGACCGCGCTCTACCTGGGCTGTGCGACGACGGCGCTGGCCTACCTCCTGTACGGCAGAGGCCTGCGCACGACGCCGGTGGCGACGGCGGCCACGCTCGCCCTGGCCGAGCCCGCCGTCGCGGCGCTGCTCGGCCTCATCGTGCTGCACGAGCACCTGCCGGCGGTCTCGTGGGGAGGTCTCGTGCTTCTCGCGCTCAGCCTGGCCGTCGTGGCCGTTCCCGGCAGGGCCGGCCCCGAGCGGAAACCCGCGCCCGCGCGTCTAAGCTCGGCGGCGTGACCACGCTCAGGCCCGTCTCCACCGTCGAGGCGCTCGCCGCCGCTCTAAGGGAGCGTGTGCTGTCCGGGGAGATCGTCCCCGGTGCGGCCCTGCCCGAGCAGGAGCTCTCCGCCCGGTACGGCGTGGCGAGGCCCACGGTCCGGGAGGCGCTGGCCGTCCTCGTCCACGAGGGGCTGCTCCGGCGGGAGCGCAACCGCAGCGCGTACGTCCCGGAGGTCACGGCCGAGGACCTCGCCGACCTGATGTACGTCAGGCGACCCCTGGAGGAGCTGATGGCGGAGGCACTCGCCGGGCGCCGGGTGGCCGAGGCCGAGGCCGCGCTGGACCGCCTCGACGGCCTGCCACCCGACGCTCCCTGGGCCGCGGTGGTGGCCGGGCACATGGCCCTGCACGAGGCGCTGATCGTGGCCGTCGGCAGCCCCCGCCTGGGCCGCCTCTACGGCGCCCTCGCCGCGGAGACCCGTCTCGGTCTCGTCGGGCTCCGCGACGCCTACGAGGACCGGCACGAGCTGGCGGCCGAGCACCGCGAGCTGCTCGAAGTGATCGCCCGGGGCCCGGCCGACGCGGCGAAACAGGCCGTCAGGGACCATCTGCGGTGGCGCGAATCCTGAATCTTCTTCTACGGGGTTCTCTTGCACGGGACGCCCCCGAGTGGTCACAATCGCGCCCATGCACGGCAACCCAGTGCCGGATACCTATGTCTACGTCACCGAGGAAGGCGTCACCCGTCATTACGCCGACGGCAGCGTCGAAGCTCTCGCGTGGGAGGACGTCGTCGAGGTCCGGGTCGGCGGCCTGGCGCCGGCCGACGGACGGGCCGACGTCCTGATAGTCCTGCTCGACCGTGACGGTGAGGGCTGCGTGGTGCCCAGGTCGGCGACCGACGCGACTTTCCTGGCGCGGCTCCGGTATCTGCCTGATTTCGACCTCGACCGGCTGAGCACGGCCTTCGAGAGCGCCAACGACGGATATGTCGTCGTATGGCGGAGCCCCGACCCGCCGTCGCCCTTACCCGACCTCGAATACGACTGACCCGGCATCGGTCAGGCGCCGTGCCGTCCGGCTCCGGCGCGGAAACGCTCGACGCCCGCGAATGTGTCCGCCCGCAGCGACGCCAGGCCGTACCGGAACTCGGCGGCCAGGGCCCCCTCCTCCGGCAGCCCCTCCTGCTCCAGAGCGGAGAGCCGGTCGCCCCGCATGCACGCCTGCGGCAGCGCGGCCAGGTGAGCGGCCAGTTCCTCCGCTTCCTCCCTCGACGTCCCGGCCGGGACCACCCGGTTGACGAGCCCGATCTCCAGAGCCTCCCGCGCCGGTACGGCACGGCCGGTCAGGATGAGGTCGAGCGCCCGGCCCGTCCCGATGAGGCGCGGCAGCCGTACCGTGCCGCCGTCGATGAGGGGGACTCCCCACCTGCGGCAGAACACTCCGAAGGTGGCGTCCTCGGCGGCTACGCGGAGATCGCACCAGAGGGCGAGCTCCAGGCCGCCCGCGACGGCGTAGCCCTCGACGGCCGCGATGACGGGCTTGGACAGGCGCATCCTGGTCGGCCCCATGGGGCCGTCGCCGTCCGGCTCGACCTGGTTGCCGCGCTCGGTGCCGATCGCGTGGAGGTCGGCGCCCGAGCAGAACGTGCCGCCCTCGCCCCACAGCACGGCCACCGAGGCGCTCTCGTCGGCGTCGAACTCGCGGAACGCCCCGGCCAGGGCCGCCGCCGTGGGCCCGTCGACCGCGTTGCGGACCTCGGGCCGGTGCAGGATCACGGTCGTGACCGGGCCGCGCCGGTCGATGCGTACGGACATGGTCCGAATCTAGAAGGCCACCGCGCCTTACCTCACGAGGGAGGTGTCGTTCTCGCCACCGGAGTCCGCCAGGTGGGTTTCGAGGGTGTCGTTCCTGATCGCGGCGAACAGGGCCGAGCAGGCGGCCGGGTCGAGCCGCACGATGCTGGCGCCCTTCACCATGCCGGTGCCCTTGACGGGGACCGTGGTGGACGTCAGGTCGCCGCCCCGGACATCCCGCAGTTCGAGCGCCAGGTCGCGCAGTGTCCCGATCGTCACGCCCGAATCGACCGTTATGGATTTCGTCAAAGCCTGAAGAAAGGCGTCGAGGGCGATCGGGTCGGTCAGAGTTCCCTTACTTATCGCCTTTTCCCCCATCGCCCTGAGGAAGGCCTGCTGCCGTTTCATGCGGTCGAAATCCCCGCCCGGAAGGTTGTAGCGCTGCCGTACGAAAAGCAGGGCGCGCTCGCCTTCGAGGTGAACATTTCCCTGTGGCCAGGTCACGTGGTTCATCGGGTCGTGGACCTCGCGCTCCACGTAGATGTCGACCCCGCCGAGCGCCTTGCTCATCGTGACGAACCCGTTGAAGTCGAGCGCGGCGAAATGGTCGATCCGCACGCCGGTCAGCTTCTCGACGGTCTCGATCAGCAGCCGTGGGCCACCGAAGGCGTACGCCGCGTTGATCTTGTTCTTGCCGTGGCCGGGGATGGTGACGTAGGAGTCCCTCGGGACCCCGATGACGAAGACCTTCCTCCTGTCGGCCGGGATGTGCGCGATCATGATGCTGTCCGACCGCTGGAAACCGGCCTCGCCGGGACGCCGGTCGGCCCCGATCACCAGCCAGTTCTGGGCATCCCCCACCTTGGCCGGCCGGTCGCCCTCCTCGGGGAAGACCTGCTGGACGCGCTGGATGTTGCTGTCGTAGACCCACTGCCGCTGCATGACCAGCGCGAACGCGGCGGCGATCGGCAGAAGCACGATGAGGGTCACGATGATCAGGACCTTGCGCCGCCGGTTGGATCGCCGGGGCGGCTCGACGTCGCCGGAGGTTTCATCTGAGGTCGTCACGAGTCACCTTGGGGGGAGGGCGGGCCGATCCACAGACCGTAGCCCACGTGGGTGTCCCGCAAGAAAATGATCTGGGCTAATGGGCGAACAGCGCCAAAACCCAGCCCATCGGCCCCGGTAAGCCGGACATCTTTGGACCGTTCCGTCAAGCGCTTCCGATAGCTTCACCGCGACCGATTGTGGACAGTGACCTGCGTTCCCTACCCATCAGTCACTCTCTAGGATCGACCTGGGCGAGACGCCTTTGAAACGCATGGGTTTCATGTGAACCACGGTGGCTCCATATGCGTCAATCTCCTGCACAGTCCAGCGAGTAGGGGCGTGGTAGATGGAAACGCGATTGGGGCTGCCCGAGATGCGGGTGCTCCCCAGTGACGTTGACGTGCGGATTCCGGCCAGCATGTCGACACGGTCGTATTTCAGGGTCCTCAAGGTGGGAGACCTGCTGTGCGCCATGCTCGCCTTCGCCGGCGTCGAGCTGACCCGGCTCAGGCTGGGCGCGTTCATCCCCACGTACGACCTCCTGTTCGGGCTGGCCCTGACGCTCCTCTGGCCGGCGATCATGGGGATGGCGGGCGGATATCGCAGGCGGGCCCACGGAGAGGGCACGGACGAGTTCCGCGCCGTCGCCGAGGGCGGCGCGGGACTGATCGCCGTGATCGCCATCGGGGCCTACGTGACGCAGGCCATGGTGGCCCGGAGCTACGTCATGGCGATGCTTCCCCTCGCCACGGTTCTCACGCTGATGTTCCGCCACCGGACGCGCAAGCGGCTGCACCGGTTACGCGCCAAGGGGCAGCACATGCGGCGGGTCGTGGCCGTGGGACACCGTGCGTCCGTCATGGACCTCGTCATGCAGTTCAGGCGGCAGCCGTACCACGGCATGCGGGTCGTCGCGGTATGCCTGCCCGACCGGCAGTACCAGAACCAGCGGTTCGACGTCGACGGCGTGCCGGTGCTCGGCGACTTCGGCGACGTCCCGGCCGTGGTGGACAAGGTCGCGGCCGACGCGGTGGCGGTGCTCGCCTGCCCCGAACTGGACGGCACGGCCCTGCGCCGCCTCGCCTGGGGGATCGAGTCGAGAGGCGCCGACCTGTTCGTCGCCCCGGCCCTCATGGACGTCGCCGGCCCGCGGATCAGCGTCCGGCCCGTCGCCGGCATGCCGCTGCTGCACGTGGAGCACCCCGACATCGCCGGCATGCGCCAGTTCGTGAAGAGCGCGTTCGACAAGTTCGTGGCGGCCCTCGCGCTGGTCGTCCTGGCCATGCCCATGCTGGCCATCGCCCTGATCATCCGGGCGACCAGCCCCGGTCCGGCGCTGTTCCGTCAGACGCGGGTCGGCAGGCACGGCCGAGAGTTCCAGGTTCTGAAGTTCCGCACGATGGTGGCCGACGCCGAGCGGCTCAAGCAGGTCCTGCTTGACGAGAACGAGTCAGACGGAGTGCTGTTCAAGATTAGGAACGATCCAAGGATCACCAAGGTCGGCGGGTTCCTCCGCCGCTACTCCCTGGACGAGCTGCCGCAACTGCTCAACGTGGTGCGCGGGGAGATGTCGCTCGTCGGCCCGCGCCCGCCGCTGCCCGCCGAGGTCGAGCAGTACGGCACGGACGTCCGCCGCCGCCTGGTCGTCAAGCCGGGGATGACCGGCCTGTGGCAGGTCAGCGGCCGGTCCGACCTGTCGTGGGAGGAGTCGGTCCGGCTCGACCTGCGTTACGTCGAGAACTGGTCCCTCATGCTGGACCTCCAGGTGCTGTGGAAGACCTGGTCGGCCGTCACCCGCGGCGACGGGGCCTACTGACGTGAAGGCCCCCATGAAGGCTCTCGTGCTCGCCGGCGGCTCCGGCACCCGGCTGCGGCCCATCACGCACACCCAGGCGAAGCAGCTCGTGCCGGTCGCCAACAAGCCGGTCCTGTTCTACGGCCTGGAGTCCATCGCGTCCGCCGGGATCCGCGACGTCGGGATCGTCGTGGGGGACACCCAGGCCGAGATCGAGGCGGCCGTGGGCGACGGCTCGGCGTTCGGCCTGGAGGTCACCTACCTGCGCCAGGAGGCACCTCTCGGGCTGGCGCACGCCGTCCTGATCGCCCGCGATTATCTGGGCGGCGACGACTTCGTGATGTACCTCGGCGACAACTTCATCGTCGGCGGAATCGACGCGCTGGTCGAACGCTTCCGCGCCGAGCGGCCCAGCGCCCAGATCATGCTGACGAGGGTCCCGGACCCGAGGCAGTTCGGCGTGGCCGAGCTGGACGCGGACGGCCGGGTCGTCGGCCTGGAGGAGAAGCCGCGCGAGCCCAAGAGCGACCTCGCCATGGTCGGCGTCTATCTCTTCACCCCGGCGGTCCACGAGGCCGTGGCCGAGCTCAAGCCGTCGTGGCGGGGAGAGCTGGAGATCACCGACGCGATCCAGTGGCTCATCGACTCGGGCCGCGCCGTCCAGTCCACCCTCATCACGGGCTACTGGAAGGACACCGGCAACGTCGCCGACATGCTGGAGGTCAACCGCCTCGTGCTCGAGTCGCTGGAGCCCCGCGTGGAGGGCGACGTCAGCGACTCCGAGCTCATCGGCCGCGTGGCCGTCGAGGCCGGCGCGTCGGTGCGCGGATCCCGGATCGTCGGCCCCGTCGTCATCGGCTCCGGAACCGTGATCGAGGACTCCTACATCGGCCCCTTCACGTCGGTCGCCATGGACTGCCGCGTGAGCGGCAGCGAGATCGAGTACTCGATCGTGCTGGCCCGCTCGTCCATCGAGGGGGTGCGCCGGATCGAGGCCTCGTTGATCGGCCATGATGTGGAGGTCACCCCCGCCCCCAACACGCCGCGGGCGCACCGGCTCGTGCTCGGCGATCACAGTAAGGTGCAGATCTCCCAATGAGAGTGCTCGTCACCGGCGGCGCCGGGTTCATCGGCTCCCACTACGTGCGCACGGCCGTCGCGGAGACGGACGACAAGATCACCGTGCTGGACGGGCTCACGTACGCGGGCAACCTCGCCAACCTGGAGCCGGTCTCCGGGGCGTACGACTTCGTCCACGGCGACATCTGCGACGCCGACCTGCTGGCGCACGTGGTCCCCGGCCACGACCTCGTCATCAACTTCGCGGCCGAGTCCCACGTCGACCGGTCGATCGAGGGCGCGGCGGCGTTCGTGCGCACCAACGTCCTCGGGACGCAGACGCTCATGCAGGCATGTCTCGACGCGGGCGTCCCCAAGGTGGTGCAGGTCTCGACCGACGAGGTCTACGGGTCGATCGAGTCGGGGTCGTGGGACGAGTCCGCCTCGCTGGCCCCGCGCTCGCCGTACTCGGCGGCCAAGGCGGGCGGAGACATGATCGCGCGATCCTACGCGATCACCTACGGGCTCCCGGTGTCGATCACGCGGTGCGGCAACAACTACGGGCCGTATCAGTACCCCGAAAAGGTTGTTCCGCTATTCATCACCAATCTCCTCGAAGGACGAAAAGTCCCGTTGTATGGTGACGGCGGCAACGTAAGGGACTGGATCCACGTCGACGACCACTGCCGTGGGATCCGGCTCGTCGCGGAGGCCGGCGAGCCGGGCGAGGTCTACCACATCGCCGGTACGGCGGAGCTGACCAACGTGGAGCTGACCGGGAGACTGCTCGACGCTCTCGGCGCGGGCTGGGACATGGTGGAGCGGGTTCCCGACCGCAAGGGTCACGACCGTCGCTACTCGCTCGACGACGCCAAGCTCAGGGCCCTGGGCTTCCAGCCCGGTGTGCCGTTCGACGAGGGCCTCGCGGCCACCGTCCGCTGGTACGCCGGCAACGCCGACTGGTGGCGGCCCCTCAAGGCCGCGCACGCCTGACCTCGCACGCCTGACCTCCGTACCTCTCCGACCCCCCGAGAGCGAAGCGATGACCCGATGGCTGATCACCGGAGCCGGTGGCATGCTCGGCACCGACCTCGTGGCCGTGCTGCGGGCCGGGCGGCACGACGTCACGCCCCTGGACCGGGCCGCGCTCGACCTTCGCGACGCTGAGGCCGTCCGCCGGGCCGTCCGTGAGCTCCGGCCCGGCGTGGTGGTCAACTGCGCCGCCTGGACCGCCGTGGACGACGCCGAGACGCGTGAGGACGAGGCGCTGGCCGTCAACGGCTCCGCCGTACAGGTGCTCGCCGAGGCATGTCTCGACGCCGGCGCGCGGCTGGTGCAGCCCTCCACCGACTACGTCTTCGACGGCGCCGGGCGCGAGCCGTACGCCGAGGACGCGCCGACCATGCCGCTCAACGCCTACGGCCGCACGAAGCTGGCCGGAGAGCACGCGGTCGTCAAGACCCTGCCGGAGACCGGCTACGTGGTCCGCACCGCGTGGCTGTACGGCGCGGCCGGCTCGAGCTTCGTCCGGACGATGATCAGGCTCGCCGGGGAGCGCGAGACGGTCGACGTGGTGAACGACCAGCACGGGCAGCCCACCTGGACGGCCGACCTCGCCCGGCAGATCGTCGCGCTGGTCGAGGCGGGCGCGCCCGCGGGGACCTACCACGGCACCAGCTCGGGGAGCACCACCTGGCACGGCCTGGCCCGTGAGGTCTTCGCCCTGCTGGGCGCCGATCCGGACCGGGTCCGCCCGGTCGCCTCGACGGCCTTCCCCAGACCCGCCCCTCGCCCGGCCGGCAGCGTGCTCGGCCACGGCCGCTGGGCGGACGCCGGGCTGCCCCCGATCCGGGACTGGCGGGACGCGCTCCACGCCGCCTGGCCCTCGCTGGCGGCCTGATGTACCTGTCCGACGCGCGCGCGGGGGACCGGCCCGCCGACACGACCGGGGGATCCGCGCGTGTCCGGGTCGTCGCCGGCAACGTCCTGGCCCTCGGAATGGTCAGCCTGCTGACCGACATCTCGTCCGAGATGGTCACCGCCATCCTGCCGCTCTATCTCGTCTTCGGCCTGGGGATGAGCACCGTCCAGTTCGGCGTGCTCGACGGCGTCTACACGGGCGCGACGGCCGTGCTGCGCCTGGTCGGCGGGCATGTCGCGGACCGGTTCCGGTGGCGCAAGGCCGTGGCCGGCACGGGCTACGGCCTCTCGGCGGTCACCAAGCTGGGCTTCCTCGCCGCCGGGCGGTCGGTGCCGCTGCTCGGGCTGGTCATCGGCGTGGACCGCGCGGGCAAGGGACTCCGGACGGCCCCGCGCGACGCGATGATCTCGCTCAGCGTGCCGCCGGAGGCGCAGGGGCGCGCCTTCGGCGTCCACCGGGCGCTCGACACCGCCGGGGCGCTCATCGGCCCGCTCGCCGCGTTCGGAGTGCTGTCGCTGGCCCTCGGGACGTACGACGCGGTCTTCGTGACCAGCTTCTGCGTCGCCGTGCTCGGCGTGCTCGTGCTCGTGCTGTTCGTCCGCGAGCCGGCCGGGGAGGTGGCGCACCGCGCGGTCTCGCTGCGGCAGGCCGCCCGGCTGCTCGGGCCGGGGCCGTTCCGCCGGGTGCTCCTCGCGGTCGTGCCGCTGTCGCTCGCCACGATCAGCGACGCGTTCCTCTACCTGCTCCTGCTGAAGCGGCTCGACATCGCGGCGAGCTGGCTGCCGCTGCTCCCCGTCGCGATGTCGGCCGCCTACCTCCTCGCGGCCGTGCCGTTCGGGCGGCTCGCCGACCGGATCGGCCGGACACCGGTCGTCATCGGCGGGTACGGCGCGCTGCTGGCCTGTTATGTCCTGGTGATCGTCGGACACCATCCGGCCTTCCTGGTGGCCGTGCTCCTGCTGCGCGGGCTCGGCTACGCGGCGACGGACGGGGTGGTGAGCGCGCTCGCCGGGCCGCTGCTCCCCGAGGAGCAGCGGGCCACCGGCCTCGCCGTCGTGCAGACCGGGCAGGCACTCGCGGCGATGGCCGCCTCCTGGTCCTTCGGCGTGCTGTGGTCCGCGCTCGGGCCGGAGGGCGCCGTCGGCGTCATGGCCGCCGCGCTCGCGGCCGCCCTCGCGCTCGCCGTCTTCCTTTTACGCAGTGGCGATTTCCGCAGTGGCAAGTCTCGTCAGAACCTGAATGGGGTTACCGGTGGAACGTAGAAATCACGGCATGTCGTGCGTCTGCCGGGGGGTGGAGCGGTGACCCGTCTGACCAGGCTCCGCTCGGTGGGCCCGGACGCCGCTGATCTCGTCGACCGGATGGTCGACCTGTCGGTCCGGGGACTTCCGCCCGGCTACGCCGACGGGGAGTTCGTGTTCACCCGTCGCGGGCACCGCGGACCCGACGGCCGCTGGACGGCCGTTCCGGAGGGCCGCAGCGTCCGCTACAGCGCGATCGTGGCGCTCGGCGTCGCGACGCTGCCGGAGAAGACGCAGCGCGCCGCGCTCGCGGGCGACACCGCTCTCGACCTCACCGGCAACCTGATCAAGCGCCTGCCGGACATCACCGGTCTCGGCGACACCGCGCTGATCTGCTGGGCCGCCGCCGAGACGGGGCACTCCGACCTGGGGGCGGCGCTCGCCAGGCTGGCCGAGATCGAGGACGCGACGACGGGGGCGGTCTACACGGTCGAGGCCGCCTGGGCGCTTGCCGCACTCGCCGCCGTCAGGACCGCCGGAGGCGCGCCAGGCATCGACGGCCGCCTGGAGCGCTCCCGGGACCGCCTGCTCACGGGCCTCGGGGACGACCGGCTCTACCGCCACGTCATCGGCTCCGCGCCGTGGTACCGCGCCCACGTGGGCTGCTTCGCCGACCAGGTCTACCCCCTGCAAGCCCTGGCCCGGCTGCACGCGGCGGCCGGCGGCGACTCCGAGGCGCTCGCCGCCGCCGAACGGATCGCCGAAGGCATCTGCGCCGCCCAGGGGCCCGAGGGCCAGTGGTGGTGGCACTACGACGCCCGCACCGGAGGGGTGGTCGAGGGCTACCCGGTCTACAGCGTCCACCAGCTCTCCATGGCGCCGATGGCGCTGCTCGACCTGGCCGACGCGGGCGGCACGCCGTACATGGACGCGATCGCGCTGGGGCTCGGCTGGATGACCTCGCGGCCGGAGACCGGCGAGGAGCTGATCGTCGAGGAACTGGACCTCACCTGGCGCAAGGCCGCCCGCGACGATCCGAAGAAGGTCGTCAGAGGCGTACGGGCGATGTCCACCGCGATCAACCGGGGCGCGCGGGTCGCGGTGCTCGACAAGATGTACCCGCCCGTCGCCGTGGACCACGAGTGCCGGCCGTACGAGCTGGGGTGGCTCCTCTACGCCTGGCTGTTCGAGGGGCTGGCGGGGTGAGCGCGCCCCCGCGGGCCGACGCGGTCGTCTTCGGGATCCGGATCGACCCTCTCACCGGGGATGGAGCCGTCGAGCGGTGCGTCGCAGCCGTCGAGGCGCGCTCCCTGCTGTCGATCGGAGTGGTGAACGCCGCCAAGCTGGTGCACATGCGCACCGACCCCGGCCTGCGGCGGTCCGTCGCCCAGTGCGACATGATCCTCGCCGACGGGCAGGCCGTGGTGTGGGCGTCGCGGCTGCTCGGCCACCCGCTCCCGGAGCGCGTCGCGGGCATCGACCTGTTCACGTCGCTCCTGGCGGAAAGCGAGCGGCGCGGCCACCGGGTGTTCTTCCTCGGGGCGACCCGCGAGGTGCTCGGCGACATGCTCGCGGAGATCCGCAGGCGGCATCCCGCTCTGGTGGTCGCGGGCGCCCGGGACGGCTACTTCTCCGACGACGAGGCCCGATCGGTGGCCGAGGAGATCCGCGCCGCCGGGACGGACATGCTCTTCCTCGGCATGTCGTCGCCCAAGAAGGAGATCTTCGTCGAGACGTGGGGCGAGCACACCGGGGCCTGCGTCGTCCACGGCGTGGGCGGCTCCTTCGACGTGCTCGCCGGAGTGGTCAAGCGGGCGCCCGTCGCCTGGCAGAAGGCCGGGCTGGAGTGGCTCTACCGGTTGCTCCAGGAGCCGAGGCGGCTCGGCCCCCGCTACCTCGCGACCAACGGCGCGTTCGTACGGATGACCGCGCTGGAGCGCCTCAAGGGCGGACGCCCCGCCGTGCCGCCCCCCGCGCGGACCGAGCTCGACGTCTCCGTCATCGTGGTCACCTACCGCAGCGCCGGATACGTCACCGGCTGCCTGAAAGCCGTGGACCGGGCGCTCGAGGAGCTGAGCGGCGCGGGCCTGACCGGGGAGCTCGTCGTCGTCGACAACGCGTCGGGCGACGACACGGTGGAGGTCGCGAGGGAGGCGTCGCCCGGCGCCCGGATCGTCGCGCGTGAGGACAACGACGGCTTCGCCGGAGGCTGCCACGCGGGCGCGCGGGTCGCCAGGGGCAGGCACCTGCTGTTCGTCAACCCCGACGCCGAGCTGGACCCCGGCGCGGTGGCCGCCCTGCTCGACGCGGCGCGGAGGAACCCGCGCGCCGGGATCATCGGCGGACGGTGCGTCACCGAGAGCGGGGAGAGCGACCCGCGCTCGTGGTGGGGCAGGCCCACGCTCTGGTCGGCGCTGTGCTTCGGGCTCGGCCTGACCACGGTGTTCCCCGGCCACAGGCTCCTCGACCCGGAGACGCCGCGGCCCTGGACTGGAGACGTCGCGGAGGAATTCGGCGTGCCCATCGTCACGGGCGCGATGATGCTGGTGGACCGGCACGCCTGGGACGAACTGGGTGGGCTCGACCGCGCCTTCTTCATGTACGGCGAGGACGCCGACCTGTGCCTGCGGGCGGCGAGGATCGGCTACCGGCCGATGGTCACGGCCGCGGCGTCGTTCGTCCATCCGGGCGGCCTGTCGTCGAGCAGCCTGCGCAAGCAGGTCATGCTCCACACGGGCAAGGTGACCCTGATCAGGCGGCACTTCCCGCCGGGGACGCGCTGGGCGGGAGTCCTGCTGCTGAAGGCCGGGGTGCTGCTGCGAGCCGTCGCGAGCCGGTGGATGAGCCCTCCCGACGCCGAGCGGCAGGGCCGTCCCACCTCCCAGCGCGACGACTGGCGCGCGCTGTGGGGCGCCCGGTCCAGGTGGAGCCGAGGGTGGCCGCCCCGGTCTTCTTCGTGACGTCGCTAACGGCTGCTCTCGTCGCGAAGCCAGGTGGAGAAGTCACCTCGCCGTACGGCCTTGCGGGCGCGGGCCCGGGCGAGCACGGTCACCGCGAGGAAGACGGCGAGGTGGGGGATCAGACGCGGCGCGCGGGCCATGCCGAGGAGGTCGCGCACGCTCGTCCGGGCCTGTCCCCCTGGCTGGCCGGTCTTCTCGCCGAGCTCCGCCACGCTGGTCACCGCTCGGACGCGACGGCGCATCAGGTCGCCCATCGTGCGCGGCGGGTGGACCACGACCGAGGCCGTCTCGGTGACGGCCCGCTCGCCCGGCTCGAACGCGAGGGAGGCCGCCAGGTCGTCTGCCATCACGGGAGGCAGGGCGTCGAGCCGCGCCTGTCCCTTCTCGCTCACGGCGATGACGCCCCGGCCGAACAGGCCCGCCCGCACCTCCGGCAGGCGGGTCCACACGGCGTAGTAGGACCGGACGAGCCAGGGCCGGTCGGCCAGCGGAAGCCTGCGCTCCGGCGCCGTGGCGAGGATCCCGTCCCGCGCGAGCGTCGCGCACAGCGCCCTCGCGTCGGCGGTGCCGAGCTCCACGTCCGCGTCCACGTAGAGCACCGGGAAGGCGGCCGCCGCGGCCGCGCCCATGCGGAGCGCCTCGCGCTTGGACGGCACGGGCGTCTCCAGCACGCGGACTCCCGGGAAGCTCCGCGCGACGTCGGCGGTGCCGTCCGAGCAGCCGTTGGCGACCACCACGACGTCGATCTCGCCCGGCTCGGCGTCCGTGAGCAGGCCCGACAGGAGCCGCCCGATCACCGTCGCCTCGTTGTGGGCGGGGATGATAACGCTCATCGCAGCAGTCGGCATCGCAGAAGTCGGCATGGAACGGATTATTCACGGGAGAGTGGCATGACTACCGAAGAACGCAGAATCGCCCCCTCCGCGGATGTCGATCCGAGCGCGGAGATCGGCCGGGGGACGACCGTCTGGCACCTGGCACAGGTCCGGGAGAAGGCGAAGCTCGGGACGGGCTGCATCCTGGGACGGGGCGCCTACGTCGGCCCCGGCGTCGTGCTGGGCGACAACGTGAAGCTGCAGAACTACGCGCTGGTCTACGAGCCGGCGGTGCTGGAGGACGGCGTCTTCGTCGGCCCGGCGGCCGTGCTGACCAACGACACCTACCCGCGCTCCGCCGACGTCGACGGGCGGCTGAAGCGCGACGGCGACTGGGAGGCCCTCGGAGTCGTGGTCCGTGAGGGGGCGGCGATCGGAGCCCGCGCGGTGATCGTGGCCGGGAAGACGATCGGCCGCTACGCGCTGGTCGGGGCCGGTGCGGTCGTCACCCGGGACGTGCCGGACTTCGCCCTGGTCGCGGGCAATCCCGCGCGGCGGATCGGGTGGGTCGGCCGGGCCGGGCGGCCGCTCGCCGAGTCGGGCGACGGCCTGTGGACCTGTCCCGAGACGGGCGAGAAGTACATGGAGGACGGGCACCTGCTCGTCCCCGCCTGATATCGGACGGAGTAAGCGAGATGAGCACGCGGACCCGGCTGGTGGTCCTGGCGGTCGTGGCCGCCCTGCTGGCGGTCGTGGCGGCGGTCTACGCGGCCCGGGCCGCCGACGAGGTGCGCCAGGGATCGCGGACGGCCGAGAGGGCCGCCGCGCCCTCCGCCCAGATCGATCTGAAGCAGCCGGGCACGCTGCTCGTCGTGACGGCGGGTGCGGGGGGCGGCCGGGTGGCCTCGGCCGGCAGGTCCTCGCCGGACGGCCCGCGCAGCGTGTCGGGGCTGGAGTGCGTGCGCTTCTACGCGGCGTCCGGAACGGGCGTGTGCCTCACCGCGGTCCGCGCGGCGGTGGCGAGGTTCTACGCGGTCACGGTCGACGACCGGCTGCGCGAGACGCGGCGGATCGAGCTTCCGGGCGCGCCCAGCCGGGCCCGGGTGTCGGCCAGCGGCCGCATGGTCTCGTGGACCGTGTTCGTCAACGGGGACTCCTACGTCGGCGGGGGGTTCTCCACGCGCACCGGCATCCTCGACACCAGGACCGGCGCCGTGGTGAACACCCTGGAGGACTTCACGCTCTACTTGAAGGGCCGCGTCCACCGCGCGTCGGACGTCAACTACTGGGGCGTCACGTTCGCGAAGGACGACAACCGCTTCTACGCCACGGTCTCGACCGGGGGCGGCACCTATCTCGTGCGGGGCGACTACGCCAAGCGCCGCATGGAGACGCTCCGGGAGAACGTCGAGTGCCCGTCCCTCTCCCCGGACGGCACCCGTCTCGTCTACAAGAAGAAGGTCCAGAACGCCGTCGGCGGTCCCTGGCGGCTCCACGTGCTCGACCTCGCGAGCGGCCGTGACGTCGAGTTGGCCGAGCCCGCGAGCGTCGACGACCAGGCGGCGTGGCTGGACGACGCCGATGTGATGTACGCCCGGATCCGCGGAGAGAACACCACGGACGTGTGGACGGTGCCCGCGGACGGCTCCGGAACGCCCCGTCTTCTGGCGCGTGACGCCCGGTCTCCCGTGGCGGTGAGCTGAGAGTGAGCTGAGAGTGAGTGAGATTGCTGGATCGCTCCAGTTTGCGGCCGACGGCGGTAAACCATCGGCTGGCAGGTGACGTCGTTTATTTGGGTTTCTCCTGGTGAACGATTGGCGCTTGGTGCGCCAGTGGCACCGCTCCCCGTAAGGCACAGAAATGAAAGTTCGGATCGCCGTCTTCAGCGCGTTATTCGCCGCTGTGTTCGCGATACCCGTTCCGGCGCAGGCGGCGGGACCCTGCGATTCCGGCGGAAACGCGATTACTTGTGAGAACAACAACCCGGGCACGTCCCCGGAGGAGTGGGACTCGGAGTACGAGGTCTCAGACGGAGAGACCATCGAGGGATACTCCGACCAGTTCAGCGTGGCACCCGGCACGACGATCAACTTCAAGATCCGGACCAGCGCCACGGCCTTCACGGTGAAGGTCTACCGGGTCGGCTACTACCAGGGGAACGGCGCCCGGTTCATCACGGACCTGACACCCAACGTCTCCGTCGCCCGGGCCAACCCGGCAACGTGTCCCACAAACGACACGACCGGTCTGACCGAGTGCTCCTGGAATACGGCCGCCAGTTGGGCGGTCCCGTCCGGCCAGATCTCCGGCGTCTATTTCGCGCACCTCGTGCGCACGGACGGCACGACCGACGGCAACAAGATCGTGTTCGTGGTGCGGAACGACTCCAGCACCAGCGACCTTCTCTTCAAGACCTCGGACACCACCTGGCAGGCGTACAACGACTGGGGTGGCAACAGCTTCTACAGCGGCACCGCCAACACGGCCACGGGCCGCGCGGTCAAGCTGAGCTACAACCGCCCGTTCCACACCCGGGTCGGCACGACGGGCCGCGACTTCTTCTTCAACTCCGAGTACCCGATGGTGCGCTTCCTGGAGCGCAACGGCTACGACGTGAGCTACATCGGCAGCCTCGACGCCGGCCGTGACGGCGCGGCGCTGCTGAACCACAAGACCCTGCTCTCCGTCGGCCACGACGAGTACTGGTCGGCCACCGAGCGGGCCAATTTCGAGGCGGCCAGGGACGCCGGGGTCAACCTGGCCTTCTTCAGCGGCAACGAGGTCTTCTGGAAGACCCGGTGGGAGAACGGCGCGAACGGCGCGCCGTACCGCACGCTGGTGACCTACAAGGAGACCCACGACAACGCGAAGACCGACCCGAACGCCGCCTGGACGGGCACCTGGCGCGACCCGCGGTTCAGCCCGCCCGCCGACGGCGGCAGGCCGGAGAACAGCCTGACCGGCACGCTGTGGACGGTCAACTGCTGCACGTACGCGATGACGGTCCCGTCGGCGGACGGCAAGATGCGGCTCTGGCGCAACAGCAACCTCGCCAGCCGGGCCACCTTGGGCCTGTCCACGACGCTGCCCGACGGCACTCTCGGATACGAGTGGGACGAGGACGTGGACAACGGCTCGCGTCCCGCCGGTCTCTTCCACATGTCGTCCACGACGGTGAGCGTCCCGGCGAAGGTCCAGGACTGGGGGTCGAACGTCGCGGCGGACACCGCCACGCACAGCCTCACGATGTACCGCGCGCCCAGCGGGGCGCTGGTCTTCGGCGCGGGCACCGTCCAGTGGTCCTGGGGTCTGGACGACAACCACGACGGCGACACCCCGGCGGTCGACGCCAGCATGCAGCAGGCCACGGTGAACCTCTTCGCCGACATGGGCGTGCAGCCCAAGTCGCTGATGTCCGGCCTGAACTCGGCCACCGCGTCGTCCGACCACACGGCGCCGACCTCCACGATCGTCAGCCCGGTCGCCAACACCTCGCTGAACAGCGGGACCACGGTCACCATCAGCGGCACCGCGTTGGACAGCGGCGGCGGCAAGGTCGGCGGCGTCGAGGTCTCCACCGACGGCGGCGCCACCTGGCATCCGGCGACGGGACGGGAGACCTGGACCTACTCCTGGACCGCAACCGGGTCGGGCACGGTGAACATCAAGACCCGGGCGGTGGACGACAGCTCCAACCTGGAGACGCCCGGTGCGGGCCGCAACGTCACCGTGAACTGCCCATGCACCATCTTCCCGAACTCCTTCACCCCCGTGAAGGCCGCAGAGAACGACTCCTCGGCCGTCGAGCTGGGCGTGAAGTTCCGCGCCGCCCAGAACGGCTGGGTCACCGGCGTCAGGTTCTACAAGGGAACGGGCAACACCGGCACGCACACGGGCTCGCTGTGGAAGGCCGACGGCACGCTGCTCGCCACGGGAACCTTCTCGGGCGAGACCTCCACCGGATGGCAGACGCTGACCTTCCCCAACGCCGTCACGGTGTCGGCCAACACCACCTACATCGCGTCCTACTACGCCCCGGCCGGGCACTACGCGTCCACGCCGGGCGGCTTCTGGGGCCAGGCGTACAAGCGTGCGCCGCTGACCGCTCTCAAGGCCGGTGACGACGGCGGCAACGGCGTCTACCGGGTGGGGGCGGGATTCCCTGACAGCACCTACAACGGCGGCAACTACGGCGTCGACGTGGTGTTCGCCACGCAGGACACCTTCCCGCCCGGCGTCAACAGCTCGACGCCGTTCGCCGGCTCGTCGAGCGTCCCGGTGAGCGTCGCGCCGACGATCACCTTCAACGAGCCAATCCAGAGCGGCACGGCGAACGTCACCGTGAAGGACGCGGCCAACAACACCGTCGCGGGCAACGTCTCACTGGACGGCGCGGCCACGAAGATCACCTTCACCCCGGCGAACCCGCTCGCCGCCGACGTCAAGTACACCGTGTCCGTCAGCGGGGCCAAGGACGTGCCGGGCAACACCATGTCCGGCACGTACAGCTACACGTTCACGACGGCCAAGGCGACGCTGCCGCCGGGCCAGTGCCCCTGCTCGATCTGGAACGACCTCACGGTCCCCGGGACGGTCAGCGCCAACGACCCGAACGAGCTGGAGCTGGGCGTGAAGTTCCGCGCTTCCGTCGACGGTTACATCACGGGCATCCGGTTCTACAAGGGGGCGTCGAACACCGGCCCCCACATCGGCACGCTGTGGTCGGCCGGCGGCACGGCCCTGGCGTCGGCCACCTTCTCCAACGAGTCGACCCTCGGCTGGCAGCAGGTGACGTTCTCCTCGCCCGTGGCGGTCACGGCCGGGACGACCTACGTCGCGTCGTACCACACCACGACCGGCTACTACTCGGTCGACAACTCCGGGCTGTCGTCCGCCGTCACTTACGGTCCGCTGACCGCGCTGGCCGACGGCGCGGACGGGGGCAACGGCCTCTACGCGTACGGCGCGCGGCGGTTCCCCACGGGCACGTGGGGGGCGTCGAACTACTGGGTGGACGTGGTGTTCTCGGTGCCGCCGGACACCACCGCCCCCACCGTCCAGGGCAAGCTCCCGAGCGACGCGGCGACCGGCGTCTCCACGTCGGCCGTCGTCAAGGCGACCTTCAGCGAGCCGGTCCAGACGGGCACTCCGGTGATCACGGTTGAGGGGCCGGGCAACACCACGGTGAGCGGCACCGCGTCGCTCGACTCGACCAGGAAGGTCCTGACCTTCACCCCGGGCGCCGCGCTGACGGCCGGCACCCTGTACACGGTCACGGTCAGCGGGGCCAAGGACGACGCGGGCAACACCATGTCCTCGACGCCGTGGTCCTTCACCACGACGGGCTCCTGCCCCTGCTCGATCTGGGAGAGCGACACCGTGCCCGGCGTCGCGGCCGAGAACGACGGCTCGGGGATCGAACTGGGCGTCAAGTTCAGCTCGGACACGGCCGGGCAGATCACCGGGATCCGCTTCTACAAGGGGCCGGGGAACACCGGGACCCACATCGGCAACCTGTGGGCGGCCGACGGCACCCCCCTGGCCTCCGGCACGTTCAGCGGCGAGACGTCCGGCGGGTGGCAGACGCTGACGTTCACCTCACCGGTGTCGATCTCCGCGAACACGACGTACGTCGCCTCCTACTACGCGCCGAACGGCCACTACTCGGCCGACAGCGCGTACTTCAACACCGGACCGGCCACCAACGGCCACCTGACGGCGCTCGCCAACGGCGGCGGCGCGGCCGGCAACGGCGTGTACGCCTACGGCAGTTCCTCGCAGTTCCCGAACAACACCTACAACGGCGCCAACTACTGGGTCGACGTCGTCTTCCAACCCTAGAGATGACGGCGGGCCATGCCTCGGCACCGGGGCATGGCCCGCCGCATGCCCACCGTGACAAGAGGGGAAAGCAGTGACTTCACCAATCGGGCTGGCGGTCATCGGGGCCGGTTACTGGGGCCCCAACCTGGTGCGCAACGCGCAGGCCACGCCCGCGCTACGGCTGGAGTGGCTCTGCGATCTGGATCTCCAGCGTGCCCAGTCGGTGCTGGGGGCTTACTCCACGGTGCGGGCGACCACATCGGTCGAGCAGGTGCTGGCGGACCCGGCGGTCGCGGCCGTCGCGGTCGCGACACCGGCCGCCACCCACTTCGAGATCGTCCGGGCCGCGCTGGAGGCCGGCAAGCACGTGCTGGTAGAGAAGCCGATCACGCCGTCCGCGGACGACGCGGCCAAGCTGGTCGAGCTGGCCGAGCGGTCGGGCTTGACCCTCATGCTCGACCACACCTACTGCTACACCGCCGCCGTACGGCACATCCGTGAGCTGGTGCGCGGCGGTGAGATCGGTGACGTCCAGTTCGTCGACTCTGTCCGGATCAACCTCGGGCTGGTCCAGCCCGACGTGGACGTCCTGTGGGACCTCGCGCCCCACGACCTGTCCATCCTCGACTTCGTCCTCCCTGAGAACGTCACTCCGGTCGCGGTGGCCGCGCACGGCTCCGACCCGATCGGTGCGGGCCGGTCCTGCGTGGCCTACCTGACCGTCTGGCTGTCCACCGGCGTCATCGCCCACATCCACGTCAACTGGCTGAGCCCCACGAAGATCCGCACGATGGTGCTCGGCGGGTCTCGACGCACCATCGTTTGGGACGACCTCAACCCCTCCCAGCGGATCGGGGTGTACGACCGCGGCGTGGACCGTCAGGCCGGGGAACTGGGGCTCGACGAGCGCCGCCAGGCCCTGATCTCCTACCGGCTCGGTGACATCCGCGTGCCCGCCCTTCCGGAGGGAGAGGCGCTGCGCGGGGTGATGGCCGAGTTCGCGGCCGCCATCACCGAGAGCCGCGCCCCGCTGACCGACGGACGTTCTGGTCTGCGAGTTCTGCGTTTGCTGGAAGCGGCGTCCCGCAGCCTCGACAATGGTGGCGTACGGGTCGAACTGTGAGCTTCCCCTTTCCTCCACCCAACCAACGACCTAATGAATGAGGAGTCAATGACTCGCGCTTACCCGGGAGTGACCGGAAGCCGGTGCCTGATCACGGGAGGTGCGGGGACGATCGGGTCGACGATCGCCGACCAGCTCGCCCAGGCCGGCGCCGGCGAGATCGTCGTCCTGGACAACCTCGTCCGCGGCCGGAAGGCCAACCTGGAGCAGGCCGGTGACGCCGTGCGCCTCGTCGAGGGCGACATCCTGGACCGCGACCTCGTCCGGACCCTGACCGAGGGCAAGGACTACGTCTTCCACCTGGCGGCGATCCGCATCACCCAGTGCGTGGAGGAGCCGCGGCTCGCCAACGACGTGCTGGTCAACGGCACCTTCAACGTCGTCGAGGCGGCGGCCGAGGCCGGGGTGCGCAAGGTCGTCGCCTCCTCGTCCGCCTCCGTGTACGGCCTGGCCGAGGTTTTCCCGACGCCCGAGACCCAGCACCCCTACGACAACGACACGATCTACGGGGCGGCCAAGGCGTACAACGAGGGCCTGCTCAGGAGCTTCCACGCGATGCGCGGCCTCGACTACGTGGCGCTCCGCTACTTCAACGTGTACGGCCCGCGGATGGACATCCACGGACTCTACACGGAGGTGCTCATCCGGTGGATGGAGCGCATCGCGAGCGGCGAGCCGCCGCTGATCCTCGGCGACGGCACCCAGACGATGGACTTCGTCTACACCGAGGACATCGCCAGGGCCAACCTGGCCGCCGCGGCGTCCGACGCGACCGACGAGGTCTTCAACATCGCCGGCGGCGTCGAGACGAGCCTGACCGAGCTCGCGGAGGCCCTGCTGTCCGTGATGGGCAGCGACCTGTCCCCCGAATACGGCCCGGCCAGGCGGGCCAACAACGTCACCCGGCGGCTGGCCGACATCTCCCGCGCGGCCGACCGGCTCGGCTGGAAGCCCGAGATCGGCCTTGAGGAGGGCCTCACGCGCCTGGTGGCCTGGTGGCGTGACAGCGCGGGGGTCACGACCTCGTGAGCGGTGGGCTTCTCGTCTACTTCGCGGGGAGTTACTACGACGGTTCGGTCGCGGGCACGGACCGCCACGTGGCCGACCGTCTCGCGGCGGAACACGACGTGCTCTACGTCAACCCGCCGGTGGCGGTGGCCGGGCGCAGGCCCAGGCCCGACCTGGCCGCGACGAGGGAACGGCCGCCGCTGGACAGGGTCGGCCCGAGGCTGACCCTGCTGACCTTCCGGGTCCCTCCCGCGCGCAGCAGGCCGGGCGTCTACCAGCTCAGCGTGGCGCTGACCCGCCGTGCCGTACGGCGGGCGCTGCGGCAAATGCGCCGCCCCGTGGACGCGGTCATCGTGGCCAACTACGACAACGTGCTTGGAACGATCAAAAACGCCCGCACCTTGTTCTACGCCACCGACGACATCGTGGCCGGGGCCCGGATGATGGGGCTGCCCGTGCGGACCATGATCAGGGCTGAGGCGCGGCAGCTCCGCAAGGCGGACATCGTCGCGGTGGTGTCCCCGGCGCTCCGGGACCGGTTCGACGCGCTCGGCAGGCGGGCGGAGCTCGTGCCGAACGGCTGCGACGTGGCCGCCTACGCGGAGGTGGACAGCGCTCCGCCGCCTCCAGACGTCGCCTTCACCGCCGGCGACGGGCCGGTGGCGGGGTTCGTCGGCAACATCAACCAGCGCATCGACATCGCGGTCCTCGAAGCGGTGGCCGCCAACGGACCGCTGCTTCTCGTGGGGCCCCGGCATCCGGACTTCGCGCCCGGCAGATTCGAGGCGCTGGTCGGCCTGCCCAACGTCCACTGGGTCGGGCACAAGGCGTTCGAGGAGCTCCCGCCGTACCTCCGGCTGATCGACGTGGGGCTCACGCCGTACGCCGACACGGCCTTCAACCGGGCGAGCTTCCCCCTGAAGACGCTGGAATACCTCGCGGCGGGCCGGGCGGTCGTCTCGTCCGAACTACCCGCCACCGCGCTCCTGCGGGACGAGGACGACGGCCGGGAGCTGATCCGGGTGGCCGGGTCGCCCGAGGGGTTCGTCAAGGCGGTCGCGGAGGCGGCGCGGGAGCCGCGCACCGATGACCTGATCGCCCGCCGCAGGGCGTTCGCCGCACGTCATGACTGGTCGCAGCGGGCGCTGGCACTGGCCGGGCTGCTCGACATCGAGATGAGGGAGGTGTCACGGGCATGATCCCCGTGATGAAGCCGTGGTTCGGCCCGGAGGAGGCGGCCGCCGTCGCGGCGGCCGTCGAGTCCGGCTGGGTGGCCCAGGGCCCCAGGGTCGCTGAGTTCGAGACCGCGTTCGCGGCCCGGATCAACGCGGCGCACGGCGTGGCCGTGTCCTCGTGCACGACGGGCCTCCACCTGGCGTTGCTGCTGGCCGGGGTGGAGGAGGGTGACGAGGTGATCGTGCCATCGCTCTCCTTCATCGCGACGGCCAACGCCGTCCGCTACGTGCGTGCCGTGCCGGTCTTCGCGGACGTCGACGCCGCGACCGCCAACCTCACCGCGAAGACCGTGGAGACGGCGATCACCGGCCGCACCCGCGCGGTGATCCTCGTGCACCAGGGCGGCACGCCGGCCGATGTGGACGCCGTCCGCGCGGTGTGCGACCCGCGCGGGATCGCCGTCATCGAGGACGCCGCCTGCGCCGCGGGCTCCGTCTACAAGGGCAGGCCCGCCGGGGCGGGGGCACTCCTCGCGGCGTGGTCGTTCCACCCGCGCAAGCTCCTCACGACCGGCGAGGGCGGGATGCTCACGACCGAGTCCGAGGAGTGGGCCGTCCGGGCCAGGAGGCTGCGCGAGCACGGCATGAGCGTCAGCGCCGCCGAACGGCACGCCAGCGCCGGGAAGGTCATCATCGAGCAGTATCTGGAGACCGGCTTCAACTACCGCATGACGGATATCCAGGCCGCCCTGGGGCTGGTCCAGCTCGCCAAGCTCGACGAGATGATCGCCCGGCGCAGGTCGCTGGCCGGGCGCTACCACGCGCTGCTCGGCGACATCCCGGGCCTGTACGCGATCAGGGACCCGGAGTACGGCGAGACCAACTACCAGAGCTTCTGGATCCTGCTTCCCGACGACTTCCCCGTGGGGCGCGACGAGCTGCTGCGGCGGCTCAGCGACGCCGGTATCTCGGCGCGGCGCGGCATCATGGCGGCCCACCTGGAGCCCGCCTACGCCGGCGCGGACGCCGACCTGCCGGTCACCGAGCGCCTCAGCCACAACTCGCTCATCCTGCCGCTCTACCACACGCTCACGGAGGAGGAGCAGGACGCGGTGGTGGCCGTCATCCGGGCTGCGAGCGGGACATGAGGATCCTGGTCTATCCCCACACCATGGAGGTCGGGGGCAGCCAGCTCAACGCCATCGAGCTGGCGGAGGCCGTGCGCGACCTCGGGCATGAGGTCATGCTGGTCAGCGACCCGGGCCCGCTCGTCGAGCGGGTCAAGGCCGCGGGGCTGGAGCACGTCGAGCTCGACACGGCCAGGCGGCGGCCCGACCCCGCGACCGTGCGGCTGCTCAGGCGGCTCGTCGCCGAGCGCGGGATCGACGTCGTCCACGGCTACGAATGGCCGCCCGGCCTCGAGGCGTACTTCGCGACCTTCGGCAGGTCACCCGCCGCGGCCGTCTGCACGGTGATGTCCTCGGGGGTAGCGCCGTTCCTGCCCCGGGAGCTGCCGCTCATCGTGGGCACCGAGGAGCTCAGAGCGCGGGAGGCCGCGCGCCGCGACGACGTGCGCCTCATCGAACCGCCGGTGGACGTCGTCGCCAACGCGCCGGGCCATCCCAGCGAGGAGTTCCGTAAGCGGTTCGGCCTCGGTGACGACCGGCTCGACATCGTCGTCGTCTGCCGCCTGGTGCCCGAGCTGAAGCTGGAGGGCCTGCTGACGGCCGTCGAGGTGGTGGGCCGCCTGGCGGCCGAGCTGCCCGTCCGGCTGGTGGTCGTCGGAGACGGCGCCGCCCGCGACCAGGTGGAGAGCCGGGCCGCCGAGGCCAACGCCCGGGCCGGAGAGCGCGTCGTCGTGCTGACCGGCGAGCTGTTCGACCCGCGTCCCGCGTACGCGTCCGGCGCGGTCGCGATCGGCATGGGCGGCTCGGCGCTGCGCGCCCTGGCCTTCGGCTGCCCGCTCGTCGTCCAGGGCGAGGCGGGCTTCTTCGAGCTGCTGACCCCGGAGACCGTGGACCGCTTCCTCACGGGCGGGTGGTACGGCCTGGGGAACGGCCCGGCCGAGGGCGCCCGCCGGCTGGAGGAGGCCCTGCGCCCGCTGCTCACCGACGCGAAGCTCCGGGCCGAGCTGGGCGCGTTCGGGCGCTCGCTGGTCGTCGAGCGCTTCAGCCTGGAGCGAGCCGCCCGCGTCCAGGAGGGCATCTACCGCGACGCGCTGGACCGCGCGGGTTCGCGCGCCTCCTTGCGCTCCGCCGCCGCCTCGTCGGCCGCCGTGTTCGGCTACAAGGTGCGCCGCAAGTACGCCCGCGCGAGAGGCAGGGCTCCCGCCGACGACTTCAACGCCGTGGCCAAGAACGCCGTCGCGAAGAACGCCGTCGCGAAGAACGTGGCGGGGAAGAACGCGGTGGGGAAATGAGGCTGTTCCGCAGCATCTGGGTCAAAGACGGCGACTCGCTGTTCGGCCAGGCGTCCCGGGCGCTCGGCTGGAGCCTGGTCAACACCATCGTGGGCCGGCTGAGCACGCTCGCCATCGGCATCGTGCTCGCCCGGCTCCTCGGGCCCGTCGAGTTCGGCACGTTCGCCGTGGCCATGGTCGCGCTGCTCGCCGTGCTGAGCTTCAACGAGCTCGGGGTGAGCCTCGCGATCGTCCGCTGGCCCGGAGACCCCAAGGAGATCGCTCCGACGGTCGCCACCATCTCCGTCGCGTCGAGCTGTCTGATTTACATCGCCTGCTTCCTCGGGGCGCCTTCCTTCGCCGAGGCGATGGGCAACCCGCAGGCCGCGCCGGTCGTCCGGCTGCTCGCCCTGAACGTGCTCGTCAGCGGAGTCGTGGCGGCCCCGGCCGCCATGCTCCAGCGGCACTTCCGCCAGGACAGGAAGGCCATCGCCGACCAGGTCAACAGCTGGCTGGGCACGCTCGTGTCGATCGCCCTCGCCGTCGCGGGATGGGGGGCCATGAGCCTCGCCGTGGGGCGTCTCGTGGGAGCGGCCGGGTCGGCCGTGCTCTACATCGGCTTCGCGCCGGGCAAGCTGCGGCTGGGGTTCGACCGGGCGGTGGCCCGCAGGCTGCTGCGGTTCGGGCTGCCGCTGGCCGGTTCCAGCATCGTCGTCTTCCTGGTCGGCAACCTGGACCAGTTCGTCGTCGGGCACGTGCTCGGGGCCACGGCCCTCGGCTTCTACGTGCTGGCGTTCAACCTGTCCAACTGGCCGGTCAGCGTGTTCTCCCAGCCCGTGCGGAGCGTCGCGCCCGCGGCGTTCGCCCGGCTCCAGCACGACCCCCGGGCGCTCCGCGGGGCCTTCACCTCCACCGCCGGGCTTCTCGTGGCGGTGACCGTGCCCGTGTGCCTCCTGCTGGCCGGGGCGGCCGCGCCGCTCGTCCGGTTCGTCTACGGCCCGGTCTGGGAGCCGGCTGCCTCCGCGCTGGTCTGGCTCGCCGTCTTCGGCGCGCTGCGCATCGCGTTCGAGCTGGTCTACGACTACTTCGTGGTGCTCGCGCATTCCCGCGTCGTGTTCACCGTCCAGGTGATCTGGCTGGTCCTGCTCGCCCCCGCGCTCGTCTTCGCGGTCAGGGCGTACGGCTTCGCGGGTGGCGGCATCGCCCACGTGGCCGTCGCGGTGCTGGTGATCCTGCCCATCTACCTGCGCGAGCTGGGACGGGTCGGGATCCGGGCGCGCGACCTCGCGGCGAGCGTCGCGCCGGGTCTCGCGGGCGGCCTGCTCGCCGGGCTGGCCGCCGCGCTGATCGCCTGGCTGATCGCCGCCGACCTGGTGGCGCTGCTCGCCGCCGGATCGGCC
This sequence comes from Planotetraspora sp. A-T 1434, assembly GCF_025420585.1. Lineage (GTDB taxonomy): Bacteria > Actinomycetota > Actinomycetes > Streptosporangiales > Streptosporangiaceae > JAOEGB01. Next base: position 93,580 of record NZ_JAOEGB010000012.1, on the reverse strand, counting down.
ACGATGGCGGTGGTCGCCGCGCTCATCTACCTGAAGAGGAGCGCGCTGCGTGGGCTGCGGGGCGCGGGAGCCGGTGTCGCGGAGGCCGTGACATGAAGCCCACGGACCTCGTCCTCGTGGGAGCCGGGGGCTTCGCCAGGGAGACGGCGCAGCTCGCGCTCACGTCGCCCGGCCGGTGGCGGCTGCTCGGCTTCCTTGACGACGACCCGGCCCGCCATGGCGACCTCGTCGACGGGCTGCCGGTCCTCGGCGGCCTCGCGGCGCTGCCGGAACAGGCCCGGGTGGTCGTCTGCACCGGGCGGCCGGACAACTACACCAGCCGCCTCCGCATCGTCGAGCGGCTCGGCCTGCCCGCCGACCGCTACGCGACGCTCATCCATCCCTCGGCCGTCGTCTCCGCCTCCTCGCGGGTGGGGCCGGGATCGGTGATCCACGCCCAGTGCGTGCTGACCGCCTCGGTCGAGGTGGGCGCGCACGTCGCCGTGATGCCCCACGTCACGCTCACCCACGACGACGTGGTGGAGGACTTCGCCACGATCGCCTCGGGTGTGCGGCTGGCAGGGGGCGTCCGGGTCGGCCGTGGCGCCTACCTGGGGGCGGGGGCGCTGGTCCGCGAGAGCCGTACCGTCGGGGCCTGGTCGCTCGTCGGCATGGGATCAGTCGTGACCAGGGACGTCCCCGCCGGAGAGGTATGGGTAGGCGCTCCCGCCCGGTTCCTCCGCCCGGCAACCGCAAATCCATCGAAGGAGCTTCCGTGATCCCCTTTGTCGACCTGCGCGCCGCCCACGAGGAGGTGGCGGAGGAGATCGACGCCGGCTTCGCCCGAGTGCTCGGCTCGACCGCCTTCATGCAGGGGCCCGACGTCGCCGCGTTCGAGGAGGAGTTCGCGGCGTTCAGCGGCGTCGCGCACTGTGTCGGCGTCGGGAACGGCACCGACGCCATCGAGCTGGCGCTCCGGGCGCTGGGGGTGGGCGCCGGTTCCGAGGTGATCCTTCCCGCCAACACGTTCGTGGCCACCGCCGAGGCTGTGCTCCGCGTGGGCGCGCGGCCGGTTCTCGTCGACGCCGATCCCGCGCACCTGCTCATGGACCCTGATGGGCTCGCCGCCGCCGTCACCTCGCGCACCGCCGCCGTCATCCCGGTGCACCTGTACGGCCGGCTCGCACCGATGGACCGGATCACTGAGATCGCCGGGGGCGTCCCCGTGGTCGAGGACGCGGCCCAGTCGCAGGGCGCGGCCCGCGGCGGCACGGTCTCCGGCGCCTTCGGCGCGCTCGCGGCCACGAGCTTCTACCCCGGCAAGAACCTCGGCGCGTACGGCGACGCGGGAGCGGTCACCACGGGCTCGGCCGAGCTGGCGAGGAAGGTCCGCCTGCTGTCCAACCACGGCAGCGAGGTGAAGTACCGCCATGAGACGCTGGGCTTCAACTCGCGCCTCGACACGCTCCAGGCCGTCGTGCTCCGCGCCAAGCTGCGGAGGCTCGGGGAGTGGAACGACCGGCGGCGGGAGGCCGCCGCGCGCTACGGGGAACTGCTCGCGGACCTAGCCGGGGCCGGGGTGACGCCGCCCGCGTCGCCGGAGGAATCGCTGCGCCCCGACCACGTCTGGCACCTCTATGTGGTCCGCGTGCCCGACCGCGACCGCGTCCTGGCCGGGCTGCACGAGCTCGGGGTGCAGGCCCAGATTCACTACCCGGTGCCGGTGCACCTCCAGCCGGCCTTCGCGGATCTCGGCTACCGGGAGGGCGACTTCCCCGTGGCCGAGCGGGCGGCGGGTGAGATCCTTTCCCTGCCGATCTTCCCGCACATCACCCCCGGGCAGCAGGAGCAGGTGGTCGAGGCGCTCCGCAAAGCGCTGTGATCAGCACGGACTCTGCTCGTGATCATGCACACCTTCCTGTGGATGGCGCCTGATCAGCACGGACTCCTCTCGTGATCATGCATCCGCCGTGCTGCGCCCGGTTGAACTACTGATCAGAGTGCTCTCATGGCTTCGAGCGACTGCCGGGCGGCGCGGTCCCAGCTGAACCACTCGGCGGTCGCGGCGGCCCCGTCCCGGCAGCCGGCGTAGAGCGCGTCGTCCTCAAGAATCTTGACGATCGTCTCGGCCAGCTCGGCGGGGTCGTCGCCGCGCACGAGGCCGCCGTTCTGCCCGGGGCGGATGATCTCGGGCATGGCGAAGGCGTCGCGTCCCACGCACGGCACCCCACGGGCGAGCGCCTCGGCGAAGACGATCCCGAAGGCTTCCAGATGTGACGGCATGACGAACAGGTCGTGGGTGTCCCAGAGCGCCGCGACCTCGGCGGGGGGAAGCTGGCCGAGGAACCGCACCCCCTCCGGGGGCTCCCCGGGCAACGGCCAGGCCGGAGGGCCCGCCACGGTCAGGGTGATGGCGGGGTCGAAGTCGCGGCGCAGGAGCTCCGTCGCCGCGACGACCAGCGCCCCTCCCTTCCGCCGGAAGTCCCCGCCCACGAACAGCAGCCGCCGCCGGGGCCCCGCCCGCTCCGGGATCGGGCGTGCCGGGTCGGCCGCCGACGTGATCCCGGGATGTACGACGTGGACCTTCTCGGCCGGCAGCCCGGTCACCTCGACGAGCGTCCGGGCGAACCACTCGCTCATCGCCAGCACGCCCGTCGCCCGCGCGTAGATGGCGAGCTGACGCTCCCGCCTGCGGTGCATCATGCCGACCGAGATGTTCGGCAGCACGGCCCGCTCGTTGTCCGGATCGTGCACGCTCAGCAGCGCGTCGTAGCTCAGGTCCTGGTAGAGGAAGAACGGCACCGGCAGCGGCGCGATGTCCTGGATCTGCAGCACCGCGTCGCACCCGGACTCGGCGATGGAGCGCAGCAGCGCGCGCCGGCAGTACTCGTCGGTGACCCTGGAGTACTTCCACGTCGTGGCCAGCCTGCCGTGGCGAGGCCGTACGTGCATGGCGCGCAGCGCCGCGCGGACCTTCGAGGGGATCTCGACGCCGACGTCAACGACGTCGGCCCGCTCCCTCAGGGCTTCGCGGAGATGCCACGGGGTGTACGACCATGTCTTGCGCGGATCCTCGTCCCATAAACAGGCGAATCCAACGCGGGGATACGGCGACATACGCCCCTCCATGGGGGTCGGTGATCCGCCACAGCGCGCCTGCGCAGCCGATCAGAAGGAAGGCGACGCTGACGGCGACGGGGAACGAGAACGCGTCGAATGTCCCGCAGGTCACGGCGAAGACGGCGATGCTCGCCGCGAGAGCCTGGCCGAGGTGCCGCGTCTCGGGGTCGTCTGACTTGCGCCGTGAGCGGCGCGCCACGACCCACCCGGAGAGGAAGATCAGCAGCACGGCGCCGAGCCCGAAGGCCCCCGTCTCCACCAGCGTCGCGAGGTACTGGTTGTCGAGGATGCGGTAGGTGTGCGGCAGGAAGGTCCCCACGCCCCGCCCGAACAGAGGGTGCTCGGAGAAGTAGCGGGCAACCGCGGCGTAGTCGTCCGTACGGGCCGTCGCGCTGGAGTCGTCGCCCATCCCGAAGAACATCCGTTTGAACGTTCCCAGCAGGCCCGGCACCGCCACGCTCATCGCGCCGGTGAACATCAGTAGCGCGACGTACGCGGTGTGGCGCCAGGCCCGGGGCCAGGTCGGCATGAGGACGATGAAGCAGACCGCCATGCCGAGCACCGCTGTCCTCGACACGGTCAGCGGCACGGCCGTCGCGAGCACGGCCACGCACACGCGCTTGACCCAGCGCCGTCCCGCCCGGCCGTACAACAGGTTGTGGATGGCGAGCGGCAGCGCCATGGCGAGGGTCGCGGAGAACTCGATCGGGTGGATCGTCGTGGACGTCGGCCGGTTGAAGCCGTCGCGGTTGTAGAGCGAGATGAACGTCCCGTTGACCTTCAGCCCCGGAAAGGCCAGGTACTGGGAGAGGTCGAACGCCGTGGCGAACTGGATGATCCCCACGATGCCCACGAATGTGGCCCCGATGACGAACCTGCGGATCAGCTTGTCGAGCCGGTCTTTGGTGGTGATTCCGTCGGCCGCGAGCAGGGCGATGCCGCACCAGCCGATAACGGGCAGCAGGGCCATGTTGGCGGCCTGCATCTCTTCGCCGGAGATCGGCCGGTTCATGGCGCCGATGTAGCTGGCCAGGATGGCGCACACGTAGATGAGAATCGACGTCCTGATCGGCTGCCGCCCCTTGAGCGGGGTGGACCTCTCCGTCGACATCGAGGCGCAGTACCAGATGAACGCCAGCACGGCGATGAGGTTGGCGGGCGTGCCGGAGCCGCCCAGGGGGCCGACGACGTACCGCGACGGGATCAGCACGAGCGCCACCACGAGGAGGCTGAGGACTGTGACCGCGTCGATGCCCGGGAACTTCCTGCCGCGCCGGCCCTCGTCCTCGGGGAACGGGTACGAGGAGAGGCCGGACATGTCCAGGCCCGTGCCTGCGCCCGTGCCTGTCCCTGTGCCCGTGCCGATGTGCGTGCCGTTGACCATGCCGTTTGACCCTGCCGTTTGAGCCTGCCTGCCGCCGGACGCCTAGAGGGGCCTTCTCGGCGGGGTGCCGTCGCTCGTCCCGTTCCGCCATGCCGGGGCGTCGGGGCGGTCTGTCTCCGCCCTGTTCGCGTCCACGTCGGTGCTTCTGCGCGTGCTCCTGGTCCGTCCCGTGTTCCTGCCGGTGCTCCTAGCCGTCCGCTGGCCCGGGCCCCTGCCCGTGTTGGCGTCCGGCCACGGCTCACCCGGCGGGCGGCCCGTGGCCGTGGCCGCCGGCGGCCACACGTGGACGGCCGTGGGCGCGTCGTCCTCCATCCGCCTCCGCTCAAGAGGGGGCTCCATGGCAGGCTCGGCCAGGGTCGCCTGGGCCGCCTGGGCCACGCGCTTCGGCTGAATCGGCCGGCGAGGGTTCTTCACGGACTCGGTCACCAGCGGCACACCCGCGGTCAGCAGCATGCCGACGGCGAGGATCCCGACCAGTGAGCGGATCTTCGACGTCGCCTTGCGGTCCGGCGCCGTGCTCTTGGTCAGCACCGACTGCCGGACCTGTGAGATGGAGGTGTTGGTCTTCTGCAGGTCGTTGAGCGTGGAGGGGATCCTCTTGATGATCGCTTCCATCGTCGCCTGCGCGATGCGGGGGTCGCTGTCGGTCACGGTCACCTTGAGCAGGGGAGCGCGGCTGTCCGGGGGGATCTGCGTCTCGTACTCACCGGTCAGGCCCTGCTCCGCGAGCTTCTGCGCGGTCAACTCGTCGTTGACCGCGCGGCCGACCAGCTCGGCCGTGATCGACAGGGAGCCGTCGAAGGACAGGTAGGGGTTGCCGCCGGTGTTCTTGTCCGCGATCTGCTTGGAGGTGAGAAACACGATCGTGCCCGAGGACTCGTAGGTCCAGGGCAGCACGAAGTACGCCGCCGTGACGGCTCCTATCGTGAGCAGCAGCAACGGCACAGTGATCGTCCACCTGCGCGCGAGGACGAACACGGCTTCCATCAGATCCACCGGACCTCCAACAACTCCCACCCCGCGTGAATAGTCATGATGCCGGTGTGCTTTCGCGACAGGTGCCACTGACGAGACCATGCCAGAGCCGCGGACCCTACAAAGTGTCCCCTAAGGGGCGGGATTCCGCTAGCTGCGACAAGGGGCATGCGCCCTGATCGGCAGAGTGCCACAATGACACGTCAAGCCCATCCTCGCACCGAAGTTGGAGCGTTCCGTGACAATTCGTCACATCTTCCGAGCGATGATCCGGCATCCCCTGGTGGTGTTGATCGTCGCGGGTGCGATCGGGGGCACGGGGTACTACTTGACGAAGCTCTCCCCTCCGTCCTACCGGGCGCACACGGTCGTCGCCGTGGTGCGCCAGGGCGAGGAGACGATCTTCACGGCCAGCACGGTCGGTACGGCCGACCTGCTCGCGAGGTCCTTCGACGACGAGGACACACGGGAGCAGGTGGCCCAGGCCGGCGGACGGCCGGACTACCTCGTGGCGATGGCCAACCAGGGCAGCGAGGAGGTGCCGATTCGGGACCAGCCCTGGGTCGTGCTCGACACCTTCGCTCCGAGTGTGGCGGAGGCGGACGGGTCCATGGCCGTGCTGGTCCGGGCTATGCGGGTCAGGCTGGCCTCCTGGCAGATGTCCGCCGGAGCCACCGACGACTACTACATTCTCAGGCTGAAGACGGTGGACGGCACCAAGCAAGCCGCCGAGGTGCCCAGGCACACCAAGCAGGCACTGGTCATCCTGGCTCTGCTGACCGTCGTGGCCGTGGTCAAGAGCGCCGTCGTCGCGGACCGGGTGCTGGCCTCCTTGCGGAGCTGGACCCGGCTGCGCAGGGCGCCCTCGGCCGTCTCGTCATCGTGAAGGGAAACCGGGTGGAACTGGCAGGCTGGGTGAGGCCGGCGGCCGTCTTCTGTGCGGGCGCGGTCGTGGGCGCGGGCGTCGTGTGGGTGGTGGCCGTGCCGGGGCCCGCGGCTCAGGAGAGTCTGCGCGGCGTGGCGGAGATCACGCCCGCCGCGGGGGCCGTGCGGCCCACGGGGGCCGTCGATGTGTCGCCGTGGCCCAGCGCCAAGACCTCGGGACCGCCTGACAAGGCCGCGTTGGTCCCCAACCCCGGCCTGAGGGTGACCCGCCCGGGAGAGGTGATCGACGGATACGAGGTGCACGGCGACATCAGCGTGGAGGCGGACAACGTCGTCATCCGCAACACCCGGGTTGTCAGCGACTCCCACCAGGGCTGGGGGATCATCCAGCGCGAGGGCGCCGGAGGGCTGGTAATCGAGAACAGTGAGATCGTCAGCACGCCGACGCACAAGATCGACCAGGGGGTGCTCAACTTCGGCGGCATGCTGACCGTCCGCAAGACGGAGATCTCCGGCACCGCCGACGGCGTCGTCACCCCGCACGGCCTCATCGAGGCCAACTTCATCCACGACCCGTCGGCGGGCAAGGACGACCACGTCGACCTCATCCAGGCGGGGAGCGGCCCGGCGGCCGGGCTGAAGCTGGTCATCAGGAACAACACCCTGCTCAATCAGCAGGAGCAGACCTCGGCGGTGGGCCTTTTCCAGGACTTCGGCGCCCCGCACGACGTCCTCATCGAGAACAACCTGCTCGGGGGCGGTGGCTACACCGTCTACGCCGGACGCGGAGCCCAGGACAAGCGCGCGACCAGCGACATCAGGATCATCGGGAACGTGTGGACCCGCGACCTGTTCCCCAAGGGCGGAAGGTGGGGTCCGGTGGTCGGGTGGGAGGCAAGCGGCAAGGGCAACGAGTGGCGGAACAACGTCTGGGCCGACTCGGGCAAGCCGGTCGAGCCATAAGGGCCGTCCCAAACGGCCGGCCGCTTTACCGGAAATGCATGACAGCTCGCTCGCCACTGGGCGATTGATGCCTATTTGCCGCTATTTATTCGCCCAACAGCGTCTCTCGCTGGATATTTCGGGCATTTTGGCCATGCGATGAACAATGGTCGAACTAGTCCATTCGTGTTGTTCCGTGGTGTCTCAACCGCAACAATGGCCGCGCATGAGGATGGCTGACTCGATGTCGAACCAGGCGCTCTGCTGAGCGCGGAGGTCGGAGGCAGGACGATGGCACGTACCCCTCGGCACGCGGACAGGGCGCCCGGCCCGCGGCGGAGGCCACGTCTGCTGGGCCTGGCCTCGCTGCTCGTCGCCTGTGCCGTCGGCGGGGTCACGGTCACCGTGGCGCTCACCCACCACTCGGCCAGCCCGTCTCTCGGCAAGACCGCTCCCGTCGCCGACGAGCAGATCCTGCAGGCCAGCTTCTGGAAGCCGAAGGGTGCGGTGTCCGCCAGGACCCGCTCCGACCGGGTGCCGGTGGAAGTCGGCATGCGGTTCGTCCCCGACCGCGCGGGCCAGGTCGTCGCGCTGCGCTTCTTCAAGGCGTACGGCGATCGCGGCCGACACGTCGGGAGCCTGTGGAGCGACTCCGGCGCGCTGCTCGGCCGCGTGACGTTCGGATCCGAGACGCGCTCCGGCTGGCAGCAGGCCCGCCTGTCGTCCCCGGTGGCCCTGAAGGCCGGGCAGACCTACACGGTTTCCTACAACAGCAGCCGCGGGGGATATGTCGCCCAGCGCGGAGCCTTCGCCGGCGGCCCGCTGAAGGTCGGGCCGCTGACCGCGCCCGGGGAGCGCAATGGCGTCTTCTCCTACGGCCGGCCGGCTTTCCCCACGCGCTCCAATTCCGCGGGCTACAACTACTTCGTCGACGTCGTCTTCCGCTACGCCACGGTGCGGCCCGCCCCATCGGCGACGGCCACCCAGTCTGACCCGCCCGTCCTGGCGAGCCCGGCGCCTTCGGAGGTCCCGGCCGGCACTCCGACGCCGAACCCCACGGCCAGCGCTTCCGCCGATCCTTCTGTGAGCCCTACGGACACGGCGTCGGAGACGCCGGCGGCGACGGTCACCCCCACCCCCACCCCCACCCCAACTCCGACCCCCAAGGTCACGCCGACTTCCCCTGCCACGGCCCAGCCCTCGTCGTCGACGCCGCCGGTCGGCGGTTTCCCTGACGAGGGGAGCGCCGGGCCGCCGAGCGGGACGGTCTTCAAGAGCTACAAGGGCGGCGAGCTGCGCCAGAACGGCGCGGTCCTCGACGGCGTCGAGCTGACCGAGGGGCTCGACATCTACGCGGACAATGTGACGATCCGCAACTGCAAGATCGTCGCTTCAGGTGAGTGGGGCGTCCAGCTCAGGAACGGGCACACCAACCTCGTCGTGGACCACTGCGAGATCGCCGGCGACGGGCGGCACCAGCTCGCCGTGGCCGTCAAGAACATCGGCGACGGCGACATCACGATCCGCGGCAACGACATCCACGATGCGACCGACGCGATCAACACCGGACGTGGGACCATCGAGGGCAATTACATCCACGATCTGCGCGCGTTCTCGGGAGACCACGTGGACGGCATCCAGACCGAGGGCTCCTCGGGCACCCAGCCGTTGGTGATCAAGAACAACACGATCCTCAACCCCGTCGACCAGACGAGCGCGATCATGCTGGCCACCAGCCTCGGTCCCGTCACCAACGTCCTCATCCAGGGCAATCTGATCGGCGGCGGCGGGTACTGCTTCTACGGCGGCGGCGACAAGGCAGGGTCGAGCAGGAACGTGGTCGTCCGCGACAACGTGTTCAGCCGGTCGATCTTCTCCAAGTGCGGCACGTACGGACCGGTGGCCTACTTCGACGTGAAGGGGCCGGGCAACGTCTGGCAGAACAACGTGTGGCAGGGCACCCACACGACGATCGAGCCCTGACGTGGAGGAGATGTCCATCGGCGGGGCCTACGTCTTCACCCCCGTCCTTCACGGTGACGACCGGGGCACGTTCCTGGAGTGGTTCAAGGCCGAGCGGTTCACCGAGGTGATGGGGCATCCCCTCGGCCTGGCCCAGGCCAACTGCTCGGTCTCCCGCCGCGGCGTGCTCAGAGGCGTCCACTTCGCCGACGTGCCGGTCGGGCAGGCCAAGTACGTCACCTGTGTGGCCGGCTCCGTCGTCGACGTCGTCGTCGACCTCCGGGTCGGGTCGCCCACGTTCGGCCACTGGGAGGCTGTCGAGCTCGACGACGTGACGAGGCGGGGCGTCTACATCGCCGAGGGGCTCGGGCACGCCTTCATGGCGACCAGCGAGCAGGCGACGATCGTCTACCTGTGCTCGGAGCCGTACGCGCCGGGGCGTGAGCACGAGGTTCACCCGCTCGACCCCGAGCTGGGGATCGCCTGGCCGAGCGGCGTCGAACCGGTCCTGTCACCGAAGGACGCCGCCGCCCCCACGCTCTCCGAGGCGCTCTCCGGCGGCATCCTGCCCGACTACCAGGAATGCCTCGCCTACTACGACAAGCTCCGCTCCCCCTAGTTAATGATCATGTACGACTTCCTTGCGTGCCTGATCGAGGTGCGGACATCCCGCGCGTGATCATGCGCACTTTCCCGAGGGATGCCAGTAGCCTGCGACAACTCCGGTCGTGATCATGCACATGTTCCCGCGTGCACCGTCCTAACTGGCGCTTTGTGTAGCGTGATCATGCACATGTTCCCGCACCCGCCATTCTGCCTGACGTTTTTGCAGCATGATCATGCATGACGAGGGTGCGCCCGGCGGACAGACACCGCATGATCACAAACGGTGTCGGCCCTGATCAGGCCGCGTACGGCGGAATCGGTGCATGATCACGATCCGCGGAGCCCCACGGGAGCCCCACGTCCCCGAGCTTCCTGAGAAGCCCTGCATGATCACGGCGACGGGGTTACCTGACCGGCTCTCTAGGGCAGCGGCTCCACCCGGAGGGGCAGCGTGCCGCCGTCGACGCACCTGCCCGTGGCCGCCTCCCACTTCCAGTGGTGCCGAGGGCATTCGATGATGCCGCCGCAGACGGTGGCATGGGTGAGGTCCTCGCCAGCGTGCGGGCAGAACCGCTGCATCCGCAGGCCGTCCCGCTCGATCGTCTCGGTGTTCTGCCGCTCCCGCAGCATCTGCATCGTCTGCACCGGCTGGTTGCCGTACCGCAGCAGGCTCATGAAGGTCAGATCGAACACGTCGGGCTCGCGGTGCAGGCCCACCCGCATGGACAGCAGGGCCTCCTCCCAGCCGGTCCGCTCCTCGATGACGGCCCTCATGGTCCGGGGGCACAGCAGCAGCGTGTATTCGGGGTCGTACGGCTCCTCGCCCTCGATCACGAACCGCTCGGCGAGCCGGCCCAGCCGCACGTCCCACATGCGGCCGTCGGCCACCAGGCGGACGTCCTTGGCGAAGTCGCTCAGGAAGCGCTTGTTCCAGCTCTGGAGCTTGGCGAAGTACGCCTCGATCTCCTCGCCGGTAACCGGCTCGGCCGGCTCGTCGTAGAACGCGCTCCACTCGTCGCGGCGGCGCTCCCGGTAGGCGGCCAGGTCCTCGGAAGCACGGTCCTCCGAGGCTGGCGCGTCGGTGTCACGTTCCACGACCGGGCCGCCGTGCCCGCCGCCGTCCGCCTCGCCGAGCCGTACGGCGTCGCCGGGGAACAGGCGCAGCACCTCGACGCCGGGGCAGGCATCGGCGAACTGGCCGGACACGTCCTCCCATTGCGGGAAGATCGTCGCCTCGCGGTCGTTGTACGCCTCGAGGACCGGGTCGAGGAAGCAGGCCGGGCCCGCCGACGGCAGGTAGGCCGAGGCCCCGGTGATGCGCACCTTGCGGTAGAGCGTGTCCAGCAGGTCGCCCCGGACGGCCTCGACCTTCTTCCGCATCACGTCGGGCGGGTAGTCGTAGCAGTTCGGGTACCACATGGCGCCTGAGAACTGCGCGGCGAGCAGATCGACGTCGCCGGGCAGTTCGGACATCGGGGTGTTGCAGTCGTTCAGGTCGAGGAAGCGGAAGCCGTCGAGGTCGAGCAGCAGCCCGCTGTCCTCCTTGTGGCTCGTGTCGAGGTACATGGTGACGGTGAAGCCGGGAGCCAGCTCGTAGGACTCCTTGTGGCCCAGCGCGATGACGTTCTCGTACCCCAGCGCCGCGAACCGCTTCACCATGATCTTCGAGCGATACCGAGGGACGATCACCGTGATCGACCTGTCCAGAGTGCGCAGCAGACGCTCGTCGTAGTGGTCCTCGTGCGCGTGCGAGATGTAGAGGTAGTCGAACCGCTCGCCGCTCACCACGTCCAGAAGGCGCCGGTTGTCGGGGTAGGGAAACCACGAGTGGAGGAACGCCGGATAGAACCAGGGGTCCATGAGCAGCCGCACGCCCCTGTGCTCCGCGATGAACCCGGCATGCCCCAGATAACGCAGCCCTGTCTCGGGTGCGCGGCGGTACAGGTCCACTGAGAGATCCCCTTCGCAGCGTTCACGCTCGTCCGACCCAGCTCACCGCCGTGCGGCGCGGTTCGAGTATGCCATCGATGCCCCCATAAATGGGGCTGTATGGGGACGCTTCCGCTCGGCGCTCCGGGGAACGGCCGCGGCCCCGGCACAGGGAAGTGCCGGGGCCGCGGGCCGTTTTCACGCGCTTTCGGGCGCTTTCAGCCGATTCGCCAGGTGTCTCCGGCGAGGAGGAGGTCGCGAAGGTCGCCCTTGCCCTTGTCGGCGGTGGCGGCCTCCATTTGCTCCCGCATCAGCTGGTCGTAGGCCGGGCGGTCGATCGAGCGGAAGATCCCGATGGGCACGTGCTCGAACGCCGGGTCGTCCAGCCGCGACAGCGCGAACGCCAGCGACGGGTCCGGGTTGTGCGCGTCGTGGACGAGGATCTCGCTGTCGGCCACCTCCGAGCGGCGCACGACCTCGACGCCGCCGTACGGCGAGAGCCGTACCGCCTTCTCGTTGTCGCCGGTGCCGAAGACGATCGGGCGGCCGTGCTCCAGCTTGACGGTGATGTCGTCGCGGGTGGCCGGGTCCTTCAGCGCCTCGAAGGCGTTGTCGTTGAAGATGTTGCAGTTCTGGTAGATCTCCACCAGCGACGTGCCCCGGTGCGCCGCGGCCTCCCGCAGCACGCTCTGCAGGTGCTTGCGGTCGGAGTCGATGGTCCGGGCGACGAACCCGGCCTCGGCGCCCAGCGCCAGCGAGATCGGGTTGAACGGCTTGTCCAGCGACCCCATCGGCGTCGACTTCGTGATCTTCCCGACCTCTGACGTCGGCGAGTACTGCCCCTTGGTCAGACCGTAGATCCTGTTGTTGAACAGCAGGATGTTCAGGTTGACGTTGCGGCGCAACGCGTGGATTAGGTGGTTGCCACCGATCGACAGCGCGTCGCCGTCACCGGTGATCACCCACACCGACAGGTCGGGCCGGGAGGAGGCCAGCCCGGTCGCGATCGCCGGCGCCCGGCCGTGGATCGAGTGGAACCCGTAGGTGTTCAGGTAGTACGGGAACCGCGAGGAGCAGCCGATGCCCGAGACGAACACGATGTTCTCCCGGCGCAGGCCCAGCTCGGGCAGGAAACTCTGGACCGCGGCCAAGATGGCGTAGTCGCCGCAGCCGGGGCACCAGCGCACCTCCTGGTCGGACTTGAAGTCCTTGAGGGTCTGCGCGGTGTCCGTCCGGGGGACCAGGGCCAGGCCCTTGCCGTTGAGCGATTCGGTGCTAGTCACTGTCGATCACGTCCTGGATGACGGCGGCGAGTTCCTCGGCCTTGAACGGAAGCCCGCGCACGCGGTTGTAGCCGATCACATCGACCAGGAAGCGGGCGCGCAGCAGCAGTGCCAACTGGCCGAGGTTGATCTCGGGCAGCAGCACCTTGTCGTAGGAACCCAGCACGTCGCCGGTGTTGGCGGGCAACGGGTTGAGGTGACGGAGGTGGGCCTGGGCGACCTTGCCCCCGGCCTTACGGACCCGCCGCACGGCCGCCGCGATCGGGCCGTAGGTCGAGCCCCAGCCGAGCACCAGAACGCGGGCGTCGCCGTCCGGGTCGTCCACGTCCAGATCCGGGACCTCGATCCCGTCGATCTTGGCCTGGCGCAGCCGCACCATCTTGTCGTGGTTGTCGGGGTCGTAGGAGATGTTGCCCGTGCCGTCGGCCTTCTCGATACCGCCGATACGGTGCTCCAGCCCCGCCGTGCCTGGCACCGCCCACGGGCGGGCCAGCGTCTGCGGGTCACGCTTGAACGGCAGATACGCCCCGCCGTCGCCGTTGGGCTCGGTGGTGAACTCCACCGAGATGTCCGGCAGATCGTCGATCTCCGGGACCCGCCACGGCTCCGAGCCGTTGGCCAGATAGCCGTCCGACAGCAGCATGACCGGCGTCCGGTACCGCAGGGCGATCCGCGCCGCCTCGATCGCCGCGTCGAAACAGTCGGACGGCGTGGCCGGAGCCACGACCGGGACCGGCGACTCGCCGTTACGGCCGTACAGGGCCATCAGCAGGTCGGTCTGCTCGGTCTTGGTCGGCATACCGGTCGACGGCCCGGCCCGCTGCACGTCCACAACGATCAGCGGCAGCTCCGTCGTCACCGCCAGGCCGACCGTCTCGGCCTTCAGCGCGACCCCCGGCCCAGACGTGGTGGTCACCCCCAGCGCGCCGCCGAAGGCCGCCCCCAGCGCGGCGCCCACCCCCGCGATCTCGTCCTCGGCCTGGAACGTCCGCACCCCGAACCGCTTGTGCTTGGACAGCTCGTGCAGGATGTCGGAGGCCGGGGTGATCGGGTAGGACCCCAGGAACAGCGGCAGCCCCGACTGCACGGAGGCCGCGATCAGGCCGTACGCCAGCGCCTGGTTGCCCGAAATGTTCCGGTACACCCCCGGCGGCAGGGTCGCCGGCTTGATCTCATAAGACACCGAGAACGACTCGGTGGTCTCGCCGTAGTTCCACCCGGCCTGGAAGGCCGCGATGTTGGCCTTGGCGATGTCGGGCTTCTTGGCGAACTTCGCCTCCAGGAAGGCGACCGTGGCCTCCGTCGGCCGGTGGTAGAGCCAGGACAGCAGCCCGAGGGCGAACATGTTCTTCGCCCGCTCGGCGTCCTTCTTGGAGATCTCGAAGCCCTCCAGCGCCCGCACGGTCAGCGAGGTCAGCGGCACCGAATGGACCCGCCACTCGGCGAGCGAGTCGTCCTCCAGAGGGTTGCCGTCGTAGCCGACCTTCTGCAGGTTGCGCTTGGTGAACTCGTCGGTGTTGGCGATGATGTCGGCGCCCCGGGGCAGGTCGCCGAGATTGGCCTTCAGCGCGGCGGGGTTCATGGCGACCAGGACGTTGGGCGCGTCGCCGGGGGTCAGGATGTCGTGGTCGGCGAAGTGCAGCTGGAAGCTGGACACTCCGGGCAGAGTGCCCGCGGGGGCGCGGATCTCCGCCGGGAAGTTGGGGAGCGTCGACAGGTCGTTGCCGAACTGCGCCGTCTCCGCGGTGAACCGGTCGCCGGTGAGTTGCATGCCGTCGCCGGAGTCACCGGCGAACCGGATGATCACGCGGTCGAGTTGCTGAACCTGCTTGGTCACAGCTGCTCAGTCCTCCTCGACGCGCTCAGGCGTCTGCGCTGGCACGTTCTTATTTCCATGCTAGATCCCTCGGGGCCACGCTCTTGTCTTGTCGTGCGAGTTATTGACGTGCGAAATTACCGTTGCTCGCCGCGTACGCGGGGAGACGAGCTGGGGGTCGACGGCCGCCGGGGCGACGGCGTCATCACGCTCGTGAACGGCCCGGACGACACAGCCCCGCCGCGAGCCGGCACAGGTCGACGTGCAAGCGAGCGAAGAGCATGTTTCGGGTCACGATCCTCAACTATATGCTGGCGGCCGCCCTCCGGCCGTCACCTGACCGGCTGGTGAGATCGTGGCTCGCGCACGGTTCATCTTCCCAGGTCGCCGCCGGTGTCTGGGATGCGATGGGAGCGCGGCTTATGATCGGGAGAGGAGGCGCGGAGATGAACGAATATTTCGGATCTTATGCCGTTGTCGTGGTTCTCCTCCTCATCGGCCTGGGGATCTTCGCCGGGGGCCTGTTCGCCAACCGGCTGCTCCGGCCGAACCGGCCGACGCCCGAGAAGCTGATGACCTACGAGTGCGGCGTCGACCCCGTCGGCGAGGGCTGGGCCCAGTCCCAGATCCGCTACTACGTCTTCACCTATCTCTACGTCGTCTTCGCGGTGGACGCCGTCTTCCTCTTCCCGTGGGCGACGATCTTCGCCGCTCCCGGGTACGGCATGACCACACTGGTCGAGATGTTCGTCTTCCTGGCCTTCATCGCCCTGGGCATCCTCTATGCCTGGCGCAAGCGGGTGCTCGCCTGGACCTGAAGACCGCCCACCTGGACGTGACGGCCGTTTGTGGACGCGACGGCTGTTTGCTTGGAGGCGACGGCTGTTTGCTTGGAGGCGACGGCCGCTCGCCTGGAGGCGGCGACGGGAGGAGAATGGCTTCATGGCGGTGAGCGATCTCCCGATGCCCACGGTTGGGCCGGCGTCCCGGCTGGCGCCCAAGCCGATGAAGTTCGTGCTGAACTGGGGCCGGCGCTACTCGCTCTGGGTGTTCAACTTCGGGCTGGCCTGCTGCGCGATCGAGTTCATCGCGACCTCGATGAGCAGGCACGACTTCATCCGGTTCGGCGTGATCCCGTTCGCCAACGGGCCGCGGCAGGCCGACCTCATGATCGTCTCGGGCACGGTGACCGACAAGATGGCCCCGGCTGTCAAGCGGCTCTACGAGCAGATGCCCGATCCCAAGTACGTCATCTCGTTCGGAGCCTGCTCCAACTCCGGCGGGCCGTACTGGGACTCCTACTGCGTGACCAAGGGCGTCGACCAGATCATCCCCGTCGACGTCTACGTGCCCGGCTGCCCGCCCCGCCCGGAGGCGCTGCTCCACGGGATCATGAAGCTCCAGGAGAAGATCGCGGGCGAGACACTGAGCGATCGTTACGCCAGCGAGCCGGGGGTCGGCGAGCTGGGGGGACGCCGGGTGCGCGGTGAGCAGGGGGTCGGCGAGCCGGGGGAGCGGCCCTCGTGAGCGCCGCCGTCGCCATCGCGATCCAGGACCGGTACGGCTCGCGCGCCGAGATCTCCGACTCGTTCGGCGAGATCGTGGTCGACGTGGGGCCGGCCGACTGGATCGACGTGCTGTCCTTCGCCCGGTCGGAGGGGTACGAGTTCTTCGACTGGCTGACGGGGGTCGACGAGCCGCCGGACGGCTTCTCGGTCGTGGCCCACGTCTTCGACCCGATCAAGACAGCCCACCTGCTTCTCCGGACCCGCGTGCCGCGCGCCGACCCCCGGCTGCCGACCGCGACCGGCGTCTTCCGCGGAGCCGACTGGCACGAGCGGGAGACGTTCGAGATGTTCGGCGTGATCTTCGACGGCCATCCCGACCTGCGCCCGCTGCTGCTGCCCGACGGATTCGAAGGCCATCCGCTGCGCAAGGACTTCGTGCTCGCCGCCCGGGTGGCCAAAGGGTGGCCGGGCGCCAAGGAGCCCGGCGAGTCGGACCACGGCTCCCCGAGCCGCCGCAAGATGCTGCCTCCCGGCGTCCCCGCCGACTGGGCGGGCGGGCCGGCCGTACAGGAGGAGGGCGATGGCTGACGTGCTCGACATCGCGGTCCGGCTGATCGCCATCGTGGCGGCGTTCCTGGTGTTGCCGCTGATCGTCGGGCAGATGGAGCACAAGGCCATGGCCCACATGCAGTCCCGGCTCGGGCCGATGTACGCCGGCGGCTTCCACGGCTGGGCGCAACTCATCGCCGACGGCGTGAAGTTCGCCCAGAAGGAGGACGTGATCCCGGCCGCCGCCGATCGCCGGGTCTTCGCCATCGCCCCGGCCGTGGCGCTCGTGCCGTACCTCGTGGTGCTGATCGTCATCCCCGTGGCCCCGGGCCTGGTGGGTGTGGACCTCGACGCGGGGCTGTTCTTCGTGCTGGCCGTGATGGGCGTCGGCGTGCTGGGCGCGATCATGGCCGGATGGGCGTCGGCCAACAAGTACAGCGTGCTCGGCGGCATCCGGGCGGCGGCCCAGCTCATGTCGTACGAGCTGCCGCTGGTCCTGGCGGCGTCCAGCGTGGCGATGGCGGCGGGCACGCTGTCGTTGCAGGGCATAGTCGAGCAGTGGCGATGGTGGTGGCTGCCGTGGCAGGCCATCGGTGCCGTGGTGTTCTTCGTGGCGGGGCTGGCGGAGCTGCGCAGGCCGCCGTTCGACATGCCGATCGCCGACTCGGAGATCATTATGGGCCCGATGACCGAGTATGCCGGGATCAGGTTCGCCCTGTTCATGCTCGCGGAGTACGCCGGGATCGTCGTGCTCTCCGCGCTGACGACCGTGTTGTTCCTGGGCGGCTGGCACGGCCCGCTCCTACCCGGGCTGGTGTGGACGTTGGTCAAGATCTTCGTCCTGGCGTTCGTGGTGATCTGGGTTCGCGTGAGCTACCCCCGGCTCCGTGAGGACCAGCTCCAGAAGCTCGCCTGGATCGGCCTCGTGCCACTGGCTCTGCTGCAGCTCGCGTTGACGGGGGTCGTCAAAGTCCTCATCACGTGACCGCCGATCCTCCACCCGGCGACTGGGCGCCCCGGCGCGGCACGGCCCCCGGGCCGGAGCTGCCGCCTGGGGGCATCCCGATGCCGGTTGGTGAGCCGGGGTCCTCGTCGGTCGGCGGTCTCGCGCCCCGCGCCGGCGCCGTTCCAGGGTCGGGACCGTGCCCGGCCACCCGTCTGTCCTGGGACAACGGCCAACTGGTGGCCTCAGATGCCGCCTCGGGACGTTCCGTACGGCTTCCGCCCGGAGCTCCTCGGACGCTGATCTGCTACCGGTTCACGCGGGACCCGTCCAAGGAAGCCAAGAAGAAGGGCAGAAAGGCCGTTCACGGCCTTGCCGTGGTGGACGCGGATGGGCTCGTGCTCGCCGATCTGCCCGGCGAGTGGCCGACCGGCCTCGGATATGAGTTCGCGGCACGGAACGGGCTCAAGTTCCACGCGTGGGACTTCACGCCGATCCAGGCGCGCCAGTTCCTCTCCCGGCGGGCGCCCGGATGGGGGATCCTCCGCGGGCTGCCCGTCCGCCCGCCTCCGACCCGGCGGCAGCGGATCGCCCGGTGGGCCCTCATGATCGCGGGGGTCGTGTGCGCCGCCTATGCGATCCACCTGCTGCCCCCGCACACCTGGCGCTGGATCCGATCGGCCGTCATGAGCGTGGCCGACGTCCTGGAGCTCAAGTGGCTGGCCCTCATGGTGAGCCCGCTCGGGGCGGTGATCGCCCCGGCGTTCCGGCGGATCGATCGGGCGCTGCTCGGAAGAAGGATCGGGCGTGGCCAGGCCCTCGCCGCCGTCGACCGGTCTTCGGGGCCGCGTATCGCCGTCAACGGAGAGAGGCTCGAGATCGGCGGCCTCGGCCCGGACCGCCAGGCCATCCGGCTGAGGAACCACCGGATCGACCACATCAGGATGCTGCTCTACCGCTGTGAGGACCTGAAGGGCCTGTTAATCCTCGATAGGGCTGGCGTGCCGCTATACCACTTCCCCGGTCGATGGGCCCCCGCGGACGTGAACCGCTTCGCCGTACGGCACGGCATCACGTACGAGGTCCGCGACCTGACCCGCCCCGAGTACGCCACCCTCGCCAACGCCACCCGCGACGCCTCACCCTAAAGCAGGGCTACCACTGACAGTTCGGACGCCGGACCGCCATCGGGGGCGCCCATGTTGTCGCCGGATCGACTTGCTGGCCCGGAGGCCGAGTCGTGGGACGAGCGCTCTATGCGGGATCGGGCTCCGAGCCGATCGCTTCGGCACCCTCTTCCTCCATCCGACCCCCCGGCGCACTGACAAAGCTGCCCAGGTTGGGGACCGTATAGAGGAGTCCTTCCTCCCTGAGCTTCTTCATCGCCTTGCGGAGCGTGCCCCGTGCCACGCCGAACTCCTGCATGAGCTGTACCTCAGACAAGAGATATTTGGGGCGATATGTGCCATCGACGATGCGACTTCGGAGTCGCTCGGCGACCTGAACCCACACGTAGCGATCCGGCTCGAACTCCATCACGTCGCAACTGTATGAATCCATGTCCAGCCACCATCAACCAGGCCATGGTCTGCCATGGCATGGACCGAAGTACGCTGCGTGATGTGACAACTCCAAGGGAGAGCCGTCTCGACGAGCTTCGTGCAGAGTTTCCCGCGTGGGCGGTTTTCCGTAGCGACGAAGGCACCCTCTATGCGACCAGGCGTGGCGTGACGCTCACTAGCGAGCAGCTCAAGTTGGGAATCCACCAGACGGTGGTCGCGGAGGACCTACCGACGCTCGTTGAGCTCCTCCAAGAGCAGGAGATGCCGAGATGATCCTCCAGCGCGCCCAACGGCGGACATCACAGCGGACACTTCCAGTTCGGCCACACCGCTGTCGCATCATCTTCCCAGCCGATGAGTGTCTTTCCGCGGTACACGGTCTCCTCGTGACCGTTCGCCCAGGTGAGGAGTTCTGCGCTGGGCTGGACTTTACCGTTCTGCAGCCATGGCTGGCTTTTCACTTCCGCTGCTGATATAGCGCCGCGGTCAATAAAACACTGCACGATGGCGACGAGAGCGGCATCCCGACGCCTGGCTTCATCTTGGATCGATGGCGGCCTTTCATCTGTGCATCCAACCAATGTAAGGGCAAGTCCAGCCAAGATCATGGTACCCGCCAAATTACGCTTGCTCACTGCTGCAACCTCATGGCGTCCTGGGCATCCCTAATCCACTCTGTAAGCGTCTTTCCCGAATATTCGGTTTCGGCGTGCTGGCTGATCCAGTCGGCCAGGGCCGCGTCAGGGGTGACCACACCGTTGCTTATCCAGCTTGCATTCGCCGGCGGACGCACTGCTCCCGCGGTTATTAGCCCTTGTATCACAGGAACTTCCACGTGGAGAACTTGTGTACGGAAGGCGTCTGCGTTCTCCCTCAGTGCTTGCAGGGCGTGTCCTGTGTCGAACATGCCACTGGCCGGCGGTGTGGCGAGGGCGACAATAATCTGGCTGATCGTTCCTATCCCAAGGGCCTTGTTGAAGCTTAGTGCGCCGAAACCTCCGGTGACTATTGATAGTGCCGTTTGCCGCCGTGCCGCATCCTCGTCTGCCAGTTGCTCGGTCGCGAAGTGACGTTGACCTTTGAGTCGTTCGATCAGGCCATAAAGGCTCCCCATCTCCACCAGATAGTTCTCATCGGAGGGGTCCTTGATCGTCGCAGCTACGGCTATGCTAATCCGGCCGTCCATCATTCCCTTGAAGGCGCCGAACTCTTCCGGGTCTTGTAGGGCTTGGTTGAAGAATGCCTCAAGCTCACTGGCCTTAGTTACGGGTGTCCAAGGGTTGGAGGTGTCGTTCGCTTTCTGCATGGCAGCAGACGTGAAATCGTGATTCACCGAAGCGGCGAAGTCGGGGAGATAGCGGTCGGCGGTGAAGATAAGGGCTTTGCGGATTTCGTGAGGGAGGACGGTGCCAGGGTGGACCTTGGAGAACTCGGAGGTCGACTGGACAATATTGACAACGGACCACGCCGATTCCTTGGCATCGAGTGTGGTGCCGCGACCGGCGGAAACTGCGGCTTGCAGGAAAGCAGCGGTGTGAGAGGACAGGTTGATCTTTCCCGGATCCGGGAGGTAGTCGGGATCGGCACTTCTGCTCGTGGCATCGACATACTTGCTGAAGTACGCCGCGGGATCGTAGCCGGGGGTGTGCCAGGAATCGTTCACCAGCATGCGGGTGTACGCGAGGCCGGTGGTGGGGTTACCGAGCACGTGCCGGGCGGCCTTGCCGTTCTCGGCGGCACGGTCCAGGACCGCACCCATCGCGTCGAACTCGGCGAGGGCCCGTTGATGGTGATTGGCGTCCATGTCCGTCGTGAGCTGCTGATGAGAGGACGGCCAGTCGATCTTTCCGGCTTTGCGGGCGTCGAGCATGAAGCGGGTGATGTCGGTCAGGAAATCGGTGTCCCAGGCCGTGCCGTGCGGGCCGTACTTGAGGAGCATGCCGATTGACCAGGGGTCGCCGGCCCTGAGGGCCGCTTTGGCCGAGTCGGGCAGCAGCGCTTTGCTGTCGCCGGAGCCTGAGGAGGTCCGGAGGCGGGTCGCTGCGGCGAGGGCGGCGCCGAAGGCGGCGAGGATCGCCGTGTCCTCCTTGGTGAGCAAGGGGTCGGTGGAGGAACCGTTGTCGTGCAAGGTCTTGGCGAGGCGCGCGGCGAGCGGCCCGACGGACTGCCAGAAGACGCCGAGGTAGTCCTTGTCGTTGAGATGGCCGCGCAGCCTCTCGGCAAGGGGGGCGAGGAGGCCGCGAATGACTCCTTTGTCCCTGCCGTACATCGCCATGAGTGTGGCCGGGTCGGTATGGGCCAGGAGGCCGGAAAGCTCGGCCGCGTCCCGCTGCGCCTGGTAGCCGCTCTGCCCGGTGGTCGCCCAGTCGAGTCGGACGATCGGAGCGGGAGGCGGAACATCGCGATAGGGGCTCCCACCGGTCGGCTTGACTCCGAATGGATTCCACCCTTGCTCCGCGGCGAGGTCGTACGCCCTGGACGTGCGGGCGTCCATGTCGCGGGCGTCGTTCAGCGCCTCGTCGATCAAACGGGGCAGTACGGCGAAGCTGACGTTGCTGCCCCATTTCTGCATTTTCTGCTGCATTGCCGGGCCATGCTTGGACAGCGTCTCCTGTAGCGCCTGCAGCCGATGCGTCAGCTCTCGAAGGTTGGCGGGATCGACTCCGACGAATTCCCCCACGGCATCCCTCTTCCGTTGTGGCGACCTACGAGGCGACTTTTCGGCGCTCTGCCTCCTCCACCTGCGCGACCAGGTGCGGCTGCTCGGCGAGAACGGCGTTCAGCAGTGTGGTGAGCTGCGTCTTTCGAGCGTTCCAGCTCGCAGCCCAGCCATCGGCCGCCAAACCTTGCCAGGTCTTGTCTCCGAACATCGGAGGAACGGCGCCAAGCGCACGAAGGATCTCGTCCACCGCCCTCGCCGCCTCAACCATGTCCGCTTTGCATGCGACGAGTTCGGACGGTGCCATGTGTCGCCCCTCCAGCGATGCGGTTGACGCCCTGTAAAAGCCTAGGGAAGCGTGAGGCGATCAGCCAGGGATACGCCTGTCGACAATCAGGATTACCTGATTGCTAGGGGAGATAGACGGTGTATTCGGCGAGTTCGTCGCTCAGGTCAATGGGGAGGTTCGCCGTGATCGACATCTCGTCGGCGGAGGCGAAGACGCCGACTGCCTCGCGGGCCTGGATAATCCGTTCGACCAGTTCCGGCCGCATTCCGGGCACTGTGGCGATCACCTCGGCGGGGGCGTGGTTCATGTCGATCAGGCCGCCATCGTCGTAATGCCGGGGGAGGTCGGGCCGTCCGATCCGGAGCTCGAAGGCGAGCGCCGGGTCGCGCTGCGCGAGATCGCGGGCCTCCCTGCGCAGCCCGCGCCGCTGCTCCGCCATGCGTATGGCCGCCTCGTTGGCCGTGGGGGCGAATGGCGCGGGAGCGAACGGCCGCGGGGAGAAGACCTGGGTGCGGATGAGGAGCGAATGGATCGTCGCGCCCAGCCAGGGCGCGATCGCCGCGAGCATGATCAATCCGTCCCGGAACGTGACGTGCTTGGAGTCCGAAAGGTCGAACCCCACCCACACCACCAGGCAGCCGGCGTAGAGGACGGCCGCCGCTGCGTTGACCTTGCTCCGGAGCCGCGCCGCCGCGTAGCCCACGGTGAAAGGCGCAGCGAAACCGCAGGTCAGAAGGGGGGCGAGAGCCCACAGGACGCTGCCGACCACCGAGGCCGTCCGAGGCGGGTTCGGCGGGGGCGGAAACCCGGGCAGGGACCCAGGAAACCCGGGCGCTGATCCAGGCCCTGACCCGGGCGGGGGTCCGGGGAATCCAGGCGGAGGACCGGGGGGAGAACCGGAGGGAGTTCCCGGCGTGAACCCCGGCTGGTCTCCTGTGGATGTCATAGCGCAAAGAGTAGGGCGGGGTTCCCCCTTCAGCCACTGTGGACAACCGGTGGACAAGCCTGTGGACACTGTGGAAAACCAACGGTGGGGGCCACCGCATTCACCTGTCGGCCATAGTGCGTCATGATGTCAATGTGGCGCGCATACCAGGAGAAGGACTGGCCAAGGGGCTGGCAGTCACCCTGCGGCACATGCTGCGCAAATCGGAGACGCAGCAGTACCCCGAGGTCCATCCCGACCTGCCTCCACGCAGCCGCGGCGTGATCGCGCTGGTCGAGGAGAACTGCACCGTCTGCATGCTGTGCGCCCGCGAATGCCCCGACTGGTGCATCTACATTGACTCGCACAAGGAGACGCTTCCGGCGCCCGAGGGTGGTCGGCCACGTGCGCGCAACGTGCTCGACCGGTTCGCGATCGACTTCTCCCTCTGCATGTACTGCGGCATCTGCATCGAGGTCTGCCCGTTCGACGCGCTGTTCTGGTCGCCCGAGTTCGAATATTCCGAATACGACATCCGGGACCTCATTCACGAAAAGGACCGGCTCGGAGAGTGGGCGGGGACCGTGCCTCCGCCTCCGCCGCACGAGGTCGGCGCCGAGCCGCCCAAGGAGCTGTCCGCCGCCTCGCGGCCCGCCCGCCCGGCCCGTACGGCAGGGCCGGCCCAGGCCACTCCATCCCAAGCAACTCCATCCCAAGCAACTCCGCCCCAGGCCGGTCCGTCTCAAGCCAGTCCGTCTCAGGCCGGCCCACCCCAGGGAGCTTCATCCCAAGCCACTCCGCGCTCCACCACCGGGAGCGACCAGGCCACTCCGGACGAGACCACTCCGCCTCAGGCCACTCCGGACGCGGCCACGGCCGGCGCGCCGCCGGAGGAGAAGGCGCCCCGCCGCGAGCCGCCGAGGCCCATGCGGGACATCCGGTCCATCCGGCCTCCGGGGTCGCTCCCTCGGAAGCCCACGACGAAGGACGGGCCAGAGGAGGAAGCGTGACGTTGCAGGCGCCGGGTTTCTGGCCGCCTACCGGGCCGGAGATCGTCTTCCTGCTGCTCGGCGTCGTCGCGCTCGGCTCCGCGCTGCTGGTCGTCACGACCCGTCAGCTCGTCCATGCCGCGCTCTGGCTGGTGGTCTGCTTCGGCGCGCTGGCCGGGGGCTATCTCGTGCTGACGGCCGAGTTCGTCGCCTGGGTGCAGGTGCTGATCTACGTCGGGGCGGTCGTGGTGCTGCTGCTGTTCGGCATCATGCTGACCCGCGCGCCCATCGGCCGCTCGGCCGACCTGGACTCCGGCAACCGCTGGGCCGCCGCCCTCGTCGCCCTGGCCACCGCCGCCGTGCTGGTCACCGTGGTGGTCTCCGGGTTCCGTACGGCTTACGCCCCGCTGGACCCGGGCCAGGGCGCGGCCAAGCCGCTGGGGTCCAGCATCTTCAGAACGTGGGTGCTCCCCTTCGAAGCCCTGTCCGTGCTCCTGCTCGCCGCCCTGGTCGGTGCCATCGTCCTGTCCCGCACCGATATCCAGGGGCGGAAATGACACACCACAACCGCATGCCGTACAGGCGCCTGGCGGTGAGCTGACGTGCACATCGTCTATCCCGTCGTGGTTTCCGCCCTGCTGTTCTCGATCGGCGTGTACGGCGTGCTGGCCCGGCGCAACGCGATCCTGGTGTTGATGTCGGTCGAGCTGATGCTCAACGCGGTCAACCTCAACCTGGTCGCCTTCGACGTGTGGCTCCGGGACCGGCTGCACGGCGGGCAGGTGCTCACCCTCTTCGTCATCGTGATCGCCGCCGCCGAGGTCGGCCTGGGCCTGGCCATCGTGCTGGCCGTCTTCCGCAACCGGAAGACCATCGACGTCGATCGTCTCCGTGACCTCTCGGAAGACCTCACGGAAGCCGATCCCGAGGAGGTCCGGCCGTGATCGCGGTGACCACCCTCATCGTGCTGCTGCCGTTGGCCGCCGCAGCGGCCGGACTGCTCGGATCCCGCTGGCCACGTGGCGCAAGCCGTACAGAACGGGACAACGCGTTCGCCTCGCGAAGGGCGGCGTGGTTCGCGATCGTGGCGGGAACCGGGTCGCTGCTGCTGACGGTGTGGCTCGCGTACGAGCTGTCGAGCGGCCGGGCCGGGGCTCCTGGCGGGCCGTTCTGGGGCGGTGTCCTTCCGGGGAAAGCCGAGGGGACGCTCACGCTGATCGAGACGGGATCGGTGCCGATCTCCGTGACGCTGCGGGCCGACGGATTGTCGATGCTGGTCGGCATCCTTGTCGTCGTGGTGGCGCTGGCGGTGCAGGTCTACTCGGTGGGGTACATGCGGGGCGATCCCCGCTACCCGTCGTACAGCGCCTTCATCAGCCTGTTCACCAGCGCGATGCTGCTCGTGGTCTACGCGGGGGATCTGATCGTCCTCTACGTGGGCTGGGAGATCATGGGCCTGTGCTCCTACCTGCTGATCGGGCACTGGTGGGAGGACCGGGCGAACTCGCGGGCGGCGGTAAAGGCGTTCCTGGTCACGCGGCTGGGTGACGTCGGCTTCCTTTTCGGGATCTTCACGCTGGGGGTCGCGGCGGGGAGCTTCCGGATCGACGACGTCCTCAGTGCCGACCTCCCGAGAAGCACGCTGATCACGGCGACTCTGCTGCTGCTCGCCGGGGTCGCGGGCAAGAGCGCCCAGGTCCCGCTGCAGACGTGGCTGCCGGATGCGATGGCGGGCCCGACTCCCATCAGCGCGCTCATCCACGCGGCGACGATGGTGGCGGCGGGCATCTTCATCGTCGCCCGGCTCTACCCGCTCTTTCTCGGCGCCCAGCCGACGCTCGACGTGCTGGCGGTGATCGCCGCCATCGGCATGCTGGGCGCGGCGCTCGCGGCGCTGGCCCAGGACGATCTCAAACGCGTGCTGGCCTACTCCACGATCAGCCAGCTCGCCTACATGGCCGGGGCGCTCGCCGCCGGGTCGGACAAGGCCGCGATCTTCCATTTGCTGACGCACGGCGCGTTCAAGGCGCTGCTGTTCCTCTGCGCGGGCGCGGTGATCCATCACGTGGGGTCCAACCTGATGAGCCACATGGGCGGGCTGCGCGCCGGGCTTCCCGTGACGTTCGCGGGGATGACGATCGGCTTCGCGGCGCTGATGGGCCTGCCTCCCGCCAGCGGTTTCTTCAGCAAGGACGCCGTGATCGCCGCCATCGAGCACTCCCACGGCCCGGCGCAGCCGTTCCTGTACGGCTCGGCGCTGCTCACGGTGGGGGTGACCGGGGCCTACGCCGCCCGCGCCTGGCTGCGGACCTTCTTCGGCCCGGCCCGGGTCGAAGCGCTGCCGGAGCCGCCACCGGGCACGGCGCACGTCTTCGACGGCCGGGAGGCGCCGAGGTCGATGCTCTGGCCGATCGGGCTGCTCGCCGTGCTGGCCCTGCTGCTGGGAATCGCCGGGCTCGGGATCGCCGGGCTCGGGGACGTCGACTGGTCGTCGGCAGTGGTGAGCCTGGTCGTCGCGCTGCTGGGCGCCGGAATCGTCTACGCGCTGTGGCGGAGCTCGCCACACATCGACCCGGCGCGGCTGCTCGGCCCGTTCCGCGTGCCCTGCGAGCGGGCGTTCTACGTGGACGCCGTGTACGCCGCGCTGTTCGCCCGGCCGGTGTTCCGGCTGGCCCGCGGCGTCGTCCGGACCGACGAGAAGGTGGTCGACGGCGCCGTGCGCGGCTCCGGCAGGCTGACCGTCGGCCTGTCCGGGCTGGTACGGCTGGCCCAGAACGGCAACGCCCAGCTCTACGTCACCGGCCTCCTGGCCGGGGTGCTGCTGATCGCGGTGGCGGCGGTGGTCTTCGGATGAGCTGGCTCCTGATCGCCCTGCTGGCGGTGCCTCTGATCGGTGCCGCCGTTCTTCTGATCGCGCCTGCGCTCGGGAGAGTCAGCGCGTACGGCATCGCCGTGTCCGGGGTGACCCTGGCCGTCGCGGTCGCCGTGGCGGTGGCCTTCGACTACGGTCATCCCGGCCGGATGCAGCTCCAGACGAACCGGCCATGGATCCCCGGGCTCGACCTCCGGTTCCACCTCGGACTGGACGGCATCTCGCTGCCGCTCGCCGTGCTGACCGCGCTGCTCACGTTCCTGTGCTTCGTCTACCTGGCCAGGCATCGGCCGGAGGGCGGGCGGCAACGGGCCCTGGTGTTCACTTTGCTGGTCCTCGAAGTCGGGATGATCGGCACCTTCCTCGCCCTCGACCTGCTGCTGTTCTTTGTGTTCTTCGAGGTTGTGCTGATCCCGATGTACTTCGTGATCGCCGTCTGGGGCGGCCGGGACCGGCGGCGGGCGGCGGTCAAGTTCATCCTCTACACGCTGCTCGGCTCGGCCGTCCTCCTGCTCGGCCTGCTGGCCGTCTGGGCGCAGGCCGGGACGCTCGACATGGTGGACCTGGCCGCGCGGCACGGGTCCGGCATTCCCCGATCGGCCCAGATCGTGGCGTTCCTCGCCATCGGGGTCGGCCTGGCGGTCAAGACGCCCATGTGGCCGCTGCACACCTGGCTGCCCGACGCCCACACCGAGGCGCCGACCGTCGGCTCCGTGCTGCTGGCCGGCGTGCTGCTCAAGATGGGTTCGTACGGCTTCGCCCGGATCGCGATCCCGGTGCTGCCGGAGGGCGCGGCGGCGCTGGCCCCCTGGCTCGGGGCGTTCGCCGTGGTCGGGATCGTCTACGGCTCGCTGGCCTGCCTCGCCCAGCGGGATCTCAAGCGCATGATCGCGTACTCCTCCGTCGGCCACATGGGCTTCGTGCTGCTGGGCTTCGCGACCCTCACGCCCGTGGGCATGAACGCCGCCCTGTTCGGCAACGTCGCCCACGGCCTCATCACCGGCCTCCTGTTCTTCATCGCCGGTGCCATCAAGGAGCGGTACGGCACGGCCGACATGGCCCGGCTCGGGGGCGGCATGCTGCGCCGCCTGCCGTACATCGGTTCCCTGCTGACCTTCGCCTGCATCGCGTCGCTCGGCCTGCCGGGGCTCGCCGGGTTCTGGGGCGAGATGCTCGCCCTGCTGGGGGCGTACAAACCGGCCGCCGTGCTGTCCCGGCCGCTCTTCGTGACGTTCATGGCGGTCGGAGGTGTCGGCACTGCGCTGACCGCCGCGTACTTCCTGGTCATGCTGTCGCGGGTGACCCACGGGCGGCCGATCGACACGGTGCCTGCCGGGCCGCTCATGGCCTCGGCCGAGGAGGTCCGCGAGTTCCTCGGCCCGGACGAACCGGTGGAGCCCGTGGCCACCGGAGCCGCCGTTGAGGAGGCGGCCGAAGAAGCGCCGACCGGTGATGTGCCGGGCGGGGGCCGCCTGGTCGATGTGACCGTCTACGAGCTGGCCGCATGGGTGCCGCTGGTGGCGCTCACCATCCTTTTCGGCGTCTGGCCAAAGGCTCTGCTGGCCGTCACCACCCCCGCCGTTCAGGCGATCTTCGGGGTGACGTCATGATCCAGTCGATCGATTACGCCGCTCTGGCCGTGCCACTGATCCTCACTCTGCTGGCCGGGCTGGTCCTGGTGCTCGACGCCTTCCTGCCGGATCGTCCCGGTGGTGGGCGGCTCCTCGGGCTCGTCACGCTCGGCGGCGTTCTGGCCGCGCTGGCCGTCCTGGCGGCGCAGGCCGTGGCAGGCGTCGAGCGGCGCACGTTCTGCGTTCCGGCCTCGCTAGAAGGCGGCCGGACGCTAGAAGGCGGCCGGGCACTGGCGGGCGGCCCGGCGCTTACTGGCGGGCTGTCCGGGCGGGTTCCGGGTCCTGTCCTGGCTTCCGGCTCGGCGTCCGCGTCATGCTCGTTCGTCGTCGACCGGTTCACGCTGATCTTCGCCGCGCTGGTGCTCGTGGCCGGCGCCATTGTGGTGCTGCTGTCGATGGGGGAGCTGGCCGGTGGGCGGATCCCGGTCGGGGAGTGGTACTTCCTGCTGCTCAGCACGCTCGTCGGGGCGATCCTGCTGGCGGCCTCCCGCGACCTGATCATGCTGGTCGTGTCCCTGGAGTTGGTGTCTCTCCCCGTTTTCGCGCTGACCGCGTTGAAACGCTACGACGGCCGGGCGTCGGAGGCGGCACTCAAGCTGTTCCTTGTGTCCGTGGTCTCCACCGCGATCATGCTGTTCGGCGTCTCCCTGCTCTACGGCATCACCGGATCCGTGCACCTCGACCGCATCGCGGAGTCCTACGAGGCCGGGCGAGGGCTGACATTCGGCGGCGCCGCGGGGGCCTACACGTCCACGCTCGACATCTCGTTCGCCGGCGCGGCCTCGTCGCCCGGATCGGCCGTCACGACCGTCGCCGTCGTGCTCGTGCTGGCCGGCTTCGCCTTCAAGATCGCTGCGGTGCCGTTCCACTTCTGGGCGGGTGACGTCTACCAGGGCGCGCCCATACCGGTGGCGGCGCTGCTGTCGGTGATCTCGAAGGCGGCGGGCTTCGCTGGGCTCATCCTGATCCTTACGACGGCGTTGCCGAGTCAGGCCGGTGTGTGGGCCCCTGTCGTCGCCGTCATCGCGGCGCTGACCATGACCGTCGGCAACGTCCTCGCGATGCGGCAACGCAACGCAGTACGGCTGCTCGCCTGGTCGTCCGTCGCCCAGTCCGGCTACATCCTCGCCCCTCTGGCCGTCTTCGCCAACGTGGTCCAGCGGGCACACGCCCGCGTGGTGGTCGAGCACCAGGTTGAGACGGCTCGCGAAGCGGTCCTGAACGTCTCGCGGTCTGTCGCCCGACCGGCGGTCTCACTGCTCCCCGCCGACGCCGGGCCCTTGGTGAGGGCGACGAACGTCGAGCTTTCCCGGACAGCCGGGGTGGCGATCGGCCCCGTCGCCAACGCGTCCATCGCGTATCTCGTCTTCTACGCGGCGATGAACCTCGCGGCGTTCGCCGTCGTCATGCTGATCTCGCGGGAGCGGCAGCGGAACGAGGTGGACGACTACCGAGGGCTGGCGTTCCGGAGTCCGGGTGCGGCGCTGGCCCTGGCCTTCTCGCTCATCTGCCTGGCGGGGCTCCCGCCCGGGCTCTCCGGGCTCTTCGCGAAGGTCGTGGTCTTCCGGGAGATCGTCGATGGAGGGCTCGGCTGGCTCGCCGTCGTGATGGCGGTCAACACCGTCATCGGGCTCTATTACTACATCGCCTGGACGGCCAAGCTGTTCACTCCTTTACCCGGGGGCGAGAGCCGTACGAGATCAGGGCCTGTCGTGGTGGCCATCGGTGTGGCGATCCTGATCACCGTCGTCTTCTCCGTCGCTCCGCAGGTGGTGCTGTCCGCCGTGGGCTGAGCCGGTGCCTTCCTACGCCGGGGAACGTTCGACCAGGCCATATGCGTTGGTAAGGCTGAGCGAACCCAACCGTGAGGAGGAGGCGTGCACCACAACGGTCTGCGAACCGCGATCCTTCTGGGGGCTCTTTCCGCATTCATCCTGGTGGTGGGGGCCTGGCTCGGGGGTGGCTCGGGGCTGCGGATCGCTTTTGTGATCGCGCTGGCGACGAGTGGGGTCTCCTACTTCTTCTCCGATCGGATCGCGCTTTCGGCCATGCGGGCGCGGCCCGTCGCCGAGGTGGAGCAGCCGGTTCTTTATCGGATCGTGCGGGAACTGTCCTACGACGCCCGCCAGCCGATGCCCCGGCTCTACGTGTCGCCGACCATGCAGCCCAACGCGTTCGCCACGGGACGCAACCCCCGCAACGCGGCCGTCTGCGTGACCCACGGCACCCTCGGTCTGCTCGACGAGCGCGAGCTCAAGGGCGTGATCGGGCACGAGTTGGCGCACGTCTACAACCGCGACATCCTGATCTCCTCGATCGCCGGAGCCCTGGCCACGATGATCACCTATTTCGGGTACATCGGGTTGTTCTTCGGGTCGGATGACGACGAGGGGCCAGGGTTCCTCAGCGCTCTTCTCGTCATGATCCTCGGACCGGTCGCCGCGTCGATGATCCAGATGGCGATCTCCCGCTCGCGCGAGTTCGCCGCGGACGAGACGGGTGCCCGGCTGACCGGGGACCCCCTTGCGCTGGCCTCGGCCCTACGGAAGATCGAGATGGGCGTCCGGCAGTTGCCGCTCATGGAGAACGGGCGGCTGGCCTCGGCGAGCCACATGATGATCGCCAACCCGTTCCGGGGCGCGGGGATAGGCAAACTGTTCTCCACGCACCCGCCGATCGCCGAGCGGATCTCACGCCTGGAGCGGATGGCCGGCTACCGCCGCTGACGTCGCCGGCCATCACGAGCGGGCCATCCACGAGCGGGCGGTCACGAGCCGGCGGTCACGAATGGTGTGTGGCGGGATCCGTCTCGTTGGCTCTCAGGGCCGGGAGGCCGTCGATGCTTTCGCGGTTGTTCTTGGCCCGGTAGGCGCGCTTCTCCTGGACGTCCTTCCGGCCGGCCCACTCGTCGAGAAGCGGCCTGTCCCGGTCGAACGACATGAACGGCACTCCGAAACCACACGAGTCGGAGATCCGGTCACAGCTCACGACGATGATCGAGCGCACCCCGGGGTGCGGTCCGAACAGCGTGATCAGGTTATCGAAGCCGGGATCGTGAGGAGTGACCACGCGGCCGGTGCCGTACAGGCGGACGATGTTGGGCGGACCGCCGAAGGCGACGAACATCAAGGTCACGCGGCCGTTGTCGCGGATGTGGGAGATGGTCTCGACGCCGCTTCCATCGAGATCGAGATAGGCGACCGTGGTGTCGTCGATGACGGCGAACGTGTCGGCGTATCCCTTGGGGGAGACGTTGACATGGCCACCGTGCTCCGGGGCCGTTGCGATGAAATAGACCGGCTGCGCGGAAATGAACTCGCGCAACCGGTCCGTGAGCCTTTCATAAACCTTGCCCATATCCTGAACATTTCCCGGGTCACTCGCCGGGCAACCACCACGCCCAAGCCTTGGACTTGATCTTGAAAGAGTCGATTTTCGAGGTGCTGCCGGAGCTTGGGTCCAGATGCCGGGCGGTCGCGCCGACCGCGTTGCCATCGGAGTCGTTCCGCAACTCCCAGAGCGTCAGGCTGTCGTTGGAGGCCCATTCGAGCCGGTTCGCGGTCTCGCTCGCGGGCACCTTGACGTTCACCGCGTCGCCGACCGTGTCGCTCGCCAGATCGTAGACGCGGAGCCGCTGCTTGCCCGCCGGAGTCGTGATGATCAGCGCCACTGACGTCCCGTCGTCACCCAGCGCGATGGGCGTGTTGTTGGCCACGACCTGCGGGACGATCTGGCTGTTCGTCTTGTGCCCGGTCTCGTCGTAGACCGCGAACTCGGTCGTGTTCTCGGCGGTGGCGTCGGTGACCAGCACGCGCGTGCCGTCCGGGCTGAAGCCCTGCACGACGGAGTGCGCCGCGAGCTTGCGGATCTTCCCGCTCTTCAGGTCGACGATGAGGGAGGGCGCCTTCGCGTCCTGGTCGAAGTAGTCGATCACCGCGGCGTCGCCGGCAGGGGACAGGAAGATATCGAGGTCGCTCATCCCCACGCCCTTGGGCAGCCTCGCGGCCTTACCCGGCAGCGCGTTGACCTTGCCGGACGCGAGATCCCGGACGACCAGCCTGCCGTCCGACTTGCGGAAGTAGGCCACTTTCCGCCCGTTGCCGCTGACGGCGATCGACGTGGCCGACTCCTTGTCGACCTTGCCCTCGTAGGTCACCGGGAAGACCCGGGCGTCGGTGAGCGCGAGGGTCTTGCCGCTCCCGAGGGACAGGATCCACGGCCCGCAGGGAACGGTGTAGTCCTTCTTGCGGCAGGACTTCACCCAGGCGTACCGCACCTGGGCCGTGGAGGCGGCGGTGGCGGTCCCGGTCTTCGTGGTGGCCGAGGCGGCTCCCGTCCGCGCCTCGGCCTGCCCGGCGCCCGCGAACGCGGTAGTGGCCGCTGCCGCCAGGGCCAGAATGGCGAGCTTCTTCATATCATTTCCTTTCGTCACCTGGATAGATGCGGCGCCTTGACGAAAGGTTGCATTACGAATAGGCCACGACAGGACCTGCCGAATTCACGCGGTCCGGCTGAGTCCGGCCCCGCGAAATGCGGCATTAGATCAGACCCCGGGATGCAGCACCCGATGCAGAAACTCCCGTGTCCGGTTGTGCTGCGGATCCGCGATGACCTGCTCGGGCGGGCCGTCCTCCACGATGACGCCCTTGTCCATGAACACCACCCGGTCCGCCACCTCGCGGGCGAAGCTCATCTCGTGAGTGACGACCAGCATGGTCATGCCGTCCTCGGCGAGCTGCCGCATGACGGACAGCACGTCTCCGACGAGCTCCGGGTCCAGCGCCGAAGTCGGCTCGTCGAAGAGCATCAGCGACGGGTTCATGGCCAGGGCGCGGGCGATCGCCACGCGCTGCTGCTGGCCGCCGGAAAGCTGCGCCGGGTAGGAGTCCGCCTTCTCGATGAGGCCGACCCTTTCCAGGTTCTCCCGGGCGACCCGTACGGCTTCCGCCCGGCCCCGCTTCAGCACCCGCTCCTGCGCGATCGTGACGTTGCGCAGCACGGTGAGATGCGGGAACAGGTTGAACTGCTGGAACACCATGCCGAGCCGTCGCCTCGCGGCGTCGATGTCCACGTCGGGGTCGGTGAGCTCGGTTCCGTCGACGATGACCTGTCCCGAGGTCGGCTGCTCCAGGAGGTTCACGCACCGCAGGAGCGTCGACTTGCCGGACCCGGACGGCCCGATCACGCAGACGACCTGGCCGCTCTCCACGGTGAAGTCGATGCCCTTGAGCACTTCGAGCTTCCCGAACGACTTGTGCAGCTTCCTGATCTCGACAGTGCTCATCTGGCCGCTCCCTGACGGGCTTCCAGCCGCCGCGCCGCGTATCCCAGCGGGATCGTGATGAGCAGGTAGGTCAGGCCGGACACGAGGATGGGGGTGGGGTTGGCGAAGGTCGACGACTGGTCGTTGCCGAATTTCGCCAGCTCAACCTGCTCTGCGGTGACGCCGAGGAACAGCACCAGCGACGAGTCCTTGAAAAGGAGCACGAGCTCGTTCGTGAGCGGCGGGATGACGATGCGGACGGCCTGCGGGATGACGATCGACACCATCGCCCGCATGTACGGCATGCCCAGCGATCGTGCCGCCTCCATCTGACCCTTGGGAACGGCCTGCAGACCCGCCCGGAAGGTCTCGGCCATGTACGCGGCCGAGACGAGGCCGAGCCCCAGCGCCGCCTGGCCGTACACCTGACCGGGAACTTGGAGCCCCGGGAACGCCAGCGGCAGGCTTCCGATCATGAGGAAGATGACCAGCGCGGGAAGCCCGCGGAACACCTCGACATAGCCGGCGGCGATCCACCTGTAGGGAGCCACGGACGACTGCCGCATCAGCGCCAGCAGCATGCCGACGGCGAAGCCGAGGACATATCCGGTGAGCGTGTAGATCACCGTGTTCCTCAGCGCCACGGTGAACAGCGTGGGCAGGCTCTTGCCCGCCACAGTGGCGTTGAGGAACGACTCGCGGATCGCTCCCCAGTCGGCCAGCGAGGCCAGCACGACCACGATGACGAGCAGCAGGCCGTACTGAATGCCGCGACTGATCCGCTGCCTCTTGCGAGGGCTGAGCCCTCCCCGGCTGGGGAG
Source organism: Planotetraspora sp. A-T 1434 (assembly GCF_025420585.1). Classification (GTDB taxonomy): domain Bacteria; phylum Actinomycetota; class Actinomycetes; order Streptosporangiales; family Streptosporangiaceae; genus JAOEGB01. The sequence continues at coordinate 58,688 of NZ_JAOEGB010000012.1, read as the reverse complement.
GGCGGTCTGCTGGTCCGACACGGAGGTCACGAGGCCGGGCTCGGCTCCACGCCGAACCACTTCTTGTAGATGGCGTTGTAGGCGCCATCCGACTTCGCGGCCGTGATCACCTCATTGATCACCTTGGCCAGCGCGGTGTTGCCCTTCTTCATGCCGATTCCGTACTGCTCACCGGTCTCCAGGCTGGCCGCCTCCTCGAACTTCGCGCCGATCTCCGGCTTCTTCAGCCAGGTCAGCACGACCGGAAGGTCCTGCACGATCACGTCCACCTGGCCGGTCTGGAGGCCGAGCAGCTCCTTCGGCGAGTCGGCGAACTCGACGGGGCTCAGGCCCTTGCTCTTGACGTAGTCGAGACCGGTCGTGGACGCCTGGGCGCCCAGCTTGAGGTTCTTGGCCTTGACGTCGTCGAGCGAGGTGACCCCGCTGCCCTTCTTTGTCATGAGCGCCTGGGTGGCGTTGAAGTAGGGCTCGGAGAAGTCGATGTGCTGCTTGCGCTCGTCGGTGATCGTCATGCCGGCCGCTGCGACGTCGCACTTGCGGGCGTTGAGCGCCGCGCCGCTCTTGATGGCCGCGAAGTCGATATCGACGATGTCCTGCGTCACGCCCAGCTTCTTGGCGACGAGATCGACGATGTCCACGTCGAAGCCGACGACCTTGCCGTCCTTGTTGAACTGGAAGGGCTCGTAAGGGATGTTGGTGCAGGTCGTGAGCTTGCCCGCGTTGACGAGCTGGACTCCGCCGGCCGCGTTCGGGGCGGCCGACGTCGTGCCGGTGGACCCCCCACCGCAGGCCGAGACCATGAGCGCCGTGGCAAGCGCCGTCGCGCCGATGGCGGCTGCTTGCCGATAAGTGGACCAGGGAGCCACGCGGGCCTCCTCAATGTGGTGCCTAGCCGTACGTCTTGGTACGCGAGTTTAGAGCCACATTGAGAGACTTTTGTTTCCGCGAGTAAAGATCTTTGTCGGTCGTATGTCTCGCATGAAACAGGGAACACAGCGGACATATCGGTCACATCGCGTCTTGTCCCGGAGCCGCGCCCATTTCGGGCGGTTATGGCGGGCTCAGCCATGGCGGTGTGCGGGCTGTGGCCTGGGGCGCATGCCCCTGACTGCGGGGCAGATGCCGCATGGGGGCAAAAAGTGGCCCCGAGGCACCGGCGCACAGGGCGGGCGCCCTCGGCCGTGTGCCCCGGATGCGCCTCAGGCGTGCCCCATACGGCAGGTGGGGCCGCCCGTTATCGGTAGTTCGTGAACTGAAGGGCGATGTCGAGGTCCTTCCCCTTCAGCAGGGAGATGACCTCCTGGAGGTCGTCCTTCTTCTTGGAGCTGACCCTGAGCTCGTCGCCCTGGATCTGCGCCTTGACGCCCTTCGGCCCCTCGTCGCGGATGAGCTTGGAGATCTTCTTCGCGTTGTCCTGGTCGATGCCCTCCTTGAGGGAGATCATCAGCCGATATTCCTTGCCGGACAGCTTCGGCTCACTCGCGTCGAGGACCTTCAGCGAGAGGCCGCGCCTGACCAGCTTCTCCTTGAAAACGTCGAGGACGGCTTCCGTCCGCTCCTCGCTGTTCGCCTTGATCTCGATGTCGTTCTGGCCCGACCAGGAGATCGCCGCCCCGGTGCCCTTGAAGTCGAAGCGGTGCCCGACCTCTTTGACCGTCTGATTCAGGGCGTTGTCGACCTCCTGCCGGTCGATCTTGCTGACCACGTCAAAACTGCTGTCGGCCATCGGTGTCCGTGTCCTCTCCTTGTTGACTCCGAGATTAGTGGCCCGCGCGTGATCAGGGGTCTTTGCGCATGACAACACGGGGTGCCAACTCGATGCCGAGAGCCCGCTCATGTTCCGCCAGCGCGGCCAGTTCCGGCCCCCGCTCCTCAGGAGGCAGTACGGCGAAGCCGCGGCGCGCATACCAGGGGGCGTTCCAGGGGACGTGGCGAAACGTCGTCAGCGTGACCGCCTTCGCTTGCGCGGCCGCCGTATCGCACACGGCGTTGAGCAGCCCGGTCCCGATGCCCCGGCCGCCGTGATCGGGATGTACGGCGAGCTGCTCGAGATGCACCTCCCCGTCGACGAACCCAAGCAGAGCGAACCCCACCGGTGGCCGGCCCGCGACGATCACCCGTGTGGGATCGCCGCACTCCTCGATCATGGTCGTGCCCGGAGGAAAGACGATGCCCAGTGGAGCGAACATCTCGTCAGCCGCCAGCTCGATCTTCGCCAGCGCCGTCAGGTCGTCGGCCTCGGCCCATCGGATCACCGTTCCACTATGACCTGTAGGTCCGACAGCCGAGGGAGACGGCCTCCCGGCCGCGTAGCCGTCCCAGGACAAACCGGTGTCACAGACACCGTGGAAGTCCGCTATTCTTCTACCTGTCGCCGCGGTAAGCGGAAGACACGGCAGGTTGCCCGAGTGGCCAAAGGGAGCGGTCTGTAAAACCGTCGGCTCAGCCTACGCAAGTTCGAACCTTGCACCTGCCACCAGGGATTTTCCCAGCTCAGAGGCCCTCCGGGGCCTCTTCTGCTTTCCCGCCTGTGCAGCCATACGCCATCCTGAGCGGCCGTCTGTCGCGGGTCGCGCAATATACGCGCAATGATCTTGGCGGCGTTTCCGCAGGTCGCGGGCTGTTCCGCCGAGAGTATGCGCCAGGCTTACGGATGAGCCAGCGGGGACGCGACCAGCGTCTACGTGGACAGCATGAGCGGTCGGGTGGCGCCTGCATCAGTAGTGTCGTGACCATGGCGCGACGGATCGACTTCTAAACGTCGTCGTGACCCACGAGACCGATCTCATGACGCGCCGTAGCGACAACGGCACCTTGGCCGTCCCCGGTGGCGCGGTCGACCTTGACGAGTCCCTCCGCAAGCCGCGGTGAGAGAAACCCGCGAAGATACCGGCGTGCTGTGCGAGATCACCGGCTTGGTCGGCGTCTATACGGACCCCAGGCCCGTGATCCTCTACACCAGCAACGGCGAGGGCCACAGGAGTTCTCCCCGTGCTCACCGCCCGCGCCAATGGCAGGCGAGCCTACTGCGAGGTGACACACGGCCGAAATTTCTCATTTGGGCATGCATGTCATGCCTCATGCACCTCCGGCATGGCAACAATTGTCGCAGAAGACGTGCTTGAAACCTTTTGCCTCAGCGGCTCGTTCAGCCACACAGGACGCTTGTGTCGAGACGGGTGGCTAGAGATGGTCGATGCGGCGGAAGCATCTGCTGTCAGGAGTATCTCCAAGGAGAACGACAAGGGTGAGAGTTGGTGGCATAGGTTCGGGTCCGCTACAACAGCCGTAGTGACAGTGATTGCGGCGATCGTTGCGGTAGCCGCTTCGTCGGTGGATGTTCTGTACGCGGTTGACCCTAACTCGCGTCCTGTGGATGAGATGTCGGTAATCCTGGAGCGGATCGCCATTCAGCAAGGCATTACTTACAATGACTTTCTCCCAAGGAAGGCCGGGTATGGGGGTCAACAGGTCGGCATCCTTAGGAATGGCGACGCCCACTTCCCGCAGCCTCCGTTTGACGAGAAGGGGATTGTTGTAATAGTAAAGGCTGACGTCCGCGGGATGAGCGATAGCCTCTACTCGGCTACAGCCGAGGTGTTGGAAGCCAGCTCGGATTCGTCGTATCCCTACGATGAGGAAAAGGAATCGTTGCTTGTATCGACCTGCGATGTGAAGATGGCCACATTTAGGGCGGCCGGCCTTACGTTTCGCTGTTGGCTGCATAATCCTTCGGTTGGTACGAAGTATCGGGTCAGGGTAAAGTTGTATGCGAACGATAAAATTCTCACCATAGATCACGACGAGTCAAGGCTCGTCGACTTCATCGAGACTCCTAACGTCACTTGTTGTGGCACTGATCCAAAGAAATCGCCGGCCCCCAAGGTCTCTATAACTCCCTAGCAAGCCGGTGTGAGCGACCATATTGCATCAGAGCTTGCGACCAGGCTAGGCATTGCCGCAAGTGAAATATAGAAGGGCCCGGAGGTCTTCTGATGCCGATGCCCGATTTCCTTCGGCGGCCCGTGAGGACTTATTCTCGTGGGCTCGATCGCAAGATCCTCCGCTGATGTAGACCCACAAACTTATTCTCGGTATGCGCCTCAGGGCAGATCGTGAGGTGGCACCGGTGATCAACCTGCTTGTTGGCGAACGTGGGAGGCAGAGGTCGAGGGGGCGTTAGCCGTGCAATATATGTGCAATGATCTTGCCGGACAGGGCCGAACGAGCGGGCTCCGACGCAGGTCAAGAGCATCGAGGAACCGGGAATGGTCACGCGCTGTAAAACCGTCGGCTCAGCCTACGCAAGTTGGAACCTTGCACCTGCCACCAGCAGAACCACAGCTCAGAGGCCCTACGGGGCCTCTTCTGTTTCTCCGGCCTTTGCAGCCGTAGGCCGCCTCGAGCGATCATGTGTCGCCGGTCCACCAATATCCGTGCAATGACCTTGGTGGCGTTTTCGCAAGTCAGGGCGGCGTAACGGTTATTAGGCATCCTGGCATTCATGGGCCGCCTGGATCGTCAGTCGTGTTCGGCTCCGCATCACCCCGCGAGGGCTGCAACCAGTCCCCATCTGCTTGTTCGCCTCGGAGATCATCCCGGCGTCGGCCACGATCGTGACGTCCGGCAGATCGTGGGCCGCCATGAACCCTTCGATCCGTTCCATCCGCGAGCTGACGATCTCCAGCGGCCCGCCCGCCGCCGGCCCGTCGTCGAGCCCCAAGTCCAGCTCGTGCTGGCCGGCGGCCAGTCGCTGACGCGCCACCGCCTTGAGCGTCTCCAGCTCGGTGTCGTCGTGCGCCGACCCGATGTGCTCGATCTGGCCGGACCCGCGGCGGGAGGAGTGGACGACCTGCACCGCCCGGGCGCCTGAGGCCGTCTTCACCGTCCGCACGCACGGAGACACGCCCACCAGAGTAGAGATGTGATCGACTTAGTGCGCACTTTTCGCCGTTCCCGACTGGAAACCGCGAGGTCAGCGCCTTGCACTCAACGATGATCTTGAAACGTGAGCCAAGTCAGGTCCCAGGCGGGGAAGAGTGCCCTTCTAACCATGCCGTCGTACACCACGTGCGCGCCCTCGCCGCTGGTCAACTCCCGCACCTGGTCCGCGAAACCACCCCCACTGGACACCAGAACGTCGTCGGCGCCGGCGTCCTACGCCAACGGAACGGTAGACCCCAGGAAATGGACTCACAAGCACAAAATCACGTGCATTTCGTTTCAATACACCCGAGCTGGACGTCAGGCGTATTCGGACCGCCGACGATCTTCGGTCACGGCTCGAGGTGCTCCCGGACGAGCTCGACGAATCGCGGCGGTGCCGGCGGTGCGGGGCTCTCCACGAACGCCCCGGCCGCCACGTCGTAGCGGGGAGCCATGGCCGGGTCGACGACGACGTGCCCGTCCTCACGCAACTGCGTGACGTTGCGCCGCACCGCGCGGTTCGCCCACATTTCCGATGACATCACCGGGAAGAACACCACGGGCGCGGGTGCTGCTGTGATCGCGGCGGTCAGCAGGTTGGGCGCGGCCCCGGCCGCGGCCGCCGACAGCAGGTTCGCGGTCGCCGGAAGCACAACCAGCAGGTCGTTCTCCGCCGTCAGGCTCTGGTGGTTCTCCCTTGCAAAGGTGGCCGGATCGTCACCGGTGACGACTTTGTCGGCGAACAAGGCGACCGTCGACGCCGGAATGAACCTCGTGGCGGTGTAGGTCATGAGCACCGTGATGGTTCCGGTGAAGGAGCCGCGCAGCGCGGAAACGAACATCGGCAACAGGGCGACGGCGGCCGATCCGCTGGCGCCGATCAGCAGCCGACCGTCGAAAGTGGACGAATTCTCGGACATGTCCCCGAGTATCACCGGATGCATCCCTGGTGATCTGACGATCCGTGCCCGGACGTGTGACTACGAGTGCCAGGTAGCCTCGCGGTACTCCCCCGGTGTGAGGCCCGTGACCGCCTTGAAAGCGCGGTGCAACTGGGCCGCGCCTTTGAACCCGCACTTCCCCGCCACGACGTCCAGCGGGCAGGACGGCTTGCCGCGCAGCAGATCCTGGGCCATGCTGACCCGCAGCCGGCGCAGCTGCCTGCCGAACGATTCCCCGCCCGTCAGCGCCCGGAAGAGCGTGCGCCGGGAGACCCCGCACGCCGCCGCCACAAGGTCGGCGTCGAGCTCCGGGTCCGCGGCGTGCAGGCGCAGGAACTGGTGGATCCGTTCCCTCACGTAGGCAGGACCGGCGTCCTCACCGGACGTGGTGCGAGCCGCCCAGCCGAGAGCAGTGTCGATGAGGCCCAGTGCGTGGGGCACGAGCTCATGGGCTTGCGACGGTTCGAGCCCGCCGATGCCGGCGAGGAAGGTCGTGACCACCCCGGCCGGCCCGGTGCCCGGCAGCTCCACCGCCGTGGCCGCGCGCAGATCGCGCCTGGGCACCAGTGACTGCGGAATCCGGATCACCAGCTGCGCGAAGGTGTCCGTGAACTTCATCGAGTAAGGCTGGCTGCTGTCGACGAACACCAGCGAACGAGGCGAGAGGACGGCATCCCGTCCGTGCTGGCCCACCAGACCGCGCCCGTCGAGCTGGATGTTGACGAGCAGGTACTCGTCGTCGCCGCTGGCGATGACTGACCTGTCCCGGTGCACGCTCTGTGCACCGGCGGTCAACCGCGAAACGCCCATCCGGCCGATTTGGGAGTGGCTCACGGTCCCCGTCAGATCGGTGGCCCCCAGCGGATCGACCCGAACCTGCACGAAGGTCGCGCACACGAGATCGCGCCAGTACTCGGTGGCCTCCCGGGGTGCGACGTCCGAAGTGGACCAGGTGGTCGTGCCGAGGTGATCCACTCGTGCTCCTCCAACTCTCGTCGGCAGCCGTCAGACTACGACAAGTGCTGAGCGCACAGCAGTGGCTCCTCGTGCTCCAGGTGCCGGTGCACCAGTTCCCGGACGGCCTCGGCCGCGGGCTGGAGCCCGGCCCGGTCACCGTCCCGCTCGATCGGTGCCGACTCCAGGGCGGTTTTCTGTACTTGCGGGTCCAATTTTTTCCATCCCGACTCCATGAGCCACGACAACGACACTCTGGCACGCCGTTTCCTGGCGGCCTTCAACACCAAGAACGCCGACGAGCTCGCCCCCTGCCTCCACCCCGGCGTCGTCTTCCACGGCTACGGCGACGAGGTCCACGGCCGCGAGGCGGTCGTGCGCCTGTGGAAGGGGGTGCCAGCTTCGAGCAGGTGAAGTTTGAGATCGTCCATCAGGCCGTGAACGGCGACGTCGTGATCGCCGAGCAGATCCACGGGCAGCGCTGCCGCGCGGGGCTCCGGGTCAGCCGCCTGTCACTGGGCACCATGAACTTCGGCAAGGACGGTTTCCATGCCCCGTACGGAAAGACCGAGGACGAGGCGCGCCCGATCTTCCGGCGAGCTCTGGTCCAGCCAACTGCCCGCGTACCCGGGAAGCTTCCGGGCCCTGGCGAGCGCCGCCTCCATCGCCCTGTCGGTGGCCTTCGGGGGGTTGACCGGGCGCCAGCCGCGCACAGGCTTCGGGCACGGTGTGGTGAAGCGGGATCGGTCGCGTGGTGCGTCGCTGTGCCGACTTCTTTGTAATCCATAGGTTCAGGGTTCGACCCCCGGGCGCCGGCTATGCGTGTTCTGAGTGCGGGGTTGGCGGCTCGTCTCCGTTGTCGAGACGGCTCACCGCCATGGCCGGCCACGGCCAGGTCGTCCAGACGCCAGTAATTCGAATGACCGCATCGGGGAAGATCGGAACAATGGACAGTATGCGCCATTGGCCCCTGCTTAACCTGCGATTGACCACGCCTCGGCTTGAACTGCGACTGCCAACTCTGGACGATCTCGACGAACTGGCTGACCGAGCCCTGGAGGGCATCCACGACCCGGATTTGATGCCTTTTGGCATCCCCTGGACCGACGCCCCCGTAGACGAGCTACCAGGCAACATCGTCCGGTTTCATCTCGGCGTTATCTCGCGGTGGCGACCGGAGCATTGGTGCTGCAACTTCGTCGTCGTTCATAAGGGACGCGTTGTCGGTACTCAGGACGTATCCGCCTCCGACTTTCTGGTTACCCGTGAGGTGCATACCGGCTCGTGGCTGGGCCGCGCTCATCAGGGCCACGGTCTTGGCACCGAGATGCGTGCCGCTGTACTGCATTTGGCCTTCGCTGGGCTCGGTGCGCAGACGGCGGCGTCCAGCGCCTTTCTGGATAACCCAGCTTCGCTGGCCGTCTCCGGCAAGCTCGGCTACCAGCCCGACGGCCTGTCGGTGCACCAGGTGCGCGGCCAGCGGGCCGTTCAGCAGCGCCTGCGCCTCGATCGAGACAGTTTCACCAATCCGGTCCCGGTGGAGATTCACGGCCTGCAGCCATGCCTGCCACACTTTGGCCTGCGATGATTACGGTCCCGTTCTGCCAACTCTCACAGGAGCTTGTAGCTAGCCGGCGGTAGTGATGTGGGTATCGACGGCGGCCAGTGGTTCTTAAGGTGGTAGCTGGGTCTGTTGATCGCGAGGACCACTCAGTGATGTAGGAGCCGGTCAAGGATGGCGCCGCTAATGCGGTTTGGGTTCCTGTCCCGTCCACCGCGACGACTCGCGTGCCATTACTCCTGCAACGAGTACTGCAACAGTCCCTCACGCCTCAGGGAAAGATGGTGATCGCGATTCGCCATCGGAGGCATACGAGATTTGCCGCCCCGAGGTGTACTGTATTCGCCGCCCGGGGCGTACGGGATTAAATTCCACCATTTCCGCGACGAAGGAAGCGGTGCTTCGATGGTTTGCTCATCTCGAGGGGCTGCCGGTCTGGGCTTGTGGACCGGGATGGGGCTGTAATCACAGACTCAGGGAACGACGCCGCCATCACGCTCTCGGAGGACCACCTTTGTATGGCGGGGCGTCCGCCACCTCCTCGAACGTCGCCCTAAGATCATATAGTCGGTATGCACGTCCTTCCCTTGTAGGCCCTGGTAGGCCCGCCTATAGTCGCAATGTCCTTCTGTAGCGCCTTTCGTGGCGTGTAATTCAGGTCGGTTGCCGATCGGGTCCGGAAATAACTGACATTTTCGGCTGAGGCGGCCAGTGACCATCGAGTAGCGTTAACAAAGAGATATGCGGAAGGAAAAAGGCGTCGATCGCCGTTTGTGACTCCAGTGAACGGAAAGCAAGGCCCCCAGAAGAATGGTCCGCCGGGTGTTCTCGAACGGGGCCCACCCGATTCGGAGAAATGTCGGAAGTTTTCGGGACAGTGGTACGTTCAAGGGGAGAAAATGCCCAAGTGTCCTAAAGTTGTCGCGTGCCTTGCGATCAGCGCCGCACTAACGAGTGGGGCCATACCCTTGGGCACTCCTGCCATCGCGGCATCCGCCGGGGGCACCGTCGTGACCGGCCTCGGCGTCGATCACCCGGCCCCTCGTAACTATGCCCGAGCCCATGAGCCCCATCCCGCCAAGCAACGCAACAAGCAGCGGCAGTTGGAGCGCGAGCGGCAGCGGCAACGTCAGCACCTGCTCCGCGATATCACGCTTGTCGTGACGCCGGCCCAGAAGGGCGAGACGGATTCGCGGGCTCTGCCGTACAACTGGCAGAAGGCGGACACGAGCGCGAACTCCTACAACCATCAGGACAGCGTGTCGGACGCCACGAGCCACCCCACCCAGGAGTCGCACGCGGTCACCTCACCGGCACGGCAGTGTGATGGGACCGCTCCGGCGATGCGGGCGTACCTGCGGGATCTGGCCGCGAAGAAGAAGTTCACCGGCTCGGCCCTGGTCGTCTGTCGTGGCGAGGTGCTGGCGCGTTTCGCCGCAGGCGAGGCCGACGAGGAGAAGCACATCCCCAACCGGCCGGACACGGTTTTCCGGCTCGCCTCGGTCACCAAGCAGTTCACCGCGATGCTCGTGCTCAAGCTGCGCGACCGTGGGCTGCTCGACCTGGACGATCCGGTCTGTCCGTATCTCGTCCCGGCATACATCAACGCCTGCCCGACGGCGTGGCGGCCCATCACGATCCGCGAGATTCTCACGCACACCTCGGGCATCCCCGACATCCAGGGGCTGCCCGGCTTCTTCGAGAAGCTGTCGCAACCGACCACGACCCGGGAGCTCATCCAGCGGTTCGTGAACCTGCCACTGGACTTCGCGCCCGGGACCAGTTGGAAGTACAGCAGTTCCGGCTTCATCCTGGCCGGCGCGATCATCCAGTCGGTGACGCACAAGCCGTACGGCACCGTGCTGCACAAGCTGATCACCGGCCCGCTGAAGCTTCGGCACACCGGCTACAGCAGGGGGAATCCGCCCGACGGGTACGCGAAGGGCTACTTCACGCTCGGATCAGCGGCCCCGCCCATCAACGGCTCCGAGGCGTTCTCCGCGACCGGCATCTACTCCACCGCCGACGACATCGCGCGCTGGGACCGCGCGTTCGGCGCGCACCTGGTCGCGCCACCCGCCACCGTCAAGCAGGCGTTCACGCCCCAGGCGCCGTGCCCCTCCAACGGCTGCCTCAACCTGCCGTCGAGCGCGTACGCCTTCGGCTGGCTCGTCGACCGGCTCCAGGGGCACCGGCTCCGGTACCATCCGGGTCTTCTCCAGGGCTACGCGGCGAGCAACATGTACCTGCCCGATGACGACATCGAAGTAGTCGTGCTCAGCAACGTGCAGGACACCGATACGAACGGCATCGCCCGCCACCTCGCCACGATGGCCCTCAAGTCTTGAGTGCGGGGCGGCCGTCGTATGACGGGGTACGGCCGGCACTGGGACCTGCTCGCGTTGCCTTGGCGGCGTAAGGGCGCGGTGGGCGCTCCTTTACAGTCGCATCCGTGACCGTCGCCCGTTCCCTGGTCTTGTTCCTGCTGGCCGCGCTCGCCGAGATCGGCGGGGCCTGGCTGGTATGGCAGGGGGTGAGGGAGCAGCGCGGGCTGTTGTGGGCCGGGGCCGGGTTCGTCATCCTCGGCCTGTATGGGCTGGTGGCGACCTTTCAGCCGGATGGCAACTTCGGCCGGATCCTCGCCGCCTATGGGGGAGTGTTCGTGGCGGGCTCGCTGGTGTGGGGCATGGTGGTGGACGGCTTTCGCCCTGATCGATGGGATGCGATCGGGGCGATCGTCTGCATACTGGGCGTCCTGATCATCATGTACGCGCCTCGCGGCTAGCGCCCTTTTCACCTGCCGACGGGGGGCGGCCATGTTGCCACAGCGCCGGCCGCCGGGCACGCGGGCGTTCAAGCTCAGAGGCCGACGAGCTCGTGCTCAAGAAGGCCCATCATGATCATGTCGTACCACTTGCCGTCGCGACGGAAGGACTCGCGTGCCCGTCCCTCCTCGACGAACCCGATCTTTTTATAAACGTGGATCGCGGCGGCGCTGCCCTCGGAAGTCGCTCGCTTCCAGGGCAGCCCCGCACCGGGCGGTTAGAGCTTGAGCGCCATGAGGATCTCGTCTCGGTCGTCGCCGGGAGCGAGCCGCAGGGCGCCGGGCCACCGGCCGATCTCCTTCCAGCCCAGCCGGCCGTAGAAATCCTCGAGCCCCATGCCGCTCCGCGCGGCGAGGTGAAGTTGCTCCAGGCCCATCTGCTCACGTGCCACGTCACGCACGCGGCGCATCAACTCGGCGCCGATCCCCGTCCCGCGGTGGCCGGTATGTGTCTGGACATGGTGCACCGTCCCCCAGTGTGCGATCAGCGGATTGATGTCCCGGCGCACATTCAGCCAGCCGGCGACCGTCCCACCGGCCAAGGCCAGGAGGAGCCGGCTGCGCTGTGGGTCGAGACCGCCGATCAGCTGATCGGCGACCGGTGCCACCTCGTCGAAAGTGACCGGAGGGAAAGGAAAGCCCGCCGCGCCACCTGCGTTGCTCACCACGACCCAGCAGTCGATCAGCTCCCGCCTCAGCTCAGGAGACATCGCCTGCGGGCCGCTGACCTGAATGAAGGTTGGTGCGTCCTGGTGCGTCATGGCGACAGCCTGTCAGGTGCCTCCGGCAGTGGCGGAGCCACGGCAAGATCGTTTGGCGCGCGTTCGGAAGTCTCGCCAGGCCGCGGGGGCGTACACGGAAAACTCGACCGCCCACGAAAAGGCGTTCCCCGCTCGCTGATCGTTTGTTATCGTCACTGTGACGATTAAGGAGGTCGTGGGTGGCGCTGACCGATCTGCTGGGGCCGTTACTGGAGCCCGCCTTCACGTTCATGGGCGCGTCCACGAGCTGGGCCGAGTTGCTCGGCTTCGCGACCGGGGTGCTCACCGTCTGGCTGGTGGTGCGCCAGCACATGGCGAACTGGCCGATCGGCATCGCCAACGTGGTCTTTCTGGGCCTCGTCTTCCTCGCCGTCGGCCTGTACGCGGACGCGGCCCTGCAGATCGTCTACATCGTGCTCGGCCTCTACGGCTGGTGGGAGTGGCTGTACGGCGGAGCCGGCCGGAGCAGGCTCGCCATCTCCGTGACCCGCCCGGTGGAGTGGCTGTGGCTGATCGTCTCCGGCGGCGCGGTGACCGTCCTCCTGACGGCCGTCCTGGCCACGTGGACCAACTCCGCTGTGCCGTTCTGGGACGCGCTGACCACCGCGCTGTCCCTCATGGCGACGTACGGCCAGTGCCGCAAGCTGGTGGAGTCGTGGTGGTTGTGGATCACAGCCGATCTGATTTACATCCCGCTCTACGCGTACAAGGCGCTCTACCTCACCAGTGCCCTCTACGTGCTCTTCCTCGGGCTCTGCGTCGCGGGGCTGGTTTCCTGGCGGCGGGAGCTGGCCGCCCGTTCCCTGCCGGTCGCCGCGACGGGCGCGGCGGGGACAACGGCATGACGGCCGCCTTCTCCCACGGGCTCGTGATCGGGAAGTTCTATCCGCCGCACGCCGGCCACCATCACCTCATCGACACCGCGGCGGAGCGCTGCGCCCAGGTCACCGTCGTCGTCGCCGCCTCCAGCGTGGAGAGCATCCCGCTCGCGTGCCGTACGGCGTGGCTGCGGGAGGCCCATCCGCAACCGCATGTCGTCATCGCGCCCGTGGTCGACGACGTCGAGATCGACTATGACGATCCCGAGATCTGGTCGGCGCATGTGGAGGTGTTCCGCCACGCGCTGGCACTGGCGCACGGCTCGGCTCCGGCGATCGACGCGGTGTTCTCGTCCGAGCCCTACGGGCCCGAGCTGGCCCGCAGGTTCGCCGCCGCCCACGTCGGTGTCGACCCGGCGCGCGAGCGCTTCCCGGTCAGTGGCACCCTCGTGCGGGAGGACCCCGTGGCCGCCTGGCCGTGGCTCCGGCCGGCTGTGCGCGCCCATCTCGCCCGGCGAGTCGTGGTCGTGGGAGCCGAGTCGAGCGGGACGACGACCCTCGCCCGGGCGCTGGCCGCCCGCTTCGCCGCGCGCGGCGGCGTCTGGGCCGCCACCCGCTGGGTTCCCGAGTACGGCAGGACCTACTGCGAGGAGAAACTGGCGTCGGCCCGGCGGGCGGCCAAGGAGAGCGGCCGGCCGGAGCCGTGGCTCGACGACCTCCGATGGGACTCCGGGGAGTTCACCGTCATCGCGGAGCGGCAGCTCGTCTGGGAGGACGCGGCGGCCCGTGCCGGCTCACCGCTCCTCGTCTGCGACACCGACGCCCTCGCCACGTCCCTGTGGCACGAGCGCTATCTCGGCACAGTGTCCGGGGAAGTCCTCCGGATGCACGAGCGGGCGCGGCATGACCTGTGGATCCACACGTCCGCCGAGGAGGTGCCGTTCGAGCAGGACGGCTGGCGCGACGGCGAGCACATCCGCCATGGCATGGACCGGCGGTTCCGCCAGGAGCTCACGGACAGGGGGCTTCCCCATGTGGTGGTCACCGGCTCCCCGGACGACCGGCTCGCGGCAGCCGTACGGGCGGTCGACGCGCTGCTGGAAGCGGGCTGGACGTTCACCCGGCCCCTCACCTGACCACAAGCGCCTGACCGGCGGCGTGGAGATCGAGCTCCCCGCGCAACTCACCACCGCCCACCGGGCGAGGGATCGTTCCCCCCACGTCTCCACGGTGGTATCCCTTTCCGCCGGCATCTGAGGTGTTCGTCGCCGTGGACGTATTTCCGGACCAACGGCGCCACGGAGACGCCTGCATGGCCATTCAATTACCGAGAGTAACAGTAGGTTGTCGCAGCGCCGATCGCCGTAAGTAGAGGGCCCTGGATTCCCATCGCCACACAAAAGCGGTTCAGCGGCTATTGTCACGTTTCATGGGGTCGGTCAGGGGGTGGCTCACTCTTGGCGTCGCCGTGCTGGCGCTGGCCGCCGCGTCGGCGCCGCTCAATGACGAGCTCAGCAAAGCCGTGACGGTCGCGTACGCCACCCAGGGCGCCGTGCCGTACTCCTGGGGGGGCGGTCACGGGGCGCTGCCTGGGCCTTCGCGGGGGACGTGCCGGGGCTATCACGGCGCGGTACGGCCCTGCCCCGCCGAGAAGACGCGCGGGCTCGACTGCTCCGGCTTCACCCGCTGGGTCTACCGCCAGGCCTTCGGCGACGACGTCCTCGGCAGGGGAAACACCGACGACCATATCCGGAGGCTTCGCCGCGTCGAGGTTCCCCAGGCCGGCGACCTCGTCTTCTACGGCACGGACAACAAGACGCATCACGTCGGCGTCTATGTCGGCGGCGGAAAGATGATCAATGCTTTCGCGACGGGCACGCGAATCCGGATGGACGACGTCACCGTGCTGAAGGACCTTGTCGGTTACTACCACTATCCGGCTTAAAGCGGGTTGTGCGATAAGCCGTTTTCATGTCATCCCCGTCCTATGCTTCTCCCGTTATGGTGCGAGTGCGGATATTAGGGCGCATCGAGGCTGACGTCGCCGGTCAACCCGTCGACCTCGGCTCGTCGCTCCAGCGGGCGGTCCTGGCGAGGCTGGTCTGCGCGCAGGGACAGGTGGTGTCGACCGACCGGTTCATCGAGGACCTGTGGAATGGGCAGCCCCCGCCGCGAGCCCTCGGCGCTCTGCAGGTCTACGTCTCCAACCTGCGCCGCATCCTGGAGCCGGGCCGCGCTCCCCGGACCGCGGCCCGCGTGCTGGTCAGCGCGCCCCCCGGCTACCGGCTGGACCTCGACGTGGAGGTCGTCGACGCCTGGCGGTTCCCGAGGCTGGTCGACGCCGCGGCGGCCGCGCTCGCCGAAGGACAGCCCGCGAAGGCCCTGGAGACGGCCGACGTGGCGCTCCGGCTGTGGACCGGCCGGGCGTACGCCGAGTTCGCCGACGAGGAATGGGCCGTCCCCGAGGCCGTCCACCTCGAAGAGCTGCGGACGGCCGCCGTCGAATATCGCGCCGAAGCCGGGCTCGCGCTCGGCCGTCACGCCGAGGTGGTTCCGGAGCTGGAGCGCCACGTCAAGGCCCATCCGCTGCGCGAGAACGCGGTGCGGCTGCTCGCCCTGGCCTACTACCGGGCTGGGCGGCAGGGGGACGCCCTGGCGGCGCTGCGCCGGACCCGCGAACTGCTGGCCGACGAGCTCGGTGTCGATCCCGGCCCGCCGCTGCGGGCCCTGGAGGCGGACATCCTCGCGCAGGCCCCCTCCCTTCACGTGCCCCCGCCCACCCCGGCCCCCACCCCCGCGCCCGCGCGGCCCGCCCGCTCGGCGTCGCCCCCGCACGCGGAGATGATCGGCCGTACGGCGGAGCTCGCCCGGCTGGTCGCCGCCGCCGATCAGGCCAGGCAGGGCTTCCGGGTGGCGTGGCTCGGCGGCGACGCCGGATCCGGCAAGAGCACGCTGGCCGGCGCCCTCGTCCGGCACCTGTCCGGAGACGGCTGGCAGACCGTGGTGGGGCGATGCCCCGAAACCGTCGGCGGCGTGCCGCCCGCCTGGGCGTGGAGCGAGGTCCTGCGTCACCTGTCCGCCACCGTCGCCCCGTCTCCCGAGATCGCCGTACGGCTGGCCCCGCTGCTGACCGACGGCGCGGCCCCCGTCGGCCAGTTCTGGCTGGCCAGGGCCGTCGGCGACTACCTGGAAGGCGTGCCGGGCCCGCTGCTGATCGTGCTGGAGGACGTGCACCGGGCCGACGAGGAGACCCTGCAACTGCTCCGCCACCTTGCCGTACGGCTGGCGAACACCTCCGTCCTCGTGGTGTTGACCCACCGTCCTTCGGAAGCCGGTCTCGACCTGATGGCCACCGGCGCCGCGCTCGCCGTACAGGCTGCGGAGAACGTGACGCTCGGCGGCCTCGGAGAGGACGACGTGGCGCGGCTGCTCCTGGGACGATCGGGGATGGAGGTGGACCCGGCCACCGTCCGGACCGTGACCGAGCGGACCGGAGGCAACCCCCTGTTCGTCACCGAGACCGCGCGGTTGCTCGCCATCGACGGGCCGTCGGCCGCCCGTGCCCTGCCGCCCGGTGTCCGCGACCTGATCCGCCGCCGCGTCGCCCGCCTGCCCGGGACGGCGCAGACGACCTTGCGGAACGCGGCGATCCTCGGCAGGGAGGCCGACGCCGACGTGCTGATCGCCATGCCGGGAGCCGATGAGGACACGGTGCTCGACGGCCTGGAGGCCGGTGTGCTGTCCGGGCTGCTGGAGGAGCCGCGCCCGGGGCATGTCCGCTTCGCCCACGTGCTCGTACGGGAGACCCTGTACGAGGACATCCCCCGGCTCCGCCGTACGAGGATGCACGGCAAGGTCCTCTCGGCGCTGGAGCAGGTGCGGCCCGGCGACGTCGGCGCACTGGCCCACCACGCCCTAGCGGCCGCGACGACGGCGACCGCGCTCACCGCCGCCGAGTACGCGGCGCGCGCGGCCCGCCAGACGTCCGGCCTGTACGCGCACCGGGAGGCCGCCGCGCTGCTGGAGGGAGCGCTCGGCGCGCTGGAACTCGCGAGTGACCCGCCCGAGACGACCCGGCTCGACCTGCTGTGCGGCCTCGTCTCCGCGCAGGCCCACGCCGGAGACGTCGAGGCGGCGCTGGCGAACAGGACCGCGGCGCTGTCCGTCGCGCGGAGGATCGGCGACCGGGAGGCCATGGCGTGGGCAGTGGTGTCGTTCGACGCGCCCGTCATCTGGACGATCCAGCCGGATGGCCTGCTCGATCGCGAGCTGGTCCGGATCGTGGAGGACTCGATGCCGGCCGAGCCGGGGGAGCTCCGCTGCCGCATGCTGGTCATGTTGTGCCACCTGATCGAGGGATACGACCAGGACCGCATCGAGACCGCGAGCGCGGAGGCGCTGGAGCTCGCACGGAGCACCGGCGACCCCCGTCTGCTCTGCATGGCGCTCAACGCCGCGTACTGGGCCTGTTTCGAGCCGGGCAAGCGGGCCCAGTTGGAGGCGCTGGGCCACGACCTGCTGGAGGTGTCGGCGTCCGCCGGGCTGCTCGGATATCAGACGCTCGGCCACTTCTCCCTGTGCATGGTCGCGCTGGGCCGCAACGACTGGGCCACCGCCCGCAAGCACGCCGACAAGGCCGCGGAGCACTCCACCAGCGGCCAGCTCGGTCACGCGCTGGGGATCCTCGCCTTTCTCGACGCCCTCCATCTGGTGGTGAAGGGGGAGTTCGAGCGGGCCGAGAGGGTCTACACGGCGCTGGCGGAGCGGATGGCCCAGACGGGTGGCCTGAACGG
Organism: Planotetraspora sp. A-T 1434; assembly: GCF_025420585.1. Taxonomy (GTDB): domain Bacteria; phylum Actinomycetota; class Actinomycetes; order Streptosporangiales; family Streptosporangiaceae; genus JAOEGB01. Next base: position 41,110 of record NZ_JAOEGB010000012.1, on the reverse strand, counting down.
CGCCATCATGGGCGCGCTGGCGAGGTTCACGGTGCGGCTGGCGTGCGGGCGCGCCCACGAGTCGGTGGATGAGGTCCGTCCCGTATGGGAACGCCTCCCTCAGATCGCGGAGTACTACGCGCGGGCCCTCGTCGCCGCCGGCCGTCTGGAGGACGCCCGGGCCGTCTGGCCGGCCGACGAGCTCCCGCGCCGGGACTACTACTGGCTGCTCGCGATGGCGATGCGGTCCGACAACGCGATCGCGCTGGGCGCCCGCGAGGCGGCCGGGGAGTGCTATCGGCTGCTCCTCCCCGCGGATGAAGAGCTGGCCGGGTTCAGCACCGGATCGGTCACGCTCGGCCCGATCGCTCACACGCTGGGCGATCTCGCCATGTTCCTCGGCAGGCCGGAGGCGGCGGCCGGTCACTACGAGCGCGCCGCGGAGGTCGCCCGGCAGGTGGGCTCACCGCACTGGGAGGCGACGGCCGACCGTGCCCGGGCCTCTGCCACCGGAAGCTGAGCCCGGCGAGCCGCCCACCAGGCCCCAGGCCGGTTTGGGGCCGCGGGCAACGGTTCAGGCGGAGCCGAAGATGAGGCGCTGGCGGCGGCGGTGTCCGGGGCGGAGCAGCGCCAGGAAAACGATCAGCACGGGACCCGCCAGCTTGCGCAGCTCCACCAGCTCCGCCGGCTTCGCGTACTGCTCGATCCTCGGCAGGTCGAACCTGATGTTGCCACCCTCGCGGGCCGCGTTCTCCACGTGCTCCCAATCCTCCACGGACACGTGTCGCTCGATGATCGGGAAGATGAGCCGCTCCTCCTCCTCGATGTGCTCGTCGAGCAGGTCCGCGAGTCGGGTCAGCGGCACGGCGAGGTCGGCCGGCGTCTTCGCGGCGGCCCGGATCTCGTTGAGAAGCGGGTCCAGCTCGGAATGGTCCTCGGTGAGGTCGCTCAAATCCACCTCGGCGCCCGCCGACCGGACGATGATGGGCCAGAGCACCTCATCCTCCACTGTGTGGTGATGGTGGATGCCATCGCAGAACTGGACGACGAACCCGCGGATGGCCTCGGCGCGCCGCCCGTCGCAGGGCCTGCGGCCATCGGCGATCGCGTTGGCGGCTTCGGCGAGGCGGCGCGCGTCCGCGCGCATGGCTCGGTGGGTGATGCGGATGCCCAGCAAGTTGGGGGACTGGGACTCCTGCGGGGAGTCGGACTGCGGCGGGGACTGGGACTCCTGCGGAGACTCCTGCTGGGGCCGGGTCTGAGGCCGGTCGGCGGACATCGTTCCTCCTCGATCGTGATGTCTCGTTCCTGAAGGTCACGCCCAATGTGCGCCGGACCACTTGGTGTTCGTTAGGCCGGGACTTAACCGGCGTCCCTCTGGGGCCTGTGTCAATCCAAGAAATGGATGGGGAAATTCGATAGGTTGTTCACCTATGAGCAGGCGGTGGGTGGGACCGAGGGGATACGAGATCGTGCCGGCGCATCGCTGCGGCCGTCAGGTGCTCCGTGTCCGGCGGAACGGCTGGCTCGTCGCCGACTGCCTCTCGGTCGAGGAAGTCGCCCGGTTCGTCGACCTTGCCGATCTATGTGAGGTCATTCCGTTCCCGCGCGAGGGCGGCGGCCTGCGGACGGCCGTTCGGTAGCCGGAACAACAGGCGTAACCCCCGCGTCGTCAGGGAAACAGACCCCTGAGGGGGAACCGATGCGCCTGCCTACCACGCCCGGCAGGGCGCGCCTGCCGGTCGTCTTTCTGTCCGTCTCCGGCCTGTGCGCGCTCGGCCTCGGCGCGACCGCCTGCGGCTCGTCCGGTACGGCTGTCGCCACCGCGACCGAGGTGTATGTGCTGAACTTCTACGGCGCGGAGCAGGGCAGGGCCGACCAGAGGCCCGCTGATCTGGTGCTCTCCGAGTTCAGCACGCTCAACAAGGTGACCTGGCGGACGTGGGGGCCCACCCGGGCCTCGGGGGCCGGCAACCTGAGCGGGACCTGGTGCCTGCCGCACTGCCTGGACAAGCCGTACGCCGCGACCGTGACGCTGAGCAGCATCGTCCCGGTCAAGGGCAAGGGGTATTTCGCCCGATATGAGATCACGGCGAAGCTCCCCCCAGGGGAGAAGGGCAAAGCCGATTTGTCGGGCACTCTGCCGACCCCTTCCGAGCCGCCGTGACCCACGGCGGCGGCTCGGAAAGAGCGGCGCGATTGATTTCGCATCGGTCGTCGTGGACGTGTATGGTTACACCTGTCCGCGACGCGAGAGCGCAGGCGGGCGCGCCCCTATAGCTCAGTCGGCAGAGCGTCTCCATGGTAAGGAGAAGGTCAACGGTTCGATTCCGTTTGGGGGCTCCACTCTGAACAGCGCGAACAGGCCGCTACCGGACCACCGGAGGCGGCCTTTTTGGTGTCTGGGGCTTGGCCACCCGAGAGGCGTCGTGATGGTACAAGTGCGGCATGGATCAGGCCGAAGCACGGCGGTTCGTGGGCCCGGGCAGGTCTGATCGGCGACCTTGTCCGGCCACCCCCTGCCACATGAGGCGGAAACAACCGGTGACCATTATTGGTCACCGCAGTAGGCCGTCCCTGGGATTCGGGCGCGCAATGCCTGGATGAACCAGTCGAACACCGGCGCCAGGCTTTCCGGCGCCGGCCAGTCGTTGATCACCGCGAGCAGCTTGAGGTATCGCTCCCGGCGAGGATCGTTCGCGGTCTCCAGGATGCTCAGCAGCCGACGCCGAAGGCCGGCGTCGTCGGGGCGGCCGGAGAGGTCCGCGTATTGAGCCGTGACAGCCGCGACGACGGGATCGGCCTGGGCCGAGACCCGGTCGATGCCGCCCACCAGGGCCGGGCCGGCCAGGTCACGGACGATCGCGGCCGCGTCGCGGCGCAGCCCCTCGGCCCCGCCTTGGGCGCGCTCGGCCGCGTGCTGCTCAGCCGTACGGCGCATGGCGGCGCGAAAATCCGGGTCTTGGGACAGCTCGGCCAACTCCACCCACGCCTCGACCTGCTCCGTCTCGGGGTTGTCGGGCAGTTCGGGGGTCATCGAGCGCCTGATGCCTGCGAATCCGGCGGTGGGGTCGAGGCCGCCGAAGGCGGTGTCGAGGAAGTCGCCGATCAGGCGTCGCCGTTCGTCCTCGGACAGCTTGGCCAGCTTGTGCATGAGATCCAACTCCTCAGGGGTGGACCCGCGCCTTGCCACCGCCGTCAGCACAGCGCGCCGCAGGCGCAGCATCCGGATCTGCGTCGCCAGTGCTTCCGCGTGCGCCGCGGCGACCTCGGGGAACGAGATCTCCCGGTCCACGACCTTCCGGATCGTGGGAAGGTCGAGTCCGAGGTCGCGCAGCGTCCGCACAAGGTCCAGGCGTGCGACGGCGTCGATGTCGTAGAGGCGGTAGCCGGCCGGGCTGCGGTCAGTGGGCGGCACGATCCCGCGATCGGAGTAGAACCGGACGGTCTTGACCGTCAGCCCGGTCCGCCGGGCCAGATCGCCGATCGAGTAGAGCGCGTCGCCGTCCATGCCCCCACCCTCGCGCCTCCCCCTACTGGAGGCTCAAGCCGCATCCGCGTGACCGCATCGACCCCCTCAGGGTGACATCGCTCTCGGCCACCTGAGCTGGGCAGATCACGAGCACAGGGGTTTTCCACGCCTGGATCGGGTTGGTAACGTCGTTTCGATGCCGTCGAGGCAGCGGGCCTCGGCGGGCGGACAAAGGCTCGTCCCGCATGAGCGAAGGCCACCGTCATGTCTACTTCCTGGGAAGTCAAACACCGGCTGTGCGACGCGGTCAATGCTCACGACCTGCACCGGGTGCTCGAGTGCTACAGCCCGGAGGCCGTCCTCGTAACGCCGGCAGGCATAGGAGAGGGACATGAGCAGATCGCCTGGTTCTACTCGCATCTCTTCAAGGGCTTCCCGGACTACCGCCAGACGCCTTGGTTCGAGGTCGACTGCGACCAACCCGCGATCACGGAATGGACGATCACCGGTACCCATACGGGACCCTTCCTCCTACCTGACGGACGCACGCTGGAGGGAACCGGCCGCCGGGTCACAGTCCGGGCCTCATGTGCCGCCCATGTCGCCAAGGACAAGATCGTCACGCACCGGGAGTACTTCGATCAGTTGGAGCTGTACAGCCAGCTCGGGTTCGGCTTGGTGCTGGGTGTGCCCTGTTCCTAGATCCCGGGCATGCCGCCTTCGTCTCATCCTCCATGCCGTGCTGCCCGTCCTGGCGTACGGAAATCACGGTGAGAGCATGGATCGCCCTGCGTTACGATGAAGCGAGGAAAGTCCTGTCCGAGCCGTTCGGGTGGGGCTTTCGGTGTGGTGGGGTTTCCTCACCGCGATACCCGAGCCCGATCATGGCTTCGCGCGTGTGCGCGAGAGCCGTACAGGTCGGGTATCCTTGCGTGGCCGGTCCCTGTTTTTCCGGTCCAGGCGGAGTAGCTCAGTCAGGCAGAGCAAGCGGCTCATAATCGCTGTGTCGCCGGTTCAAGTCCGGCCTCCGCTACTACCCTTGCCAGGTCTCTCCTCGTAGGCGACCGGGCCTGGGTTGTCCAGTAGTCCCAGACGTAGAAAGGCACTCCCACGTGGCTGCCACAGACGTTAGGCCGAAGATCACGCTGGCCTGCCAGGAGTGCAAGCACCGCAACTACATCACGCGGAAGAACCGGCGCAACGACCCGGATCGGCTTGAGCTGAAGAAGTACTGCCCGAACTGCAAGTGCCACCAGGCGCACCGCGAGACCCGCTAAGCCGCGTCTCCGGCTGGGCGGCACTTCTGAAGTACTGCCCGCTGTGCCCTCTCAAACGGGGCAAGTGCCACCAGGCGCACCGCGAGACCCGCTAAGCCGCGTCTCCGGCTGGGCGGCACTTGTGAAGTACTGCCCGCTGTGCCCTCTCAAACGGGGCAAGTGCCACCAGGCGCACCGCGAGACCCGGCACAGTCCTGTCGTGAGTTTGTGGCGGCGTTCCCTTGGGCGGGTGCGCTCTTCAGCGACACTTCATACGTACGACCGGCGTTCCATTCGTGGGACGCCGGTTTGTCGTGTCCGCACAGGACGACACGGGTATTCGTTGGCCTCGGACGACAGATGGTCCGCTCACCGGGGTCGCTACGGTTGTTCCGCCGGCGGAGGGCGTAAGCCGATCCACGACAGCCGAACCTTGTTCTGTTACCGTCGGCCTCAACAGCTCTGCAGCCACGAAGGAGCACGGGCCTGATGGCTTTGAACCGTGATTTCGTCGGGCGGACCTACGAGGCGTCCGCCACCTACGAGGTCTGTCGTGTGAAGATCAAGGAGTTCGCCGACGCGATCGGCGACGACAACCCGATCTATCACGACAAGGAGGCCGCAGTCGCGGCCGGACATCCGGACGTGGTCGCCCCGCCGACCTTCCCCATCGTCTTCAGCCTGTCGGGCGCGAGCGAGGCGCTGTCTGATCCCGATCTGGGGCTCAACTACGCCATGGTCGTCCACGGTGAGCAGCGGTTCGAGTACCAGCGTCCCGTCTACCCCGGTGACGAGCTGCTCTGCACCTCGACCATCACCGAGATCCGCGATGCCGGCCGCAACGAGTTCCTGACCCTGCGCAGCGACGTCACCAGCACCACGGGCGAGCTGGTCTGCCGCACCTACAACACCATCGTCGAGCGCGGAGGGGCGGCGTAACCATGGCTGCGACGGTCAAGTACGACGAGGTCGAGGTGGGCCAGGAGATCCCGGCCGTCGACTACCAGGTCCGGCGGGTCAACCTGGTCAAGTACGCGGGAGCCTCCGGCGACTTCAACCCCATCCACTGGAACGAGCGCTTCGCCAAGTCCGTCGGCTTGCCGGACGTCATCGCGCACGGCATGTACACGATGGCCCAGGGCGGCCGGTTCGTCACGGACTGGGCGGGTGACCCGGCCGCGGTCATCGACTACGGCGTCCGCTTCTCGTCCATGGTGGTCGTGCCGGACGACGACAACGGCGCGACGATCACGATCAGCGGCCTCATCGAGGAGAAGTTGGAGGACAAGCGGATCGTCGTCGTGGTGAACGCGAGGTCCGGTGACTCCAGGGTCCTGTCGAAAGCGCGGGCCGTCGTCCAGCTCTCCTGACGGCTGATCGGCCGGTGATCGGCCGGTGATTGGCTGGATCGGCTCTGGGTAGCGTCCGATTCGTGAGCGAGCGAATCAGTGAATCGAACGGACCGGCGACCCAGACCTGCCAGACCCCCCAGACCAGTGAGCCGCCGCATCACGTGATCGAGCTGGCGCAGCGGCGGGCCCAGGCCCGGGCCGGCCGGGATTTCGGCGGCGCCGACGCCCTGCGCGACGAGATCGCAGGTCACGGCTGGGACGTCCGGGACACCGAGGGCGGCTTCGAGCTGACCCCGCGGCCCCCGTTCGACGTGTGGCCGACCGTGCGGTCCCTGCCGGTCTTCGCCGTGACCGATCTGGGTACGGCAGGCGATGCCGGGCCGTCCCCGCACGGGACTGTGACCGGCGTCAGGCCGTCCGGCACCGAGGCTGTGACCGGCACCGGGACGGACGCCGGCGATGGCGGGACGTCCGGGCGCGGTGTCGCCTCTGAGCGAACGGGCGGTCGTGGCTCCGAGCGGCCCAGGATCTCCGACCCTGCGACCTCGCAAAGGGGGAGTGACGACGATCCCCGCACCGGGACGGCGAAGCAGACCCAGGCGCCCGAGCACGCCGGTGACGCGACCGGTTCGGCCATGCCGCAGCCTCTGGCCGAGAACGCCCGGGAAGCCACCGACGCGACCGACGACGCCGCACGTCACGAGGTCAAGCAGGACATCGCGCCCGGCGGCACCATCGAGACCGGCCTGACGCCGTCGGGCACCGCGTCGATGGTCGCGTCGCAGCTCCTGTGGGACGGCAGCTCGGCAACGTCGCGGATCGACCAGTCGATCGCCCGGGCCAACCCGGAGGCCAGGGTCGCCGCCGATCCAACGACGGAGGCGGATCGGGGGCCCACGACCGCCGCCCCCGACACGGCAGTCGAGACCGGTACGGCAGGCGCGGGGACGACGACGGCGGTGACCGTGGGGTTGCTGGTCGATGGCTGGCCCGATGACGTACGGCGATGCGTGGAGGCTCTGATCGAGCACACGGACGCCAAGATCCTCGCGCTGGACTTGGGCGATGTGGACGGGGCCGGGGTCGCCCTCCACGAGCTGGCCGAGCGCCATCCGGACCGGATCCAGGAATGGCATGTCGCCGAGAGGCCCCACTGGGCCGGAGGCTCGGCCGGATGGGGCGAGAGCCGTACCAAACTGCTGCGGCTCGACGACGGCGACGTGCACGTGGTGATGGAGACCTCGACGATCCTCGACGGCGACGCGATCACGCCGCTGGTCCAGGCGATCGACGGCGGCGCGGTCGCGGCGGGATGGCGCGGAGCCGAGCCGGCGCCGGGCGGACGCGACTGGGAGGACGCGGGGCCCGGGAAGGTCACGGCCCTGCTCGGCTACCTGTTCGCGGTTAAGAGGTCCGCGGCGCTGGATGTGGGCGGGTTCCCGGAGAAGGCGCGCTTCTACCGGAACGCCGACCTGGAGTTCTCGCTCGCCCTGCCGGGGACACTCGTGGTGCCCGACAAGGAGCTGCCGGTCCACCAGGAGCGGCACCGGGGCTACCACGATGTGGACGCGGACTACCGGGAGGCCGAGTCCCGCCGGACGTACGCCCGCGTCCTCGATCGCCTCCGCTCCACGGGGTCCGCCGGGTCCGGAGAGTCCGATGGGTCCGCCAGGTCCGGAGAGTCGCCTGGGTCCGCCGGGTCCGCCGGGTCCGCTTGAGCGGTCCCGCACAGCCCGGATGCGTATCCTGAGCGCGGGACGTCCTGCTGAAGATCCAGCTGGGCCGGCCGCGCTCCTTGAGATCGTAAGCTGGGCATCCGCCGTGGGATCCGCCTCGGCGTCCCGTCCTGGTTGCCGCGCCGGCCGCGGCCCGGTGGGTTCCCGTCTCGCTGAGGAAGTCGCTGAGGAAACGCATGGCTGACCGGTTGTCAGAAGTACGGCTCGGGCCGTACACGACGTTGCGGCTGGGCGGCCCGGCCCGCGCCTTCGCCGAAGCCCGTTCGCAGGGTGAGCTCGTCGAGATCGTCGCGGAGGCGGATCGCGACGGGGAGCCGGTCCTGGTCCTCGGCGGCGGCAGCAACCTCGTGGTGTCCGACGACGGCTTCGACGGCTTGGTGGTCCACGTCTCCAGCCCGGGAGTCGAGGTCTCCGGCGAGGACGGCCGTGTGGTGGTGACCGCCCAGGCGGGGGAGGACTGGGACGCCCTGGTCGCCCGGTGCGTGGCCGAGGGCTGGTCGGGGGTCGAGTGCCTGTCGGGCATCCCAGGGCTCGTGGGGTCCACGCCCATCCAGAACGTCGGCGCGTACGGGCAGGACGTCTCGCAGACGATCACGGGGGTCCGCGTCTACGACCGCATGACCGGGGAGACCAGCGACCTCACGGCCGCCGAGTGCGGGTTCGCCTACCGGAACAGCGCGTTCAAGGAGGACCCGGGCCGCCACGTGGTGCTGGCGGTGTCCTATGAGTTGGAGCGGTCGGAGCTGTCGGGTCCCGTCGCGTACAAGGAGTTGGCCGCCGCGCTGGGTGTGGAGCTAGGGGAGCGGGCGCCGCTGGGCGACGTGCGGGAGGCCGTGCTGGAGCTGCGGCGGGGCAAGGGCATGGTCCTCGACCCGGACGATCCGGACACCCGCAGCGCGGGGTCGTTCTTCACGAACCCGATCCTGAGCGCCGAGGAGGCCGCCGGTCTGGAGCTGCGGGCGCCGGCGTACCCCCGGTGGGACATGCCCGGCGGCTCGGTCAAGGTGCCGGCGGCCTGGCTGATCGAGAACGCCGGCTTCCCGAAGGGCTACGAGCGGGGCGCGGTGCGGATCTCCACCAAGCACACGCTGGCCCTGACCAACCCCTCGGGCGAGGCGAGCGCCACCGAGTTGCTGGCGCTGGCGCGGGAGGTCCGCGACGGGGTCGAGAAGAAGTTCGGCGTGCTGCTCGTGAACGAGCCGATCATGGTGGGGATCTCCCTCTGACCCCCAAACCCCGCGTGATCATGCATACCTTCCCCGACTCCTGAGCTCCCAGCGCAACCGCCGGTCGTGATCATGCATACCTTCCCTGACTCCTGAGCTGCCAGCGCAACCGCCGGTCGCGATCGTGCACGCCTTCCCTGAAATCCAGGCCGCCCCGCCGGAGCCTTGCCCTGATCATGCGCGGCGGTAGGTATTCGACGCGAATTGCATGATCATTATTGGCGTTTCCGCAGGCTGGACCACTGCTCAGGGAACTCGCGCATGATCACGGTCGGTGTTTGGGCACGTCGGGGGCGCCATGCCGGAAGCCGCGCATGATCACGGTCGGTGTTTGGGCACGTCGGAGCGCTATACGGGAACCTGTGCATGATCACGGGGAATGGGGGGCGGGGTGGGGGCCGTTAGACTGTGACGGAAACACCCGAAGGGGAGTAGTCCAAAATCCACTGATCGACATACTGGCCTGAGCCTTTCCTGGCTCCTCAAGGCCCGGTCGTGGGGCCCTCGTGGCGGACGAGACCTTCGGCCCGACAGGCATGCGATTCATGCTGCCGGGCCGAGGTCGTGCCCGAGCTCCCCGGGTGCGGAACGGCGGCCCGGTCGCGCGCACCAGGAAAGGCGACCCCGTGCAGGCGTTCTGGATATCCCTTGCCGTGATCTTCGTAGCCGAGCTCGGCGACAAGAGCCAGCTCATGGCCATGACCTTCGCGACCCGGTTCAAGCCGTTACCCGTGCTCACCGGGATCACGCTCGCGACGGCGGTCGTCCACCTCGTGAGCGTGGGGCTCGGCGGCCTCATCGGCGACGCCCTCCCCACCACCGCGATCTCGATCGCCGCGGGAATCGCGTTCCTCGGCTTCGCCGCGTGGACGCTCCGCGGCGACGAGCTGAGCGACGAGGAGTCTGGCAAGGCGGCCAGGACGACGCGCAACGCGTTCGTCGCCGTCACGGTCGCGTTCTTCCTCAGCGAGCTCGGCGACAAGACCATGCTGGCGACGATCACGCTGGCCACCCAGCACGGCTGGTTCGGCACGTGGATCGGCTCGACGGTGGGCATGGTCGCCGCCGACGCCCTCGCCATCCTCGTCGGCCGCCTGCTCGGCGCGCACCTGCCCGAGAAGTGGATCAGGTACGGCGCGGCCGCCGCGTTCGCCGTCTTCGGCGTCCTCCTGCTGGCCGAGCCGTTGCTCAGATGAGCTAGCCGAGGAGGGCGAGGCGGTGCGCGGCGGCCGCCGCTTCCCCTCGGGTGGAGACGCCCAGCTTGGGCAGGATGTTCGACACGTGGACGCTCACCGTCTTGGCCGAGATGAACAGCTCGCCCGCGATGTCCCGGTTGCTCAGCCCGGCCGCCACGAGCCGCAGCACCTCAAGCTCACGCGGGGTCAGCGCGGCATGCTCGTCCAGGGCGCCGTGCCGTACGGAATGGGAGTGCCGTACGGAACCGGAGAGGGCGATGCCGACGCGGCGGGCCAGGGTCTCGATCTGGGTGGCCAGAGGGACCGCCCGGAGATCGACGGCGAGCGGATACGCCTCGCGGAGCCGTACGGCCACGCCGTCGCGGTCGCCGGACGCGGCGGCGGAGGTGGCCGCGTGCAGCAACGCCTTGCTATGGACGTAGGGACGCCCGAGCGCCTTCCACCGCTCGGCCGCCGCGTCGAAGTCGCCCTCGTAGACGAGGCGGAAGGCCTCGCTCACCGGTCCGCCGCCGTACATGTCGACCGCGAGTGCGTCACCCCTGGCCCGCAGGGTGGCGACCCTGTCGGGCTCGATGGACGCGGCGGCGTCACAGGCCATCCGGATCGCGGCGAGCAGCCGCCAGCCCAGCATGGCCTTCTTCGACAGCGGGGGGTTGGTCAGCGCCCCTTCGGCCACCTCGAGCGACTTCAGCGGCTCGCCCCGGAGGAGATGCCAGGCCAGGAGGAGCCGGGTGTTGCTCGTCCACTCCTGGGCCCACTCCTCGGGCTGGCGGGCGAAGGCGCCCACCTCGGCGAGGATGTCCTGGGCGACGTCCTCCTCGCCCCTCGCGATGGCGATGTCGCCCCTGACCCGCAGGAGATGCCACCGGTTCCGCAGGGACGGACCCATGCTCATGGCACGCTGGACGACCTCGATCGCCTCGTCCCAGCGGCCCAGGGACTCCAGCGCCTCCGCCCGGTTGTTGGCGATGAAGACTCCCTGATGGCGGTACCTGCCGTATTCCCGTGCGAGCTTCTCGCCCTCGATGGCGAGCGCCACCGCCTCCTCGGAGCGGCCCAGGTTGTCGAGCGAGTCGACGTTGTTCGCCAGCGCCCGGAGGACGACCCGGGCGGACTTCAGGCGGGTGCCGATCGCCAGAGCGCGCTCGTTCGTGGAGAACGTCCGCTCCAGGTCTCCCGATATGGAGTGCCCGAGCGCCAGGTTGATAAGCAGATCGGCCTCCTGGCACTCGTCGCCCCTCTCGCGGGCGATGCGCAGCGCCTCCTGGGTCACCGCGGTCCCCTCGATCACGTGGTCGGCCACCATCAGCAGCGTGCCGAGCCGCCCGAGCACGAGGGCCCGCGTGTCGCTGGGCGTGGGGACGAGCCGCTCGGCGTGCCGGAGGTCGTCGAGGGCGCCCGGCTTGCCCTTCTGGACCTTGATGTTGGCCATCCGCACCATGAGCGCGGCCACGCGCTCGGGCGAGGTGGTCTCGTCGAGTTCGGCCAGCGCGCCCTTCACGAACTTCATGCTGCGGTCCATCTCGTCGGTGACGTACGCCGCCTCGGAGGCACGCTCCAGGACCGTGACGTGGTCCACGCCGATGCGCTCGGCAGCGTCGGGGACCTTGTTCCACAGGGTCAGCACGCGTTCGAGGAGCTGGATCTGCTCGGTGTAGGCGTACGCGTGGACCGCCTTCTCCGCCGCCTCCCAGGCCGAGATGAGCGCCCACAGGTCGTTGCGCGCCGAGTGCCAGTGGTGCGCTATCTCTATGGCCGCCCGGCCGGGCGGGACGAGCGTCCGGTCCCGGTCGATCTCCTCCGCGTAGCGCGCGTGCATCCGCGCGTGCTCGCCCGGCAACAGCTCGTCGTGTACGGCCTCGCGGATCAGAGCGTGCCGGAACGCGTAGGCCCGGCCGTCGGCCACCTGGAGGACGTTCGTCGCGATGGCGGGCCGCAACGCGTCTTCGAGATCGACGTCCGACAGGCCGCTGACCGCCGCGAGCAGGTCGTGCCCGACCCTGACCCCTCCCGCGGCGGCGGTGCGCAGCGCCCGCTGGGTCTCCTCGGGCAGCCGCTCGACCGAGCCGATGATGAGGTCGTGGAGTGACTCGGGGAACGAGCCGTCGTTCCCGCAGTCGAGCAGCGCCTCGACGAACAGCGGGATGCCGCCGCTGCGCTCGAAGACCTTGTCGACCCGGGCGAACTCCGGCGTGACGCCCAGGATGCCGGCCATCTGCGCGGCGACCTCCTCCTGGGTGAACCGGGGCAGATCAAGCCGGATGACGCCGTCCACCCGGCTCAGCTCGGCCAGCACCGGCCGGAGGGGGTGGGTGCGGTGCAGTTCGTCGGACCGGTAGGTCATGACCATGAGCACGGGAGCGGTCCTGAGATTGCGGCTCAGGAAGGCGATGAGGTCGCGGCTCGACCGGTCGGCCCAGTGGATGTCCTCGATGACGAGGACCACGGGCCGCCGCTCGGCCAGCCGTTCCAGCAGGGCGAGGATCAGCTCGAACAGCCGGGCGCGGGCGGACTCGGTCTCGCCGTCGCCACTGGGCTCGCCGAACTCGGGAAGCAGCCGGGCGAGCTCGCGGGCGGCGCCCTCGGGGAGGAGGGCGGCCACCTGCACGGCGCTCGTCTCCCTGACGAGCTGGCGCAGCGCCGCCGTGAAGGGGGCGTAGGCCAGGCCCTCGGTGGAAAGCTCGACGCACCCTCCGATGAGCACGTGAGCGCCGTCCTGGTTCGCCCGCTCGGCGAACCGGCTCGTCAGCCGGGTCTTGCCGACCCCCGCCTCGCCGCCGACCAGCACCGCCGCCGCTGCCTGCTTGCGGGCCTGGCCGAACGCCTCGTCCAAAGTCTCCAGTTCCGCATCCCGCCCGACGAAGACGGGGCTCACAGCCCGGCGCGTCATGTCGTAAAGCATGTCATGCCCTCTGTATGGCTTCGCGTGATTTATCGGTCGGTGAACGGTGTGTCGGGATTGTGCCGGTATCGCGGGAGGTTGTGCCTGCCGTGAACACGGCGCGCGACGTGCCCCCGAATGGACGTCGCGGCGTGTCCGGCCGGGCTCGCGTGTGCCGGCATGGGCTCGCATGTCCCGGCATGGGCTCGCGTGTGCCGGCCCGGGCTCGCGTGTGCCGGCATGGGCGGCTGGTACGGCCTGCGGAGCGGCGGGGTGAGGGCCGATCGTGGGGCCGGCGGGTCAGGGCTGCGGTCAGGGCGGCTGGAAAGCCCGGCCGGGAGGGAGGCTCCGGCCGGGCATTCGAACGCGCTTCATGAGGTGCGGGGCTTGCCGAACACCGCGCGCAGCCGCCGCTGCCCGGTGCGGTGAGCCTTCCGGCCGGCTACGGCCTCGCGGGCCCGGCGGTGGCTGGCGGCCTCCTCCTGAAGCTCGGCGGCGCGGTTGATGACGATCTGGTAGTGCAGTTCGGGACCCATTTCGGTGTCTCCTCGTTCGTCCCTTCCCTTACACACTCAAGGTTCGGTCTAAGACCCCTGCCGACACATCGGGCGGATGCCTTATCTCCGGCGGAACCTTGGGCGTAGGTCGCCTAAGACGTGCGTATGGCCGCCTTAGATGGGGTGGCGGCCATCGCTTCGGGCAGAACTGCCAAAGAAAGCGGCAGCACCTCGGCTGCGGCCAGTTTGGAATCAATCGGACCGGTCAGCGATGCTGGACCGGTGTCAACTATGACTACTCCGCTTGCGGAGGTCGCCTCTTCCGCCTCGACGCTACGGGCGTTCCTGCATGGCCTTCCCGGCGTGGACCGGGTCGGCGCGGACGCCAGAGCCGCGATGCTGGCGACGCGATCCATCAAGACCACGGCCAAGAAACAGGCCATCGACCTGGCCATCAGCATGGTGGACCTCACGACGCTCGAAGGCGCGGACACCCCCGGCAAGGTCCGGGCGATGTGCGCCAAGGCCATGCAGCCAGACCCCATGGACCCCTCCGTCCCCGCCGTAGCGGCGGTCTGCGTGTACCCCGACCTGGTCGCGACAGCCGTACAGGCCCTTGCTGGTTCGGGGGTGAAGGTGGCGTCGGTGGCCACGGCCTTCCCGAGCGGCCGCTCGTCGCTGGAGGTGAAGGTCACCGAGACCGCGCTCGCGGTGGCCGCCGGGGCGGCCGAGATCGACATGGTGATCGACCGCGGCGCGTTCCTCGCCGGTGACCACGTCAAGGTCTTCGAGGAGATCGCGGCGGTCAAGGCCGCCTGTGGGCAGTCGCATCTGAAGGTGATCCTGGAGACGGGCGAGCTGGCGACGTACGACAACGTGCGCCGGGCGTCCTGGCTGGCGATGATCGCGGGAGCCGACTTCATCAAGACCTCGACCGGCAAGGTGTCGCCGGCCGCGACGCTACCCGTGACGCTGATCATGCTGGAGGCCGTCCGCGACTTCCTGTCGGCCACGGGCCGGAAGGTCGGGGTGAAGCCGGCGGGCGGCATCCGGACGACCAAGGACGCGATCAAGTATCTGGTGCTGGTCAACGAGACGGCCGGGCCCGACTGGCTCGACCCGGACTGGTTCAGGCTCGGCGCGTCGTCGCTCCTCAACGACCTGCTGATGCAGCGCCAGAAGATGGCCACCGGCCGGTATGCCGGTCCCGACTACTTCACCCTGGACTGAGGCGGCGACCATGTTCGAGTACGCACCCGCGCCGGAGTCGCGGGACATCGTCGACATCAAGCCGTCGTACGGCCTGTTCATCAACGGCGAGTGGGCCGAGCCGCTCGCCGAGGAGCGGCACAAGACCGTCAACCCGGCGAGCGAGGAGGCTCTGGCCGAGGTCGCCTGGGCGGGCGAGGCCGACGTGGACCGGGCCGTGCAGGCCGCCAGGAAGGCGTTCGCCGTCTGGTCGGTCATGCCGGGATCCGAGCGGGCCAAGTACATCTTCCGGATCGCCCGGATCATCCAGGAACGTGCCCGTGAGCTGGCCGTCCTGGAGTCGCTCGACAACGGCAAGCCGATCCGCGAGTCGCGCGACGTGGACCTGCCGCTGGTCGCGGCGCACTTTTTCTATTACGCGGGCTGGGCGGACAAGCTGTCCTACGCCGGGTTCGGCCCCGACCCCAAGCCGCTGGGCGTCGCCGGGCAGGTCATCCCGTGGAACTTCCCTCTGCTCATGCTGGCTTGGAAGATCGCTCCCGCGCTGGCCTGCGGTAACACGGTGGTGCTGAAGCCCGCCGAGACCACGCCGCTGACGGCGCTGGCGTTCGCGGAGATCTGCCAGCAGGCCGATTTGCCGCCCGGCGTCGTCAATATCGTGACTGGGGCGGGCGAGACGGGTGCGGCGCTCGTCCGCCACCCCGACATCGACAAGGTGGCCTTCACCGGCTCCACCGAGGTCGGCCGCCAGATCGCCCGGAGCGTCGCCGGATCCAGGAAGAAGGTCACCCTGGAGCTCGGCGGCAAGGCCGCGAACATCGTCTTCGACGACGCGGCCCTGGACCAGGCGGTCGAGGGCATCGTCAACGGCATCTTCTTCAACCAGGGCCACGTCTGCTGCGCGGGCTCCCGGCTGCTCGTCCAGGAGTCGGTCGCCGAGGAGTTGCTGGACGCGCTCAAGCGGCGGCTCTCCACGCTGAGGCTCGGCGACCCGCTGGACAAGAACACCGACATCGGCGCGATCAACTCGGCCGCCCAGCTCGCCAAGATCCGCGAGTTGTCGGAGGCGGGTGTGTCGGAGGGGGCCGAGCGGTGGTCTCCGGCGTGTCCGATCCCCGACAAGGGGTACTGGTTCCCGCCCACCATCTTCACCGGTGTCGCGCAGTCGCACCGCATCGCCAGGGAGGAGATCTTCGGCCCGGTCCTGTCCGTGCTGACGTTCCGCACTCCCGCCGAGGCCGTGGAGAAGGCCAACAACACGCCGTACGGGCTGTCGGCCGGTGTCTGGACGGAGAAGGGGTCGCGCATGCTGTGGATGGCGTCCCGGCTCCGGGCCGGCGTCGTCTGGTCCAACACGTTCAACCGCTTCGACCCCACGTCGCCCTTCGGCGGCTACAAGGAGTCCGGCTATGGCCGTGAGGGCGGGCGGCACGGTCTGGAGGCGTACCTTGCAGTGTGACGACAGACGCCGCCGTCGCCTCGTCCGCCGGGCCAGGGCCGGCGCGGGTTACGGCTACACGCGTGCCCAGCGTTCGAAGCGCTTCGCCGTACGGCATGGCTGGTTCGCCCACCGGGGCGGAGTCTGCCGGTGCGGCCAGACCTACCGGCCGGCCCGGCCACTCCAGATTGGATCCTTCGATGAGTGAGCGTGTGGCCGCCCAGGCAATGGAGCGTCTGGCCGTGCGGAAGACGTACAAGCTGTTCATCGGCGGCGCGTTCCCGCGATCGGAGAGCGGAAGGTCCTATGTGGTGACCTCCTCAAAGGGTGAGTTCCTGGCGAACGCGTCCAAGGCGTCCCGCAAGGACGCGAGGGACGCCGTGTCCGCCGCCCGCAAGGCGTTCCCGGGCTGGTCGGGCGCCACCGCGTACAACAGGGGCCAGATCCTCTACCGCGTCGCGGAGATGCTGGAGGGTCGCCGGGCCCAGTTCGTCGCCGAGGTGGTGGACGCCGACGGCGTCTCGGCGAAGAAGGCGGCCGAGCTGGTGGACGCGGCCGTCGACCGGCTCGTGTGGTACGCCGGGTGGTCGGACAAGATCGGCGCGATCCAGGGCTCAGCCAACCCGGTCGCCGGGCCGTACTTCAACCTCTCGAGCCCCGAGCCGACCGGTGTGGTGGCCGTCGTCGCTCCGCCGATGGGCCCGCTGCTCGGGCTCGTCAGCGTGATCGCTCCCGTGATCGTCACGGGCAACACGTGCGTGGTGGTCGCGTCGGAGCGGGCGCCGCTGCCGTCGATCACGCTGGCCGAGGTGCTCGCCACGTCCGACCTGCCGGGCGGCGTGGTGAACATCCTCACCGGCTCGGCCGCGGAGATCGCCCCGTGGCTGGCGGGCCACATGGACGTCAACGCGATCGACCTCACGGGCGCCGACGCGGAGCTGGCGGTCACGTGCGAGGAACTCGCCGCCGAGAACCTCAAGCGCGTCCTCCGGCCGCCCGCGGCCAAGGTCGACTGGCTGGCGGACCCGGGAACCGGCCGCATGACGGCATTCCTCGAAACCAAAACCGTCTGGCACCCCATCGGCACCTAGTCGCCGTGATCATGCACAGATTCCCGCGGGGCCTTCCTGACCTGCGCAAACCCGCGTCGTGATCATGCACAGGTTCCCCGCGTGACTGCGTGTCCTGCGCAAACCCGCGTCGTGATCATGCGCAGGTTCCGGCATGTCCCTCGCTACCTGGGTTTACGCCGCCCGTGATCATGCGGGGTGCGGAACTGCATGATCACCCGGACGTTGCCGCAGGCCGCCGCCATGACGGGGAACCCGTGCATGATCACGGAAGGAGTGGGCCCTGGCCGGCGGCTATGATCGGGACTTTGTGCATGATCACGCTGAAGGTGGGTGGGGGCGGGGGTCAGTCGCGGAGGAGGAGCTCGGCGACTGTGACGCGGTAGTGGGAGCGCGCCGTGAGACCGATGATCAATGTCAGCCACATGTCGTCGTTGATCCGGTACACCGCCCGCTCCTGCGGGAGGGCCGGGTGCTTGGGCGTGTGCCGAACGGCCAGCTCCCTCGCGATGGAGCGCGCCTCTTCGCGCTCGCCCTTGACCTCGTAGATGTCGGAGATCCGCCATTCCTTGCGGTCCCCGATGCCGATGTTCTCCTCGATGAGGACGCGCCACTGGCTCATAGGGGCGATCATGCCAGGGAGCTCAGGCGTTCCGAAGGGTGAGGAGCAGCTCGGCGTTCGAGCCGGTGTTCTTCATCGTGGCCAGGAACGGCTCGAACGACTCCTGGTTGTGCAGCGCCTTGCGGAGCTTCCAGACGAGGGGCAGCTCGGCGGCGTCGAGCATGAGCTCCTCCCGCCGGGTGCCCGATCCGGTGACGTCGACAGCGGGGAAGACCCGCTTCTCGGCGAGGCTCCGGCTGAGCCGCAGCTCCATGTTGCCGGTGCTCTTGAACTCCTCGAAGAGGTAGTCGTCCATCTTCGAGCCGGTGTCGATGAGCGCGGTCGCGAGAATCGTGAGCGAGCCCCCGTCCAGCACGTTGCGGGCCGCGCCCAGCACGCGCTTCGGCGGGTGTACGGCTCGCGCGTCGAGGCCGCCGGTCAGGATGCGCCCGCCGTTGGGGGCGGCCATGTTGTACGCGCGGGCGAGCCGGGTGATCGAGTCGATGAGTATGACCACGTCGTAGCCGAGCTCGACGAGGCGCTTGGCCCGCTCGACGGCGAGCTCCGTGGCGGCGATGTGCTCCTGGGCGGGCCGGTCGAACGTCGAGGCGATGACCTCGGCCTTGACGGATTCCCGCATGTCGGTGACCTCTTCGGGCCGCTCGTCGACGAGCACGACCATGAGATGGCATTCGGGGTGGTTGGTGGTGATCGCGTTGGCGATCGCCTTGAGGAGCAGGGTCTTGCCTGCCTTGGGCGGCGCCACGATCAGGCCGCGCTGCCCCTTCCCGATCGGCGCCAGCAGGTCGATCACGCGGGTGGCGAGCACTCCGGGCGAGGTTTCGAGGCGGAGCCGTTCGTCGGGATGGAAGGGGACGAGGTCGGCGAAGTCGGGACGGGGCCGCCCCGGAGGGAGGCCGTTCACCGTGTCGACAGCGGTCAGCCTGCCTCCCTGGGACGTGCCGTAGACGACATCGCCGGAGCGCAGGCCGTGGTCGCGCACCAGAGTGAGCGGGACGACGACGTCGTTCGGCCCCGGCAGGTATCCGCGGGCGCGGAGGACGGCGTTCTTCGCCGTGACGTCGAGGACGCCCGTGCTGGACACGGGTTTCGCGGGCCGCTCGGCCGTACGGCCGGACCCGGTTTTGCCGCCGTCCACGCGGGACCGCGGAGCGGCGGTGAGGGTAGTTGTCATGATCGTTTCCTTTTGAGTTGGGATGCCGGCCCAGGTTCCATGGGAGGGGCGACCGGGCGGCGGCGTGAGAGTGTCGCGACGTAGGTCGCGTGGAGCCTCCTCGGCGGTGCGGTGGGCGCCGACATGGAGGAGGAGTCCGACGCGTTGCTCCCGGAGCCGCCAGATGAGAGGGCGGCGCGTGATCACGAACGGGGCTTTCGCAGGTCAACGCCGGCACCAAGGAACTTGTGCCAGATCACGGCGACCATGTGAGCAGCTCAGACGGCTACTCCAGGAGTTCGTGCATGATCACGCCGAGGGGGAGCGCATGGGCCGCAGATGGGGCCAGAACCATGCGATCTATCGTCAATGTAACAGACGACGCGAGGCCGCTCCATAGGCTCTATGGGCCACTGCTTCGCATCGGCGACTTCCGTCAACTGTAACAGGGGGCGTCCCCTCTCGATTCCCCGACGTACGGCATGCCGTACGGAGATGGGCATCGGCCGAGGTCAGCGGGATTGGAGGGCGTCGAGGGCCACGGCCATGGCGATGACGAGCCGGCGGTCGAGGCGGGGGTCGTGGATGTCGATGACGTACCGGTCCCGCAGGCCCCACCGGCGGTCCACGGAGAAGGCGATGGAGGCGCCCACACTGAAGTCGAAGTGGTAGGGCAGCCACGACAACGAGTCGGCGAAGCGGCGCAGCAGCGCGACGGCGAAGTTGCGCTCCTGGCCGGTCAGGGTCGGCAGGCCGGGCTGCTGGAGGTGCCACGTCGAGCGCAGCAGCGACTGGCCGAAGTCCTTGCGGAACATGCCGATGGGCGCGCCGGTGTGGTCCACCACGTCGTACCCGCTCCCGAGGTCGATGACCTTGCGGGCCTTGAACCCGGAGAGTGCCTGCTGCCGTGACTCGTCCGTGTAGAGCGTCACCTGCTCCTTGAAGGCCAGCCGCTTCTGCTCGGCGAACGCGACGGTCGGCCCTTCCGAGTCGTCGGGCTGGGCCACATGGACGACGTACCGGTTCACCATCATGGTGATCTTCTGACGCAGGATGAGCCGAGTCTGCGCCTGAAGGTTCGAGATATCCATGTGAATCTCCATAGGGGGTGTGATTACACCCTATACGCGGATGCAGGCGGAGATCAGGTTCCAGGGTGGGGGCGCTTGCCGGCCGATTTCCGGAACCTGGCAATCTCGGATGGGGCAATTGCCGCAGATCCGGCATCGCCCCACCCCCGCCTCGGGAGTCACCATTCCCGTGGAACGCGGTCCGGCCGGTCACCACCGGCGGGACCGCACAGAAGACAAGGAGTCCCCATGTCTCGCCCGTTGAGATGGGCACTGGTGCTCGGCGCGGCCGGGCTGGCGCTGTTCGTCCTCAAGGACAAGATCCCCGACGGCGACGAGCTCTCGCGTTCCATGACGGGCCTCCGCCCCGGCTGGCTCGGCGTCGCCGTGGTGGCGGAGGCCATGTCCATGGCGACCTTCGCCCGGCTGACCCGCCGCCTCCTCACGCTGGGCGGAGCACACCTGACGGTTCATCGGGCCGTGGCGCTCACCTACGCGCGCAACGCCGTGTCCAACTCGCTTCCGGCGGGGCCGGTGCTGTCGATCGCCTACGCCACGCGCCAGTTCGCCCGGCTCGGGGCGGCGAAGCCGCTGACCGCGGCCACGCTCGTGCTGAGTGGCGTCTACTCGACGGCCACGTTCTGCGTGCTCTGCCTGATTGCCCTGCTGGGCCAGCCCTCCACCAGGGTGCCCACCGTGCTGGCCCTCGCCGCGCTCGCCGTGACCGCCTCGGCCGCCGTCGTGCTGCGCCCCCGGGGGCTGCGTGACTGGCTGCGACGGCGCAGCCCCGGGACGTTCGACCAACTGCGGGCCGCCAGGGGCGCGATCAGGCTCGCCGGACGCGACCGGCTGGCGCTGATCGGCCTCGCGCTCGCCAACTGGCTGCTGGACGTGGCGTGCCTGGCGGCGGTGTGCGCGGCGGCCGGGGTGACGATCGGGCCGCACACGGTGCTGCTCGCCTACGTCGCCGCGAAGGCCGCCGCGGTTCCGGCCCTCATCCCCGGAGGGCTCGGCGTCACAGAGCTCGGTCTGGCCGGCACGTTGATCGCGGCGGGAGTCACGGGCGGCGCGGCGGCGGCCGTGGTGCTCCTCTACCGGCTGATCTCCTACTGGGCGGTCCTGGCGGCGGGCTGGCTGGCCTGGCTGCTGCTCCTCGACGGCTTCCGCGCCCGCCTGGCCGTCGCCGGGCACCGGCTGTGGATCGCCTTCATCCGCGGGAACGTGGTCATGGATCCCTGCGCCGCCGCGTACAGCTCCTGCGACCTCTGGCGCTGAGCCGCCTGATCCCGAGTCAGGGTTTTCTCAGGGTCTCCTGCGGAACGGGGTCTCCTGAGCGGTTCGTTGAACCGTATGACAGTTGAACCGCATGACGAAGGGGGTTCGCCGATGTACCGATCGAGACAGCACAAGATCATCGCCGGTGTCTGCGGAGGGATCGCGGAGCGCTACGGCATGACGCCGACCGCCGTGAGGCTGCTGTTCCTGCTCTCCTGCCTGCTGCCCGGCCCGCAGTTCGTCATCTACCTCATCATGTGGATCGCGGTGCCCAAGGCCCCGGTCGGAGCGGGCTACCGCTGAGGCCGCCCGGCTGCCGTCCAGCCGGGCCTTCGGGGCGGGGTCTGGGCGGAGCCTTCGGGGCGGGGTCTGGGCGGAGCCGGGCGCGTGGGTTCCGGAGCGGCGCTCTATGCTCGCAAAGGAAGAGGTGACATGAATATGCAGGCAAGGCCGCTGGCACTCATCCAGGACGAGCTGGTCGACTACGACAAGGCCATGGAACGTATGGAGGCGCTGGTCCAGGAACGGCAGGACGACGAGCGGCCGGACACGCTCTGGCTGCTCAGCCATCCCTCGGTCTTCACCGTCGGCAAGCGCACGCTGGCGGCGCACCTGCCCGACCCCTCGGCCGGCATCCCGGTCGTCACGACCGGCCGGGGCGGGCAGCTCACCTACCACGGCCCCGGGCAGCTCGTGGGCTACCTCATCGTGAAGCTCCGTGCCGGCGAAGGCGTCGTCGACTACATCCGCGAGGTCGAGTTGCGGCTTGTCGAGGCGCTGGGCGAGCTGGGCGTCCCGGCGGAGAGGCGTGACACCCCGCCAGGGTCGGAGCTGCTCACCGGCGTCTGGACCCGCGACACGGCCCGCAAGATCGTGTCGATCGGCATGCGGTCCAGCCGGTCGGTCACCAGCCACGGCTTCGCGCTCAACGTCGACGGCGACCTCACGCCGTGGGACCTCGCCATCCCCTGCGGGATGCCCGACGTGGACATGACCTCCGTGGCGCGTGAGCTGGGCGAGGCCTCCATGGACGAGACCCGCGTCACCGTCGCCCGCGCGTTCGAAGCCTCCTGATCCGTTCCCGCTCAGCCGTACGGCCCGCTCCGGGCGGGGCGGGCCGTACGGGACAGTCGGGGACAGACAGGGACAGACAGGGACAGCCGGGACGGGTCGGGGAGGGTCAGGCGACGGGCTCGGCGGCCTCGGCGTCCTCGACGGTGCGGCGCGGGCCGGTGAACCAGTGCCTGGCGGACAGCGCCCACCACAGGGCGATGCCGATGAGCACGGCGCCCACGGCGATGGGCGCGTAGTTCACGGAGGTCCAGGTGAAGCCCTTGTTCCCCGGAACGCCCGCCGGTGCGATGGGCAGGATGAAGTAGATCGAGATGATGGCGATCTCCACCACGGAGATCCACCCGAGGACCTTGTACTTGCCGCCCAGCGTCCACGGCCCCGGCTGGAACGAGTCTCCCGCGCGGAGCCGAAGCCAGATCGGGATGAGGAACGCGAGGTAGAGCCCGATGACCGCGATGGACACCACCGCGAGGAACGCCACGGGGGTGGCGCTCCCGGGAGGCGCGTACAGCGCGGGCAGGGTGATCAGCAGGGCCACGGCGCAGCCGCCGATGATGGCGTTGACCGGGGTCCGGTTCTTGTCCACGCGCGACCACAGCCGCCAGCCGGGGACCGCGCCGTCACGGGAGAACGCGTAGGTCATCCGCGACATCGACGTCACGCAGCTCATGCCGCAGAAGAACTGCCCGATGGTCGAGATCCCGAAGATCACCGTGGCGAGGCTCGACGACAGCGACGACGTGAAGATGGCCCCGACGAAGCCGAACTCCTTGTTGACCGCGTCCACGTCCGTGGCCGCGAACAGGAAGGCCAGCAGGAGGATCCAGCCGCCGATCGCGGAGTAGAAGATCGACTGCCACAGCCCCTTGGCGGCCGTCTTGGCGGCGCCGTGCGTCTCCTCGGACACGTGCGCGCACGCGTCGAACCCGGTGATCGTGTACTGCGTGAGCAGGAAGCCCAGCGGCAGGACGTAGAGCCAGAACGTCGGCCCTGAGGTGGTGCCGTCTCCGAAGCCCGAGTTGTTGAACCGCTCGAACAGGAAGCTGACGCTCTGGTGCTTCGACGGTCCGAAGATCAGGATGAGGACGACCGCCGCCGCTCCGAACACGTGCCACCAGACGGAGACGTTCTGGAGCACCGAGATCAGCCGGTGGCTGTAGATGTTGATCAGCGCGTGGAGCACCAGGATGATCGCGAACAGCAGGAACGTCTGCCGCAGCGCGTCGCCCTTGGCCCAGCTGTCGCTGAACCGGCCGATCGTGATGTTGAGGAACGTGGCGCAGCCGTAGTCCACGGACGCGGTGACCGCGATCAGCCCCACGAGGTTGAGCCAGCCGGTGAACCAGCCGTGGATCGGCCTGCCCAGCTTGGCCGCCCACCAGTAGATGCCGCCTGCGGTCGGGTATGCCGAGACCAGCTCCGACATGCAGAAACCAATGATCAGGATGAAAGCCGAGATCAGCGGCCAGCCCACGGAGATGGCGAGAGGCCCTCCGTTGTTCCACGCCTGGCCGAAGGTGGTGAAGCAGCCGGCCAGGATCGAGATGATGGAGAAAGAGATCGCGAAATTGGAGAACCCGCTCCAGGTCCGGGAGAGCTCCTGCTTGTAACCGAGCTCGGCAAGTCGTTGGGCGTCGTCGTCGAGGGCTTGCGCCATCAGGCCTCCTCTAGTTCGTGGGCGGTATCCGGCCGTCGATGAGATGGCCGAAGCTCGGATCCTCGATGTCGCGAACGGCCTGCGCGAACTTGTCCGCGGCCTCCGCGCTGTGGTCGAAGCCGGGAAGAGCCCGGTCGCGGACCAGCCGCTGGGGAAGAGCCCGGTCGCGGACCAGCCGCTGGGGAAGAGCCCGGTCGCGGACCAGCCGCTGGTGGACGGCGAACCAGAGCGTCCACGCCAGGTTGGAAATGATCAAGATGGAGAAGTCGTTCACGTAGCGCGAGGTGACCGGCCGTCCGGCCCGGCCCGCGACGAGATCCAGCGCGTCATTGACGGCATCTGGCATGCCCGGCTCCTTTTGGTCTACCTTCAGACCATTGATCCGATTGTCTGGGCCGGGTGTTACAGAAACAAGCAACCTCATGCCGACTTCTCAGGTAGCTGGGACGGTACCAACGTCACAACTCTCCGTGGAAGCCCAAGCAGTGGTGATCGGCGGGGGTGTGGCCGGATGCGGCGTGGCCATACCCCTTGGCCCGGCTTGGCTGGACTGACAGCCGGTCTCCCGGGTGACCAGCGGCGGGTACGGCTACCGCGTCCGCGGCTCGATCGCCTACGCGCACCTGCCCATGGACACAGGGGCCGGCACCCGCGTGGAGATCGGGATCAACGGGGGGTCGGCGCGGAGATCGTTCGCGAGCCTCTCTACGACCCCGGCAACGCCCGCGTCAGGAGCGAGCCCTGGAACGCGTGATCACGGCGGCAATTCGGCACGGGTGGGAAGGCCCTGCCACGAGCTGGGACCGGCCACGGAAAAGGCGGCGAGCGAGATGCCGCGCTTCAGCCGGTCGGCGGGATGCAGGCCGTCGAGGAGCGCGCTGAGATATCCGGCGACGAAGGCGCCGCCGACTCCGGTGGGATCGACCGCGGTCACGGGGGCGGCCTGGGTGTCGTAGCGCAGACCGTCGACGGTCGCGCTCGCGCCCTTGGCGCCACGCGTGACGACCAGCTCGGGGATCCCCGGAAGCGCCGTGTCCACGAGCTGCAACTCGTCCTGGGTGGCGAAGAGGATGTCGGCCGAGACGGCCAGCTCGCTCAGTGCCTGCCGGGCCTCCTCCACGCTCTCCCACAGATGGGGGCGGTGGTTCACGTCCACGGAGACGAGCACTCCGGCGTCTGTCGCCAGCTTGACCGCGTGGTGGACGGCGCTCCAGGCGTATCCGCTGAGCGCCGGGGTGATGCCGGTGACGTGCAGAACTCTCGCCGACTGGATGGCCTCCGCGGGGACGTCGCCCGTGGAAAGGCGCGACCCCGCGGAGCCCTCCCGGTAGTGGACCGCGTGCGACAGGCGGCCGATCCGGCGCTGGCGGATCACGATGCCGGTCGGCGCGGTCTCGTCGATCCGGACATGGGAGACGTCGACTCCCTCGCCCCGCAGCACGGTGAGCGTCCGGACGCCGAGCTCGTCGACGCTGACCCGGCCGAGCCAGGTGACGGTGTGACCGAGCCTCGCCAGCCCCACCGCCACCGTGAGCTCGGCGCCCTCGACGTCGAGACGCGCGGTCATGTCGTGCCTGATCCGGTCGGCCGAGACGACGCCCAGCGCCTCTCCGAGCGTGAACACCTCGGTCATGCCAGTCTTCTCCGCGCTCTGTTTCTTACGAGCCGTCTCTCCGGGAGCCGTTTCTGAGCGAACCGTTTCTCAAACCGTTTCTGAGTGAACCGGCTCTCCGGGGATCGTCCGATCAGCCTCCGGCCGTCCTTGGTGATCGGTCCTTGGCGATCCGCGACGCGGGCAAGCATGGCAGAGGTCGTTCCGCCCGGGAAAGGCGTATGCCGATCAGGACCCGAACGCGTCGATCGCCGCCTGGCAGAACGCCTTCAGGTCGTCAGGCTTGCGGCTGGTGACGATGACGTTGGCGCCGCCCGTGCAGACCATCACCTCCTGGTCGACCCACTTCGCCCCGGCGTTGCGCAGGTCGGTCTTGAGGCTCGGCCACGACGTCAGCGTACGGCCGCGCACCGCGTCCGCCTCGATCAACGTCCACGGCCCGTGGCAGATGGCCGCCACCGGCTTGGCGGAGTCGAAGAACGCCCCGACGAACTCGACCGCCTTCGGATGCATGCGGAGTATGTCCGGGTTGGCCACCCCACCGGGAAGGACCAGCCCGTCGAACTGCGCGGCGGACACGTCGTCTACCGTCGCGTCGACCGGGAAGGTGTCGGCCTTGTCGAGGTGGTTGTACGCCTGGATCCGGCCCGGCTTGGTGGAGATCAGACGCGGCGTGCCGCCCGCCTGCTCGACGGCCTTCCACGGCTCGGTCAGCTCGACCTGCTCGACTCCCTCGGGAGCGACCAGGAACGCGATCGTCTTTCCCTGGATCATCACTCGCCCCTTCCGTTGCGATTGGTCAGTTGTCAGTCCAAAAATCGCCTGCCCAGCTATCTGCGATCTATTCCATTGGCGGGGTAGGGGGATGACATGCCCATGTTCGTGGGAACCTCCGGCTGGCAGTACGCCGACTGGCGGGACGTGCTGTATCCCGGCCTGCCCCAGCGGGTCTGGCTGGAGAAGTACGGCGAGGCGTTCGCCACGGTGGAGAACAACAACGCCTTCTACCGGCTGCCGAAACGGGAGACGTTCGAGGCGTGGCGGGAGCGGACGCCCGGCGACTTCGTCATGGCCGTCAAGGCGAGCCGGTTCCTCACTCACATCAAGCGATTGAAGGACCCCGAGGAGCCGGTCGAGCGCCTGATGGGCGTCGCCGAGGGGCTCGGCCCGAAGCTGGGCCCGATCCTGCTGCAGCTGCCGCCCACGCTGGAGGTGGACGCCGACCGGCTCCGCCGCTGCCTGGCCCGTTTCCCGGCCAAGGTCAGAGTCGCCGTCGAGCCGAGGCACGCCTCCTGGTGGACGGACGAGATCCGGGAGTTGCTCGCCGAGCGCGACGCGGCGCTCTGCTGGGCCGACCGCCAGGGACGGCCGTCGAGCCCGCTCTGGCGGACGGCGGAGTGGGCCTATCTGCGCTTCCACGAGGGCCGGGCCAAGCCGTGGCCGTCTTATGGTGATCAGTCGCTGAAGACGTGGATCGACCGGCTGGGTGACGTGGGTGACGCCTACGTCTACTTCAACAACGACCCGGGCGGCGCCGCCGTACGGAACGCCATGAGGTTCGCCGATCTTGCCGCCGAGGCCGGTCGCCACGTGAGCCGGGTCAGATCCCTCGACGAGCTCACGACCGTGTCGACATCAGGCTGACATCGGAGATCGGGTCATCCCGGGTTACCGGGTTTACCCGGGTGAAGACATGGCTCACGGCGATACGGCCCCGGGAGAGCCGTACCGCCGTGAGATCGACCCATGAGCCGGCCCGCCGGGCTGGCGGGATGGGTGGCCCGCCGGTTCAGGCGCGGTTGGCGGGGTTCTCGGACGAGCGGCGGCCTCCGGCCACGAGCTGGTCGGACGCCTGCTGAGCCGGGACCGACACGTGGTGCCGCCCGGGGGGCGTCGTGGCCTCGTCGCGGTCGTCGACGCCGTCCGCGTCTCGATCGGCTGCCGGACGGAGGTTCCGGCCGGTCGCGGTCTCCTCGCGATCGTCCACACCGTCCCGGTCACGGTCGACGACACCATCCCTCACGTCGGTCGTCGTGTTCTCCGTCTCCAGACGGCGCTCCAGGTCGCGCTTCTCGGCCTCGAGCCGGGAGACACGGTCGCGCTCGGCCAGCCGTGCCTCGCGGAGCCGCTTGCGCTTCACAGCCGCCCGGCGCATGCCGCCACTGACCAGGAGAAGGCCGATCAGGAACACCGCGGCCGTGACCGCACCGGCGATGAACAGCTCGAACGGGCTCAGGTTGAACGTGCGCTCCCATATCGTGATGGGCGTGGTGTTCGCGGCGTCGTTGACCGACACCTCGATCATGGCCGCCGCCGCGACCACTATGAGAAGAAGGCCCAGCAAGACCATTTGACCTCACCCCAAGCTGCGGTTGCTGATTCGTGGGCGAAGTCCGACTGCCCGGGAAATCGCGGATCATGTGCGAGGATCCGAACGAGTCTGGGGAGCCGCTCTCCTTAAACCCCGCGAAAGGCAAAGTTTCGCGGTTAACACTGTGTTCACAGATGGGCAAAGGGTTTGAAACGGCTGTACGGCAACCTCGGCGTGGCGGATAACCACCAGTCTGCCTCTTCTATGAAGGGATCGACGTGACCTACAAGGCCGAGTACATCTGGATCGACGGCACGGAGCCCACCGCGAAGCTCCGGTCGAAGACCAAGATCCTTGCCGACGGCGCCGAGCTGCCGATCTGGGGGTTCGACGGGTCCAGCACCAACCAGGCCGAGGGTCACGCGTCCGACTGCGTGCTCAAGCCGGTCTTCTCCTGTCCTGACCCGATCCGCGGTGGCGACAACGTTCTCGTGCTGTGCGAGGTCCTGCTCACGGACATGACGCCGCACTCGACGAACACCCGCGCGCTCCTCACCCCGATCGCCGAGCAGTTCGCCGAGCAGGACTCCTGGTTCGGCATCGAGCAGGAGTACACCTTCTTCAAGGACGGCCGCCCCTACGGCTTCCCGGTCGGCGGCTTCCCCGGCCCGCAGGGCCCGTACTACTGCGGCATCGGCGCGGACGAGGTCGTCGGCCGTGACATCGTCGAGGCCCACCTCGACGCCTGCATCGAGGCCGGCCTCAAGATCTCCGGCATCAACGCCGAGGTCATGCCCGGCCAGTGGGAGTTCCAGATCGGCCCGGCCGGCCCCGTGGAGGCCGCCGACCACCTGTGGATGGCCCGCTACCTGCTCTACCGCATCGCCGAGGACTTCGGTGTCTCCGCGACCCTCGACCCCAAGCCGGCCAAGGGCGACTGGAACGGCGCCGGCGCGCACACCAACTTCTCGACCAAGGCCATGCGCGAGGGCTACGAGCCGATCATCACCGCCTGCGAGGCCCTGGGCGAGAAGGCCCTGGAGCACATCAAGGGCTACGGCTTCGGCATCGAGCAGCGCCTCACCGGCCACCACGAGACCGCGCCCTGGAGCGAGTTCAGCTACGGCGTGTCCAACCGCGGCGCGTCGGTCCGCATCCCGTGGCAGGTCGAGGTCGACAAGAAGGGCTACATCGAGGACCGTCGCCCGAACGCGAACATCGACCCCTACGTCGTCACGCGCCTGATCGTCAACACCTGCTGCTCGGCCCTGGAGAAGGCCGGCCAGGTCTGACCCGGATCTCCTCAGCCATCCCGTACGGCTCCCGCCTCCCCGGCGGGAGCCGTACTGCTTTGTGGGCTGCGCGCTGTGACCGATCGGATTCTGGAGAACGCGACCGGGGCGCCTCCGCGGACGTGGCCGCGCCAGGAGTTGATCGTCGATCTGCTGTACAAGGCGGTCCATGCCTTCGCCACGGGGGTCGCGGCCGACGCGTTGACCTCCGGGGCGGGACCGGGCCTGGACAGCGTCATGCCGAGAAGCGGCCCGGGCGGGAGTCCGATGTCGGACCGCTTCCCCGGGCCGCCGTCTCGTCTCGGTAAGGCGAACTTGGACGCTATCTCGAGGTCGCGCCCAACCATCCGCGGACGACCTGGTGCGTGGGGGAACGGCCCCGCCGTACCGGGTCGACAATCGGGAACATGGCGTCCTCAAGCCAGTGATCGAGGCCGGCGGTGGACAGCAGCCGATCGACTGCCGGCGTGACGTTGGTCAGGGCGAACGCGCCGCCTGCCTCCTGGAGCCGACGCTTGAGCACGAAGAGCACGCGCAGCCCGGAACAGTCCATGAAGGAGACACGGCTCATGTCCACTTCAAGCCGGGAGATCGCGGCCCCCTGAATCGAGGCTTCGAGCGCTCTCTTGAGGTCCTCGGCGGTCGCTATGTCGATCTCGCCACACGGGTGAGCTATGGCCTGCTGATTTGCGGTTTCCACGGTGACATTCAGCCACTCCATCCCAACCTCCAGAGATCAGCTCAAGGAACTGCTGGGAATGTCACCTTGCTAGCAGATTGCCGCCCGCGAAGGCTCTCACCTGCGCAAACATCTAGCAAATCTGCCGCCATGGTCCCTCAGGAGCAGCGTCCGGTGGCGGCAAGCCACCGTCCGGCGCCCCCGGGTTCGACCCGCCCCGGCCCCGCAGCGGCCGAGACCCGCGGCAGGGTCATGGACTTCCCTGAAGAGCGTGTACGGCCCGCCCGGTCAGGCGGATCCGGTTAGGCGCGCGTAAACGATCAGATTGTCCACGTAGTGGCCGATGGACCTGTCGAAACCGCCTCCGCAGGTGATGAGCCTGAGCTCCGGACGTGTGGCCTGGCGGTACACGCGCTGGGTGGGGAACCGGTTCTTCGGCACCTGCTCCCGCTTGTAAACCGTGAACACCGCAGTGGAGCCGTCCTTCCTGGTCACCTTGACGGCGTCACCCGGTCTCAGGTCGCGCAGGCGGTAGAAGACCGCCGGGCCGTTCCTGGAATCGACGTGCCCGACCAGGACCGACGTGCCGTTCTGGCCGGGGGTCGGGCCGCCCGTGTACCAGCCCGCCTTCATGACGTTCGCCATGGACGGTGTCTCCAGCGTTCTGTCCGGGTTCAACCCCAGCTTCAGCAGTGGAGTCTCGACGCCGATCTTGTCGATGGTCAGCCTGACCGGAATCGACGCGGGCAGGGGCACGACCCCCGCCGCCGTGGCGGCGGGGGTCACGGCCGGTTCCGGCGAGGACGGAGCCGTCGCCTCAGCCGGGGGCCGGGCGGTCGCGACATCCGCTGTCCGCCCTGCGGGGGCCGCGCCCCCGGCACAGGCGGACAAGGCCGTCACCAGTCCGCCCAGGACGAGCGCGACCGGGCGTCCTCTCAGCATCCGCGCTTGGGGAGGATGCGTACGACGGCGAGAACCGCCGACCCGACTGCGAAGAGGGCCAGCGCCAGCCAGATGCCGTTCATGCCGAACAGTGGCGAGGCCACGGCGGCCGTCCCGCCGAAACCGGCGGCCACTCCACCTACAGGAGTGTTGTACATCACCATTTCCTTTCTGTGCGGGAGAAGGCGTCCCAGAACGCTTTGGCCTGGGCCGCCTGCAGGAACACGTCGAACACCATCTCGATCACCAAGGTTGCGGCGATCGCCATCTGAGCCGGCCCGCGGCTGCGAACCGTGACGATGCGTTCGACGATGAAGATCGCCGTGATGGCGATCCAGATCGGCGCGATGGTCACCGCGCCGACGACCATGACCGACCAGGCGAGGCTGGTCAGGTACAGCAGGAGGACGATGACGCCGACGAAGGACAGCAGTTGGCGGCCCCAGTACGCGCGGGTCACCGGCGTCCAGCCGTAGTCCGCGAGGTTCTCCAGCGCACCGCGCTTCCACCGCAAGCGCTGCCGGAAGAGCTCGCGCCAGGTGGGCATGACCTCGGTCTTCAGGGTGCACCCGGGCGGGCAGAGGATGCGCATGCCGAGGTGGAGGATCGCGAGGGTCAGCTCGTTGTCCTCGGTGAGCACCCGCACGTCGTAGACGTGGTCGCCGCCGGGCAGCGTGCCGTCGCGGCGGGCCGCCACGACCTTCTGGAGAGTGCTCGCGCGGAACATCGTCGCGGTGCCCGTCAGCACGAGGGCCCTGCCGCGCAGTCTCCTGACGTCGCGGGCATACCGGGCGTACTCGTTGCGCTGGAACATGCCCACGAGGCCGCCCCCGGGCTTGCCGGAGAAGGTGCCTCCCACCGCGGCGAGCCGCCCGTTCGCCAGCTTGTCCAGGCCATGTCTGATGAAGCCCGGATCGAGTGCGGAGTCGGCGTCCATCACGAGGACCACGTCGCGCTCTCCCGTTCCGGGCAGGAGCCGGTCGAGGACCTGGTTGAGCGCGCCCGCCTTGCGGTGCCGGTTGCCTTCCGTCTCGATCACGCGGACGCCGAGCGAGGTGGCGATATCGACGGTCGCGTCCGTGCAGTTGTCGGCCACGACGATGATCTCGTCGGGTTGCCGGTCCTGCGCCCGTAAGGAGCCGATCGTCTCCGCGATCTGGTCCTCCTCGTTGTGCGCCGGCACGAGGACAGTTAGACGACAAGAGGACATGGGCCTGAGCAGTGCCCAGACAAATCCTGATAAATCAAGCTTTGTTCAGCAAAGTCCGGTCAAAATAGTTGTCTGGGCTGAGTAAAGGTGCCGGTGAGGGATCCGTCCGGAGGCCGCTATTTCGTTCCTGTGCAGCGACGACAACGCTCGCCGACGGCCGTCCCCGGCCGGCCCGCCGACCGCCGGGAAGTGCCGACGATGGTGACGGTGATCTAACCGCCAAGCCACATCCGGCAGCCGGAGAGCCGGGGGTCCAGCTAGTGATCGCGGGCCCAGGTGAGAAGAGTGATCGGGCGTCCCTTCTCGATCTCCTCGACCGGTGGCGTGTCGGTCAGATGGAAACCGGCGCCCCGCGCGACGGCGACGCTGGCGGCGTTTCCCGGCTCGATCTCCAGCAGCACGCGGGCGAGGCCCAGCGTCGTCAGGGCGAACTCCGCCAGCACGTTCACCGCCCGGATCGCCAGTCCCTGCCCTCGGTGGGCGGCCCCGACGCTGTAGCCGATGCTCGCCTCGTCCTCGCCGCCCACCCACCGGCTGAGCAGCACCTCGCCCCTGGGCTCGTGGCCGTCCGTCGTGATCGCCAGATGGAGGCGCTCGTCGGCGGCGCGGGCGCGGCGCGCCCTTCGCAGGTAGGCGCGGGCGGCGGCCAGATCGAACGGTGAGACGAGCGGGGTCCAGTAGGCCACGGCCGGGTCGTCGAAGAGGCCCACCATCGCGACCAGATCCCGGTCGGTCCATTCTCGCAGCACGACGCCGTGGCCGGTGAGATGGACCGCGGCGGGAAACGCCCGCCGGTGGCCGTGATCGGTGGTCATGGGAACCTCTCGCTCGCACTGCCGGTGCCTGGCTCCGCCGTCTCAGGCCCGCATGAACGGTGACGCTACTTCACGCCCGGTCCCCCTCTCCAGCCGGTGCCGCGGCCGCCGGCGCCGGCGCTCGTGAGCCGCGAGCTCCGGCCGGTGGTGGCGATCCTCAGCCGGCGGACGGGCCTGTCGCCAGGGCGAATCGGACCACGGCGGGCAGCGGTGCGCCGAGCTCGGCCGAGGTGACCAGCACGCCGTCCGGCACGGCTTCGGCCCGTACGGCACGGCCGTCCAGGCGGGCCGCCGTGCCGGGGTCCAGCAGCCCCTGACGGGTCTTCAAAAGAACCTGGCCAGAGGCCGGGACGTCGGCCAGGAACGCGTAGGCGTGGCGGTCGTCGCGGGTCCAGCGGATCCACGGGCCGCCGTCGTGCGGCACGGCGGCGCCGGGCTCCAGCGGCCTGCTCCCGTGTACGGCGGAAGCGTGGTGGGTCATCCAGGACGCGATGCCCTCCAGGACGGCGCGCTGCTCGCCCGGCAGGGTGCCGTCCGCCTTCGGGCCGACGTTGAGCAGCAGGTTGCCGCCGCGCGAGACGACGTCGACCAGCAGGCGGACGGCGCTCGCCGGGTCCAGCAGGTGCTCCGGGCCCTCGTTGCTGTTGTAACCGAACGAGAGGCCGACGCCCCGGCAGTTCTCCCAGTAGGCCGCCGTCTCGTTCTCGCGGCCCGCCTGATATTCGCTGGTCAGGTAGTCGGCGTGGGCACCGTCCCAGCGGTCGTTGACCACGCCTTCCGGAACGGTGGCGTAGTAGTGGGCGAACAGCCCCGGCAGGTCGGCCATGCCCAGGTCGGGCCAGCCGATGTCGTTCCACAGCACGTCCGGCCCGTACCGGTCGATCAGGTCGCGGACCTGGCGCAGCGCGTAGGCGGCGTAGGCGGCCTCGTTGGCGCGGCCGTAGTCGTCGATCAGGTCCTCATGGCGGATGACGGCCCGGCGGCCGGCGTACCAGTCGAGGCCGCCGGAGTAGTACGTGCCGAAACGTAGCCCTCTGGCCCGGACGGCGGTGGCGAGATCGGCGATCAGGTCGCGGCGCGGGCCGCGGTGGACGGTGTTGCGGGTGCGGGTGCCGGGAGCGTCCCACAGGGCGATCCCGTCGTGATGCTTGGTGGTCGGGACGACGTAGCGGGCGCCGGCGCGGGCGAACAGGTCCACCCAGTCCGCGGGGTCGAAGAGCTCAGCCTTCCACTCGTCCAGGAAGTCGTCGTAGGGGCGGCCGCCGTGGACGGTGCGGTGGTGCTCATGGGCGGGGCTGCCCTCGATCTGGCTGGTGTTCCAGTACCACTCGGCGTACGGGTTGTGGGCGAACCACACCTCTGGGTCGACGGCCCCCAGCTCACCGGTGGGCTCGGCCCAGGCCGGCACCGAGTACGCGCCCCAGTGGATGAATATGCCGAACTTGGCGTCGGTGAACCAGGAGGGAACTGGGCGGTCGGACACGGGATGGGGGTTGGTCATGGTGCAGGCCTCTTCATACATCGGATTGATTCCACCAGGTACCTTAGGGTCTGTCCTGGTGGATCTCGGCGGTGGGGGTCCGTTCCGCGCGATACATCGGATGACTGTTTGCGACGGTCTGGGGCTGCGGCGGCGGAGGCACCGGCCCCCGGCGACGCTTGTGTGATGAGGTTTCGCCCGGTATGCATCGCGTCGTCACGTTGGAGACGCCTGGGATCCCTATGGTCCCGGCCATGACCATGATCCGTAAATTTGTGGCCGGTGCGCTGGCCGTCGTCGCGGGCGGTACGGTGGCCGCTGTGCTCCTTCAGCCCGGACCGGCGACCGCCGACAGGCGTGACCGCGAGCCCATTGTCATCGGCCATCGGGGCGCGAGCGCCTACCGGCCCGAGCACACCTTGCTGTCGTACGAGACGGCCATCGCCCTGGGCGCCGACTACATCGAGCCCGATCTGGTCTCCACCAAGGACCACGTGCTGGTGGCCAGGCACGAGAACGAGATTTCCGGCACGACCGACGTCGCGGACCACCCCGAGTTCGCCTCGCGGCGCACCACCAAGACCGTCGACGGCGTCCAGATCACGGGCTGGTTCACCGAGGACTTCACGCTGGCGGAGTTGCGCACGCTGCGCGCCAAGGAGCGCATCCCGGACCTGCGCCCGGAGAACACGGCCTTCAACGGGCTGGCGCAGATCCCCACGTTCGACGAGGTCATCGAGCTGGCCCAGCGGTACGGCGTGGGCGTCTACCCCGAGACGAAGCACCCCACCTACTTCGACTCCATCGGCCTCTCGCTCGAGGAGCCGCTGCTGGACACCCTGGCCCGGCATGGCTGGCAGAGCAGGCGCGACCCGGTGTTCATCCAGTCGTTCGAGACCGCCAACCTGCGGGAACTGCGCGGCAAGACCCGGCTGCACCTGATCCAGCTCGTCAACGCCTCCGGCGCGCCGTACGACCGGGTGGCGGCGGGCGATCCGCTGACGTACGACCAGATGGTCACGCCGGCCGGGCTCAAGGATGTGGCGACCTACGCCGACGGTGTCGGCGTGGCGACCTCACGTATCGTGCCGGTCGGCGCCGACGGCCGCCTGCTCCCGCCCACGACGCTGATCCAGGACGCCCACCGGGCCCACCTCGACGTCCACACCTGGACGATCCGGCCGGAGAACTCGCAGCTCCCGGTGGACTTCCGGCTCGGCAACCCGGCGAACCCGGCCTATCCCCGTGCCACCGGCAATGTGACGGGCTGGCTGGCGAAGCTGTACGACCTCGGCGTCGACGGCGTCTTCTCCGACGATCCCGGCGTGGCGCGTGCCGTGCTGGCCGCCCGCGGGCGTCACTGACGACCTGACCGTTTCGACTGGCCGGCCCCGCGCTCGATCTGGTGGGACAGATCAGGTCGAGCGCGACGGGTCTCCCATAACGAACTTGACAATCATTTTCATTTGCGGCAGATTCGGAAGGGTTCCCCCCATTACGCTTATCTCGTAGAGGAGCCCTCGTGCTCTCGCCCCTTGCCCGATCGCTGCCGGCCGTCGCCCTCGCCGCCTTGTTCGCGGGAGCCTGCGGCGGGACGGACACCTCGTCGTTCGCGCAGGCGGACGGCGCTGGCACCAAGGCCCTCAAGGTCGTCGCCACCACGACCCAGGTCGCCGACTTCGCCCGCAACATAGGCGGCGACAAGGCGGTGATCCACCAGATACTCAAGCCGAACGTCGATCCTCACGACTACGAGCCGTCCCCCGCGGACATCCAGGCGATCGCCGAGGCCGACGTCGTCGTCAAGAACGGCGTGAGCCTGGAGAAGTGGCTCGACCCGGTCATCGCCTCGGCCGGTTTCAGCGGCACGGTGGTGGACGCGAGCCAGGGGGTCGCCCTCCGCAAGGGGGACGGCTCGAAGGAGGAAGCGGCGGGGGATCCGCACATCTGGCACAACCCGCTGAACGTCAAGATCATGGCTGCGAACATCGAGAAGGCCTTCGCCGCCAAGGACGCCGCGGACGCCGCGGCGTACGAGGCCAACCTGGCGGCCTACGACGCCAAGCTCGACGCGCTCGGCACGGAGATCGCCAGGAAGATCGATTCTGTCCCCGCCGATCGGCGGAAGCTGGTGACCAACCACGACGCCTTCGGCTACTACATCGAGCGCTACAAGCTGACGTTCGCCGGCTCCATCGTCCCGAGCTTCGACACCTCGGCGGAGCTGTCCGGAAAGCAGATCGCCGACATCGTCGCCAAGATCAAGGCGACCGGCGTCGCCGCGATCTTCTCCGAGTCCTCCCTGCCGCCGAAGACGGCGGAGGCCATCGGCCGCGAGGCCGGCGTGAAGGTCGAAGCGGGCGAGGACTCGCTGTACGGCGACACGCTGGGCCCCGAGGGATCGTCCGGCGCGACCTACCTCCAGATGGAGACCCACAACACCGACACCATCGTCAGCGCTCTCAAGGGCGTCGCGGCATGACCGGGCAGGCGGGCCGTACGGCCGCGCTGGTGCTCGACCGGGCCAGCGTCGCCTACGGGGACGTGCCGGTGCTGGAGGAACTGCACGGCACCGTCTACGCCGGCGAGGCCGTGGCGTTGATCGGCCCCAACGGGGCGGGCAAGTCCACGCTGATCAAGGCCATCCTGGGCCTGGTCCCCACAGTGCGCGGCAGGATCGAGGTGCTCGGCGTCGCTCCGGCGCACGCGCGCCGCGACGTGGCATACGTGCCGCAGGCCGACACCCTCGATCCCGACTTTCCCGTGTCGGTCGAGCAGGTGGTGATGATGGGCCGTTACCGGAGGATCGGCTGGCTGCGCCGTCCCTCCGCTGCCGACCGGGCCCAGGTCGCCGAGGCGCTGGAGCAGGTGGGCCTGAGCGGCCGCGCCCGCGACCGGTTCGGCACGCTGTCCGGCGGCCAGCGGCAGCGCGTGCTGCTCGCGCGGGCGATCTCGGCCCAGCCCCGGATGCTGCTGCTCGACGAGCCGTTCAACGGCGTCGACGCGGTCAGCCAGCACTCCCTCCTGGAGGCGATAGCCGCGCTCAAGGCCCGGGGCGCCGCCGTGGTGGTCAGCACCCACGACCTCGCCATCGCGCATCTGGCGTGCGAGGAGGTGTGCCTGCTCAACCGGCAGCAGTTCGGCTTCGGGCCTACCGGCACGGTCCTGACGCCCGAGCGGCTTCGGGCGACGTACGGCGGGCGCGCGCTGGAGCTGCGCGGAGACCGAGTGATCGTGACGCAGACATGAGCCTGTTCGACCCCTTCCACCTGCCGTTCATGGCCCGCGCGCTGGCCGAGCTGGTCATCCTCGGAGTGCTCGCCGGCACGGTCGGCGTGCTGGTCCTCCTGCGCCGCCTCGCGTTCGCCAGCGACACCCTGACCCACACCGTGTTCCCCGGCGTCGTCATCGGCTATCTGCTCGGGGGGGACGGCGGCATCTTCTGGGGCGCGCTCGCCGCCGGCATCGTCACGGCGGTGCTGCTGACGGTGTTCACGCACCGGCGCCGCGTGAGCGAGGACGCCGCCCTGGCCATGCTGCTGACCTCACTGTTCGCCGTCGGGGTGGTGCTCGTCTCCCGGCAGACCGGCTACACCTCCGATCTGACGGCGTTCCTGTTCGGCCGGGTGCTCACGGTGACCCAGGAGCAGCTCGTCCAGACCGGCGTCGTGACGGTCCTGGTCGTGGGGCTGCTCGCCGTGCTGCGACGGCCGCTCATGCTGCGCGCCTTCGACCCCGAGGGAGCCGCGGCGGCGGGCGTCCGGGTGAGCCTGCTCGACCTGGTGCTCAACGTCGCGATCGCCCTGGTGATCGTGGCGGCGGTGCGGGCGGTCGGCACGATCCTCGTCATCGCGCTGCTGATCGTCCCGGCCGCCGCCGCCCGTGCCCTGTCGGACCGGCTGATGGTCATCGTGCCCCTCGCCTGTCTCATCGCCGCCGCCGGAGGGTGGCTCGGGCTCGCCGTGAGCTTCGACGCGTCCATTCACTACGGCCTGCGGCTCGCCTCGGGCGGCACCATCGTGCTCGTCCTCGTCGTCATGTACGGCCTGGCGACCCTCGCGGGGACCGTACGGAGACGGGTGCCTCTCCTTCAGGGCGGCCGCGCCAAGGAAGGCGCGCGGCTGGACGAGCCGGAGCTGGAGGCCGCCCGATGAGCTGGCTCGACTCCACCGTGCACCGGGCCATGATCGAGGCGGCCCTCGTCGGCGCCCTCGGCGGCGTGGTCGGGGTGTTCGTGATCGTGCGGCGGCTGCCGTTCTTCACGATGGCCCTCACCCACGCGACCTTCCCCGGGATCGTCATCGCCGCGATGCTGGGGGTCGACCTCTACCTCGGGGGAGGCGTCTTCGGCCTGCTCGTCGTGTTGGCCGTGGTGCTCTTCTCCCGGGCGCGGGGGCAGGACTTCACCGCCGCGACCGGGATCGCGCTGTCCGGCGGGTTCGCGCTCGGCGTCGTGCTCATCTCGGCGCAGGACGGCTTCAGCAAGGATCTGACGGCCTACACGGTCGGCGACGTCCTGGCGGTGAGCTCCGCCGATCTGGTGACAACCGCCGTCGTCGCCGTGGCGGTGACGCTGGTCCTGGCCGTGGTCGGCAAGGAGCTGCTCCTCGCCGCCTTCGATCCCGCCGGGGCGTCGGCCCTGGGCCTGCCCACCGCCGTTCTCGACTTCGCTCTGCTGGCGATCATTGAGGTGACCGTGGTGGCGACCGTGCCCGCGCTGGGGGCGATCCTCACGGTGGCTCTGCTGGTGGGCCCGGCCGCGACCGCGCGGCTGCTCAGTGACCGGCTCGCCGTGCTCTTTCCCGTCGCGGCCGCCATCGGCGTCTGCTGCGCCCTGGCCGGGGTCTGGATCTCGACCCAGTGGAACGTCGCGGCCGGAGCGTCCATCGCCCTGCTGGTCGGCCTCGTCTTCGGTGTGGCGTTCCTCGGCTCCGCCGTACGTGGCCGGACGAGGCGGACGGCCATGCCGGGGCCCCTTCCCGAGGAGGCGCGGGCCTAGCCAGATCCGGGTACGGCTACCGCCTTGCCAGGGTGGCGGAGGTGCGGGTGTCCCGCCGCTGCGTGTGCGTGTGGATGGGGGCGGGCTCGAGGTGCGTCTTCGACCGGACGACCGCGACCGCGGCGGCTCCCGCGACGCCCACCATGGCGGTGAAGGCCAGCAGCAGCGTGATCGCCGTGTGAAGGACTGTGGTGTCGATCATCCCAACTCCTAGTCGCCTTGGATTTTCCAAGTTCTGGCCTGGATACTACCCCTTTCGTTGCGATTATGCTTGGAACTTCCAAGTCCGTGCTTGGAAACGGGTCTGGACAGGTAGCCTACGTTCATGAGGGCACGTACGTACGGCCAGCACTGCGCGATCGCGAAGGCGCTGGACGTGGTGGGGGAGCGCTGGGCGCTGT
The DNA here is from genome assembly GCF_025420585.1 of Planotetraspora sp. A-T 1434. Lineage (GTDB taxonomy): Bacteria > Actinomycetota > Actinomycetes > Streptosporangiales > Streptosporangiaceae > JAOEGB01. The sequence continues at coordinate 1,206 of NZ_JAOEGB010000012.1, read as the reverse complement.
TGATCGTCCGGGAGTTGCTCGACGGCCCCCGCCGCTACACGGACCTGCTCGGCGGGTTGCCGGGAGTCTCGACCGACATGCTGGCGACGCGGCTACGCGACCTGGAGAACGCCGGGCTCGTGAGCCGGCGCACGCTGCCGCCTCCCGCTGCCTCGAAGGTCTACGAGCTGACGGCCGAGGGGCGGGCCCTCGCGCCCGCCATGACCGAACTGGCGCGCTTCGGTATGCGACTCCTCCGCGCGCAGGATCCCTCAGACACCTTCCGCGTGCACTGGCTGGCGCTGCCGCTGCAGATCCGCTTCCGCGCGGACCGGGCCCGAGGCGTCGCGCTGACCGTCCAGTTCCACACCGATGACGGCGCGCTGTGCGCCGTCATCGACGACGGCATCCTGATGACGCGGCCGGGAGCCGCCGACCATCCCGACGTCGTGATCACCGCGGACGCGGCGACGCTGGCCGAGATCGCGCGCGACCCGGCGACGACGGCGGAGGCGAAGACGGCCGGGCGGCTCACCGTCGTGGGCGACCCGGACAAGGTCGCCCACGTCCGCCGAATCCTGTCCCTCGACAGCTAGGTCGTTTCGCCAAAGGTCGCGAAAGGTTGTTAAAGGTCGCCAGAGGTCGCTAAAGGTGCACGAGGCTGCCGAGGTGATCGACGTGGTCGGCCGTCTCGTCGTCGAACCAGAGGCCACCCGTCGCCAGGTAGCGGAAACGGTGGACGCCGGGCGGGAGGATGATCGAGACCGTGCGGGTGCCGTTCCGGCGGCGCAGCAGCTCATGACGGCCGGGTCGCCAGTCGTTGAAGTCGCCGACGACGCTGACGACGCCGGAGGGCTCGTCGAGGGGCAGCGTGAAGGTGACTCGGGTCTTCTGTCCGAAAAGCCGCGTGCGCCGGAGCATTGGAGATCCTCCCCTGTAGCCGGGATGACCATAGCTTTCCGTGTCAGAGGGTCTACAAGGCATGGGACGCGCGACGCGTAACACAATATTCACGTTCGTTTTAGGACTTGTGGTCTCCGCTTTTCGGCTTCGGGGTTCGGGTAACGGCTCGCCCGGTCCAGGTCGTGGTCGGCGACTCGGGGTGGGCTGGCCGACTTGGCCTTGCGCTGGATGTTCTCCGACTGCGCCGACAGCGTGGTGGAGCAACGCCCCTGCCGCTTCGGCAGGGGCCGTGAGTAGCTCAGCGTCGCGCTGTTGCTGCTCAGT